>CAVYKF010000009.1:0-380759 GCA_963769055.1 uncultured Alphaproteobacteria bacterium
CCTAATGACTCAGACACTTTCTCAATGAACTATTCCAGAATTTCTTAATGTCGCAGCCTTTTGAAAATTCTCAAATCCACTGCTGCCTCTTTTCGCTTCATTTGCCCCCTGCAGCAGAAATTGACCTGCAGAGTTGTAGTCCTGAAGAGCCATCCTCCATTCTTTCTGCGGTTCCTGGAGCTTGGGAGATACTTTATATTGATCGTTTTCCTCGATGGCCTTCTGTGTATCGTTAATTATGTACTGTGCATTTATAGCGAGCGCGGCGTAATCAGAATTGTTTGCAGCACTGGATACATTGTCAAAATCAGTTTTAAGTACCTTCAAATGTTTCTGAACATTAGCTCCCCATTGAATGTCCTGATAGGCGGACGCGAGGGTCGACTGTGGCGAATTTGCCTGAGATTGAGAAGTAGTTTTATCGCTGTTTGATCCAGTAAAAACCCCGACAAAAATTGCGGCTAGCAAAAAAAACAGTATTATATATATGTATTTTTTCAAACAGGCACCTCTAAATTTTCACTAAGCAGTGACGGAATTTCAATTCCACCTAATTATATAGATGACTACAAATAATGAAACTAATTTGAAATTATAGTATAAAAATAGGTCATATAAATAATTTTATTGCAAAAATGTAAATATTTTATTGCAAAAATGTAAATATTTTATTGCAAAATCCGAGCCAAAAAGCTAATTTTGCAGCAACGCCGATTTATGATATCAACCATTCACTGAAGGCAAACGTACCCAGAGATATAGGGTTAACTCGGACTCAAACCTTTTTTCAGCTTTTTCGCTCTTTTTACAACCAGAAAAATGTCAACAGTTAAAATTAACTTTATACATAAGTTCACTTGCATAATAAAATTACTAAAAAAAATGGACTTTAAGAGAGCTGTTAAATCAGAGGTTTATCAAAAATATCAACTACGAGGAGCAAATCCTCTTTAAATCCTCATTTTACGAGGATGGTGCTTGAAACATAATCCGCAATTCTGCGGCGTTTCCAAACGGATTTCCAGGCAAATTCTCAACGGTTTCATACATGCCCCGAGGCTGCATTCCGCAGGCAGGTTTCCCGGTCAATTACCGGATGCTCTACGTTTTCACACTGCCATTCAAATTCACGCCTTGCAAGTTTGATAGTTTCGCGTGCCTTCTTAAGTGGGATTAACTCTGTACATTCATCGCACACATTTATGCAGCTTACAACATCTATTATAAAGTCCTCCAAGCTCTCTGATGGTATTGGTTCGTGCTCTGCATGTATTTCTGCACATTTAGCGAGATATTCTGCAAGTACTTTGATCAGTTTCTCATCACGCATGATTCTTACTCCTTTGTACGATAAGCGGGTAATCCACTTCGTCACACTGGACTTTAAATTTTAGATGATCACAATAGTTATAAGTTTAAAAAAATGCAGACATATCCTTCAGAACTTAGCCCAGGATATCTTTCAATCCTTATTTTCCAAGGATGGCGCCTGAAATAGCCATTAAAATATGTCCTTTTTGAGGCTTAAAGGTTTCTAAATGATTTTATTTGAGGAGGACTTTTAGGGTATAATGCCAGCCAGGAATTTATAAGGGTCTTCACGGGATTTTTTTCTATTACTGCGATTCCAAAGTATAATCACAATTCTGGACTTTTGGGTCTTGTCTATGAGTTGTTGAGCATTTCTGAAAAAACGAGTACTTGCCTGCATTTGAGGAAAATAAAGAGAGATTCTTGTACTTACGATTTTCAGTAACTCGCGACACGACCTTATTTTCAAATTAGGTAAAACGAAAAATAGATTAAGTGAGTAGCTTATATTAAACTAAGAAACACATAAAGGAGGTAGGTTTTCATGAGCACAAAACTCAAAGTTTTACTGGGTACAGCGTTGTTGTATGCTTTAATGGTTGCTCCAGCACTTGCCGTTAGTTGGAACTCTTAATTACATGGAAAAACCGGGTCGTGTACACGAATTGTTGATCAATTCCGAAAAAGTGAGTACATCTCCTGTATTTGAGGAAAATGTAAAGAGATTCTTATGCTTACTTTTTTCAATAACTCACACCCACGACCTATTTTCATAAAAAGCTCTATCTATTAATTTGCAAAATAGTTCAGGATATCAAAAAATGATTTGTTTTTAACCTAACTTCCGCCTTTTTAAGCGCATAAATTCAATTTTTCCATAATTTCTTTTTGTTTCCTTGTAAGTTCTGTAACCATTACTTCTCCATTTTGTAGTTCTACCTTTCTTATCTTTTCAAGCTCTAAGAGTAAACTTTCTACTGTATAATCCTCGATAATCTTTGTTTCTCTCATCATACTCAGTAGCTTCATTCTAATTATCAGTCCGATGAAACAGACAAAAATAAACCCCTTTGTTGTTGAATCTTTACTTGTATTTAGTGGAAGCGACTGAATATCATTCTTCATTATTTTGAATCCTTTTTCAACAATATCTCTTTCTCTGTAGACGGTAAGACATTCCACCCAGTCACGTTCTCCATAGTAAAAAAGGAAAAACTTCCCCATTCTGTTTATTCTCTGAGTTACTGCATTTTTCTTGATATTGATCCTGAAATGGTCATCTATCTTTTCCCAAGAATAGAAACTTGCCATTTCCTTTGCCCTCTCTTTGAATACTTCTCCTGCGTTTCTCCATCCTGGAATTGTCGTTTCTTCTAGTTTTTTCTTCAAGTCATAAAGACGGGAGTAAAATGCGCTCTTTTCTTCAAGTTCTCTCTTCGGATCATAGAAACAGTATCCATCCATCTTAAACTCCTTTTGTTCAAGAGTCACTGGTTTTACAAATATCGGTTTCTTGTTAAACTTGTGAAGATATTCAGGACTTTCAATGTCTTTTTGCGCTGAACTCATAAGCTCCTTGACACTTTTAAGTGTCATTGTTGCTGGCATAATAAATGGAATTTTTTCATGGAGTAGTTCTTCAATGTTACCCTTACTGAAGAATCCTCTGTCCATTACCAATGTATACTTCTCCACTCCGTAAGCTTCTATCTTTTTGATTGTGTTTTTGAGGGTTGTAACATCAACAATGCTTCCTGGATAGATGTCATACATCACTGGAATTCCTTTTTCTTTATCCACAATCATAGAGAGATTTAGTTGAGGGAGATATCAAGCGCGACCGTCTCGATTCCCTGCAAAAGCAGGAAGGCGCTCATCGGCGAAAGGATCGCTCCGGTGGCGCGCTGATAGACGCTGCGCACTCTGGCGGTAAAGGCGGCGCCGCCGAAACGCTCGGCATAGACGAGGCCGTGATAGGAGGGGTCGGGCTGGGTGAATTGCGGGAAGCGTTCCGCGTGCGCCTTCCAGTCGAACCGGCCGCCATCCACGATGATGCCGCCCATGGCCGCGCCGTGGCCGCCCAGGAATTTGGTCAGCGAATGCACCACGATGTCGGCGCCGTGGTCGATGGGGCGCAGCAGGATCGGGGTCGCCACCGTGTTGTCCACGATCAGGGGCACGCCATGGCCATGGGCAACTTTCGCGATGGCCTCGATATCGCAGATGTTGCCGGCCGGATTTCCAACTGTCTCGCAGAATAACGCGCAGGTGTTTTCGTCGATCAGCGCCGCCATCGCCGCCGCGCTGCCATTGTCCGCGAACCGCACCTTAATGCCGGACCGCGGCAGGAGATGGGCCAGCAGCGTGTGGGTGGTGCCGTATAGCTGGGCGGCGGAAACGATATTGCCGCCGCCATCGGAAATGTTGGCGAACGCATAATGAAGCGCGGCCTGGCCCGAAGCGGTGGCAATCGCCGCGACTCCGCCCTCCAGTTCGGCGACACGGGTTTCCAGAACCGAGACGGTGGGATTGGCGATGCGGCTGTAGCGATAGCCGTCTTCTTCCAGATTGAACAAGGCGGCGCCGTGATCGGCGCTGTCAAAGGCATAGGCCGCCGTCTGGTATATCGGAACGGCCACAGCCTTGGTGGCGGGATCGGAATCGAAGCCGGAATGAATTGCGATGGTTTCGGCGCGCATAGGCCAAGCCTGTTTGTATTGGCAAAGTCTAAGACATCGGTGATTAACGAACTTTGTTGCCGATCCAAGAACGACGTTAACGCGGTGGCAGGACAGGCTCGCTATTTTCTTCGGGAACTCGTTCCGTTTTGAAACAGCATGATCGCCGCTTTACCTTCGCCGTTGCCAAGCGATCGCTCCGCATCCAAGGCGTGGCTGAGCGCGCTCGAGATGACGTCAAAAATCGAGTTACAACCGCGATGCACCTTTCCGCGTGTGGTGGATGTCCTGGGCGAAAGTTTCGGCGACGCGCCGGCCCTGATCAGTCCTCCCGAGAATTTCAGTCATGCGCAACTCGCGGGCCGAGCCCGCCGCTATACGCGCTGGGCCCTGGCGCAAAACCTTGCCAAGGGCGAGGTGGTGGCGCTGCTGGTGCCCAATCGCGCCGAATATCTCGCGATTTGGCTCGGCATCACCCGCATGGGCGCGGTGGTAGCGCTGATCAACACCAATCTCAGGGGACCAGCGCTGGCGCATTGCCTGGCCATCGCCGGCCCCCGGCACATCATCGTGGCGCAAGAGCTGACGCCCGCGCTGACGGAAGTCGAACCCGGCGGGCGTGTCTGGCCGCACGATTCGACTCTTGGCAGACGGGGTGGCGGGATTTTCCGACGCGCCACTGACGGAGGGGGAAGAGCGCGACGTCACCTTGGCCGACCCGGCACTCCTGATCTACACCTCCGGCACCACCGGGCTGCCCAAGGCCGCCCGTGTCAGCCATCATCGGGTGATGAGCTGGACCCATTGGTTCGCCGGCATGATGCAGGCTGGGTCCAGCGACAGGCTCTACAACTGCCTGCCCATGTATCATTCGGTCGGCGGCGTCGTGGCCTCCGGCGCGGTACTCTTGAAAGGCGGCTCGGTTGTTCTGCGCGAGAAATTCTCCGCCCGCCTGTTCTGGGACGATGTCGCCGAAAGCGGCGCCACCATCTTTCAGTATATCGGCGAACTCTGCCGCTATTTGTTGAAGACCGAACCGCGGCCCGGCGCGCACAAATTGCGCCTGGCCTGCGGCAACGGCCTGTCCGCCGATGTCTGGGAGGCTTTCCAGCGCCGTTTTGCCATTCCGCAGATTTTGGAATTTTACGCCGCCACGGAAGGCAATTTCTCGCTCTACAACGCCGAGGGAAAGGTGGGCTCGATTGGCCGCATCCCGGCGTTCCTCAGGCATCGGTTCGGCGTCGCGCTGATCCGGCGAGACGGACATGGTGAGCCGTTGCGGAACCAAGACGGCTTTTGCCAGCGGGTCACAATCGGCGAGGCCGGCGAAGCCGTTGGACGGATCGCGGGCGGCGCTGCGCGCTTCGAGGGCTATAGCGACAAAGCGGCGACGGCCGAAAAAATTCTGCGCGATGTCTTCGAACCGGGCGATGCTTATGTGCGCACCGGCGATCTCATGCGTCAGGACGCACAAGGTTATTTCTATTTCGTGGACCGGCTTGGCGACACCTTCCGCTGGAAGGGCGAGAATGTCTCCACCACCGAAGTCGCCGCGGCCCTTATGGTCTGTCCCGGTATCGCCGCCGCCGCTGTCTATGGCGTGGCGGTGCCGGGTGCCGACGGCAAGGCCGGGATGGCGGCGCTGGAAGCCGGCGCCGCGCTAGATCTCGTGACCCTGAAGGCTTGTTTGACGGCCCGATTGCCGGACTATGCGCGGCCGATTTTCCTGCGGCTGGTGTCCTCGCTGGCGCTCACCGAGACCTTCAAGCAGATAAAGCAGGACCTGGCGGCGGAGGGATTCAATCCCGCGCGGACCGCCGATCTCCTTTATGTCGATCTCGGCGATGGGTATCAGCCACTCGATGCCGCGCTTTATGCACGAATCAGCTCCGGCCTGGCGCGCTTCTGAGCGCGGCGCTCCGGCCGATGCGGCTGCACCGCGTACCGGATTTCAGCCCCGATGATCTGCGCCGCCTTGCGCGCGTAGGGGATCATGCGCGGCATGCAATAGAAGTAGTGGATCATGCCGGGATGATTGCAGCCATGCACCGGTATGCCGGCATCCGTCAACTTGGCGGCATACGCCTCGCCCTCGTCGCCGAATGGATCGAACTGCCCGGTATGGATGTAGGCGGGCGGCAAGCCGGCGAAATCCTCCGCCAGCAAGGGCGACAGGCGCGGATCGGTTGGATCGGCCCCAGGGCAATAAAGTTCCAGATCGCGCGCGATGGTCTCACGGTCGAGGAAATAGCCGTCCTTGAGTTCGCGGCGGCCCGCCGATTCGCGCGCCACATCCAGAATGGGACAGACGAGAAGCTGAAAGGCGATTGCAGGTCCGCCTGCATCGTGCGCCAGGCGACAGATCACCGCCGCGAGACCACCGCCGGCGGAATTGCCGGCCACGCCCAGGCACCCGGGATCGACGCCGAATTCCCGCGAATTGCCGGCGATATGTTTCAGCGCGGCGAAGCCATCCTCCAGCGCGGCCGGGAAGGGATGCTCCGGCGCGAGGCGGTAACCCACCGCCACCAACCGGCAACCGCTTTCATTGCTCAGGCGTCGGCAAAAGCCGTCATGGGTGTCGAGGCTGCCCGCCACCCAGCCGCCGCCGTGAAAGAAAACGACGCCCGGCAATACGCGCTCCGGCCTGCCCAGGGGCGAATAGGTGCGCAGCGTGATCGCGCCGTCGTCAACGGCAAGCAAGGTCTCGCGCATGCCCCCGATCGGCTCCATGCGGGGCGGGTCCACCAGGTCGGCCAGGCTGTCGAGTGCCCGGCGGCGTTCGGCCGCATCCTCGTAGCGGCCCCGGGCCTCGCCGGCGGCGGCCAGCATCTCCAGAAAGCGGCGCGCGTGGCGGTCGAGCGGCATGCGCCTCTCTTCAGGCGGCCGTGGCGGTGACGGAAACCAGCGCCTCGATTGCCGCGATGGTGTCGAAATTTTCCGGCGTCATCGCGCTCTGGGGAATTTCGATGTCGAATTCGCCCTCGATCGCCAGCATCAGATTGACCATGTCGAGCGACGTCAGCCCCGCGTTCCGCAGATTGGTGGTGGAAGAGGGCATGGCGTTGCCGCCGCGTTTCGCCAGCATGCGGGCGGCGATCGCCATGATGCGCTGGTTGACCGACATAGGAACTCCCGAGAACCAGGTCACCATAAAAGTCGGAGCGTAAAACATTGGTTTCGCTTAAGAGGCATTAACGCTTTGCTTACCATGACGGCGCGGTTTCACGCTTGCTTCAGCATTTCCGCCTATTGTTTCCGCCTTTCCGGCCCAAAGGCTCCCATGCTGAACAACCTCAAACATGCCGAGCCGAAGGCTGAGGCTTTGATGGTGCGCGCCGAACGCGTGGCCGCGATCGCTGCCAGCCATGCCGACGCCGTGGATGCAGAGGCCCGCTTCCCCGAGGAAGCGGAAGCGGCATTGAAAGCGGAAAATCTGTTCGGCGTCCTGGTGCCCGCCTCTCTCGGCGGCGAGGAGGCCAATGTCAGCGATGTGGCGGATGTGTGCTACCGGCTCGGCCGCGCCTGCTCTTCCACCGGCATGATCTACGCGATGCACCAGGTGAAGGCCGCCTGCATCGTGCATCACGGCATGGAAAGCGGCTGGCACGACGATTTCATGCGCCGCATGGCAACCGACCAATTGCTGGTCGCTTCCTCGACCACCGAGGGCGGCGGCGGCGGCAATGTGCGCTCCTTCGGCGGCCCCGATCGAGCATTCCGCAGGATCGCATCAGCCTGTCGCGCGACGCCAGCGTCATTTCCTACGGCGCCCAGGCCGACGCGGTGGTCACCACCGCCCGGCGCGCCGCGGACGCCGATGGTTCCGACCAGGTGCTGGTCGGTTTTCGAGAAGAAGAATTACACGCTGGAAAAGACCGGCGGCTGGGACACGCTGGGCATGCGCGGCACCTGCAGCGCGGGCTTCTCGCTCAAGGCGGTCGGCCGCCCCGACCAGATCCTGCCGGTTCCCTACGGCATCATTCACGCCCAGAGCATGGTGCCGACCTCGCATCTGCTGTGGTCCGGCGTGTGGTGCGGCGTCGCGGCCGGCGCGGTGGAGCGGGCGCGCAAATTCATGCGCAAGGCGGCGCGGGCCGGCGCGGATCTGCCGCCCGGCATGCCCCATTTCACCAGGTCGCTGGCGGCGCTGCGCTCGCTGCGCGCCCTGATCGCGCAATCGCTGGAACGCTATGAAAGCGCCGCCCGGCGATCCCGAGGCGCTGGGCGCGGTGGATTTCCAGACCGCAATCAATCTCTGAAGGTGGATGCCTCGGAATTGGCGGTGGAGACGGTGATGGCCGCGATGCGGGCCACCGGCCTTTCCGGCTATCGCAACGACAGCGATGTTTCAGCATCGGCCGCGCGCTGCGCGACATTCTCTCCTCGCCGATCATGATCAACAATGACCGCATCCTGTCGAACCTGTCCTCCTCGACATTGCTTTCCGACATTCCCTCTTCGATCCGGGATTGACGTCATGAATCTTGCCAAGCCCATCGCCCATGATTGCGGCCATCATCAGGACGATGGCCATCTGGAAGGCTTGGCGGCGCATCTCTTCAAGTCCATCGGGCGTCGACGGGGTTTATGGCCGCACCGGCGCGTATGAAAGCGTGGTCGAGGCGCTGTCGGCGCTGATCACCCGCCATCGCCCCAAACAGGCCGAGGTGTTTCGCTTTCCGCCGGTGATGAGCCGCGCTTCGCTGGAGAAGCAAGGCTATCTTCAAGAGCTTTCCCAATCTTGTGGGCGCCGTCGCCTGCCTGGAAGGCAGCGAACGCCAGATCATGATCTCGGCCGCCAAGGACGAGCTGGGCGGCAGCTGGACGGAAGATCTCAGGCCGTCCGATCTGGTCCTGTCGCCGGCCGCCTGCTACCCGGTCTATCCCATCGCCGCCGAGCGCGGTCTGGTGCCGGACCAAGGGCTATCTTTTCGACGTGGCGAGCGATTGTTTCCGCCGCGAACCTTCGAAAAGCCTGGATCGGTTCCAGAGCTTTCGCATGCGCGAATATGTTCGCATCGGCACGCCGGACCAGATCCAGGAATTCCGCCAGCCCTGGATCCTGCGGGCCCAGGACATCGCCGACGCCATCGGGTTGCGCTATAAGGTGGACGTCGCCAACGATCCCTTCTTCGGCCGGGCCGGCGTCCTGATGGCGGCCAGCCAGTTGCAGCAATCGCTCAAATTCGAGCTGCTGGTGCCGGTGGTTTCGGAAGAAAAGCCGACCGCCTGCATGAGCTTCAACTATCACCGCGAACATTTCGGCGAGGTCTGGGGCCTGCACAATCGGGCGGGCGAGGTTCTTCACACCGGCTGCGTCGCCTTCGGCATGGATCGCCTGGCGGTGGCGTTGTTCGCGGCGCATGGAGCCGAGATCGAATCCTGGCCACAAAGCGTGCGCGAAGCCTTGAAGCTTTAAGCGGTATTGCCCGCATCGACGGTGATGGTCGTGCCGGTGACGTTGCGGGCGGCATCGCTCATCAGATAGCTCACGGCATTGGCGACATCTCCCGCCTCGGCCAGACGCTTCAGCGCGCTGCGCGAGGCGATCCTGGCGCGCTGCTCCTCGGTCAAGGACGCCGTCATGTCGGTCGCTATGAAGCCCGGCGCCACGGCGTTCACCGTCACACCCACCCGCCCCACCTCGCGCGCCAGGCTGCGGGTAAAGCCCAGGATCGAGGCCTTGGTCGCGCCGTAGACGCTGAGACTGCTATAGCCGGTGAAGCCGATGATCGAGGCCATATTGACGATGCGGCCCTCGCCCGCCGTCATCATCCCCCTGAGCGCGTATTTGGTCAGCAGAATGGGCGACAGCGTGTTGAGGCGCACCATGGCTTCGATCTCCGAATTATGCATGTTGGAGAGCAGGCCGTCGCGGCCCAACGCCGCGTTGTTGACCAGGCCATAAAGCGGTCCATGCCCGGCCTTCATTTCCCGCATCAAGTCGGGAATGGCTTGCAGCTGCGACAGATCGAAGGGCACGAAGTTGATCGCCCCCGACGGCGCCGCCGCGATCGCCTCGCTCAATTCCTTGGCTTCCTTGCGCGCCAGGGCAAAGACGCGATAACCGTCGTCCGCCAGCTTCCGGGCGATGGCCAGGCCGATACCGCGCGAACCGCCGGTGACCAGTACGTTACGCATGACGCATCAACTTTCCGCCCGCGCTCAATTCCAGTCCGGCGACGACACGCACCATGGCGGGCACTTGGAAAGGCTTCAAGCTGGCGCGACATTCGCGCAGAATTTCATTCTGAATCGTATCACGGTCCCCGCCATCTTCCAGCACCACCTCGGCAACCACGATGGCGCCGGTGATGGGGTTCCGGCGGCCGGAAACCCGGGACAGGCGAACCGCGGGATGGCGATTGATCACCGCCTCGACTTCCTCGGGATGAATCTTGAGCCCGCCGACATTGATCACTCCGCCGCGCCGACCGACAAAATGATAGCGGCCTTCCCGCAATTCGACCATGTCGCCGGTATCGACGAATCCATCTTGCTTGAACGCACCGTCCTCGCGCACCCATCCGCCGATATCGGCGTGACGTTCGACATAGCCCGAAGCGGCGCGCGGCGAGCGCAACTGCAGGCATCCGTCCACGATCCGCATTTCAACCGGTCCGGACCCGCCCACAAGGGAAGCCGGAAAGCCTTCCAGCCCGTCGGTGACCTCGAACCCAACTCCCGCCTCGGTCGAGGCGTAGGCATGGCCGATTGCGGCGCCGGGAAATCGCGCCTTGAGGCTGTCCAGCACCGCCCGGTCGGCGATCTCGCCCGACAACCGCACGTATCGGGGCGCAATATGATCGATCGCCGGACTCATCAGGGCCCGGCGCCAGTGTGATGGCGTGCCGGTGAGATGGCTGACGCCATCGCGGCCCAGGCGGCGCAGGAAATCGGCGATGGATTCTTCGGCATCGGACAAGATCAGCGAGGCATCGCCCATCACCGCCCGCAGGAAAATCTGCAAGCCGCCATAGCGGCGAATGTCATAAAATGTTCCCCAGGTCGCGGCTTCATTCGCCGCCTTGATCGCACCCGTGAGCGCTTCGAGCGTGTGCGCCACCATCTTCGGTGCGCCAGTGGTGCCGGAGGTGAACATTATCCATTCGCTGGCGCGCGTCGCCGGCACAAGAGTACCGGATTGGAGGTTGCCGGAAATAGCGACCAGCCGCAACCCGCCAACCCCATTGCCGTCCGTCACCACCGCGTCGATCCGCGCGCGGTGGACCACATCTTCAAGATGATTTTCCGCCAAGTCGGGTGGCGCGATCACGATGCGGCCGGCGATGCCGTCCAGCGCGATCAATGCCAATGCCGCGGCGAACTGGCTCCGCGTGCGAAGCAGGACATGCGCGCCTTCCAGCGATTCCCGCGCAACCGAAAGCGGGTTGCCCGCGGCAAGCGCGCCAAATTCGATAACGGCGTCGCGCGCGCGCAAGACACCCGCACCGCCGGGCTTGAGATAGGTCCGCAAATCAGGCGGCGGCATCTTCATAGAATTTCACGAACTCGCCAAGCGTGACGGGAAAATAGACATCTTCGGCGGCGGTGAAAGGGTCCACGCCCAACTCATCCTCCAGTCGGGCCACCACGATGGCAAAGCAGAGCGAATCCAAACCCGACTCCAGCAGCACCAGGTCGTCGCTCAGGGGCGCGAGTTGCTTATCCTGGTCACGTGCCACCTGCGCGAATTTTTCGAAGATCGTCGCCTGAACGGTCATGACATGAAACCCGGAAAACCGGCGCAGGATAGGCATGGAACTTTAACGTTCCGCTAATGGAAAACGCGCGATAAAGGCTTTGAAAAGGCCTTTCATGCTCGCGCCCGCCGAAGCCTCCGCCAATCAACGCGTGCGTTGTCGCCAGATCGCGGATAGCGACTTGGATGAGCTCGCCGAGCTTCTGGCGCAGGGTTTCCCCATCCGCGCGCGCGGCTATTGGCAAGACGGATTCAAGCGATTGGCCGCCTTGCCGCCGATCGAGAGCATACCCCGCTTCGGCTATGTCCTGGAAAGTGATCACGGCATCGTCGGCGTGCTGCTGACGATCTCTTCGCAGCGAGGCGACCGGATAATCTCCAACGTCTCCAGCTGGTACGTGCACCCTTCCCATCGGACACATTCGATGATGTTGGTCTCGATGGCGACCAAGCTCAAACACGTGATTTACCTCAATGCGTCGCCCGCGCCGCATACCCGGCGTACGCTGCAGGCCGCCGGCTGGAGCCCTTATAATTTCGGACGCAGCGCCGCTTTTCCGGCATTGAATTTGGAAGGCGGCAGAGTGCGCGAGACAATCCCGACCGACCTGCCGGAACGCGCGCTTCTGGAAGACCATCGTGCCTGGGGCTGCGTCAGTCTGATATGCGAGAAGGACGGCACGCTTTCGCCCTTTGTGTTCAAGCCGCGCCGTCTTGCCCGTCCGCCGCTGCCAATGATGGAACTGATTTATTGCCGCGCGACGTCGGAATTCGAGCGTTGCGGCGCGGCGCTGGGGCGTCATTTCCTGAAGCGCGGCTGCCCAGGCTTCATCCTGGACGGCAAGGTCGGCAAGATGCTTTCGCATTACGCGCCCGATAAGGAGCCGCGCCTTTACAAAGGTCCCTGCCCGCCGGAATTGAACGATCTCGCCTATACCGAGAAGGTGATCTTCGGATGAGCTTGCATGCGCCGTCCGAAAAGCCGGCCATGCGCACCGCGGCACGGGTGCTGGTCGAACAATTGATCGCTCAGCGCGTCACGCATGTCTTCTGCGTGCCGGGCGAATCCTATCTCGCCGTGCTGGACGCACTGTACGACAGCGGAATTCACGTGACGGCGTGCCGCAACGAAGCCGGCGCCACGATGATGGCCGAGGCGCATGGCAAGGCCACGGGGCGGCCCGGCATCTGTTTCGTCACCCGCGGACCAGGCGCCACCAATGCCTCCGCCGGCATCCATATCGCGCAACAGGATTCGACTCCCCTGATCCTGTTCGTGGGTCAAGTCGAACGCCGAACCAAGGAACGCGACGCCTTCCAGGAAATCGACTATCGCGCCTTTTTCGGCAGCCTCACCAAATGGACGGCCGAGATCGGCGAGCCCGCGCGCATGGCGGAATATGTCGGTCGGGCCTTTTCGACCGCCATGGCGGGACGTCCGGGACCCGTGGTGCTGGCGCTGCCCCGCGACATGCTGACGGGAGAAGCAGAGCCGCGCGCCGCCGCGTTCATCGCGGCACTGGAGACCGCGCCGGCCGCCTCCGACATGACCGCGTTGCAGGATCTGATCGCGCAGGCACAGCGTCCTTTGCTGCTGCTGGGCGGCAGCCGCTGGAGCGAATCGGCTTGCGCGGCGGTGGCCCGTTTCGCCGAGCGTTTCCAGATGCCGGTGACGACCAGCTACCGCCGCAGCCCTTTGTTCGATCCGCTGCATCCGAACTATGCGGGCGATCTGGGCCTCGCCCCCAATCCGAAATTGCTGGCACGGGTCAAGGCCTGCGATCTGGTGATCGTGGCGGGCGCCCGCCTCAACGAGACCACCAGTCAAAATTACACGCTGTTCGAAATTCCCACGCCGCAGACCCGGCTGGTGCATGTCCATCCTGGCGCGGAAGAATTGGGCCGCGTCTACCGACCGCATCTGGCCATTCATGCGTCTCCCATCCGGTTCGCCGAAGCCCTGGACGCGCTGGTGCCGCGTGGGCCCGCGCCCTGGGCCGCACAGGCGCGTGCGGCGCACGAGGACTATCTCGCCTGGTCGGAAACACCGGTGCCGCAACCGGGCGCGGTCAACCTCAGCGCGATCATGATCTGGCTGCGCGAAAATCTTCCGGCCGATGCGATACTCTGCAACGGGGCCGGCAATTATGCCGCCTGGATTCATCGTTTCTACCGTTTCCGGAAATTCGCCACCCAGATCGCGCCTATCTCCGCGTCCATGGGCTATGGCGTTCCCGCCGCCGTGGCGATGCAGTTGCTGCATCCCGCGCGCAAGGTGGTCTCGATCAATGGCGATGGCGATTTCCTGATGAACGGCCAGGAATTCGCCACCGCCGTTCAGTACGGACTTGCGATCATCGTACTGGTGTTCGACAACAGCCTTTACGGCACCATCCGCATGCATCAGGAGCGCGAATATCCCGGCCGCGTCATCGCCACCGAACTGGTCAACCCCGATTTCGCGGCCTATGCCAGAAGCTTTGGCGGCTTCGGCGCGAGCGTGGAGAAGACCGAGGACTTCGCCCCCGCTTTCCGCGCCGCCGAAGCATCCGGCCTGCCCTCGATCCTACATGTCAAATATGACGGCGACGGCATTACGCCGGTCTCGACCTTGTCCGGCATCCGCGCGCAGGCGAAAGCGCGCCGGTAATCACTTGGAATGGGCGAAGTCCCAATAGAGTTTGCGGGCGCGGCGATAGACCGGGCCGGCCTGCATCTGGCGATCCTCGATCCGGGTCATGGGCGCCACCTTGCTGTAATTTCCGGCGGAGAATATCTCATCGGCGCCCAGGAAATCCTCGTACGACAGCGGCTTCTCGATCACCGTCACGCCGTCGCCGCGCAACAATCCCATAACACGCGCCCGGGTGATCCCCGACAGGAACGTGCCGTTGGGCGCGGGCGTGAAGGCCACGCCATCCTTCACCATGAAGACGTTGGCGTTGGCCAGTTCGGCGACGTTGCCCAGCATGTCGCGCAGCAGGCAATTGTCGAAGCCGCGCGCGGCGGCTTCCAGCAACGCATGGCCGTTATTGGGATAGAGGCAGCTCGCCTTGGCCGCCACCGGCGCGGTTTCCATCGTCGGCCGGCGATGGGGTGACAAGGTGATCGCTGTTCCCCTGGGTTCCGGCATCGCTGCCTCATAGATGCACAGGCACCAGCGCGTGCTGTCCGGATCGAATTTGACGCCGCCGCCCGCACCGGTATCCGCCCAATACATGGGCCGGATATAAAGCGCCGCGCCGGCATCGAATTTCTTGACGCCCTCTTCGGCCAGCGCAAGCCATTCCTGATCGCTTACCACCGGACTTAATTTGAAGGCGCGGGCGGAGTGATTGATGCGCGCGCAATGCAGGTCCAGGTCGGGCGTCACGCCTTCGAAGGCGCGCGCGCCATCGAACAGCACCGAGGCGAGCCATGCACCCTGGGTGCGGGGGCCCATGATCGCGACATTGCCTTCATGCCAGGCGCCTTCGAAAAAAGTCCAGGTCCGGGAGCGATTGGCGGTGGCGATCTGATGGCTCATGGCCTAACCAATAGCAGCTCCAACCGCTTCGCGCATCGGCAGGATTTCGATGCGCGCGTCCGCCAGGCGTTCGAGAACTTCCGACAGCATGGCAGGCGTTGACCCATAGGGGCTGGGGTCCTGGCTCACATCATGGGTGTAGAAAATGATCCATGCGCGATCATGGCGGGCGCGGATGATGGCGCGCGCGATCGCCTCGCCGTCCCAACAGCGCCTCTCCATGGAAATAGCGTTGAGCAGTGCCAGGTCGGCGCGTCCGCTGTTCAATCCCGGATGCACGCCGCGCACATTGGTGAACCGCGAGGCATAAAACCTCTTGGTCCGCGGCGACGCCAAACCGTAGGGGAATGCATAGCTTTCGCGGCGCGACGCCATTCAAAAAAGGCCTGAGGAATTCGGCGTTGCGCGCCGCATCCGCCGCCAGGGCATCCGAGGACAGGGTGGGCGTCGGCTGATGGGCGAAACCGTGGCAGGCGATTTCGTGGCCCGCGGCGGTGAGGGCGCGCAAATCCTCCGCGTCATAAAAAACCCTGTCGTCCACGGTGCGGCCGCAGAAGCCGCCGGCGGTATAATAAGTGGCGCGCACCTTGTACCGGGCCAGGACGGGTCCGCCCCGCGTCCAAGCCGATTTGGGGAAGTCGTCGAAGGTGATGCTGGCGATGGGCCGGCCGCCCGCCAGACGCACGGACCGGACCGGTGCAAGACGGGAAAGAAGGCGGTTGAGGCGGACCAGGGACATTTCCCTATCTAAGGCGCAAAGCCTTAACTATTGGAAAAACCCCGCGAAAGGGGCTATTGCCGGATCATGAGCAGCCTGAAAATTGGCGATGTGACCATTCCCGGCCGGGTGCTGATCGCGCCCATGACCGGGGTCTCGGACCTGCCGTTTCGCCAGGCGGCTTCGAAACTCGGGGCGCCCTATGTGGCGACCGAGATGGTGGCTTGCGACAGCTTTGCGCGCGGCCGGCCCGATGTGGTCCGCCGCGCCGCCGTCGGCGCCAAGCAAGATGAAAACGCCCTCCGCTTGATGGTGATCCAACTCGTCGGGCGCGAAGCGGAATGGATTTCAAAAGGCGCGCGTCTCGCCGAGCAGGCGGGGGCGGACATTATCGACTTCAACATGGGTTGTCCCGCCAAGGAGGTCACCGGCGCGCTGTCGGGTTCGGCTCTGATGCGCGACGAAGAATTGGCGGCGCGGCTGATCGGCGCGGCCGTGAATGGCACGACGCGGCCTGTCACGCTCAAGATGCGGCTGGGCTGGGACGAACATTGGCGAAATGCGCCGGAGATCGCCGCGCGCGCCGAGCAACTTGGCGTCAAGGCCATTACCGTGCACGGCCGCACCCGGCAGCAATTCTACAAGGGCAAGGCCGACTGGCAGGCGGTTGCCCAAGTGAAACAGGCGGTGAAAATTCCCGTCATCGTCAACGGTGACGTCACCGATCTGGCGTCGGCGAAGGCCGCACTCGCGCAATCGGGCGCCGATGCGATCATGATCGGGCGGGGAAGTTATGGCAGACCCTGGATCGCAGCCAATCTTGACGCCGCGCTAGCTTCGCGCGACCTGATCGAACCGGGTTTGAAGGCGCGGTTGGAAATTCTGCTCGGCCACCTCGCCGCCTCGGTGAAATTCTATGGCGACGCACTGGGTCTGCGTGTATTTCGCAAGCATCTGGGCTGGTATGTCGAGAACGCTCCCCTGGGAACCGCCGAAGCCCGCCGTCAGACCAAGGCCGCCCTTTGTCGAATTGACAGCGCAACCCTTCTCGAAAGGGCCGCGATAAAATTCTGGTCCGAAGGAGCCCTTTCCGCCCCCTCGGCGGTACAAATGTAAAGCATATGTAAAGACGTGGTCTTTGATCTGGCGACCCCTTTCAATCGTGGCTGCCCTGCCTATCTAAGGCAAACGACGTAGGGGCTGCGGTGGGATATTTGCCCTCGCAGCAGGTTGGGGATCGGCGCCGCTTCTGCTAGGAGAGCGCCCAAATCGCAGGAACCGGCCAGGCCGGTTGTTTGAGGGGACTTCATGTTGCGCCATTTCACGGTCATCGTGACCATCGCGGCAGCTCTGGCTGCCTGCAGCCCGAAGCAGCCGCCGCAGATGACGCCAATGGCCGGCTTCATTGTGATCAAGGAGCAGCCGGTGCAGTTGACCGCCGAGCTCCCCGGCCGAACCGACCCTTATGCGGTCTCGGATGTTCGCCCGCAGGTCAGCGGCATCATCAAGGCCAGGCTCTTCACCGAAGGCAGTACGGTCAAGGCCGGGCAGGCGCTCTACCAGATCGACCCCGCGCCCTATCAGGCCGCTTACGACAGCGCGTCCGCGAACCTTGCCAGCGCCAAGGTCAAGGCGACGCGTTATGCGGCGCTGCTGGGATCCAACGCCATCGCGCCGCAGGACAATGACGATGCGCAATCCGCCTATAAGCAGGCGGTTGCGGCGACGGAAACGGCTCGGATCAATCTCGATTATACCCGCATCACGGCTCCGATCGGCGGGCGCATCGGCGCGTCCTCCGTGACGGTGGGCGCCTTGGTGACCGCCAACCAGACGAGCGCGCTCGCCACGATCTCGACTCTCGATCCGATCTATGTGGATATCGATCAATCCTCGTCGGAATTGCTGGCGCTGGAACGCGCCGCGCAGAAAGGCCAGATCGATCGCGGCGGTCCGCTTACCGCCGAGGTGACTTTGACCTTGGACGATGGCAGCACCTATGCGTCGAAGGGCAAGCTGCAATTCACCGACGTCACGGTGGATCCCTCCACCGGCACGGTCCGGCTTCGCGCCATCTTCTCCAATCCGGACGGCTTGCTGCTGCCGGGATTATACGTGCGCGCCACCATCAACGAGGGCGTCGATCCGCATGGCATCCTGGTGCCACAATTGTCGGTCAGCCGTAACCCGAAAGGCGAACCCACGGTGCTGGTGCTGGACGACCAGAACATGGCACGGCTACGGCTCATCAAGACCGGCCGCGCCGTGGGAGGCGACTGGCAGGTGCTCGATGGCCTGAAGGCCGGGGACAAGCTGATCGTCCAGGGCCTCCAGAATCTGCGGCCCGACATGAAAGTGATGCCGATGCCGGCCCAGACGGCGCCAGCCGCCCAGTCCGGCATGAAATAAGGAGCGACCCATGTCGCTATCGCGCTTCTTCATCGACCGGCCGGTCTTCGCCTGGGTCATCGCCATCGTCATCATGCTGGCAGGCGCCATTTCGGCCTTCACCCTGCCGGTGGAGCAATATCCCACCATCGCGCCACCGGCGGTGGCGGTGAATGCCTTCTATCCCGGCGCCGATGCCGCGACCGTGCAGAATTCCGTGACCCAGGTGATCGAGCAGCAGCTCACCGGCCTGGATAATCTTCTGTATTTCTCGTCCCAGTCCAATTCCGACGGCTCGGTTTCTATCATCGCCACTTTCGCGGCGGGCACCAATCCGGACATCGCCCAGGTGCAGGTCCAGAACAAGGTGCAGCAGGCGATAGCGCAGCTGCCCAGCCAAGTGCAGCAGCTGGGCGTGACGGTCGCCAAGGCGCAGACCAACTTCCTGCTGGTCGTCGCCATGTATGACACCACCAACCGTTACACCACCCTGGACGTCTCCGACTTCATGACGTCCAAGATGCAGGACACGCTGAGCCGCGTCACGGGCGTGGGCAGCATTCAGAATTTCGGCACCCAGTACGCGATGCGCATCTGGCTGGACCCCTATAAGCTCCACAACTTCGCCCTGGAGCCGTCCGATGTCCGCGCCGCCGTCCAGGCCCAGAATGTTCAGGTCTCCGCCGGTTCGATCGGCGGCCAGCCCACCGTTCCCGGCCAGGCGCTGAACGCCACCGTCACCGCCCAGTCCCAGCTTCAGACCCCGGATCAGTTCCGCAACATCATCCTCAAGACCACGCCGGATGGCGCGGTGGTGCATCTGTCGGATGTGGCCCGCGTCGAACTGGGCGGCGACACCTATGCCGTCATCAGCGAAATGAACGGCCATCCCGCCGCGGGTTTCGCCGTCATGCCGTCCCCGGGCGCCAATGCGCTCAAGCTGGTGGATGAAGTGAAGAAACGGGCCATGGCGATGGAGCCGACCTTCCCGCCCGGCATGAAGCTGCTCTTCCCGGTCGACAATACCGATTTCATCCGGCTGTCCATCCGCGACGTGGTCAAGACCCTGGTCGAAGCCATCCTGCTGGTCATCCTGGTCATGTATGTCTTCCTGCAGAATTGGCGCACCACCCTGGTGCCGGCGGTGGCGGTGCCGGTGGTGCTGTTGGGCACCTTCGGCGTGCTTGGCCGTGGTCGGCTATTCGATCAACACGCTGACCTTGTTCGCACTGGTGCTGGTCATCGGGCTTCTGGTCGACGACGCCATCGTGGTGGTGGAGAATGTCGAGCGCATCATGCGCGAGGAAGGCTTGGCCCCGCGCGATGCCACCTTGCGGTCGATGAAGGAGATCACCGGCGCCCTGATCGGTATCGGCCTGGTGCTGACGGCGGTGTTCCTGCCGATGGCCTTTTTCGGCGGCTCGACTGGGGTGATCTATCGCCAATTCTCCGTCACCATCGTCTCGGCCATGTTGCTGTCGATCATGTGCGCCCTGGTCCTGACGCCGGCGCTCTGCGCCACCTTGCTGAAGCCGATCGAAGGCGGTCAGCACCAGCATGCCGGCGGGCTCTTGGGCCGCTTCTTCAACTGGTTCAATGTCAGCTTCGAAAGCACCCGCGACTGGTACCACCGCAACCTCGGCAAGGTGCTGAGCCGCGCCAAGACCGTGATGGTGGCCTATGCGCTGATCGTTGCCGCGCTGGGGATACTTTTTTTGCGGCTGCCCACCGGATTCCTGCCGGATGAAGACCAAGGATTTATCCTCAATTTGATCACCCTGCCCTCCGGCACGACCCAACCCCATACGATGGCGGTCGCGCGCCAGGTCTCCAATCACTACCTGAAGGACGAACAGAAGAATGTCGACATGGTCTTCACCGTCGCCGGCTTCAGTTTCACCGGCGTGGGTCAGAACGCCGGCATAACCTTCGCCCGTCTACGGAACTGGGACTGAAGACCAGGCGCGCAGCGCAGTGCCACCGCGATCGCGCGCCGCGCCTTCATGAGCTTCTTGCGCATCCCGGATGCGCAGATCTTCCCGCTGGTGCCGCCCTCGGTTCCGGAACTGGGCATTCGCCACCGGCTTCGATCTGGAGATGGAGGACCGAGGCCAATCTCGGCCATGCCGGCCTGATCCAGGCCCGCAACATGCTGTTGGGCCTGGCGGCTCGCGATCCCCTGCTCGCCGGCGTGCGTCCGGCCAGCCTGGATGACACCCAGCAGCTCCACATCAGCATCGATCAGGAAAAGGCCAATGCGTTGGGCGTGGCCACCGCCGACATCAATTCCACTTTGTCGGCGGCCTGGGGCGGCTCCTTCGTCAACAATTTCATCGATCACGACCGCGTCAAGCGCGTCTACATGCAGGGCGACGCGCCCTACCGCATGGCGCCGGAGGATTTGAACCGCTGGTACGTGCGTACCAGCACCGGCTCGATGGCGCCCTTCTCGTCATTCGCGACCGCCAGCTGGGCGTTGGGACCGGCGACCCTTACCCGCTATAACGGCCTGCCCTCGATCGAAATGCAGGGACAAGGTGCGCCCGGCGTCAGTTCCGGCACCGCGTTGGCCGAAATGGACAAGCTGTTCAAGCAATTGCCCCAAGGCATCGGCTACGAATTGACGGGGCTCTCCTACCAGGAGCAGCAGTCCGGCGCCCAGGCGCCATCCCTGTACGCCCTTTCCATCCTGATCATCTATCTCTGCCTGGCGGCGCTCTATGAAAGCTGGGCGATCCCCTTGTCGGTGATGCTGGTCATTCCGCTCGGCGTGATCGGCGCGGTGGCGGCGGCCAGTCTGCGCGGTCTCTTCAACGACATCTATTTCCAGGTCGGCCTGCTCGCCACCATCGGCTTGTCGGCCAAGAATGCGATCCTGATCGTGGAGTTCGCGGTGGAGGCGGAGAGAAGGGGCCTGAGCGCGCGCGACGCGGCGATGGAAGCCGCCCGCTTGCGCCTTCGTCCCATCCTGATGACGTCCATCGCCTTCATCGCCGGCGTATTTCCGCTGGCGGTGGCCACCGGCGCGGGCGCGGGCAGCCAGAACGATATCGGCACCGGCGTGATCGGCGGCATGCTGACGGCGACCTTGCTGGCGATCTTTTTCGTGCCGGTCTTCTTCCAGCTGGTCAACCGCGGCCTGCAGCACCACGAATAGGCACAAGGCGGATCGGCGCCGCGCCCCGGTTCCTTCCGTTGCGATAAAAAGGGAACCTGGTTGCAGCGACAGAAAGGTTGACATCAACTTGTCTTGTCCGCTTGAATGCCGGCGAGGAGGATCCCCCCATGCCCCATCCCGTCGTATCCCAGGAAGAATGGCTGACGGCGCGTAAGGCGCTGCTCCAAAAGGAAAAAGAGGAAACCCATCTGCGCGATGCCGTGAACGCGGCCCGGCTGGCGCTGCCCTGGGTCAAGGTCGAAAAGCCGTATGTCTTCGACACACCAATGGGCAAGAAGAGCCTGAGCGATCTGTTCGACGGCCGCAGCCAGCTGATCGTCTATCATTTCATGCTGGGTCCCGGCTGGAAGGCCGGATGCCCCGGTTGTTCCTTTCTTTCCGATCACATCGACGGCGCGCTGCCGCATCTCAACCATCACGATGTGACCTGGACGGCAGTGTCGCGTGCGCCTTTGGCGGAGATCCAGGCCTACAAGACCCGGATGGGATGGAAATTCCCCTGGGTATCGGCCTCCGGCACCAGCTTCAATCACGATTTCCATGTCTCTTTCACCAAGGACGAACTCGCCGCGGGTGACGTCGAATATAATTTCTCGCGCATTCCCGCGGATCGGGCCAATGACGAATTGCCCGGCCTCAGCGCGTTTTTCAAGGACGAGAAGGGCGACGTATTTCGCACCTATTCGAGCTACGGCCGCGGTCCCGAGCAGATCCTCGGCACCCTGATGATCCTGGATCGCGCCCCGCTTGGCCGCAACGAAACCGGCACCTTGAGCTTCGTTCGCCGTCACGACGAATATGACATCGCGGCGGAATGATTTTCCGGCAAATATTATCGCAGGTCCCGCAAGGCGCGCGGACCTGACCATGCGGCGACGTTAGACGGCGTTGGCTTTTGCCCAGCGCACCACCTCTTCATGGGTGGCGAACCAGACATTCTTCTTTGCCCTGGCGTGGCGGATCAGCTCGTCCAGGATCCAGATCCGTGAACGATAGCCGATAATGTGCGGGTGGCAGGTAAGCTGGAAAATGCCGCCTTCGTCGTAGGCCGCGTCGAATTCACGGCGGAAAATATCGAACACATCCGCAGGCGGGGTATAGGGCCGCTGCGCCTGGAAGCGGTTCATCATGAAATAGACCGCGTCATCGCGCACCCATTCCACCGGCAGCTCGATGACGCCGCTGGGCTCGCCGTCCAGCAGGATTTCATAGCAATCCTCGTCCGCCATCAGTGACAAATCGTAGAGGAGGCCCATCTCCTTCTCGATCCGCAAGGTCGAAG
This sequence comes from uncultured Alphaproteobacteria bacterium, assembly GCA_963769055.1. Taxonomy (GTDB): domain Bacteria; phylum Pseudomonadota; class Alphaproteobacteria; order Micropepsales; family Micropepsaceae; genus Rhizomicrobium. The sequence continues at coordinate 22,787 of CAVYKF010000009.1, forward strand.
GGCTGAAGTCCCAGGACGGCGTGCGCAGCCCCACCGGCCGGGCACCGGTGATCTTGGTCAGCGTGTCGGAAGCGCGCAGCATCAGATCCCGCTCGATCTCATAGGGCAGTGCGGAGTTCAGCTCATGGATCCAGCCATGGATGCCGATCTCATGTCCCGCCGCGGCAAGCCCCCGCTGCTCGTCGGGATAGGTGAGCGCCGCCACCGCCGGCACGTAAAAAGAAGCCCGGACGTCATGGCGGGCCAGCAGGGCTGCGATGCGCGGCACGCCCACCCGTGCGCCATATTGGCCCCAGGACAACCGCCCGATGGATTTGCCGCCATCGCGCAGCTCGTTGGTCTCGTGATCGGAATCGAATGAGAGCGCGAAGGCGCATCGCGCGCCTTGAGGCCAGCTTCGAGGCCGGAGCGCCCGACCGGCCCGGACCTGATCCAGGATGGCGCGCCAATGCACTTCGGTCCATTGCCAGGGTTGAAGTTCCTTATCCGTCATGCAGCGTTTCCTTGAGCGGCAGGATCACCGCCAGCGAGAGGCAGGCGCAAGCGACGATATAGATGACCGGCGACAGGGGCGAGCCGGTGCTCCGGACCAGCCAGGTCGAAATATAGGGTCCGAAGCCGCCAAACAGCGCCACCGACAGGCTATAGCCGGTGGACATCCACATCAGCCGCGATGCGGGCGGAAAGATCTCCGTCACCGCCGCCGGCGCGCCGCCGGAATAGATCGCGGTCATCAACGCGAAGACGATCTGCGCCAGGACGATGGGAAGTGCGCTCTCACTCTTCACGATCACCAGGAACAGCGGATAGGAGAGCAAGCGCGAACCCCGCCGCGCCAGCCAGCAGCAGGGGTTTGCGGCCGATCCGATCCGCCAGCAGACCAAACACCGGGATAATTGCCGCCAGAACGAGAAGGCTGAACGCGTTGGACCACAGCGCGGCGGCCGGACCCAATCGGGAAAAATGCGCGGTAAAGGTGGGCATGTAAGTAAGGACGGCATAGTAGGCGACAGTCCAGATCACGATAATGCCGCAAGCCCGCGCCGCCAGCCGCGCGCCCCGCCTGGGTGGTCACGGGCTCACCTTTGTTCGCAGCGAACACGGGGGTCTCGTCCACCCGGCGCCACATATAGAAACCTACCGGCATGATCAGCACGCCCAGAAGGAAAGGAATGCGCCAGCCGAAATTCGCTCATCTGCGCTCTAGTGAGAAGGGTGCTGAACAAAGCCGCGACCGCCGAACCCAGCAGCATGCCGCCCGCCACGCTGGATTGCTGCAGGCTGGAAAAGAATCCGCGCCGCCCCTGGGGCGCCCATTCATAAATAAAGGCGGTGGAACTGCCCCATCCACCGCCCGCCGAAAAGCCCTGCAACAGACGGCACAAAACCAGCAGCCAGGGCGCGGCGGCACCGATCGTCGCGCGGCCGGGAACCAGGCCGATGCCGGCCGTGCCCACCGCCATCAAAAGAATGGTGAGAAGCAGCGCCGCCTTTCGGCCCTGCGAGATCGCCCATCCGCCCGATCAGGATTCCGCCCAGCGGGCGGACGACAAAGCCCAGGCCGAACGTGGCGAAGACCGACAGCAGTCCCGCCAAAGGATCGCCGCCGGGAAAGAATTTCTCCGCAATGAAGGGCGCCATATAGGCGTAGACCGAGAAGTCATACCATTCCAGCACATTGCCGGCGGAGGCGGCGAGGATGGAACGCCACAGATCGGGTACAGCCTGTTCTATCCTCTGTGCCCCATGCATAATGGCCGATCCGGCTTTGCCCGCCAGCGACCCTATATCAGCCCTTTCCCATCAGGAAGGCGCTTCGCGAGGGATCACCAGCCCGCGCCCGCCGGCTGCCGCGTCGCGACATTGAGCCGGTTGAAGACATTGGTGAGCGAGATGACGAGCAGCAGCGCTGCCAGGCCTTTCTCGTCATAATGCTTCGCGGCCTCGTCCCAGATCGCGTCGGGCACCGGATCGCTGCGGTCGCTCAGACGCGTGACCGCCTCGCTCAGCGCCAGCGCCGCCCGTTCGGCATCGGTGAAATAGGGCGTGTCGCGCCAGGCCGCCACCGCGAACAGCCTGTCGTCCGTCTCGCCAGCCTTCCTGGCATGCTTGACCCCGCCATCGACGCAGAAACCGCAGCCATTGATCTGGCTGGCGCGCAGATGGACCAGATGCCCCACGGCGGGCAGAACCCCGCCCTTTGCGGTGGCGGCATAAAGCGCCTGGATGGCGGGCATGGCCTCGGGAATGACAATGGCCGGATTTTTCATTCGCGCTTGCATGATTTTTCTCCTGTTGCATGCTGGGCCAGCCGTCACATCCGGCAGCCCGGTTACGTCACAGGTTTGACGGAACGGGACGGAGAAACGTGACCGATGGACGAGAAAAAAATTCAAGCCGATACGTTCGAGGCTCATCGCGCCCATCTGCGGGCCGTGGCCTACCGCATGCTGGGTTCCATGAGCGAAGCCGACGACGCCGTGCAGGAGACCTGGCTGCGCTTCAGCCATGCCAATTCCGGGGAGATCGAAAATCCCGGCGGCTGGCTGACCGCCGTGATCGCGCGCATCTGCCTGGACGCATTGCGCGCCCGCAAATCGCGGCGCGAGGAACCGATGAAGGCGGAAACCGCCGGGACAGCGCGAGCCCCGGGCGATCCCGAACAGGAGGCGCTGCTGGCGGAAGCCGTGGGATTGGCGCTTCTGGTCGTGCTGACCAGGCTGGATCCCGCCGAGCGCATCGCGTTTGTCCTGCACGACATGTTCGCGCTGCCTTTCGAGGATATCGCGCCCATCGTGGACCGTTCGGTCGACGCGGCGCGGCAATTGGCCAGCCGCGCCCGCCGCCGGGTGCGGGGCGGCGAGGTTCCGGCCGCCGAACTGCCGAAACAGCGCACGGTGGTGGAAGCCTTCCTTGCCGCCTCGCGCGCCAACGATCTCGGCGCCCTGGTCGCGGTGCTGGACCCCGATGTCATGTTCCGGGGCGATGCGGTCGCGATCCGCATGGGCGGGCCGCCGGAACTGCGCGGCGCCGACGCGGTGGCCCGCGTCTTCGCCGGACGGGCGCAGGCGGCGCGCGCGGCACTGGTGGACGGCGGGCTCGGTCTGGTGGTGGCGCCGGGCGGGCGGCTGCTGATGGTCTTGCGGCTTTCGATGGCGAACGGCCGCATCACCGCAATCGAGGCGCTCGCGGACCGCGATGCGCTCGAACGCCTGGACCTGGCCGCCCTGCCCTAGGGATCAGTATTTCGGACCGCGCCGAAAAGAATTGAAAATCGCCGTCATCTCCTTGGGCGATGCCGCCCGCGAAGCGTAGGTGAAGGTTCCGTGTTCGTGCATTTCCTGGGCGGCCCTGACGAATTCCCCCAAGGCCGCCCGGTTGAGCGAGCTGCCCACGCTGATGCGTTTGACGCCGATCTTCGACAATTCCGCGAGGCCGAGCTGCACGCCCTGCAGGCCCATCACGACATTGACGGGCCGGTCCACCGACGACACCACGGCGGCGATATCCTCCCGCGTCCTCAGGCCGGGCGCGTACAGCACGTCGGCGCCCGCGTCCTGGTATGCCTGCAGCCGCTTGATCGTGTCGTTCAGGTCGGGCCGGCCCCAGAGATAATTCTCGGCCCGCGCGGTCAGGGTAAACCGGTATGGCAGGGAACGGGCCGCGGCCACCGCCGCCCGCACCCGTTCGGCCGCCAGGCCGATATCGTAGATCGGGTCATCCGCGCGACCGCTGGCATCTTCGATCGATCCCCCGGCAATTCCGGTGTCCGCCGAAAGCCGGATGGTTTCCGCCGCATCCTCCGGGGAATCGCCAAAGCCGTTTTCCAGATCCGCGTTCACGGGCAAAGCGGTGGCCGACGCGATATCCGCGGCATTGGCGAGCGTCTGATCGCGGGTGAGGCTGTTGTCCCGCTGGCCGATGGAAAAAGCATAACCCATGCTGGTGGTGGCGAGCGCCTTGAACCCCATATGGGCAAGAATGCGCGCCGTCCCGCGGTCCCAGGGATTGGGGATGATGAAGGCGTCCGGCGCGTGATGGAGAGCGTAAAAGGCATCGGCCTTCATTTTCATTTCGGCGGAAGCTTTCGTCATGTCTCAAATCTTTCGATGGGCCGGCCGCTGGAAACGCGGCTCCTTCGACAGGCTATTCGCTAATGCGGGCCGGGAAAAGCACTCGCCCCTGCGCCCCTTGCGAACCGCCCTTGTCAAAAATGCTCGCCTTGGCGGAAAGGGCCGTGCCGCGTCGAGGCGCCAACCAGATAGGCGATCGACCAGCCTATCAGTATAAAGCCATTGACGGATTCCAACGACGCCAACAGGCGCCATTCGGGCGCGACCGCGATCTGGCTGCCGACCGTCGAAAACATGGTTGTCGACAGGTAGAGCGCGTCCTCAAATCCGTGCACCGCCCCCACGCTCGAGAAGGTGGCCGCCCATAGCCACACTTCAACCGTGTGGATGAAGAAAATGCCGAGCACCGTACCGACCATGGTCATGGCACGGCCCAAATTGTGCCGGTGAAACTGCAGCCAGGCGGCGGCGCGAGGCGTCGATCGTGCCAGAGCGATAAGCCCGAAAGTGTGAACCAGGACGGTGGTGGCGACCAGAAGGCTGCCAAGTGCCAATTGCAGGATCATTATTGTTTCCGCCCAGATCAGGCCATCGGCCGCTATGTCAGCCCATTATGCCACGATTCCGGTCCTGCTCCGACCAACGCTAGTCATCGTCCAGCAAAATCCGTTCGGCATCGCCATCCGGATCATCATATTGGCCGCTGCTCAGAGCCCAGAGTAGAACCCCGAGAGCGCCCAGGCCCACCATCAGCGCGGATGCGACGATAAAGGCAATGCCGTTCATGACTGCCTTCCGGCTGCCAGGCGCAGCGCATTCAGCGTCACCAATAGGGACGAACCCGCCATGGTGGCGGCGGCGACAATCGGCGTCACCAGGCCGCTGGCCGCCAGGGGAATCGCGGTCAGGTTGTAGAGCGCCGCCATCGCGAAATTCTGCAATACCAGTCGGTGCGCCTTGCGCGCGACATCCACCGCTTCCACCAGCGGCATCAGGCTGGCGCCCCGCAATACGATATCGGAAGCGAGCTGGCTGACGTCGGCCGCCGTGCCCGGCGCGATCGAGACATGCGCCAGCGCCATGGCAGCCGCGTCGTTTATGCCGTCGCCGACCATCAGCACCTTGCGGCCGTCGGCGCGCAGCTTTTGCATCCGCGCGGCTTTTTCCTTGGGGCCGATGCGGGCCAACCAGTTCGCCACCCCCGCCTGCGCGGCGATATCCGCAGCCGCTGTTTCATTGTCGCCGCTCAATATCTCGACCGCAATCCCGCGCTGAACAAGGGCATCCAGCATTGTTCTGACCTCGGGCCGGATGGCCTCGCGGAACAGGAACGGCACCGGCGGGGAATCGCCGCGCCGGAACCACAATCGCGCCGCCGGCGAAACATCGGCCATGCCGCACCACGCCGCGCTGCCCAGCCGGCAGGACGGCCATCGATAATGGCCTCCATCCCCGCCCCGGCCGTTTCCAGCACACCGGCCGCCACCGGCCCGGGCCCGGCCGCGGCGGCGACCGCCTGGGCAAGCGGATGACGGCTGGCGCGCGCCAGCCGCGCCGCTGTTTCCAGGTCGGAAGGCGCAATTTCTTCCGGATGGCTGAGAGCGGGCAATCCGGTGGTCAGCGTTCCGGTCTTGTCGAAGACCGCCAGATCGATCTCGGCAAGCCGTTCCAGGGCATCGCCCGATTTCACGAACAGACCGCGCTGGAACAATCGTCCGGTGGCGACAATCTGCACCGCCGGAACGGCAAGGCCCAACGCACAGGGACATGTGATGATCAAAACCGCGATCGCGTTTGTCGCCGCAACAGTGAGCGAGGCGCCGGCCGCCAGCCAGCCGACGAGCACCAGAAGCGACAGACCGGTTACCAGCGGCACATAGGCGCGTGCCGCACGGTCCGCCAGCCGGACATAATGACTGCGCGTCTGCTGCCCCGCTTCGAGAAGCCGCGCGAGATCGGCGACCAGCGAATCCTCGACCCGCGCCGTCGCCCGCAGCACCGCCGGAGCGCCGGTAATGATGGATCCCGCTTGCAGCACCGAACCCACCGGCAGGCGCACCGGCATGCTTTCGCCCGTGACCAGAGACGTATCGACCTCGGCACTGCCGCCTTGCGGACCTTCCAGTACGCCGTTCACCGGGGCGCGTTCACCCGTGGCAAGAACCAGCCTGTCGCCCGCAACAAGTTCACGCGCCGCCACCGTTTCGATGTCGCCGTTCGGTTTGAAGCGCCGGGCAAGAAGCGATTGCAGCGCCAGCAGATGGCGGGCGGCGCCCCGCGCGCGGTCGCGCAGCCGGAAATCCAGATAGCGGCCGATCAGCAGCAGGAATGTCAGCATCACGGCCGCGTCGAAATAGACATCCGCGCCATGCCGCAACGGTTTGAAAAAGGCTCAACCCCAGCGACGAGATCAAGGCCAGGCTGATCGGCACATCCATGTTGGCGCCCCGCCGCAGAAGGGCGCGAAACGCGGACCGGAAAAAGGGCTGCCCGGCATACAGGGTGACGGGAATTGCGACCGCGGCGGCGAGCCAGAAGAAGGTCTGGCGTATCCCCGCGCTCATATCCTGGCCGCCATACCAGATCGCGTCGGTGAGCCCGACGGTGAAGACCGTGCCGAACGCGGAAACCGCAAGGCAATGAAGGAGCATCCGTCCCTCGCCTTCCCCGGCGGCGAGGGTGGCGGCGGCGTCAAAGGGCTGCGCCTCATAACCGAGATCGCGAACCCGACGCAACACGGCATGTGGCGATGCGGCCGGCTGCTTCCAGCCAACCGTCAGCTTGCCGGTCGAAAGGTTCAGCCGGGCTTCGGTAACCCCGGCAAGTCCCTTGGTTCCGGCCTCGATCTTCGCGATGCAGTTGGCGCATCGCGCGCCCCTGACCAGCACCTCGAATTGCTTCACGCCGTCGTCGCGGCGGTGAATATAGCGTGACAGGTCGTCGGCAATATCGGCGGAACGGAGCGGCAGGGTCATGGCACCCACAGCCTGCGCGTCGCCTCAAATGGCGCATTCCCTGCGATGCTATTGACGATCAGATCCCAGGATCCTGGACTGACGCTGGCCAGCTCTTCCTGATAGGTGCCCGGCATCGTTTCCTTGAGTTTCAGCACCTGGTCGCGATATTCGTCGGCGGGATGGCGAAGCTCCCCGATCAATGACACTTTTGTCTCCGGTGCGCCGTCGGGACCGGCAAGCGCAACGCTGATACGCACATGCCCGCTTGAAAGACGAGTCGCGGTCATTGTCGCCCGCCAGCCGAGTCTTCTCTGCGCGGCGCGGCGCGCCAGCGTGTCGTTATATTCCACGCCCTGCAGATAAGGCTTCTGCTCGTCCTCGCCGCTGAACGTCTTTACCGAAAGCACGATGAAATAGGCGTTCGTGGCGAAAATGATGCCGAAAAAGGCGAAAAGCCAAAGCAGGACGCCGCGGCCGGTCAAGGTCTTGTTCATTGCCGGCTTCCCGAGACGAAAACCGTATCGACCGTCCGTGTCTCATGGATCGCGGGATCACGCAGGGTAAAGGCTACGGGCTGGGAGCCGCCCCGAAGGTGCATCGGTGCCACCGTGATCAGCACTCTTACGGTGCGAACCTTGTCCGGATCGACGCGCAAAGTCGCCGGCATAGCGATCTTGCCAAGCCCGATGATATTGATTTCCCGCGCCTGAAGGCCGCCGACAGTCAGATCGAAGCATGCGCGATTCGTCATTGTGGTTCATCAATTTGAGGGTATAGCCGTTGCGCACCGCTCCATCCGCCAGGGTAACGAAATCCGGGTTGCGGTCGCGCAAGACGTCCAAATCCAAGGTGCGGCGGGTTGTGAAACTGAACAGCATGATGGCGCCGACGGCGACGAGAATGCCCGCATAAAGGGCGGTACGCGGGCGCAGGAAACGGAACCGCGGCGCCTCGCCCTTAAGCCTGCGCTGGACATTGGCTTCGGTATCGAAGGCGATAAGCCCCTTCGGCTGGCCGATGCGGAACATCACATCGTCGCAGGCATCGACGCACAGCGCGCAATTGATGCATTCCAATTGCGAGCCGTCGCGGATATCGATGCCCATCGGACAGGCGGCCACGCATTGCTTGCAATCGATGCAGCTGCCGCGGCCCTCCCAGGATTCGCCTTTTTTGTGATGACCCCGCGGTTCGCCCCGATCGCGCCGATAGGTTACCGACAAGGCCTCGTTGTCCGTCATCGCCGCCTGAATGCGCGGCCAGGGGCACATATAGGTGCAGACCTGCTCGCGCATCAGGCCGCCCAGCGAATAGGTGGTGAAGGCAAGGCCCCCGACAAATGCATATACGCCCACGCTTGCGGTGCCCGTCAGCAACTGGTGAAGCAGGGTCGGGGCGTCATGGAAATAGAAAACCCAGGCCCCGCCGGTGGCGACGGCAAATATCAACCAGATCGCATGCTTGGAGACCCGCTTGGCGACTTTTCCGGCCGTCCAGGGCGCGGCGGCCAGCCGTATGCGGGCGCCGCGATCACCTTCGATTTTGGTTTCGACCCAGATGAAGAGATCGGTCCACACGGTCTGCGGACAGGAATAGCCGCACCACAATCGGCCGAACAGCGCGTTAATGAGAAACAGGGCCACGGCCGACAAGATCAGCAGGCCGGTGATGTAATAGACCTCCTGCGGCCAGATCTCGATGAAGAAGAAATAAAGCCGCTCATGGGCCATATCCACCAGCACGGCCTGATGGGGCGCCGACGGCCCCCGATTCCAGCGCAACCAGGGCACCAAATAATAGATGCTGAGGGTGAACGCCATCATCGCCCATTTGACCGTGCGATAAGGACCTTCCACCTCCTTGGGATAGATCGGCACCCGCGACTTGTAGAGCTTGCGGTTGGCGGCGCTGTTGCTGGCCTCGGCCTCGGAGCGCGCAACCCCCTCGGCCGCCATCACGGGAACGGTCCGGGCTTGCTGGATGCTGATCTCTGGCCGCATGTTCATGATCGCCTTCGTGTCATTCCCCGCCGCCCAGGCTGTGGACATAGACCGCGAGCGCCTTGATCGTTTCCGGCGTCAGACGCCCGCCCCAGGTCGGCATCACGCCGCCATGACCGTTCCAGATCTGATCGTGGATATCCTCGCGGCTGGAACCATAGAGCCATTCATTGTCGGTCAGATTCGGTGCACCGAATTGCCTGTCGCCTTTGCCTGCCGGCCCGTGACAGGCGGCGCAATTCTCGGCGAACAGCTTGGTGGCACGGCCAGCCGCCGCCGCATTGGCCGGACGGTTCGAAATATGGACGACATACTCGGTAAGATCGTCGATCTGCGCCGGTTTCAGGATGCCGTCGCGCCCGAAGGCCGGCATCTGGGACTGTCGCGTATCCGCGCTGGTGGAACGAACGCCCACCGTGATGGTATGCTGGATATCGGTCAATTTCCCGCCCCACAGCCAGACATCGTCATTGAGATTGGGATATCCGTGCGCGCCCTGGCCGCCGGCGCCGTGGCATGGCACGCAATTGTCACCGAAGACCGACTTGCCTTCGGCCAGTGCGAATTGCAGCAGCTCAGGATTGCTCTGGATCTGCGCCAGGCTGGCATTGCGCAGCTCGCGTTCCTTCGATGCCCGCGCCGCCTGCAATTCGGCGACCTTCGCGGTTACGTCGTCGCGTTGCGAATGGTTGAGCCAGCCATGGGTGTAGCCGTTCAACAAGGGCCAGGCCGGCATCACCAGCCAATAACCGATCGCCCAGACGATGCAGGCATAGAAGATGGTGATCCACCAGCGCGGCAGCGGCGTGTTGAGCTCCTTGATCCCGTCCCATTCATGGCCGGTGGTCTGCGTGCCGGAGATCTTGTCGATTTCCTTCTTCGTCCGACATCAGTCGCCCTCGTCATCAAGTGGAATGTGCTTGGCGCGCTGAAAGCCGGCCTGGTTCTTGGGCCAGAAGGCGTAGACCAGGACCGCTACGAACATCAGCGTGAAATAGACCGCGCCCCAACTCTGCGCGAAGGCCAGCACGTCTTCATAAGCCCAGGCTTCCATGACTATCTCCGGTTCTCGGGGGCATCGGCATGGTAGGTTTTGAAATCCACCAGCGTGCCCAGCATTTGCAGATAGGCGATCAGCGCATCGGCCTCGCTGATCTGGTTCGGATTGCCGTCAAAGTCGCGCGCCTGCGATTTGGGGTAGCGCTTCTGCAAGGCATCTACGCCGTCGCTGTTGGGGTCCGCCTGCGCTTCCAGATCGTCCTTGGCATGCTTGATCTGGTCGTCGGTATAGGGCACGCCGACTTCACGGTTGGTTTCCAAAAGCCTGCGGATATTGCGATAGTCGAGCGGCGTCTTTTGCAGGAACGCATAGGGCGGCATGATCGATTCCGGCACGACCGAACGCGGATCCGCCATATGCGCGCGATGCCATTCGTCGGAATATTTACCGCCCACCCGCGCCAGATCGGGGCCGGTGCGTTCCGAGCCCCACTGGAAGGGATGATCATACTCGCTCTCCGCCGCCAGGCTGTAGTGACCGTAGCGTTCGACCTCGTCTCGCAGCGTCCGGATCTGCTGACTGTGGCACAGATAGCAACCTTCGCGCACATAGATATTCCGTCCTTCCAGCTCAAGGGGCGTGTAGGGGCGCATGCCGTTGACATGCTCGACCGTGCCATTGACCCAAAAGAGCGGCGCGATCTCCACCAAGCCGCCGATGGCCACCACGATCAATATCCCGATCAGCAACAGGATGGAGTTGCGTTCCAACCAACCGTGGTTCATCGGGCGGGCTCCGCGATCATCGCTTTGGGAATAGAGGCTTCGGGGGCGCCGCTGCGCACCGTCTTCCACAGATTGAAGGCCATGATCAGCGTGCCGGCCAGATACAAAGCCCCGCCAATGGAACGAATGATGTAGTAGGGGTGCATGGCCTGGACGACTTCGGCGAAGGAATATTCGAGGAAGCCGTAATCGTTATAGGCGCGCCACATCAGGCCTTGCATGATGCCGGCCACCCAGAGCGCGGTGATGTAGAGCACGATGCCGAGCGTCGAAATCCAGAAATGCCATTCCACCAGCGCGTTGGAATAGAGCTTCCTTTTCCAGAGCCAGGGCACCAGGCAATAGAGCGCGCCGAAGCTGACATATCCCACCCAGCCCAGGGCGCCGGAATGAACATGGCCGATGGTCCAGTTCGTGTAATGAGACAGCGCATTGACCGTCTTGATGGACATGACAGGCCCTTCGAAAGTCGCCATGCCGTAAAAAGCGACCGACACCACCAGCATGCGCAGCACGGGGTCCGTACGAAGCTTGTCCCAGGCGCCCGAGAGCGTCATCAAACCGTTGATCATGCCGCCCCAGCTCGGCATCCACAGCATGATGGAGAAAGTCATCCCCAGGGTTTGCGCCCATTCCGGCAAGGCGGTGTAGAGCAGATGGTGCGGGCCCGCCCAGATATAGATGAAGATCAGGCTCCAGAAATGGATGATCGAAAGCCGGTAGGAATAGACCGGCCGTTCCGCGCGTTTCGGAATGAAGTAATAGACGATGCCGAGAAAGCCGGCGGTCAGGAAGAACCCGACCGCGTTATGGCCATACCACCATTGCGTGAGAGCATCCTGGACGCCGGAGAACAGCGAGTAGCTTTTCGACTCCAGCGGCGATACCGGCACCGCCAGATTGTTGACGATGTGCAAAACGGCGATGGTGACGATGAAGGAAAGATAGAACCAGTTCGCGACGTAGATATGCGGCTCTTTGCGCTTCCATGATCGTGCCCATGAAGGTGAGCAGATAGCAGACCCACACCAAAGTCAGCCAAATGTCGGCGTACCATTCCGGTTCGGCATATTCGCGCGACTGGGTAATGCCCAAAAGATAGCCGGTACCCGCCAGCACGATAAACGTATTGTAGCCCCAAAGGACAAACCAGGACAGCGAGCCACCGAACAGGCGTGCCTTGCAGGTGCGCTGAACCACCCAGAATGACGTGGTGATCAGGACATTTCCGCCAAAGGCGAAAATTACCGCCGAGGTGTGAAGCGGCCGCATCCGGCCGAAATTCGTCCATGGCAGGTCGGGAAAATAGAACTGGTGAGGAAAGGAAAGTTGCAGCGCAATGATGAGGCCGACAAGCATGCCCGCAATGCCCCAGAACATGGAGGCCACGACGCCGGCTTTAATGACGCTGTCGGCATAAGTTCCGCGTTCGTCCTGGGGAATGCGGCCGGCGTACATCCACATGTACCAGGCGCCGATGCCGGCCATGCAGGCCGCAAACGTCCACCCCTGAATGACCATCCGCCAGTCGGGGGATCGCGCCGCTTCCGTAATGCCGGCCATGAGACCGAACGCCAGGATCAGCGGAATGATGGTATGGTCGAGACGCCACGGTGTCTCAGCGCGCGCTTGCATAAAGTCCCTCATAATTGGTCGTTTCGGACCGCCTCGAAGCGGCTTGCGCGGCCGCTTGGGCCGCCGCCGCCAAGGCGCAATAGGCAATCCAGCCGCCGACGCGGGGCGCCCGTGCACCCGACGTCCCTCTCGCTTGGTAAAACATGCCTGCCCCGCTGATTCCCGGCATTTTTATCGGTCGAATCGCCGCCGCCTGCCTTGATTGAGATCAACCGGTTTGTGCCTCTTCCGGGGCCGCCAATTGGCGCGGGACTTTCATCGCCTCCCTGAACGGTGGCGTGCCGGAAGCATTTGATCTGGATCAATCCCGGCAAGGTCGCGATGTCGCATTGCGACACTTGCGCGCAATTGTTTCCGATCAAACCGGCCGATCCCAAGACCGCTTCAATGGCGCGGTCGCTTCACCAGGACCAGACATGTCCCAGATATCGGATCTTTTCTCCGCCAGGGTGCCCCGCTATACGAGCTACCCGACAGCGCCCCATTTCCATGCCGGCATTGATTCCGGCGTCTACGGCAAATGGCTGGAAGCCGTGCCGGACGACAAGCCGCTTTCGCTGTATGTCCACATTCCGTTCTGCGACACGCTGTGCTGGTTCTGCGGCTGCCATACCACGGCCGTGACAAACTATAGGCCCGTGACGGACTATTGCGGATTGCTGCTCAAGGAAATCGATCTGGTCAGCGCCGCCCTGAAAACGCGACGCAAGGTCAGCCATATCCATTGGGGCGGCGGCTCGCCCACATTGCTCCAGATTGCCGACATTCTTCGCCTCAATGCCGCGCTTCGCGCGCATTTCGAAATATTGCCCGACGCCGAGTTCGGCATCGAGATCGATCCGCGAGGGCTCGATGCCGCGACGGTGAGCGCGTTGAAGACGGCGGGCGTGACCCGGGCCAGCATCGGCCTGCAGGACTGCGATCCCAAAGTTCAGCGCGCCATCAACCGCATTCAGAGCGACGAAGAGACCATTGAGGCAATCAGCTTGTTACGCAGTGCGGGTATTTCCAGCCTTAATATCGACCTCGTCTATGGATTGCCCCACCAGACCCTCGAAAGCTGGGAGAAGACGCTCGATTTCGCGCTCTGGCTCAATCCGGACCGGCTCGCGGTCTTCGGCTATGCGCATGTTCCACAGTTCAAGAAGCATCAGGCGCTGATTCCCGAAGAGGCGCTGCCGGACGTGGAGCTGCGATTTCAGCAGGCCGAACTGGCGCGGGAGATATTGTGCGCCCATGGTTACATCGCCGTCGGGCTGGACCATTTTGCCAAAGCCGGCGATTCGCTGGCGAGGGCCGCCGCCGGCGGCGGCGTCGCGCGCAATTTTCAGGGCTACACGACCGACAGCGCACCCGTCCTGATCGGCCTGGGTGCTTCCGCGATCGGGTCCCTGCCCCAGGGTTACGTCCAGAATTTCGCCCAGGTTCCGGCCTATCGCGAAGCGATCACGAAGGGAAAGATCCCCGTCGCGCGCGGCGTGGCCCTTACCGAGGAAGACCGCATCCGCAGGACCGTCATCGAACGGCTGATGTGCGATCTTCAGGCCGACCTTAATGCCATCGCCACCCGGAATAATCGCTCACCCGCGATATTCGGGGACGCGTTGAAGACCCTTGCTCCCATGGCGGACGACGGCATTGTTGCGGTCAATGGGGGAAAGATCACGATATCGCCGGAATGGCGATCAGCCGCCCGCGTGGTCTGCGCGGCGTTTGATCAATATTTGCCACGCCAGAACGCCCGCCATTCGGTTTCGATTTAGCGACAAGGCCCCGTTCTTCAGTCGCTCGCCAGATACGAGGCCAGCGACTGGATTTGCTCGTCGGTCATGTATTTTACGCTGGGGTGCATGGTGGCGTTGCCGCGCAACATGAAATTGAAGGACCACATCTGCGTGGTCAAATATCCCCCATGTTGTCCCGCCAGTCTGGGAACCGCGCCTTTGCCTTCCGCATGTTCGCCATGACACGACTGGCACGCCGGAACGCCTTTTGCCCCTTGCTCGTAGATCTTGCGGCCCGCCGCCGCGAGAGGCCCGGAGCTTCGGGCCGGCGTCGGCGGTTGGCCGGAGAAGTATTTTGCAATCGTCGCCATGGTCGCATCGGTAACTTGGGACGCCATTGGCCACATATTGTTGGTCGCATGGGGATCCTGCCGTGTGGGATCGCCGAAACTCCTGAAGCGGCTCGCCAGATAGGCGGCCTGCTGGCCGTTCAATCGCGGGGTGCTGGAGAAGGCGCTGTCGCCCCGCGGACCATGACACGTTTCACATCGGGCGATCATTTTGGCGGTATCCGCGCTGACCTCGGCCCGGGCAATCGTGCTGATCAAACAAACACTTGCCCCCACCGCGAAAATTCTGAGATTTTTTAGCGCGGCGCTTCGGCTCATGATCGGTCATCCGGAATGAGATTTCACTATGTATCCCAATTTGCGGTGTGGCGATAGTGCGGTTGCGGTGTCTGGCGTTGATGCGGATCAAGGCGGCCGATTCCCTTTCCTTCAGATTTGCGTCATCCTTGCCGGGAGGGAGTTAAAAATGGCGGATGAGGGACGCGGGTTCGATGCGCGGCAATAACACGTTCGAGACGCTGTTGAGCGCTGCCGTCATAGTAATCGCGCTGACCTTCCTCGTCTTTATGAGACTGCAGACGGGAACGGGATCGTTGACCGGCTATGAATTGAACGTTCAAATGAAGCAGGTGGACAGTCTTGCCAGGGGTGCGGATGTGCGCATTTCCGGCGTCAAGGTCGGCTCGATTGCGGCAATGACATTGGAACCGAAGAACTATCTGGCCACGCTGCGCCTAAACATTCGAAGCGATATCGCCATTCCGAAAGATTCGGGATTTTATGTATCGCCGGGAACCATGAGCAGCGGGTTTCTGTCCATCACGCCGGGCAGAAGCAAGGACATGATCGCCCCGGGCGATACCATACGCGCGGTTCATTAGCGCCGGGCGGCCCGTCACCAGGTGCGCACGCGGCCCACATCGACATGCACAAAATCCGATTCCGGGTAATAACCGACGCCGCCGGCCCGTTGCGCCAACGCGACGTTCCGCAAAGCCGTCAGCGGGCGGCCGGGGACGCGGATGTCGATCGCCATGCCTTGCATGTGAAGGCTTTTGCTTGCGACACCGGAATGCTCATGTTCCGCTCTGAGACTGGCATTGGTCGCCGGCGAGCGATAGCCGGAGATCACCTCGAAGGGTTGCGTCGTATCCAGATGCGAGCGCAGCCCCGCCAGCAAATCCATCAGCTGGGGATCGATCGCATGAACATCGCCGGTTCGAAAATCCCTGAGAAGATGATTGATCGACTGCAAGGCGTCCGGCAGATAGCGGCCTTCAACCCAATAGTCGACCGTCAGATGCTCGCCGGTATGGATATTGTTGAAGGCCAATGTCCGCGCCGGGATGTTGTCAGCAAAAGCCGGCAGCGCCGATGCCGCAAGTGCTGCCGCGCCGGTCAGAAAGGTGCGTCTCCTGATGAGGGTCATTCGAAGTCCCTGAATTGATCAGGGGCTTTTTAGCAGGAGCCGCGGCCGCCCTCAAATTGTTTGAATGCCTAGATTTTCCGGCAATTTGGCGGGTTTATGCTGACCCGCACGGGTTTGGGACGGTCCAACGCCTCGATAATCCGCCGGTCGCGGCCGTATATATCCGGGCGGAACTGGGGCGATCCATCGCTTCCGACAAACGCCGTCCAGTACAGGAAATAGACCGGAAGGTGCTGTTGCAGGGCGAAATATCGAGTTTCCCCCGCCGAAACCGCTTCGCTGATCTTATCCATGGTCTCGAGGTTTGCCGTCAGCGCATAAGATGCCAGCGGCAAGATCTGCTCGACGCGAACGCAACCGTGACTGACGTCGCGTGTATTCGAGGCGAATGCCGCCTTGCCGGGCGTATCATGCAGATAGACATCGAAACGGTTAGGCAGCTCGATCTTGATCGTGCCCAGGGCATTCTTCGCCCCGGAAAGCTGCTGGATGCGATAGGGAAAGCTGCCGCTCGGGACCGCGCGCCAATTGACGCGGAGCCCATGAGGATCCCCTGGCGGTCCATTCACGAGAATCATGTCCTGTGACAGCAGGTAATTGGGGTTGGCTTTCAGTTTCGGCAGGATTTCCTTGCGGGCAATCGAGACGGGCACGTTCCATAAAGGATTGACGGTAATGCCGGCGCCTTCGGCGCGCAGGATCGGCGTCGGGTCGTGAGGCCTGCCGACCACGACGCGGGATTCGAGCACCTGCTGACCGCGCAATGTCAGCGCCAACTGGGCATCCGGCACATTGACGGAGATGAAACTCGCCTCGAACCTGCGGGGCAGCCAGCGCCACCTTTCCATGTTGGCGGCGATCTGCGCTACCCGCGCGGAGGCGGGAACATTGAGTTCGCCAAGAGTCCGGATGCCGACACGGCCATCCGGCTCCAGGCCATGGCGAGCCTGAAATCGTATGACGGCCTCCGACAGATTGCCGTTCGGGTCCGCGGCCAGGGCGGCATCTTCATAGCCAAGCCGATGACGAAGTGCTGTACCCCCAGCAGTATCTTCCGCGAAATCAGCGGGGTGACCGGCGGGCAAAGGCGCCCATCCGCCGCGATCCGCGATCCGCCGGTAAACGGCCAGCGCCGCTTTGAGTTGCGCATAGCCGGACTGTGGCGGGGCCCAGGCCGCGACGGAGGCGGTAAAATCACCGCCGCGCAGGGCCGCGGCGAGTGCTGTCGCAGCGGCAAACGGCGTATCGGGCAAGTCCACGTCCAAATCGATGGCTTTCAGCTCCGGCCGTCCCGACTCAAGGTCATGGGCATAGGTAAGAAATGCCTCAGTCAGCAGGATGTCGTCTGCGCCGGCGGCCGATCCGGACGGGACGGCATAATCGCTGGGATCAAGTCCGTCCTGGTCGGCGTGCGCGAGCATTGCGCGCGCCGAGCCGGCATCGGCATCCGTCCAAGCCGGCGCGAAAGATCGTTGCTGGTAGAAGGCGCGCAGCGCGGACGCGTCGCCGTCCTTGATCGGCAACCGGTTATCTTCGAGCAGCGCCTCAATCCTCGACGCGTCGAGAGCCGATGCCTCAACCTGCGGCGCGGTGCCAAAAAGGAGGAGCAGAGCAATCCCGTTGAAGGCGACGCGACGAAAGACAAGCATAAAGCAATCATATCCTAAAAGAAGCGCCACGCCATTCGGGGAAATAGTGGAGCGCCCGCAGCCTCAGGCCGCCTTCATTTCAACCTTGTGGGTGGACGACGCCTGTTTAACCTGACGCTCCTTGTTCACCGCTTATCTCCTGAAATTTACCAATATCAATTCTATCCGCCGCGGCCAAGTTATCTCTTGATCTGGGTCAAATAGGCACGCGCGGCGGGCGATTGGTAATTGATACAGCGCAAAGACGCCAAACCCGCAATTTCCTATCGTTTGCTGAAGGAGATTGCCGTGAAGCATGCCGTCATTTTCGCCCACCCCAACCGGGAAAGCTTTACCGGTTCCGTCGCAAATGCCTATGCGGAAGCGGCGACGGCGCTTGGGCATGAGGCGATAATCCGCGACCTCTACCGCATGAACTTCCAGCCTTGCCTGCAGAGCGAGGAATTGCCGTTCGCGGAAGGCTTCCACCCTCTTCCCGATGTCACGGCGGAGCGCGCGCTTCTGCGCGATGCCGACGTCTTTGTGCTTTGCTATCCGCTTTGGCTCGACACGCCGCCGGCGATGATGAAGGGCTATCTCGATCGGGTATTTGGCTATGGCTTCGCTTACGGCAAGGAGGGGCATTCCGAGCCGCTTTTGAGCGGTCGCAAGCTTCTCACCTTCAGTTCGTCCGGCGCCCCGCTTCATTGGGTGGAACAGACCGGCGCCTTCGGCGCCATCAGGGCCTTGTTCCACCGTTATTTCGCCGAGGTTTGCGGCCTCTCGGCCGTGGATCATGTGCATTTCGGCGGAATCGTGCCGGGCATACGCCGGGATGCGGTCGAAACCCGCCTCGCCGAAGTGCGGAATACGGTCAAAAAACATTTTGGGAGGACAGCGTGATGCTGATGAATATTCGCCTGGAGCTTGGCCGCACGGCCGATTTCCCGAACGGCGATAAAAGCCACGGGTACGAATTTGTCGCTCCGCTCACATCGGATGGCCATGTGGACCCCGAAGCATGGGCAGTTCACAAGGATGCCTGCACGGTGCGTCATTTTCGGCGCGACCAGGACGAGCAATGGGGGCTGTTGCGCCATGTGGGCCATGGTTGGCGTTTCGACTACGACAAGAAGAGTGACAGTGATGACGAGCGGGTTTTCAAGCTGGATCGTCACGTCATTTCACCGGGCCTGTACGTCTCCATCACCGAACATGACGGCGTTCAGCGGCCGTTCAAGATCGCCTCGGTCACGCCCGTTACCGCCGCCAGACCGCGGTCAAGATAGAGGCAGGTGTGGCGGCGAAGCGCGTTCTGATTATCAACGGCAATCCCGATCCGTCGCCGGAACGGCTATCGAGCGCGCTGGCCAATGCCTATGCCGAAGGCGCAATCCAGTCCGGTCATGACGTCCGCCGCATCGATGTCGGCTCGATTTCATTTTCGTTCCTGCGCAAGGCTGCCGCCTTTGCCGCCTAGCCGCAGGATGCCGACATCGCGACCGCCCAGGCGAGTTTTCTCTGGGCGGAGCATCTGGTCTTCATTTTTCCCCTTTGGCTGGGAGGCCCGCCATCGCTTTTGAAGGCATTCCTGGAAGCATTGGCCTGCGGCGAATTCCTGATCGGCAAGGGCAAGCATAACTTTCCAAAGGGAAACCTGAAGGGCCGGTCAGCCCGCATCGTCGTGACGATGGGCATGCCGTCCCTAGCCTATCGGCTGCTCTTTGGCGCGCACGGGATTAAAGCCTTTCGCAAGAGCATCTTGTCCATTGCCGGGGTGGCGCCTATTCGCACGACACTTGGGGGTGTCGGCGCTTCCGCCGCGCAGACGGGCCGGCCGCCGGCTCGCCTGCGCCGGCTTGGCGCGCGGGCTTCCTAAACGGGGAAGGCGATTTGATTGCGATCATATCGTTCCGGGACCAAAATCGGTAGCTGAAGTCCAACGAAGGAGTCTGCCATGGTCGAACTTGTCGTCTCACCGGATTTCTGGGTTTCGCGCATTCTGCCGGAAGGCATCATTGAACGCTGGCTGGTGCCCGACGGAAGCGTCGTCAAGGCCAAGGCGCCGGTCGCCGAATTGAGGATTGAGGGCACGCTCCTCAACGTGGTGGCGCCACAGGACGGTACCCTGGTCGTCACGGCTCAGAAGAACGCGATCATCGAGCCTGGTTCCGTAATCGGCCATATCCGTCCCGTTTAGGCAAAGCGACTTTGAGCGCCCGGCGGCCCACCGAGCCGATAAAGCCTTCCTTGAGCGAGCCGCTTCCTTCGCTCTTTCGCGCGTTGGATACGACGGAAAATGGGCTGTCCGGATCCAATGCGCTGACACGGCTCGCGACTTATGGCCCAAACAGAATAGACGACCACCCGGGGCCGAGCCTGTTGCGCGCGTTTCTCGCCCGCTTCCGCAATCCTCTGATTTTGGTGCTGACCGCCGCCGCCGCGATATCAGCGGTGACAGGCGACACGCCAAGCTTTCTGATTATCGTCGTCATCCTTCTCTTGTCCATCGTGCTCGATGTGGTCCAGGAATACCGCGCCCAGAACGCCGCCATGCGCCTGCGGGAGCAGGTTTCGCTGACGGCCACGGCTCTGCGGGATGGACTGGCCGGCGAGATACCGGCGTCACGTCTGGTTCCGGGCGACGTCGTGCTGTTGTCGGCCGGTGATCTCATCCCGGCGGACTGCCGCCTGCTGGACGCGCGCGACTTATACGTCAACGAAGCCCTGCTGACGGGCGAAGCCTATCCGACCGAGAAGGAACTCTCGGATGCGCCCACCGCCGCCCTGCTCCCCCGAAATGCGGTCTTCATGGGATGTTCGGTCCTGAGCGGGACCGCCCGGGTGCTGGTGGTCGCGACCGGCCGGTCCACGGAACTTGGCGGGATCGCCGGCACGCTGCGCAAACCGCCGCCGGAAACCGCCTTCGCGCTCGGCATTCGCGATTTCGGGCGGATGATCCTGCGGCTTACGGTCTTGCTGGTGCTTTTCGCGCTGCTCATCAATTTGCTGCTTCACCGTCCGCCGCTGCAATCCTTTCTGTTTGCCCTCGCCCTCGCTGTGGGCCTGACACCGGAATTGCTCCCGATGATCGTGTCGGTTACCCTGGCGCATGGCGCGATGCGGCTCTCCCACAAACGGGTCATCGTCAAGCGGCTTTCGGCGATTCACGACCTGGGCAGCATGGATATCCTATGCAGCGACAAGACCGGGACCCTCACGGAAGCCGACATCAAGCTGACGCGTTCGATCGATCTGAACGGTATGGACTGCCCCGCCGCGCTGAAGGCCGGTTTGCTGAATGCCGCATTCGAGACCGGGCTGAAAAGCCCGCTCGACAATGCCATCCTGGCTGCCGGCACCATCGACTTGGCGGCATGGAAGAAGCTGGACGAAACCCCGTTCGACTTCGAGCGCCGGCGCGTATCGGTTCTGGTCGAGGGCGAAGGCGTGCGCCGGATCATCGTCAAGGGTGCGGCGGAAGACATTCTGGCGATCTGCACGCGGTTCGAACAAGAGGGCATGCCCTCGGAAGCCTTGGATGCCGCCTCGCATTGGGAAGGCACGGCAGACTTTCGTCAATCTTGGCAAAGAGGGCTACCGGGTGCTGGGTGTCGCCCATCAGACCGTGAGCGAAAGCTGCGAGCGCGCGACGATCTCCAAAGGAGCGGAATTCGTTTTTCTGGGCTTCCTTGCCTTTCTCGACCCTCCCAAGGCCGGTGCCGGCGATACCTTGAGGGCGCTGGCGGCTTTGGGCGTGACGGTCAAGGTGCTGACCGGCGACTCCGAAGACGTCACGCGGCATGTCTGCAACGCGCTTGGCCTGAACGTGACGGGATCCTTGACCGGGCCGGAAATCGCAACCCTGAGCGACGAGGCCCTCTCGGCGCGACTGGAGCAGACGACATTGTTCTGCCGCGTGACCCCGCCGGAGAAATCGCGGATCATAGAGGCGCTGCGGCGCAGGGGCCATGTCGTCGGCTATCTCGGCGACGGCATCAACGATGCGCCTTCGCTTCACGCGGCCGATGTCGGCTTTTCCGTCGATACGGGAGTGGATGTCGCCAAGGACGCGGCCAGCATGATCATGCTGGAAAAAAACCTGGACGTCATTGTCGACGGGGTTCGCGAGGGCCGCAGGACCTATGCCAATATTCTGAAGTATGTGATGATGGGTACAAGCTCGAACTTCGGAAATATGTTCTCGATGGCCGGAGGCGCCCTGCTGCTGCCATTCCTGCCCATGCTGCCGATCCAGATCCTGCTCAACAATCTGCTTTACGACCTTTCCGAAACAGCCATCCCGCTTGATCATGTCGAAGATGAGTTGCTGGCACGCCCGCGTCGCTGGGACATCCGCGTGGTGCGAAGATTCATGTTCCTGGTGGGTCCCATCAGTTCGGTGTTTGATTTCGTCACGTTCTGGCTACTGCTGCGCGTCTTCAGCGCCGGCCCGGCATTGTTTCACTCCGGCTGGTTCGTGGAATCCCTTGCTACCCAGATCCTGGTGATTTTCATCATCCGATCCGCCCACCCGTTTCTCAATCTGCCTCATCCCGCCCTGGTCGTGACATCGTTGGTGGCGGCCGGGATCGCGCTGGTGCTGCCTTACACCGCCTTCGGCGGCTGGTTCGGGTTTGTCCCCCTGGCCCCCGCCCTTCTTGGAGCGCTCGCATTGACGACCGCCCTCTATCTCTGCACGGTTTACGTGGTCCGGCGCTGGTTCTTCGAGCGTCACGGCTTTGGCTAAATCATGAAATTCCCGGCCCCGACAGATCAAAGCGCCACGCTCGGATATCTCGGCGATCCGGCGAGCCACCATTTGACGACGCCGGTGAAGCGGATCGAAACCCATGGCGCGGTCGTTTTCCTGGCGGGTCCCTTCGCCTACAAGGTGAAGCGCGCCGTTCGTTACCCCTACATGGATTTCTCCACGCTGGAAAAAAGGAAAGCGGCCTGCGAGGCGGAACTCGCGGTCAACCGGGAGAACGCGCCGGGGATATATGTCGGGGTGGTGGCGATCTCTCGCGACGGCGCCGGACTGCATATCGACGGTCCCGGCGAAATCATCGAATGGGCGGTCCTGATGCGCCGCTTCGATGAGGAAGCGACTTTCGATCGGCTTGCCGAGAAAAACCTGATTGACGAAAAAGCCATCGACGATCTGGCGCAGCTGGTGTCGGATTCCCATCGCAAGGCGCCCCTGCGCAGCGGCGCCCCGGCGGCAATCGCCTTCCACAATGTGATGAAGGAAACGGTGGCGGAACTGGAAATGCGGCGCGACATCTTCCCCGCGGAAACCGTCACGCCGCTTCATGCGGCTCTTGTGAGGAACTATCAGAAGAACGAATTGCTGCTTTTTCGCCGGGCGATGAGGGGAAAGGTGCGCCGCTGCCACGGCGATCTGCATTTGCGCAATATCGTGCGGCTGGAAGGCGGTGCGGTCCTGTTCGATGCGATCGAATTCGATGAAAGCATCGCGACCATCGACATCCTGTATGACCTCGCCTTTCTCATCATGGATTTGTGCCAGCGCGGATTGAGCGATCCTGCGTGCCGGCTGCTCAATCGCTATCTTTGGCTTTCCGACGACGAGCCCGGGGAGATCGAAGGGCTTGCGCTGCTGCCCCTGTTCCTGGCGCTGCGCGCGGCCGTTCGGGCCAAGGTTCTCGCCACCCAGGCGGACCTGGCCGAAAATGCGCGCCCGCTGCATCGGGAAGCGCGCGGATATGCCGAAGCGGCGCTGCGATTTCTTGCGCCCTCCCCGCCGCGCCTGATCGCTGTCGGCGGCCTGTCCGGAACCGGCAAAAGCGTCCTGGCTGCCGCTCTCGCGCCCAACATCGGCGCCGTCCCGGGCGCACTGCATTTGCGCAGCGACATCGAACGAAAAAGACTATTCGGCGTGCCGGAAAGGGCCCGATTGCCGCCCGATGCCTACAGCGCGAATGCATCGGCCCAGATCTATCGCCGCCTTGGCGAATTCGCCGAGACGGGATTGCGGGCCGCCCGCAGCGTCATCGTCGACGCGACCTACCTGGAGGAGACGGAGCGGAAAAAAATAGCCCGGATCGCGGCGCGCCTCGATGTGCCTTTTCACGGCTTGTGGCTTGAGGCGCCGCTCGAGACACGAAAGAGCCGCGTGCGGGGACGCAGGAACGATGCCTCCGACGCAACCGTCGATGTGGTGACCGGCCAGACGGCGAAAGACATCGGCCGCCTCACCTGGCCGAGGGTTGATGCGTCCGGGCCGATGGATCAGGTCGGCAGGGCCGCTCTCGCGTTGCTGAACAAGAATCCCTAAGGGATAAGAACCGCAGCGCCGTCGAAAGCGCCGGCCTTCAAATCGGCCAAGGCGCGATTGGCATCCCGCAGCGGATAGCGCACGATTTTGGTTCGGATGCCGATTTTCGGCGCCAATGCCAGAAAATCCAATCCGTCCTGGCGGGTCAGGTTGGCGACGGAGACCAGTTGGCGTTCCTCCCAAAGTAAGGCATAGGGAAATTCCGGGATATTACTCATGTGGATCCCGGCGCAGACGACGCGGCCACCCTTGCGCACCGCCTTGAGCGCCGCCGGCACCAGCGCACCAACCGGCGCATAGATGATTGCCGCATCCAGCGGTTCGGGCGGGGTTTCATTGGAGCCGCCAGCCCAGGCCGCGCCCAGGCTCAGCGCGAAATCCTGGGTCTGGCGATCGCCCGGCTGGGTGAAGGCGAAGACGGATTTGCCCTGCCAACAGGCCACCTGGGCGATGATGTGCGCGGCCGCGCCAAAGCCATAGAGCCCAAGCCTTTTTCCATCACCCGCCATGACCAAGGACCGCCAGCCGATCAGGCCGGCGCACAGCAGGGGTGCGAGTGCCGCGTCCTCGCCCTCCTCTCCCAGCGCGAAAACGTAGCGCGCATCGGCGATTGCGGCGCTGGCAAAACCCCCATCCCGCGTATAGCCGGTAAAAAGCGGCCGGTCGCAGAGATTTTCCCGGTGGGACAGGCAGTAGGGACAGGTACCGCAAGTATGCCCCAGCCAGGGAATCCCGACACGCTGGCCCGGCCGCATCGCGGCTACACCCTCGCCCAAGCGCTTCGATCCGGCCGACGATTTCGTGACCGGGAATGATGGGATATTTGATGCCGGGAAGTTCGCCATCGAGCACATGCAGGTCGGTCCGGCACACGCCGCAGGCCGTAACCCTCACCCGGACTTCCCCTGGCCCGGGTTCACGGTCGGGCAACACCGTCCATTTCAACGGCGTACCCGCCCGTTCCAGCAACATTGCATCCATACGGAACCCGAAACGCCCTGCGGCTTAGGTTGTTTCCCGCCGCGATTGTCGCAGACGTCTCAGTGCGAAACCAGAACGCAGCGGTCCGGATTGAGAAGGAAGTCCAAGGTCACCCCGCCAAGCACCCACTCGCGCACGCGGCTGTGACCATAGGCACCTGCCACGATCAGATCGGCCTGTTTCTCCCGGACGAGATCGGCAAATCTCTGGCTGTCTTCACCCTGCGCGGCCACCACTTCGGCTTTGGCAACCACATCATGCCGCTTCAACCAATTGAGCACGTCCGCGAGTTGCTCCTTGGCGGAGGATATGTCCTGTTCGGGCGCGATTTCCAGCACGGTTACCTTGCCCGCCAGTTTCATCAGGGGCAAAGCATCGGCGATGGCGCGCCGGGACTCGCGGCTGCCCTTCCAGCCCACGACAACATGATTCAAGTTTATCTCCTGCCTGTTGTGCGGCACGATGAGTACGGGACGCCCGGCCTGCATCACCAGATCGGCGATGCCGACACGCCGCGTGGAATCGAAGAACTTGCCGCCGATGTCCGGGCCGGTGATGATCAGATCGGCCGCGCGCGCCTCGTGCGCAATGTAATCGGCCAGCGGATCAAATGTAATGATCGATCGCCACTCGATCGAAGCGACACGGCCCTGCATCGCCGCCCGGAATTGCCGCTCGGTTTCCTTAATCTCTCGTTCAATCTCCTTGCGATCCTCGACGATAACGTCGCCGGACACGTAGGTTTCATTGTAAGGAATGGTGACCGGCTGGCATCCGGCGATGCCTATGAGATTAGCCTTGCAGCGCTGCGCCAGATCGCCGGCAATCTCCAATAGACCGCTATTGCTGCGCCCCAATTCGAGATGGACCATGATGGTGCGGAAAGCCATGAATTTCTCCTTCGACAAAGATCAACCAGGCGGGCGAGGACCTGCCGCCTCGGCCTCCCGGCTCACAATCTGGCCGGGATCGACCACCTTGAATTTCGGTACAATGTCGGACGATTACCGGGCCCGCCTTGATCGGTGTCAAGTGAGCCGCCTAATTCCGCTGTTTTTCCCGTCCCCAAGAATCGCGAAACCGGCGCCACCGGCCTTGCCGCAGTGCCGGATATCGATTTTCGATCGCCGGGAAATCGAATTCCTCGATCTTGCGGGGAATATTATAGTTGCTGAGCCGTATCCAGCGCGGCCGAACCCGAAAATAATCGTTGCCGGGCCAAAACTCGTGCGACGTTTTCTGCGGAAAGACCGATAGGTAAAAGGCCTTGATCCGATCCAGCTCGGCGCCGGCCGGCTGATCGGCCAATCCCTCATATTGCAAGGTCTGATCGCTTTGCCAGCCGATGACAAAACAGACGCGGGGATTGCGCGCCAGATTCACGGACTTGCGGGTCGCCGCGGTGGTTTCGAAGATGATTTCCAGATTCGGGGTGACGGCGATGCTCATCAGCGCCGCCTCGGGATGTCCGCTTTCGTCGGCAGTCGCGATGACACCAAGCCGCCGCTCCTTCATGAAATTGTGGAGCCTGGCAATGTCCTGCTCGCTCGCCATCGCCGCCATCTCTATCGTCCGGCACCTTGCGTAATTTCCCGGATCCGGTCGATCAAAGCGCTGTCCAACAGCGGCTTCTCCAGGACATGGAGAACACCGGCATGTCTTGCGCGCTCCCGGATGCTGCTGGTTACAGGCCCGGCGATCAATATCACCGGAACATCCGCCTCCAGGCGATCCAGAACCTCAAAGCCGTCCATCTCGGGCATCTTGTAATCCAGTACCAGGCAACGCGCCTGGCCGAGATCGGGATGGCGAAGCAATTCCGCCCCGCTGCCGCAGGTTTGAACCGTCAGTCCCTCCAGTTCGAGCGCGAACTTCAAGGAATCGCACACCGCCGGATCATCATCGACAACCATGACGGTAGTTTTCTCGGTACTCACTCGCGGCAATCGACTCAACATGAGCCGCTCCTCCACTTTCTTTGTTATTCTAGAAAAGCCGGATGCTTAAGGCATTGATCCTGCGCAAATTCCGCTATCAGCCCGGAATCGCCCTCGCCAGCATGGCCATGCGGACAAGATCCGACAGGCTGTTGGCCCCCATCTTGGTCATGACGTTGGCGCGATGGACCTCCACGGTACGGGGGCTCAGGTTGAGATCGTAAGCGATGGTCTTGTTGGGATACCCCGCCAGCAGGCCTTCCAGGACCTGCATTTCCCGCGAGGAAAGCGTTTCGATCTTGGCTTGGATCTGTGCCACCTCCGCTCCAGAGCGTCCCGCTTTCTCGAACTGACCGAGGGCAACGCGGATGCTGGACAGCAACAACTCGTCGTCGAACGGCTTTTCGATGAAGTCGACGGCCCCCGCCTTCATCGCCTGCACCGCCAGCGGCACGTCGGCATGGCCCGTCATGATGATCATGGGCATCTCGACACCCATCTCCTTGAGGCGGCGCTGCAGCTCCAAGCCGTCCAGGCCGGGCATGCGAACATCACTGATGATGCAACCGGGCTGCAGCCCCGAGAGGTTCTCCAGGAACGCCACGGCCAATTCATGAACCCGCACCGCCAGACCGGCGGTCCCCAGCAGAAAGGCGATGGCCCGCCGCACATCCTCATCGTCGTCAATCAGATGGACAACAGCGCTATTCGACATTGTCGAGTTCCTCCAATTCGGCCGTCCGCAATGTCAGCCGGAAAATCGTGCCGCCCCCCGGGTTGGCCTCCGCCCAAAGCCGGCCCCCATGCGCTTCAATGATCGTGCGCGAGATCGACAGTCCGACCCCCATTCCGTTTCGTTTGCTGGTGATGAAAGGCTGGAAAAGCTGCGGCGCGATCTCCGGCGCGATGCCTGTTCCCGTATCGGCGACATCTATTTGCACTGTCTCCGCATCGATGAGACGGGCGGAAATGACGAGTTCGCGCCTTTCGACGTCCTGCATGGCCTCGATCGCGTTGCGCATCAGGTTGAGAAGCACCTGCTGCACCTGAATCTTGTCGGCCAGCACATAGCGGCCGGCGGGATCGAAATCGAATGTGACCCGAACCCCGGCTTCCTTGGCTCCGACCAGTGCCAATGCGCTCGCCTCCTCCACCAATTTGCGCAAATTCTCCACCTGGCGATCGCTTTCGCCGCGCGCCACGAATTCGCGCAGACGGCGAATGATCTGTCCGGCACGCAAAGCCTGCTCCGCGGCGCTTTCAATTGCGCCGCGGGCGACGGAAATATCTTCGGCCTTGCCGCTGCCCAGCAACCGGCGCGCGCCGTTCAGGTAGCTTGCCACCGCCGTCAAGGGCTGATTCAGCTCGTGCGCGAGGGTGGACGCCATTTCACCAAGCGCGGTGAAGCGCGACATGTGAATCAGCTCGGTCTGGAGTTCCTGAAGGCGCTGCTGGCTCTCCTGCCGCTCCGTCAGATCCCGAACAAAGCCGGTGAAGAAGCGCCGCTCGCCCGAACGCATCTCGCCGACCGCCAGCTCCATGGGAAAGGTCGAACCGTCCTTGCGCTGACCGACAACCAGCCTTCCGATGCCGATGATCCGGCGTTCCCCGGTCTTCATATAACGGTCCAAGTATCCGTCATGCTGTTCGCGATAGGGCGACGGCATCAAAATGTTCACATTCTGGCCGATCGCCTCTCCGGCGCTATAGCCGAACAATCGCTCCGCCGTGGCGCTGAACGACTGTATGGTTCCCTGGACGTTGATGACGATCATGGCATCCGGCACGGTATCGAGCACCGATTGCAAATGCGCTTCGCGTTCCAGCAAGGTGGCCCGCGCCCGCTTTGCCTGCGTAATGTCGCGCGCGACCTTGGACGCGCCGACCAGCCGGCCGCTCTTGTTCCAGACCGGCGAGATGCTCACGAATACTTCGATAATCTCGCCGTCCTTGCGCAGGCGCGACGTCTCGTAATGAGCGACCCGCTCACCCCGCCGGATACGGTCGAGTATGGCCTTCTCTTCGGCTTCCTTGCCGGGGGGGAGCAACTTGGCGAAGGACTGGCCAACCATTTCCGCGGCGGTGTAACCAAAGATCGCCTCGGCGCCCCGGTTCCAATCGGTTACAATACCCTCGAGCGTCTTGCCGATGATGGCGTCGTCCGACGAATTGACGATCGCTGCCAGCCGACTGTCGGCCGACGCGGCCTTGCCTGTCCGAAAGCCCAGCCATGCCAGAACCGCGCGCCAGCCTCCGCCCCTCTCCGCTTGCGGCGGGACGACCGGCGCCCCATGCCCGGAACCTTCACGCGTTTCCATCATTGCCATCGCAGCCGACCGGCCAAAAGAATAACATAAAACCGGAGGGAGCAAGCGGTACCTCATTGATCCATGTCAAGGCGGAATCGGCGTCGCACGAGGCATGCTAAAAATCGCAGTTCAGGTAGGACACCAGGTTGAAAGCGCTCGTTTATCGCGGCCCCGGATCCAAGGCATTGGAAGACCGGCCCAAGCCCTCTCTCCAGAAGCCGGACGATGCGGTGATAAAGATCACCAACACGACGATCTGCGGCACCGATCTGCATATCTTGAAGGGCGATGTGCCAAGCTGCGCTCCCGGCCGCACCCTGGGTCATGAAGGCACCGGAATCGTGGAAACCGTTGGGCCCGCCGTCACGGCCTTCAAGCCTGGCGACCATGTCCTGATTTCCTGCATCTCATCTTGCGGAAAGTGCGATTATTGCCGCCGCGGCATGTATTCGCATTGCACTACGGGAGGCTGGATCCTGGGCAACGAGATTGACGGAACGCAGGCCGAATATGTGCGCATTCCGCATGCCGACACCAGCCTTTATCACATCCCCGAAGGAGCGGACGAGGAAGCGCTGGTCATGCTGAGCGACATCCTTCCCACGGGGTTCGAATGCGGCGTTCTCAACGGGAAAATCGAAGACCCTGGAGTCAATGTGGCCATCGTGGGCGCCGGACCGATCGGGCTCGCCACTCTGCTGACGGCCCAGTTCTTCTCGCCAGCTCAGCTCATCGTCATCGACCAGGACGATAATCGGCTCGATGTGGCGCGCCGCTTCGGCGCCACCAGGGTGATCAACAGCGCGAAGGAAGACGCCGTGGCGATCATCAAGGCACTGACCGGCGGAATCGGCGTCGACACGGCGATCGAGGCAGTCGGCGTTCCGGCGACCTTCGAGTTATGCCAAGAGCTCATCGCGCCCGGCGGCACGATCGCCAATATCGGCGTGCACGGAAAGAAGGTCGATCTGCATCTGGAAAAACTGTGGTCACAGAACATCTCAATCACCACGCGGCTGGTCGACACGGTGACGACGCGAATCCTGCTGAGGGCCGTGCAATCCAAGAAGATCGATCCGAAGCAGCTGATTACGCACCGCTTCACCCTGGACCATATTCTGGAGGCCTATGAAACATTCGGTCACGCTGCCGACACGCACGCGTTGAAGGTACTTGTCACGGCTTAGGCAAGCCGGGAGTGCGTCATGAAAGAGCCCTTGCATAATCCGATAAGCCAATCGCCATCGCGGGTCACACACACTCGGCTTCCAGGCGACCATGAGTGAAGCCGAAATTGTGCAGCGGGCCGGCCTTGCGGTTGCCATAGGTCTTCTGATCGGCGTCGAGCGGGGCTGGCAGCAGCGGCAGGAAAGGGACGGCAGCCGCGTCGCCGGCATCCGGACTTATACGCTGATCGGCGCCCTGGGCGGCCTTTGCGGGCTTCTGGCGCGCGTTTCCGCTTTCTCCATTCTCGGTTATTGCTTTATGGGTTTCGCCCTGCCCTTCGGTTTTTTTGAGTGGCAGCACATGCGGGCCACCCGCAACTTTTCGGCGACAAATCTGGTCGCGGGGCTGCTCACCTTCATTCTGGGCGCCTATGCCGTGCTGGGCGACATGGCCATCGCGGCGGCCGCGAGCGTGACGGCCGCGGCAATTCTGGCGGAACGCCAGTATATGCACGCCTTCGTTCGCCACTCTGAAATGGACCGAGCTGCGCGCGGCCTTGCTGCTGATGATCATGACGGCGGTGCTGCTGCCGGCTCTGCCGGATCGCGCGGTGGATCCCTGGGGCGCGCTGAATCCGCATCAAATGTGGCTTATGACCGTCCTGATCGGCGCGGTTTGTTACGCCGGATATATCGCCGTCCAGCTCGCCGGCGAGCGCCGGGGTCTGCTTTACGCCGGCATCATGGGGGGCCTTGCCACCTCCACCACGGTGACCTGGACCTTTGCCCGGCTTGGAAGGAACAGCCCGGCCGCGATGCCCAAGATCATGGCCGCGATTCTGGCGGCCTGGATCGTTTCTCTGATACGGATGACGGCTATCGCGGTCGCCATCGCGCCGGTCCTGGCGCCGGCGCTGCTGCCTTCCATTGCGGCCGCGACGGCGATTCTTCTTGTCTTCGCTGCCTTCGCCTACCGGGCCGCCGTCCACACGCAGGCCCACGCCCTTGTGCTCAAAGATCCCCTCGAACTGTCTCTCATGCTGCGCTTTCTGGCGCTGCTGGCGCTGATCATGCTGCTGGCGAAATGGCTATCCTCGCTTCCCGGTCCCTCGGGCCTGCTTGCTCTGGGAGGCGTTTCCGGGTTTTTGGACGTCGACCCGATCACTCTTTCGATGGCCCGGCTGGCGCAAACCGGCCTGACTCCATCCTTGGCCGCCGAAACCATCCTGGCTGCCGCCCTCACGAACGGGATCGCGAAAGCCGTGTTGGCCTTATATTTCGGAGGAGCACGGCTGGGCGCATTCCTGGGCCTTGCCATGACCGTGGCCTTTGGCGCGGGTGCGCTGATCTATTTGCGATAAATTCCGCCTGCCTAGGGACGCTGCGGCGTCATGCGATCGGCATGGGTGAAAAAGCGCCGCGCGAATGCGACGATTTCGCCCTCGCTCTGCCGATCCAGCGGCTCGACGGCAAGCACGCGTGCCGCCAAGGCGGGATCGTGGGCATCCAGAAAGGTTTTGAATTCCGTCTTCGTTTCCGCCGGACCAAGAACGAGAATCTCCTTCACTCCGGCAAGCGCCGCCGCCACCTGCCGGAAATAGTCCGGCTTGTCGTGCAGGTGACCGCTGCCGACAGTGCCCGCCTTGTGATGGATGCGGTGCGGACCGTGGCTCTTGACCAGCGCATGGCTCACATCGTCATGTCCGAAGCCATAAATATCCGCTACGCGATGATCGATCCAAACCACGGCATGAAAATGGGCCGAGTCGGTCATAAGGTATTCTCCTATCGAAACATTTCGTATTTCTGTCCCGCCACGTCATCCCATCACTACAATGCCATCACGGCAGGTTTCTTGCGCAAGATCAACTGGCGGAAAGACAAAGTGATATCTTCTAAGTGAAGCGAGAGGATGCTTGGGGCTCGGCGCATTGATTGAATTCATGGTCGCGGGCGGCGCGACTTCACTTACTGGCCCAAATTCGGGGATTACATGACACTCAAGCTTACCTTTCTCGGTGGCGCCGGAACAGTCACCGGATCGAAGTATCTGCTGGAACATGATGGCCAGCGCCTCCTGATCGATTGCGGCCTGTTTCAAGGATTCAAGGCGCTGCGTCTGCGCAATTGGGCGCCCCTGCCTGTCGCGCCGGGCAGCATCGCTGCGGTTATTCTAACCCATGCCCATCTGGATCATTCGGGATATCTGCCGCTATTGGCGAAGAACGGATTTCGAGGGCCCATTTTCTGCACGCCGGCAACCGGGGATCTGTGCGGAATTCTGCTGCCCGATTCCGGACATCTGCAGGAACAGGATGCGGAATTCGCCAACAGGCACAGTTTTTCCAAGCACAAGCCCGCGCTTCCCCTCTATACCGAGGATGACGCGCTCCGAGTTCTGAAATTGCTGCGCCCTGTGGCCTTCGATGCGACGTGCAAATTGCCGGGCGATGCGAACGCGCATTTCGTGCGTGCGGGCCATATTCTGGGCGCGGCCTCGATCGTGCTGGAATGGGGCGGCGACCAGGATCGTCTTCTCCGGCGATATCGGCCGCTATGACGATCCGCTCATGCCGGATCCGCAGACACCAGGCCAGGCGGACTACCTGCTCATGGAATCCACCTATGGCGATCGCCGCCATGACCAGAGCGATCCCGAGGATGTGCTCGCGGACATTATCGGCAAGACCATCCACCGCGGCGGCACGGTGATCGTACCGGCATTCGCCGTCGGCCGGGCGCAGAGCCTGCTGTTTCATATCTCAAGGCTGAAGGCGGCCGGACGGCTTCCGAAGCTGCTGCCCGTGTTTCTCGACAGTCCCATGGCGATCGACGCCACCGAGATTTTCCAGCGTCATGCCGCGGACCAAAAGTTGAATTCCGAGCAATTGCGGAATTTCGGCGACAATGTACGCTATGTGCGGACCTCTGATGAATCCAAGGCGCTGACCGCCAATCAGATGGCAAAAGTCATCATTTCCGCCAGCGGCATGGCCACGGGCGGCCGTGTGCTGCACCACCTTGAGCATTATGCCCCCGACCCGAAGAACGCCATTCTATTTGCCGGTTTCCAGGCCGGCGGCACGCGTGGCGCCGCGATGGTGGCCGGCGCTCAAAGCATCAAGATGCATGGCCGTTACGTGCCGGTCCGCGCCGCCGTCCATAATCTTTCGATGTTGTCGGCTCATGCCGACCAGAACGAGCTTTTGCGCTGGGCGGGCGGATTCAAGACCCCGCCACGCACCACCTTCGTGATCCATGGCGAGCCGCAACAGGCCGACGCCCTTCGTCATTCGCTGGAAGAGCGGTTGAACTGGACTTGCGTGGTTGCCGACCATCAGCAGACGGTGGAATTGACATGACCACACATGCCAGCCATCGCCTGCGGGCCCGGCGCCTGGGAATCGATACGCATTCCGAGACGGTAATATTCCTGCGGAAGGACAGCCCGGTCTGCCGCTCGGAAGGCTTTTCTTCCCACAACCGGGTCACGCTCAGCGCCGGCGCGCGCCAGGTGATCGCCACTCTTTATCAAGTCGAATCGGATTTTCTCGGCCGCGACGAAGCGGGACTTTCGGACGCCACCTGGAGCGGCTTGAATCTCAAGGAGGGCGACAGCATCACCGTCCGGCACACGCCGCCGGTGGGCTCCTTGAGCCTGGTGCGTCGCCGCATCTTCGGTCATTCCCTGGATGAGCCGGCGATGCAGGAAATCATCTCGGACATCGTCGCGGGCCGTTATTCGGCAATCGAGATCTCTTCCTTCATCACCGCCTGCGCGGCAAAGCCGCTATTGCCCGATGAGGTGTACGGCCTCACCCGCGCAATGGTCGATGTCGGCGAACAGCTCACTTGGGACCAGCCCATCATTGTCGACAAGCATTCGGTGGGCGGGTTGCCGGGCAATCGCACCACCCCCATCATCGTTGCCATCGCCGCCGCGCTCGGCCTCACAATGCCGAAAACCTCCTCGCGCGCCATCACCTCGCCGGCGGGAACCGCGGACACGATGGAGACCCTCGCGCCGGTCGATTTGAACGAGACCCAGATACGCGACATCGTCCGGCGCGAGGGTGGCTGCATCGCCTGGGGCGGGGCGATGCGCTTGAGTCCCGCCGACGACATTCTAATCCGCATCGAACGCGCGCTGGACCTGGACAGCGAAGGCCAGTTGATCGCCTCGGTTCTCTCCAAGAAGATCGCCGCGGGGGCCACCCATCTGGTGCTGGATATGCCGGTCGGTCCGACCGCCAAGGTCCGCAGCGAGAAAGCCGCCCGTCTTCTCGTCCAGGGACTCCTCGCCACGGCAAGGAGTTTCGGCATCCACGCTCTGGTCATTCCCGGCGACGGACGCCAGCCGATCGGTCGCGGGATAGGGCCGGCGCTGGAAGCGCGAGACGTGCTTGCCGTATTGAAGTGCGACAAGGACGCTCCCCAAGACCTGCGCGCCCGCGCGATTGTGCTGGCGGGCGCGCTTCTGGAACTGGCCGGCAAGGCCGACGCCGACCAAGGCGGCGCAATGGCCGCGAGCGTGCTGGATGACGGCAGGGCTTGGACAAAATTCCAGCGGATCTGCGAGGCCCAGGGCGGCATGCGCACGCCGCCTCTTTCCAAGCATAGAAGAGATTTGGCTGCTGTGGCCGACGGCGTTGTCGCCTCGATCGACAATCGCCGGATCGCAAGATTAGCCAAGCTCGCGGGCGCGCCGGAAGACAAGGCCGCCGGAATCGAAATGCATGTGCGCATCGGCGACACGGTCAGCCAAGGATCTCCGCTCTGCACCATCCACGCCGAGGCGACGGGCGAACTCGCCTACGCTCTCAGCTATGCCGTCACCAACCCGGACATCGTCCAGATCGCCGAAACATGACCCGGCCTCTTTTTGTCGCCCTTCCCGGCAATAAGCCGATGGCGGAAAAGCTTGCAGCGCTCGCAGGCGGCGAGACCGGAATCCTGGAAATGCGCGCCTTTCCCGATGGCGAATCGCATCTGCGTTTTGCCGGCGATGTGAAGGATAGGAGCGTCGCTTTTGTCTGCACGCTGGCTTGGCCGAATGACAAGATCCTGCCGCTTATTTTTGCGGCGGCGGCGGCGCGCGAATTCGGCGCCGCCCAGATCGGACTGGTGGCACCCTATCTCTGTTATATGCGTCAGGACCGTCGATTCCAGCCCGGCGAAGCGGTGACCTCGCGCTATTTCGCGGCCCTGGTCTCGCGTGCCTGCGACTGGCTGGTGACCGTCGATCCGCATCTGCATCGTTATAAGTCGCTGGAGGAAATCTATGCCATTCCCGCCTGCGCGTTGCATGCCGGCGGCCTGCTCGCGCAATGGATCGATGCCAATGTCCAAGACCCGTTCCTGATCGGTCCCGACGAGGAGAGCAGACAATGGGTGTCCAGGGTGGCGCAAGATTGCGGGGCGGATTTCATGGTCCTGCGCAAGGAAAGGCTCGGCGACCGCAATGTCCGGATCACGGCCGACCATCTGGATCGGTTGGGGGACAAGTCGCCGGTGCTGCTCGACGATATCGTGTCGAGCGGCAAAACCATGCTGCAGGCCTTGCAACTTGTGCAGCCTTTGTCGCACCGCGCGCCGGTCGTTATCGCCCTGCACGGCCTGTTCGCGGATGGCGCGGATCAGGCGATCCTGCAAACGGGGGCGCGGCTGGTCACCACCAACAGTGTGCCAAATGCCACCGGAATTATCGATCTTGCCGGTCTGCTGGCGCCGGCCATCACCAATCTGGTAGGCTAACCGGGTCGGCGCGAGTCCGAGTGAATTGGTAATTCGTTGATCCAGCGCAATCCGTCCAACCGGGACGGTTCTATATATTTATTTTCCTGGACCGATCGGTTTCAATTTTCATCGCTTCAACCACTTGCCAATATTCAAGGGGGCGGCCATGACCAGATTGATTTATCAGCTTGCCAATTTGCCCGCGCTGTTCACGCTTTTCGCCGGGAGCGCCTTGGCGCAACCCGTTCAAAACCCAGTGCAACTTCCCTTCGATCAGCCGACCAGCGTCAATGGTATCGAGACGGTATGTACCGGCGTGGGCTTGGAAGCCCGGCAAAATCCATCATGGCAGGTCTATGGCCTCAAGGTGGAGGTCGCGGGAAAGGGTGGGCAGTATCTGGGCGACGTGACGGTGCGGGTGAGCAAGGATGGCAAGCCCGTGCTGGCTGCGGTTTGTGGAGGGCCTTGGATCCTGTTCAAGCTGTCTCCCGGCCGCTACCAGATCGACGCGGCCGAAGAGGGGCAAACCGCCGCATCCGCCGCCTTTGTTCCGACCGCCGGACAGGGCCGAATTATTTTACGCTTCCCCACCCTGGGCAATGAAGTCGGCAACAAAGCCGGAGCGCCTGCCGGCAGCGGGACTGATATGCAGCCTGAGCCGAAAACCTCGGAACCCGCGCCGCATTGAGGGGCCATCTCCGGACTGGCGCGGTGGCTTCCGTGCAGCCAAGGCTGATCAGGGCTCTTTCCGTAGGCTGAGGATGTAGCTGGAGACATTCCGAATCTCCGCCCGGCTCAAATTGTAGTCGGGCATGCGCCCGTGCGGAGTACTTAAAAAGACGGTCAGAGACATCATGGTCGTCGAAGGCATCTGAGCGACCGCGAAAAATGTCGGGATCGCGTCATTGGCCCGCACGGTCTTGGCGCCGATCTGGTGGCACCCGCTACACCATTGCTGTGCTATGCGCTGGCCTTCCTGAACGTCTTGTGCTTGGGCCGCATTTACCCCAAGCAGCCCCGGCAGTGCAAAGACCAGCAACATGGACAATCGCATTTCGATACCTCTCGAGGCTGTTTGAAGGCTAGCGCATCGCGCGGACATGTACTTGATGCCGATCAACCCCGCCTTTCATCGGCCATACGGCGCATTTTGATAATAGCAGGCCGCAGCCGCCCCGCGCCGCCACGAGAGCGGCCTTGCAGCCATCTATTCCCACCTTAAGCAAAGCCCTTGATTTCATTGAGAAATAAATTGTCCCGGGTCTCGATCCAACCAAATCTACGTAGATTTACGTAGGGCCTATCCCGAGGTTCAAACCGAATATTTTCACCGGAATCGCGCTGCTAAGGAATGCGGGTCTTCCAGCGCGAAAGGTCACTTCCATGTCGACACAATTTGCCGCTAGCAAAACCCGGAGCATCCCCGAACAGGCGATCCTGGCGCAGGCATTCCTGCGGCCGGCAAGCGAACCGCAGAGCCAGGCATCGGTCGGCGCCGTCCAGCACTTCGACCCGGACCGCGAGATCTTCAGCGAAGGCGCCAATGCCGATTACTTCTACAAGATCGTTTCTGGCGTGGTCCGCACCTGCAAGTTTCTGGTGGACGGACGCCGGCAGATCGACGCCTTCCATGTGGCGGGCGAGATATTTGGTCTGGAAACAAGCACGAGCTACCGGCTGTCGGCGGAAGCGGTCAGTGAATGCACGATAATCGCCTATCGCAAGAGCAAGGTCGACATGTTTGCCGGCAATGATGCGGCGCTGTCGCGGGAGCTTCTTTCCTTCGCGATGCGCGGCATGGCAAAGGCCCAGGATCATTCCCTGTTGCTGGGTCGGCGGAGCGCGGTCGAGAAGGTCGCGGGCTTCCTGCTGGACTGGGCCGGAAAAACCGGCGGCCAGAAGGCCATCACACTGGCCATGACGCGTCAGGATATCGCCGACTATCTGGGCCTGACGATCGAGACCGTGTCGCGTACCCTTTCCTTGCTGGAACGCGATGCCGTCATCGCCTTGCCCAGCGCGCGGCAGGTCAAGCTGTGCAATCTCGATGCCCTGGAGACCCTGAGCGGCTGAAGACTTATTTCAGTCCAGAAATAGCCCGCCCAGGCGTGGCGCGCCGGACTATCCCCACCGCCCGATACGTGGGAACTTGCGTGCGCGAAAGTCGACGATACCATGCCCGAGACCGCCATGCTGGAAAACCGTACCTTCGCGGAAATCGCGCCGGGCGATACCGCCTCGTTGGAGCGTACGCTGTCGCTGCGCGACATCGAATTGTTCGCGGTCCTGTCCGGGGACGCCAATCCGTCGCAGGGCCTCGCCAGTGATACGCCCAAAATCGCCGCCCATAACATGTGGGGCGGCATCCTGGTTTCCACGTTGCTCGGCACCAAGCTGCCGGGGCCGGGGACCGTTTCCCTGCGCCAGGACCTTAATTTCCTGAGCCCGGTTCGGCTCGGCGACCGCGTGACCGTTCGTGTCACCGCGCGGGAAAAGAAAATCGCAACCGGCACGGTTCTGTTCGATTGCATCACGATCAATCAGGACGGCCAGACCGTCATGACCGGCCTCGCGGAAGTCAAGGCGCCCACCGAAAAGATCCGCGAATGTCGCGTCGAACTGCCTGACATCCGCCTCAATGAGCATATCCGCCATCGCCAGCTCATCGACCGCTGCCGGGGCCTTCCGCCGGTGATCACCGCGGTGGTGCATCCTGTCGATTCGGTGTCGCTGGCGGGCGCGATCGAAGCGGCGAGGATGGGATTGATCACCCCTATCCTTGTCGGCCCCGAAGCCAAAATCCGCGCGGCCGCGGCGGCGGCAAATCTGGACATCGCCCCCTACAAGCTGGTCGCAACACCGCACAGTCATGCCGCGGCCGCCCAGGCGGTCGCGCTGGCGCGCGACGGCAAAGTCGAGGCGATCATGAAGGGTAGCCTGCACACCGATGAGCTGATGCATGAAGTCATGCTCCCGGATACCGGCCTGCGGACGGAACGCCGCATAAGCCATGTCTATCTGTTCGACGTGCCCGTCTATCCCAGACCGCTCTTCATCACCGACGCGGCGATCAATATCCGGCCATCGCTCGCTGATAAGCGCGATATCTGCCAGAATGTCATCGATCTCGCCCATATTCTGGGCATTCCCGTACCCAAGATCGCGATCCTGTCGGCGGTCGAAACGGTGAGCGAGAAGCTGCCATCGACCCTTGACGCGGCGGCATTGTGCAAGATGGCCGATCGCGGACAGATCAGCGGCGGCCTGCTCGACGGGCCGTTGGCGTTCGACAATGCCGTCAGCCAGGAGGCCGCGCGCACCAAGCATATCGTTTCACCGGTGGCGGGTCAGGCCGATATCCTGCTGGTGCCCGACCTTGAATCCGGCAACATGCTCGCCAAGCAGCTCACTTTTTTTGACGGCGCGGACGCCGCGGCCATCGTGCTGGGCGCCCGGCTGCCGATCATCCTCACCAGCCGCGCCAATTCCGCGCGAACCCGGATTGCTTCCTGCGCCATCGCAGCACTGATGGCGGAGGCGCAGCGCCATCCGCTGGCGGCGGCTGATAGCTAAATCGCGGTGCCCGGCGTTATCCTCACCCTCAATGCCGGCTCGTCGAGCCTTAAATTCGCGGTATTCGAGGCTGCGGATGGTCTGAAGCGCACGGTGCAGGGCGAGATCGAAAATACCGGAACCGGATTGCATTTCCGCGCCACCGACCTCGCAGGCACGGTGCTTGGCGAATGGCGCCGGCCGGCGGGTGGCGGCTATGACGATTTTCTTGGCGAGCTGCTCGGCTGGATCGAGGCGCATTTGGGAAAGGACAGGCTTCTCGCCGTCGGGCATCGCGTCGTGCATGGGGGCTCTGATTATGACCGGCCGCAGCGCGTTACGCCGGCCTTGATCGCCGCCTTGGATCGATTGACGCCGCTTGCGCCGCTGCACCAGCCGCACAACCTTGCGCCCATCCGGGCGATCGCGGCGGTGCGCCCCGACCTGCCACAGATCGCATGCTTCGATACCGCCTTTCATCACAACATGCCGCGCGTCGCCACCCGCTTCGCCTTGCCGCGCGAATTCGAAGCCCAGGGGGTCAGGCGTTACGGCTTCCACGGCCTGTCCTACGAATATATCGCCGGGCGCCTTCGGGAAGTCGCACCCGCGCTCGCCGGCGGGAAGGTCATCGCCGCGCATTTGGGCAATGGCGCGAGCCTCTGCGCCCTCAGCGGCGGCAAAAGCATCGATACCACCATGGGCTTCACCGCCCTGGATGGATTGATGATGGGCACACGCTGCGGCGCGCTTGATCCGGGAGTGATCCTTTACCTGCAGCAAGCGCGCGGACTGACGCCGGACGCCATCGGCGAGCTTCTTTACAATCAATCAGGTCTGCTCGGCGTATCCGGCATCAGCAGCGACATGCGAACATTGCTGCAGAGTGGCGAGCCGCGGGCCGCCGAAGCCGTCGAGCTTTTCGTCTTCTATGTCGCGCGGCAGATCGCGGCGCTGTGCGCCTCACTGCGGGGTCTCGATGCCTTGGTCTTCACCGCCGGAATCGGCGAGAACGCACCGGAAATCCGCAGGCGGGTCTGCGAGGCGGCGGCCTGGCTCGGGGTCGCATTCGACGCCGCCGCGAACCGGAATGGCGATCTCTGCATCAGCATGCCGCAAAGCCGGGTCGCCGTGTTCGTCATTCCGACCGACGAGGAGGCCATGATTGCGCGGCACACGCGTGACCTTGTGCAAGGCGGCTAGGTTCGGCGCGCCGCCAGTGCGATCGCGACAAGCGCGACGCCGCTGAAGATCATGTCAATGCCGACAATGGTGCCCACCAC
The DNA here is from genome assembly GCA_963769055.1 of uncultured Alphaproteobacteria bacterium. GTDB lineage: Bacteria > Pseudomonadota > Alphaproteobacteria > Micropepsales > Micropepsaceae > Rhizomicrobium. The sequence goes on from CAVYKF010000009.1 coordinate 63,633, forward strand.
CCAGGCGGCGGCGGCCGGCAGAAACGCGAAGATCGCCACCGCCAGTATCAGGTCGAGAACCCCGTTCAGCAGCATCCAGCCCCAGTTTCCGGGCGTCCAGGAGCGGTAATCCAGGGCCAGCATGATGGTGATGAGGCCGTCCGCGAACAGGAATATCGCCAGCAGAAGCGTGAGCGAAACGATGCCGCCGACCGGGTATGCCACCAGCATCGCGCCGGTAAATATGGCGACGACGGAAGAAATGAGCGACCACCAGAAACCCGGCGCGGCGCGCATCAGCACGGTGGCGACCAGGCCGAAAAGTCCGGCGAGGAAAAGCAGCCAGCCCAGCACGACCGTCACGACCAGTCCGGCCACGGGGGGCAGCAGGATGGCCAATGCCCCCAACAGGAGGAGCAGGATTCCCTCGCTCAACACCAGCCGCCAATGATGATGGACCGATTGCGCCAGCGGCCCGGCGCCAATGGGAGTATTCCGGTCTAGCGTCATATTGCCCTCCGCTTGGCGTTAGATTTCAACTTCGGTTTGATAGCATCGCAAATATCGCCGTTCTGTGACGGCCGTCCAGCCCTGAATCCGATACCAGCGCTCTCGCGGAAGCCTCAGTCGATCCAGCGAATGTCGGCCGGCTTGCGGGGCACTGCCGGCGCGCGTTCCCGGGGATGGCCGACAATGAGGGGCGCGACAGGCACATAGCCCTGCGGCAGGTTCACCGCGTCGCGGCCTTCCTTGGTTTCCAGCCAGCGCTGCGCGAACCCGATCCAGCAGCTGCCGAGCCCCTCCGCGCATGCGGCCAGCATCAGATTCTCCGCGGCGAGCGCCACATCCTCCTTCGACCAGTCGCCCTCATTGGCCGAGATGAGGACCATAACGGGGGCGTGATAGAAAATATGAAAGAGCGGATCGCTGAGATGCTCGCGCATGGGCCCGCCGGGCGGCGTCAGATCCAGGATATGCCGTTTCGCCGCGGCGGAGATCCGGTCGAGCAGCAACGGATTGCGGATGATGGTGAAATGCCAGGGTTGGGCATTGACCGCGCTCGGCGCCTGAATGGCTGCATCCACCAGCCGCTCCAGCGTTTCGCGCTGGATCGGCTGGTCGGTATAGGTCCGCACCGAGCGGCGTGCGCGGATGGCCTCCATCAATTCCATTCCGGTCTCCTCAATAAGGCCGCACAATGACCGGAAACGATCGTGTCTTCTTTGACATGGCGCAACATCGCGTGGGCGGCCCCGGACGTTATTGGGACCGCGCTAGCTCTGGCCGGATGGCGACGCCTGCGGATGGCCCGCCAAAAAATGCCGCAATGCGAATGCCAGCTCGGCGGCATGGGCGGTATTGCCGGCGCGAAGGGCTTGGCGAAAATCATCGACAATCATCTTGCGGATTTCGTCGGAGCCGTGACTTTGACAAAGAAGATAGCGCGCCAAGGTCGCCGCCGTGATTTCCGGGACATGCTCATGTTCGGCGATGGCGTCGACTTCCTCTTTCGTCAGGCCGCAGAGCGCGATGCAATCCTCGAGCGAGATCATGCAATCTCCCATGAAAAAAAGCTGTCAAGCGGTGAAATCACGGCCGCTCACCAATTTGACGGATCGTGATTGACCATCGCCCAGGGGCCCGGCGGACCGGGATGCTTCAACTGCCGCAACGCCGGCAGACAGCCCTTCCGATCCGGCTCCGTCGCGCAATCCTGCGGCAACACGCCCACGGTCACGAACAGATCATCGATCTCGGGATCCATCTTCCGGGCGAGAAGAATATCGGCCGCGCCCGATTGTTCTTCGCCGATGCGCAATCGCGCCACGCCCCGGCCGAACATGGCCGAGGCCTGGGAAGGCTTGATTTTCAGCGATGCCGTATAGTCCGAGATCGCCGCCGAAAACTGGTTCATCCGGAGCCGCACCATGCCCCGGCTGTTCAGAATGCCGGCCGACCCCGGCGCCAGGGACAAGGCATGGTTGCAATCGGCAAGCGCGCGATCCAGCTGCGTTCCCGTCCCAGACCTTGCCCAGCAACGCGCGCTCCAATAACCCGCATTTTGCGGCTCAAGAGCGATCGCCTTGCCGAATTCGACGACCGCCTGGGCGAATTGACCCTGGCCGCTGAGGCTTTGTGCATAACCGGCCCGAAATCTCCGCATCGCCGGGGACGAGAAGAAGCGCATCGCGGAAATCGGCCTCGGCGCGCTCGAAACGGTGTTCCAGCAGATAGGCATAGCCCCGCAACTTATAGGCATCCCCATCCTTCGAATTCAGATCGAGCGCCTTGCCGCAGTCGGCTTCCGCTTGCCCGAATTCCGCCGTCTCAAGCGCGACCAGGCAGCTCAGGACATAGAATGCCTCATATTGATCGACCGAGCCGGCATGCCCTTCGGCTTGCGGCGCGGCCTGCCCTTCCCGCCGGGCGTCAGGGACATGGAAGCGGAATAGGCGGTGGAAGAGATGGTCAGCGAGATGATGACCATCGCCAGCACTTTTCCGACACGCTCAAAAACCATGGCTGACCTCCACAAGGCCTCACAGTTTGCCGGGAAAAGGGGAGCGCGCCTTGATCGTGCGCAATCCCTTTCATTGATCTGGATCAACGCCCTGGGCGCACCGGCGTGGAAAGCTTTGGCTTTTCGAGGGAGATTCGAATGTCCGGTGGTGAGATGGCGTTTCTTGGTCTGGTGGTGGGGGCGCTCACGCTTTTTGGTGGCGTGCTGGCGTGGGCCTCCTGGGAAGAGACGCGTGCGTCACGGAAAAAGGGGCGGTCGTGATATCCGGTCAAGGCAATTCCCATTGGATGAAAAAGCACGCGCTGGCGGTAACGGCGGCGCTGCTCGTCTGCATGCTGGCTTTTTTCTATACTGGTGAAACGCATGTTTATCTCGTGATCGGGAGCGGCATGGCGGCGGCCGTCATTTTCTATATCGCCGCTTATATTCAAGACCGCCGCGGCCATTGAGGCGAGGCGAGAAAAAGGCCGTCCTGTTGATTAAGCTGGCTTGCGGCGCTCACGGCGCCGTCCGGCGTTGAACCATTGATGAGATACAAAGCACCCGACTCCGATTAATCGAATGCCGGCATTCCAATCCGGTCCGTCAGGGGCTTGCTCCAAATAGACACGTGGCGAAAGGCGCCGTATTGACGGGCGCGACGAAGTGCCCTCAATTGCCAAGCGGCAGCAGAGCCGTGTAAATATGCAGCAAAAACAACGACCTATCTTCGCCGTGGCCCCGATGATGGACTGGACCGACACGCATTGCCGCGTGTTTCACCGGCTACTTGACCCGCCATGCCCTGCTTTACACCGAAATGGTGACGGCCGACGCCATTCTGCGCGGCAACCGCAAGCGTCTCCTGGATTTCGATGCCTGCGAACACAAGCTGGCGCTGCAGCTGGGCGGGTCGGAACCTGCGTCCCTGGCGCAGGCCGCGCGGATCGCCGAAGACTTCGGCTACGACGAGGTAAATTTGAATGTCGGTTGTCCATCGGACCGGGTTCAGTCGGGCCGGTTCGGCGCCTGCCTGATGCAGGAACCGGCCCTGGTGGCCGATTGCGTCGCGGCGATGCGCCGGGCGGTCGCGGTGCCGGTGACAATCAAGTGCCGCCTGGGCGTGGACGATCAGGACCCCGAGGAAAGCCTGCGGACCCTGATTGCGGCGTGCGCGACGGCCGGCGTGACGCGCTTCGCGGTGCATGCGCGCAAGGCCTGGTTGCAAGGCCTTTCGCCGAAGGAAAATCGCGACGTGCCGCCGCTGGACTATCACTTGGTCTATCGCGTCAAGCGCGAGAACCCGTCGCTGGAAATCATCCTCAATGGCGGCATCCAAAATTTGGATCAGGCCGCGGCGCATCTTGCCCATGTCGATGGCGTGATGCTGGGCCGCGCCGCCTACCAGAATCCATCCATGCTGCTGGATATCGACGCGCGCTTCTTTGGCGAGGCGTCCCGCACCCTGGACGATGCGCTGGCGGATTGGTGCGAATATGTCGAACGCAAGCTGAAGCAAGGCGTGCGTCTCAGCAGTATGACGCGGCATATGCTGGGACTATTCAACGGTCGGCCAGGCGCCCGTGCCTTCCGCCGCCATTTGAGCGAAAACGTGGTGCGCGACGATGCCGGCATCGCAGCGCTCCGCGATGCCTTGGCATATCTCGCCCCGGAACGGGAAGCCGCCTGACTATTTCTTCGCCGTGATCAAGGCGTCCAGCAAGGCCGGCGTGTTGGGCACGCGCTCCAGATGCGGATAGCGCAGTCCGCCGTGGTACGGGATCGCGATAGTGCGATAGGCGTTGTTGTGCTTGATCAATAGCTGGATCGGCGCCTGGTCGGTCTTGGCGTCGGTGATTGCGTCCTTGAGCTCGTCGGCGTCGTAATTCACGCCATTCACGGCCACGATCTCGCTGCCCAGCGTGAGCCCGGCCTTGAAGGCGGGGCCGTCCCAGGCGACGTCGGTGATCTTGCCCTTATTGTCCACCACGACGCCCAGCGAATAGGAAAAACTATCCTGCTTGCGGCGGGAGTCGCTCGAACTCGGTGCGCTCGGACGGCTTGTCCGTATAGACCAGCCGGTAACCGCCGCGCGTGATGCCGTCCAGCGGCGGCTTCGGCGCCAGCGCCAGATGCGCATGCAGGAAGCCCGCCCAATCATAGGGCATCACGCCGTTCAGCGCTTTCACAACATCGTCGAAAGTGTAGGTGACGGTGACGAAGCTGCCGTCATTGATGCCGAAAAAAGCCTTGGCAAAATCGTCCAGCGATTTCTGGCCATTGGTCTTCTGCCGGATCAAGCTGTCTGCATCCAGCCACAGCATCAGTCCTTCATTGTAATAATCCTCGCTGCGCTGGTAATTGCGCCAGGGAATCGGCTGACGGTTGGCGATGACGGGATCGAGGGTGGTGTCCGCCAGCGGCCGCCATTGCCGCCCCGCCTGGGTGCTGTAGAGCGCCGCAAGATCCGCGTAGGCGTCCAGCGCCTGCTGCTTGTTCCAGAGACCCGAGCGCGCCGCCAGGACATACCCCCAGAACTGGGTCTGGCCCTCATAGACCCAAAGGAGGCTGCCGCGCATCGGCACGTTATAATTGGGCGTCCACAGATCGGCGGGACGGCGGAACTTGCCGTTCCAGGAGTGGGTATATTCATGTGCCAAGAGATCGCGTCCGGCGCTGGTCTTGTCCCAATGGGTGAAATATTTCTCGGTGGTGACGTCTTCGCTCGACTGGTGGTGCTCCAAGCCCTCGCCGCCGACATGGGCGGAGAGGCCCAGCAGAAAATCATAATGGTCGTAATGGTGCGAGCCGTAGAGCTTGTAAGCCTGCTGCACCAGCGCCTTGTGCGCCGCCAACTCGTCCGGCGTGATCTTCAGCTGGCCCGCACGATCGGCGGCGATGTCGAGATGCACCGGCACCTTGGCGCCGGGATCGATATCCACCCGCGTGAAATACTTGCCCGCCAGGATCGGGGAATCCACCAATGTGTTGAGCGTGGTGGTCTTGAAATGACCGTTCGAACCCTCCAGCGCCGTGCCGATACCCCAGCCTGCCGGCAGTTTGACGTCCGCCGCGACCGGAATGCGCCGCGAGAAATAACCGGCCGGATAAAGCACCACCGCATTCCATTCCAGATTGACGATCACGTCGGTGGAAACGACGCGACCTTCGCGATCCTCGACCGGCGAGAGATATTGGAAATCCGCCGTGATCTCGCGCGCGCCATTGGGCACGTCGATATGGAAAGCATAGACATCGATGGGATCGCGCTGCCAGGGCACCACCTGGCCGCCCGCATGCACGATGAGACCGGCAAGCTTGCTGATCGGACCATTGGGGGCGTGATTGCCAGGCAGCCAGCGGGGATAGAGCAGGGTCAATGGGCCCGGCTTGGCGACGGGAATGACTTCGTGCACCCGCATGATGCCTTGCGCGGGCTGGCTGGCGTCCACCGACAATTGGATGGTGCCGCCGGGATAGGGGATGTCCTGCGGCGCGGGAATGGCGGGTGGCATGGGCATCGGTTGCGGCCCCCCATACGGACCGTTGGTCTGGGCGCTGGCGCCCCCCGCCATCAATGAAACCAGAATGACCGGAAGAATGCGCCGCATATCCGTCCCCGCCTTATCTCGAGGAAAGACTAGCAAGCAAACGGTGGGACTGAACAGCCGGGTTGGTCAGATCTTCTGGTCGTATTCGCCCACTTCGGGATGTTTCGACAGCCGCGCATCGATATCGGCGAACATGGCGCGCATATTGGCTTCGGAGACCGGGCTTTCCACCACCACCACCAACGAAGGCTTGTTCGAGGAGGCACGCACCAGGCCCCAGGTGCCGTCTTCCAGAGTGACTCGCACGCCGTTGACGGTGACGACGGAGCTGATTTTCTGGCCCAGAAGCGTTCCGCCCTTGGCGGCAAGATCGGAATAATCCTTCACCAGCGCGTCAACAACCGCATATTTCTTATCGTCGGGACAGTATGGCGCCATGGTGGGCGAACCAAAGGTCTTGGGCAGGCCGTCATAAAGCGCCGACAATTTCTTGGCCCCGGCGCGGTCCATCATTTCCAGCACCTGGATGCCCGCGACGATGCCGTCGTCATAGCCGTGGCCGACCGGCGGGTTGAAGAAGAAATGGCCCGACTTCTCGAAACCCGCCAATGCCTTCAACTCGGCGGTGCGGCGCTTGATGTAGGAATGACCGGTCTTCCAGTAATCGGTCCTGACGCCACGCGCCTTCAGAACCGGATCGGTCAGATAAAGTCCGGTGGATTTCACATCCACCACGAATTGCGCGTTCTGGAATTGTGCCGACAGATCGCGCGCCAGAAGCACGCCGATCTTGTCGGCGAAAATCTCCCGGCCGGTATCGTCCACCACGCCGCAGCGATCGCCGTCGCCATCGAAGCCCAGGCAAAGATCGGCGCCCTGCGCTTTCACCGCGTCGCCCATGGCGTGCAGCATGTGCAGGTCTTCCGGATTGGGATTGTATTTGGGGAAGTTGAAATCGAGATCGGTGTCCATGCCGATGACTTCGGCGCCGATGCGGCGAAGCGCTTCCGGCGCGAAGGCGCCCGCCGTGCCGTTGCCGCAGGCCGCGATCACCCGGATCGGGCGGGAAAGCTTGTGGCCCTTGGTCACCGCCTGCAGATAGGTCTCGCGCATGTCCGGCACGGCGATATAGGAGCCGCCGGGGCGTTCCCGGCTCAAACCCTCCAGCACGATCTTCTTGATCGCATTGATCTCATCGGGGCCGAATGTCAGCGGCCGCTCGGCGCCCATCTTCACGCCGGTCCAGCCATTCTCATTATGGCTGGCGGTCACCATCGCCACGGCAGGGCAGTCCAGCGCGAATTGCGCGAAATAGGCCACCGGCGACAGCGCCAGGCCGATGTCGTGCACCTCACAGCCGGCGCGCAGCAACCCGATCGTGAGCGCCTGCTTGATCGAGAGCGAATAAGACCGGTAATCGTGGCCGGTGACGACCTTGGGCGGAACGCCGATCTCGTGCAGATAGGTGCCCAGCCCCAGGCCCAGCGCCTGCACGCCCAGCAGATTGATTTCCTTGCCGAACAGCCAGCGCGCGTCATATTCGCGAAAGCCGTTGGCGGTCACCAGCGGCAGGGTCTCGTAATCGGCGGTGTTGGGCGTGAGGTCCGAACGGGGCTTGAGCATGAAGGATCCGTGAGCGAATGCGGCTGGGTTTTAGCCGTCCCTTGCTCCTGCCTCAACCCGGGTCATGCGGACCGAGGCTGCCATCGCGCCGCTCGAAACGCGGATTTGAAATGTCGAAAGTGTCATAACCACAATGGGGACAGGGCTGGATCAGCGAACCCTTGGTCATGCGCGTGACTTTGTGGCAGCGTTCGCAGCGATAATTGGCGCTTTCGCGCACGGTTTCGCCCACCTTCTCCGTCATGCTCGCCTCTTTCGACCTGTTCCAACCGGCAACGCGACTGTCGGCCCGGCGTTCCACGAAACACGATGTTTCCCGGCATCGGCTTTTGTATAACCGGGCATGGACAAACGCTTTGCCGACATCGCCGCCACCCTTGGCCTGCCGGAATTCCCGGCCGGCTGGGTCTGGCTGGTCGGCGGGGGGCCCGGCGAGCCGGGCTTGATCACCGCGTTCGGGCTTCACGCGATCGCGAATGCCGACTTTATTTTATATGACGCGCTGATCGACGAGACGCTCCTGAAGATGAAGCGGCCGGGTGCGGGCCTGATCTTCGCGGGCAAACGTGCCGGCATCCGGTCCTGCAAGCAAAGCGATATTTCCAACTTGCTGGCCGATCTGGCGCGGCAGGGCAAGCGCGTGCTCCGGCTGAAGGGCGGCGATCCCTTCGTGTTCGGTCGCGGCGGCGAAGAGGCGCAGGATCTGGCGCGGGCAGGCATCCCCTTCCGCGTCGTGCCCGGCATAACAGCCGGCATCGGCGGCCTGGCCTATGCCGGCATTCCCCTGACCCATCGCGATACCAATGCCTCGGTGATTTTTCTCACCGGTCACGGCGCCGACGGACAATTGCCGCCGCACAATTGGAGCGCGCTGGCGAAAGCGTCGCCTACTCTTGTTCTCTATATGGCCCGCAAACATGCGGCCGCGATCGCCGACGCCCTGATCGCGGCGGGGCGCAATCGGCTTGAGCCCGCCGCAATCGTCGCCAATGCCGCGCGCCCCGATCAGCAGGTGATCGTCACAAGCCTGGGAGAATTGGGCGCCGCGGCGGAAAAAAGTCCCGCCATCTCCATCATCGTGATCGGAGAGAATGTGCGGTTGCGCGCCGAGCTTGACTGGCTGACGGCAACCGCCGCCATCCTTAATCCTTCTTGAGGTCAGCCAGGCGGGCGGGAAGTTCGTCCATGATCCGGCGCCGTTCGGCATCGCTCATCGCCGTCCAGCCCGCGATTTCTTCCAGGGTGCGGCCGCAGCCCCGGCACAGGCCTGCGCCGGGTTCATAGAGGCAGATTTTCACGCAGGGGCTTTCCATGCCGCCCTCCTAGCGCGGCCGCCGGCCGGGATAAAGTCCAGGATATGCGCCAGTTTATCAAAGTCCGTCCATGGTCTTAACCGGGGTTTAACAGCGGCTGCCTACCCTTCCCGCATCATCGGGAACCCGGATGCATGGCCAAAGCCCAATTCCACAAGAACCAGCGCGTCTATGTGAAGCCGGTCGGCACCTGGGCCTTGATCGAGCATGTGGTGCCGCACTGGGCCAAGGGCATCGATGAGCCCATCCGCGTCCATTACGATGTCGGACTGGGTCGCGAATTCGCCGCCGAGGAATTGCTGAGCGAGGAACCGGTCGCCGACCTGGCGCCCAATGGCGCCCAGCGCTGGCGCGTGGTGCGGGCCCGCAACAAATGGCAGCCGGCGGAGGATTGCGCCCGCCATCCGGTGCCGGGTACCTATCCGGTGGTGATCACGGGCGAGGCGGAATGGGGCGGCTGGCGCGTTCCGGGTGCGGAATACGATTTGAACCCGCAGCAGGTGGAAATGCAGGCGCGGCTGATCGCCAGCGCGCCGCAGCTTGCGGCCTTCGCCAGCGGATTGGTGGAATGGGCGCGCAAGTCGGGCGAAGACATGCCCAATGCGCTGGTCGAGCTGGCGCACAGCGCGCAAGATATTCTGGCGCACGTCAAAGGCCAGGGCTGAAGTCTATCCGGCGATCTGAAACATGACCGCCCGGCGGCCTGCGGAATTTCTCGTCGTGCTGGCCGCGTTCACGGCGCTGACGGCATTGTTCTTCTGGCAAACCCTGCCGCATCTGTCCTCGGCGCTGCTGGGGCCGCCGGAAGACAATCTGCAGGACTTCTGGAACAGCTGGTATGCCGTCCAGGCGCATCAAGGCGATTTCTTCTTCACGCGCCTGATCCGCGCGCCCGAAGGCGTCGCGCTTTATTATCACTCCTTTGCTTATCCGCAGATCTTTGCGGTATGGGTCTTGAGCAAGATTTTCGGCGCCTCGCTGCCGACGCTTGTGTGGTTGCAGAACGTCACGATCCTGGCTTCCTTTCCCCTGGCGGGCACGGGAGCCTTCTATCTTTGCCGCTATTTGAGCGGCAGCGTGATCGGCGCGGCAGTGGGCGGTTTCATCTTCGCCTTCAGTCCCTGGCACATCGCCCAGGCGATGCATCATGCCCATGTCGCGGGCATTGAATTTCTGCCCTTCTTTGTCCTTTGCTATCTTCTGGCGCTGGACCGCAAGAGCTACGCCTGGCTGGCCGGCGCAACCGTTTTTTTTGCGTTGAGCGCTTTGTCGTGCTGGTACTATCTCTTCTATTGCTTCTATTTTCTCCTCTTCCATCTTCTTTATTTGCGCGTACATGAACACAGATGGCCGCGCGGCTGGCGATTGGCGGCGCCGGCTCTGTGCCTCGGCGGCGCGGCATTGCTTCTGTCGCCGCTGATCGTGCCGATGGTGCTGAGCGGGTTGCATGGCGGCGTCTACGAGGCCGGTACCAACATCTTTGTCGCCGATCTTCTGGGCTACACCGCTTTTCCGCCCGCCCATCTCCTGAGCGAATGGAGCGCAAAGCTCTACCGCACCTTTACCGGCAATGGCTGGGAGGACAGCGTCTATCTGGGTCTCGCCAATCTCGCCCTGCTGGCCTGGGGTTTCTGGCAAGCGCGAAATGGCGAACGCCGCCTGCTCTGGTACGCGTTGGGCGGGATGATCTTTTTCGCCGTGCTGGCCAGCGGCGACGCGCTGCACTGGCGCGGACTCACGCTGCCCATCCATATGCCGGATATCGTGCTTTCGAAGCTTCCCTTCTTCGCCAATGTGCGCACGCCGGCTCGCGCCATCGTCTTTGCCTATCTGTTTCTGGGCATCGGGGCAGCCGCCGCCATGGCCGCGGCATTGAAGTCGGAGCGACGCCTGATGACCGGCGCGGCCTTGACGCTCGTTGTGGCGCTGATGCTGCTGGACTTCTTTCCCGCCCATCTTTCAACCACGGCGATGCGCTGCGCGCCGGAACTGGCCGTTTTGGCGAAGGACCGCGACCGCAATTTCGGCGTCCTCGATCTCCCTTTCGGCTACAGCGAAGCCGATTTCTACATGGCGCAGCAAGCCTGCCATGGCCGCCCTATCGTGCAAGGCGTCATCGCGCGGCAATTGGCGCCCACGCTGGCCGATCATCTGGAAGTGGGAGATCTTGCCGCCCAGCGCCGCCAGCTTCAGGCGGCGGGGATCAAATATATCCTGCTTCACCACCCCAGGGACGGGATGTTCAGCTGGGACGCGCCCTCCGACGGCGACGAAGCCCGCTATCGCCAAACCTATCCGCTTGCGGCAGATGGCACCGACATGGCGATCTTCAAGGTTTATTGATCTGTTGCCTGTCGTTGCCGGGTTCCCATCCCGCCGCCAGAAGCCGGGCCGGGCGGCTGCGCCGCGCCCATGACAGGCGCGCGGCTTTCCCGCTAACCTCCGGCTTCCCGCTTTGAGGTTTGCATGCGCACCGAAGAACCCCGCGCCATTCATCTCGCCGATTACCAGGCGCCCGATTTCCGCATCGAGACGGTCCGTCTCGATTTCGCCCTTGATCCAGAGGCCACGCGGGTAACGGCGAAGCTCAAGATCGCGCGGCGCCGTGCCGGTGCTCCGCTGGTGCTGCACGGCGAGGGATTGAAATTGATTTCCCTGGCGCTGGACGGCGAGACGCTGGCGGACGGCGCCTATCAACTGGACGCCAAGTCCCTCACCATCCCAATCGTCCCGGAACATTTTGTCCTGGAGACGGTCTGCGAAATCGCGCCGGCGGAGAACACCGCCCTCGAAGGCCTCTATCAGTCGGGCGGCATGTTCTGCACCCAGTGCGAGGCGGAGGGCTTTCGCCGCATCACCTGGTTCCTCGACCGCCCCGATAATCTGTCGGTCTTCACGGTGCGGATCGAAGCGGCGAAGGAACTGTATCCGGTGCTGCTGTCGAACGGCAACCGGGTTGCGTCGGGCGATCTTGAAGGCGGCCGCCATTTTGCCGAGTGGCACGATCCCTTCCCCAAACCCTCTTATCTCTTCGCGCTGGTGGCGGGCGATCTGGGCGTCGATCCATGACCGCTTCACCACCCTGTCGGGCCGCGAGGTCGCGCTTGCCATCTATGTCGAGCACGGCAACGAGCCCCGCGCGACCTATGCGATGGACGCGCTGAAGCGGGCGATGAAATGGGACGAGGAAAGTTATGGCCGCGAATACGATCTCGACATCTTCATGATCGTCGCGGTCGTCGGCCTTCAACATGGGCGCGATGGAGAACAAGGGCCTCAACATCTTCAACGACAAGGTGCTGCTGGCATCGCCCGAGACCGCCACCGACGACGATTACGCCCGCATCGAAGGCGTGGTGGCGCACGAGTATTTCCACAACTGGACCGGCGACCGCATCACCTGCCGCGACTGGTTCCAGCTTTCGCTGAAGGAAGGCCTCACCGTCTTCCGCGACCAGAGTTTCTCCGCCGACATGCGGTCCCATGGCGTGCAGCGCATCGAGGACGTGCGCGCCCTGCGCGGGCGCCAGTTCCAGGAGGATGCCGGTCCGCTGGCGCATCCGGTGCAGCCGCAGAGCTATATCGAGATCAACAATTTCTACACCGCCACGGTCTACGAAAAAGGCGCCGAGGTCATCGGCATGCTGAAGACGCTGGTGGGGCGGAAGGCTATCGCAAGGCGACCGATCTTTATTTCGAGCGCCATGACGGCCAGGCCGCCACGGTCGAGGATTGGGTAAGATGCTTCGAGGACGCCAGCGGCCGCGATCTCACGCAGTTCCGCCTCTGGTACCGCGCAGGCCGGTACGCCGGTCGTCTCGGCCGAAGGCGATTACGATCCCGAGGCGCGTACCTATACGCTGACATTGACGCAAGCGCTGTCCGCGACGCCGGGCCAGCCCGACAAGCAGCCCATGCATATTCCGGTGCGCGTCGGCCTGATGACCCAAGGCGGCGCGTCCTTGCCGCTGACCCTGGAGGGCGAGAACCAGGCCGGACCCGAGAGCCGCGTGCTGGAACTGCAAGACGCGCGCCAAAGCTTTGTCTTTGTCGATGTCGCGGAGGCGCCGCTCTTGTCGCTGGGCCGGGGGTTTTCCGCGCCCGTCATTTTCAAGACGCGGCACAGCCGGAAGGATCGCGCCACCCTGATGGGCTGCGACCGCGACGATTTCAATCGCTGGGAATCCGGCCAGATACTGGCGGCCGAGATCATGCTGGGCGGCGCGGTCCAAGGCGCCGACGGCGATTATGTCGCCGCACTTGGCTCGGTGCTGGCCGGGGCAAGCGACGATCCCGCTTTCGCCGCCCAAATGCTGATGCCGCCTGCCGAGAGCGAAATCGCGGCGATGCGCGGTCCCGCCGATCCCGACGCCATCCATGCCGCCCGCGTGGCGCTGATCCGGGCGGTGGCCGCGGCGCATGGCGCGCATCTGGCCACGCTTTACGAACATATGCGCGATTCCGGCGATTTCAGCCCGGACGCGAGATCTGCGGGCCGCCGCGCGCTTCGCAACGCCTGCCTGCGCTATCTCACGGCCGCCGACGACGAAGCCGCCGCTGGGCTCGCCGATGCGCATTACCGCACGGCGGACAATATGACCGACATGATCGCGGGCCTGGCCGCGCTCACCCGCATGGAAAGCCCGCTGCGCGACAAGGCCTTCACCCATTTCCATGACCGGTTCCGGAACGATCCGCTGGTTCTCGACAAATGGATGAGCCTGCAGGCGGGCGCGCCCTTGCCCGATACCGTGGCCTCCGTTCGCGCGCTGATGAAACATCCCGCTTTCGATTTGAAGAATCCCAACCGGGTGCGCGCCCTGATCGGCGCCTTCAGCGCCAATCATCTGCGCTTCCACGACAAATCGGGCACGGGCTATGCGCTGGTCGGCGACGTGATACGCGCGCTGGATCCCCTCAATCCCCAAGTGGCGGCGCGGCTGGCAGGCGCGTTCGAAACCTGGCGGCGCTACGATGCCAATCGCCAGTCGCTGATGCGGGCCGAGCTGCAGGCGGTCCTTTCTCAGAAGGGGCTGTCGCCCAATCTGTTCGAAGTCGCCAGCAAGATTCTTGGGTAGCCCCCTCCGGTCTTAGCTGGCCCGAGGGCCAGCTAAGTCCACCTCCCCCGCCGGCGCGCTGATGCGCGCGCAAGGGGGTGAGCATGGCGGCCGGCCTTGCGAACGGTCCCGACCAAGCCTCGGCAACGTATTAAGTTCTTGTTAACTCAGGTGGACAGCGACTCGCTGATTCGCATACTCCTTAAAGCGAATCGCTGATTCGCGTTGGGGGCATGACATGGCGCAGATGCGCGCCTTGCTGGGACCGTGGGAACCTGCCGGCTGGATTTCTCCCCGCCGCATCCTGCGCAATGTCCGTCTGATGGTGCCCATTTCCATTGCGCTGATCTGCGGCAGTTTTGCCGCCGCGGCAATTCTGTCCATCCAACTTGACCGCACCCATGCCCTGAACCTGGCCACCCGTTTCGAGCAGGCTCGCGCCGCCGATTTGGCGGCGGTTGCGGGGGAAACACTGGATCGCTTTGCCAAGACCGGTCTTGGCTTCGTCCGCAATCCCGATGCGCGCGTCGACGATGCCGCCATTCGCAATATCGCGGTATTTGAACAAGGCAACCTCCGCGCCGCGCTCAAGCCGCAAAGCGCCGTGCCGTCGCCGCCCATCTTCCGCGGTCCAAAAACAATTTTCCGGTTTGGCCCGGAGACGGTCCTGGCTTTGCATGACGGCGTTCGAATTGTCGCCGTCATGTTCGACCCCGGCGCATTGGCGCCGGCCGCGCTCATGCGCCGCGCGGCCCTTATGTCCGATACCACCACGATCGCCAGCAGCGCCGACTGGCACGCCGATGGCGAGCGACAGGAAAGCGCCGTCGCGGGCTGGCCGCTGGCGGCGGTTACGGACGTGAATAGCGACGGCGCGTTCGCGAGCTGGCGCGGACTGCTGCCGCTTTACATATTCGTCGTCCTCGGTCCCGCTTTCACGGGCGGCTGGCTGGCCGCCTTGTTCGTGGGCGCCTTCGAGCGCCACCAAAAGGCCGCCCATGCGATCCGCGCCCTCAAGACGCTGCGACCGATCGAAGCCAAGCTGATGGTGCGCCTGGCGAATGCCGAGCGCGGGGCGGTCGAAGCGGCCCGCTCGAAATCGGAATTCATCGCCCATATGAGCCACGAATTGCGCACGCCGCTGAACGCGGTGATCGGCTTCTCGGAAGTCATCGCGCAAGGCCTGTTCGGTCCGCCCGGCCATCCCAAATATGCCGAGTATGCCCGCGACATCGCCGAAGCCGGACGCGGCCTGCATGCCAGGATCGGCGACATACTGGAATTCGCCAATATCGAGGCCGGGCGCTATCCGCTCCATCCCGCCTGCATCGACCTGGCGGAGCTGGCGAGCGTTTGCGTGGACGAACACAAGGGCCGCGCCTTTTCCCGCCGCATCACGCTGGATATCGGCTTTGCGGTGCCGATGGAGGTGCGCGCCGATCCGCTGGCGGTCAAGCGCATCCTTTCCAATCTGATCACCAACGCGCTGGCCTATACGCAAGAAGGCGGCGCGGTTCTGGTGGATGTGCGCCAGGAAGAAGGCGCCGGGGTGGCGCTGGTCCGCGACAGCGGCGTGGGTTTTTCGTCGGCGGAGCATAGCCGCGCCGGCCGCGCCTTTCAGCGCTTCGACCGGGCCGGCCAGGTCACGGGCGCGGGGCTGGGATTGGCCATCGCCATGGAATTGGCCCGGCGCATGGGCGGCGCGATGCGGCTTTCCTCCGGCCCCGGAGACGGCAGCGTCATGGAATTGCGTCTGCCGAAGACGGGCGACTGAAGATCAGGGAGTGGCCGACGCGTTCGGCCGCGCCAGACGCCGCCACCAGGGCCCGCCGCGCCGCGCCCGGATTCGTTCCGCGATCTGCGCGCGTTCGTCCGGCGTCAGGGTGTTGACCACGTCCCGCTGCAGAGCCACCGCTTCCTGCTCCAATGTCGCGTCGGCGGCACGGACCTGGTCCAGCGCGCGCGCGAAGTCGCCGGCCGTGTAATCGGGCGCGGCGAAAATGCGGAATGCCGCCAGCCGGGCGCGGCGCGCCTGCTGCCGTGCCTCGCGCATGGCGTCGCGATGCTCCGCGACGATGTCCAGAATCTTTTCCCGCTGCTGCGGCGGCAGCCCGCGGGCGATCTGGGCGGGCGCCATGACGCCGGGCTGGGCGATGAAACCGCCGCCGACACGCCCGATTCCCACCAGGATGAGAGCAATCAAGCCCGCATTGAGGCAAAGCGACATCACCATCAGCGTGGTGCGGGTGCGGCTTTGGGCCGGCGGCGGCGCGGTCTCGGCCATCTAGAGATCCTCCTGCGTCATGTCGGGAGTGAGCAGGCTGAAGCTTGCCGTCCGCTCCAACGAGAATCCCGTCTGCTCTTCCTGCATCAGGGCGGGCAACGCCGCCCCAAGCCCGGCACCCACCAGCAACGCCGCCGCCAAGGCCGAAGCCGGCGCCCAGACCGGCGCACCCGGCCAGATGACTTCCGAAAAGCGGCGCAAGCCGGCTTTCCACGCGACCCAACGCCCGTTCGGGCGCCTGGCGCTCCAGGCGTCATAGGCGGCCAGCAGCGCCGCCTCCAGCCCTGGCGCGGGTGCGGCCGGCGGCAGCCGCTTGACCGCGCGCTCCACGAAAGCCTGGTCGGAAATATCGCCCGTCATGATCCGTCTCCCGAAAAACCCTTCAAATGCGCCAGCTGCAACCTCAAGGTCCGCCGGCCGCGCGCCAGAAGGGACTCTAATGCTTCAACGGAGAGCCCCATGATCTCCGCCGCTTCGATATTGCCGCAGTCCCGGAAATGGCAAAGCAGGATGGCGGCTTTCTGCCGTTCCGGCAGCGCGTCGAGGGCGCGCGCGATTTCCCGCCCGATTATGCCGTCGTCCAGCCGCGCATCGGGTGGGGCGGCTTCGTCAGCGACTTCCGCCGCCGCCTCCAAGGGCTGGGTGGGCCGGCGACGCAGGCGGTCGTAACATTGGTTCAGCATCACCCGGTAAAGCCAGGTCTCGAATTTCGCCTGGCCCGATTGCCAGCGCGCGGCATGAGTCCAGAGCCTGAGAAAGACCTCCTGCACTGCGTCCTCGGCCTCGGCATGGTTGGACAGCATGCGCCGCGCGACGGTGAGGAGTTTGGGTGCATGCCGCCCGATCAGCCGCGCGGCCGCCTCACGGTCGCCCCGCCCGGCTTTCGCAACATCCTCGGCATCGGGGTCATGCATGTCGGACCGTCAGCGCTTGAACGCGGCCGGGACGCGCTTTCCGTCGCAAGGAAGCCGCGGAGGGACGCTCTGTCAACGCGCGAAAGGCTGCGAGCCGAAAATCAGCGCGACAGAACCAGCCCTGCCGCCAGCCGCCCGGCGCGGCCGGAGATCGTGGGCAGCGGCTCGGCATCCTCGCCGGCCAGCAAAAGTCCCTTGATGGGCGTCAGCAGGCGCGCGGACGGCGGCGTCAGCAGGTCCGCGAGCACGGCGCGCTGAGGCCGCAAGCGGATCTCGACGCCCGTGACGGCCCGGGCCAGGCCCGGCACGCTGTGCGACAGCGTGAACAGGATCTGCGCCGCCAGCCGCGCCCGATGCTCGGCCGACAGAGATGCAGGCACCGGCCTGGCCGTCACCGCCATGCGATCGGGCGCCAGCATCACCCATTCCATCGGCAGGTCGGGCGCGATCTTTCCGGCCCGCGCCGCCGCATGCGCATCGGCATGAACGTCCGGTCGCTGTGCGAGAATGTGGCGCGCCGGAGGAGAATCCTCCGGCGCAAAACCCGAGGCCAGGCGCAAAAGAATTTTCGCCTCCGCAATCGCGGGCGTGGACTGCGGCAGGCCCGCCATCGTCAAGGTGCGCACACGCGAGAGCGTGGAGACAATGTGATCGGCCTCGATCTCCGAGCCATCCGCCAACCTCACGCCCGCCACGCCGCCCGCCTTGGTGACAATGCCGGTCACGCGGGCATGGGGGCGAAGCTGCGCCATGCCAAGCGCGTGCGTCAGGGATGACACCAGCGTGCCGGGCCGCGCCACGGCAGCCGCGCCCTGCAATCCCGCCATCTCCTGGGCCGCCCGCCACACCAGCGCCAGCGCCGAGCCGGGCTCGCTGACGGCGAAGCCGCCCGCGCCGGCGTCCCACAAGAGCGCCGCCAGCAAGGAAGGCGTCTCGAAGCGCGCACTCAGATAGGCGTCCGCGCCCGAAAGACAGAGACGCAGGAATCCGCGCCGCGCTCCCGCGCCCCAGGCCGCGTCCGGCACGCTTCCATTCGGCGCCGTCCACCACCAGCGTCGCAGCCGGCGGGCTTCCGCCATCAACACGCGGCGATGAAGCGGCCAGGCGAGCGCGTCGGCGTCGCTGAGCTTGGCCAGCGCGCAGCTTGCCGCATGAAGATCGCGCCCCAGCAGCAGCGGCATCTCGCCTCCCACGGCGAGCGGCAGATCCGAGGCGGTGAAGGACAATCCCCGGAACGGCAGCCGCAGTTCCGCCACCATCCGCGGATCGAGCGCGACCAGCGCTTCGGCCGGCTCGCGCGGTGCCTGGCGCGCCTCCAGCAGCAGCGTGTGCAAGCCGCCACGCGCCAGATAGGCGGCCGCCGCAAGCCCACCGATGCCGGCGCCGATCACGATCGCGGCAGCGCGCTCGCTCACGGCGCGCCATCCGCCATCAGCGCCGCCGCGGCGGCGAACCCGGCGGCTCCGGTGCCCAGCGGTCCTGCCTGCGCCGAGCGGCCGCCCAGATAGAAACCGGGCAATGCCGTGCGAGGACCGGGACGCAAGGCAAGCATCTGGTCGGATGCGAGGACGCCGCCGTCGAGATCGCCGGACGTGACGCCCAGGGCGCTTTCCATGTCGGCGGGTGTGATGATCTTCACGGCCCTTAAAGTGGCCAGCGTGCCCGGGAGCGCCTTCTCGATTCGGACCAACGCCTGCGCGGCGAGCGCCGTGCGCTTTTCCGGCGTCCAGCCGCCATCAAACAGACGATAGGGGATCGCGCTCAAAGTGACGGTGGCCGTGGCCGCGCCATCCGGCGCCAGGCTGGCGTCGCGCCCGGAGACCGGATCGAGCAGCAAAGGCGGCTTGGCGGGCACGGCGCCGTGCCGGAAGGCGGCGAGCGCTTGGTAATCTCCTGCGAGGAACAAAGGCTTTTCGCGCCGGAGCGGCCGGCGCAGCGCCAGCAGCAGGCGGGCCGTGGCGCCGGCCATGCGCCAGTTTCGTGCCTCTTCCGGCATATGTCCCGGCAGCACCGCTCTGGGAAACAGCGACAACAGGCTCTGCCTGAGATCGAGGGTCGAGATGACGGCTTTGGCCATGACGCGGCGGCCATCGGCAAGCGCCACGCCGGCGGCACGGGCTTCGGCGATCACAACCTCTGTTGCCTCTCGCCCCAACCGCAGCTCGGCGCCCGCCGCTTCGGCGGCACATGCGAAGCCTTCGCCCAGCGCGCCCAAACCGCCAGACACGGCCTCGCAGAGGGGCAGGGAAAGCAGCGCCAGCGCGCTGCCGGCGAGTTCCGGGTCCAGCGCGCGCCCGGCAAGCGCCGCGTCGCGGAATTCCGGCCAGGCGGCAAGGTCCTGAACCGCGAGGCTCTGGCCTGGCCAAGGTTCGGGGGCGGGTGCCAGCCAACGCGCCAGCGCACTGCCTGCCGGAGCTTCCGTGGCGTTGGCGAACGCACGCGCCAAGGCTGCGTCCCGGATGGCACGCAGGGGAGCGGGCAAAGGGTGCGCGGGCCGGAGCGCCAAGCCAAACGCGCGGGCGATGGCCAAGGGGACCTCGGGCACCGTATCGGCGTAAGGCGAGGCAAAATGACCGGGATGGAATTCCGAGGTGGCGAGGCGCCCACCCGGGCGCGCTCCGCGCTCGAGCACAACCACCTTCATGCCGGCATTGGCAAGCGTTGCCGCCGCGGTCAGACCGTCCGCGCCTGCGCCGATGATCGCCGCGTCGTACCGCACGCTTCTATATCCTGCTGGAAAGTGTTCACTTCCGGGAATCCAGGATACGCGCATGCGAAAAGGGCGGAAACGGTAAGTCTCCGCCCTTGGTTAATTCCCGCACCTTCGGTGCGAGGTTAATATCCGCGAGGTTAATGCGTTAAGACGGCCTCAGACCACGCCGCGCTTGTGTTCGCCGACCACGACGCGGCCGGGATTGAAAGCGCGCTTGAAGACCTCGAGCGCCTTGCGCGGCTCCGCGTCGCCGCACATGAAGACGTCGAACGCGGCATAGCCCTTTTCCGGCCAGGTGTGGACGGAGATGTGGCTTTCCGCCAGCACCGCCACGCCGGAGATACCGCCGCCTTCCTCGAAGGTGTGCAGGTGGATATGCAGAAGCGTCGCTTTCGCTTCCTTCACCGCGTCGATCAGCGCCGTCTCGATGCGGTCGCGCTCATTGAGGCCTTCGGCTTCCCAAAGGTCGATGATGAGATGGCTGCCCGCATAGGAGAGGCCATTCTTCGTGATGAAATGATCTTTTTGGTCGTCGTTCGAAGGAGGAACGATGACCGGAACGGGCCTCGCAGTCGCGCGGACGCGAGGCGTCCTTGCTTCTTTGTTCGCCGCCACCAGATTAAGTCGAGCCATTCAAGCACCTACCCGTCTTGGAGTTGACACCTGCGCCTTGGCCTTACGGACTTCCGGACGCGCCTTAAAGAAGAAAGCGACGCACGGGGTCACCCGGTCGCCGCTTTTGTCCCGCTTTTTTTCTCGCGGGGTTGGATGGAATATAGGCAGACGCGCCCCCCATGCAAGAAAAAATTTCCCTGCGCGCCATTTTTTTGCCCGAGCGTGTCTCTCGCGCCGTCTCCATGCCGCCATGGCGTGACGATAGACACGCGCCCGGACGCGCCCTATACGGCGCGCGGCTGCCACAAGGTTTAAGGAATAGTTATGGCCCGGCTCTCAACCGTTAAAGAAAAACTCCACCAGGGTTACGCCCAGACCATGGAGGTGACTGAGGTGCTGGCGGACGAGAAGAGCCGCTACCAGCGCATCCGCATCTTCGACACCGTCGCCAATGGCCGGGTGATGACCTTGGACGACATCGTCCAGATCACCAGCCGGGACGAAAGCGCCTATGCCGACATGCTCACCCATCTGCCGATGCTGGAGCATGGCAAGGTGGAGCGGGTGATGATCGTGGGCGGCGGCGATCTCTCCATCGCCGACGAGGCCCTCAAGCACAAATCCGTCAAGGAAGTGGTGCTGGTGGATATCGATGGACGGGTGATCGAGCTCTGCAAGATGCATTTCGCCGCCATCAACGCCAAAGCGTTCAAGGACAAGCGGCTGACCTTGGAAGTCGCCGATGCATTCGAATATCTGGGCCGCAAGGACTCGAAGAATCGATTCGATCTCATCATCGCCGATCGGCCCGATCCCGTCGGACCGGGCAAGGCGCTGTTCGGCGAGACATTTTACGACCGCATCAAAGGCGCCCTGAAAAAGGGCGGCTACGCGACGTTCCAGACCGGCGTGCCCTTCTATCAGCCCTGGGAGATCACCGAGGCGTTGGAAGAACTCGCCCGCTTCTTTCCCCGCTCGGGCCTCTATCTGACGGTGGTGCCGACCTATATCGGCGGCTTCATGGCGCTGTCATGGGCGAGCAAAGGCGGCAAGCCGCTGGGAACCCCAGCCGGCATCCGCAAGGCCAAGGCGGCCTACAAGCGCATCAAGCTCAAATGCGACTATTACAATCCGGAAATCCACGCGGCGGCGTTCGCCTTGCCGAACTGGATCGCAAAACTCGTCCCTTGAACATTACCGCGACTTGGTCGGAACCTGCCTCCCCTACGCGCGCGTTAGCGCGCAGGTAGGGGAGGTGGCCGAAGCAGCGCTTGCGATGCGGAGGCCGGAGGGGTTTCTAAAACAGCGAAGGGGCTTCACTTTAAGCCCCTGAGCGCCCATCTTTCGGTCCTCAGCTACGAAAGATCGCATCATGGCCCTGATCGGACCCGGCGGCAGGCCCGTCACTTCCACCCCCGCCCAAAGTGCCGCTACCTCCGGTGCGGTCAGTCCGCATATCAAGGACTCCGGTCTCGCCACCTTCGCGGCGGACGTGCTGGAAGCCAGCCGCGAGGTTCCCGTGATCGTGGATTTCTGGGCACCCTGGTGCGGCCCCTGCAAGCAGCTGGGCCCGATCCTGGAGAAGGCGGTGACCGAGGCCGACGGCGCGGTCCGCCTGGTCAAGGTCAATATCGACGAGAATCCCGAAATCGCCCAGCAGCTGCGCATCCAGTCCATCCCCACCGTCTATGCCTTCAAGGACGGTCAGCCGGTGGACGGCTTCATGGGCGCGCTGGCGGAAAGCCAGATCAAGACGTTCGTGTCCGGGTTGGCGGGCGGCGGCCACGGCCATGGCGGCCCCGGTCATGCCGAAGAGGTATTGACGATGGCCGCCGAAGCCTTCGCGGCGGGCGATATCGGCACCGCGGCGCAGGCTTACGGCCATGTGCTGCAGGACGAACCCGGCAACCCCAAGGCGGTGGCGGGCCTGGCCGCCTGTTATCTGAAGAGCGGCGACATCGAGCGCGCCAAGACCACCTTGCAGCTGGTCCGCCCCGATGGCGCGGCGGATGAAGCGATCCGCGCGGTCGAGGCGGAACTGAAACTGCGCGAAAGCGCCGCCCAGACGCCGCGCGGCGAGATCGAAGTCCTGAAGGCCCGGCTGGCGGCCGATGCCGGCGATCATCAGGCGCGTTTCGACCTGGCGCAGGCGCTGGATTCGAGCGGCGACCGCGAAGGCGCGCTGAACGAATTATTGGAGATCGTGCGCCGCGACCGCAAATGGAACGACGATGCCGCGCGCAAGCACATCGTCACCCTGTTCGAAGCGATGGGGGCCACCGATCCGCGCACCTTGGAGGCGCGGCGCAGGCTCTCCGCAATCCTGTTCTCGTGAGGATGGCATGAAGCGGGGCTTTCATTCCCTCTCCGATCTGCCACCGACCCTGTCGATCTTTCCCTTGACCGGCGTGGTGCTGCTGCCGCATTCGGCATTGCCGCTCAATGTGTTCGAACCGCGCTATCTGGCGCTGGTGGACGACGCGCTGTCCGGCAACCGCCTGATCGGCCTGATTCAGCCCGTCGAAAGCGAGGAGGATGTGCTCAAGCCCAAATTATCGGATGTGGGCTGCGCCGGGCGCATCGTCTCCTACCGCGAGACCGAGGATAACCGCTATCTGATCACCTTGGCCGGCGTCTGCCGTTTCCGGGTGAAGGAAGAAGTGCCGGTTCTATCGCCCTACCGCCAGGTCGCCTGCGACTTCGCGCCATTCGCCTCCGACCTGGTGCAGAGCGAGGCGGGCGAATTCCCGCGCGAGCGGCTGCTGGCCGCCCTCAAGCATTACCTCTCCCGCCGCGACATGAAGGCGGATTGGAAGAGCGTGATGACGGCGCCGCCGGAATCCCTGGTCAATGCGCTGGCCATGATGTGCCCCTTCGAACCGGCGGAGAAACAGGCGCTCCTGGAAGCGCCGAGCTGGGTCGAGCGCGTCGCCACCCTGGTCGCGTTGCTCGAAATCTCCACGGCCCCCGGTCCTGGCTCATTGAATTGAGCGGGCCATGACGACAGACCCCAAACTGCTGGAGATCCTGGTCTGCCCCCTGACCCGCACCATGCTGCGTTACGACCGCGAGCGCCAGGAACTGATCAGCCGCGCCGCCGGCCTGGCCTATCCCATTCGCGGCGGAATGCCCATCATGCTGGCCGCCGAGGCGCGCGAGCTCAGCGAAGAAGAGAGAGATGGCCTCAAATAGCGACGCGATAAACCGCAAATCCAGCTGGCCGACGGAATTGCGTGTCAGTCCGGCCAGGGATGCGCTCAGCATTCTGTTCGAGGATGGCGCCCGCGCCACCCTGGCGGCGGAGAAACTGCGCGTGCAATCCCCCAGTGCCGAAGTGCGCGGCCATGGGGGGCATAGGCCGCCCGCGATCACCGGCAAGGAAAATGTGAAGATCACCCGTTTGGAGCCGGTGGGAAATTACGCCCTGCGCATCGTCTTCGATGACGGCCATGACAGCGGACTCTATAGCTGGGACTATCTCAAGGACCTGACGGGCGCATGAGCGAAGGGGGGCCACGTCCCATCAGCCTGGTCCGGGGCGCCCGCGGCAAACGCGTCGCCGTCATCAAGGGCCAGGATTCCGGCCGCTTCTTCGACTTCTATCACGGCATTCTCACCGCCTCCTGGCCGGGGTTCGTGGCGCAGCTGGCGGCGCTGTTTCTCACCGTCAATCTGGCGTTCGCGGCCCTTTACGTCATCGACCGCGGCGGGATCGCCAATGCCCGGCCCGGCAGTTTCACGGATGCCTTTTTCTTCAGCGTGCAGACATTGGGAACGCTGGGCTATGGCGTGATGGCGCCGCGCACGCTCTATGCCAATCTGCTGGTGACGGCGGAAAGCTTCACCGGCATTTTGATCATCGCGCTGTTCACCGGCATCATCTTCGCGCGCTTTTCGCGCCCCTTCGCCCGGCTGGTCTTCTCCAAGGTCGCGGTGGTAACCCAATTCGACGGCTTGCCCACCTTGATGTTTCGCGCCGCCAATCAGCGGGGCAATTCCATCCTCGACGCCTCGGTGAATGTCTCATTGGCGGGCAACTACACCACCCGCGAAGGCGTGCAGATGCGGCGCTTCCAGGAGTTGAAACTCGTTCGTTCCAGCAATCCCCTGTTCGCGCTGTCCTGGACGGTGATGCATCCCATCGACCAAGACAGTCCGCTGTACGGCCTTGGCCTGGCGGAAATGATCGAGCACGACATGGAAATCGTGGTGATGATGAGCGGCATGGACGAAACCATCGCCGACCGCATCTATGCGCGGCACGCCTATATGGCGGAAGAAATCCTCTGGCGGCGGCGGTTTGTCGATGTGGTCTCGGTCACGCCCGGCGGACAGCGCATGGTCGATCTCGTCCGGTTCCACGACACGGAGGAACTCGGCTAAAGCGGGGGCTGCACGCCGCGAAGAAACAGCATCGTCGCGGCGGCGGTCGCTTCCGCGGCATCGCCGCCCTCGGCGGCGAGGCGTTCGGCAATCTCATTCGCCGCCGCCAGCAGCGCCGCCGCCAACGCCGCAGAGTCGAGCGGCAAGAACAGGCCGCGCGCCACGGCGTCCTCCAGATCCGCGCGCAAATCGTCAAAGCCCGAGCGCAAATCCCCCGCTTCAAGCGCGGCGCCCGCTTCGGATTTGAACGCGAGGAAGGAACTGAAAAAGGCCGAGAGAAATTCTTCCGCGGTCGTGGCCTCGGCGCGCCCTTCCGCCAGGCGCGGGCGAAGCGCTTCGGCCATCTCTTCGCTCAGCGCCCGGCGCACATCTTCCTTCGAGGTGAAGTAGTTATAGAAAGTGCCCGCCGCCAGCGGCGTGGCGCGGATGATGTCGCGCACCGTGGCGGCGTTAAATCCCTGTTCGGCAAAGACCCGGCGCGCGCCGTCCAGGATGAACTGACGGTTCTGCCGCTTGATGCGCTGGCGTTTGGGAAGGGCTGTGTCCATCGCTGCTCCAGCCTTGCCATGGGACTTTACAGTTCCATGACGGGCCGTCAACTTGTTGATAACTCCCGGCGGACCCTCTGAACGCCGTCGCAAGCCTTGCTGCGGGCCAAGCCTGGTCAGGCGTTGGATGGGCCGACAGCGTCCGCGACGGAACGAAAGCCGTCGCGGGCCAGGCAGGCCAGCAATTCACGCTTGATGCGCGCGACCAGACCCGGCCCCTGATAGACCAGCCCCGTATAGAGCTGCACCAAGGTGGCGCCGGCGCGGATCTTTTCATACGCATCGGCGCCGGAGGAGATGCCGCCGACGCCGATCAGCACGATGTTGCGCGGCAGCCGTGCGTGCATCTGGCGGAGGATTTCCGTGGAGGGCGCGAACAAGGGCCGGCCCGACAGGCCCCCCGCCTCGATCGCATGCGCGCTTTTGAGCAAAGGCCGCGCGACGGTGGTGTTGGAGACGATAACGCCCTCGATGCCGGATGCGATCACGGCCTTGGCGATCTCATCCAGCGCCTGCGCATCCAGATCCGGTGCAATCTTCAGCAATATGGGATAACCCCCTCCGGCACTCCGCAGGCGGGTCCGCGCTTCTGTCAGCGCGGCCAGCAGGCGGGTCAATTCCTCCTTGTTCTGCAAGCCGCGCAGCCCCGGCGTGTTGGGAGAAGAGATATTCACCGTGACATAATCGGCCAGTGGCGCCAGACGCGTGAAGCCTTGCGCATAATCGGCGATGCGGTCGGCGCTGTCCTTGTTGGCGCCGATATTGATGCCGACGATTCCGTTTCCGCGACGCGCTTCCAAATGGCCGGCGGCGGCTTCCATGCCGCGATTGTTGAAGCCCATGCGGTTGATCACCGCCCCATCCTCGGGCAGCCGGAAGAGGCGCGGCCGCGGATTGCCGGATTGCGGTTTCGGCGTGACGGTGCCGCATTCCACGAAGCCGAAACCAAGCTTCAGCATCGCATCGGGCACCTCGGCATCCTTGTCGAAACCTGCCGCCAAGCCGATGGGATTGGGGAATTGAAGTCCGAATGCCGTAACGCCCAGCCGCAAATCGTCGGATGGCGCTGGGGGCAACAGCGGCGCGAACAGCCCCGTCAGCCGCACCGTGGCGCGATGGGCGGTTTCCGCGGGCAATGCACGCAAGAGCCGCGCCGCCAGATCCAAACTCATTCCATCTCTCACCCCGGCCATCTCCGCTCTCTAGACGGGCAGCTCCGCTTTCCGATAAATAGGAATAATTACCGTAAGCCGGACTGATTTCTTATATGCCGCAATGGTGACCCATCTTCAAATCTGGCGCGCCCTGGACGCGCTCGCCGCCCGGTATGGCATGTCCCCGTCCGGCTTGGCCAAACTCGCCGGGCTCGACCCCACCACCTTTAACAAGAGCAAGCGGGGCACCGCCAATGGAAAGCTGCGCTGGCCTTCCACGGAGAGCCTCGCCAAGGTGCTCACCGCGACCGGCGCCAGTCTTGAGGATTTTGTCGGCCTGGTGTCGGGCGATGGCGCGAGCCGGCGTGGCCGCCCCCGATCCGTGCCCCTGATCGGGTTGGCGCAGGCGGGGCAAGCAGGTTATTTCGACGATGCGGGCTTTCCCGTCGGCGGCGGCTGGGACGAGATCGCTTTTCCCGACCTCGCGGATGAACACGCCTATGCGCTGGAGATCACCGGCGATTCCATGCTGCCGGTCTATCGCGACGGCGATCGCATTCTGGTGTCGCCAACAGGAAACCTCCGGCGCGGCGATCGCGTGGTGGCCAAAACGCGCGCCGGGGAAGTGATGGCCAAGCAGCTCGGCCGCCTCACCGCCCAGCAAATCGAACTCAGGAGCTTCAATCCCGCCTATCCGGATCGCAGCTTGGCGCTTTCCGAAATCGCTTTCGTCCATCGCATCATCTGGGCCAGCCAGTAGGTTTTGTTTCAACCCCTTCCGCCCTACGCAGCGCAAGCGCTGCTACGGGCACCTCCCCCGCCAGCATGCTTCGCATGCGCGGGAGAGGCTGGTCATGACCAAGACGTGCTAGGGATAGCCTTGAAAGGCTCGAACCCTTGCGTCGAACGCATCGCGATCGCCGCGCCTCAATAAAGTGAGCATTTCGCCGGCCCTGCCCTGAACATATTTCTCATAGGCGGTTTCCGGCGTGGCATGAATTGTCGCTTGCAACTCGCTTTCAATGCGGTTGCGATAGGTCTCGGCATCGAGGCCGGAGAGCGACAGCGCGATCTGATAACGCACGGCCACATTGCCGGGCGCCGCGCGCACGGCGCGATCGAACAAGTTCAATCCCTGCTCCAGGCTGGCGTCGTAAAGCCTGCGCGCCAGGAATTTTCCGCCTGACCGCACAATTTCCACATTCCAGCCGCCCAGCGCCGCCAGCGCGTAAGCATTGTCGGGATCGGCCTTCAAGGCGGCGTCGAGATTTTCCTTGGCCTGTCCCGGATCGTCGCTGAGCTTGGCGCGGATCAACCCCACGATGCGCGCCTCATAACCCAGCGCCGCCGCCAGCCAGACATGGCCGTCGGGCGCGTTGGGGTCGGCGGCGATAGCGCGCCGCGCAAAGGCTTCGCCGCGTTTCAGGCATTCCAGGCAGGGCTCGGGCCGCATCATCGCGTCCGCCATCGCCGCGCGCGCCGCAATGGCGAAACCCGCGGCGGTACCGGCGGCGGCACCCTGGTGCATCGCCTCCTCGTAATGGCCCTGGGCATAGAGCGCGAACAGTGCGGGGTTGTCCGCAGGGGATGCGGCCAGCAGCAGCGCGAGCAGTGCCATCTTCATTTCAGGAATTCGCCGTCCAGCGCCCGGCGGATCAGGGCCGCGGTTTCGGCGCAGCCGAACAAGGCGGCGAATGAGCCGAACCGGGGGCCCGCGGTCTGGCCGAATAGAACCTCGTAAAGCGCGGCGAACCAGGCGCGCAGCGGCTCGAAGCCATGCGCCTTGCCCACTTCGTAGACCGCATTCTGCACCACCGCGCCGTCGCGCTCGTCGCCGAGTTTCTCCAGCTGGCCGGCCAGGTCTTCCAGCGCCGCGCGCTCCTTGGCATCCGCCGCGCGATAGCGTTTCGCCGGCTTCACGAAATCCTCGTAATAGCGCAGCGCATAGCCGACCAGCCGCTCCAGTCCCGGATTCTTCTCCGGCGAGGCATCCGGAGCGTAAGCGCGGATGAAGCCCCACAGCACGTCGCGATTATGCGCGCCCGAGGCGCTGACCAGGTTGAGCATCAAGGCGAAGCTGACGGGATATTTTTCCGACCGGCACCTCGCCGCCATGGATGAACCAGACCGGATTTTCCAGCCGCTGCGCCGCATCCCCGGTGGCGTGATAGGCGTCGAGGAAGGCGATGTAGTCATCCACCGCCTTGGGAATGACGTCGAAATGAAGTCTTTTCGCCGCCCGCGGCTTCTGAAACATGAACAGGCTCAGGCTCTCGGCGGGGCCGTAGGACAGCCATTCCTCGATGGTGATGCCGTTGCCCTTGGATTTGGAAATCTTCTGGCCCTTTTCGTCCAGAAATAGCTCATAGACGAAATGCTCGGGCGGCTCGCCGCCCGCGATCCTGCAGATCGCGTCATAGAGCGGCGCCTGGGCGAGATGATCCTTGCCAAACATCTCGTAATCGACGTCCAGCGCCGCCCAGCGCATGCCGAAATCCGGCTTCCATTGCAGCTTGCAGTGGCCGCCCGTGACCGGAACGGTCTTCCAGCGAGCCGTCCTCCTCGACATAGGTGATGGTGCCCTTGTCCACATCGCGGTCCACCACTTTGGCCAGCAGCACTTTGCCGGAGTCGGGGACTGACGGGAAGAAATGGCGAATAGGTCTGCTGCCGCTCTTCGCCCAAGGTCGGCAGCATCACCTCCATCACCTCGTCATAGTTGGCCAGCATGCGCAGCAGCGCCGCGTCGAACGCGCCCGACTTGTAGGTCGTCGGTCGAACTCATGAATTCGTAGCGAAAGCCGAAATGATCGAGAAAGGCGCGCAGCCGCGCATTCATATGCTCGCCGAAACTGGCGATGGGTGCCGAAGGGATCGGGAATGGCCGTCAGCGGCTTGCCCAGATTGGCGGCGATCATCTCCGGGTTGGGCAGATTGTCGGGCACCTTGCGCAAGCCATCCATGTCGTCGGAAAAAGCGATCAGATGCGTCGGGAATGTCCGACATCGTCTCGAAGGCCTGGCGCACCCAGCTCGTGCGCGCCACTTCGCCGAAGGTGCCGATATGCGGCAGGCCGGACGGGCCATAGCCGGTCTCGAACACGATCCGTCCACGGCTTTCCAGCTGCCTTGCGGCGCTCAACTCGGGCCAGAAGCTTGCGGGCCTCCTCGAATGGCCAGGCCTTGCGCGGCAAGCGCCTGTTCCCGCACCTTTTTCACCGGCAGGATTCACCTTCTGTTAGGGGTATTCTTAAGCGTTTCGAAAGGGCGCGAAAGCTAGGCTTTGGCAGGGGATAGCGTCAATGACTGCCAATACCGTGTCCCAGCGCGACGACGCGCGGCGAATCTTCGCCGGACGCATCGACATGCTCTATGCGATGGGCCGGCATTATCTCTCGCTGCCTTTCGCGGTTCTGTGCGTGCCGGCCACGGTGCTGGCGGGCAACCGCCTGGGCTATCTGCCCGTCACGCCGCTTGCTCCTGCAGATGGCGGTGGTGATCGCCGCCGAGCAATTGACCGCCGCCTATCGCAACCGCCCGGCGGGCAGCGATCCGCATTTCTGGGCGCGGCGCTACACCTTCGTCTCGGCCATCGCGGGCGCCACCTGGGGCCTGGGCTCGATATTCTGGTTCGTCCTGGGGCTCCTTCCCGGCGCGAGGCCTATCTCGCGCTCGCCTATCTGGGCATGACCGCGACCGAATTCATCGCCCGCTCCGCGCATCGTCCCGCCTATGTCGTGCATACCATCTTCGCGCTGGGCCCGCTGGTCGTGCTGCTGCTTGATCCAGGGCGGACTGTTCCCGACCATGACGGCCGTGCTGGTCGCTTTTTTCGGCGCCGTGCTGATCAGCTATTGCGGCGGCATGGCGCGGCTGATCGACGAAGGCACTGCGCTCTGCGCAACGAGAATGCCGATCTGGTCGTTCGCTCTGCAGAACGAAAAGAACGAGGCGATCCTGGCGCGCGACAGCGCCCAGGCCTCGGCGCTGGCGAAATCCGCCTTCATCGCCAATATCTCGCCACGAATTGCGCACGCCGATGAACGCGCTTCTGGGCATGGCGCAGCTGCTGGAGCGGGCCGATCTGCCCAAGCAACAGGCCGATCACGTCAAGGTCATGCTGGAGGCGGGCCGCGGACTTCAGACCCTGCTCGACGATGTCATCGCGCTGACCCGCGACGATGACGACGCACTGGAGGATGAGGATTGCGATCCCGTGCAGACCGCCCGCGCCGTGACGCGGCTGCTGCAGCCGCGCGCCTGGGAAAAGCGGCTGCGCCTGACGATCGACCGCGGCCGCGAATCTGCCGCGCGTCGCCGCCGATCCGCGCCGCGTGCGCCAGGCCCTGCTCAAGCTCGCCGACAACGCCCTCAAATTCACCGAGCGCGGGCTGGTCGATATCCGCCTCGACCTCGACAGCGACGCGGCCGGCAAGCCGGTGGTGCGCTTCGCCATTTCCGACACCGGCTGGGCGTCGCCCCGGAAGTGGCGCAGCCTTTGTTCAAGCCTTTTTCGCCCGGCGATATCTCCTACGCGCGCAAGGAACAGGGCGCGGGTCTTGGCCTGGCGGTCACCAAGCGCATCGTCGAGCAGGCGGGCGGCGAAATCGGTTTCGAAAGCGTGCCCGGGCGGCGGCGCCTTGTTCTGGTTCACCTTGCCGGTCTCCGGCCAGACCAGGCATTGCCGCGATCCATGGCGCGCCCGCCGAGACGCCGACCGTGGCGCCTCACGGCCTGTCGCTTTTGATCGCGGTGCCGGCGCCCAATGTCGCGGCATCGCTCGCCAATCTGCTCGAGCCGTTCGGCAACGAAGTCGTGATCGCGGGCAGTGCGGCCGAAGCGGCGGCGCGCGCCAGCCAGGACCATTTCGACGCCGTGATCGCGGGCTCCGATGAGGCCGATCTGCTCGCCGCCGCGCCCGGCGTCAAGCTACCCATCGTCGCGGTGCTTGCTGCGCGGCGACCGCGCGCCCGGCGCGCACCAATTGCGTGTTGCGCTGGCCGGTGACCAGCGATGCGCTGTTCCAGATGCTCGAATCCGTCTGCCATCGCGCCCGCCCGGGAAAAATCCGGAAATCGAGCTCCCGGCCGCGATCGACGCGGTGACGTTTTCGACGCTCGGAGCGATCGGTGGGACTGAAGACATTGATCGAGATCCTGCAATGCTATGTAGCGACAGCCGAGCAGCTCACCAACGCGCTATCCGAAGCCTGCGCGGAGGAGAAATGGGCCGATGCGGCAAGGCTGGCCCAGGATATCGTGGGTGCCGCGGGCGGGCTGGGCCTCACCGCCATGACCCAGGCCGCGCGGCATTTCGCCCAGGCTACCCGCGAGGGCGAGAATCCCCATTCCTTGCGCAATGCCGCCCAATTGGTGGTCGGCGAACATGTCCGGGCGCGCCGAGCGCTTCTCAATCTCTATCCGGATTTGCGCTAGGCCCCTTCTGCGATTTTCCCTCGGGATTTTTCGCGGATCGCTATGATGCGGGATGCTTTCCGCCCCCGACTTGCTTTCGGATCTTACGGCCCTTGTGCCTGCGCCGCCCGGAGCCGCGATTTGTCGCGGCGACCAAGGCATGGACAATGGCGCGATCCGCGGGACTGCGGGCAAATGCCGCCGCGTCGGTCGCGAAGACGCGCGGGAGATTTTCCAGTCCGGCAAGGCATTGGTGGCGCATGCCGCGTTTGTGGCGGGGCGGCTGAAGGCGCCGGCGACCCTGCCGCTTTACGACGTCATGGAACTGTTCGCTTTTGTGCGCCCGGGTTGGCCGATGGTGCCCAGCGCGCTGGGACTGGCCCGGGCTCTGAGCCTGGATATCCCTACAACACCGGAGGAATCCGCGGCCACGCTTTTTGCCGTCGCGCGAACTCTGTTGGAGCAGGCAGCTTGTCTGCCGCCGGAGACGCGGGCGCGGCTTGCGCCTCTGGCCGCGACATTGACGCGCGCGGGCTGGCGTTGGGGTCCTTTGCTGCAAAATGCATTTGGCGAAGAAACACCGCACGGTTCCCCCATCGCGGGACTGGAAGCCTGGCGGGGCTTGCCGCAATGGGACGACGAAGCGCCGGTCGGCACACCGGGATCGCAATCCGTCGCCCCCGAGGAAGCCCGCGCGCGCCTGCTGTCGCTGGTGGGTACGCCCCGCCCGGAGCAAGCGGCCTACAGCGACGCCGCCACTTACGCCTTCGGTGCCGCGCGAAGATTCCGGCGCGCCGCGGATCGCGCTGGTCGAGGCCGGCACCGGCACCGGCAAGACGTTGGGTTATCTCGCGCCCGCCAGCGTCTGGGCCGAAAAGAACGGGCCGGGTCTTTGGATTTCGACTTACACGCGCAATCTTCAGCGCCAGATCGTGCAGGAGATCGCCCATCTCTATCCCGATCCGGTCGAGCGCGCGGAAAAGGCCGTGGTGCGCAAGGGGCGGGAAAATTATTTGTGCCTGCTGAATTTCGAAGAAGCGGCGAAGCGCACCGCGCTGACGCCGGGCCAGCGCGCGCGTGGCGCTGGGCCTGATCGCGCGCTGGATCGGTTCCAACACCGACGGCGACATTTCCGGCGCCGGCTTTCCGGCTTTTCTCGCCGCCTCGCTGCCCTTGAGCGAAATCACCGACCGGCGCGGCGAATGCATCTATGCCGCCTGTCCGCACTACCGCATCTGCTTTATCGAGCGCGCCATCCGCCGCGCCCGGCACGCGCCCATCGTGATCGCCAATCACGCGCTGGTGATCGCGCAGGCCGCCAGCGACTGGCTGGCCACCGACCAGACCACCGACACCCCGCCGGAACGCCGCCTGCGCTATATCTTCGACGAAGGCCATCATCTTTTCGACGCCGCCGACAGCGGCTTCGCGGCGCTGCTGTCGGGCCGCGAAATGGCGGAGTTGCGGCGCTGGATCCGCGGACCTGAAGGCCGGGCCCGCACCCGCATGCGCGGCCTGGAAGAGCGGCTGAAGGACCTGATCGCCGATGATGAAGAGGCGCAGCACGCGCTGGAAGACGCGGTCCAGGCGGCCGGCGCTTTGGCGGGGGACGGCTGGATGGCCCGCGTGACGGGCGCGGCGGCGCGCGGTCCGGGCGAAATTTTCCTGGCCGAGATTTATCGGCATGTCCGCGCCCGCAGCGATGATCGCGACGGCTTCTACACTTTGGAAGCCGAGACGCAGCCGCTGGGCGAGGATATGTTGCGCGCGGTGATGGAATTGTCGCGGGCGCTGAAACGGATCGCCGAGCCTCTTGCCCGTTTGTCCAAATTGTTGCGCCAGGCGATGGACGAGAAGAGCGCCACCCTGGAACCCTATACTCGCGCCCGGCTGGAGGCGGCGGCGCGCGGTCTGGATCGGCGCGCCAGGTTGGTTCTCCCCGCCTGGATGCGAATGCTGGAGACGTTGGAGACCGGAGAGATCAGCGATGATTTCACCGACTGGTTCGAGATCAGCCGCGAAGAGGGCCGCGACGCCGATATCGGTTTCGAGCGCCATTGGGTCGACCCCACCGTGCCCCTGGCCGCCGAAATTCTGGAACCGGCCCATGGCGTGTTGATCACTTCGGCCACCTTGCGCGACACCGGCGCGGAAGGCCTGGACTGGCAGAGCGCGGAAGCGCGGACCGGCGCGCTGCACCTGCCCCAGCCGCCGCGCCGCGCCTCCTTCGGCTCGCCGTTCCGTTACGAGCAGCAATCGCGCATTTTCATCATCAAGGACGTGGCGCGCCGCGATGCCGACGCGCTGGCGTCGGCGATGCGCGAATTGTTCCTGGCGGCGGGCGGGGGCGCTTTGGGACTTTTCACCGCCGTGCGCGCGCTGCGGGAAACCGAGGCCCGCATTGCGCAGCCATTGGCCGATGCGGGCATCCCGCTTTACGCCCAGCATGTCGACCGGCTGGACACCGGCGCGCTGGTGGATCTGTTCCGCGCCGAGGAAAATGCCTGCCTGCTCGGCACCGATGCCTTGCGCGACGGCGTGGATGTGCCGGGACGCTCTTTGCGATTGGCGGTGTTCGACAAGGTGCCATGGCCCAAGCCCACGATCCTGCACAAGGCGCGGCGCGCCCGCTTCGGCCGCTCCTATGACGATCTTCTGACCCGCTTTCGCCTGAAACAGGCGTTCGGCCGGCTGATCAGAGGCCCGCAGGACAAGGGCTGCTTCGTGATCCTGGAGGGCGCCACGCCCTCGCGCCTGCTGACCGCTTTCCCGGAGGCTGCGCCCGTCAAGCGCTGCGGCCTGGCCGAAGCGATTGGGGATATTCGGGAGTTCCTGGGCTGACCTGGGCCGCCCAAGATCCTATAAGCACCGGGAGCATCGACCAGGAAAAATGATGAGCGAGGCGCGCGAAATCCGGACGGAAGGCGAGGATGGCTATGGCCGTTATTCCACCGGCATTTTGCCCAGTCATGTGCTGAAGCGGCTGATCGCGGCCGGCCGCGAGATTGCGGCCAGCGAGGATTTCACCGCTGCCCAAATCCAGCCGGCCAGCATCGATCTGCGCCTGGGCGCGAAAGCCTATCGGGTGCGCGCCAGTTTCCTGCCCGGTCCCAACGCCACCGTCGAGGAAAAGCTCGGTGCCGTCTTCATGCACGAAGTGGATCTGACAAACGGCGCAGTGCTGGAGACGGGCTGCGTCTATATCGTGCCGCTGCTGGAGCGGGCCGAATTTTCCAATCGCATCTCCGGCGTCGCCAATCCCAAGAGTTCGACCGGCCGCATCGACGTTTTCACCCGCCTGATCACCGACCGCGCCCAGGCTTTCGACCGGGTCGAGCCGGGCTATCGCGGACCGCTCTATGCCGAGATCAGCCCCCAGACTTTTCCGGCTCTGGTGCGCAAGGGTTCGCGCCTCAACCAGCTGCGCATCCGTCATGGCTCGCCCCAGTTCAGCGACACGCAGCTGCGCCGATTGCACGCGGAATCGCCGCTGATGGATCGGGATCCCGACATTGAAAATGGCTTGGGTCTCTCCATCGATTTGAAAGGTCCAGGACGGATCGGCTGGCGCGCCAAACGCCATACCGGGCTGATCGATGTCGATCGGGCGGGCGGGCTCGATCCCTATCAATTCTGGGATTCGATCGATGCCAATGAAGCCGGCCATCTCGTGCTCGATCCCGACGAATTCTATATTCTGGCCAGCCGCGAAAGGGTCGCCATTCCGCTCGATCATGCGGCGGAAATGGTGCCGTTCGATCCCTCGGTCGGCGAATTTCGCGTTCACTATGCCGGCTTCTTCGATCCGGGATTTGGCTTTGCGCGGGACCAGCCGCCCTCGGCGCGCGCCGTCCTGGAAGTGCGCTCGCGCGAAGTGCCCTTCATATTGGAGCACGGCCAGACCATCGGGCGGCTGGTGTTCGAACGCCTCACCGATCCGCCGCCGGAAGCCTATGGCGCCGGACTGGGCTCAAACTACCAGGGCCAGGACCTGAAACTGTCCAAACATTTCAGAGCGCCGTGAGTTTGGCTTGAAGCCCTGGAGCGGGTTGCCAGTGACAGCGCAAGGGCCTGGCCGTCTCTCTTTGCGAGTGAGTTGCGAGCTTTCTGATCGCTTTGGTAAATATGACGGCGAATTTGTTGCTGAAAATCCACAGAGCCCTGCCAAAAGCGCAACGCTGCCCCGCTACCCTGTTGCGTCTTGGATTTGGTCCGGCACAGTTACGGCATTCGCGGATGGACGGTTTGGGGAAACCCCGCGAGTGTTTGGTTCCGAACTTGGGGATCGGAATCAAGGGTCCGTTTTGAAGGGGGCAGCGTGAGGCGGCTACGGCGCGAAAGCAGCCGGCCGCCTCATAGTTTTTTGGCCGACTGTTTCGGCCTTCCGCCGCGTGAATTTCCTGATCCGGCAGATTCATGCAGTCATGGTCGCCCCATGATTCTGACGACCGAAAGATTGTGTTTGCGTCGCCTGCGGAGCGGGGACGCACCCGCCCTCTTCGCCATCCTGGGCGACGCGGAGGCGATGAAATTCTGGGACCGTCCGGCGATCGCCCGCGCCGCAACCGTGGCTGAGATCGTCGCCAGCCAGCTCGCGGCGATGGAGGACGGTCACTTTCTTTACTGGACCGTGTGGCGCGATCAGGACGCCATCGGCAGCGTCGATTTGAGCGCTCTGGACTTCGCGCATCGCCGGGGCGAGATCGGCTTTTTGTTCCGGCGCGATCAGTGGGGCCAGGGTTACGGGCGGGAGGCCTTGGGCGCCTTGATCGGCCATGCGTTCGGCCAACTCAAGCTGGAGCGGCTGGAGGCGCGGGTCCACGCCGCCAACCTGCCAGCCAAGCGGCTGCTTCGCCTGCTGGGTTTCGCGCCGGAGGGCCGGTTGAGCGGATTTGTGCTGCGCGACGGTGCCCGTCACGATGTCGATGTTTTCGGTCTCTTGAGCACGTCCAGGACAAAAAACGGCGCATAATAAACGGCAAGCGAGAACAACCCGATCGCCACCAGCTCGCCAATGTACCAAGGCCATGGCGCCAGCCAGGTGAGCAGGCTGACATGATCCCCCTTGCCGCGGAGAAAGCCGTAATTGGTGCCCAGCGCATAATCGGCCGCGCCGGCGGCCGCGACATACAAAAGGGTCGCTAGAATCACGCGCGGCAGGGAAGCAGGCACCGGCCTCAGACCGGTTCCCAGCGTGAGATATAAGAGTGCCGTGATCAGACCGGCATGATCGAGCATGAAGAGAAGAAACTGAATATCCGGATAGCCCTGCGACAAATCCGGGGTGATGATCGCCTGCAGGGTGGCGCCGAGACCCCAGAAATAGCCCAGCTCGTAAGCGCGCTGATTCCGCGACAACAGCGTCAGGATCAATGCGCCTTGCGCCCAGTCACACAAATTCAATGGCAAGATATTGCCTGACGCCAGCCAGCCGCGTGCCGCCAGCATCACATACCAGCCCAGCCACCCAGCCGTCAGCAGCGCGGCCAAGCGTCATTCGCACCTCCCGGTCGCGCGCCGGTTTCCCGCGCGCCCAGGCGGCAAGCATCAAGGGAACGGCAAAACCGAGCGCCAGCGCGACGAGATGCGCAGGCCCGAACAGGACGAAGGGCGGCGCCAATCTTTACTGCGGCATATGCATGGTCATCAGGACCAGCGCCGCTCCCTTGACGGCGGTGACCTGGTGCGGCGTGCCATGCGGCACCATCAGAAAATCTCCTTTGCCCAGCGCGGTGTCGGTGCCGCCACTGATGGCGGCCGCGGACTGGTTGGTGGGATTGGGCCGGGTCGGATTCACCAACTGACCGCCCAGGGTTATCGTGCCGGCGCCGTCAATCACATAGACGATTTCATTCTCGACATCATGGACAAGCGCGGGACCGGCGATCGGACGGTATTCCAGATTGGCGTGGTAGGAGGCCAAGGACAGGATCGGCTCGATCACGGTGGTCTGGCCCTCCTTGCGGTCGGCCTTGGCCTTGGCGATCAATTGTTGCACCTCCGCCGAGGAGGTGAAGGTCTTGACCATCGCCGGCGCCGCGTTCTGGGCGGCGGCCGGCGCGACCAGGGCCGTGACAATGATGAATGCCATA
The DNA here is from genome assembly GCA_963769055.1 of uncultured Alphaproteobacteria bacterium. Classification (GTDB taxonomy): domain Bacteria; phylum Pseudomonadota; class Alphaproteobacteria; order Micropepsales; family Micropepsaceae; genus Rhizomicrobium. The sequence goes on from CAVYKF010000009.1 coordinate 101,772, forward strand.
TAATGTGCGCGCATGGTTTCCCCCTTGCAGTTCGGGGGCAGCCTAGCGGCTCAGCTAAGGCACCACCATGCGCACATTGAGCGCCCAACGACATTTCCCAATCCGACCAGAAGCGGGGCGTTGCAAAAGCCGGATGCGCCAGACGGCGGGCGCGGGGCGAAACCAAGTCCCGCCGTTTGGCCCTGCCCAACGCCAGCGACAGGCCGATGCCTTCACACTCCAGGGCGATGCGAGAATCGCCACCACGCTTGCGGCTATCCCCGATGCGGGCGGAGGGGTGGCAACATTCAGAACGCGCAAAAAGAAAGACGGCAGCGACAACAACCGGGGATGGGCGAAGGCCGCCAAGGCGGGCAGAATAAAGTGGAAGCCTGTCGCAACCGTGTCCTGTCGGACATACGTCATCGCCAGATCGTCCGTACGGCCCGCCATCCATGATTGGACCTCGCGGCTGCCGCAATAGCCCAGAATTCAAGGGAATCCGCCGCAAGAAAATGACAGCGGCCGTTCCTCCGCGCTTGACGCTGCAATGCAGCATGAAATTTGCGTGCTATGCGCCCTGCGCTGAGACCATTGGTAAATTCGATAAATTCAATCTATTTGCGCCGATCGTGCACTTTCCGTCTAAAAACAGTGCCAGCGCCTTCCGCGCGCAGCGGAAGAAAGCTATAGTTTGCGCTCATCGGCCATCTGGGGGATGTGGCGAGAGCGGTTTCATACGCTCGCCCATTCTTTCATGTGTGCAGCAAAAAATCGGGGAGGTCACCTTTGGAAAATACGAAGAGCACTGGATTTAATCGCAGGTCGTTTCTAAGAAATGCCGGCGTGGGCAGCAGCGTCCTCGCACTCGGACCTTTGGCGGCCTCGCTTGCCAGCAGCACCGGAGCCTCCGCTGCCGCCGCGGGCGGAAAGTATAATTTCGACACGATCGCCAACCGCGTCGGTCATGACAGCGTGAAGTGGGACGGCGCGCTCCGCAACGAGCATATCGACCACGTCGTTGCCGGCATGGGCATCGCCGACATGGACTTCCACGCTGCGCCCGCCATTTCTGCCGCCCTGCGCAAAGCGGTGCAGTATGACAATTGGGGCTATATCGACATGGGTCAGCCCGGTCGCAAAGCCTGGCTCAAGAGCATCGTCGACTGGAACCAGAAGCGTTACGGCATCACGGCGATGAATGAAGGCAATATGGGCGTCACCACGGGCGTCCACGCCGGCATTCTCGCCACCATGCGTGCCTATAGCCCGGCCGGCAGCAAGGTCTTGATGGCGACGCCGATTTATAACGGCTTCTACGGCGACATCCGCGCCACCAAGACGGTCGCGAATGAAAGCCTGATGAAGTTCGTCAATGGCCGCTACGAAATTGATTGGGCGGATTTCGAGAACAAGGCGTCGATGCCCGACACCAAGATCTCGATCCTCTGCAATCCGCAGAATCCGGTCGGCCGCGCCTGGACGCGTGAAGAACTGACTCGTTATGGCGAAATCTGCCTCAAGCACAATGTTCTGGTGCTGGCCGACGAAATCCATTGCGACTTCATCAGCAAGGGCGATAAGTATATTCCGTTCTCGACCTTGGAAAACAAGGACCTGGTGAACAACTCCATCACCTACAAGTCCGTCAGCAAATCCTTCTCGCTGGCCGGCATGAAGTGCGCCTGGTTCTTCACGACCAATCCGGAAGTGTACAAGGCGACGGTCTTTAACAACCATGCCGACCTCAACACCCTCGGCATGACCGCGGCGGAATCAGCCTATGCCGGCGGCGAAGGCTGGCTCAATGATTGCGTGGCCTATATCAGCGACAATCACGATTTCGCCAACGCCTACATCAAGAAGAACATTCCGATGATGAAGGTCGGCCAGACGCCGCAAGGCACGTATCTGGTCTGGGTCGACGTCACCGCGATCGCCGACAAGATCGGCGCCAAGAAGATGGCGGACGATGCCAACCAAGCGGCCCACGACGCTGCCGCCAAGATGGGCACGGATTATTCCGGCCGCCAGGAAATGGCATCGATGCGCGTGCAGACGCCTGAGGACATGGTCCAGCATTGGTTGGCGAAGAACGCCTTCGTGCAACTCAATGCGGGCAGCACCTATGGCTTGGGCGGCGCCAACCACATGCGCATGAACATCGCCACCTCTCGCAAGACTCTGAAAGCGGCCCTCGACAGCATGGCGGCCGCTACCAAGAAAATCTCTGCCTAATCTCGTGCGGCCTCTTGCGGGCCGCATGACAGCCTAACCACCGGCCCAGACTTAAATGTCTGGGCCGGTTTTTTATTGGCGCCTGCGGTACACGGGTTTTGCGGATGTCGCCGACGGAACCGAATGGAACAAGCCGCTTGCAGCCGTGATCGACGCGTAATGTTGGCGGCGACCGCGCAAACGGAATGTTCCGGCGAGTTCCCGATCTTCTAGCGGTGAATGCATTTCATTGACTCCAATTCTTCCCAGACGGAAGCTATCGCTCGCGGCAAAAGTCGTTCGGGATTTCGGTTGGAGGGATGTGGCTCAAGCCTATTCCCTCGCGTGCGTAGCGAAAAGAACAGGAGGTTTACCATGGAACAGACTTTGAAGACGGGACACGATCGCCGATCGTTTTTGAGAAATGCGGGCTTGAGCGGCGGCGTTCTTGCTCTCGGGCCCCTGGCGGCTTCCCTCGCCGCAAGCAGCGAAGCCTCCGCCGCCCCGATGGACGGAAGATACGACTTCGACACGCCCTATAACCGTCTGGGCTTCGACGATGTCAAATGGGATGGTGCCGTCCGCACCGAGCATATGAGCCATATCGTGGCCGGCATGGGGATCGCGGACATGGACTTCCGCTGCGCCCCCGTCATCACCGAAGCCTTGCGCAAGCGCATCCAGCACGAAAATTGGGGCTATATGGACATGGGTTCGCCCGGTCCGGTCGCCTTCAAGGAAGGGCTCATCAACTGGAACAAGAAGCGTTACGGCATCACCGCCATGACCATGGAAAATACCGGCATCACCACCGGCGTTCACGCCGGCATCATGGCGACCTTGCGCGCCTATGCCCCGCCAGGCTCCAAGGTGCTGATGGCGACGCCGATCTATAACGGCTTCTACTACGACATCATGGGCTCCAAGCTCGTCGCCAACGAAAGCCTGATGCACTATTCCAATGGCCGGTACGAGATCGATTGGAACGATCTCGAGCGCCGCATGACGCCCGACACCAAGGTGACGATCCTCTGCAATCCGCAGAACCCGGTCGGCCGCGCCTGGACCAAGGACGAGTTGCACCGCTATGGCGAACTTTGCCTCAAGCACAACATCAAGGTCCTGGCAGACGAGATCCATTGCGACTTCATCACCAAGGGCAACAAATACACGCCCTTCAGCACACTGGACGACAAGAAGATCGTGGCCAACAGCATCACCTTCAAGTCGGGCAGCAAGTCCTTCTCGCTGCCCGCCATGAAATGCGCCTGGTTCTTCACCACCAATCCCGAGATCTACAAGGAAGTCTCGTTCTGGAACCGGGCGGATCTGTCGACATTGGGCATGCTCGCCGAGCAGGCGGCCTATGCCGGCGGCGAGGGGTGGCTGAATCAGTGCGTAGACTATATCGACGGCAACCAGGAATTCGCCAACGATTACATCAAGAAAAACATCCCGATGATCAAGGTGGGCAACAAGCCGGAAGGCACTTACCTCGCCTGGCTGGACGTCACCGCCGTGGCCGACAAGATCGGGGCGCAGAAGCTGGCGGATGCGGAAAACGGGAAGCCTCAGTCCATCAGCATGCTGACCGGCAAACCAACTGTCGTCACGCCCGAAGACATGGTTTCGCATTGGTTCGCCAAAAACGCCAATGTCGCGATCGAGTCCGGCGCCACGTTCGGCAATGGCGGCCTGAACCATTTGCGCATGAACACGGCCACTTCCCGCAGGACACTCAAGGCCGCTCTGGACAGCGTGGCAGGTGCGCTGAAACACCTCGCATAAACGTCCTTGCGCGGCAGCTTCCGGCCGCGTGATCTTGCGCCGGTTCGGACCAAACGGTCTGAGCCGGTTTTTCTTGTTCTATCGATGTCGCACAGACCCCGTCTGCTTCCGCCATCCGGCGGAAGACGCTATAGTGCGGGCCGTCCCGGGGGTTGTCTGGGAATTCAAATACAATTGAGGGAGTTCTAGGCATGAGGAAGTTATTGGCGTGCGCGGTTCTGCTGGCCGGGCTGGTGGGATTGTCGGGCGGCGCGATCGCGCAGGATTTGCCGATCCCCGGTGTCGAACCGGCAAAGGATCAGCCCGGTGCCCACGAATACCCGGACCCGAAACTGACCTACAAGTTCGTGTTCGACCTGGCCGGCGGCCCAGACAGCCCGGACAAGGTCAATCCTGGCCTGCATGGCGTCGCCGAATTCATCAATACGCTGGCGAAATATAATGTGCCCGCCAGTCATCGCCAGCTTGTGGTCGTGTTTCACCAGAAAAGCACGCCCGCGATCCTGACGAGCGACGAATACAAGAAGCGCAACAACGGAATAGACAATCCCAACATCGCCCTGATCCAGGCGATGAAGAAAGCCGGAGTGGATTTCCGCGTCTGCGGCCAGGCGGTTCTGGGAAATCATATCGACCCCAAGACGATCCTGCCGGAAATCCAACTCGACCTCTGGGCCGGCATGACCATCCCCAATATGATGATGCGGGGCTATCAGCACTTGGAGATGTAAGTAACGGTTTACGCGAAAACCGGGGCGCGCAGGCGGGCCTGCGCGCCTCTTTTATGCCGTTAACAGACCGGTTTCGGCGTGATAAGCAGGCGACGCGCGGGTGTCGTTCAATGGGTCTGCTGCGCCGCCAAAGGCGGCGAAACGATCCGGTGGAGTGAGGCGCGGCCCGAAGGGCGATACGGTCCGGTGGACCGTTTCAAGCGCCGAACGCCCGAAGCGCCAGCGAAGGGCAGAGAGCGGCAGACGCCGCGAGCCTTAGCGAGCGGCCGGGCGAAATCGCCGGCGGCATGATATAAAGCGCACCAACGGTGCGGGTGTAGTTCAATGGTAGAACGGCAGCTTCCCAAGCTGCATACGAGGGTTCGATTCCCTTCACCCGCTCCAATCTTTCCGATTTAAGCGCATGCAGGAGTTCACCCCGCCGCTCGCCCGACTCGCGCCTAGCCTTTCTTGGTGGAGCGCAAGCGAGCCTAGAAAAGCTGGCGCCTCTTCGAGCGCAGCGAGGGAGGCCGCGTTCGCCGCTGCGGCGATTAATCCGGGAATATTTCCCGGGAAAGTGACTTTTTCCGGCCCGGCCCAACCCGCGCTATAAAGGCCGGGCATAGTCCGGCGGATTCTCATGTCGCTGCAATTTCGCGTCCTCGGCTCCATCGCGGCCCTGCTCGTGCTGGCGCTGTTGTGCGGCGGCACGCTCTTGTCGCTGCATGCCCGCTCGGTGGTCGAGATCGAGGTCCGCACCGCCTTCCAGGGTGCGGAGAATTCCGTGCGCGACACGCTGGAAAGCGATGTGCAGCACACCGTCACCCTGCGGCAGGTCGTGTCCAGCTTCGAAGGGCAGCGCCATGTGCGCGCGGCCCTGGTCAATGAAAAGGGCAAGGTGATCGTGGGTTCCGAAATCGGGCGGCTGGAGGATCCGGCGCCGCGCTGGTTCGCCCGCCTCATGACGCCGCCGCACATGTCGGCGCGTTTCAATATCAACCTGCCGCAATATCCCTGCGTGGTGGAATTGGACAGCGATCCGCGCAGCGAGATCGCCGATGCCTGGAAGCCATGCCCGCGACACGTTCCTCACGATGCTGATCTTCTGCGGCGCGACCATGGCGGCAGTTTCGCTGGCGGTCGCCTATGCCTTGCGCTTTTTCCGCCGTTTCCAGGCCGGCTCTTCTGACCGTGTCGGACGGCGGCTATGGCGCGCGGCTCGATACGAAGGGTCCGCCGGAATTCGCAAGCCTGGCGCGCGGCTTCAATCATATGGCGGCGCGGCTGGAGACATACGCCGACAGCAATCAACGGCTGCAACGGCAGATCCTGAGCATTCAGGAGGAAGAGCGCGCCGGTATCGCGCGCGATCTGCATGACGAGGTGGGGCCTTATCTCTTCGCCATCCAGGTCGATGCCAACGCGGTGGCGAAATCCGCCGATCCGGACGCACGCGCCTTGGGCGGCGCCATCCGCCAGGCCGCGCTGCATGTTCAGCAACATGTGAAGGAAATCCTGCGCCAGCTGCGCCCGGTCGGCAGCCTGGATTTTGGGTTGGAAGCGGCGATCGCCAATCTCGTCGCCTTCTGGTCGCGCCGCCATCCCTCCATCCGGTTCGAACGCGCGATCGCATCCGATCCGCAACTCGACCGCGCGGGCGAGGACGCCGCCTATCGCATCGTGCAGGAAAGCCTCAGCAATGCCATACGCCATGGCCGACCGCAGCTGATCCGCATCACGGTCGTGGAGGAGGCGGATCGGGTGCAGATCTGCGTCGAGGACGACGGCGGCGGCCTGCAACGGGCCCTGCCGGCCGGCATGAGTCTCGGCCGCATGGGGTTGACGGGAATGGAGGAACGGCTGCGGGCCGTTGGCGGCCAACTCATGATCGAGGAAACACGGGAACTGGGCGTCCGCGTCCGCGCCTTCATTCCCAAAGTCCGAAAGCTGGAAATCGCGTGAGCCGGATCCTGCTCGTCGATGATCACGCCATTGTCCGGTCGGGCATCCGCCGCCTGCTGGCCGGGCTTCCCGACTTGCAATTGTGCGAGGCCGCAAGCGGGGAAGAGGCGCTGGACCGGGTGCGCGGCACGACGTTCCAGTTGCTGATTCTCGATCTCAACCTGCCGGGATTGGGTGGGCTGGAGTTGCTCCGCCGCCTTCTCAAAGCCGATCCGCGCCTGTCGATATTGGTATTCTCGCTTCACACCGAAGCGATCTATGCCGCCCGGGCGATGGAAGCGGGCGCACGCGGTTTTGTCAGCAAGAATGCCGCGCCGGAGGAATTGCTGGCGGCGGTCAATGCCATCCTGGCCGGCGGCACCGCGATCGAACGCGATATTGCCGGCGAGATGGCCGCCCATGAGATGGAGGAAAATGCCTATCTGCGCCCCCTCACCCAGCGCGACCTGGAAATTCTTCGTCTTCTGGCCGAAGGCAATAATCTGGCCGAGATCGCCGGCGCCCTGGGGATCGCCTACAAGACCGTCGCCAACACGCTCAGCCGCATCAAGGAGAAGCTGGGGGTCAGCCACACCGCCGATCTGATCCGCATCGCCATCGGGCGCGGCCTCACCGACCTGGGCTGATCGATCGAATTGTTTCCGATCAGGAAGCGCCCGGCGACGGCGATGAATACCAGCGCACGAAATTCTCTTCGCCCCGCTTGCTGAAGGAAACCAGGCGCAGGCGCGGCTCGCGGACCGCCCAGCCCTGCGCCACGGCCCGCGCGAGAACTTCCGCGCCCAAGGTACCGGCCAAGTGATGCCGCCGCTCGCTCCAATCCATGCAGGAGCGGCACAGTGGACGCTTGCCGCCTTCCAAAGTGGCAACCTTCAATTCCACGTTCCGCCAGAAACGAACGGCCCTTGCGCGTGAGATGAACCTCGCCGTTGCGCCAGCAGAGCACGCCGCAGGCCAGCCAGCGGCCGAACAGATCGACCGCCAGACGCCCCCCGAGATGATCGTAGCAGGAACGGGCATGCCGCATGGCCTCGTCCTTGGGACCGGGCCGGGCCCGCAAATGCCCCGCGCGCGCGGCAACCGCGATCAGGGCCTCGACGGCCTGCACCACATCGGATTCGGCAAGATCGAAATAGCGATTGCGGCCCTGTTTGCGGACGCAGAGCAGACCGGCGGAAACCAGCTTGTTCAAATGCCCCGTCGCGGTCGACGGCGTTACGCCGGCCTCGCGCGCCAAATCGGCGGCCGACAGGGCCTGACCCGACATCAGGGCCATCACCATGTTGGCGCGGGCGGGATCGCCGATCAGGTTGGCGACGATGGCGATGTCCGGCCCGTATTTCATTGTTTGACGATAGCCAAAGCATTTCGGCCTGTCGATTTGAGACATCGCCCGCGATGGACGCAACCCTGCCGGTCGGATTTGAGCGCAAGAGCCGGATGGCCGCGCCGCGCATCGCGCTTTATCGTGGATCGCTCGTAGAGGGATAGGCCGATGCCGTCGGACGCGACCGCGCCCAGAATGGGTGCGCCGGAATGGATCGCACTGCTCGCATTATCGACTTTATGGGGCGGCTCGTTCTTTTTCTTCAAAGTGCTGGTGGCGGAGTTGCCGCCCTTCACCGTGGTGCTGGGCCGGGTGGGGATCGCCGCATTGGCGCTCAATCTGCTGTTGGCGGCGCGGCGCGATCCCTTGCGCCTGGCGCCGCGGCTTTGGGGACCGTTTCTGATCCTGGGGCTGCTCAACAACGTGATTCCCTTCAGCCTGATCGCGTTCGGCGAAACCCGCATCACCAGCGGCTCGGCCGCCATCCTCAACGCCACCACGCCGATCTTCACCATTCTTGCCGCCCATCTCTTCACCACCGACGAAAAAATGACCTTGGCCAAAGGGACCGGCGTGCTGGCCGGCTTTTCGGGCGTGGCGGTGCTGATCGGGCCGGAAGCGCTTTCCGGGATCGGCCAGGGCGACCTGCTGGGCGATGGCTGCTGCCTGCTGGCGGCCCTGGTCTACGGCCTGGGCGCCATTTATGGCCGCCGCTTCAAGGGCATGCCGCCGCTCAAGATCGCCACCGCCCAGGTCACGGCCGCCACGGTCATTCTGCTGCCCCTGGCCTCGCTGGTGGACCGGCCCTGGACCCTGCCCATGCCCTCGACCGGCGCCTGGATGGCGCTGCTGGCCATCGCCCTGCTCTGCACCGCGCTTGGCCTATCTTCTTTATTTCCGCATCCTGGCGGTGGCCGGCGCCACCAATCTGGTGCTGGTCACCTTCCTGCTGCCGGCCAGCGCCCTGGGCCTGGGCGCGCTCTTTCTGCAGTGAGGCGGTTACGCCACAGGCGCTGATGGGCCTGGCGCTCATAGGGCTGGGGCTGGCGGCGATCGACGGCAGGCCCTGGGGCGTGACGCGCCGCCTGCTGGACGGACGCGGCACCCCCACTTAGCATCCCCACCCAATTGACGTTCGGGGAGTGGGGACAGGACCGTAGCCAGCCGTCTCCGATCAACCACACGGCCCGGCAAGATCGGGAATCAGGGAGACGTCCATGAACAAGAATATCGGGTCCGGCTCTTGCGCGCGCCGTGGCGATTCTAACGGCCGCCTGCGGCCTGGCATTGGCGGCATCACAAGGATGGGCCGCCGACCTTGCCTCTTCCAGCTGCTCGAGCGCCAAGGACGCGGTCAATCCGGCCTTCTGCAAGGCCGTGCGCGGCGATCGCGCCGAAGGCTGGATGGCCCAGGGCCGCTCGGAGGTCATGGCCCGCAACGGCATGGTGACCACCAGCCAGCCTTTGGCTGCGGAAGCGGGCCTGGAGATTTTGCGCAAAGGCGGCAACGCGGTGGATGCCGCGGTGGCGACGGCGGCCGTCCTCAACCTGGTCGAGCCCATGAATGTCGGCATGGCCGGCGATCTCTTCGTCATCGTCTACACCGCCAAGGACCACAAGCTGCATGTGCTGAATTCCAGCGGCATGGCGGCCTCGGGGCAGACTTTGGCCTTCATGAACAGCCATGGCTACAAATTCGACCCCCGCAATGACGGTCCCGGCTCGGGCATGGCGCATGGCGTTCTGTCGGTGACGGTGCCGGGCGCGGCCTGGGGCTGGCAGGAGGTGCTGGACAAATACGGCACCATGAAATTCCAGCAGGTGCTGGAGCCGGCCGCGAGCTATGCCGAAAAAGGCTTTCCCATTTCCGAACGCATCGCTTTCGACTGGCATCTGCCCAAGGCGGTGAATGCCAACAGAAGCCAGGTCGAGAATTGCTGCACCGAACTCGACCCGGATTCCGTCGCCACCTGGTACATTGACGGCAAGCAACCCAAGGCGGGACAGATCTTCAAAAATCCCGACCTCGCCAAGACCTTCCGCATCCTGCAAGCCAAGGGCCGCGACGGTTTCTACAAGGGCCCGGTCGCTCGGGCCCTGGTCGACAAGGTGCGTTCGCTGGGCGGCACCATGACCATGGACGATCTCGCCAACTACAAGGGCGAATGGACCGAGCCGGTGATGAGCGACTATCACGGCTATACCTTGGCGGAACTGCCGCCGCCGTCCCAAGGCTTCGCCGCCAACGAGATGCTGAACATCCTGGCGGCCTGCACGAGCGAGGTTTACCCAGGCCAAACACTCGCTTCGCTGGGGCCCATCGATCCGCGCTACTGGCATCTTCTGATCGAGGCCAAGACACTTGCCTATGCCGACCTCAATCGCGTCAACGGCGATCCCAATTTCAATCCCGGTCTTGTTGATAAGGTGAAGGCGCTTGTCGGCATGGCGCACGCCCAGGAACTCTGCGCCAAGATCAGCCCGGACAAGGCGATCGCCATGAATACCGGCAATGCCAGCGGCAACGGCGACACCATCGTTCTTTCCGCCGCCGACCGCTGGGGCAACATGGTGTCCTGGGTCAATTCCAACTATGCCAATTTCGGCTCGGGCATCACGGTGCCAGGCTATGGTTTCATCCTGCACAATCGCGGCAGCCTGTTCACCCTGGATCCCAACAGCCCCAACGTGATCGCTCCCCATAAGCGGCCCTACAACACGCTGGCGGCGGCCTTCGTGCTGCAAGGCGGGCGCACGGACGGTCAGTTGATGGCGCTGCAGCTGATGGGCGGCGACATGCAGTCACAAGGTCACGCCCAGGTGATGGTCGACATGGTGGATCTGGGCGCCAATCTGCAGGCGGCTTCCGACATGGCGCGCTTCCACCACAACCAGGTGCGCGACACGGTGGATTTGGAGTCGGAGGCCTTCAAGCTAGTCGGCGCGCAGCTGCAGGCGATGGGCCACAAGGTCAGGCCCATGGACGGCAGCGATATGGGCGGCTTCCAGGCCATCCTGATGACGCCCGATCCCAAGGAACCCATGCCCGACGGCAAGAAAGGATCGCAGCAGCCCGTCAACGGCACCTACCGCGCCGGCACCGATCATCGCAAGGACGGCATTTCGGTCGGCTGGTAGCGCCCCGCATGCGCAACGTCTCGCCGGAAGAAATCAAGCGCCGCATCGATATCGCGGCCATTCTTCCGGTGATGCGGGACGCCTTGCGCGCGGAAGCGGAAGGCCGGGTGGAAGTGCCGCCACGCGCCGGATGGCGTCTGGGCGGGGGCGATTTCGGCATGCTGGCGATGCCGGCACGGTCCGAAGAATTGAAACTCGCCGCCTTCAAATTCCTCACCCTGGTGGACGGCAACCGGGCGCTGGGCATTCCCGGCGTGATGGGCGAATTGACGGTGCTGGACGCGATCACGGGCACCGCGATCGCCCGCCTGCCGGCCGAGGAGGTGACTTTGTTGCGCACGGCCGGTTGCAGCGCCGTCGCCACCGACCTATTGGCGCCGCGCGGCGCGGATAGCCTGGCGCTGTTCGGCAGCGGTCCCCAGGCGGCGCATCATGCCGCCGCCATGCTCGCGGTCCGCCCCATCGAACGGATACTGGTCTGCGGCCGCGATCCTGGCAGGGCCGCAAGGCTGGCGGCGGTATTGCGCTCCCGCTTCGATGTCGACACCGCGGCCGGCCCGGATGCGGCGGCCTTGCGCGAAGCCGCGATCATCTGCACGACCACAAATGCGCGCGAAGCCTTGTTCGCGGCAAACGACGTTCACCCCAACGTTCACATCAACGCCATCGGCTCCTATCGCCCGGACATGTGCGAATTGCCGGCGGCGCTATTGCAAAAAGCGGCGATCTTCGCCGACAGCAAGCCCGCCGTGGCGCGGGAGGCGGGCGATATTCTGGCGGCCTTCGCTTCGGCGGAAGCGGCCATGGCGCACATGCGGGCCATCGGCGAATTGATATCGCAACCATTGACGGTCCGCCCAAACGGCCGCACAGTTTACAAGGCGGTCGGCAATGCGGGACAGGATCTCTATGCCGCCGCCGCAATTCTGAAGCTGCTTGAAAATTGAGGCGCGCTAGACCGCGATCGCCGCCTTGATGGCGGGATGCGACTGATAATTCCGGAGCGTGAAATCCCCATAGTGGAAATCGAAAATACCCTTCACCGCCGGATTGAGCACCATGGCCGGCAGCGGAAAGGGCTTGCGCGAAAGCTGCTCCTCGGCCTGTTCGAGGTGATTGAGATAGAGATGCGCGTCGCCGAAGCTGTGCACGAACTCGCCGGGCATCAGCCCCGTCACTTGCGCCACCATCAAGGTGAGAAGCGCATAGGAGGCGATATTGAACGGTACGCCCAGGAAAATATCCGCCGAGCGCTGATAGAGCTGGCAGGACAGCTTTCCTTCCGCGACATAGAATTGGAACAGGCAGTGGCAGGGCGGTAGCGCCATCTTGGGCACATCGGCGGGATTCCAGGCGGTTACAATCAACCGGCGCGAGTCCGGATTGGCCTTGATGTCGCGGATCAGGTTGGAAATCTGGTCGATGGTTCCGTCGGTACGGGTCGGCCAGCTGCGCCATTGATAGCCGTAGACAGGGCCGAGCTCGCCATTCACGTCCGCCCACTCGTCCCAGATGGTGACGCCATGTTCCCGCAGCCAATGAACATTGGTCTCGCCGCGCAGGAACCACAGCAATTCGTAGATGATGGATTTCAGATGCACCTTTTTGGTCGTGACCAGGGGAAAGCCGTCCGCCAGATCGAAGCGCATCTGATGGCCGAAAATGGAACGCGTGCCGGTACCGGTGCGGTCGCGCTTTTCGACGCCGGTTTTCAGCGCCTTTTCCATCAGGTCAAGATATTGCCGCATTTGTCCTTTGTCCGTTTCGGCGCGTTGAAACGCGCCGCGTTCGCCGCTCAAAACGGTCCACTGGACCGTTTTGCCGCCCCTTTGCAAACGCTAACGGGCGGCCGCGGCTCACCCTTCAAAAATTAACGCCTGAGCCTTATATTGGAAAGGCCGGGCAACCGGCTATGGCGATAAACGGCTTCGTAATAAGCGGCCCGGACCCGGGGGCGGTACCCGGCGCCTCCACCACAAGCCCATTTCTGAAGAGTGGGTTTCTGTGGGGGCGAAACAGGATCGACGGACGTGTAAAGGCTGTCCTTTCGCTCGGTATGGTATCCGCCGTTATCGGGCTACTCGTACAGGTGCCAACGACAATGAAATGGCCCTCGCTGCCTAATTAATTAGGCAAGCGCGGCTCGGGGGGCGCCGGGCAACAGAAGCCCCCCACTTTTTAGAGCTATACCTGCGGCACCCCTCCCTCTACTTTGGCGCGATGCACAAGCGCGTCGTCGCATGGGGTACCGGGCAACACGCCTACCTTTTCTTGACGAGCGCAAGCGAGGCTAGAAAAGCTGGCGCCGCTTCGAGCGGCAAAGCCGCGAGGGCGGAGAAACCCTTCACTTTCTTTATATTTTTTCGAGGCGCGAGGATTGGAAGTATAAGTGCGGGCCTTAGCCCGGCCGCTCGCCCAAGCTCGCGGCGTTCGTCGCTCGAAACGATCCACTGGATCGTTTCGCCCGCTTCGCGGTCGCGACTCACTCCGCCACCTTGAATCTCCAGCTTTCGCCGCGGCGGTCGTACCAGGCCAGCAGCGCCGCCAGGATGCAGATTGAGCCGCCCATCGCCACGGCGCGGCCGGTGCCGAAATGCTCCGCCGCCCAGCCCAGGATCAGCGAACCCCAGGGCATCATTCCCAGAAATCCCATGGCGTAGAAAGCGACCACGCGGCCGCGCATGTCATCGCGCGACAGCAGCTGAACGATGGAATTGCTGGAACCGCCCAGCAACATCAGGCTGAAGGCCGCCGGCATCAGCAGCGCCAGCGACAGTCCGAACCGGTGCGACTGGGAAAACAGGATCAGCGAAATGCCGAATCCCAGCGCCGCGACGATCGGCGTCGCGAACAAGTGCCGGTCGGGAACGCGCGCCAGCGCATAGGCGCCCAGGAACGCGCCAGCGCCGACGCCGGTGTAGAGAAATCCCAGTCCCTCGCTGCCCTGATGCAGCACATCGCGGGCAAAGGCGGGCAACAGGCTCAGATAGGCGGCGCCGAAGGCCGAGCATATCGCGATCAGGACAAGAGAGGCGCGGATTTCCCGCTCGCCCCAGGCATAGAGAAAGCCTTCCTTCACCGCGCGGAAAGGCGCCGCGTGCTTACGCGGCGGACGCGGCACGAACCGCATGAAACAAAGACTGACGATCACCGCGCCATAAGACAGTGCGTCGATGGAGAAACAGACGCCGACGCCGACCAGCGCGATCAGGATGCCGGCCACGCTGGGACCGATCACGCGCGCCAGATTGAACATCATGGAATTGAGCGAGATGGCGTGGCGCAATTCCTCCTTGCCCACCATCTCCACCGTCATCGCCTGGCGGATCGGCACGTCGAAGGCGTTGATGAAGCCCTGGAACAGGGCCAGGCAGACGATCTCCCAGACTTGGACCCTGTGCGTCAAAGTCAGGATTGCCAGCGCCGCCGATTGCGCGCAGGCCAGGGATTGGGTGACCAGCAGCATTTGCCGCCGGTCGAAACGGTCGGAGATCGCCCCGCCGAAAGCCGAAAAGAAGAAGATCGGCACCGATCCGGCGAAGGAGGTCACGCCCAGGAGCAGCGGGGAATGGGTCAGACTGTAGACCAGCCAACCCTGGGTGACGTTGGTGATCCAGGTGCCCATCAAGGACACCAGCTGGCCGGAGAAAAAGAGCCGGTAGTTGCGGTGCTGAAAGACCCTGAGAAGGGCCAGCGCGCCGCGATCTTCCGATGCCTCGGTGGAAAGGATTTCCGGCGGCGGTGCCTCCACGGGTTGCGGCGTCAGTTCCAGGTCTTCGGGCAGTACCGTTTCGACGGCGCGATTTGGGCTGGTTTCGGCGGTCATTGCGGTTGGGCTTATACGTCCCCGCATCCAGGCTCAAGCCGCGTTTGGGCGATGTTGACATGCAGCCGCTCGCCTAAGTTCGCGGCGTTCGTCGCTCGAAACGGTCCACTGGACCGTTTCGCCGCCTTCGGCGTCGCTCCTCACTGAGCTATGCGAATCGAGAGATCCCCGCGCTGGGCCAGGATGGCCACTTCCGTGCCCTCGCCGCTGCGGCGCAGCCGCAGGTCCACCGAGGCACCGTCCAGACAGAGATTGCGGATGCGGATCTCCTCCAGGAAGCGGGGCAAGAGCGGATTATGAAAGCGGACCTCCCGGCGTTCATGGTCGCAAACAATGCCCAGGCAGGCTTCCAGGAGTGCGAAGGGCGCCCCGCTGGCCCAGGCCTGGGGCTGGCAGGCGACGGGGTAAAGCGTGGGGGCGGTGCCCCGGCGGCGGGGAAAGCCGCAAAAAAGCTCGGGAATTCGCATCAGGTCCATATGGCAGGAGGCGTCGAACAGTCCGCCAAAAATGCCGGCGGCGGCCCGCTTGAAGCCGTAGCGGCCCAGACCCAGGGCGATCAGGGCATTGTCGTGCGGCCATACCGAACCATTGTGATAGGACATCGGATTAAATCGCGGCGCGTCGGACGCCAAGGTGCGTACGCCCCAGCCGGAGAACATCTCCGGCGTCATCAATGTCTCTGCAAGATGGGCGGCGCGATCGGCGGACGCGATGCCGCTGAACAGCACTTGCCCCGCATTGGACGTGCGCACCCGGCAGGGTTTCTTGGCGCCGTCCAAGGCGATGGCATAGACACCCAAATCCTCGCACCAGAAGGTTTGTTCGAAACGCTGGCGCAAGGTCGCGGCGGCTTCGGCCAATTCATCGGCGCGCGCATGCTCGCCCAGCATGCGTGCCAGCATCGCCGCACCCTGCTTGGCGGCATAGACATAGGCTTGGACCTCGCAGAGCGCGATCGGACCCGTGGCAAGCGCGCCATCGGCATGAAAGATGGAATCGCGGCTGTCCTTCCAGCCCTGGTTGGCAAGGCCGTCCTCGCTTTCACGGTAATATTCGACAAAGCCGTCGCCGTCGCGATCGCCATAGCGGTCGATCCAGTTGAGTGCCGCTTCCAGATTGGGCCAGAGCGCGCGGATGGTGGCTTGGTCACCGGTGCGCAGGAAATAGCGCGCCGCCAGAAGCACGAACAAAGGCGTGGAATCGACGCTGCCGTAATAGCGGCCGAACGGCACTTCGCCGAGATTGGCCATCTCGCAGGCGCGGGTTTCATGCAGGATCTTGCCCGGATCGGCGTCGGCCCGCGGATCGCTCGCGGTTGCCTGGGTGCGGGCGAGATAGCGCAACACGCCCTTGGCCAGGGACGGATCGATCCACATCATCTGCAGCGCCGTGATCAAACCGTCGCGCCCGAAAGGCGTGGAGAACCAGGGCGTCCCGGCATAGGGATAGGGCCCCTCCGGCGTGTCGGTGATCAGCATGGTAAGATCGGCGCCCGCCCGGTGCAGCATGCGGTTGGCCAGCGCATTGGAACTCGCCACCGTACCTCCCAAATTGCTGGCCTTCTGGGCGGCGCGCCGGGCCGCGCGATAAGGCACGGAGAAAGCCTGAGGCCGGCCATCCGCGCAGCGTACTGTCAGGATGATGGCGCGCTGCTCGCCCGGCTTGAGATCGACCGCATAGAGCGCCTGCTTTTCATTCAAACGCTCGGGCCGCGGATCGAGATTGATTTCCGTGCGCCGTTCGATGCCGTCCAGACCCTGATAGCGGAAGGTGATGCCGCTATCGTCCATCGCGGTCGTCACGACGCCGCGCCCGGTCCGCTGCATGCCCCTGATCTCGAACAGGTCGCGAAAATCGGCCTCGAAATTGAAGGTCAGCCAGCAGCGATGAGGATGGGCATCGAAATTGTGAATGGCGAAACGCTCATAGGCCGTGCCTTCCCACAGGAATTTGGAGCGCCGCACATGCAGGATCTCGCGCGGCAATACGATCTTGCCGTTCTCGTAAATATCGGGATTGGAAAGATCGACGGTGAGCACGACATTATCGTTCTCAACCGCCGACGACAAAAGCAGCGGCCGCTGCCCGTCGATGAGGAATTCCAGCCCCGAAAGATGGCGCGTATCCAGGTGAAACAAACCGCCGGGCGTGGCGCGGGGATCGACGACATCGCCCAGGGCATCGAACAGCCCGAAGGTGTCGCCATTCTTCAGGGTGCGCGGCCAGCGCTCCTGGATGGATTCGGTCGCCTGAATATAAAAACTGGACGTCTCGTCAGGCGATAGTGGGAGGGTCATGGCCTCCATGGGTGCGCTTCCAAATGGATTTTCTCAAAATCGCCGGCCGCTCACGCCGCCTGAACGGTGCCGGTTTCGGCGCCCTGCAACCGGATCAGCCGGCGATAAATTCGGCAATATTCCCGCGCCATGGCTTGGGCGCTGAAGCGTTCCTCGAAACGCGAACGGATCGAGGGACGGAACAGCTCATTCAATCGCGCGGCCGCCAGGGCCGCTTGGTCGATCGTGTCCACCACAAAGCCGGTAAGGCCGTCTTCCAGAATTTCCGGCACCGAACCGGCGCGCAGCGCAATCACCGGCGTGCCGCAGGCCATCGCCTCGATCATCACCAGGCCGAATGGCTCGGGCCAGCAAATGGGAAACAGCAGCGCGGAGGCGTTGCCGAGGAATTCCTGCTTCCGGCTGTCATCGATCTCGCCGATGAATTCGACATGGGGACTTTTGGCCAGCAGGGGTCGGACGACCTGCTCGAAATAGGCTTGGTCGACCGGATCCACTTTGGCGGCTATTTTCAGGGTCATTCCGGCCTTGGCGGCAATCTCGATGGCCGCGACCGGCCCCTTGTCGGGGCAGATCCGGCCTAGGAAAGCGAGGTATCCGCCCGCCCCGTCACCTTCGCGAAACTGCCGCTCCGGCAGACCGTGATAAACCGTGCCCATCCAGTTGACCGGCGGTACCGGCTTTCTCTGGTGATCCGAAATCGACACCAGCGGCATGTGCGGAAAGGCACGGTAGATGTCGGGCAGTTCTGGCAGGTCCTGGCGGCCGTGAAGCGTGGTCAGGGTTTTTGCGGCCATGTTGCGGAAGACGGGATAGTGAAAAAAGTCGATGTGGAAATGCAGGACGTCGAACTCCGCCGCCCGCTCGGCGACCCGGTCGAGCATGATGATGTTGTAGGTCAGCGAATTGTGAATGCCGTCGAGCCGAAGCGCGCGCGGCACGATGGGGCACAGGTCCGCTTTGGTGCGCAAATCGCCGCTGGCGAACAGGGTCACATCATGACCCTGGGCCACCAATTCTTCCGTCAGCCAGGATACGACCCGTTCGGTGCCGCCATAAAGCCTGGGCGGCACACTTTCGACCAGCGGCGCTATCTGTGCAATTTTCACGAATCCGGACCCTCGTCGGCAGCATATTGACAACGGCTTGATAAAGCTTCCGGTTCCCCCATTGCTGCAATTGCGCCAAAATGGCGGGGGATATTTGCTGGGTTCCCGAGATTGACTCCTTGTTAGCCACGCTTACTCTAAAAAGTCTCATGGCGAAGGACTATATCGGCTATCAGGCCCTGACGGACGCGGCGTTGCGCGGCGTCGTGCGCGATGCGCTGCGCCGCATCGAGAAGCAAGGCCTGATCGGCTCGCATCATTTCTATCTCACCTTCAAGACCCATTCCGGGTGTCGAGATTCCCGATTTCCTGCGCGAGCAATATCCCGACGAAATGACCATCATCCTCCAGCACCAGTTCTGGGCGCTGAAGGTGAAGGACGATCATTTCGAGGTCGCGCTGACCTTCAGGAAGCTGCCGGCGACGCTGCGTCATCCCGTTCGCGCGCTGACCGCCTTCTTCGATCCGGGCGTGCAGTTCGGCCTGCAATTCAAGCAGCGAAGGCGAGGCCAAACCGGCCCCCGCTCGCCGTCATGGTGCCGGTGGCGCCGACCGAGGGTGACGCGCCCGGCCGAATCCGCCCTGCCGGCCGACAAGACCCCGGCCGGCGAGGTGGTCAGCCTGGATTCGTTCCGGAAGAAGTAGTACCCGGGCGCGGCTTTCCCCGAGCAAGGCGCCATGACCGCCAAGACTCCCCAGACCCGCACCGAGACCGACACCTTCGGCCCCATCGAGGTCGCCGCCGACCGCTATTGGGGCGCGCAGGCCCAGCGCTCGCTGCGGCAATTTCAAGATCGGCTGGGAGAAGCAGCCCGCTCCCCATCGTCCGCGCGCTCGGCATCGTCAAGCGCGCCGCCGCCGAGACCAACATGGCGCTGGGCACAGCTCGACCCGAAGCTCGGCAAGGCCATCGTCGCCGCGGCCCAGGAGGTGATCGACGGCAAGCTCGACGACCATTTCCCGCTGGTGGTCTGGCAGACCGGCTCGGGCACCCAGTCCAACATGAACGCCAACGAGGTGATCTCCAACCGCGCCATCGAGATGCTGGGCGGCGAGATGGGCTCGAAGAAGCCGGTCCATCCCAACGATCACGTCAACATGAGCCAGTCGTCGAACGACACCTATCCCGACGGCCATGCACATCGCCTGCGCGGAGGAGATCGTGCACCGGCTGCTGCCGGCGCTGCAGAAGCTGCGCAACGCGCTGAACGACAAGGCGCAGGCCTGGAAGGCACATCATCAAGATCGGCCGCACCCACACCCAGGACGCGACGCCGCTGACGCTCGGCCAGGAATTCTCCGGCTACACCACAGCAGGTCGAGAACGGCATCGAGCGCATCGAGCAGACCCTGCCCAAGCTGATGCAGCTGGCCCAGGGCGGCACCGCGGTCGGCACCGGCCTCAACGCGCCCGGTGGGCTTCGCCGAGACGGTCGCCGACCGCATCGCCGCCATCACCGGCCTGCCCTTCACCACCGCGCCCAACAAGTTCGAGGCGCTGGCCGCGCACGACGCGATGGTGTTCAGCCACGGCGCGATCAACACGGTCGCCGCCGCGCTGTTCAAGATCGCCAACGACATCCGCTTGCTGGGCTCGGGCCCGCGCTCGGGCCTGGGCGAGCTGGCGCTGCCGGAGAACGAGCCCGGCTCCTCGATCATGCCGGGCAAGGTCAACCCGACCCAGTGCGAGGCGCTGACCCAGGTCTGCGTGCAGATCTTCGGCAACCACGCGGCGATCACCTTCGCCGGCAGCCAGGGCCATTTCGAGCTCAACGTCTACAATCCGGTGATGGCCTACAATTTCCTGCAGAGCGTGCGGCTGATGGCCGACGCGGCGGTGAGCTTCACCGACAATTGCGTGGTCGGCATCGAGCCGCGCCTCGACAACATCAAGGCCGGGCTGGAACGCTCGCTGATGCTGGTGACGGCGCTGGCGCCCAAGATCGGCTACGACAACGCCGCCAAGATCGCCAAGACCGCGCACAAGAACGGCACCACCTTGAACGAGGAAGCGGTCAAGGGCGGCTATGTCACGGCGGAGGAATTCGACGCCATCGTGCGGCCCGAAGACATGATCGGGCCGAAATGACCGCGAAGCGCTCATCCTCGGCGAGCGCGTAGGCGCGAGGGAGTTCGTAGCGACAGCGTAGGAACGATCCAGTTGTTAAAGAAGCGCTCCTTCTCGCTGTCCGGCCACCGCACCTCGGTGGCGCTGGAGGAGGAATTCTGGGCGGTTCTGGATGACGAAGCCAAAAAGACCGGCCGCAGCCTGGCAGCGCTGGTGCAAGGCATCGACGCGACCCGCGGTCCGCGCCCGCTGGCCAGCGCGCTCCGTCTCCACGCCCTTGCCGTGAGCCGAACCCACATCTAACCTTGGACGCATGATCACACTCTATCACGCGCCGAAATCCCGCTCGACCCGCATGATCTTCCTGCTGGAAGAATTGGGCGTTCCCTACGAAATCAAATTCGTCTCGATCCGGCGCGGCGACGGCAGCGGCGCCGCCGACCCCGGCAATCCGCATCCCCATGCCAAGGTGCCCGCCATTCGCCACGGCAACGAGACCGTGTTCGAGTCCAGCGCCATCGTCGCCTATCTTACCGACAGTTTCCCGCAGGCCGGCCTGGCGCCCAAACCGGGCGAGGCAGGGCGCGGCCAGTACCTCACCATGCTGGCCTATTATGGCGACGTGGTGGAACCGGCCTTCGTGTCCAAATTTCTGAAAATGGATGTGCCGCGCGGGACCGCCGGCTGGGTCGCGGTCGAAGAGGTCATGGCGTATATCGACAAGCTCTTGACCGCCCAGCCCTATATCGCGGGCGAGAAGTTCACCGGCGCCGACATCCTCTACGCCACCACCTTCGGCATGTTCGCGCAAAATCCCATGATGCCCAAGCTGGCGTCGGTCGAGGCCTATGTGAAGCGCTGCCTGGAACGGCCGGCCTATGCCCGCGCGGGAGCCAAGGACGCCCCAGCCTCAAGCAGCGAAGCGGCAGGCCCAAAATAAGATGGCGGAGATCGTCAATCTGCGGCGTGTCCGCAAAGCCAAGGCGCGCGACGAGAAAGGGAAGGTCGCGGAGGCAAACCGCGTCCTCCATGGCACGCCCAAACAGCTCCGCGATCTTGCCAAGGCGAGAGCCGCGAAGGCCGCGCGCGAGCTGGACGCGCACAAGAAGGACTGAGCGCTCCGGCAATATTGCGCCAACCTTGGCAGGAGAACAAAAGCAGGACTTTTGCCGTCCGCCCCTGCTAGAATGGCCGCAGTTATGAGCCAACATCCCTATTCCGACCCGCTGGACGCTGCCTTCGGCGACAATGAGCCGTCCGCGCCGGTTCCGCGCGACCCGCCCTATCTCGCCGGCCTCAACAAGGAGCAGCGCGAGGCGGTCGAGGCCATCGACGGTCCCGTGCTGGTGCTGGCGGGGGCCGGAACCGGCAAGACGCGGGTGCTGACCACGCGGCTGGCCCACATCCTGGCCACGCGGCGCGCCTGGCCGGGCCAGATCCTGGCCGTCACCTTCACCAACAAGGCGGCGCGCGAGATGAAGGAGCGCATCGGCGCGCTGATCGGCGGCGTGGTCGAAGGCATGCAATGGCTTGGCACCTTCCATTCCATCGGCGCCAAGATGCTGCGCCGGCATGCCGAACTGGCGGGACTGAAATCCAATTTCACCATCCTGGATACCGACGATCAGCTTCGGCTGATGAAGCAGCTGATCGAGGCGGAAGGGATCGATGAAAAGCGCTGGCCGGTGCGGACCTTGGCGGCGATGATCGACAACTGGAAAAACCGCGGGCTGAGGCCCGACGATGTCTCCGACAGCGATGGCCAGGCCTATGCCTTCGGCAAGGGCAAATCGCTCTACCGCCAGTATCAGGAACGCTTGAAAGCCTTGAACGCGGCGGATTTCGGCGACCTGCTGCTGGAGACGCTCAACATCCTGCGCACCAATCCCGACATATTGGCCGATTACCGCGACCGCTTCCGCTACATCCTGGTGGACGAATATCAGGACACCAATGTGGTGCAGTATCTCTGGCTGAAGCTGCTGGCGAACCAGAGCGGCAATGTCTGCGTGGTGGGCGACGACGACCAGTCCATCTATGGCTGGCGCGGCGCGGAAGTGGAAAACATCCTGCGCTTCGAGCGCGATTTTCCCGGCGCCAAGGTGATCCGGCTGGAACGCAATTACCGCTCCACCCCCGCGATTCTGGGCGCGGCCTCGGGCCTGATCGCCGCCAACAAGGGCCGGCTGGGCAAGACGTTGTGGACCGAAGGCGATCCCGGCGAGCAGATCCGGGTGCAGGGCGTGTGGGACGCCGAAGAAGAAGCGCGCAACGTCGCAAGCGAGGCGGAAGACCTGCACCGCCAGGGCGCGCGGTTCGGCGACATGGCGATCCTGGTGCGTGCTTCATTCCAGATGCGCGAATTCGAAGATCGCTTTATCTCGTTGGGCCTGCCCTATCGCGTGATCGGCGGTCCGCGCTTCTACGAGCGCGCCGAAATCCGCGATGCCATGGCCTATCTGCGCCTGATCGCGCAGGGCGACGACGATCTGGCCTTCGAGCGCATCGTCAACAAGCCCAAGCGCGGCATCGGCGATGCCAGCGTGGCGACCTTGCATGCCTTTGCCCGCGCCCGCCAACTGCCGCTCCTGGCGGCGTCGCGCGAGATCGCCGAGACCGACGAATTGCCGCCCAAGGCGCGCAAGGCGCTGGCCGAACTGGCTGGGAATTTCGCCCGCTGGAGCGCGACCGCGGACGTGCTGCCGCACACCGAACTGGCCGAGATGATTCTGGACGAGTTCGGCTATACCGACATGCTGAAGGCCGACAAATCGGCGGAAGCGCCGGGACGGCTGGACAATCTCAAGGAATTCGTGCGCTCGATGGAGAGCTTCGAATCGCTGCCGGCCTTCCTGGAGCATGTCTCGCTGGTGATGGAGATCGCCCAGAACGAAAGCGGCGACCGCATCAATCTGATGACCCTGCATGCCGCCAAGGGACTGGAGTTCGACACCGTCTTCCTGCCCGGCTGGGAGGAAGGTCTGTTTCCCAGCCAGCGCACCATGGACGAGAACGGCCTGGCCGGGCTGGAGGAAGAGCGCCGCCTCGCCTATGTCGGCCTGACGCGGGCCAAGCAGCGGGCGCGGATTTCCTTCGCCGCCAACCGCCGCGTGCACGGCACCTGGCAGAGCGCCTTGCCGTCGCGTTTCTTCAGCGAGATTCCCGAAGCCCATGTCGAGACCAGTGTGGATGAAGGCTTCTATGGCGGCGCCATGGGCTTTCGCGACAATGCCGGCGGACCGGCTTTCGCCAGCACCTATGAGAGCCCGGGCTGGAAGCGCGCCCAGGCCAATCGCGCGCAAGCCCAGGCCCGCACCCGCCCGCCCCTGATCGAGGCCCAGGCCTATGCCGTGCAGACCAGCGATCCCAGTGCCTCGCATTACGCGCGCGGCGACCGCGTCTTCCACCAGAAATTCGGCTATGGCCGGGTGAGTTTTGTCGAAGGCAACAAGCTGACGGTGGATTTCGACAAGGCCGGCGAGAAACGCGTCATCGATCAGTTCGTGGCGCGGGCATGATCAATCCGCCTTTGTGGAAAGCCTCGGTCGCGCTGGCCAAGGCCGAGGCGCCGGACATGGCCTCGCTGCTGGAACTGGCGTCGGAGCCGCAGGCCGTGCTGATCGCGGAGGAGCCGTTCGGACGCAACCGCCACCGTCGAAGCTCTGTACACGGAAGAACCGGACGCGGCCCAACTGTCCCGCATCGCGGGCCGCGAGATCATCGTCGCGCCGCTGCCCGACCAGGACTGGATCAAGCTCAGCCAGGAAGGCTTGCCGCCGGTCCGGGCGGGCCGCTTCTTCGTCTATGGCGCGCATGACGCGGGCCAGGTGCCGCATGGCGTGATCCCGATGCGGATCGAGGCCGGGCTGGCCTTCGGCACCGGCCATCACGAGACCACCGCGCTGTGCCTGGCCGTTCTGACCGATCTTGCCCGCCATCGTGCCTATCGCAATGTGCTCGATCTCGGTTGCGGCACCGGCCTGCTCGCCATCGGCGCCGCGAAACTGTGGAAGCGGCCGGTGCTGGCGTCGGACATCGATCCGGTCGCCATCGAAGTGACGCGACGAGAACGCGCGGTGCAACGGCGTGGCGCCGCTGGTCCGCGGCGTTGTCGCGGACGGCTTGACCCATCCGGCGCTGGCCGCGGCCGCGCCTTACGATCTGATCATCGCCAACATATTGGCCGGACCGCTGACCCGGCTGGCGCCGCAGATCGGCAAGGCGCTGGCGCCCGGGGCGACCCTGGTTCTGTCGGGCCTGCTCCACAATCAGGAAGCGATGATCCTGAGTTTTTACCATCGCCTGCGGTTCCTCGGCCGCCGCCGCGAAGGTCCCTGGAGCGCGCTGGTCTTGGAGAAACCGGGACGCTAAGCTTCTTTTGAATGCGCTATTGCTCCGCCATTTGAGGGCCTGCCATGGACAAAAACAGCCCTTTCCAGACCTATGACGACCGTTCCGATGCCGCCACCGTGGCGCCCCGGCTTGCCGCCTTGCGCGCCGAGCTGACGCAGCGCGGACTGGACGGCTTTGTCGTGCCGCATTCCGACGAGCATCAGGGCGAATATCTGCCCGCCAGCGCCGAACGGCTGGCCTGGCTCACCTCCTTCACCGGCTCGGCCGGCGCGGCGGTGGTGCTGAAGGACAAGGCCGCGGTCTTCGTCGATGGCCGCTATACCTTGCAGGTCCGCGCCCAGACCGACACATCGCTGTTCGAGCCGCGCGATCTGGTGGCGGAAGGGCCGCAGGGCTGGATCCCGATCATTGCCGCCAAGGCGCCAAGCTCGGCTTCGATCCCTGGCTCAGCACCGCCCATGCCGTGGCGGGCCTGCGCCAGGCGGCGGAACGCGCCGGCGGCACCTTGGTCGCCTGCGACAGCAATCCCATCGACGCGGTGTGGACCGACCGCCCTTCGCCGCCCATGGAGCAGGCGGTGCCGCATGCGCTGAATCTGGCGGGCGAGGAGAGCGGCGCCAAGCGCACCCGCGTCGCCGCGAGCTTGAAGAAATCCCATGCCGACGCGGCGGTGCTCACCTTGTGCGAATTCGATCTGCTGGCTGTTCAACATTCGCGGCAGCGACGTGCCGCACACGCCCTTCGTGCTGGCCTTCGCCATTCTTCACGCCGACGGCAGCGCCGATCTGTTCCTGGACGAGAACAAGCGCAGCGCCGGCCTCGCAGCCCATCTGGGCGACGGCGTGCGTCTGGCGCCGGCATCCGAATTCACCGCCGCGCTCGATGCCTTGAAGGGCAAGACCGTGATCGCCGATCCCGCCACCGCGGCCGCCGCGATCTTCGACCGGCTGGACAAGGCCGGCGCCAAGGTGAAGCGGCCTCCCGATCCCTGCCAGCTGCCCAAGGCCTGCAAGAATCCCCTCGAACTCGAAGGCACGCGCAAGGCCCATATCCGCGACGGCGCGGCGCTGTCGCGCTTTCTCTGCTGGTTCGCGCGCGAGGCGCCCGAACGGCGCTCTGACCGAAATCGCCGCGGCGCAAGCGCTGGAAGGTTTCCGCCGCGCCACCAGTTATCTCTCCGACCTGTCTTTCGATTCCATTTCCGGCGCCGGCGCCAACGGCGCCATTGTGCATTACCGCGTCACCCGCTCGACCAATGCCCCGATCCAAAACGATCAGATGTTCCTGATCGATTCCGGCGCGCAATATCCCGACGGCACCACCGACGTGACGCGCACGGTGATCGTGGGCACGCCCACGGCCGAGATGCGCGACCGCTTCACCCGCGTGCTGAAAGGCCATATCGCGCTCGCCACGGTACGCTTTCCCGGAAGGCACCATCGGCATGCAGCTGGACAGTTTCGCGCGACGGCCGCTGTGGGACGCGGGGCTGGATTACGACCACGGCACCGGCCATGGCGTCGGCTCTTATCTGTCGGTGCACGAGGGGCCGCAGAATATTTCCAAGCGGCCGGTCAACCAGCCGCTCTTGCCCGGCATGATCTGCTCCAACGAGCCCGGCTATTACAAGGCGGGAGAATACGGCATCCGGATCGAAAATCTGGTGGTGGTGACCGAGCCGAAAGCGATGCCGGACGGCGAGCGCGCCGATGATGGGGTTCGAGACCATCACGCTGGCGCCGATCGATCTCAATCTGGTCGAACCGGGCTGCTCACCGACGGCGAACGCACCTGGCTCAACGCCTATCACGCGCGCGTGCTGGAAACCCTGCGCCCGCTGCTGGACGAGGAAACCCGCGCCTGGCTGGAGCAGGCGACGCGGGCGATTTGATCGGACCGTCAGCCAGCCACTGTTCCAGGTTCCAGAGGTCCTGCATCGCTGCGCAGCGGGCGCGTCGCATGAGGATATCCTCACCCTGAGCTGTCGAAGGGTGAGGATCGACTATCCGCCGATCAGTTTCAGCCAGGCGTCCTCGTCGAGCACTTCGACATTGTGCTTCTTGGCCTCGGCGAGCTTTGAACCCGCGCCCGGGCCCGCGACGACGATGTCGGTCTTCGGCGGAGACCGAGCCCGAGACCTTCGCGCCCAGGCTTTCCGCCCGCGCCTTGGCTTCCTGGCGGGTCATCTTTTCCAGCGTGCCGGTGAACACCACCGTCTTGCCGGAGACCGGCGACGACCGCACGCGGCGCGGCCATCGGCGTCACATCCAGCCAGGCCAGCAACCGCTCCAGCGCCTTCACATTGTGCTTCTCGTCGAAGAAATCGCAGATCGCCTCGGCCACGACGCCGCCGATGCCCTCCAGGCTTCCAGTTCCTCGCGCGCATTGTC
This sequence comes from uncultured Alphaproteobacteria bacterium, assembly GCA_963769055.1. Lineage (GTDB taxonomy): Bacteria > Pseudomonadota > Alphaproteobacteria > Micropepsales > Micropepsaceae > Rhizomicrobium. The sequence goes on from CAVYKF010000009.1 coordinate 128,936, forward strand.
CGCCTTCATCGCCGGCCAGGAAGGCGTCCAGGGTGCGGTAATGGCGCGCGATCAATCGCGCCGTGGTCTCGCCGACATGGCGGATGCCCAGCGCGTTGATGAAGCGGTCGAGCGAAATCTTGCGGCGGCGCTCGATCGCCGCCATCAGATTCTCGACCACCTTGTCTTCGCGGTCTTCCTTCTTGGCCTTGGCCTTGACCGGCTCCTTGCCGAGGGCCTCGCGCCGTTCTTCCGACAGGGCGGCGCGATGCTCGGCCAGCACTTTGCTGACTTTCTCCGGCTTCTCGGTCAGAGCGAAGATATCGGCGGGCTCGTTCAGCAGGCCCTTGTCGTGGAACAGCTCGATCATGGTGCCGCCCAGGCCTTCGATGTCGAAGGCGTCGCGGGCGACGAAATGTTTCAGCCGCTCCACCGTCTGCGCATCGCAGATCAGCCCGCCGGTGCAGCGCCGGTCGACGTCCTGCTTGCCGGTCTTCTCGTCCACTTCGCGCACCGCATGGCTGCCGCAGACCGGACATTGTCGAGGAAACTTGTAAGGCTTGGCGCCGCGCGGCCGCTTGTCGGATCACACCGCACGATCTGCGGGATGACGTCGCCGGCGCGCTGCATCACCACCGTGTCGCCGATCCGCACATCCAGCCGCGCGATCTCGTCTTCGTTGTGCAGGGTGGCGTTGCGACACCACCACGCCGCCGACCGTGACCGGCTTCAGCCGCGCCACCGGCGCCAGCTTGCCGGTGCGCCCGACCTGGATGTCGATGTCTTCGAGCACGGTTTCGGCCTGCTCGGCGGGGAATTTGTGGGCGATGGCCCAGCGCGGGCTGCGCGAGACGAAGCCCAGCCGCTCCTGCAGGTCGAGCCGGTCGACCTTGTAGACCACGCCGTCGATGTCGTAGCCGAGGCGCGCGCGCCTGGCTTCGATGTCGCGATAGAATTTGAGAATCTCGATCCAGATTCTCGCAGCGCTTGACCAGTGGATTGACGACAAAGCCATAGTCCTGGAATTTCTCCAGCATGCCGGATTGGGTCTTGGCCGGCATCTCGCTGATCTCGCCCCAGGCATAGGCGAAGAAATTCAGGGTGCGGCTGGCGGTGATGGCGGGATCGAGCTGGCGCACCGAACCGGCGGCGGAATTGCGCGGATTGGCGTAGACCGGCTTGCCGTCCTTTTCCTGGCGCTTGTTCAGCGCCTCGAAATGCCTTGTGGGTCATATAGACCTCGCCGCGCACCTCCAGCACGGCGGGCGGCTTGCCGTGCAGGCGCAGCGGAATATCGGAAATGGTGCGCAGATTGGCGTGATGTCCTCGCCTTCCTGCGCCGTCGCCGCGGGTGGCGCCCTGCACCAGAATGCCTTTCTCGTAGCGCAGCGAGGCGGAAAGCCCGTCGATCTTGGGCTCGGCGGTGACGGCAACCTCCTCGTCCTCCTTCAAACCCAGGAAGCGTCGGACGCGGCCGACGAATTCCGCCACATCCTCGTCGCTGAAGGCATTGTCGAGCGACAGCATCGGCCTGGCATGCACCACCTTGGCGAATTTTTCGCTGACCTTGGCGCCGATGCGCTGGGACGGACTGTCGGGCCGCACCAGCAGGGGAAAGCGCTCCTCGATCGCCTGATTGCGGCGGCGCAGCGCATCATAGGCGGCGTCGCTGATGGTCGGCGCGTCTTCGCCATAATAGCGGCGGTCATGCTCGGCGATCTCCCGCGCCAGCCGGTCCAGCTCCTTTTCCGCCTCGGCGGAGGTGAGTTTCTCGACCGCTTTCATGCGCGTTTGCGCGCCTTCTTCGGCGCCGCGCTTCCGCCACCAGCCGCTGGGCGGCGGCGCGCGCTTCGGCGGTGACGTCGGCGCCCGACAGCATGCGGGCGATTTCCTCGATCCGCGCTTCGTCTTCCAACAAGGTCGATGCGGGTCTTGTCGCCGACTCGGGAAATGCGGAAATGCCGCGCCGCCCGCGCCGCCACTTGCGGCGAATGGGTGACGAGCAACACTTGCGTGGTTTCGGCCAGACGCTGCAGGCGCTCGCCCACCGCGTCGGCGACCGCGCCGCCGACGCCGCGATCCACTTCGTCGAACACCAGGGCGGCGGGCGGCGCGGTCTGGGCCAGCGCGACCTTCAGGGCCAGCGAGAAGCGCGCCAATTCGCCGCCCGATGCGATCCTGGTCAGCGAACCGAAGGCGGCGCCTTCCACGGTGGCGACTTCGAAGGCAATTCTTTCAAGTCCATTGGCCGTGCCGGCGTCATCGGCCAGCGGCTCCAGCGCGACGCGGAATTTGGCATGGCCGAGCTTCAGCGGCGCCAGTTCGGCGGCGACCGCGCTTCCAGTTTTTTCGCCGCGGCGGCGCGGCTCTTCGACAGCTTCCGCGCGGCGCCCAGATAGGCCTCGCGCGCGCGCGCCACCACGGCTTCGGCTTCCTTCAACGAATTGCCGCTGCCATCCAGCGCCTCCCGCTGCGCCTGGAATTCCGCCAGCACCGCGGGCAGCCCGTCCGGCGCGCACCCATATTTCCGGGCCAGCGCGCGCAATTCGAACAGTCGCTCCTCCTTCCGCTCCAGGGCGGCGGTGTCCATGTCGAGGCTCGACAGCAAGGCGTCCAATTCGCGTCGCGCTTCTTCGGTCTGGGCAAAGGCCTGCTCGAGCGCCGCTTCGGCGGTCGCGGTGCGCTTGCGCGCTTCTTCCTGCAGGCGGGACAGCTTCTTCAAGGCCGAGGCCAGCGACGCTTCCGCGCCCCGCTCGCCCGACAGCGCTTCGCTGGCCGCGCTCAGATCCTCGGCGATGCGCGCCGCGTTCATCATCAGGGCGCGCTCGCCGGCCAGGCTTTCCTCCTCGCCGGGCTGCGGATCGAATCCGGACAGTTCCTTCACGGCGGCGCGGACATAATCGGCATTTTTCTCGGCCTCGGCCGCGCGCGCCTTTAATCCAGCCAGCGCATCGCGCGCCGCATCCCATCGCGCATACTGCGCGGCGACCTCGCGGCCCATGCTTTCCAGGTCGCCGAACGCATCCAGCAAGCCGCGATGGGTCGCCGTATCGAACAGGCCGCGATCGTCGGCCTGGCCATGCACTTCCAGCAGCAGACCGCCCAGATCCTTGAGCAGCCCCACGCTGACCGGCTCGTCATTGACGAAGGCGCGCGATTTTCCATCGGCGGCAAGCGTGCGGCGCAGCACGATTTCGCCCTCATGCGCCATCGCCTGTTCCTCGAGCAATGCGCGCGCGCCATGATCTGGGAGCGGGATCGAACATTGCGGTGGCGGAGCCTTGCGCCGCGCCAGGCCGCACCGCCGCGCGGCCGCGGCCGCCCACGGCAAGGCCCAGCGAATCCAGCAAAATGGATTTGCCCGCTCCGGTCTCGCCGGTCAGGACATTGAGGCCCGGCGCGAATTCCAGCGCGGCCTGCTCGATCAGCACGATGTCGCGGACCGTCAGTGCGGCGAGCATGCGGATGCGACTCTAAAGAACCCGGTGGAAAGCTTGGCTGATCCAGGAGCCTTTGTCTTCCTTCGGGCGCAAATTGCGGCCCTTCAGGAGGTTATAGGCGTCGGCATACCACTGGCTGCCGGGATAATTGGCGCCCAGCACGGCGGCGGCGGTCTGCGCCTCGCTGTCCAGGCCCAGCGAATAATAGGCCTCGGTCAGGCGTTCCAGCGCTTCGGCGATCTGGGGCGTGGTCTGGTATTGCTCCACCACCACCCGGAAGCGGTTGATGCCGCCGATATAATCGCCCCGCGTCAGATAATAGCGGCCGACCTCCATTTCCTTGCCGGCGAGATGGTCCTGGGTGAGATCGATCTTGAGCGTGGCATCGCGGGCATATTCGGTGTCCGGGAAAGCGCTGCACCACGTCCTGCAAGGCCACCAGCGCGCCCTGCGTATTCGCCTGGTCGCGATCGACGTCCACGATCTGCTCGTAAAGCGAGATCGCCTTCAGATAGAAAGCGTAGGCGACTTCATGGCTGCCGGGATGCAGCGAGATATACTGGTCGGCAGTCGAAACCGCATCGCCATATTTGTTGGCCTGATAGGAGCAGAAGGCGCTCATCAGCATGGCGCGGCGCGCCCACACCGAATAGGGATGCTGGCGATCCACTTCGTTGAACTGCTTGCCGGCTTCTTCCCAGTTGCCCTTGTTGATCTGGGCCCAGGCGTCGGCATAGATCTGCTCGACCGGGCGTTCCTGATATTGGGCGGCGTCCTTGTTGAGGTCGTTGCTGGCGTCGTCCTTGTCCAGACCCAGCAGGCTGCAGCCGCCCAACGCGGTTCCCAGGGCCAGCGCCAAAAGCGCGGCACGGACGGAGCGGACGGGGAAATGGCCAGGATTCGGCATCGGTGGGCAATCCTCGAAAATTCCTCTGCCCGGACAACCGCTTACGCTTGGCGGCGCCGGCCGTCCGGACCAGCATTTTCTTATAGCACAGAGCGGCCCGCCTCAGGGAAGCGTGACGATTTCGTAATTTCCGGGATTGGAAAAAAGCGCCCGGAGCAGGCGGTTGTTGAGGCCGTGGCCGGATTTGAACCCCTCGAATCGCGCGATCAGGCTGTGGCCCGCCAGCGCCATGTCACCGATGGCGTCCAGGATCTTGTGACGCACGAATTCATCGGCGAACCGCTGACGCTGCTTGTTGATCACACCCCTGTCGTCCAGCGCCAGGGTGTTTTCCAGGGATGCACCCTTGGCCAGATTCATCCGGTTGAGCGTTTCCAGGTCCTTGAGAAACCCGAATGTCCGCGCCGGTGCGATCTGTTCCCGGAAATTCGCGGACGAAAAAACAAAGTTGAAACTCTGCCGCCCGATCGCGGGCGTCGCATATTCAAGCACGAATTCGTAGGACAGCGCGTCCGCCGGATGGAACGCGGCATACGCCTCCTGCTCCGTCACCCGCACCTCGCGCAAAAGCTTGATGGCGCGGCGCGGCGCGTGCTGTGGTTTCAGTCCGGCTTCCTCGATCAACAGAAGATAGGAAAGCGCGTCTCCGTCCAGGATCGGCGGTTCCGGACCATCGAGCGAGACCGTCAGATCGTCCAGCCCCGCGCCCGCCACCGCCGCCATCAGATGCTCGATCACGCCGACCCTGGCGCCGTCCTTTTCGATCACCGTGCCCAGCCTGGTCTCGCCCACCAGGTCGTAACGGGCGGGAATTTCCGCGCCGCCGCGGTCGAGCCGGCGGAACACCACGCCTTGTTCCGCCGGCGCCGGTGAAAGCGTCATGGTCACCGCCGTCCCGGCATGCAGGGCGATGCCCGAAATCGTGATCTCGCGGGAGAGTGTGTTTCGAAACGACATGATCGCCTTATAGCAAAAGCTCGGTTCCAAAGGCGCAATCATGATTTTGATTGCTGGAACCCAATTTGGGGCGTTTAGTGGCGACGCCGGGGGAAAGGCGTCAGGGATGGGGCCTCGCAGTAACGCGATTTTTCTGATTCTGGCGATCCTCGCGGCGGCGACGGCAGTCCGGGCCGACACCATGGCGGACATGCCCTATCGCATCGGCGGGGATGGCCGCGTCTCGACCGACGTCTTCGTGGACGGCCAGGGGCCTTTCAGCTTCCTGCTCGATACGGCCTCCAGCCGTACCATGCTGTTCGAGCATCTGCGCCAGAGGCTGGGCCTGGCGGCGTCGGAAAGCGGGATGCTCAAGGTCTACGCCATGAACAATATCGGCACCGCCTTGCCGGTGAAGCCTCGCGAGTTGCGCCTGGCCGAACGGAGCATCAGCGGCATGACCCTGGGCGTTCTGCCCGACGATGTTCATCCGCCGGAAGGCGTGGAGGACGCGGACGGCATCCTGGGGATGGATGCGCTGTCCCATTATCTGCTGGTGATGGACCATGACGCGCTGCGTCTCAAGCTCATGGACCCCGCCAATCCCGATGCGGATGTCTATCGCAGATGGCCCTCTGCGGAGCTTACGCCCTACCAGGCCAAGGACATGGACGTCACCTTGTGGTGGCTGCGCGCCAAATTCGGCGACCAGAATGTCACCGCCCTCCTCGACATGGGGTCGGGCATCACCATGTTGAACTGGAACGCCGCCGAGAAGCTGGGGCTGAGGCGCGCCAGCTTCGAAAAGCAACCCATACCGCAGGACCTGCGCGACGCCCTGGGAACGCTCGAACCCGTGGTCACCGTCAAGGGGCTCACAATTTCCTTGGGCGGCCGGGACTTTCCCGCCCAAACCGTGATCGTGGCGAATGCGGCGGTGTTCCGCTATTTCGGGCTCGACAACAAAGCCGCTGCGATCATCGGTCCGGCGCTGCTGCGCTACAATTCCATCGCCATCGATTTCAACAGACGGCGCGTCTATATCGGCCCCACCACGCACGCGGCGGCGGGCGCGCCGTCATAGAAAGTACGTCCGCGATCGCGCGATGAAATATGATCTTGCGCGCTATTTCCGCGGCATTGGCGCCAGCGCGGCAGCGATGTCCGGCGTGGCCTCCAGCGAGGGCAGGTAGGTCGGCGGCTTTCGCGCCTTTGCCACGCCCTCGAACGCGGCGCCCAGCGCCAGAAGCCTGGCTTCCGACCAGGCCGGACCGATGAAGGAAAGTCCCACGGGCAAGCCGCGCACAAATCCCATCGGCACCGTCAAATGCGGATAGCCTGAAGTCGCCGGCAGAAAGGACGCGCTGGCGCCGTCGAAATCGCCGTTGATCACATCGACGCGGAAAGAGGGATCGTTCGGTGGCCCGGATCAGGGCATCGAGGTGATATTGGGCGAAGGTCTTGTCCAGAAGCGCGCGGGTGCTCGTCACCAGATCGTCGCGCGCCTGGATGTAGGCGGGGTCGTTCAACTCACCCTTGGCATCGGCCATCTCGAAATAATCCTGATCGAACAGCACCAGTTCGCGCGGCGTTGCCCGGTCGAACGCAATCAGATCGGCCAAAGTCTTGGGGCCTTCGCCCGGGATGCTCTGCAGATACGCGGCCATGTCGTGCCGGAGCTCGAATTTCAGCACCGTGGCTTCCTCGTCCGAGGCCCCGGGCGGCCGCACGAAATCGTTAATCTCGACGATCTCCACCCCCTGCCCGCGCATAATGTCGATCGCATGTTGCAGAGCCTGGCTGGTGACCGAGGGGGATTGATCCGCGGGAGGCATGATGACGCCCAATCGCTTGCCTTGCAGCGAGGCACCGGCCAGTGCGGCATAATCGGGGCGATGGGCGTCGGCTTCGGCCGTGGCTGCGTCATCGGGGTCGCTGCCCGCCATGGCGGCAAGCAGCAGCGCGGTATCGGCGACATTGCGCGTCATCGGACCGGCCGTATCCTGGGTGTGCGAAATCGGCACGATATGCGTGCGCGACACCAGTCCCACGGTCGGCTTCAGTGAGACGATGCCGTTGAAGGCGCCGGGACAGACCAGCGAGCCGTTGGTCTCGGTGCCCAGTGCCGCCGCCGCCAGGCTGGCGGCTACCGCGGCCCCGCTGCCCGCGCTGGAGCCGCAGGTGCTGCGGTCCAGCACGTACGGATTGTGCGTCCAGCCACCAATCGCGGACCAGCCGCTGATGGAATGGGTGGACCGGATATTGGCCCATTCGCTCAAATTGGTTTTGCCCAGAATGATGGCGCCTGCCGCGCGCAGCCGCGCCACCGCCGGCGCATCGCGATGGGTGACATTATTCGCCAGCGCCAGCGAGCCGGCGGTGGTCGGGATGGGATCCAGGGTTTCGATATTGTCCTTCACCAGGATCGGGATGCCGTGCAGCGGACCGCGCAAATGGCCCGCCTTGCGTTCCGCGTCGAGCGCGCGCGCCTCGGCCGGCGCGTCGGGATTGAGAGCGATGACGCTGTGGAGCTGCGGATCGATGGTGGCGATGCGGGCCTCATAGGCCTGCACCAGTCCCGCCGCATCGACCCGTCCCGCCGCCATGTCGGCTTGAAGCGTGGCGATGTCCTTTTCCGCAACGTCATAAGGTGCGGCCAGCGCCGGCCCGCCCAGCCAAAGTCCAAGCCCGGCCGCCACGATTGTTTTGCGCATGCGCTCCCCCGTCCCTGACCGAGCCCATGATAGCGGATCAGAGCTGCTTTTGCAGGAATACCAGGGTCAGCCAGCGGTCGAACTTGCGGCCGATCTCCGGCAACCGCCCGGTCTCTTCAAAGCCGAATGCCTTGTGCAGCGCGATGCTGAGGGTGTTCTCGCTGTCGACGCCGCCGATCAGCATATGCAGGCGCTGGCCGCGCGCCCGGTCGATCAGCGCCGTCAGCAGGGCCTTGCCGATACCGCGACCGCGGGCGTCTTCGCGCACATAAATGGAATGTTCGGCGCTGAGCCGGTAGCCGGAGGGAAGGCGGAATGGCCCATAGCTGCCATAGCCCAGCAAGCCGGACGGATCGCGAGCCGCCAGCACGGCATAATCCCGCTTTCGGGCCACGAACCATTCGGCCATCTCCGCGTCCGTCTTGGCGATATTCGTGCCAGGTCGCGGTGGTGTGGGCGGCGGCGTGGTTGAGGATGGCGGTAATGGCGGGAATGTCTTCCGCTGACGCTTCGTCTATCCAGAAATTCCCGGCCATGCGTTCTTATAAAACAAAAAGGGCGGCCGAAGCCGCCCTTTTCACGTCTTGGTCTGGAATTTCTTTCCCGCGAGGCCGGCGAGCGAAAGCTCCAGTGGAGCTTTCGCCGGCTGAACGCCCGCGGAGCGGGCAGCACCAATTAATTGGACTGACGGCGGAGGAAGGCCGGGATTTCGAACTGCTCGTCCGTGCCGTGATCGGGGAACAGGTCCTCGCCGGCAGGCGGGGTTGCCGGTTCGGAAGCGGCAGGACGTTGCATGGGCGTCGCCGTCGCGCGGGGACGTTCCGCGGCAAGCGGTTCCGCCCGCATGTCGGGGACGGCCGTCTTTTTGCGCCCGAACAGGCTCCAGCCGGCCTTCTTCTCCACTTGCGGACGCGCCGCCAGCGGCTGCTGATCCAAAGGACGATAGCTTTCGGTGGCCGGATACCTCGCCGTACTGGCCTGTGCCGCCGGCTGCTCGATCGCCGGGGCATCCTTGCCGCCCAGCGCATAGGCTTCGTCCGCATTCACCGTCGGCGCCGCGTTCAGCTCGGCGGCGAGGCTTTCGACCTGGGCCTGGACCGGATTGACCGCCACGGGCTTGACCGGCTCCATGCGGAACGCCTGGGGCTTCAGATGCGGCCGCAGCGTATGCACTTTCTCGGGCAGCTTCAGCATCTCGGCGTCGATGCCGGTGGCGACCACCGAGACCCGGATGCGGCCTTCCATCTCTTCCAGGATGGTGTTGCCGAAGATGATGTTGGCGTCGGGATCGACTTCGGCGCGGATGCGGTTGGCGGCCTGTTCGACTTCGAACAGCATCAGGTCCGGCCCGCCGGTGATGTTGATCAGGACGCCCTTGGCGCCCTTCATGGTCACATCGTCGAGCAGCGGATTGGAGATCGCCATGTCGGCGGCCCTGAGCGCGCGGTCTTCGCCTTCGGCCTCGCCGGTGCCCATCATGGCCTTGCCCATCTCGGTGATCACCGACTTGATGTCGGCGAAGTCGAGATTGATCAGGCCCGGCATGACGATCAGGTCGGTGACGCCGCGCACGCCGGCATGCAGCACCTCGTCGGCCATGGCGAAGGCCTGGGACATGGTGGTGCGGTCGGAGGCGACGCGGAACAGATTCTGGTTGGGAATGACGATCAGGGTATGGACGAATTGCTGCAGTTCGGCGATGCCCTTTTCGGCCACCCGCATGCGGCGGTCGCCTTCCAGCGCGAAAGGCTTGGTGACGACGCCGACGGTGAGGATGCCCGCCTCGCGCACCGCGCGCGCGATCACCGGGGCCGCGCCCGGTGCCGGTGCCGCCGCCCATGCCGGCGGCGATGAACACCATATGCGAGCCGGAGAGATGCTCCATGATCTCGGCGCAGCGATTCCTCGGCGCCCGCGCGGCCGACATCGGGCTGCGCGCCCGCGCCCAGAGCCTTCGGTGGTGGAAACGCCCAGCTGAATGCGGTGCTCGGCCTTGGACTGGGCCAGCGCCTGGGCGTCGGTGTTGGCGACGACAAAATCGACGCCGTCGAGGCCGGCCTCGATCATGTTGTTGACGGCATTGCCGCCGGCACCGCCCACGCCCAGCACGGTGATGCGGGGACGCAATTCCTTGGTCTCTGGTAATTTGAGGTTGATCGCCATTTTCAGATTCTCCTCAGGGACAGCGGACAGTCACCTTGCAAACGCCCGAATCGCCCGACCGATTCGCATTTATATTGTTGAATCATTCCAACCACCGGCCGGTCAACCTTTCCCACCAACCTTTGGCTTTCTGCCCGGGCGGCATCATGGCGAGGTCGGGATTGATCATCTCGGGCGGCATGGTGGCGCCGGCCATCAAAAGCCCGATGGCGGTGGCATAGTCCGGTCCGGCATTGGCGGCGGCCAGGCCGGAAAAATTCTGCGGCCGGCCGATGCGGACCTGCTTGTTGAGAATGCGCGCCGCCAGTTCGCGGGTCCCCGCCAGTTGGCAGGCCCCGCCGGTCAGCACCGCCCGGCGGCCCGCGGCCGCGTCAAAGCCGGAGGCCTGAAGCCGTTTCTGCACTTCCTCGAAGATCTCGTCCAGCCGGGCCTGAATGATGCGGGTGAGCATGGAGCGCGGCACGCGCAGCGCCGATTCGTCGCCCTCCTCGCCCATCTGGGGCACCGCGACCACGTCGGTGCCGACTTCCAGATCGCCCAGCGCCGCCCCGAACAGGTTCTTGATGCGCTCGGCGGCGGAAATCGGCGCCGCCAGCATCTGGGCAATGTCGGTCGTGACGGTGAAGCCGCCCTTCGGCACCACGTCGGCGTATACCAGATGCCCCTCCAGGAACACGGCGATGGAGGTGCAGCCGCCGCCCATGTCGATCACGGTGGCGCCGATCTGCTTTTCGTCCTCGCTCAAGGTCGCCAGGCCGCGAGGCATAAGCCGAGAACAGCGTGCCCACCACGTTGAGGTGGCAGCGCTCGACCGCCAGCTTGAGATTCTGAAGCGGGCTGGGTTTGACCGCCACCGCATGCATGGCGACGCCGATGCGCTGGCAGAACATGCCGGAGGGATTGCGCACGCCCCGCGCCTCGTCCACCACATAGGCGGTCGGCGCGCTCTGGATGATCTCATGGCCGTCCAGGCGGCAGCGGGCACGCCCGTCGCCCAGCAGCGTGCGCAGATGGTCATCCGACACCAGGGCGCCGTCCAGCGCCATCACCGCCCGGCTGTTGACCGAGACGGGCTGGCCGCAATTGACCGAAATCAGCACATTCTGGATGCCGCGCGTCGGCATGGTTCTCGGCCGCGGCGACGCAGTCGCGGATGGATTCCTCCGCCAGTTCCAGGCTGGTCACCGTGCCGGCGCGAATGCCGGCGCTTTCGCGCAAGGCGCTGCCCAGGATTTTCAATGTGCCCTGCTCGGCGCGGCCGATGACGCAGGCGACCTTGGAGGAGCCGATATCCAGCGCCGACACCAGCCCGGGACGGTAGGCGGGGATTTCATTGTTGACGCGCAACCGGATCGCCTCACCCATATTCAAGTCTCTTTCCCGCGTTGGACGTCTTTCTTCTCGCCGCTGCGCAGGACGAAGAAATACTGTGTGGGCGAACGCAGATCTATCTCCGTGACGTCGCGTTCCAGGATTCCGGCATCCACGATCAGATGCTCCAAGGCGTCCAATTCCTTGCGCCATCCCGTCTCCGGCAGCTTGACCACCACGCCGTCGTTCAGAATCAGGTTCCAGCGCCGCTGGGAGACATACTCGTAAGCCGCGACGCGAGCGGCGGTGGCGCGATGCGCCATCACCGCGTCCACCAGATCGGGCGCGGCCTGCGGCGCGCCGGCGCCCACCAGCTTGGGCAGGCGGGCGAATTTTTCCACGCCCTGGGTGGTGATGACGCCGCCGGCACGTTCCACCACGGCGACGCCTCTTGGCGACTGCCACAAAGCGAAAGGCCGCTTCTCCACCACGGTCACGAAAATGGAGTCGGGATAGCGGCGCACCACGTCGGCCGAGGCGATCCAGTCCAGCGACATGATGCGGGCGCGAGCGGCAGCAAGCTTGGCGGCGAAGATCGACTCGCCCGGTCTCATGCCCAGCGCCGCCAGGATGCTCTCCGGCGGAACCCGGCTGTTGCCCGAAAGATGGATTTCCGAGATGCCGAAGCCGGCGTCCGTCACGATGGCGTCGATGCCGCGATTGACTCCATGGACGGCGCGTCCCACCGTGCCGCTGACGAACAGGGCCGCGACGGCGGCAAAGATCACCAATCCCAAACTCATCAACAGGATCGGACGGCGAAACAGCTTGGCCGCGGGACCACCCAGGCGGACGAGGATATTGCCGGGAAGCTTTCCGCGTTTGCCTGAAGCCTGGCCGGAGGCTTCGCGCGGGAGCCGCGCCGGTTTGCGCGCCGCGCGGATGCGGGGATTGTCGCGGGGCTTGCGGTCCACCTTCAGCGATCGCATGAGGCGTCCTCCACCAGCCAGCGGCACAATTTGGCGTAAGAGATGCCCAGATAGGCGGCCTGCTCCGGCACCAGCGAGGTCGGCGTCATGCCGGGTTGGGTATTGGTCTCGAGCAGAATCAAGCGCGGCCTGACGCCGGTATCGTCGTAGCGGAAATCGGTGCGCGACACGCCGCGGCAACCCAGCGCCCGGTGCGCCTTCAGCGCCAGGATCATGCAGTCTTCGGCGACGACGGCGGGAATATCGGCGGGCAGGATATGACGCGAACCGCCTGCGGCATACTTGGCCTCATAGTCATAGAATTCGAGGTCCGTGACGATTTCGGTGACGCCCAGCGCGCGCTCGCCCATCACGGACACGGTGAGTTCGCGACCGGGAACGAATTCCTCCACCATCATCTCGTTGGACAGATTCCACTTGTCGCTGCCGAGCGCGGCGGGCGGGCGATTGTCGCCGGGCCGGATGATGAAGACGCCGACGCTGGAGCCTTCGTTGACCGGCTTGACCACATAGGGCGGCTCCATCAGATGCCGCTCGGCCACGACCCTGCGGTCCGCGACAATGGACGGCACCACCGGCAGTCCTGCGGCGCGATAAATGTCCTTGGTGCGTTCCTTGTGCATGGCCAAGGCGGAAGCCAGCACCCCGGAATGGGTGTATGGCAGGCGCATCAATTCGAGCAGGCCCTGCACGGTGCCATCCTCGCCGAATCGTCCATGCAGCGCATTAAACACCGCATCGGGCCGGATCCGAAAAAGCTGGTCGCCGGGATTGTCGCCCGGATCCACGCTGACCGGTTCGAAACCTTCCTCGGCCAGGGCCTTCATCACGCCGCGCCCCGAGGAAAGGCTGACGTCGCGCTCGGCCGAGCGCCCGCCCATCAGGACCGCGATGCGTTTGTAGGCGGTCATGATGCCGCCTCGGCGGGGCAAGAAACCGGCAGGCCAATGCGCTTGATTTCCCATTCCAGGGCGACGCCCTGGGTTTCCCAGACGCGGCGCTTGACCTCCTCGCCCAGCGCTTCGATGTCGGCGGCGCTGGCTTCGCCGGTGTTGATCAGGAAGTTGCAATGCTTCTCGCTCACCTGGGCGGCGCCACGGGTCAGGCCCCGGCAGCCGGCGCGGTCGATCAACTCCCAGGCCTTGTGGCCAGGCGGATTCTTGAAGGTCGAGCCGCCGGTCTTGGCACGGATCGGCTGGCTGGCTTCGCGGTTCGCCACCAATTCCTCCATCCGGGCCTTGATCGCTGCCGGCGCGTCGGGCCTGCCTTCGAACACCGCTTCGACGAAAATCAGATCGTCGCGCGCGGCGGTCTTGCGATAAGAAAAGCCCATGTCGGCCGGCGTCAGCGTGAGCTTGTTGCCCTGATCGTCCAGCGCCGTGGCTTCGACGAAAATGTCGGTGATCTCGCGGCCGTAGCAGCCGGCATTCATCTTGAGCGCGCCGCCGATCGTGCCCGGCACGCCGCGCAGGAATTCCAGACCCGCGATGCCGGCATCGGCGGCCGCGCGCGCGACATGCGGCGTCGAGCGCCGCCGCGCCGGCGCGGATGCGCGTGCCCTCCGCCTCGATCCTTGCCAAAAGCTGGCGGGAAGGCGGACCACGACGCCGGGAATGCCGCCGTCGCGCACCAGCAGATTGGAGCCGACGCCGATGACATGGACGGGCATGTCGCCGGAACGCGCCGCCAGGAACAGTCGCCAGATCGTCGACATCGGCGGGACGGAACAGGATCTTCCGCTGGACCGCCGGCACGAAACCACACCATGTCCTTCAGCGGCGCATCGCGCGTGATACGTGCCGCGCACCGGCGGAAGCATGTCGCAGGGCCTGGTCATACGGCCCTCCAGATTGGTCTGGAGATTGTGCATCCAGGCGCTGATCGAACCGGCGCCCAGGCACACCACCACGCCGCCCGGCTTCAGAATGGGCGCCACCGCGGCGGCGAGATCGCCCTCGCCTTCGATGGTCAGGACATTGCGGTGGCCATGGGCGCGCAGCGCCTCGGCATAGCTGTCGCGGTTGATGCCTTCGATCGGCTTCTCGCCCGCGGCATAGACCGGCGCGATGATGGCGACGTCGGCATCGTTCAGGCATTTGGCGAACTGCTCGAAGGTGTCGCGCAGGCGGGTGAAGCGATGCGGCTGCACCACCGCCACGACCGGACCGTTATAGGCCTGGCGCGCGGCCTTCAGGGCGGCGGCGATCTTGAACGGATTGTGGGCATAATCGTCGATGATGGCCGCACCATTCCATTCGCCGACCTTGGAGAAGCGCCGGCCGACGCCCTTGAAGTTCGACAGCGCCTTGCGGATGACGTCGTCGCCGCACGCCCAGCTCGCGCGCCACCACGATCGCGGCCAGGGAGTTCTGCACATTATGCTCGCCCGGCATCGGCAGGCTGAGATTGTCGAGCCGCGTCTCGGTGCCCTTGCGGCGGTCGGTGAAGACCACATCGTAATGCGAAGCGCCCTCGGAAAAGCGAGACATTGACGGCGCGCACATCGGCCTGCGGGCTGAAACCATAGGTGATGATGCGGCGGTCGGTGATGCGGCCCACCATCGCCTGCACTTCGGGATGATCGATGCACAGCACCGCGAAACCGTAGAACGGCACATTCTCGACGAAGCGCTGGAAGGCGTCGCGCATGGCGTCGAAGGTGCCGTAGAAATCGAGATGGTCGGGATCGGCGTTGGTGACGACGGCGACCGTGGCGGGCAGGCGCAGGAAGGTGCCGTCGCTTTCGTCGGCTTCCACCACCACCCATTCGCCGGCGCCCAGCCGCGCATTGGTGCCGTAGGCATTGATGATGCCGCCATTGACCACGGTGGGATCGATGCCGCCCGCATCCAGCAGCGCCGCCACCATGGTGGTGGTGGTGGTCTTGCCGTTGGTGCCGGCGATGGCGACGCAGGACTGCAGCCGCATGATCTCGGCCAGCATTTCGGCGCGGCGCACCAGCGGCAGCGACAAGGCGCGCGCCGCGTCGAACTCGACATTGCCGGGCTTCACCGCCGAGGAATAGACCACGACATGGGCGTCCTTCAGATTTTCCGGCGGCATGGCCGACGGCGACGGGAATGCCCATGGCGCGCAGGCGCTTGACATTGGCGTTCTCCGCCACGTCCGAACCCTGAACCTTGTAGCCCAGATTGTGCATGATCTCGGCGATGCCGCTCATGCCGATGCCGCCGATGCCGATGAAGTGGATGGCGCCGATGTCGAGCGGCACGCGGGTGGCGACGGGCGTGGCCATCATGCGGGCCTCGCCAGATTTTCGACCATGTCGGCCAGCTTTCGCGCCGCATCCGGCACCGCCGAGCGCATGCGCCGCGGCGGCGCGATAGGCCAGATCGGCGGGTCGCGGAGAAAATTCCGATGAGCATTTGAGCGAGAGAATCCGGGCTCAAATCGCGCTGGGCAATCGCCAGCCGGCACCCGCGTCGGGCAAGAATTCCGCATTGGGCGTCTGGTTGTCGTCCAGCGCATGCGGCAGCGGCACCAGGATGGCGGGGCGGCCGATCGCCATCAGCTCGGCCACGGTGCCGGCGCCGGCGCGGCCGATCACCAGATGCGCTTCCGCCATGCGTCGCGGCAGGTCATGGAAGAAGGGCCGGAGCTCGGCGCGGATCTCGGCATTGGCATAGATGGCGCGCACCGCCTCGATGTCCTCGGGACGGCATTGCTGAACGACCTGCAAGCGCGCCTTCAGGGTATGTGGCAGGCGGGTGATGGCGTGCAGGCACGATCTCGCTGAAAGCCCGCGCGCCCTGGCTGCCGCCGAACACCAGAAGGCGCAACGGTCCGTCCGGCACCGGCGTTACGTAGGGCGCGTCCCACAATCGCGTGACCTCCGGCCTCAAGGGATTGCCGGTGAGCACGATCTTGGTTTTGTCGCGCGGCGCGAAGCGGGCGATGGGGAAGGCGGCGGCCACCCGCCGCACGTGATTCATCACCAGCCGGTTGGCCCGGCCGACCACGGCATTCTGCTCGATGATCGCGGTCGGCAGCCGCGCCAAGGTCGCCGCCAGCATCACCGGCACCGAGGGATAGCCGCCAAAGCCGATCACGGCGGCGGGCTTGAGCCGCAGCAGCTTGGCGAAGGCCTGCGCCACGCCGGCGGCGATCTTGAACGGCGCGATAAGCGAATTCAGCGGCGCCGACGATACGGTTTCGATTCGCGCGCCGGGAAAAGAGGTCGCGTAATTCGCGAAGCGCGCATCGGTCATCACCACGATCTTGCGCCCGCGACGGCTCAATTCGCCCGCCAGCGCCTGGGCCGGAAACAGATGGCCGCCGGTGCCGCCGGCGGAAAGTACAATGGCGCCCGTCATGCATGCACTCCCAGGGCGCCGAGCAGCGATTCCGCGCGCGTCGCCAGCTTCGGCCGCTGCCGCGTCACCGCCAGGGCGAAGCCCATGGTCAGGGCGATGGAGAAAAGCGAGGAGCCGCCATAGGAGATGAAGGGCAAGGTCATGCCCTTGGCCGGCAGCAGGGATACCGCCACGCCCATGTTGATGAAGGCCTGCACGGCGGTGACGACCGCAAGCCCGGCACCCGCGAGCTGGCAGAAAGGGTCCCGCGCATTGGCGGCGCGCAGCAACAGCCGCACGGTGAGAAGCCCGAACAGCGCCGCGATCGCGACGCAAAGAATGAGGCCGAACTCTTCGCCCGCCACCGCGAAAATATAATCGGAATGCGCGTCCGGTATGCGGTACTTGATCGTGCCCGCGCCGGGCCCGACCCCGGCAAAGCCGCCATGCGCGAAGGCCTTGAGCGCCAGCCCGGCCTGATAGCCGATATCGGACGAACTCAAATATTGCGCCACGCGATGATGCACGTGCGGGAAGATCGCGTAGGCCGCAAAGCCCAGGATCGTGGTGGCGCCGGCCAGCAGGCCGACCCAGAAGAGCGGCAGGCCGGCAAAGAACAGCATCGCGCCCCACAGGGACAGCAGCAGGCCGGTCTGGCCGACATCCGGCTGCAGCAGCAGGATTGCGATCGCGGGCAGGACCAGAAGCAGCGTGATCACCGGCTTGGGCAGCTTCATCGGCGCGCGGTCGGCAAGGACCGCGGCAGCCAGAATGGCAAAGCCCGGCTTCAGGAATTCCGAGGGCTGCAGACTCATGAACCCGAAATTGAGTTCACGCCGCGCACCCAGCACGTCATTGCCCAGAAACAAAACCAGGAAGGAGCCGATCAGCGCCATGGTGAAGATAAAGGCGGCCACGATCTTCACCTGCCTGAGCGACAGCAGCGAAGCCCCCGCCATGATCGAAAGCGCCACCACCGCATAGATCAATTGCCGGGCGGCGTAATGGAAATCGCCGGCCGTCAATGGGCCGCCGGTAATGGCGGGACTGGCGGCGAAAGCCAGCATCAAGCCGATGCCGAGCAGCAGGCCCATGCCGGTCAGCGCCACCTTGTCGACGGTAAACCACCAATTGGCGAAGCCGCCTTTGTCGGCGCGCGAAAAACTCATGACGCGGCCCTCGATTCATTCTGGCGGGCGCTTCGCGGAAGCTTTGCCACCAGGGCACGGAAGGCGTCGCCGCGCTGCTCGAAATCCTTGAACTGGTCGTAGGAGGCGCGATGCCGGCGACAGAAGCACCACGGGCGCGGGCGCCGACGACATCGCGGCATCGGCGGCGGCCGCCGCGACCGCCTGGTCGAGCGTGCCGGACACGTCATAGGCCACTCTGCCGTCCAAGGTGCCGGCGAAGGCGTGCGCGGCCTCGCCGATCAGATAGGCCTTGCGAATGCGGGGGAAATATTCCGCCAGGCCGGCAATGCCGCCTTCCTTGGGCTTGCCGCCCGCGATCCAGAAAATGTCGGGATAGCAGGCCAGGGCCCGCGCCGTGGCATCGGCATTCGTCGCCTTGGAATCGTTGATAAAGCGGACATTGTCCGACTTTTCCCACCTCCTCCATGCGGTGCGCCAGGCCGGGAAAGTCCGCGATGGCTGCGGCGATGACGCGTGCGTCCTTCACCAGGATTTTGGCGGCGGCGTAGGCCAGCGCAATATTCTGCCAATTATGCGCGCCGGGCAGGCGCGGCGCGTCCTCCATCGTCATCACCTTGATCGCGCGCTGGTTCTGCGCATCGTAGAGCGCGCCATCGACAACGAAGACGCCACGGCCCAGTATTTTTCCCACCGAAACCGGCGTCGCCACCGGGCCGCCGCTCGCGGACAGCGTCGTGAAGATCGCCGCGCCATAATTATCGTCGACGCCCACGATCACATGCCCCTCCTGCGGCACCTGACGCAGCAAGCGCTCCTTGATGGCGGCGTAGTTTCCCATGCTGCCATGGCGGTCGATATGGTCGGGCGTGAGATTGGAAAGCAGCGCGATGTCGGGATGGAGACCTGGCGTCAGGTCGATCTGGAAACTGGACATCTCCAGCACATAGACGGTTTTCGGTTCCGGCGGCGACAGTTCCAGCACCGCTCTGCCGATATTGCCGCCTACCTGCGCGTCGAAACCGGCGCTGGCCAGGATGTGGCCGATCAAGGCGGTGGTGGTGGATTTGCCGTTGGTGCCGGTAATGGCAATCACAGGCGCTTTGCCAGGACCGCCCGGATCGGGCCGGATCTCACGCGCGAACAGTTCGACATCGCCGATCACCGGCACCTGCGCGGCCTTGGCATGGACGACGACTTCATGCGGGCGGGGATGGGTGAGCGGAACGCCGGGGCTCAAGACCAAGGCGGCGATGGTTTCCCATGACCATTCCCGCCAGGGCGTGATCTCGGCGCCCGCGTCATGGCCCAGATCGCGCGCCGCGCTATTGTCGTCCCAGGCGATCACATGGGCGCCGCCAGCTCTCAAGGCGCGCGCGCTGGCAAGCCCGGTGCGGGCCAGGCCGAATATGGCGATCGTCTTTCCGGCGAAGCTGCGGACCGCGATCATGCCGTCACCGCAGCTTCAATGTGGCAAGCCCGGCCAGCGCCAGCACGACCGCCACGATCCAGAAACGGATCACGATGGTCGGCTCGGTCCAGCCCAACTGCTCATAGTGATGATGGATGGGCGCCATGCGGAACACGCGCTTGCCGGTAAGCTTGAAGGAAACCACTTGCACGATCACGGACACGGTCTCGAGCACGAACAGACCGCCAACGATGGCGAGCACGATTTCGTGCTTGGCGACCACGGCGACGGCGCCCAGCGCGCCGCCCAAAGGCAGCGAGCCGGTATCGCCCATGAAAATGGCGGCGGGCGGCGCGTTGTACCAGAGAAAGCCAAGACCGGCGCCCACCAGCGCGGCCAGGAACACCGCCAATTCGCCGGCGCCATCGATGTAGGGGATTTGCAGATAGGCGGAGAATTTCTCGTTGCCCACGAGATAGATGATCAAGGTGAAAGTCGCGGCGGCGATCATCACGGGCACGATGGCGAGGCCGTCCAGGCCGTCGGTGAAGTTCACGGCGTTGGCGGCGCCGGAGATGACGAAACCGCCGAACAGGATGAAGAACAGCCCCAGCGGCAACAGCGCCGTCTTGATGAAGGGAATGGCGAGCATTCCCGAGAGGCGAGCTTGTCTCCGATTGCATGATCAGCCAGGTCGCGAGGAAGGCGGCGCCAAACTCGATCGCCAGGCGGGTACGGCCGGAAAGTCCGTCGGCCGTCCGCTTGGTCACTTTATAATAGTCGTCCAGAAAGCCCAGCAGCCCGTACACGCCAGTGACCAGCAGCAGGATCCAGACATAGCGATTCGACAGGCTGGCCCACAAAAGCGTCGAACCGACCCAGGGAATGAGAATGAGCAGCCCACCCATGGTCGGCGTCCCGGCCTTTTCCACGATATGCCGCGCCGGGCCGTCGCTGCGGATGGGCTGGCCTTTGCCCTGGCGCAATTTCAGCCAGGCGATCAGAGCGGGATTGATCAGAAAGGCGATCAGCAGCGACGTCATCACCGCCGCGCCGGAGCGGAAGGTGAGATATTTGAACAGCCGGAAGAAAGCGAACTGGTCGGTGTGGGTGAGGAGCGACAGATAATAAAGCATCAGCCAGCGGCCCCTTTCAGCGCTTCGACGATCACGGCCATGCGGCTACCGAGCGAACCTTTCACCAGCACGGTATCGCCGGGCCTCAGCGCCGCCGTCAGCTGGGGCGCCAGTGCGGCGGAATTCTCGGCATAGCCGCCGCGGCGGCCGGCAGGCAGCCGGTCCCACAGAGCCTTCATTTGCGGTCCGGACGCGAACACCAGGTCCGTGTTCGCGGCGGCGATCGGTTCGGCGAGCGCGGCATGCAACGCCAGCCCGCCCTCGCCCATTTCCAGCATATCGCCCAGGACCGCCAGCTTGCGGCCCTTGGCGCCGCCAAGCAGCGCCAGCGCCGCGGCCATCGAGGCGGGATTGGCATTGTAGCTTTCGTCGATCACGCGAACGCCGCCCACTTCGAAGCGCGCGCCGCGGCCTTTCAATGCCGTAAAGTTTCTCAGCGCCGCGGCCGCGTTCAGCACGTCGCCATCGGCCAGCGCCACTGCCGCCAGCGCCGCCACCACGTTGCGCGCGATATGCTCGCCGGGGGCGCCCACCAGACAATCCACCGCGCGGCCCAGAATATCGGCCTTCACCCGCATGCCGTCGCCGTCCGGGGCGATGGAAAGAAGCTTCGCCTCGCCGGTGACGCCGAACCGTACCAAGCGGCTCACCTGCGCCTGCGCCGCGCGGGCGGCAAGCCGGTCGGCATAGGGCGAGTCGGATGGGATCAGCGCCGCGCCGCCGGGCAGCAAGCCCTCGAAGATTTCCGATTTGGCATCGGCAATGGCCTCGCAGGAGCCGAAAAACTCCAGATGCGCCGGCGCGATGGTGGTGATCAGCGCCACCTGCGGACGCACGAAAGACACCAGGCTGCGGATCTCGCCCGCGTGATTCATGCCGATTTCGAATACGCCATATTCCGCGTCGCGCGGCAGCGATGCCAGGCTCAGCGGTACGCCCCAGTGATTGTTGTAGGAGGCTGCCGATGCATGGGTGCGGCCCAACGCATTACAGCAAAGCCGGAGGATCTCCTTGGTGGTGGTCTTGCCGGCGCTGCCGGTGACGGCCAGGATTTTGGCGCCGCTGCGGGCGCGGGCGGCACGGGCCAGATCTTCCAGGCCGCGCTGGGTGTCGGCAACCGTCAACAATGGGCCTTTGGCGTTTTCCAGCGGACGGCTGACCAGTGCCGCGCCGGCCTTGGCGTCAAAGGCGGCGCCCACGAAATCATGGCCGTCGCGGGCGCCCATCAACGCGACAAACAGATCGCCGTCCTTCAAGGTGCGGGTGTCGATCGAAACGCCGCTGACGGCAAAGACCTTGCTGGCGCGGCCCAAGGTGGCGGCTTCGGCTTCGGCGGAATTCCACAGTGTCATGCCGCACGCCCTCCCAACGCCAGGGCCGCCTTCACGGCTTCCTCGCGGTCCGAGAAGGGCAGCACGTCGTTGCCGACATATTGGCCGGTCTCATGGCCCTTGCCGGCCAGCACCAGCACATCGCCGGCCTTAAGCGCGGCGATGCCGGCGCGGATGGCTTCGGCGCGGTCGCCGATCTCGCGCGCGTCGGGTGCGGCGGCGAGAATTTCCTTGCGGATGATCGCGGGAACCTCGCTGCGGGGATTGTCGTCGGTGACGATCACATCGTCGGCCAGCGCCGCCGCGATCTGGCCCATCAGGGGGCGCTTGCCCTTGTCGCGATCGCCGCCGCAGCCGAACATCACATGCAGCTTGCCTCTGGTATGCGGACGCAGCGCCTTTAGAACTTTCTCCAGCGAATCCGGCGTGTGGGCATAGTCGACATAGATGGGGGCGCCGCTGATCGCGAAGGCCACTTTTTCCAAGCGCCCCGGCGCGCCTTTCAGATGCCCCAGCGCCTCGAACACTTTATCCGCCGGCTCGCCCAGGCCGATGGCGAGCCCCGCCGCGACCAGAGCGTTGGAGGCCTGGAAGGCGCCCGCCAGCGGCAGCCGGACATGATAGGTCTCGCCCTCATGCGTGATGGTAAGCGCCTGGGCTTCGCCTTGGCTTTGGCGGGATGTCAGCCTGATGCTTTCGCCCGTCTCGCCCACGGTCAGCAGTCTGAGGCCGCGCTTCCTCGCCGCCGCGATGAAGGCGTCGGAATGCTCGGCATCGCTGTTGACCACCGCCACGCCGCCCTCCACCACCAGTTCGGTGAACAGGCGCAGCTTGGCGGCGAGGTAATCCTCGAAGGTCGCGTGGTAATCCATATGATCGCGGGTGATGTTGGTGAAACCCGCGCCCGACACCACCACGCCGTCCAGCCGATACTGGTCCAGGCCATGGCTGGAGGCTTCGATGGCGAGATGCTCGACGCCGTCGCGCTTCAGTTCCGCCAGCAGATGGTGGATCTCCACCGGGTCCGGCGTGGTGTGGCTGAGCGGCGTCTCGCCTTTTGGCCCGACCACGCCGACCGTGCCCAGGCTGGCGGCGGGCTTGCCCAGCCTGGTCCAGATCTCGCGCAGGAAGGCGACGATGGAGGATTTGCCCTTGGTGCCGGTGACGGCGGCGACGATGTCCGGCTGGGCGCCGTAAAAGGCCGCCGCCATCCGCGCCAGCCTGAGACGCGGATTATCGTCGGCGATGAACGCCACGCCCAGCGCCGCCGCATCGCCAGCCATTTCGGGCCGCGCCAGCACGGCGCGGGCGCCGCGCGCCACCGCGTCGGACAGAAAGCGCGCGCCATCGGTCCTGCTCCCGGGCAAAGCCGCGAACAGATAACCGGGTCCGACTTTGCGGCTGTCGCTGGTCAGTCCTGTGAAGTCTTTTGCCGCCACCATGGCGCTTTGTCTTTCTTGTCCGCCATATTCACCCGTGAATAGGGCGCCATTATGAATTTCCGTCCGCCAGCCGGGCCGGCGGCGCCGTATTGGGCACGCCCAGCAGCGGCGCGATGCGCGCGATCACCCGTCCCGCCAGCGGCGCCGCGGTGTAGCCGGCCAAGGCGAAGCCGCCCGTCGCCTTGATGCCATGCGGCTGGTCCATCAGCACAAAAACGATGTAGCGGGGATTTTCAATGGGAAAAGCGGCAAAGAAAGAGGTGCGCAGCGCATGGGGAATATAGCGGCCATGATCGCCCGGCACCTGCGCCGAGCCGGTCTTGCCGCCCACGTCATAGCCCTCGACATTGGCGTTCTTGCCGGTGCCGTTGGTCACGACATAGCGCAGCAGGTCGCGCATCTGCTGGCTGGTTTCCGGCTTGATCAGTTGGGCGCCGCGCCGGTCGGCCTCGGTCTTGACGAAGGTGGGTGTGATCTGCCGGCCGCCATTGACGATCGCCGCCGCCGAGGCCGCAAAGCGCAACGGGCTCACCGAAATGCCTTGGCCGAAGGCGATGGTGGCGGTTTCGATGGTGCCCCAATTGGCGGGATAGAGCGGATGGCGCTGTTCGGGCAGTTCGGTCTGGATCGGCGTCAGCAGTCCCAAATGCGCGAGAAACTGCTTCTGCCGCACCCCGCCCGAGCGCAGGGCAATCTGGGCCGTGCCGATATTGGAGGACTGGGCCAGGATGTCACGAGCGGTCAGAGTTGCCGGCATGCGCTCGGCTTCGTGGATCGTGTATTTGCCGATTTTGTAGCCTTGGCCGATCTGGAAGACTTCGTCCAGATTCATGGTGTGGTCTTCAAAGGCCAGCGCGAAGGAGAAAATCTTGAATACCGAGCCCAGCTCGTAAACATCCTGGGCCATGATGTTGCGGGTGGTGTCGTCGCCGGTGAGGCTGCGCGCATTGGGATCGAAATTCGGCAGCGAAGCCATGGCGAGAACCTCGCCCGTCCGCACGTCCATCACGATACCGCCCGCCGCATGCGCGCCGAAAGTCTCGCGTTGCGCGGCGATCTCGTGCGCCAGGATATACTGCACCCGCATGTCGATGGAGGTGGTGACGGGCGCGCCGTCATCGGCGGCGCGGATCCTGTCCTGAAGACCCATCTCCAGACCGGAGACCCCATTATTGTCGGGATCGGTGACGCCCAGAAGCTGCGCCGCGATGCGGCCATCGGGATAGTAGCGCTTGGCGCTGGGTTCGAATTCGAGCCCCGGCAAGCCCAGATGCATCACCTTGCTTTCGATCGCCGGCGTCACCTGCCGCGCAATCAGGACATAGGGATGCTTGGCGTTGGCAAAACCCGCGCGCAGCCGGCCTTCATCGGCGCCGGTAGCCGCCGCAAGATCGTGCGCCGCCTGGTCCTTGTCCCAGAAGACGTGCGGGCGCGCATACAGATCCTTCACCGGCAGGTCGCGCGCCAGCAATTCGCCGTTGCGGTCCACCAGGTCGGCGCGGGCGGTGACGGTGTGATCCTCGAAGCCGCCGCGGCCGCCGCCACGCGTCAAACTCACATCGACCAGGCGGATTCCCACAAGCGCGAAAGCGGCGACACAGAAGACCGCTCCGATGACGATGCGCCGCTGGAATACGCCGGGGATTTCCGCCATGAAATTCTAGAATCCCGATTGATCGGAAATGGGTTGTGGAGAAAGCGTGGGGCGCACCATGGCCACGGAAGATTGCGGCGCTTCCGCGCTGGCGTTGCGCAGCGGCGAATTGTTCAGCGGCGCGTCACCGCGGCGCGGCAACTGGTCGAAAGACGATAGCTGCGCCGACGCCGTGTCGGTCATGCCATGTCTCTGCGCCAGTTCCTGGATGCGGGCGGGACCGGCGACCCGCTCCCATTCCGTCTGCAATACGCCAATGCTGCCACGGGTTTCGCTGATCTGGCGGTTGACCTTAGTCGAGCTCCATCTGGGTGACGCGCGTGCGTTCGGATACGTGATAGAGCGCCAGGATCGACAGTCCCATCAGCGCCACGCAGAAGAAATTGAGCACCCGGATCATTGCCTGCCTCCCATTAAGCGGCCAACCGCTCGGCGATCCGCAACTTGGCGGAACGGGCGCGGGGATTGTTTGCGATCTCGTCCGCCGACGGCGTCTGCGGGCGGTTGGTGAGAAGCCGGAAGGCGGCGCGCGGCGCCTGCCCCGCGTCGGGAGCATGGCGCGAGGCGCGCGGACGGGTGTCGCTGTGGCGCGACATGAACTGTTTGACGATGCGGTCTTCCAGGCTGTGGAACGAGACCACCGCGAGACGGCCGCGCGGCGCCAGGATTGCGAGCGCCGCGTCGAGGCCGCGTTCCAGCTCGCCCAGCTCGTCATTCACATGGATGCGCAGCGCCTGGAAGGTGCGGGTGGCGGGATGGATGGCGTGGCGCAGCGCCGCCGGTCCCTGCGCTTCGGAAACGATCTTCGCCAGTTGCGCCGGTGGTGGTGACGGGACGCGCCGCGATGATGGCGCGGGCGATGCGGCGCGCGTTCTTTTCCTCGCCATAGCGGGCGATGATCTGGGCGAGGGTGCGCTCTTCCGCGTTATTGACCAGATCGGCGGCGCTTTCGCCCGCCAGACTCATGCGCATATCCAAAGGACCATCCTCGCGGAAGGAAAATCCCCGCGCCGGCGTGTCGAACTGGAACGAGGAAACGCCCAGATCCAGCACGACGCCGTCGCTCTCGCCTCGCCAGAACTCGTCCATGCGGGAGAACGCGCCTTCGACCAGGGTGAGGCGGCCCTGGAAATGTTCGACCAGCTTTTGGCCGCGCGCGATGGCTTCGGGATCGCGGTCGATGCCCAGCACGCGGCAATCGGCGGCTTCCAGGATGGCGCGGCTGTAGCCGCCGCCGCCAAAGGTCCCGTCGACATAGCGGCCGCCGTCGCGGGGCTGAAGCGCCGCGAGAACTTCGTTCAACATAACGGGCAGATGACCGCTCATGCGCCGCCGCCTTGCGCCGCCAGGCGGGCGCGCTCCAGCCGCGCCTTCATCCGCGCCAGGGCTTCGGCCTGGATGGGCGCATAGGTGTCGGCATCCCAGATCTGGAATTTCTGCGACAGGCCGACAAAGGCGATGCGGTCTTTCAGCTTGGCATGTTCGATCATGGCATCGGGGAGACGCACGCGGCCCTGATCGTCGGCGACCAGCAATTGCGTGCGCGAGATCACCGCCGTGGCTTCGTCGTCATGCACGGGCGAGAAGAACGGATCCTGGGTCGACAGACGCGCATGCAGACTGTCGATCACGCTCTGTCCGAACGCTTCCAGCGCGGATTCCGCGAAACTGGGACAGGCATAGACGCCTTGGGTGTTCTGGGCGGCGAGGATGTGGCGGTAAGGCGCGGGAATGCAGACCCGCCCTTTGCTGTCGAGCGACCCCATGACCGTCGAAATGAACGGTTGGACCAACCCGGTCATCGCCTGTCTTGCCCCCTTGTCCCAGTGCGCCCGGGCGGCCGGTCAATCGGCCGTTGTTCGGGCGGGATAACGAGACCCCTGGGATGGCATGGGATAACATGGGACGAAGCGTCGCGTCAAACGAAAAACCCATATTTTTGAGGGACTTGGGTTAGTCGTTAACGGTCATGGGCTCACTACGGGTTGGGGTTGTGAGAACAAATCCAAAACATGGAAAGGTTGTGTTGAGATCCGTAAAGGATGTCTTAACCACCCGCATCCTTCGCCGCCGGCTGCAATGATTTTTTCTCATCAATACCGGGCGCCGATTCGCAGTTCGCTGATCTATTCTGACGAACAGCAGCAATAAGGAATGACGCGATGAAGATCGGATTTATCGGCCTGGGTCAGATGGGCACGGCCATCGCGGGCAATCTCATTCGAGCAGGACACGTGCTGACGGTGTGGAACCGTTCGCCTGGCGCCGTGAAGGCGCTTGTGGATCAAGGCGCGATCGCGGCCAGGACACCGGCGGACGCGATGCAGGGCGAAATTCTCTTTTCCATGCTCGCCAGCGATCAAGCGATGCAGGAGCTGGGTCTGGACGCCGTACTGCTGGAGAAAGCGGTAAAGGGCCTGATCCATGTCAACCTGGCCACGATCTCGCCTGCCTTTGCGCGCGCCTTGGCCGCGGCGCATGACAGTCGCGGATTGGGATATGTCGCGGCACCCGTCTTCGCCCGCCCCGAGGCGGCAGCGCAAAAAAATATGGTCGTGCTGATGGCTGGCGCGAATGACGCCGTGGCCAAGGTTGAACCTTTGCTGGCCCAGATCGGACGGCGCACCGTGCGCGTGAGCGAGACGCCCGAGATGGCCAATCTCTTCAAGATCGCCGGCAATTTCATGATCATGAGCGTGGTGGAAACCCTGGGCGAAGCCTTCGCGCTGCTCAGGAAAGGCGGCGTGGACGCGGGCCTGTTCCTCGACACCATGACCGAGGGTCTGTTCGCGGCACCGGTCTATAAGAATTACGGCAAGCAGATTCTCGCCGAAGCATTCGAGCCGGCGGGGTTCTACCTCCGGCTGGGGCTGAAGGACGCCGATCTGGTCCGGGACGCGTCCAGCGAACTGGGCGTGCCCATGCCGCTGCTTGATCTGGTGCATGGCCATTATGAAGAGGCGATGAAGAAAGGCTGGAGCGAAAAGGATTGGGCTTCCATCGCCATGCTGTCCGCCAAGAAGGCCGGCCTCTGAACGGCGTCCCATTCGATCTCAGGCGCTTTGTCGAAGCGCAGGCACCGGTCTGGCCGCATGTGCTGTCGGAACTGCGCGCGGGCCGCAAGCAAAGCCATTGGATGTGGTTTGTGTTTCCGCAGATCGCGGGCTTGGGCCACAGCACAATGGCGCAGCATTTCGCCATTGCCTCGCGCGCCGAAGCCCGCGCCTATCTCGATCACGCGGTCCTCGGTCCGCGCCTTCTCGAGGTGACCCGGCTGGTTCTGTCCGTCGAAGGCCGCAGCGCGCACGAAGTCTTCGGTTCACCCGACGATCTGAAATTCCGCTCGTCGATGACCCTGTTCGATGCCGTTTCACCGAATGACATTTTCGCCGCTGCTCTTAGGAAATACTTCAACGGCGCGCGTGACGCGGCCACCTTGGTGAAGCTGGTCGCGTAAGCATCAACGCAGTCTCCAGTGAGCCTTGGTCGGGCTTTCTTCCCCCAATGGGCAAAACCCATAACGGGGGAAGATCTCTGCTAGCGGGCTTGCCCGCGTGGCAGACAGATGGGGGCAAAAAGAAAATGTCAGATGGCCTGTAAGCCGGGTTCTGTACCGCTTGCGCGGCGATGACCATTCCTCTGGGATGTGTGTCGCCACACACCTCACGCGACCGACCCGGACGGCGATGCGGAAAACATCACGTGCCGTCCCTATTTGGTCTTGCTCCCGGTGGGGCTTGCCGTGCCGCCTCTGTTGCCAGAGACGCGGTGCGCTCTTACCGCACCATTTCAACCTTGCCGGGCCCAATCTTCCGAAGAAGACCGGGGCCTTAGGCGGTGTCATTTCTGTGGCGCTGTCCCTGGGGTCGCCCCCGCCGGCCGTTAACCGGCACCGTCTTTCCGTGGAGCCCGGACTTTCCTCGAACAGGTTGCCCTGCCCGCGGTCACCCGGCCATCTGACCGGCGGCTTATACGCAAGATTTCAGGCCAGCGCAAAATCCACGATCGCGGTGGCATGCAGCCGCATCGTGTCGAACAGGGGCACGGTGGAATCGGGCTGGGTCACCAGCAAGGGAATCTCGGTGCAGCCCAATATGATGGCCTGGCAACCCCCTCGCACCAGATCCGCCATCACCGCGCGATAGCGGACGCGGGATTCCTCGCGAATAATTCCCTTGACCAATTCGATCTGGATGATGCTGTCGATGGTTTCGCGGCCTTGCGCGTCTGGAACGATGACTTCGAGCCCGAACTTGTTGCGCAGCCGCTCGGCGATGATGCGCGGCTCATCCATGGTGAAACGCGTGCCGATGAGACCAAGCTTGGTCATGCCGGCTTTGCCGCGCCGCGTCGCCGAGCGGATCGGCGATATGCAGAAGCGGGACGCCCGCGGCCTTTTCCACCTCGTCGGCCATCAGATGCATGGTATTGCAGCAGATGGCGAGGAAATCGGCGCCGCCATGGGCCAGGACCTGTCCCACGTCCGCAAGCAGTTTCGTCGCCTCGTCCCAGCGCGCGGATTGCTGCAGCCGGGACACTTCGTCGAAATCGAACGAATAGATCAGTGCCTTCGCCGAATGCACGCCGCCCAGGCGCTGCTGCACGCCGCGATTGATGAGCTGATAATAGACCGACGACGATTCCCAGCTCATGCCGGCCAGAAGGCCCATGGTCTTCATGTGCGCGTCCCTTTTTCAGCATCATAGAGCGCGATCAGGCCCGAAAGCACCGCGCGGGTTTCGCCATCCGCCATGCCGTCCACGCGGGACGGGCGGAAATGACGCTGGAAGGCCGCCACCACCTTTTGCAACGGCGCCCCGGGATCGTATCCATAATGCGTCAGCAGGCCGGATACCGCCGCCTCGCCCGGGTCATTGCCGCGCACGGGCCACAGACCTATTCCGGATGCGGCCAGCCTGGCCCAGGGAAACAATTCGCCCGGATCGTCCTTGCGCGCCGGCGCGACGTCGCTGTGACCCAGAACATGCCGGGGCGGAATGGGATGGCGCGCCAGAATTCCCTGGCAAAGCGTCGTGAGCGCGGCAATCTGCGGTTCGCCGAATGCCCGATAGCCGAATTCGTGGCCGGGATTGACCAGTTCGATCCCGATCGAGCGCGCGTTGATATCGCGCGCGCCGGCCCAACAGGAAACGCCGGCATGCCAGGCGCGCCGCGTCTCCGGCACCATGGCATAGACCGTGCCATCCTCGTCGATCGTGTAGTGCGCCGAAACCTTGGCCGCCGGATCGCAGAGCCGCGCCAGCGCCGCTTCGGCACTCGCCATGCCGGTATAATGCAGCACCAGCATGTCCACGCCCCTGCCGCGCGCATCCTGGTTGGGCGAAGGGCGCTCGATGCATGTCATCTCAGCCCCCGTTCGCTCAGAACCTTCGCATAGGCCGTATTGATCGCCGCCAGCTTGTCGTTGGCGAGCTTGATGAACTCCGCCGGCACGCCGCGCGCGATCAGGCTGTCGGGATGGTTTTCCCGCACCAGGCGGCGATAGGTCTGGCGAATTTCGTTCTCGTCCGCGACATAGGAAAGACCCAGGATCACGTAAGGATCGGTCAATTCCGGCGCGAAATGCGAAGCACGAATGCGGCGAAATTCGTTGGGAGCGAAACCGAAGATCTCCGCCACCCGTTCCAGGAAGGCGCTCTCGGCGGGATGCAGCACGCCATCGGTCTTGGCGATCTCGAACAGCCCGTCGAGAATGTCTTCCAGCATGGCAGGATTGCCCATGAAGAGGCGCGCGATCTGGCCGGCATAGGCCTCGTAGCCGGCCACATCCTGCCGCGCCAGATTGAAGATGCGCCGCACATTGACCTCTTCCTGCGGCGGCACGCCGAAGACCCGGCGAAAGATGGCGAATTCCTCCTCGGTGGCGATACCGTCGGCTTGCGCCATCTTTCCGGCCAGCGCGATGATGGCCATGGTGAAGACGACGCCGGGATCGCCTTCGCGGTCGAACAGGAAATGTCCCGCCACCGCGCCGACGAGCGCGCCCACCGGCCCGCCAACCAGCAGGCCCGCCGCCGCGCCACTGACTTTTCCCCAGACGGACATGGATCCCTTATGCTGCGTTCACCGCGCGGGGATTATAGTTGAGCAGCGGCGCAAGCCAACGCTCCGCTTCTTCGAGGGTCCAATTCTTGCGGCGGGCATAATCTTCTACCTGGTCGCGCTCGATCTTGCCGACGCCGAAATAACGGCTTTCCGGATGGGAATAATAAAATCCCGACACCGACGAGCCCGGCCACATGGCATAGCTTTCGGTGAGCGTCACGCCGATCTTCCGTTCGGCATCCAGAAGCTTGAACAGGGTCGCCTTTTCGCTGTGTTCGGGCTGGGCGGGATAGCCGGGCGCCGGACGAATGCCCCGATATTTCTCGGCGATCAGGTCCGGATTGGAGAGTTCTTCCTCCGCCGCGTACCCCCAATAGTCCTTGCGCACCTTTTCATGAATGCGCTCGGCAAGGGCTTCGGCCAGGCGATCGGATAAAGCCCGCAAAAGAATGGCGGAGTAATCGTCCTTTGCCGCTTCGAAAGCCTTCACATGCTGCTCCTCGCCGATGCCGGAGGTCACGACAAAACCGCCGATATAGTCTGGCGTGCCGACGGGCGCGATGAAGTCCGCCAGCGCCAGATTGGGCCGGCCGGCTTCGCGCGTCATCTGTTGACGCAGCGTGTGCAAGGTCTCGATCGGGAATTTCCGCGTCTTGTCACCATAGATCAGGATATCGTCGTCCAGCGAGTTGGCGGGCCAGAATCCGATCACGGCGCGCGCCGTCAGCCATTTCTCGGTCACGATCTTCTTCAGCATCGACTGGGCGTCGCGGAAGAGGTCGGTTGCCGCCTTGCCGACTTTCTCGTCCTGCAAAATTTGCGGATACGGTCCCGCCAATTCCCAGGTCTGGAAGAAGGGCGACCAGTCGATATATTTCACCAATTCCCCGAGATCGAAATTGTCATAGGTCCGCGTGCCGAAGAATTTGGGCGCGGGCGGGGAATAATTGACGAAATCGAGCTTGGCGCGATTGGCCCGCGCCGCGCTTAAGGCAAGGCGCTTGCCGCCGCTGCGCTGGCTGGCGTGATTTCGGGCGAGCGCCTCATACTCGCTGCGCACATTGGCGGCGTAGCTGGCGCCGTTGTCCTTGCTGAACAGGTTGGACGCGACGCCGACCGCGCGGCTGGCATCGGCGGCGTAGACCGTCTGGCCCCGCCGGTAGTTGGGATTGATCTTCACCGCCGTGTGGATGCGAGACGTCGTCGCGCCACCGATCAAAAGTGGAATATCGAAGCCTTGGCGTTCCATCTCCGAGGCAATATGCACCATTTCGTCCAGCGAGGGCGTGATCAGGCCCGACAGGCCGATCGCGTCCGCCTTGTGCTCACGCGCCGCGTCGAGGATTTTCTGCGCCGGGGTCATGACGCCCAGATCGATCACGTCATAGCCATTGCATTGAAGCACCACGCCGACAATGTTCTTGCCGATGTCGTGAACATCGCCCTTCACGGTTGCCATGATGATGCGGCCGGCGGTTTCCTTGGCGGCCGATTTGTCCTGTTCCATGAAAGGCAGCAGGTAGGCGACCGCCTTCTTCATCACCCGCGCGGACTTGACCACCTGCGGCAGGAACATCTTGCCCGATCCGAACAGGTCGCCCACCACATTCATGCCCGCCATCAGCGGGCCTTCGATCACGTCGAGAGGCCGGGCGGCGGCGTGACGGGCTTCTTCGGTGTCTTCGACGATGAAGGCGTCGATGCCGTGCACCATCGCATGGCTGATGCGGTCATTGACCGGCAGCGCCCGCCAGGCGGCGTCTTCCACTTCGGCGGCGGCGCCATCGCCCCTGATATTCCTTCGCCAGGTCCAGCAGCCGTTCGGTCGCGGAGGCGCGCGCGGTTGAACAGCACGTCCTCGATGCCCTCGCGCAAGGGCGTGGGAATGTCCTGATAGACCGTCAACTGCCCCGCATTGACGATGCCCATGTCCATTCCCGCCTTGATGGCATGGAACAGGAACACGCTGTGCATCGCTTCGCGCACTTTCTCATTGCCGCGGAACGAGAAGGAGAAATTGGAGACGCCGCCGGATATGTGCGAATAGGGATTCTGGCGGCGAATGATCTCGGCAGCCTCGATAAAGGCCTTGCCATATTCATTGTGCTCTTCCAGTCCGGTGGCAACGGCGAAGATATTGGGATCGAAGACGATGTCTTCCGGCGGAAATCCGACCTTGCCCACCAGGATGTCATAGGCACGCTTGCAGATCTCGATCTTGCGCTCGCGCGTATCGGCCTGACCGATCTCGTCAAACGCCATGACCACGACCGCGGCGCCGAAACGCAGCACTTCGCGGGCGCGTTCGATGAACGGTTCCTCGCCTTCCTTCAGCGAAATGGAATTGACGATCGCCTTGCCCTGGCAGCATTTCAGGCCCGCCTGGATCACGCTCCATTTGGAGCTGTCGATCATCAGCGGCACCTTGGCGATGTCCGGCTCGCCGGCAATCAGATTGACGAAGCGCGTCATCGCCGCTTCGGAGTCGAGCAGGCCCTCGTCCATGTTGATGTCGATGATCTGGGCGCCATTCTCGACCTGGCTGCGCGCGATCTCCAGCGCGGCTTCGTAGTCATTGGCCGCGATCAGCTTGCGGAATTGGGCCGAGCCGGTGATGTTGGTGCGCTCGCCGACATTGATGAAATTGAGGTCGGGCGTCAGCGTGAAGGGTTCCAGACCCGACAGGCGCATATAGCGCGGCTTTTCCGGTATCACGCGCGGCTTGACCCCGGCCACGGCTTCGCCGAACGCCTTGATATGGTCCGGCCGCGTGCCGCAGCAGCCGCCCACGATATTGACCAGTCCCGAGCGGGCGAATTCGCCCATCATCTCCGCCATCGAGTCCGGGGTTTCGTCATAGCCGCCAAATTCGTTGGGCAGGCCCGCATTGGGATGGGCGCTCACCAGCGTATCGGCCGCGACCGCCAGGTCGGCGATATAGGGCCTCAGTTCCTTGGCGCCCAGCGCGCAATTGAGGCCGATGGCGAAGGGATTGGCGTGGCGCACCGAATGCCAGAAGGCTTCCGGGGTCTGGCCCGTCAGGGTGCGGCCGGACAGATCGGTGATGGTGCCGGAAATCCAGACCGGCAGGCGCAGGCCCAGCTCCGCGTACACTTCCTCGACCGCAAAGATCGCGGCTTTGCAGTTCAGCGTATCGAACACCGTCTCGATCATCAGCACGTCCGCGCCGCCGCGTATCAATCCGCGCGCGGCGTCCTTATAAGTGGCGCGCAATTCGTCAAAGGTGATGTTGCGGAATGCCGGATCGTTGACGTCGGGCGAGATCGTGGCGGTGCGGTTGGCCGGCCCCAGCACGCCCGCGACCAGGCGCGGCCGGCCGGCGGTCGCATATTGATCGCAGAGTTCCCGCGCCAGGCGCGCGCCCGCCTCGTTCAACTCGCCCACCAGATGGCCCAGGCCGTAATCCTCCTGGCTGGTGAAGTTGGAGTTGAAAGTGTTGGTCTCGATGAAATCCGCGCCGGCCTCGAGATATTGCCGGCCGATGTCCTGGATGATCTCTGGCTTGGTCAAGGTGAGAAGATCGTTGTTGCCCTTGAGGTCGCTCTGATGATTGCCGAAGCGCTGGCCGCGAAAGTCATCCTCTCCCAGCTTGAAGCCCTGGATCATCACGCCCCAGGAGCCGTCGAGCAGCAAAAGCCGCTCTCGCGCTTCTTGCTTCATCCAGGCGAGACGGGCGGCGCGATCGAAACTCATGACAAATCCTTCGGCCTCAATCCCAAGAGGCGGCACGCCGCATAGCTGAGATTGGCCTGGTTGAGGGTGTAGAAGTGGAATTGATCGAATCCAAGGCCGCGCAATTGCTGCACCTGATCGGCCAGTACGGCGGCAGCGATGATGCGGCGGCTTTCCACATCTTCATCCAGCCCGTCATAGGCACGGGCGAGCCAATCGGGGATGGATGCGCCGGTCTTGGCGGCCATGCGTTCGACGCCGCGGAAAGCCGTGGTCGGCATGATGCCGGGCACCACCGGAATGGTAATGCCGGCCTTGACCGCATGGTCGCGAAATCGCGCCGTCGCGTCATTGTCGAAGCAGAATTGACCCAGCGCGCGGGTGGCGCCCGCTTCCACCTTTGCCTTCAGCAATTCGACGTCGTGGCCATGGCTCGGGGAATCAGGATGCCGCTCGGGATAGAAGGAGACGCTGATCTCGAACGGCGCGATGCGGCGAATCCCGGCAATCAGGTCGGGCGTGGAGCGATAACCATCAGTATGCGGACGATAAGACCCGCTCATGCCCGGCATGTCGCCACGCAGCGCCACGATGTGGCGGATGCCCGCATCCCAATAGCCCCGCACGATGTCATCGATCTCGGCTCTCGACGCACCGACACAGGTCAAGTGCGCGGCAGGCTTGAGCGAAGTCTCCTCGACGATGCGCTTGACGGTGGCATGGGTGCGCTCCCGCGTCGAACCGCCCGCGCCATACGTCACCGAAACAAAATTGGGCTGAAGCGGTTCCAGCCGCTTGATCGCGGCCCACAGCGAAGCTTCCGCCTCTTCCGTCTTCGGCGGCGAGAATTCGAACGACACCGACAGGGGCCGGCCGTTGGCGACAAGATCTTTCAGGCTCATGCGGCCTCTTTGATTTTGGGGGCGCTTTTGGCGGTGGCGAGCCAGAGTTTGACGGTGAGCTTTTCGGCTAAAGCCGAAGCCGGCGCGATGGTCTCGCTTTCACCCGGCTTTAGGCCGGCGCCGGCGAACCAGCCTTCGACTTCGCGGTCGGAAAAGCCCAGACGGCGATGGGCATAATCGTCGCGCAGGAATTCCAGCGCATGCGGCGCGAAGTCGGCGATCAGAAGGCGCCCACCCGGCGCCATCACCCGCGCCGCTTCGGCCACGGCGGCGCCGGGATCGTCGAGATAATGCAGGACCTGGTGGAACAGCACGGCATCGAAGGCGTCCGCGCCAAACGGCAAACGATAGGTATCGGCCAGCCGCACTTGCGCGTTCTTGAAATCCCCGCGCAGCAGCCGGTCGCGCGCGATTGCCAGCATCTCGGCGCTCACATCCACGCCCACGGCCCGGTGCGCATAAGGCGCCAGCAATTCCAGCATCCGCCCCGTGCCGGTGCCGGCATCCAGCAAATTCTGGATCGGACGCGCCGTCATGCTTCGGACGATCGCGGCTTCGACATCTTTTTCGGGTGCATGCAGGGCGCGAATGCGTTCCCATTCCGGCGCATTGGCCTTGAAATAGGCGGCCGCAGCCGCGGCGCGGGTCTGGCGCACATGGGCCAGACGGGCGGTATCAGCCTGGCTCAGGCTGGGATCGGCCAGTGCCGCCAGGGCGGCACCCAGCTCCGCTCCCTTGCCCCGGTCGGCGGCGCGATAGAACACCCAGCTTCCTTCCTTGAACCGTTCCAGGAGGCCCGCCTCGCCCAGGAGCTTGAGATGGCGGGAAACGCGTGGCTGGCTCTGACCCACGATTTCGATCAATTCGCTGACCGTGAGTTCGGCCTGCCGCAGGAGCAGCAGCAGGCGTAGCCGGGTCGGATCCCCCGCCGCGCGCAACATGGCCACAAGCCTGTCCATTACTTCTCCCAGAAACATATAAACATATCTTTATATGCTAGGCCGCCAGCCGGAAACAAGAGCCATGATTACGTGGAGGCGCCTGGACAGACTCGCCAAAAACCCCGAAAACCTCCTCTCTCCGGGGGCAAGGTCAGATTACATGCG
Organism: uncultured Alphaproteobacteria bacterium; assembly: GCA_963769055.1. GTDB lineage: Bacteria > Pseudomonadota > Alphaproteobacteria > Micropepsales > Micropepsaceae > Rhizomicrobium. The sequence goes on from CAVYKF010000009.1 coordinate 165,577, forward strand.
CGGGCTGCGGGCGCTGGCGATGGGTTTTGGCGGGCTCGCATTGACCGCTTGTGCCTCCGTACCGCCGACGCCGGAGATGATCGCCGCCAATGACCCCTACGAGATTACCAACCGCGATACGCTGAAATTCAACGGCAAGGTCGATCGTTATTTCGTCATCCCCACCGTGGCGGTCTATTTCGTGCTAGTGCCGGACGGCGGTCGCCGCGCCGTGCATCGCTTTCTGGAGAATCTGACCCTTCCCACCACCTTCGTGAACGACATGCTGCAGGGGGAATTGAAGCGCGGCAGCCAGACCGTGGGGCGGTTCCTGGTCAATACCACGATCGGTTTCGGCGGCTTTCTCGATCCGGCCAGCCGCATGAAAATTCCCGATCATGGCGAGGATTTCGGCCAGACCCTGGCGGTATGGGGTGTGGGCGACGGACCTTATATAATGTTGCCCTTTTTCGGCCCCTCGAACCCGCGCGACGCATTTGGGCTGGCCGCCGATATCGGGCTGGATCCCACCAGCTATATTCATTTCAAGCAGCATGTCTGGTGGGATGCCGGGCGCGAGTATTTCACGATTCTGGATCTGAGAGCCCAGACTTATCAGACCGTTCAAGGCATCCAGCGCAGTTCGGTTGACTATTACGCCAGTCTGCGCAGTCTTTACCGCCAACTACGCGCAAATGAGATTCGCAACGGCCGTCCCGCCAAGCCAAAAGATCTGCCTGAATTCTGACGTGGCTTTCATGCTACAAATATCGGTGCCTGCCTTGAACTTGCCACATGCCGCTACAAACCTAGAGTGTCACGAGAGAACGGAACCCTGATGCGATCCCAAATGCTTCCGCGCCGGACCTTTTTGGTCATGACTGCCATCCTTGCAACCGGGCTGGTGGTGAATGCGCCAACGATGGCCTCTGCCAGCCCGGCCGAGGACTTCGTTCAAGACAATATCCATAAGGGCCTCGAGTTGCTGAACAACAAACAGCTCTCGACGGAGCAGCGCCGCATCCAGTTCGAAGGCTTCCTGCTCGGCCTGACCGACATGAAGCGCATCGCCGATTTCACGCTGGGCCAGTACCGCCGCAGCGCCAGCCCGGCCGATCTCGCCGCCTTCGAAGGCGCCTTTCAGAATTACGCGGTGGCCGTCTATCAATCCTATTTCACCAAATATGCGGGGCAGACCTTGAAGGTCACGGGCAGCCAAGCCCGCACCGCCGACGATTTCATCGTCGCCACGGAGCTGGTCGATCCCAATGACAAGTCGGGGCAGCCGCCGCTGGAGGTGGATTTCCGCGTCCGCACCGACAGCGGCAAGCCGGTGGTGGTGGATTTTTCCGTGGCCGGCATCTGGCTGGCGCTGGAAGAGCGCGATCAGTTCACCGCTTTCCTGGGCCAGAACAACGGCAATATCCATACCCTGATCGCGCATCTCAGCGACCTGGCGAAACAGTTCCGTAATGGGTGAGCTGCGGCGCGCATAGCGCGTGAGCAGGTCCGGGGGACCTGCGAAAGCAGCGAACGCCGCGAGCTTAGGCGAGCGGCCGGATGAGCCATGGCGGCGCCTCCCTCGCTTCGCTCGGGGAGGGACCGAGCTTTTCTAACTCGCTGCGCTCAAAAGAAAAGCTAGGTCAACGCCGCGAGCTTAGGCGAGCGGCCGGATAATGCGGGCGCAAACTCCTCGCGCCCATGCGCTTACGCCCGCGCGAAGCGCTTGTATTTGATCCGGTGAGGCTGATCGGCATCGATCCCCAGGCGCCGCTTCTTGTCGGCTTCATAATCCTGGTAGTTGCCTTCGAACCATTCGACATGGCTGTTGCCTTCGAAGGCCAGCATATGGGTGGCAATGCGATCCAGGAACCAGCGGTCATGGCTGATGATCATGGCGCAGCCCGCGAAATCTTCCAGCGCCGCTTCCAGGGCCCGCAGCGTGTCCACGTCCAGATCATTGGTGGGTTCGTCCAAGAGGAGCAGATTGGCGCCTGACTTGAGCATCTTGGCCAAGTGCACGCGGTTGCGCTCGCCACCCGACAGCTGGCCCACCTTCTTCTGCTGATCGCTCCCCTTGAAGGCAAAGGCACCGACATAAGCCCTGGAATTCATCTTGGTCTTGCCGAATTCCAGGATATCGGTGCCGCCGGAAATTTCCTCCCACACATTCTTCTTGGGATCGAGCGTATCGCGCGACTGATCGACATACCCGATCTGCACGGTGGGACCGATTTTCAAGGTGCCGGCGTCGGGCTTCTCCTGACCCGTCAGCATGCGGAAGAGCGTGGTCTTGCCGGCGCCATTGGGTCCAATGACCCCGACAATGCCGCCGGGCGGCAATTTGAAATTCACATTCTCGTAGAGCAACCGGTCGCCATAACCCTTGGAGAGATTTTCTGCTTCGATCACCAGATCGCCCAGCCGTTCGGCCACGGGAATGATGATCTGGGCGGTGCCCTGGCGCTGCTCTTGCGACTTGGCCAACAACTCCTCATAGGAATTGATGCGCGCCTTGGATTTGGCCTGACGCGCCTTGGGCGACTGTTTGATCCATTCGCGTTCGCGCGCGATGGTGCGTTGCTGCGCGGCTTCCTCGCTCGATTCCTGCTTCAGGCGTTTTTCCTGGATTTCCAGGAAGGACGAGTAATTGCCTTCATGCGGGATGCCCTTGCCGCGATCCAGCTCGAGAATCCAGCTCGTGACATTGTCGAGGAAATAGCGGTCATGGGTGACCAGGATGACGCAGCCCTTATAGTCCCGGAGCGTGTGTTCCAGCCACTCCACCGATTCCGCGTCGAGATGGTTGGTTGGCTCGTCCAGCAACAGGATATCGGGCGCGTCCAGCAACAGCTTGCACAGCGCCACCCGGCGCCGTTCGCCGCCCGAGAGCGTGCTCACCTGGGCGTCGCCATCGGGGCAGCGCAGCGCATCCATCGCCTGATCGACCTTCGAGTCCAGGTCCCATAATCCTTGGGCCTCGATCTCGTCCTGAAGCCGCGCCATCTCGTCGGCGGTTTCGTCGGAATAATTGGCCGCGATTTCGTTGAAGCGGTCGACCAGCGCCTGCTTGGCGGCGACACCTTCCATCACGTTGCCGCGCACATCCTTGGAGGCATCGAGTTGCGGCTCCTGGGACAAATAGCCCATCCGGACGCCGTCCGCCGCCCAGGCCTCGCCGGTGAAATCGGTATCCATCCCGGCCATGATTTTCATCAGGGTGGATTTGCCGGCGCCGTTGACGCCGACGATGCCGATCTTGGCGCCGGGATAGAAGCTGAGCCAGATGTCCTTCAACACCTGCTTGCCGCCGGGATAGGTCTTGGACAGACCCTTCATCACATAAACGAACTGCGGACCGGCCATGCGCGCGCCCTTTGAGCTTGGAGAGTGTGGCTTGTAGCGAAAAGCCGACTAAATCAAAACTTGATTTTGGCGCGGCTGAGCAGGGAGACGGAGGTCGCGCCCGTCTGGCCCTGATAATTCATCTGATAGGCGGCATTGGTCTGCAGGGCCAGGGCGCCATCGAAGAACATGGTGACATAGCCAAGCTGCAAATCGGTTTCCTGGGTCTGATTGGGGAACCGGTCATTGGCGATGAATAGGGGCGGCAGATCGCCGGAAGCGGAAACCGCGCTGAACCCGTTGTCGATCAAGCCTAGCGAGGGACGCGAGAAGGAAAAGCCCAGCGCATCCTCGCCGAACAAGCCGTGTTTTGCGATCGCGATGGAATAGGAACGCGTATCGAGCGTCGACACCTGGGCGCGCTGATCCAGCTGACTCAAACCCTGGCTGTAGGACGCCGTCGTCACCCAGCCATTGCCGAGTTTCAGATGCGCCGCCATGTCCAGCGCCTGGGTGTCGACCTTGTCCTGGGCCAGGTTCGAAATCGCGCCGAATCCCTGCTGGACGTTGCGGATGGCAGTGACGCCGAAATCGGCCCATCTGCTCGCCTCCCAGGAAACGCCGGCGAGCAGGGACTGCGAGGCGCCCCTATCATAGGCCAGCGGCAGGCCGGTTATGGCAGACTCCAGGGCGAGCCGGTCGGAACGGTCGTTCCATTGCGTTGCGCCCAGCCGGACATGCAGCCCCGATGCCGGCATATAGGTCGCCCCGAAATAATGTCCGCCGCTGGCAAGGATGGCAAAGCCGGCGTCGGAGAGGAGCGGTGATTGTACGCCATCGTAATTGTCGAAGCGCTGCGTGAGATCGACATTGTATCCGGTGTCCAGCGCAAGGTGCTCGCTGAGCGCAATGCTGGCGGCGAAGTTCGATGGCACCGTGGCGGTGCCGAAAGCTGGTCCGCAGCGTGATGGGGTCGGCCGCCAGCACGTCGTGGCTGAGGCGCGAACGCCGGCCCGGAAAGCGTGGCACCGGCAAGCGCCGTGGCGGACGGGGCGGAAACATTTCCCGACGCGCCGAAGGATGTCAGGCTGGGCGGCAGATGCACGTCCACCGCTCCAGCCGGGCCCGCAAAGGCAACCAGACCGGCCGCGGCAAGCGCAGCCTTAAAAAAGCGGTTCATACCCAGTCCTATACCGGTGACCCGGCCCTCCCGCAAAATACCAGAGAAAACGCTTCGGCCTCAAGAAAAGACGGCTCTTTTCCTGGTGTTTTTGGGTCACAGAGACCGATTCCAGCGATCAGGGTGAAGGAAAATTTGTCGTAATGCGCAATAAAATTGCTCAACTTGCCAGAATTCCGATTTTGATCCGGGCGCGAAAAGCTCGGCCCCGCGGTTGGAAAGACCGCCCTTGATCGGCGTCAGGATGTCATCAACAAGAACGAATTCGGCCAAACCCGAAAGACCTGGATGGCGCTCGGGATCATCGCAGGCCGCAAAAATATACCGGGCGGACCAATGAATATCGCATCGTCAATGAGTTGCCGAAAAATTGGCGGAGAATGCCGCTCTCCCGTAACGCGCCAACGACAGAGGCGGTTGCCGCCCGGTGTTGCAACGCACAAGAACGCATGACACCGTCGAAGCGCGGACGCGGATATCCGGCAATGATGCGAAGCGGCCTTCTGGCCATGATAATGGGGTTCGCCGCGCTCGCGGCGACGGCCGCCTTGGCCGCCGACAAACCGCCCAACATCAATCAGACGGTCGCCTTTCCCGGCGGGATCGTCGCCGACCGGGACCTTGTCTATGCCGCGATCGAAGGCTTTCGGCCGCTGACGCTCGATGTCTATCAGTCGCCGCCCAAGCCGAAAGAGACGCCGCGGCCGGCGATCATCTTCGTTCACGGCGGCGGCTGGGCAGCGGGCGATGCGCGCCATGCCGCGAACTTCGACAATTTTCCCGCCACCCTCGCCGCATTGGCGGCGAAGGGCTATGTGGTGGCCAGCGTCAATTACCGGCTGTCGGGCGAAGCGCGCTTTCCGGCGGCGGTACAAGATGTGAAATCCGCGGTGCGCTGGCTGCGCGGGCACGCTGCCGATTACGACATCGATACCACGCGCGTGATGGTCTGGGGCGTGGAAGCGGGCGGCCAGATTGCCGCCATGGTGGGAACCAGCTGCGGCGTCGCCACCCTGGAGCCTGCGGCCGACGCAAAATCCAAGGCGCCCATGGCATCGGATTGCGTCGAGGGCGTGATCGACTGGTACGGTCCGACCGATCTTGCCAGCTGGGATGCGGGCCCCACCCCCGAGCCCGGCGCGGCGACCCGTCTCGGCGCCTATCTGGGCTGCGAGCCGGCGGATTGCGCCCCCGGGCTCGTCCACGCGGCAAGCCCGCTCTCTTATATCGGGGCGATGACCCCGCCTTTCCTGATTCAACACGGATCGGCCGACACCCATGTGCCGCCGGACCAATCGCAAAAACTGAACGAGGCGCTTCAGGCGCTGCATTTGCCGTCCGAAATTCTGATTTACGCCGGCTTGGGACCGGATTTCACCAAGGATGGCGCGGTTGATGCCGCCGCGAATGCCAAGGTGCTCGCCGACATGGAGGACTTCATCGCCGGGACATTCCCGCCCGCCAAGCCGGGGGCGAATTCGCCAAATGGGCCCGTCAAGGCGGCGAATTCCCCAAGGCCCCGGCCGACGAAGCCCTCAACCAAATCATCGACACGCAAATGAGCGAGCTGGAAAAAACGAATTTCGACTGGGCCGATCCATTTCGGCTCGAGGATCAGCTTTCCGCCGAGGAACGCATGGTGGCGAAATCGACGCGCGACTACGCCGCCGGAAAACTCGGCCCCCGTATCCGCGACGCGTTCCGCAACGAGAGCTTCGATGTCGCGATCATGCGCGAAATGGGCGCCATGGGGCTTTTGGGCATGACCCTGCCGGAGGCGTTCGGAGGCACCGGCCTCTCCTACGCTTGCTACGGGTTGGCGGCGCGCGAATTGGAACGGGTGGATTCGGGCTATCGCTCGGCGATGAGCGTGCAGAGTTCGCTGGTCATGTATCCTATTTTCGCTTTCGGCAGCGAAGCGCAAAAGACGAAATATCTGCCCGGCCTGGCGCGCGGCGAACTGGTCGGCTGTTTCGGTCTCACCGAACCCGACCACGGCTCCGATCCGGGCGGCATGACCACGCGCGCCGTCAGGGATGGCGCCGGCTATCGTCTCCATGGCGCCAAGATGTGGATCACCAATGCGCCCATCGCCGACGTCGCGCTGGTATGGGCGAAACTGGACGGCAAAATCCGTGGCTTTCTGGTCGAACGCGGCACAAAGGGATTTTCCACGCCGCGCATCGAAGGCAAATTCTCCCTGCGCGCCAGCATCACCGGCGAGATCGTGCTGGAGGACGTGCTGGTGCCGGAGGATGCGCTGTTGCCCGGTGCCGGCGGCCTGGTTGCGCCCTTCGCCTGCCTGAACCGCGCCCGCTTCGGTATCGCCTGGGGCGCGATGGGCGCGGCGGAAGCCTGCTGGCACGCGGCGCGGCAATACACGCTGGATCGCAAGCAGTTCGGCCGGCCGCTGGCCGCCACGCAGATGGTGCAGAAAAAGCTCGCCGACATGCAGACCGAGATCGCGCTGGGATTGAACGGCGCGCTCCGGCTGGCGCGCATGATGGATGACGGCACGGCCTCGCCGCCCCCGATCTCGCTGATGAAACGCAACAATTGCGGCAAGGCGCTCGCGATCGCGCGGGAGGCGCGCGACATGATGGGCGCCAATGGCGTATCGGACGCCTATCCGGTGATCCGCCACATGCTGAATTTGGAAGCCGTCAATACCTATGAAGGCACCCATGACGTGCATGCCCTCATCCTGGGGCGTGCCCAGACGGGCTTGCAGGCCTTCCAGCAGGAGAAAGAATGAGCGCGATCAATCCGGTCACCGACCTGACCTTCGACGGCGAGATCGCCGTCATCACACTGAATTCCCCGCCGGTCAACGCCTTGTCGGAAATGATGCGCGAAGGCCTGATTGCCGCCTTGCGCCAGGCCGAAGCCGGCGCCAAGGCGACGCTTCTCCTATGTGCCGGCCGCACCTTCATCGCCGGCGCGGACATTTCCGAATTCGACAAGGTCCTGACCGGGGCGTCCTTGCGCGACGTGCAGAATGCGATGGACGCGGCGAAAAATCCCATCGTGGTGGCGATCCATGGCACCGCCCTGGGCGGCGGATTGGAGACCGCCATGTGCGGGCATTATCGCGTGGCGGTGCCATCCGCCAAATTGGGCCAGCCGGAAGTGGCGCTCGGCCTGGTCCCCGGTGCGGGCGGCACGCAACGGCTGCCCCGCCTGATCGGCGTGGAAAAGACACTGGCGATGGTGACGGACGGAAAACCGATTTCCGCGCAGGAGGGTCTTTCGCTGGGCTTGCTCGATGCGCTGATGCCGGAGAAGGGATTGAAGGACGGGACGCTGGCCTTCACCCGGCAATTGCTGGCGGACGGCAAGGGCGTCCGCCGCACCCGCGATCGCAACGAAAAAGTCACCGGCATTTCGCCGCAAGTTTTTTCCGATTTCCGCCGGACCCACAATTTTCGCGGCTTCGAGGCCCCGGGCCAAGCCATCACATGCGTCGAAGCCGCCACGACCCTTTCCTTCGACGAGGGTTTGGAGTTCGAGAGCCGCATATTCCTGGCCTGCAAGAATTCGCTGCAAAGCCGGGCCCAACGCTATGCCTTCTTTGCCGAGCGCAAGGCCGGGAAGATTCCGGGTCTGGCCGAAGACACGCCCCTCCTGCCGATTGCAAAGGTAGGCGTGATCGGCGCGGGCCTGATGGGCGGCGGCATCGCCACCGTCTTCGCCAATGCCGGGCTGGCGGTGACGATCGTGGAAGCCGACGCGGCCGCACTGGAAAAGGGCCTGGGCGCCGTCAAGGCCAACTACGAATCCGGCGTCAAGCGCGGCCGCGTGACAGAAGATGAGGCGCGCGCGCGCTTTTCCCGCATCACAGGAAGCCTGAAGCTGGACGACCTCGCCGACCGCGACCTGATCGTGGAGGCGGTGTTCGAGAACATGGCGGTGAAAAAGGACGTCTTTGCGCGGTTGGACAAGATCGCCGGGCCCGATGCCGTCCTGGCCAGCAACACGTCTTACCTCGACATCGACGAGATCGCGGCGGTCACGTCGCGCCCCGAGCATGTGCTGGGTTTGCATTTCTTCTCGCCCGCGCCGGTGATGAAGCTGCTCGAGATCGTTCGCGGCGCGAAAACGTCGGACACCGTCCTCGCCACCGCCATGAAACTGGCCAAGGCCGCCGGGAAAGTCGGCGTGCTGGCGGGCAATGGACCCGGCTTCATCGGCAACCGCATCCTGCGGCAGCGGCAGGACGCCGCGAACCGCCTGGTTCTGGAAGGCGCCTCGCCTTACGCGGTGGACAAGGTGCTTGCCGATTTCGGCCTTCCCATGGGTCCCTTCGCGATGGCCGATCTCGCCGGACTGGATCTGGGCTGGGATGCCGCGACCTCGCGCGGCGAAAACCTGCGCGATCTGATGTGCGAGGCGGGACGGCGCGGCCAGAAGACCAAGGCCGGCTTTTATGATTATGACGATGCCCGCAAGCCGACGCCTTCGCCGGTGACCGAAAAAATCATTGCCGACTTTCGAGCGAAAAAAGGCATTACGCCCCGCGCCATCGGCGAGGAGGAAATTCGCGAGCGTTGCCTGCTGCCCATGATGAATGAAGGCGCGAAAATTCTGGAGGAAGGCAAGGCCAGCCGCGCCTCCGACATCGATATCGTCTGGCTCTATGGCTATGGCTGGCCTGCTTACCGGGGCGGGCCGATGTTCTATGCCGATACCCTTGGCCTTGCCGCGGTGATCGCCGGGCTGAATAAATACGCGATCGCGCCGGCCCCGCTATTGGAGAAGCTGGCGGCGGCGGGCAAGCGGCTTTCCGAATTCGGGGCCTGAACCGGCGAAATCAGGACCGGGCCGCGACCGCCTCGATCTCCAGCAGGAATTTCGGCCGGGGCAGCGCCGCCACCACCATCAGCATGGAAGCGGGCCGCGCATCGCCCAGCATGCGGGTCCGCACCTGAGCATAGGCGGAAATATCCTCCGCGCGGATTAGATATTGCGTGATCTTGACCAGGTCGTGGACCGACATCCCCGCGGCATCCAGCATCTTCAGGATATGCCCCCAAGCCAGTTCCGCCTGCGTGGTAATGTCAGCGGGGAGTTCGCCGGCCGCATCCATTCCCGGCGTTCCCGACGTGAAGAGCCAGCGTTGATTCGCCGCCGCCTCGACGGCATCGCTGTATTTGCCGATCCTGGCCGCCACGCCGATTTGATGAAATTTGTGCGTCATGCCGTCCTCCTCGGGATCCGGCATGTGAAAAACATGCGTCCGGGAGACTGGCAAGCGGAGAAACTGTCAATTTGCGCGTTTGACCGTCACTCCCGGGACCGCAGGGCTTTTTTTGCGCTTGAGGGAAAAATGCCCTAAATTCCCGTGCGGGAGAAGGCGTTATAATCGTCTATATATCACGCCCCCGGCCCCGGAAATTCTAGCGGAGTGAATGCGATGGTCACGCTTCAGATCAACGGTCAGTCTCACACGATCGACGCACCGGACGACATGCCGCTGCTCTGGGCGCTGCGCGACATCGTCGGTCTCACCGGCACGAAATTCGGTTGCGGCATTGCCCAGTGCGGCGCCTGCACCGTCCATCTGGACGGCAAGGCGGTGCGCTCCTGCCTGCTGCCGGTCGGCTCCATCGGCAATCGCGCCATCACCACCATCGAGGCGATCGGCGAGACCCCCGACGGCGCCAAGATCCAGAAGGCCTGGCTCGATATCGAAGTCGTGCAATGCGGCTATTGCCAGTCCGGGCAGATCATGTCGGCGACGGCCTTGCTCGAATCGCACGCCCAACCCGGACGATTCCGACATCGATGCCGCCATGGCGGGCAATATCTGCCGCTGCGGCACCTATGTGCGCATCCGCCAGGCGATCAAGAACGCCGCCAAGACCGCTTAAGCGAGGCCTTATGTCCCGTTCTGCCAACCCGGCCGAAGCCGATCTGTCGCGTCGAAATTTTCTCAAAGTCGGCACGGCCGCCGGCGGCGGGCTGATGCTGGGCTTCCATGTCGGCGGCGCTTTCGCCCAGGAAAAGAAGGCCGCCGCGGAAGCCGCCGCACCGACCAAATATGTCCTCAATCCCAACGCCTTCATCGCCATCACGCCCGATGGCAAGGTTTCGTTCCAGATTCCGCAAGAAGAAATGGGCCAGGGCGTCTACACCTCGCTCTCGCAGCTTCTGGCGGACGAACTGGATGTCGATCTCGCCTCCGTGACGCCGCTGCCCGCGCCGGCCAGCGACGCCCTTTATGGCAGCCCGCGCTCGCATCGCCAATCGACCGGCGGCTCCACCTCCATACGCGGCTTCTACACTGCTGCTGCGCCAGGTGGGCGCGAGCGGACGCGCCATGCTGGTTGAGGCGGCGGCTCGGCAATGGAACGTCGATCCCGCCACGCTCAGGACCGAAAGCGGCCAGGTGATCGACGACGCGCATGGCGGCCGCAAGCTGGCTTATGGCGTCCTGGCGCCCGCCGCCGCGAAATTGCCCGCGCCGCAGGACGTCAAGCTCAAGGACGACAAGGACCTCAAGCTCATCGGCAAATCCGTGAAGCGCCTGGACACGCCGGACAAGGTCAACGGCAAGGCACAGTATGGCATCGATGTGCGGATGCAGGACCTGAAGATCGCCGCCTTCGCCGCTTCGCCGGTTGTAGGCGGCAAGGTCGCTCATGTCGACGACGGCAGGTTCAAAGCCATGCCCGGCCTGCAACTGGTCGTGCTCGACGATATCGTGGCGGTGGTCGGTCCCCATTTCTGGGCCGCCAAGAAGGGCCTGGACGCGCTCGCTATCAGTTGGGACGGCGGCGCCAACGCCAAAATCGATTCCGCCAAGATGTGGCAGGAATTGCGCGACACCTCCACGAAGGCGGGCGTCGTCGCCAAGGAGGATGGCGATGCGCCCAAGACGCTTTCCCAGGCGCAGGACGGCCGCATCGACGTCGCCTATGAACTGCCTTTCCTTTCGCATGCGCCGATGGAGCCGCAGAACTTCACCGTTCATGTCAAGGATGGCGGCTGCGAGATGTGGGGCGGCAGTCAGGTGCAGACCGCGGCAGTTGCTGCGGCGGCCAAGACGCTGAACACCACCCCGGACAAGATCAACTTCCACAATTACATGCTGGGCGGCGGCTTTGGCCGCCGGCTCGACACCGACATGGTGGTCGAAGTCGGTGCGCATCGCGCAAAAGGTGGACGGTCCGGTGAAAGTGATCTGGACCCGCGAAGAAGACATGCAGCAGGACATGTACCGTCCCGCCTATCGCAATGTGATGTCCGCCAGCCTGAAGGACGGCAAGATCGACGGCCTGGACGCATCGCATCGCCGGCGGCGCCGTGTCGGTGCGCATGTCGGGCAAGCCGCTCAAGGGCGGGCTCGATCGCGGCTCGCTGGAAGGCGCCATCGAGAATAATTATGGCGCCCCCAATTTCCGTGTCGAATTCATCGAGGCCGAGCCGCGCGCGCTGAATATCGGCTATTGGCGCGGCGTCGCTCCCAACAACAATGTTTTCGCCACCGAAAGCCTGATGGACGAACTGGCGCTGAAGGCGGGCAAGGATCCCGTCGCTTTCCGCCTCGCCCATCTGGACGGCACGCCGCGCCTGAAGGCCGCGGTGCAATTGGCGGCCCAGAAATCCGGCTGGGGCGGCCAACTGCCCAAGCGCGTGGGCCGGGGCATCTGCGCCCAATTCGCCTTCGGCACCTATATCGCCACGGTTTGCGAAGCCGAGGTCGACGAGACCGGCCAGGTCCGCATCCGCCGCGTGCATTCGGTGATCGATGCGGGCCGGGTGGTCAATCCCGACACGCTGATGGCGCAAGTCCAGGGCGGGCTCACCTTCGGCTTTACCGCCGCGCTCTATGGCGAGATCACGGTGAAGGACGGCCGGGTGCAGCAGCGCAATTTCAACGACTATCGCATGATGCGCATCAACGAAGCGCCGCAGATCGACGTCCATATCGTCACCAGCCACGAAGCGCCGGGCGGCATCGGAGAGCCGGGCTGCACGGCAGGACCGCCGTCGCTGGTCAATGCCATCGCCGCGGCCACGGGCATCCGACTTCGCAGACTTCCCATTGATCGCGACATTCTGGCGGGCAGGAAAATCGCATGAGCATGAAAAGCTTTGGCATCGCGATCGCGGTTATCGCCGTCGTCGCGCTCGGATTCGCGGCTTGGCTGGTTCTGATTCCGGGCCCGACGGCCTTCGCCAGCGGCTCGACGGTGGCATTGGCGGATTACACGGGGGCCAATCCCACCGGCGTACCCAAGGAATTGGCCGGGGACGACCTGATCAAGCGGGGCGAATATCTCGCCCATGCCGCCGATTGCGTCGCCTGCCACACCGCCAAGGGCGGCGGTGCCCTATGCGGGCGGCTTCGCCTTCAATCTGCCCGGGATCGGCACGCTTTATTCGACCAACATCACGCCCGACAAGGAAACCGGCATCGGCAACTACACCGATCAGCAATTCCTGGACGCGCTGCACAAGGGCGTTCGCGCCGACGGACAGAATCTCTATCCCGGCATGTCCTATGCGACCTACACCTACATGACCGATGCCGACGCGCTGGCGATCAAGGCCTATCTCTTCACCCTGCCCGCCATGCACGCGCCGGCCCGGGTAAACAAGATGGCCTGGCCGTTCGACAATCGCAGCCTGATGTCGGTGTGGAATTTCTTCTATAACGCCAATGAACGTTTCCGTCCCAATCCCACGCAAAGCGCGGATTGGAATCGCGGCGCCTATCTGGCCGAGGCAATGGGCCATTGCGGCGAATGCCACACGCCGCGCAACCTAGCCTTTGCCGTGAACAACCGGCGCAAATTCGCCGGCGCCCTCACCGCGGGCTGGCGCGCCTACAATATCACCGCCGACAGCAAGGCCGGCTTGGGCGCGTGGAGCGACAATGACCTCGCCACCTATCTTTCCACCGGCCATGCCGATGGTCATGGCGGCGCCGCCGGTCCGATGGGCGAGGCGTCGGACGACAGTCTCACCTATCTGACGCCAAATGATATTCACGCGCTGGTGGTTTATTTGAGGAGCGTGCCAGCCCAGGACACCGACCTGCCGCGCACCGTGAATGTGCCCGCGCCGGCTTCGTATCGCCAGGGCGTGACGGCGGGTCTGGATCCGCGCGGCGAGAAGATCTTTGCCGGCGCCTGCGCCAGCTGCCATGACTGGACCGGGATCAGCCCGCTCAGCAAATACGCCACCCTGACCGGTGTGCGGGCGGTGAACGATCCCTCCGCCACCAATGTGGCGCAGACCGTAATCAACGGCGTGGACCGCACCACGGCCCAGGGAAAGATCTTCATGCCGGCCTTCGGTGACGCCTATTCCGACGACGAAATCGCGGCGGTGTCGAACTATGTCACCGCCCGTTTCGGCGCCCAGGGCGCGCAGCTGACCGCCAAGGACATCGCGTCTTTGCGCAAGCAGGTGGCGCAGCAATAGGCTAAACTTCCCTCGCGGCCGCGAGGGAATTTGGCCTGTGATACTACCCGCGCTTCCCATCGGATTTGGCCTGGTCGCGATGACCGCGCTGGCAGCAATCGCCGCCCGGCGCACGACCCTGCCGCCTTCCATCTTCCTGGTCCTGGTCGGCCTGGGCATCGGGTTCGTTCCCGGCATGCCGAGGATCGCGCTCCGGCCGGACCTGGTCCTGACCCTGCTGCTGCCGCCTCTGCTTTACTCGGCGGGCGTGGGCATGAGCTGGAAAGGCTTTAGGGCGCATTTGCGGCCCATTCTGTTGCTGGCGGTGGGCTGTGTGCTGTTCACCGCCGCCTCGGTGGCGGTGGTGGCGCGTTATCTTCTCGATCTCAGCTGGGCGGTGGGCTTTGTGCTGGGCGCCGTGGTGGCGCCACCGGACGCGGTGGCGCCCATGGCGATCGCCAAGCGATTTCCGATTCCGAACCGCGTCCTCATCATTCTGGAGGGCGAAGGGCTGGTGAACGACGCCACCGCGCTGATCCTGTTCAGCTTCGCCATCGCCGCGGTCATCGAAGGCGGACAGTTTTCACCCGCCGCCGCATTGGGCAGCTTCGCCGCCATCGTCGTGGGCGAAATTGCGTGGGGCATGTTGGTCGGCTGGGGCGGACTGGTCCTGCGCCGGATGGCGCACGAGCCGCGGGTGGAAATCGTGCTGGCGATGCTCACGCCCTATGCCGCTTTCTGGGTGCCGGAAAGCCTGGGCGGCTCCGGCGTGCTGGCCGCCGTGACCGCGGGCCTGTTCGTCAGTTGGAACGGCCCGCGTTTCATTTCGCCCGCCACGCGCCTTCAAGGATTTTTCGTCTGGGATCTGATCGTCTATCTCATCGAAGGCGTGATCTTCCTGCTGACAGGATTGCAGGCGCGGGTGATCGCGGACTCACTGGGTGAAGCCGATTGGATGCGGCTGGGATTGGCTGCGGTTTCGGTGACCGGCGCGATCATCCTGGTGCGCTTCGTCTGGGTTTTCGTCGGCACCTATCTGCCCTGCTGGATCTGGCCAGGTTGGCGTAAACAAAATCCTGCGCCGCCCTGGCAGGAGACATTCGCCATCGCCTTCACGGGCATTCGCGGCGTGGTGTCGCTGGCCGCCGTGCTGTCGATTCCCCTGATGTCGGGACCGGCGCCGTTTCCAGAGCGCGGGCTGCTCTTGCTGGTGACCTTCGTCGTCATCCTGGCCACCTTGGTGGGACAGGGATTTTCCTTTCCCTGGGTCATTCGGAAACTGGGCCTCACCGCGATGGGCAAACGCGAGGCCGATCTTGCCAAGCAGCGCGAGGTGGCCGCACGCGTCGCCGGCATCGATGCCGCGCTGGCGCGGCTGGACCGGCTTCAGAGCGCGGGCCTCGCGCCCGCGACGGTCGAGTTCCTGCGCCGCCGCCACGGCGACCGGCGCGCCTATTTCGTGGCCGCCTGCCGGGATCTGGAAAGCGGCGAAGCCGTCGCCCATTCGATGGCACTGCAATTGGAATTTCTCACGGCCGAGCGCAAGGCTATTGCGGACCTTTATGCCAAGGGGGCGCTGGAAGACGAGGCACGGCGGCGCATCGAGCGCGAACTGGATCTGGATGAAAGCCGGATTCGTCACGCCGCCGAAAGCGGCGCCAGCCGCATCACTTAAATTTTGGCGCCATGGCTGCGGAGCAGCGACGTGGCTTCCGCCACATCCTCGCGCACGCCGCGATTGAGCTTGCCGATGCTGATCACGGCCTGGACGCCGGCGGCATAGATACCCGGTATGGCGGGATGGACGGCGCTCACCTGGCGGGCATCGATTGTGACCTTGGTGCCGTCGGGTTGGGTCAATGCCACCTTCGTCAGATTGGCGCCCACACTCTTATCGCCCAAGGATTTACCGATCGCGGCGATATAGCCGCGCGTTTCGGCCGGCAGCGGGCGGCCGCCATGGAGATGATCTTCGACATTGCCGGGACCGTCATTGTAGGCGGCGAACATGGCGGGATAGCCGTACTTGACGTGCAACCATTTCAAGTAGGCAGCCCCGGCATAAATATTGTCCCGCGGATTGTAGGGATCGGCGCCCAGGCCATATTGCGCCGCCATTTCGCTATAGGTGCCGGGCATGACCTGCATGACGCCCATCGCGCCTACCGCCGAAACTATGGGAATATTCTCCGCAAGCATGGTGCGGCCGCCACTTTCCTGGCGCATGACGGCACGGATCCAGTCCGCGGGAATTCTGAATTTGCGCGACGCTTGGAGGATCACGGGGTCCCAACGTGCCATCAAAGTGCCGGGCGGCATCGCCTGTTCCTGCGCGAAGACCGACGGCGCGGCCGGTAATTGAACCCCGCTCCCGTTCGGCAAACGATCCACGGCTGGCTGCAGCGCCGCAGGCAAGGACGCGGACTGGGGATGCGCCTGGTGCAGGACCATGATCATGGCCAAGGTCGTGCCGCCCAGCAGCAGCAACCGCAGGAAATTCCGCGCGGGCAGCGGCGAAGACGCGGGCAATGCGCGTGCGCTCAAGGCAGTCGCAGAGCTGACAAGCGAACTTCTGCCGGACAAAATTCGATTCCTTCTGCCGAAAACGCTGCGGGGACCCCGGGGATCGCTTCAGCCGATGGCGCTTGGAAACTTCCGCGCCAGAATAAAATCACGCCGGATGGATAAAATTCGAGCCGGCAGCTCCCTATAATCTTAAAGCATGTGCGAATGAAAGGAAAAAAGCTTCCGAAAATGGATCTTCAGTGCAACCGCCTTAAACTATTGGGGTTTTCCGGCCACGCTTTCGGAACCTTCATTCCCGCCTAGCGCGCGCGCCGCCGCGCGGCGCCATGGGCCGTTCCCCCTTTTTGCTTCAGGCTCTTTCTCAACGCCTCCATCAAGTCGATGACATTGCTCTCTTCGACGGGTTCGGCGGTGACGAGCTTTTCGCCTTTTTCCTTGCGGCGGATCAAATCGCGCAAGGCGCCTTCATAGCGATCCTTGAATTTTTCCGGTTCGAATTCGCCTTCCTGCTGCTCGATGATCTTGCGCGCGATCTCGATCATGCGCTTGTCGGGTTTTTGCGCGGGAATTTCGGCAAACGCAATCTGCGGCGACACGACTTCGTCATGCATTCGCAGCGTATAGGCGATGATGCCCTTGTCGCGCGGCTCCAACGCCACGATGCGCTCGCGCGTATGCATCACCACCCGTCCCAGCGCGATGCGCCCGGCCTCCTTCAGGGCCTCGCGGATCACGATATAGGCTTCGGGTTCTTCGCTGGGCACCAGGTAATAGGGATCGTTCCAGAACAGACGATCGATCTCTTTCCCGTCCACGAAGCGTTCGATATCGATCGTGTGGGTGGTTTCCAGCCGCACGGCCTCGAAGTCCTCCTTCGCCAGCACCACGTAATGGTTCTTGGAAATCTCGTACCCCTTGACCAGATCGGCACGCTCGACCGGGCCGGTGTCGGGATCGGTGGGCACCATGCGAATGCGATTGTTGGTCTGCGGATTGAGGAGATGGAACGAGATCTCGCTAGCCCGGCTGGTGGCATTGTAGAGCGCCACCGGACACGACACCAAGGACAGACGCAGATTGCCCTGCCACACGGGCCGGCTGGCCAATTTGGCATCTTCCGATTTCGGCGCGGCCGCGTGATGGGTGGTCTTCCTCTTTCCCCGGCGGATGCTTTTCTTGTGCTTGGTCGTCATGTTCGACTTTCTCCCGATCGTGAGTTGGGACTGGCATTTCGCGCCGGCGTTGCCCGCCAAGCATGTCCTGGTGCAGAAACGCGCCTCCAAAGGCCGTCTACGGATGAATTCCTCAATTAACGCGCGGTTGCGGCCTTCCGGCACGCCAAATTTCGCTGAAAAAACTTGACGTTAACTATTTCTTTGCGGTATTAACCATTTATTAACTCTCAGAGCGGGCGGTCGGATACGACTCAAGCTTCGCCGGATTGGGTAACGGGCCGATCATATCGGTAAGGAAAGGGTGGCGTCAGGGAAGCATCGCGCAAACCATTTTCGGGTGCATACATGCTTGCCTATGAAGAGTTGAAGGGTTCGAGCGGACGGGAGATCTGGTTCCGCCCCACGCGCTACGACGCGCGGAAGCTTTTTCCCAATCATCCGCCTCGCGTGCGGGTGAAGTCCGCCAGTTATCAACTCCATGATATCAGTCTCACCGGCATTGCCGTGGTCGCCAAACAGGCGGTCGAGGACGAACTTTCGCTGGGCGAGACCGTACCCATCGTCTTTCAGCAGGCCGGGCTTTCCATCTTCGAAGGCCGCGCCAAGGTCTGCCGCACCGAAAGCACCGTGTTCGGCTCCAAGCTCGCCTTCAGCCTGGTCGATTCCTATGTCGATTTCGACCGGCTGCTGAGCCGCAATGTCCAGGCCCAGATTGCCGCCAACGGCAGTTTCCTCTCCACCGAGCGCAACGCGCTGGTGCCGCGCGAGTATCGCGCCTTCTGCGCCGATGTGCTGGGCGTGCTGCGTTCCTATCACGCGCTTCTGGACAAGAATATCCATCTCGCCGACAGTTTCTCTCATGCCTTCGACAATGTCGGCGCCTATGAGGCGTGCGAGGGACGGTTGATCGAGCAGTGGCGCAGCCTGTGGCTCACCGGCAACGACATTGTGCGTGACGTGATGGCAAGCCGCGAGGAGCGCGAGGCGACCAAGGAATTCACCGAACTCGTGCTGACGCCGGAAATGCGCGCGGGCGCGATCTGGGATCGCTCCTATGTCAAGCCGCTGGGCTATCCCGGCGACTATCAGATCATGAACCAGGTCTATGATTGGGAACGGTTGGGATCGACCGTCTATCAGCAGCTGGTCCATCGCCTGGGTTTGGAAGTGGCCGAATGCATCGATACCCGCATGCAGGTGGTCCGCGGAAAGATCGCCGAGACGGTACGCGCGCACGGCCAGGACCGGCCGGCCCGAATCCTCAGTCTGGGCAGCGGTCCCGCGCGCGAGATCGAGACCTTCCTGGAAGGGCCCCATGCCCGCGCCGGCAAAGTCGAGTTCACCCTGGTGGATCAGGAAACCCAGGCGCTGGGCCACGCCTATGACCGCGCCTATCCCCCGCTGCTCAAGCTGGGCGGCAGCGCGCGCATCCAATGCCTCAATATTTCCTTCACCGACATTCTGCGCGCCAATGGCGGACTGCATACCGTGCCACCGCAGGATCTGATCTATTCCGTGGGCCTGTTGGATTATCTGAGCGACCGCCGCGCCCGCACGCTGGTGCGCCGGCTGTACGAGGCCTTGACGCCGGGCGGCCTGCTCATCATCGGCAACATGAACGAGACGGCGCTTTCCAACCTGTGGCCGATGGAATTCATCGCGGACTGGACCCTGCAGTATCGCGGCGACGCGGAGATGCGGGCTTGGGCGGAAGGCCTGGGCGCGAGGGAATGCTGGACGGAGACGGAAAAGACCGGTCGCGTGCGGCTGCTGTTCTTGCGCAAGCCCTGACTGCTCGACGCATCAGACGGCGAGTTTGAGGCTTTCGCCCGCCTGCGCCTGGCGCAGCGCGACGAAGCGTTCGCGCGGCAGCACCACCATCACCGATGTGCCGACATTGACCTGGCTTTCGATCCAAAGCGCGCCGCCATGCAGTTCCGCCAGCTTTACCGCATAAGGCAGGCCCAGCCCCGTGCCGCCATGGGCGCGGGTCCGTGAATCCTCCACCTGCTCGAAAGGTCGCAGCACGCGTTCGATGTCGACGGCGGGTATGCCAATGCCATGGTCGCGTACCGCAATGGTCACCGAACGGTCCGGACTGGCCTGTAATTCCACCACGACGTCGCCGCCCTCGTGGCTGAACTTGACGGCGTTGGAGACGAGATTGAGAAGGATCTGCAGCATCAATTTGGCATCCGCGCGCACGACGACCTCGTCGGCGCAGGACTTGATCGCGATGCGGATGCCGTTCTGCTGCGCCTTGGGCTCGCACATGCGGATGCTCTCCGTCGCGACCTGGACGAGGTTGACCTCGCGCTCTTCCAGGGTGAGCTTGTTGGCCTCCGCTTTGGCAAGGTCAAGAATATCGTTGATGATGGAGAGCAAGTGATAGCCGCTGCCGGAGATGTCCTTGACATAGCTGGCGTAGCGATCATTACCCAGCGGTCCGAATGTCTGCTTGTCCATGATGTCCGAGAAGCCGATGATCGCGTTCAGGGGCGTGCGCAGCTCGTGGCTCATATTGGCGAGGAATTCGCTCTTGGAATGATTGGCCTTGTTGGCTTCAACAAGCAGGAGATTGGTGATCTCGTTCTTCTCCTCGATGGTGCGCTGCGCGATATAGCCCTTGCGGATCTGCGTTTCCTGGATGTAGCACGATAGCAGGCCCACCGCCGTCGCCATCAGCAGGAAGAAATTGTTGGAAATCAGGTCCGTCATCGGCAGCGGATTGAGCACGATGGCCGAGAATTCATAGGCCATGACCAGCATCAGCGAGATCAGGACCGTGGCGATGAAATCGACGCGGATGAAGCTGCCGCAATAGATCACGACCATGATCAATCCGGCATAATAGTTGCTGTTGTAGGGTTCCGGCATGATCGCGGTCATCGCCACCACGCCCAACCCCGACCACATCATCTGAAGCGCCAGCAGGTATCGCCCGATCTTTTCGAAATAGGGCGAGAAAGAGAGCGCGAAATTGGCCAGCAGGATGGGACAGGTGATGGCGTAGCGAATGATGTAGACCGCGTTGCGGGCGTTGCCCGCCACCTGTGAATCGAGCAACCCGAAAAGTATGTAGAGTGCCGTACCCGCGAGCAGATAGACGCGGATAAAGGTCATGGAATCGAGCAACGCGCGGCGCGTAAAGCTCCGCTCGGTTTCGGGATCAGCGAAACGCAGCCAGATCCTCGAATAGGCGAGCGCGTCAGCCGCCATACTAGTGTCTTTCATGGGTCACTCGGACGGGAACCACCCCCGCGCCTCCACCGGGAAAGACTAGTCCGGGTGGGTAAATAAAGTTGCAAGCGCACAGCGTTAACAAAATCTTTATACTGTGGGTTGAACCATGCGCCCCTGTAGCGTCCGCGGCACAAGATCCGCGACTGGACCACGGGGGAAATGCCATGCGTCGCCCAATTCTGGTTCTGTTCTGTCTCATTCCAGCCGCGCCCGCGTTTGCCGCGGGCTTTGGACTGCGCGAGCAAAGCACCGAGGCGATGGGCGAGGCCTATGCCGGGGCCGCCGCCACCGGCAGCGACGCCGGATTCCTGGCCTATAATCCCGCGGCCGCGGCCGCCACCCAGGGCGGCGACTTCGCGATCAGCGCCGTATCGATCATGCCGGGGTCATCGGCGAACTACACCACCGCGCTGACCGCGGCGGGAACGCCGACCGGCGGCAATGCCGCGCCCAAGGGTTTCATTCGCAACGCCATTATCCCCGATATCGCCATTAGACAGCGCCTTGATGACCGCTGGTCGGTTGGACTTTCCGTCTCGGTGCCTTGGGGCCTTGCCACCAGATATCCCGATGGCTGGGCCGGGCGTTATTATGGGTTGGGCTCCAAGCTCCAAGCCATCAACATCACGCCCGTCGTCGCTTATGACCTCGCGCCGGGCTTCACCGTCGCCGGCGGCGTCCAGGCGCAATATACCACGGGCACGCTTTCCAGCGCCGTGGACATCGGCACCTTGGCGGCGTTGAACGCGCTGCCTGGCGCGGTTCCGGGCGGCGAGGACGGATCCACCACCATCAAGGCGCATGCCTGGGGCTATGGCTTTGTTCTGGGTACGCGGGCGCAACTGGACGATGGCTGGACTCTCGGCCTCTCCTATCGCTCGGCCGTGCATCACACGCTGAGTGGTCCTTGGACATTCTCTCTCGACAGTGTGGGGCTGGGCGCCGCGATCCGCTCCGCCACCACGCTACTCTCCGACACCACCGCCAAAGCCAAGCTCACAACGCCGGCCGACGTTCAGTTCGGCCTGCGCAAGCAATTCGCGGAAGGCTGGACCCTTCTGGCGGGGGCCGATTGGACGGATTGGTCGAGCTTCAAGAATCTCACCGCGGTTGCCGCCAATCCGGTCCAGCCCAACGACGTGACGGTCGCCAACTGGAAGGGCAGCTGGCTGCTGTCGCTGGGCGCCGAATATGCCGCCAGCGACGATCTCACCTTGCGGCTGGGCACGGCGATCGACCAGACACCGATACCGTCCGCCACCTTGGCGACACGCATTCCCGACGCCAACCGCACCTGGGTTGCGGTGGGAGCCACTTGGCACGCCACGCCCGCCACGGACGTGAATTTCTCGTTTGGCCATCTCTTCGACGATACGCGGACCATCAACCAGACCGCGGCCATGACCGGCAATGCATTGCGCGGCACCTTGATGGGTGCAACCAAGTCCGACGTGAACGTCTTGGGCCTGTCGCTCGATTACCGCTGGCAGTAACGAGCGACTCTCGAATTCCAGCCGTCGCTTGGCGACGTATTAGTCCGCCAGCGCCTGGATCTGCGCAAACAGATCGCTGGCAATGCTCAAACCCTCCCTGGCGGCGCGTTCGCGGCAAGCCAAGCGGCGGTCGCCCGGCAGGCGGGCGCCGTCCGCTGCGATCGCGTCCACCAGTTCGGTCATGCGGGAAGCAAAGCCGGCGCCGGCAAAATGCGCCGGATCGAGTGCGATCAAAAATTGCCCCAATTTCGGCGGACCGCCCTTGGCGTCCATGAAGCCGCTGGCTTCCCAGCCGAATTGAGACCCCGCCAAGGCGCCGCACAGGATTTCCACGATCAGCGCCAGCGCCGAACCCTTGGCGCCGCCGATCGGCAGCAGCGTCCCGCTCAGTGCGGCGTTCGGCGTCGGTGGTGGGCTGGCCGTGATCGTCGACCGCCCAGCCGTTCGGGGATCGGCTCGCCCTTCGCTTTGGCGGCGACGATCTTGCTGCGCGCCACCACCGACAGCGCCATGTCGATCACCAAGGGCGCGCGGCCCGGCGATGGGCGCGGCGAAGGCCAGCGGATCGGTGCCCAGCCGGGACGCGCGTTCCGCCATGGAAGGCCATGGCGCTGGGCGTGTTGGCATAGGCAAAGCGCGATCAAGTCCCGCGTCCGCCAGGCGCTCGACGTGACGCCCCGCCTGGCCGCAATGATGGGAGGCGATAAATGCCCGCACTGGCGACACCCATTTCGCGCGCCAACGGCACCAATGCCTCCAGCGCCGTTTCGATGGCCGGATAGGCAAAACCGGTGCCCGCATCCACCCGGCGCGCCGCGCCCCTCCCCGTGATCTTGGGCGTCGCGAAGCCGTCCACCTTTCCCACCCGGGCCTGCTCGGCATAGGACGGCACGCGGACAGGCCATGCCCTGCCTGACCATCCGCTTCCGCCGCGACCAGAGCCGCGCGGTGAAGCGGGCATTGGCGGGCGACGTCCGGCTGGCGATCAAGGCGCGCGCGACCAAAGCCTCGGCTTCGGCGAGAGACAGGGTAACGCGCACGGGCTCAGGCGCTGCGGTACAGCTTGGTCATCACGAATTCGCGATGGCCCAAGGCTTCCGCGGCGGTGAGGCGGCCGTTGGCGGTTTTCTCGATCATGTCGATCAGGACATCGCCCGCCTGGTCGATGGTCATTTCCCGCCGCACGATGCCCGACACATCGACGTCGATATGTTCGCTCATCAGCCGCATGGTGCGCGGATTTCCCGTCACCTTGACCACCGGCATGATGGGATTGCCGATCACGTTGCCCTGGCCGGTGGGGAAGATGTGCACGACGTAACCGGCGGCCGCCTGCAAGGTGCAGCACTCCGCCGCCGCCGAGGAGGTGTCCATGAAATAAAGCCCGTTGCCGCGCGCGGGCGCTTCCGCCGGTTCCAGCACGTCGATGAATTTGATCTTCTTGCCGATCTTTTCCAGATTGCCCAGCGCCTTTTCCTCGATGGTGGTGAGGCCGCCGGCGATGTTGCCCTTGGTGGGCTGGCTGTCGGAGAGGTCCGAGGTCTTGTGCGCCTCGATCACATCGTCCTGATAGGCCTGCCAGGTCTTCATGAATTTCTCCTGGATCTCCGGCGAAACGGCGCGCGCCGCCGCCAGATGCTCGGCGCCCGTGAGCTCGGAGGTCTCGCCGAAACAGCCGTAAAGACCCAGCGGCACCAGCTTGTCGTACATGTTGCCGACGGTCGGACAGGAGGCCAGTCCCGTGGTGGTATCGCACTCGCCGCATTTGGCCGCCACCCAGACGTCGGTCGATCGGGCATTGCTCACGCACTTTTTCCGACGCCCAATGGACGAACTCCTTGGCCTTGCGCGAGGCCGCCGCCATGGTCGCGATGTCGCCATTGCCCTCGATGGAAAAGCCGGCGACCGGCTTGCCGGTCTTGGCGATGCCCTCGACCATCTTCTCGGTCCAGCCGCCTTCGATGCCGATCACGATGCAGGCGGCGACATTGGGGTTGGCGCCGGTGCCGATCATGGTGCGGAAATGCAGGTCCAGATCCTCGCCGAACTGCAGCCGGCCATAGGCATGCGGAAGCGCGATGGTGCCATGGATATGGGCCGCCACCGCCTCGCAGGCGGCATTGGAAATATCGTCCAGCGGCAGGATCGCCACATAGTTGCGTACGCCGACGCGGCCGTTCTCGCGCCGGTAGCCCCAGATCTTGCGGTCAGCACAGTTTCATGGGTTCCTTACCAGCGCTTGGTCTTGAGATTGTGGATGTGGACATGCTCGCCCTTGGCGACGGGCGCGACGATCCTGCCGATATCCTCGCCATACTTGATGACGGTGTCGCCGATCTTCAGATCCTTGAGCGCGATCTTATGGCCGATCGGCGTGGCCTGTCGGGCCTGCATGCGAAAATCGCTATTGTCTTGCGTGACGACGCACAGCATCTCGGCGCCGGCGGCCAGGTCTTCGACAACCACGACCCCGACATTGTCACGATGGTCATGGACCAGCAGCTGCGGTGTGCCCATTCCTTGTCCTTTCACGGCGAACTTGCGTTCGCGCATTTCACATCAAGCGGACCCGGAAATCCAACAGATTGCCGGTATCGGATCGTTCTATTCACCGAATATCGGTCGATGTTCGGGTGCGGCTTACGGCGTCCCGCCAACCTGCCACCAACCTGGCTCGCGTCTCGCCATCCATCGCGGGCAGGAAGCGCCGCTGCCGCTGCCAGCTTGCGGCAAAGCCTTCGCGGCCGGGCCAGACATGCGCACCCGAGCCGGCCAGCCAGGCGGCGCCCAGGGCGGTGGTCTCCAGCACCACCGGCCGGTCGACCGGCGCGTCCAGAATGTCGGCCAGGCGTTGCAGCATCCAGTCGCTGGCGACCATGCCGCCATCCACCCGCAGCACCGTCTGCGAAGCGCCATGCCAGTCGGCCCGCATGGCGTCCAGCAGATCAAGGGTCTGGTAGCAGACGGCGTCCAGCGCGGCGCGGGCGAATTCGCGCGGCCCGGTATTGCGGGTGAGCCCGAACATCGCGCCCCGGGCATGCGCGTCCCACCAGGGCGCGCCCAGCCCCGTGAAAGCGGGCACCAGATAGACCATCTGCTCCGGATCGGCGGCCGCCGCCAACACACCGCTTTCCTCGGCGCGCGCGATCAGATGCAAGCCGTCGCGCAGCCATTGCACCGCCGCGCCCGCGACAAAGATCGAACCTTCGAGGGCATAAGCGGTCTCGCCCTTGATGCGATAGGCGATGGTGGTCAGCAGCCGCTGGCTGGAGGCCACCCGCGTCGCCCCCGTGTTCAACAAGGCGAAACAGCCGGTGCCGTAGGTGGATTTCAACATGCCGGGCTCAAAGCAGGCCTGGCCGATGGTGGCGGCCTGCTGATCGCCGGCGATGCCGCGCAAGGGGATCGCCGCGCCGAACAGGCCGGGATCGGTGCTGCCGAAATCGTCGCTGCACTGCTTGATGTCCGGCAGCAGCGGGCGCGGTACCCGCAGCAATTTCAGCAGATCGTCATCCCAATCGCCGCTGTCGATATTGCACAACAGGGTGCGCGAGGCATTGGTGATATCGGTGGCGTGCACGCGTCCACCGGTCAGCCGCCACAGCAGAAACGCGTCCACCGTGCCGAAGGCCAGTTCGCCGCGTTCGGCTTTTTCCCGCGCACCCTCCACATGATCCAGGACCCAGGCCGCCTTGGTGGCGGAGAAATAGGGGTCCAGCAAAAGGCCCGTCTTCGCCGTGACCATGGCTTCGGCGCCGTCGCGGCGCAATTCCGCGCAAATGTCGGCAGTGCGGCGGTCCTGCCAGACGATGGCGTTGTGAATGGCGCGGCCGGTCTTGCGATCCCAGATCAAGGTGGTTTCGCGCTGATTGGTGATGCCGATGGCGGCGATGTCGGACGCAGACAATCGGGCATCGGCCAGCGCCCCCTTCATGGTGGCCAGTACCGTGCGCCACAGATCCTCGGGATCATGTTCGACCCAGCCGGAGCGGGGAAAATGCTGCGGAAATTCCTGCTGCGCCAAACCCCGGACCCGATAGCTCTCGTCGAAAATAATCGCGCGCGACGACGTCGTGCCTTGATCCACCGCCAGAACGAATTCGGCCATGATCCCCCCTTCAGGCACTGACGGCCTTGGCCCGGCTGTTTTCCAGATAATCCGCAAGCATGGCCGTTTCGCCGGCCGTGAAGCGCAGCCCGAGCTTACTCCGCCGCCAGAGAATGTCATCGGCACTGCGCGCCCATTCCTTTTCGAGCAGGAAGGCCACTTCGCGCTCGCCCAGATCGGCGCCGAACAGCCGTCCCAGATCGCCTTTGGCGAGAATGCGCCGCGCCTCGGTGCCATAGGCACGGGCCAAGCGGCGAATGGTGGCGGGGGCGATACCGGGCGCGAGGCTTTGCAGCGAAGATACCAATGTGTCGAAGCCGTCGATCGGAAAATCACCGCCAGGCAAGGCGGCGCCCCGGGTCCAGGCGGGGCCCCGCCGTCCCAGCACGGTTTCGATCTTGGCAAGCGCGTCTTCGGCCAGATGGCGATAGGTTGTGATCTTGCCGCCAAAGACATTCAGCAAGGCACCCGTCCGGTTATTGCCTTCCAGGCGAAGGACATATTCGCGGGTGGTTTCCTGCGCCTTGGAAGCGCCGTCATCGAACAATGGCCGCACGCCGGAATAGCACCACACGATCCGATCGCGTGTGACCGGCTCGCGAAAATACTCGCTGGCGGCGGCGCAGAGATAGTCTTTCTCGTCTTCGCTGATCATTACCGCGGCCGGATCGCCGGCATAGTCGCGGTCGGTGGTGCCGATCAGAGTGAAATCATTCTCATAGGGAATGGCGAAAATGACCCGGCCGTCGCGGTTCTGGAAAATATAGCAGCGCTCATGATCATAGAGCTTGCGCACCACGATATGGCTGCCCTGCACCAACCGGATGTGATGGCGGGGCGCCTCATCCACGACGCGATTCAAGACGTGGTCGACCCAGGGTCCCGCCGCATTGACCACCAGTCGCGCGCCAACCTGGCGCTCCAAGCCGGACGCCTCGTCCCTGAGCGCCACCAGGAACGCGCCATTCCGGCGTTTAAGGGAAATGACTTCGGTATGGGTGAGGATTTGCGCGCCCCTGGCCGCGGCGTCGCGCGCGTTCAGCACCACCAGCCGCGCATCCATCACCCAGCAATCGGAATATTCGAAACCCCGCGTCATGGACGGCTTCAGCGCGGCGCCCGCCAGGTCACGGCGAAGGTCCAGGCTGCGGGTTGGCGGCAAGCGCTTGCGCCCGCCGAGATGGTCGTAGAGAAACAGGCCCAGCCGCAGCAACCAGGCGGGCCGCGAGTCCTTGCTTTCCGGCAACACAAAGCGCAGCGGCCAGATGATGTGGGGCGCCATGCCCCATAGCACTTCGCGCTCCTTCAACGCTTCGCGCACCAGCGCGAATTCGTGGAATTCCAGATAGCGCAGGCCGCCATGGATCAATTTGGTCGAAGCCGAGGAGGTGCCGCCGGCCAGGTCGCCCTTCTCCGCCAGCAGCACGGAGAAGCCGCGCCCCGCGGCATCGCGCACGATGCCGCAGCCATTGACGCCGCCCCCGATCACGACAATGTCGAACTGCTCCAAGCGGTGTCCCTAGATGCCGCTCATGCAGACCAGCTTGAGCTCGAGATAGCTTTCGATGCCGTATTTGGAGCCTTCACGGCCGAGGCCCGATTGCTTGGCGCCGCCGAAGGGCGCCATTTCGCTCACGATCATGGACGTGTTGACGCCGACCATTCCGGTCTCCAGCGCTTCGGCGACCCGCCACACCCGCGACATCTCGCGGGCATAGAAATAGGCCGCCAGGCCGAACTGCGTGGCGTTCGCCATGGCGATGACATCGGCCTCGGTCTTGAACTTGATCACGGGGGCCAGCGGCGCGAAGGTCTCTTCCCGCGCAACCTTCATGCTCTGGGTCACGCCGGTGACGATGGTGGGCTCGAAGAATGTGCCGCCCAGATCGGGCTGCTTGCCGCCTGCCACCAAAGTGCCGCCCAGCGCCAGCGCGTCCTTGAGATGATCCTGCATCTTGGCGACCGCCCTGGCGTCGATCAGCGGACCCATCTGAACGCCGGCTTCGGTGCCGCGGCCCAGCTTGAAGGTCGCGATCTTGGCCTTCAGCTTCTCGACGAAGACATCGTGAATGGCCTCCTGCACATAGATACGGTTGGCGCTGATGCAGGTCTGGCCGGAATTGCGGTATTTCGAGGCCACCGCGCCATCCACCGCCGCATCCAGATCGGCATCATCGAACACGATGAAGGGCGCGTTGCCGCCCAATTCCAGGGACAGGCGCTTGATCTGGCCCGACGCCTCGCGCATCAGCCAGGCGCCGACCGCGGTCGAACCGGTAAAGGTGATCTTGGCGATCTTCGGGTTGTGGCAGAATTCCTCGCCGATCGGCTTGGCCTCGCCGGTGACGACGGAAAAACAGCCCTTGGGAACGCCCGCGCGTTCTCCCAGCACCGCCAGGGCCAGAGCCGACAGGGGGGTCTGCGGCGCGGGCTTCAACACCATGGTGCAGCCCGCCGCCAGCGCGGGCGCCACCTTGCGGGTGATCATGCCATTGGGAAAATTCCACGGCGTGATGGCGGCACAGACGCCTATCGGCTGCTTCAGCACCAAAAAGCGCTGGTCGCCGCGCGGACTGGGGATGATGTCACCATCGATGCGCTTGGCCTCTTCGGCGAACCATTCCAGGTAAGCGGCGTTGGCGATGATCTCGCCCCTGGCCTCCGCCAGGGGCTTGCCCTGCTCGCTGGTCAGGATCAGCGCCAGGTCGTCGGCATTGGCGACGACCAGGTCGTACCAGCGGCGCAGGACCTGCGCCCGTTCCTTGACGGGCCTTTTTGCCCAAAGCTTCTGCGCGTCATGGGCGGCGTCGATCGCGCGGCGCAGCATCTCCACGCCGAGATCCGGCACCTTGGCCAGCAGCGTCCCGTCAAAGGGATCGCAAATCGTCATGGTCTTGCCGTCGGACCCCGAAATCCACTCCCCCGCGACATAAGCCTTGTCGGTAAAAAGGGACGGATCTTTCAAATCGAGGCGGCGGGGCGTGTCATTGTGCGGGGCGTTCATCGGCCTGCTCCAGGAAATCGGCCGGATGCTAAACCAAACCACCCTCGGGCCCAACTGTCCCGCCAGACCCCCTGATTTGCAGCATTGAGAGTATAGGCTCTGGCACCCATGGTGATTTTTCCCCTTGGGAGGAACGGCAGGACGGTTCCGGCATTCCCTAGCTGTGAAGCGTCAATCAGCAATGATTGACCATCACGAAAAGAGCGGTGGAGAACGGGCGAAGGCCGGCTCTCGCCGCTCTCGTTTCCGCAAAACCGAAATCCCGGCAACAGGATTTTTTCTGCATGTTGCGCAAGGATATCCCCAAGGAGGACTTCATGACGACCAGCAGCGGTCACACCACCGCAATTCTCGCATCCAAAGTGAAAGGAACCGCAGTCTACAACAATTCAGGCGACAAGATCGGCACGGTAGAAGACGTGGTGTTGGACAAGACGTCCAACCGGATCATGTTCGCGGCGCTGGGTTTCGGCGGTCTCATGGGCATCGGTGAGAAATACTATCCAATTCCATGGTCTTTGCTCGATTACAACGAAGCCAAGGGCGGCTATGTCGTGCCGCTGAACAAGGAGCGGCTCGAGAACGCGCCGGCTTACGACCTCAAGGATCTCACCAAACATGACGGCAGCTTGGGCGGCATTCGTGAGAAGACCTATTCCTATTACAAGGTCAATCGCGACTGGCAATGACCGTCGCGCTGCCTGTCCATAAAAAGAAGCCCGGCCTCGCGGCCGGGCTTCTTCATTTCGGGAGGCAATCCATGAGAAAATAACCTGCCGCCGCAAAGCCCGTTCCGATGGTTGCAACGGTTCCGATTGACTTTGCGCTTGATGAAATCCGATCTTCAGCGATGAAAACGGCCCACATAAACGGCCTTGCCCAGAATATGTCCGTCCATCGCCGCCAACATCTCGGGCCGCGTCGCCTCGGGTCCCAGCGTCAATTTGGTATCGAGCGCATAAAGCTCGAAAGTATAGTGGTGATAGACCATCCGCGCGCCCGGTCCCATGAAACCGGGATTGCCCCGCAAATTTTTGGGCTGGATCGTGCCATCCGGCAGTTGCGGCGTGTTTGGTACATTTTCCGGCAACGCATGCACGGAGGCCGGGATGTTGAACGCCATCCAATGCAGCACGTCGGTCGAACCCTTGTTCAGTGCCACGTCGGGATCGTGCATGATCAGCGCGAAGCTCATCGTGCCGGCCGGCGCATTGTCCCAACTCAAGGCCGGTGACACAGGCGTCGCGCTGGCCTGGGTGTATTTGTCGGGGATGACGGCACCGTCGGCAAACGCCGCGCTGGTCAGCGTCATGGGCGTCACCGGCGGCGGGGTGGCAGGGGTTTGCGCCAGGACAGATCCGCTCGCCAGCATGATCGTGCAGAATGAAGTTGCCTGAATGAACCGCATCTCACCCTCCCGCCATTGCCTCTGTGCCCGCGCCTGTTCGGGCTCACGAAACCAGGCTATTTTCGCCACTTGAGCTCGAACATCAAGGGAGCCGGGGGATGAACCGTCATTTGGTCAAATGCCTGTCAGCCTGGGTGGCGATCCTGCCCGCCACGGCCTTTGCCCAAGCTCCCACCGGCACGCCGCCCGGCGTGGCGCCGATGAAGTCCCAGAACAGCCAGGGCTTTCCGCCGCCCGCCACCACCCCGGGCCAGCCGATCGAGACGCGAGCCCCGGAAAAGGCTGATGACAGGCCCGTCTTCGCCGGCCAGACCCGCGCCCCTTTCCAGCCCACGGCCCCGTACAATGTCGTCACCCTTACGGACCAGCTGAAGATGCCCTGGAGCCTGGCCTTTTTGCCGGACGGCGGCATCCTCGTCACCGAAAAAGCAGGCTCCATGCGCATCCTGGACAGGCAGGGCCGGCTTTCCGAGCCGCTTGCCGGCGTGCCCCAGGTGCTGGCCATTGGCCAGGTCGGCCTCTTGGACGTGGCGCTGGACCCCAAATTTCCCGCCAACCATCGCCTCTTCTTCACCTACAGCGAGGCTGTGGGCGACAGCGACAGCAATATCGTGGTGGCCCGCGCCAGGCTGGAGGGTAATGCCCTGAACGATGTCAGCGTGATCTTCCGCGCCAAGCCCGCGCTTCCGGCAAGGGCGCTGTCGTCCAATTCGGGCGGACGCATCGCCATCGGCCGCGATGGCAACCTTTTCGTCACCATCGGCGACCGTTCCAAGTCGCCGCCCTGGCTGGTGGCACAGCAGCTGGACACGCATCTGGGCAAGATGATTCACATCACCCCCGACGGCGCGCCTGCGCCCGGCAATCCCTTTATCGGCAAGCCCGGCGCGCTGCCGGAAATTTATAGCATCGGCCATCGCAGCGAGGAGGGTCTGGCAATCGATCCTCGCGGGCGGCTGTGGGAGAGCGAGCACGGTCCGCGCGGCGGTGACGAACTCAATCTGATCGAGCCCGGCAAGAATTACGGCTGGCCCGTGATCTCGCACAGCATCGATTATCCCGGCGAGCCCATCGGCCAGGGCAAGACCGAACAGGCGGGAATGGAACAGCCGCGCTATTATTGGGATCCGGTAATCGCGCCTTCCGGCCTTGCCTTCTATACCGGCAATCTCTTCCGGCAATGGAAGAACAGCGTCTTTGTCGGCGCGCTGCGCGGCATGTTTCTCGACCGGCTCACTTTATCCGGCGACAGGGTGGTGGGCGAAGAGCCGCTCCTGGTGGATCAGCACGCGCGCATCCGCGATGTCCGCATCGGACCGGAAGGCGCGGTTTATGTCCTCAGCGACGATGGCAAGCTGTTCAAGCTGACGCCGAAATAGCCGTCGGTTGATGTGACGGACGGCACGCAACTCCGCCCGCGCCGCGTCCGTCTCGGCCTTGAAGCCGGGATTCTGCATCAGGCGTGCCGCTATCACGGTACCGAATTCCCGGCCGGCGACGGCATCGCTGCGGAAATGCATGCCGCGGACCAAGGAGAGCGAGCCCTCAGCGCTTCTTCTTCTATGATCTCTTCTTGGGGACCTTTTTGCCTTTCTTGCGTGCCTCTGAGAGACCGATGGCAATTGCCTGTTTTCTGCTCTTCACCACGCCGCCCTTGCCACCCTTGCCGCTTTTGAGCTGGCCCTTTTTCCTGCGATGGAGCGCACGCTTCACATCCTTGCCGGCGCTGCGGCTGTATTTTGCCATGGGTCCTCCTCTTCAGACGAAATCCCTACCCTGAGACACAAACGCGCGGCGCATGAAAAAGTCCCCCGGGGGGACGACCCGCCGCGGGCGCCGTCTTTTGGAGCTTTGGACGGTAAGAACTCAATACGGGAAGCGCATATCCGGGCTGCTCAAGCAAACAATGACCCGGTTCGGAAGTCCGGCTATATAGCGGACATAACCATGGACCTGGCGGCCCTCTGCCGCCGCCGATCTCAGAAGGGAGAAGGCGATGCCGACCGCCGCCGCCAACACGCGAAATCTGGAAAATTATTGGATGCCGTTCACCGCGAACCGGCAATTCAAGCAGGCGCCCCGTCTGCTGGAAAGCGCCAACGGCATGTATTATCGCGATGTGGAAGGAAACCAGGTGCTGGACGGCACCGCGGGCCTGTGGTGCGTCAATGCCGGCCATGGCCGGCGCGAAATCACCGACGCCGTGGCGCGGCAACTGGAAAAGCTCGATTACGCGCCCTCCTTCCAGATGGGCCATCCCATCGCCTTCGAATTTGCCGAAAAGCTGGCCGAGATCGCCCCCGGCGGCCCCGCCGCGAAGCTCGACCGCGTCTTCTTCGCGGGCTCCGGCTCGGAGGCCGTGGACACGGCGCTCAAGATCGCGGTCGCCTACCAGCGAGCCATCGGCCAGGGCACCCGCACCCGCTTGATCGGTCGCGAGCGCGGCTATCATGGCGTGGGCTTTGGCGGTATTTCCGTGGGCGGGCTGGTCAACAACCGCCGCGTCTTTCCCCTGTTGCCCGGCAGCGATCATCTCAGCCACACCCATGATCTGGCCCGCAACGCCTTCTCGCCGGAATTGCCGGCGCATGGCGCCGAACTGGCGGACGATCTGGAAAAATTGGTGGCGCTGCACGGCGCGGAGACCATCGCCGCGGTGATCGTCGAGCCGGTGGCGGGTTCGACCGGCGTGCTGTTGCCGCCCAAGGGCTATCTGGAGCGGCTCCGGGCGATCACCAAGAAATACGGCATCCTGCTCATCTTTGATGAAGTCATCACCGGCTTCGGCCGCCTGGGAACACCGTTCGCCGTGGATTATTTCGGCGTCGTGCCGGATCTCGTCACCACCGCCAAGGGTCTCACCAATGGTGCGATACCCATGGGTGCCGTCTTCGCAAGCCGCGCCGTCCATGACGCCCTGATGCAGGGACCGGTGGAACAGATCGAACTTTTTCACGGCTACACCTATTCCGGTCATCCCGCCGCCTGCGCCGCCGGTCTGGCGACACTGGAGATTTATAAGAAGGAGGGGCTGCTCACGCGCGGCGCGATCCTGGCGCCGGACTGGCGAGACCTGATGCATGGCTTGAGAGAGTTGCCGCATGTGGCCGACATCCGCACCATCGGCTTGGTCGCGGGCGTCGAACTGAAATCGCGACCCGGAGCCGCCGGGGCCCGCGCCTATGAAGTCTTCGTCAATTGTTTCGCCGACGGCCTGCTCGTTCGCGTGACCGGGGACATCATCGCACTTGTCGCCGCCCCTGATCCTGGACCGCAGTCACATCGAGACCATGGTTTTCAAATTGGCGGATGCCATCAGGCAGGTCGCCTGAATTCAATTGCCCGGACGCTTGGTCCGGCAGCGAATGGAGACGTCGAGAAATCGCGGGCTAGGACCGGGCGACGCGACCGATTTCGTTCGCCCGCATTTCAAAAGCCCTGGTTGCGGACCGTTGCTCCCTCTTCGATCCCGAACTAGGCTGGCGGCAAGGCGGAAAATTCCTCACGGGGATTTCCTTGATTCAACGGATGGCCCATCTCGACATTCCGCGCCTTCTGTCCGGCATTGCACCAACCTGGGCCAGCAAAACCGCTTGCGCGATCCTGGGCATCGGCCTGGCCGTCCTGCTGCGCCTCCTCGTCGAACGATTCACGCCCGGCGCTGCACCCTTTGCCTTTGTCTATCCCGCCGCCCTGGTGGCGACCTTGCTGGGTGGCTGGCAGGCGGGAGTCGGCACCCTGTTCGGTACCGAGTTGCTGGCCTGGATGTTCGTGGTGCCAAAGATCGGGCCGCAGGGCGGCCACACCAGTCTGCAGGCCGCAGGCGCGATCCTGGTGGCGCTCACGGCCGCGGCCGTCATCGCCGTGGGTGAAGCCTTTCGCATCGCGGCGCAGAAAATCGTGGTCGAGCGCAATGCCAAACTCGGCGAGCGCGAATTGCTCTTCCGCGAATTGCAGCATCGCGTCAACAATGATTTCACCATCGTCAATAGTTTGCTCGATCTGCAGCGGCGACGCAGTACCGATCCCGGCACGCGCCAAGCGCTTGAGCAGGCGATGAGCCGCATCCGCTCCGTCGCGCGGGTGCATCATCACGTCTACACTCTGCCCGATATCGGCGCGATCGATTTGCGGCATTATTTATCCGATCTTTGCGCCGCACTGGCCGATGCGTCGCTTCCTCCCGCCGGACTTTATCTGCGTTGCCATTGCGACGAGGCTTATATGCCGCGCAGCCGGGCGATCGCAGTCGGTCTGGTGACCAACGAACTCGTGATCAATGCCATCAAGCATGCCTTTCCGGACGGTCGCGAGGGAAACATCGATGTTCTGTTTCAACGCGGCGACACAGGCTGGTGCCTGAGCGTGCAGGATGACGGCATCGGCCTGCCTCAGGCTCAGCCCAAATCAGGCCTGGGCACCGGCCTGGTGGAAGAATTCGCCCAACAGGCCGGCGGGATATTGTCTGCGGAAAGCGGCAAAGGCACCCTCGTGCGGCTGGCCTTGCCCGCCTCCGCAGCCGCTCCCTCCGCCTCCGAGGATCGCATCCCGGTCTGAGAAATTCTCGTCCGAACCCTTGTTTTCATGGGTAATCTGATTCGGCGGCGTGTTGGCCGACCGACCGTTTTGCCCGTCAGGGCGGCCCCCTGGGGGCGAGGCCCGGCTATCCCGGGCCTTATGGGGCGATCAAACAGACTCGCGAGCCGGACGATAACCGCCTCACCGGTGCAAGGGCGCAGAATTTGATATATATCAAGGCGAGCATACGTTCGGTTGGATAGACAAATACGTGTGAGAAGCCATATCGTGCATGCGGCGCCGTGTATTGGGCGCCGGTATTAGTGAGGGCGTATCGTGCCGAAGGCCAGTACCCATTCGATCGATAAAGCTATTGGTGCGCGTCTTAAAATGTATCGGCAGCGCGCCAACATTTCGCAGACCGCGCTGGGCAAGCATCTCGGCGTTTCATTCCAGCAAGTGCAAAAATATGAGAACGGGACCAACCGCGTCTCCGCGGCGACCCTTATCAAGATTTCGCGCTTTTTGAACGTCTCCATCGGCGAGTTGATGATACTCGACAATCAGCAAAGCTCGAGCTCCGGGTCCAGCAAGGATTTTGCGCGATTTGCAAAATCATCCGAGGGACGAAGTCTCATCCACGGATTCATGGCGATCGACGATCCGCTTCTGCGCCGCCATATCGTCAGTCTCGTGAAGGCCCTCGGAAGTTGAGGCTTTCAGGCTCCGTCAACCGGCAAGACTGATGGATCGCTTCCAGCGCCATAATTCGACGATGACAGTTCCCGAAAGGGATTGATATCGAGGCGGTGCCGTTCCGCCGGTTCTCAATTTCGCCATGGCATGCGGCCGTCAGGACGCGTCGGCGATGGCGATGACCAAACGGTTCGGTACCAATTATCCCTACATCGTGCGGGAACGCACCCGCGGGCATCCGGAGCGCGCTCCGGAAGGATGTCTTAGAGGTAGGGCCTTAGCAATCAAGCGAGCGGTAATGGATGCGACGTTCCGCAGGCTGTCAGGACTGGAAGGAAGATATCATCGCATATTTCGCCGCAATTCCCTTCCGGTTCAACTTCAGGTTCGGCCGCAACATCCCGTTCTCCCTGGAAAAGGGCTCCTCCGCGAACGCGACTTCCCCGATCCGCACCTTTCGTCCCGCCATCGTACCTTCCACATGCTTGCGTATGCGCCGGACCGCGCTTTCCGATCGATCCTGGCCCGGGACCACCACGCAGGTCAGATGGGACAAGCCCGGCTTCTGGAAGACCACAGACTGAACGATGTCGCCACAGGCGTTCAGTTCTCCTTCTAATACTTCCGGATGAATTTTGTACCCGCCTGGCGTTACAATCAATTCCTTCTTCCGCCCCAGCAAATACAGATATCCGTCGGAGTCGAACTTTCCGATGTCTCCCGTGGCGACGCGGTCGATGCCAAGAAATGTGCCTTCATTCTCGCCGGGAGCGCATTGGAAATACTTGCGGGTGAGAAACCTTTCGCGATGGACGATGATCTCGCCATCCTCCTCAAATGAAATCGTCACGCCTCTTAGCGGCTTTCCCACCGAACCGTATTTGCGGGAGAAAGCGGGCCGATAGGTCAGAGAGCCCGCCTCCGCCAATCCGTAGGATTCGCAAATCGGCAGCATGAGGCGTTCAAAGAATCGCACGGTATTGCGGTTGAGCGGCGCCATTCCGGAGATCAGCAGCCGCATCTTGCCGCCGAAAATTGCATGCACGTCCTTGAAGGCATATTGGGCAAGCTTGCGGCGAAGCCATCCGGCCAACGGCAGCGTCGAAAGGCGTCCGGCAAGCACCTGGCGCCAGTTTCGCGATCCCGGCGCGGAAAAGCGATTATGCAGGAGATGGTACAATATGGGAGGCGCGATCAGAATGGTCGGCTGAGCCGCATTCATGGCGGGATAGAGCTGGGTGTATTCCGTGACGATGATGTCGAAGTCGTACCAGATCGCGGCGTAATACATCATCCGCTGCTGAAAATTGGACATCGGTAGGAATAAAAGCAGCCGGTCTTGATGGTTCGTTCCGACGACTTCCATGACCGGCGGCAGCATCAATTCCGCGCCTCTGCGGCTGATGACCAACCCCTTCAGCCCTCCCGCCGAGCCCGATGAAAATGCCAGGCACAGATCGTCGACCTCGTCGCCTTGCGAATGGGCGGCTATGGCCGCGCACAGACAGGTCCGTTGTCACCTTCGATGTATGCGACATGGGTGTCCTGGCTCGTAAAGCCATGCGCCACACCCCTGCCAAGCAGGAAGAGCGAGATGTTGTACCGGTCGACAAGCTCTTGATTGATGGATCCCGCGAAATCGTCGGTGAACGGCACGGAAATGGCGCGGAGATCCACCAGGGCGAGATCATATACGACATAGTGATAGGAATTTGGCGCGAAGACGCCAACCCGCATGCCGGCCTTCACGTTCCAGCGCGTCAACTGTTCTCTCGCGCGCGCGACATCTTCGGCCAAGCCGCTATAACTGTGCCGAACCGGCCTTCCCCGTTCCAGGGTAATGATCGCGCCGTTCCGGACGGAAAGGCTGGCAACAAGCTGATCGAGTATCATGGCCGCTGACTATACGCGTTCGTGCTGCAATCGCTGGGTGGCGGAAATCAGATCGCCCACCGTGCGGCAGTTCAATACGAGATCGCCCAGCTGATCGCTGCCGACCCCGAATTCCTGATCGATGGAGAAGATCAACGATACCATGGCCATGGAATCGACGTCGAGATCCGCCACGAGATCGGTGTCCGATGTGATAGGTCCGCCGCCATGACTTGGGAAGCTTGCGTTCAGCAGCGAGATGATGAAGGTCTCGACATTCTTGCTTTTCATTTTCACACCCAATTCAAATTTCACATCGTACGAATCACAGGGCGCCTTCACCCTCTAGCGATTAGCAGCCAGTTACGGAACGGGACGTTCCGAAGAGAGACGTCTCCGAACTGAGGTGATGATCAAACGATTACTATCAACTCCATCATTTTTGAATTCCCGCCACACCGCGAACAGATATATCTCCTTCGGGCACCACAATTTTTGTTTCTAATCTTTCCTTCACAAGAAAAAGTTGTCCTGCTTCGTCCCGATAACCGAAATCTTCTAGCGCGCGCGCAATGCCTGCAAGAGACGCCAAGAAATATTGAAGCGATGGATCCTGGTCCGACCCCATCATTTGGCTCTCTTGTTCGACGACAAGGAAAGGCCCCATTCCGCGCCTTCCGACACCTTCCCATAGAACGACATCACCTGGGCAACAGCATCATGGAATGTAGCGGCGGCAATCCGACCGTTATTCCGGCATGCGGAGGCATCAGAAATATAAGTAAAACTATGTCGGCGATGATGCGCATCTATCGCGGTGGCCAGGCAGGTTGTTTCTCCAAACAATCCCGCAATCGCGAAATTTCCGTTCGAATATTCCATTGCACGGCAAAATTCAGTATTCGAGTAGCAGGAAGGCTGTAGGACGTCGAAGACCATGTCGGAGCGCGCGGGTTCGAATCCGGAAATCCAGGACGGGATAACACAGTCTTTCGCTTGCGCTTTTCGGCGAGATTCTCCGGGCGTGGGCGACGGGAATATTGCGAGTTCTGGCGCGATTGAGAATGATCTGGCAATTGGACAAAGCCTCAGGCCATAGGCTTGCATATGGTTCGATATTCGGTCCGGAATGTGATGCAGTCCCACCAGAACCAGAGTTGGTGTCGTTACTTGGCCTCTTGAATTCTAAAAAATCGATAACGGAGGTCATGCCACAGATATTCCGACGGATGGCTGGCTAGCCTCCCGCGTTGCAGAAGCCTCCAAGATTCCGGGTACATGCCAGCGACCCTCAGGCCGAATAATCCTGTAAGGATTTGCACCGAATGTAATTGCATCTGGATGCGGCTGGACATGCGCGACCATTTCCACATAGTCGAAGTCGGAGAAAACGAGATTTTCTCTGTTTTCCAAGACCTTGAATCCAAAGCGGGTGTAGAAATTCACTAGGCGTTTCTGAGCATGCGCGTAAAGCAGCCGATAACCCTTCATGCGGGCAAGTTCGATGCTGGCGCGTGCCAACTGAATTGAAAGGCGCGTCGTGCGAAATTCCTTGCGAACGGCGAGCCGTTCCATCTTGGCGAAGTCGGCGAAATATCGGATCCGGATACAACCGGCGGGCTCGTCACCGACATAACCCAGCAGATGCGTTCCTGAAATATCGTTACCGTCATATTCTTCGTCGTATGGGCATTCCTGCTCGCCGATATAGACAGCGCTGCGTACGCTGACGACGCGCATCAAATCGTCGAAGGAGCGCGCTACCGAGACGCTGAGCCCGTCCGGGCAAGCGCCGGTGCGATAGCTGTCGTAGAGGGGCGCACGCTGCGGGGTGCGCACAAATTCATATAAATGCGGAGCCACGATCGCCACCTATGGTGGGGCTCTTCTTAAGACCGAGCGCCTCATTATAGCGAAGCCCCTCCTGGCGTATTGGGGCGGCGAATAAGATTGACGCCGCATACGGTTCCGCTCGCGATTTCCTTCATGAACAGGCTGATGCCACCGGCCAGGATACCAGGTGCGTAGGTTGCCCACATATAGAGTCCGGCAGGCTTCTCACCGGGCTTGGCAACCAGAGCTAAGGTCGGGCTCGGCGCCGTTGAAGCTCTTTGCCGCCAAGCCGGTGCAGCCCCTTGGCCGTTCAACGGCAGCATCGCGATGAAGCCTTCGCCAACCGGCTGCGCCGGATTGAATTTGCGCTTGCGCGCCAGGACCCAGACACAATCCGGATTGTGCGCCAGGACCTTTCGAACGATTTCGGCACTCGCCATGCCTGGAATGTGGGGGCTGGCCAAGCGCGATCAGGTGATCCAACATGGCTGGTTCTGCCCGAAATAGCACTAAGTGCTTGGCATATCTCGACGGAATCCATACGTCCCCAGGGGATGCTTAGCTATTTCGTGCTTGACTGTCTTGGGATTTTCGCGAACCAATCGCAGAGGATGTTCTGTCATTGTCTGCCTCTGGCTCGTCTAGCCGTGGTACAAGGTTTCGCCGGGTTAACAGGAGAGATTGTTTCTTGGTCAGCGAAGTGCGTATGCAGTCTTTGGAGGAACAGGGTGTTCCTCAAGGCGAACATGCGCTTTTGGTTAAACCGCGAAGGGTTCCCGACTGGGAGACGGTGCGCATCTTCCTGGAAGTCATGCGCAGCGGAAGCTTTCGCGCGGCCTCGGACAGGTTGGGACAATCTATCAATGCCTTGCGGCGCAAGGTCGACGAGATTGAGCACACGCTGGGCATAATTCTCCTGACTCGTCATGTCGACGGTGTCAGAGCGACCGCAGAGGGTGAAAAGATTTACAACGCTGCCCTTCGAATGGAGGCGGCCTCTTTCGATCTGCTGCGGGCCCGCAATTCCGTCGAAACGGATATTGAGGGCGAAGTACGCCTTGCCGTCACGGAAGGACTTGGGCACATTCTGGCTCGCCCCTCGCCTCGTGGATTTTCAGCGCGCCAATCCCAAGTTGATGGTAAATCTTAGCTGTGCGATGAAATCGGCTGATGTCCTGCGACTGGAAGCCGACATCTCCATCCAACTGGAACGCCCCGCGGCACCCGATCTTATTATGGCCAAGATTGGCAGAATGCATGCAATGTTCTTTGCGGCAAAGTCCTATCTGGATACTTACGGCCATCCGAAATCGATTGCGGATCTTCAGCATCACCGTCTGGTCATACAGTCAGATGACGATCGGCGCTGGCGGGATTTGTACGATCGGCTATTTCCGGGAGTTTCGCCAATAGGGTTTGTATCGCTTCGCAGCAATGTCGGCAGCGCGCATTATTGGTCAATCGCCAAGGGTGCGGGGATCGGTTTGCTTCCTACTTACGCTCAAGCGCTTGGGGCACAACTCGTTCCATTGGAAATCGACGTAGCCCAACCGATCGATATTTGGATGGCGTATCATCCCGACGTCAAACGTATAGCGCGTACCAAACGAACCATAGACTGGATTGTTCAGTCCTTCGATCCGCAGCGCTTTCCCTGGTTCCGGGACGATTTTATTCATCCCGATAAATTGCTCGAAGAGTATAAGGGCGAACCGCTAGTGAACAGCTTGTTTGCCGGCTATGCCAGCCCGCCTTATTTTGACGAAAGCAGATTCGGAGCCGATCTAACCCCGCACCAGCAAGCCCGAAAATAATCGAGCCTGGTTCTCTTGTCAGCGCGAATGCTCCAGCAATTCCCGGAGCCTCATATTCGGATCAGTCGTTACCGCCTGAAGGACATTCCGGAAGTGCTGGATAAAGGTTTCCATGCCTTCGGGTTTGAAGCGATCTGCGCTATAGAAGACTTTTCCCAGAATGCCGTTCGGCAATTCAGTCAGCCCGAGATAAAGTTCGCGGTATATGGCTGGCCTGGGTGCGTCGGGCGCGACAAGCGTGCCCCCGAATGCGGGTATCGAATGCAGCTCGCTGGAGATAAAATTCCTCTGAAGCGGCACAAAATTGAAAACGGGGCCGCAGAACGGATTGCCGGGCGAGAATATCGCTTCGTATAGCTCGCATGACAATTCACGATGCGAATAACTGCCGTAGAATTCCTTGGCGAATTCGAGAAGAAACGCGCGGAATGTGATGTCCGGTTCGATCCTGCTGCAAACCGGCATATTGGTGACGAGAAAGCCGATCGTGTTCTGGAAGCGCGGATCTATCCGATCCGCCGTATAGGCCGCCGATACGATTTCGGTTTGACCGCTCCATCGCGCAATTGACAGGTGATATGCGGCCATCAAAACCAAAGTCAGGGACACGCGGCTGCCCTTGGAAATCGCCACCAGGGCGCGCCGCTATTTCCTGATCAACGAAGAAAAAGGAACGACCCCTCCGCCCCGTCTCCTTGATGTGGTCATAGGGCAGGCGGGAAGGCGGCATATCCTTCAACTTGTGATGCCAGTAGGTCAAACGCGCTTCCAGGTCGCGGTCCAGCGAACGCCGCTGCGCCTGCGCATACTCGGCATATTGCGCCACCGGCTTGAGAATCGGATTTTCCCGCTTCTTCAGGGCGGAATAGACGGCGCGAACTTCATGAAGAAGCAATTGCGAGGACCATGCGTCGGCAAAAAAACCATGCGCGAGAAAACCCAGTCTCACATTCCGATTTTCGTCCCGGAAGGCACGGCAGCGAAAACTGTCCTGGGCATAAAGATCCATGGAAGCTTGGATGAACTCGCTGACCGCGGATTTCTGACCGGGTCGGCTCTCGTCGAAGTCGCTCTCTAGAACGTCTTCGAGCTCGATGTTGGAGGCCTTCCAGTCCTCCACAATCTGGACCGCCCGTCCTTGGCGGACGGTCAGGCGCGTACGCAGCGCTCCGTGCCGGTGCACGACGATCGCCACCGAGGCATATAGCAGACCCATGTCTGGCGAAGGACCCATCGGAACGAACAGGGAGTTGGTGAAAGGCACGCTGGCGGCAAACCGATCCCTGCGCCAAAGCTCCTCGGCGCGGACGGCAAGCGCCGTGGGCAGCGTTTCCAGCGCATTGAGACCCAAGACCTCCCGGGCCTTGTCCTCGAGTCCGGGAAGATCGGACGAATAAAGGCCGCTTTTCCTCAGCCCCAGAATCCAGAAAATTTCGGGCCTGCGGGGCTATTTCCGCCTTCCGCTGCAGGATTCGAACTCGCTTGGGCGCCCTTGGGTCGCCGGTCGTCCATCATCGTACCCTCGCAGCCCGAAATCGCGGCCCCGCCGTGCCAGCCGGATGGCGTTCCAGGGTTTTTGTCCTGCGTTCCATATTTGGAACGCCCCTTTCCTCTCCGAAGAACAGACAGAATTCGATCACACACCCTACCCTTCCGATCAGCCGGCGGGCCGGAGTCGGCCGGTTTTGCCCGGCGAGCCGGGGAGGCAGGGGGAATGCAGCACCATTCGCATCCATTAACAAGGGAAGGCCAGACATCGGCACCCCGCGCGGTGGAGAAAGGACCGGTTCGGGTCATTGGCCAGATCAAATGGTTTGATTTCATCAAGGGATATGGCTTTATCACCTCGACGGAGAGAGACGACGATATTCTGCTGCATCAGGTCTGTGTGCGGCATTCCGGATTCAGGACCGTTCAGGAAGGCGCGACCGTGGTCTGTGAAACCGCCATGGGCGCGCGCGGCTGGCAGGCCGTCAAGCTGATCTCGGTTGACAATTCGACCGCCCGACCGATGCCCGTACTGACCGAACAGGCGCCGCGCTATCTCGCCGAGCCGCAAGGGCCCGCCTTCGAAGGCGTGGTCAAATGGTTCAATCGGTCCAAAGGTTATGGCTTTATTTCGCGCGGGCAAGGCACCCCGGATGTGTTTGTCCATATGGAAACTCTGCGGCGCTGCGAGATCGGCGAGCTCCACGAGGGCCAACGCGTGATGGTACGCATCGGCCAGGGCCCCAAGGGAGAAATGGCGGCCGAGGTTCTGCTGCTGGAAGACCAGAATTAGGCAGGCTTTCGCGCAACGGCAAAGCCGACGGTATCAGTCACAGCACTATGAAAACGGCCCAGACCGCAATTCGGTCTGGGCCGTCTTCCATTAAACGCCACCCGGCCATGCAAGCCGCGCGGGAGCGTTACGCAAGGGTCTTCAATGCGGACGCCATGCTGTCCAGCGCCGCCTTCAATGTCGGGCGGGCGGTGGCGATGTTCATGCGCATGTGATTGAGGCCGCCTTTGCCATACGTGTTGCCTGGATTGAGCGCCACAAAGGCATTCTTGGCGAACCAATGCCCGACAATATCGTCGACCGTGACGATGGTGGGCTTGCCGGTGAGCACGCTGACAGGCTGCGGCTTTTTGTTTTCCGCATCGGCCAGTTTCTGCGCACCGATCTTCTGGACGACTTCGGTGGTATCCAGCCAAACCAGATAGGTCGATTGCGGCTTCTGGCCCACCTTGATCATCGGCATATTTGCCTTGATGTACTGGTTGGTGAAGTCGTGGTTGGCATCGATATAGTCCACGCACTGATTCAACCACTCTTCGCCGCCGGCATAGGCAGACTGCTCCGCGATCATGCCCAGTGTGTTGAGATCCGCGCGGTCCATGGCGGCCGTGCGCTTGAACAGCTCGGGGTTGGTCGAGAAGAACCACGCACACTTCATGCCCGCCAGCGAGAAGGATTTGCTTCCGGACTTGAAGGTGATGCTGTTGTTGACGATGTCCTTATTATCAAGCGTGCTGATCGGCGTGTATTTCTGCCCCTTGGTGACGAAGTCGCAATGGATCTCGTCCGACAGGATGATGATCTTATGCTTGAGACAGAGCTCACCGATCCGGTTGAGCTCCGCTTTCGTCCAGGCATTGCCCGTCGGATTGTTGGGATTGCAGAG
This sequence comes from uncultured Alphaproteobacteria bacterium, assembly GCA_963769055.1. Lineage (GTDB taxonomy): Bacteria > Pseudomonadota > Alphaproteobacteria > Micropepsales > Micropepsaceae > Rhizomicrobium. Next base: position 210,349 of record CAVYKF010000009.1, read on the forward strand.
GATCATGGTCTTGGTGTCGGGCGTCATGCGGCGCTCGAGATCGTCCCAGTCGATCTCGTACTTGCCGTTGACGTATTTCATCTGGCTTTCGTTGGCGACGGTGTTGGTGAAAGGCAGGTCGTAATAGAAGCCGTTATAGATCGGCGTGATCATCAGCACCTTGCTGCCCGGCGGCGAGAAGGCCCTGAGTGCCGCAACCAGACCGGAATGGACGCCGGTGCCGATGCCCAGATTGTTGTGATTGATGACGCTGATGCCGTAACGCCGCTTGTTCCAATCGATGATGCCTTGCATGAATGCGGCGGGACCCGGCGCGTCCATGTCGAGATAACCCCAATTCTCATGCTCCATGCGCTTGCGCAGGCCCGCCATGACGGCCGGCGCGCAGCGGAAATCCATGTCCGCGACGCCCATGCCCGCGATGATGCGGCTCATATGTTCGGTGCGCTTGGGCAAGTCCCAATGCACGCTGTCGGTCCCCAGACGATTATAGGGCGTGTCGAAATCGTATTTTCCGCCCATCGGGGCCGTGGCGGCGGCTTCCGCGCCGGCCCCGGCCAGCAACGGGGCAAGCGCCAAGACGCTGGCACTGCGCCCTGCATTCATCAGAAATGACCTGCGATCATGTCCGGCCTTCAGGAGTCTCTTCCAAGCAAACCTCCCTTTATATTTTGATTATGCGCATTGCGAGGCAATGGCCCCATCGGCCGAACCCGGCATGGCTATTGAGCGCAGGCACGATATCGCCCTTTGGGCGGATGCGGAAGGCTCCGGCGGCTGAACCGCGGCGCGGAAAGCTTGGGCCTACAGATCCGGCGGCGAGCTGAAAATCCGCGAAAAAGGTCCGGTCCGGCTATCGGCGGTCACATCCGGATACAGGGCCGTTGCGACAACCGCCAGATATTCTCCATGCGCGCCGATTTTGCCGGAGGCGAAGCCAATGGCCGGTCAAAGACACTCTTTGACCGGCCATTGAGACTCTGCGCGCTTAACCGTTATCCGGCAACGTGTAGCAGATATACTCGCCGGAATAATTGCCGCCGGATACGGCCACGATGATGTATTGCTTGCCATTGACCATATAGGTCATAGGCGAGCCGGACTGTCCCGCCGGCATCAAGACATTGCCGACCTCCTTGCCGGTGGCCTGATCATAGGCACGCAGCGGCGCGCCGCGCGGATGATCGGGGGTGGTGGTGACCTGGGGATCGCCCGCGATCACCAGGCTCTTGGTCACCAGGGTACCGATATTGTAGCTGGTCTGTCCGGTACGCGGGATGTTGAGGCCCTTCAGCGCGGGATTGTTGCGGATGAAGTTGGGCGAGTCGCCATGGGCGACCTGCCAGACGATATCGCCACGGTCGAGATTGATCGCGCTGATGGTCGCGTAAGGCGGCTTGATCAGCGGCAGCCCGTTCACCGTCAACCCGAAATCGTCGGAGTCGTTGGCGGGCGGCGGCGGCGGCTTCTTCATGGCCGGCGCGGAATCGGCGCCCGCGTCGGCGCCCGAAGCATTGACCATTTCGATCTTCTGTCCCGCCTCGCCTTCGACATAGCGCATGTCGGAAAGGCCCGGCGGCGGCGGTACCAGCCCCATCGGCTGCAGGCAGGAATTGCAGGCGAAGAGATAGGCGGTGTGGTTCTCCGGATTGAAGGAGCCGCCCGGCCAGTTGGTGCCGCCGTTGGCGGGACCAAGGCTAAGCGTGGCGAGCGGACCCGGCCGCTGGCTCAGCACCGGCGGCGTGAAGATCGGCCCCATCTTGTAGTTCTTCACGATGTCCAGCGCCTTCTGATGCAGCGCCGGAGTGAAGTCGATCAGCTCGTTCTCAGAAACACCGGTCCGCGCATAGGCCGCGGGACGCGTGGGGATGGGCTGGGTCGGCGAATACCATTCGCCCGGCGCGTTGCCCTTCTCGACCTTGCGCTCCGGGATCGGCCAGACCGGTTTGCCGGTGATGCGGTCGAAGACATAGAGATAACCCATCTTCGACGGCGCAGCGACGGCCTTGATCGGCTTGCCGTTCACCGTGATGTCCATCAGGAGCGGGGCCGAGGACATGTCATAGTCCCAGACTTCGTGGTGGATCAGCTGGAAATACCATTTCACCTTGCCGGTCTTCAGATCGACCGCCACCAGGCTGTTGCCGTAAAGCCCGGCGCCGGGACGATAGCCGCCATAAAAGTCGGCCGTCGGCTGTTCCACCGGCAGATAGGCCAGGCCTGCTTCCGGATCGGCGGTCATTTCCGTCCAGATGCCGGTATTGCCGGTATATTCGTTGGAATTGTTCAGCCAGGTTTCCGCGCCGGGCTCGCCCTTTTGCGGAATGGTGTTGAACTGCCAAAGCTTCTTGCCGGTGCGCACGTCAAAGCCGCGCGCCGAACCCTTGTTGTTCTTGAAGCTTGTCGGCGTGAAGCCTTCGCGGAAGGCCGAACCCGACCAGCACGACATCACCCGCCACGGTGGGGGCAGATTGCCAGCCGATTTCGCCGGTCGTTAAATCGGGCGAAATTTTCTGATTGTCGTCGGCTTTCAGGTCCACGGCGCCGTTGTTGCCGAAGGAGGAAATGCGCATGCCGGTCTTGGCGTCCAGCGCGATCAACTGATATCCGGGCGTGACATAGAGGATACGCGCTTCCTTGCCGTCGCTCCAATAGGCGGGGCCCCTGCCCGACAATTGCCGGGGCGCGGCGGCACCTCGCGGGCCTTCCTTCTCGCCATGCACCCAGAGCAGTTCGCCCGTCACCGCGTCCAGCGCGACCACGGCGCGGCGCGAACCGGCCGTGGCATAGACCACGCCGCCCACTTCCAGCGGCGTGCCCTCCAGCTTGTATTCCGGGCGGTTGCCCATGTAGTCGGTCTTGAACCGCCACGCCACTTCCAGCTTCGAGAAGTTCGAGGCATTGATCTGATCGAGCGGCTTGAATTTGCTGCCCGAGGCATCGCCCAGATAAAGCGGCCAATCGACATTCTGTCCGGTCTGCGCCAGCGCCGGTCCCGCCAGCAGCAGCATCGCCGCACCGGCCAGTAATTTCTTTTTCATGTTTTCGCCCCTGAGGAATTTATTATTGGAGAGTGGCGGTATCTTCGTGAACCGCCGCACGTCTTCGATCAGCCCATTTCCTTGATCTGGGCAAGCCCTTTGCGGATCGCCGCTTTCTGGGCTTCCGTGACATCCAGGTTGGGCGGACGCTGATAGAATTGCGGCACGCCCATCTGCTGGCTGAGCGCGTATTTCATCGGGCCGTAGGAATCGATCTCCCCGCCCAACTTGCGCATCAAGGCCTGTTGCGTCTGGAATTTCATGAACGGCGCGTGGGTGTCCTTGCCGGCACGGAAGGCCGCGAACATGTCGGCGATCTGGCGGCAGAAGAGATTGCCTTCCGCCAGGATCGCGCCCATGCCCTTCGACAGCGCGAATTCCAGCTTGGTGTCGGTGCCGGTGCGCATGTTGAGGTCGGGAAAGTTCGCCACGAATTGCTTGTACTCCGGCATGTCCTCCTCGGAATCCTTGATGCCCGCAAGATTGGGATAATGCTTGAGCGCCTTGAGCAGATCGGTGGAGATCGGTACCGCGCTCATGGACGGGATGTGATAGAGATTGACCGCCAGGCTCTGCGGCACCGCGTCGAACAGCAGCGAGTAATAGCGTACCAGGCCGGCCAGCGGCGGATTCTTGTAATAGAAGGGCGGGATCACCAGAAGTCCCTCGGCGCCGTGATCGGCGGCATGCTTGGACAGTTCGATCGTCTCGGTGATGTTGGACGTGCCCGAACTGCAGATGATGTTCATGCCGTCCTTGTTCTTGCCGGCGACTTCCATCACGGCCTTGCGTTCGGCGGTGCCGAAGGACGGGTATTCGCCGGTGGTGCCCAAGACCACCACGCCATCGGCGCCGTTATGCTTGAACCAGGCCAGGACATCCTTGAAGGCGGCCGGATCGAATTTCAGATTCTTGTCGCAAGGCGTGCAGCTCGCCACCCAGAACAGTGTCTTGGACTTGCTGCCCAGATTGCGCGCGCCTTGCCCCAGGGCGGGACCGGTCATCGCCATGGCTGCCGCCGCACCGCCCATCAACCCAATCGCATTCCTGCGAGTCGTTTCCATAACCCGATCCTCCACTGTTCTTATGTTGATTCACTCTACACCGGAAAACGGAAATGACGCCTCCCCTATTTTCAGAGGAAGCGCCATGCCGAATCAGAAGTGTTTGTCGAATCAGTACTTTACGCGGACACCGAGGCGGAAGCTGCGACCGATTGCGTCATAGATATCGTCGCGGATGGACTGGTCGTAGAAGTTGAGCACGGCCGAGCTGCCGCCGGTGATGGGCGGCGGGGTGTTGATGACATTGTCGATCGCGCCATAGAGCTGGATGTTATCGGTCCATTTGTAGGACGCGCGCAGATCCAGATATCCGATTGCGGGGATGCTGTTGTTGTCCACGTCGAGCGGTCCCCAGGCGTTGTTGAGCTTGGCGGCACCGATCATGCGGCCCTGAACCGTGCCCTGCCACGGGCCTTCGGCATAGGTGGCCGATAGGGTAGTGCGGAACTTGGGAATACCGCGAATAGCCGAGTCCGGACCGATGCTGCCGGCATAATCGAAGGTGCTGCCGACGGCGGTCTGGGTCTGCTCGTCCATATAATTTCCGACCAGGTGCAGGTCCAAGGCGCCGGTCAGGAATTCCGTCTGATAGTCGCCCTGGAAGTCCAATCCCGAGACGGTCTGGCTATTGGCATTGATCGGGTTGGCGGCGATCTGGGTCAGGATGCCATTGGTGTAGGTCAGCTGGCTGCAGAAGAGTTGCACGCCCGCGCCGCATTGCGCCAGGATGGTACTGGTGCCGATGGTGGCGATGGCCTTGTTGATGCTGATCGAGTACCAGTCGGCCGACAGGCTCAGACCTTCGACCCAGTGCGGGGTCAGCACCACGCCGCCGGAGACGGTGGTCGATTGCTCGGGCTTCAGGTTGGGATTGCCGCCCTGGAGCGAATAGGCGCTGACGCTCTGTCCGCTCTTGGGGTCGATGAATGTTCCCAGGACGGAGAAGCCGGTGGAGAACAATTCCTGCAGGTCGGGGGCACGGATGTCGAACGACCAGGTGCTGCGCAGGCGGATATCGTCATTGACCTGACTGGTGAGACCCAGCTTCCAGGTCTCGACCATGCCGCTTGTGGAATAGCTGGTGATGCGGCCGGCGGTGTTGAAGTCCAGCGATTGGACGATGTTGTCCTTGAGCAGCGGCGCGTTCACTTCCAGGAAGCCTTCCTGGACATTGTACTGGCCGGAGAAGGCGGAGAAGTTGCCCACGCTCCAGTTCACCGCCAGGGCATTGGCGTCGGCGGTGACGCGGGCGCCTTCCTTGCGGTACTCGCCGCCGAACGCCACCGAGATCGGACCGGCCGGCAGCGACCAGTCCGCCGGCAGCTCGCCCTGCATCGAGCCGGAGACCACGTCTTCGTTCAGGACGGAAAGCGCCCAGTTGCCGCCGTTGCGGGCCGGACCGGTGATGTAGTTGATCGCGGCCTGCGAAGCGACGTCGGTGCCGAAAAGGTCGAGCGGCTGGCAGCCATTGGTGGGGTTGGCCAAGGTCGAGCGGCAGGCGATGGAGCCGATCGGCAGGCCGGAAGTGCCGACATTGGCGGCGGTGACCCGTACCGCATCGACCGCATTGGCGTAGTTCGACTTGAGCACATTGTTCTCGACCACGGTGTGCACGCGGGCTTCGCCATGCTGGTAATAGGCGTTCCATGACCAGTTGTCGCCGAGGCTGCCGTCCAGGCTGAAGACGCCGCGGAAGAGCTGGCGGCGGTTGGTGGAGACCGGAATGCCCAGCGAAGCTTGTTCGTTGATGAGGCTGTTGTCGACCAGCGAGCCGCCCGTGCTGCCGATATTGTTCATATTGTTGGTGCCCAGCAGGAAATAGTTGATTCCCAGCTGGTCCATGCGGGTGCCGATAGTGGGATCGAGATAGGCATTGTCGCGGTTGATCTTGACGCCGCCGGAGAGCGCGGTGCTGCCCGTGCCGTTGGCGCTGCCATAGCGGTTATAGACGTAGCTGTTGTTCATGGAGAAGGACTTGCCGTAGTTCAACTCCATCGAGGCGCTGATATTATCGGTCAGCTTGTAGCGGGCATGCTCGAAGAAGGTGAAGGTGTGCAGCGGAATGGTGAGGTGATCGAGATCCGCCTGGGCGGTCTCGCCGCTGCCGCCATTGGAGAAGGCGCCCGAGATATTGCCGAAATTGAACGGCGCCGGGGTGCCGTTGGGCCCGACAAACTGGGTACCGCGCAGCGCATTGCCCGCGTCCGGGCTGAAGGTGATCAAGCCGCCCTGGGTGGCCTGAGACTGGCCGACATTGTCGGCATGGATCAGCTTGGGCTGACCGTTCGTTGCGGTATAGGCCGGATTGTTCACCAGCCTGGTATTCTTGAACCAGGAACGCTGGTTGATGAAGAACGTGTCGGGGCTGGTGAGATAGGAGGCGCTGAGGATGATATGGCCGCGGTCGCCGGCGAAATCGGTGCCGTAGGACAGTTCGGCCTTGACCTGGCGATGGTCGTCCTTCCAGGAATCGCTGCCTTCCAGGTTGGCGGACAATCCGTTGAAGTTCTTGTTCAGGATGACGTTGACCACGCCGGCCACCGCGTCCGAGCCCCAGGCCGCCGAGGCGCCCCCGGTCACGACATCGACGCGCTGGACCAGGCTGGAGGGCATGGTGGATAGATCGACGCCGCCGGAGACGCTGGATGCCACCACGCGCTGGCCATCGAACAGGACCAGGGTGCGCAGGACGCCCAACTGGCGCAGATTGACCACGTCGATGCCTGGCGTGCTCGAGACGATATAGTTGGCCGAGCTCGAATTGTTGGGGCCCGAGGAGGTGCCGAAGGCCGGCAACTGGCGGATCACGTCGGCGATATCGGTCTGGGCATCGCGCGCCAGCTGTGCGGCGTCCACCACCGTCACCGGCGTCGGCTGCTGGTAGCCCGCGATATTGATGCGCGAGGCGCTGACAATCACCTGCTCGACCGTGTTGGAGGAGCCATTGGCATCCTGTGCCAACGCAGGGGACGCGGCGGCAATCGCCAAAATGGACGAAGCGGCAAGCAGGTAGGTTCTGGTCATCGGCATTCCCCCTCAAATGAGCCACCTGTGATCGGGGCCCTATGGGGGAGACGTGCGGGCGGGCGGATACCTCACCATACGCCGTAAAAATTGATCCGCGCTCTGAGCCAGGACCTCCTAAGCGCCCTGTTGACCGATTGCCTACCCTCACAGCGGAATACCTGGCCCCGCATCCCGGTCAATTACCGAGCGATCAAAGGGCGCAGAGAGCGGCAGGCGATCAAAGGCCGGCCGGGATTGAAAAGGGTTCTCCGGGGGATATGATTCCAGCGCGGATCACGATCCCTTAAGGACTGTTTTGGCGCCGGACGTCCAGGGCATATTTGCGCAAGCTGTCGGGCACCATCAGGCCGGACGCCTCGATGAGGCCGTCGCTTGTTATCGCCAGGTGCTCACCTTCAAACCGGACCTGGCCGGCGCGCACAACAATCTGGGCAATGCGCTTTGCGAACAGGGGAAACTGGAAGAGGCCGAGGCCAGCTATCGCCGTGCGCTGGCCCTTCAGCCGAGCTTGGCCAGCGCGCACAACAATCTCGGCATCGTGCTCTTTGAGCGGGACAAGCTGGATGAGGCGGTGCGCTTGTTATCGCGACGGCGCTCGCCCTGGAGCCGGACTATGCCGAGGCGCTCGACAATCTGGGTGCCGCGCTTTGCCGGCGGGGAGAGCTGGACGAGGGCGAAGCCTGCATCCGCCGGGCGCTTGGCACTGAAGCCGGACTTTGCCGGGGCGCATGACAATCTCGGCACCGTGCTGTGGGAGCAGGGCAAGCTTGAGGAAGCGGAAGCCAGTATCCGCCGGGCGCTTGCACTGGCGCCGGGCTTCACCCGGGCGCTGGACAATCTTGGCTCGATGCTCAAGGACCAGGGACGGCTGAACGAGGCCATCGCCGTTTACCGGCAGCTCTTGCAGATCAGGCCTCGAGGACATCGATGGGCTGAACGGTCTGGCGCGTGTGCTGGCCGCCGGAGGCGACGCCGCGGGGGCGCTCGAGACAGTCCTCAATCCCTGCGGATCAGGGAAACCGCGAGCGCCAAGCGGATCTTCGTGGACATCGTCAAGCAGCTCCGTTGGGCGAACGACAACGCCCGACGGCAAGCCCGCCACGCGATGGCACGCGCCTTGACCGAGCCCTGGGCCCGGCCGGACGAACTTGCCCGCACCGCGCCCAGCCTGATCAAGCAGAACGCGCGCATCGGCGCCTGCGTGGCGCGGGCCGCGCAGGCCTGGCCGCGGTCCTTGTCGGCGCTGGAATTGTTCGGTCCGGGCGGCCCGCGGTATTGGCGGACGACGGATTGCTCTTGGCGCTGCTGGTTTCGGCGCAGAACACCGACATCGAACTCGAACGCTTCCTCACCATGGCGCGGCGCGTGCTGCTTGAGGCGGCAACGGGCGATGGGCCCGCGGATGGCACGGCCCTGGAATTTTACGCCGCGCTCGCGCGCCAGTGCTTCATCAATGAATATGTCTTTTTCCGCGAGCGAGGAGGAAATTACGGCGTGCGGGCAAGCTGCGCGATGCGCTGACCGCGGCGCTCGAGACCGGAACGCCGATTTCTGTCCCTGCGGCTGCTGGCGGTGGCGGCCTATTTTCCGCTTCATTCTCTTTCCGGCGCGGCCCGGCTCGCTGGACAGGACATGGCCCGAGCAGGTCACCGCCGTTCTGGTGCAACAGGTGCGCGAGCCACAGGAGGAGGCGCAATTGCGCGCCACCATTCCAAGACTGACCTCCTATCGAGGATGCGGTCTCGCGCCTGGTCCAGAACCAATATGAAGAAAATCCCTACCCGCGCTGGGTCCGGATGCCGCCTGTCGGAAAAGGCAAATACCATCACCGAGTATTTGCGCCAGAAATTTCCTCTTGCCGTTTTCCAGCGTGGAAGCGGCGGCGAAATTGCGGAGTTTCTCAGCGCCGGCTGCGGCACGGGCCAGCTTGCTCTTGAAATCGCACAGGGCGTGACGGCGCGCGTGCTGGCGATTGATCTCAGCCTCTCCAGTCTTGGCTATGCCAGGCGCAAGGCGCGGGAGCTCGGTCTGACCGGAATCGAATTCGCCCAGGCGGACCTGCTGGAGCTGGGCGCGACCGGCCGCAGCTTCGATGTCGTGGAATGTTCCGGGGTGCTGCACCATTTGGCCGACCCCTTCGCGGGATGGCGGGTGCTTTTGTCCCTGCTGCGGCCCGGCGGGTTCATGCTGGTGGGCCTTTACAGTGAAGCGGCGCGGCGGGGCATCGTGGAGGCCCGGCGGTTCATTGCCGAGCGGGGTTATGGCACATCCGCCGATGACATAAGGCGCTGCCGCCAGGATTTGCTGGACTGGGACCGAAACCGGGAGCTTGGCACCGCCTTCGGCGATTTTTTTGGCGTGAGCAGCTGCCGCGACCTGCTGTTCCACGCCCAGGAGCAGCGGATGCGGCTCCCCGCCATCGCCGCTTTCCTGCGGGACAATGGCCTGACATTTCTGGGCTTCGAAACCGACAACGCCACCCTTCAAGCCTATAGGCGGCGTTTCCCCGACGACCCTGCCGCCACCAACCTCCATCACTGGGAGGCGTTCGAAAACGACAAGCCGGAGACATTCGCCCGCATGTATGTGTTCTGGGTCCAGAAGAACGGCGCGGGCTGAATCCCGATCACCGGCGCTGTTTGGCGCGTCGCAGGCGGCAAGGAAAAACCCGCCCATCTCGATCAAGAGATGGGCGGGCTGTTCAGAACCTTCAGAATTTAGAAGTTGAAGGTGATACGGCCGTAATAGTAGCCGCCATTCGGATCGAACGAGGTACCCACCGGATCACCGACGATCAGGCCCCCGTCCGCCGGGAAGCCGGCGCCCGGACCGAACGCATTCGGCGCGAACGGCACCAGATCCGGGTGGATGTTGAAGATATTGTTGCCGCCGAAGGCGAACTGGAGCTGCTCGGTGATGTTGTACCGGAGCTTCCAGATCGGTCAGGCCCACCCCCGCTTGCCCATCGGGATAGAAGGGCGGGGAACCGGTCGGGGCTGGTGAGGTTCTTCTGCGGGCCCCAATAGGTTTCGCGGAAGGTGATGCCATACTCGTCCAAGGTCCAGTTGGCCGTGAGTGCGACCTTCTCCTGCGGTGCGCTGTGCACGAAATTGAACAGCGTATTGGGCGGGAAGAGCTGCACACCCGAGCCGCCGAAGACCGGCGGGTTCGGCGCCACGCTCGACACCGAGGTCGAATTGTAGTTGCCCGCCAAGGTCCAATCGATCAGGCCCATATCGCCGAAATCGGTCGGATAGTTGATGGTCGCATCCACGCCCTGGGTCAGGGTGTTGAGGCCGTTGACGAAGGCGGTGGCGCCAACCTGGGTCACGGTCGGATCGAGTGTCCTGCCGGATGCCGCGATCGCGAGCAGCAACCAGCGGCGAAGTGACCGAACCCGGAGGACCGGAGCTAAGCACCGTGCCGACCCGGAACGATGCGGTTGCCGACCGTGGTGCTATACATGTCGACCGTGACCGACATGTCCTCGATCGGATGGGCGACGATACCGGCGCTGTAGCTGGTCGAGGTTTCAGGCTTCAGATTGTTGAGGCCCAAAATCTTGGCGGCAGCGGAGTTGGCCGGCAGCTGAACCGTCGCAGCGGTCGGCGACACGTTGGTGGCGGTATAGAATTCCTCCGCGATGGTCGGGGCGCGGAAACCGGTGGCGATGGTGCCGCGGACCGCGAATTGCGGGCTGAAGTCGTAACGCGCCGTGAACTTGCCGATCTGGGTGTCGCCGAAATCGGTGTAATGTTCGGCGCGGCCGGCGAGGTCGAGCTGCAGGGCCTCGATCGGCGCCAAGGCCAGATCGATATAGCCGGCATAGTTCTTGCGGCTGTGCGCGCCGGCGTCCGAATTCAGGAAGCCGGGGAAGGAGTTGCCGCCTTCCTTGTATTGCGACGCCGTATCGCCCGCGCGCGATGGCATAAAGGTCTTCGCGCGCTTCCGCGCCGATCGCGACCGTGAGCGGCGACGCCATGCCGACATTGAACTGATGCGTGGCATCGATCGTGCCGGTGAACTGGCTGGCGTGAAGGTGCCGTCATAGAAGTTGGTCGGCGAGGTATGGGTGTCGATGAACAGCGAACGGTTCAGCGAGTTGTTGGTATAGATATTGTCGATATCCTTGCCGTAGCCGACATCGATGTCGGTATCCCAGCCCAGCACGTTGAACTTTGTGCCCATGTTATACTGGTAATCGTCTTCCTTCAGGCCTTCGTAAGGACGGAAGCCTTCCGGCGCCGGGATCAACTCGCCCGGATCGGTATAGCTGCCGACATTGCTGGAGGTGAAGATGATCTGGCCCTTGGAATTCAGGCCCGCACCCGGCGTGCCGGGAGCTGCCGAGCCTGGAATCGCCGAGCCGGTGTTGCAGGTCGGGTTTCCGGTTATCGGGTCGAAGCCGGTACTATAACCATTCGGATTGGTGGCCGAGCAGGGCTGGCTGGTGCCCGGCGTTGGCAAGCACCTTGTTGGGCATGCGGACGTTTTCGTAACCCTTGCCCACTCTGTGCGACAGGGTGCCGAAGGCATAGACGCTGAAATTGTCCGAGAAGTCGTAGCCGCATGTTCACCGCGCCCTGGGTGATCTGCTGCTGCGGGGCGGCGCCGGCGATCGGATTGATGCGCGGATAGTCCACCATCCCCTGCGCCACCGACAGCGGGAAGCCCAGCGCGGCCGGGTCGGTGACCAGGCTGCCGTCGCCGTTGCAGACGCGAATGTCGCAGCCGGCGACACGGGTGAAGTTTGAGAAAGTCTTCTGGACCGTGACATTGACGAAGCCCTTGTCGAACAGGGGCATGCCCATATTGAAGGAGACGTCGTAGGAATCGCCGTTCTCGCCTTTGCCGCCGTCATAACGACGACCGGCGGTGGCGGTGAGTGTCCCGCCCGAGGATTTCTTCTTCAGGATGATGTTCACGACGCCGGCGATGGCGTCGGTGCCGTACTGGGCGGCGGCGCCGTCCAGCAGCACTTCGACGTGATCGATCGCCGCTTCGGGAATCAGCGAAATATCGGCGCCCGAGCTGCCCGAAGCGAAGTCACCGCCAGTCGACATGCAGGTTGCCGGTATAGTGGCGGCGCTTGCCGTTCACCAGCACCAGGGTGTCGTTGGGCGAGAGGCCGCGAAGGGCGGCGGACAAGGTCAGGTTGGCGGTGTCGCCGCCGAACTGCTGCGCGGTGAAGGAGGGAACGGTCTGGCCCAGAGCCTGGCGAAGGTCCGTCGAGCCGGTACCCTTGGTCAGCGCGTCGGTGCCCAAGCACGGTGATGGGCGCGGCGCTGTCGGCGGCCGTCATGCCCTGCACGCGGGTGCCGGTAACGATCACGGTTTCCTGGCCATTGGCGTTTTGCGCCATGGCAGGTGCGGCGGACCATGCAAAGGCGGCGATGGAACTTCCCATCAGCAATGCATGCTTCAGATTCACGGATGTGCGCATGTTATCCCCTTTATGTTTTTCATAAATTTAAGTGAGTGACCCGGAAGCCCGGGCCGCGAATACTCAAGCTCCGGCCCGAACTTATCCAACTGTGACAATTAGAAAAAGCATCTATGCGCTCAAATCGGGGCAATCGAGCCTATTGCGCGAGAACAGGTGCAAGTCTGCAACACACGTGTCTGCGCGGTCGCCGATATCGACTTAAGTCCATAAAAATATGAGCAATTTTTTTCGACCAGCCGCAAAAGTTAACGGATATTAACGGTGAATTTCGCTGAAATTGGCGGCTTTTTGCGTGCTCAGGCGGTCATCACCCGTTTGTGAAGGCGTCCGATCGCATCCAGCGACGACAGAATTGCTCCCTCCTGCCAGGCCGGCAGCCGCGAGCAATGCTCACCCGCCAGAACGATCCGCCCATCGATCGCGCACATATTATTGTAGTGCTTGGCGCGGCCCTCATCCGTCCAGCTGCCGGCACAGCCAAGCGTGAAGGGCACGCGATGCCAGGCCACGGCCACGCCGTTCATATATTCCTTCTTGTATTGCGGATGGATTTTCGAGCCCTGCTCGACGGCGGCCTTCACCTGGTCCGCCGGCGTCATTGCGGCGAAGCCGAAATCCGGCAGCGAATTGCCGTAGCCATAACCGCCCAGCAACACGGCGGGCCCATCCTTGAAAAAGCCGGTCGAAGGGTAGCTGATGTTGGTGATGGGCTGGTCGGTGTAGCTGATGCCGCCATAGATTCCGTCATCCTCTTCCCAGAAGCGGCGCTTGAATTGCAAACCAACCTTGAATGACGATTCGTAGGACAGCGAATTGATCGCGTTCTTCATCGGCGCGCCCACATTCAACGGAATCTGACTGAGCACCGACGCCGGGATGGTGCAGACACACCAGTCCGCATGAACCGTCTGCGGCGCGCCGCCCTTTTTCGAATCGATAAAGGTGGCGGTGACGCCTTTGGCGTCCTGCTGAATGTTGGTGACCTTGCAATTGTATTTGATCAGATCCGTTCAGCTGCTGGCCGAAGGCCTTGCCGATCATCCCCATTCCGCCGACGGGCTCGAACAGCTGGGTTTGATAGTCATAGGCCCGGCCTTCGAAGAAGGTCCACATGTCGGAGGTGAACAATTGCTTCATCGGCAAGGGATCGGAATCGACCGGCGCCGGACTCAATCCGCCGCCCGGATCGACGGCATAGCCGCGAAGCTCGCTGGCGATCGGACCTTTCTTGTATTCGTAATTCTTGTCGAGCGCGCCCCAGAAACGCAGCGTCTGCAGCAACCCGTCCTTTTCGTCCTTGGTGAAGGGTTGATCCAGCTTGTTCTGGCTGGCGGCTTTGGCCAAGAGCTCTGCGACATAGCCGCTGAAATCTCCGTCGATTTCGCGGCGGCGGATGGGCTTGCCGCCGAACGCCTTGGTGGAATGGATATAGGCGTTGTAGTTGGTCATGGTGAAGGTCTCCAACGTCACGTTGAAGAGCTTGCAGTAATAGAGGATGGCATGATGGTGATGCGGCAACCGCCAGGGCCCGGGATTGAAGTAGAGCCCCTTGGCGAACTTTATGTTCTGGGTGACGCCGCCAATATCCGTGTAGGAATCGCCGCCATAGAGCGACCAGTTCCGTCCGCCGGGCCGGTCGTTATATTCCAGGATCTGAACCTTGTAGCCGGCCTTGCGCAGTTCGTAGGCCGCCGTCATGCCCGCCAGGCCCGCGCCCAGAATCAGGACCGATGCGCCCTTCACATCGCCGGACAATTTGATCGGGCCGTTGAAATCCGAAGTCCCCGTGTAACCCATCGCCACCATGGTGTCGTACATCAAGGCGCTGCCGCCCGTGGCCCCGATAAACCTCAACAATGCGCGGCGGCTGACGGGACGGTGATTATCGTTCTGCACGGATGGCTCCCCTGAGTAAGGCGGCAATACACTGGCTCCGCGACGGCGTATGCGTCCTGCAACCTGCCAGAGTCGGCGATTATGGCAAGCGCTCCCATAATCAAACAAGATATCGCCAGCTTCCGTGACTTCTATCCTTTCCGGCGCCTGGGCGGCATTGACGCAAATTGACGCGACTTTAGGCGCCGGGGATTTGAGGTCCACCGGCAAAGCGTTAAAGTGCGGGCAAGCAGGTAGCCGCACATGAATAGCGACGGCCCGGGTCTGGCGACATCCCACACGCTTCGGTTTACCGATGGGCGCAACCGGCGATCGCGCTGGCGTTATGCCGCCCCGATAGCGGTCGGCATCGTGTCCATCGCCGCCCTGCTTGATGGCCAGACCGGGCGATCCGATGATCTCCAGACGCGCGCCTGTCTCGAGCCTGTTTATGCCGGATTATTCGGCACCGGTTCGCGGGCCCTGGAACGGTGCCTGCAAACCCGGCAGAAGCTTTTCGGCGCGCAGGACGCACAATGGCTCCGGTATGTCCGCCATCTGGAAGCTTCCTGTCCCGCGAGTATCGGGATGCAAGGCCAGGCCATTTGCGAATTCAGCGTCAAGGCGAAGGAAGATCACATCGGCAAGGGCTGGCGTACCGAATATGACTGAGCCCTGCTGCGGCCACGCGTCAAAGGACGTGCGGAAGAATGGCTTCCAGCGCGGACTGCGCGGGAGCAAGCTCGGCAAGAGATTTCCGCAGGAAAGCACCGTCCCGGAATGCCTCTATGCCCCCCGACTTCAATGTCGAGATCGCGCCGGTGATATTTCCCATCGCGGCGCATTCTTCCGGCGCCAGCCCGCGAACATAGCAGGCCAGAAAGCCTGCGTTGAAACTGTCGCCGGCACCGATCGCATCCACGGGGGTGAGATTTATCGGGGGAATCATGTGGCGCTCCCTCCCCCGCTGCACGATTGAGCCTTGAGCGCCGCGTTTGACGACGGTGAGAGGCACCTTGCGAGCGGCCGCGGCAAGCGCCTCATCCAGGGTGCTGGTTTTCGTGATCCGCAACAGCTCTCTTTCATTCGGCAGAAGGACGTCGACCAAGGGGAGCAGTTCATCAAGCACGCCATCCCACACATCGTCGGGATCGTCATTCGTATCCAGCGATATCGTCAGGCCCCTCTGCTTGATCTTCCTGAAGATGCCCGGCAAATCCTTGTGCAGCCCCTTCAGCAGAAACAAGGATGACAGGTGAAAATGCCGGGATGAGCACAGATATTCGACATCCAGATGCGCTCCGCTCATCTCGCTCGTGGTTCCCAGATAGCTGAGGATGTGGCGAACGGTCCGGTGATTCACCACGATCGTGACCCCCGAGCCCGCCGGACTATCGCTGTACCGCATTCCGGAAAGATCGACCTTGCGCTCCGCCAGAAATGCCAGCGCCATTTTGGAGAAATCATCCTTCGCCGCCAGGCTGGCAAAGCCCACGCGCGTTCCCAATGCCGAGAGATTATGCGCCAGGATCGCGGCAGAACTTCCCAACGTGATCCGGAAGGAAGAGGCCAGAAGCTCGCGTTCCACCGGCATCGGTTCCTCGATCCCGTCGAGTACGAGATCCAGATTTATCTCGCCGGCGATCGTGACGTCGAACCGCGCGTCGGGGCTACTCATGTGTGTCCATGCTTATTGCCGGGATGGAACAAAATGATAGCATCAATTTCCTGCTCGAAATAAAGCAAACAAGCAGCCGGGGGATGATTTGGCCGCACGCAACGGATTCCAGGACCTGCTGTCCGCTGCCGGCC
Organism: uncultured Alphaproteobacteria bacterium; assembly: GCA_963769055.1. Lineage (GTDB taxonomy): Bacteria > Pseudomonadota > Alphaproteobacteria > Micropepsales > Micropepsaceae > Rhizomicrobium. The sequence continues at coordinate 226,614 of CAVYKF010000009.1, forward strand.
AGCGCGGCATCACCTCGGTATGCTCGGCGCACCCCTGGGTGATCCGGGCCGCAGCCGCGCAGGCATGGGACGACGGCACCCTGTTGCTGATCGAAGCCACCTGCAATCAGGTGAACCAGGATGGCGGCTATACGGGAATGCGGCCCGCCGATTTTCGCGACTTTGTGCGGGAATTGGCCGGACGCGCCCGCCTGCCGGACAACCGGCTGTTGCTGGGCGGCGATCATCTTGGCCCGCATGTCTGGCGCAAGCTTCCCGCCGAGGAGGCGATGAAACATGCCGAAGTGATGATCGCGCAATATGTTCGCGCGGGTTTCGGCAAGATCCATCTCGATGCCAGCATGCCCTGTTCGGGCGACCCCGCCATCCTGCCGGACGAAGTCATCGCCGGGCGCGCGGCCCGGCTGGCCAAGATCGCGGAGACATCGCACCGGGACGGTCCGCGCCCACTCTATATTATAGGCACCGAAGTGCCGGTGCCGGGCGGCGCCTCTCACGGCCACGCGCTCGCCGTCACCGCACCCGAGGCAGCCTCCCGAACGCTTGCGGTCCACAAAAAAGCTTTCGCGGATGCGGGACTGACGGACGCCTGGTCCCGGGTCGTGGGATTGGTGGTTCAACCGGGCGTCGAGTTCGATAATGTCTCGGTCATTGACTATGACCCGGCCAAGGCGCGGTCGCTGGTGCGCTGGCGGAAGGAAAGTGCCGCGAACATTGTGTTCGAAGCCCATTCCACCGATTTCCAGCGTCCCGATGCCTACAAGGCGCTGGTCGAGGACGGGTTCGCGATCCTGAAAGTGGGACCGGGCGTGACCTTCGCCATGCGCGAAGCCATTTGCGCTTTGGCGGAAATCGAAAAGCTGACGGTCGCACCCGATGCGCAATCCCGCGTTCTGGAGACTGTTTATGCGGTGATGCGGGACGATCCCGGCTCCTGGCGCGATTACTATACGGGAACGCAGGCCGAGCAGGATGTCCTGCTGTTCAACAGCTACAGCGACCGCATCCGCTACTACTGGCCAAATTCGAAGATCGAAGCGGCGGTTGCCAAACTGGTCGCCAATCTGAGCGCGGCAAAGCCGCCGGAAATTCTCCTGAGCCGGTATCTGCCGTCGCAGTATCAACGTGTCCGCGCCGGTCAACTGGCGCCGGATCCGGAGGCCTTGATTCTGGACAAGGTCCGCGATGCCCTTCGCCCATATGCGGCGGCCTGCCGGAATTGAAACACTCAGGCTTCTTCCGGGGGCAGTTCGAAATTGACCAGATCCGCGCGAAAGCCGCGGGTGCGAAACGCGCCATAGACAATTCCGGCGGTCATCCAGATCGCGCCCAGCACCATCGCCGCGCGGCTCAGATGAATCCAGATGAAGCCGCAGATCGCAAATCCCAGCACCGGCACCAGCAGATGGCTCCATGTCCGGCTTTTGCCGCGCCACCAGTAATGCGTGAAAGAGGCCGCGTTGACGCCCATGAAGGCGATGAAAGCGCCGAAATTAAGCGCCTGGGCGCCCACCGCATAAGCGCTCCCGCCCAGGATGTCGGAGAAGAATTCCATGGTCGCGGCGCCGACCAGGGCGAAGGCGCCCACCAGCACAATGCCGTTGCGGGGCACGCGATGCCGAGGCTCGATCACACCGAAAAAGGATTTGGGAATCGCGTTGCCCTGTCCCATTCCGTACAGCAAGCGTCCCGCCGCAAGCTGTGACGCGATTGCCGTACCCATATTGGCGATCAGCAGCGTGAAATTCATCACCTGGAACAGAAGAAAACCGCCGACCTGCCGGGACACCATGGCGAAGGCGGATTCCACCTGATCCGCCGGAAACGGCTTGGAGCCCCAGACCAGCTGCGCCGAATAGACTTCCAGTCCGGAAAGCAGGCCGGTGATGAGGCAGACCAGCACCGTCGCGAGCAGGACATTGCGGCGCGGATTCTCCGCTTCCTCCGACAAGGTCGATATGGCGTCAAAGCCGATATAGGTCAGAACCGCCACCGAGGTGCCGGCGAAAATGCTGTCGGAATGGAAATTCCGCGCTTCGTAAAAAGGATGCAGGAAGAAACCGGCATCGTAGTGAGCGCGCCACAGGAAATTGACCACCGCGCCGAAGAAAAGAATGACCACCAGCACCATGCCCACGCACAGAATTTCATTCAGCTTGGCCGAGGTCTTGATGCCGTGCAGGTTCACCCAGGTGAAGAAGGCGGCAAAAAAAAGCAGCCACACGTAAAATGGAATACCGGGCACGATATTCATCGCCGCCTTGGCGGAAAAAGCCGTGCAGATCAGAGGGTTGAGCAGGTAATCCATCACCATGCTCCAGCCGGTGATGTAGCCGAGCGCAGGATGGATTTCCTGTCCGACATAGGTGTAGGCGGAACCGGCGCTGGGATAGATGCGCGCCATGCGGCCATAGCTGATGGCGGTAAAAAGCATTGCCACCATGGCGATCAGAACCGTGGTCACCACATGGCCATGCGCGGTGTTGCTGATCACGCCATAAATGCCCATGGGCGCGGTCGGCTGGATGATGACCATGCCGATGAAAATGAGATTCCACAGGGTTAGCGCGCGGCGCAGATGCGGTTGCGCGGCGCTCATGGCCGCGGCCGCGCGGGATGAATGACGACGCCTTGCACCACCCGGTTGATCACGCCGCCGGGGCTGGGATTATCGGGGTTCAATCCCTTGAGCAGGCTCAGATGATAGCCCAGCAGCTGCGGCGCGATAATTTCAAACGGCGTGCGCAGGGCATCGGGCAGGCGCGGCGCGATGGCCGGGATCACCGCATCGAACAATTCGCCGGATTCGGCGGGATCGGCGATGCCGACAAGATAGCCGATTTTCTTGGCGCGCAGCTCGCGCAACAAATCCTGTTCGTACAACCGGCGCAACGGATCATTGGAGAGAAGACAAAGGACAAGCGTATCGCTTCGGACAAAGGACATGGGACCGTGCCGCAATCCCAGAAAAGTTTCCGCCATCACGGAAAAGGCACCGGCCGTCATTTCCAGCGCTTTCAGCCGGGCTTCCTGGGCCCAGCCATGCAGCGGCGAGGAGGAGAGCATCACAATGCGATCGCGGGCATGCGTGGCCGCCGCGCGGCACGCCCGGTCGATCGCGGGTAGCAAGGTTTCGGCGCGGCCGCCGCACATCCTTCACGGCGGCGTCGACGGCTTCATGCTGAAAGAGGCACAGACCCGCCAGCACCAGATTCGAAAAGGCGCTGGTCATGACCAGACTGCGGTCGTTGGTGCGCGGGTCAAGAAAGATGGTTCCATCCAGCGGCGATCTCGTCAGCGCGCTTTCCGGATTGCAGGTGATCGCCAGCTGCAGGATCTCCGGCCTCAATTCGCGAATTTGATCGACGACCGCCGCGCTTTCGGGACTTTCCCCGGATCGGGCCAGCGAAATCACGGCGCCGACTCCTGCCAGGTAGCGTTCGGCATCGATCAACAAATCCGTGGTTGGAACGGCGATGCCCGCCGGACACGCTGCCGCGACGGCGCTGGCGGCATAGGCCGATGTACCGGCACCCGTCAGCAAGATGCGGGCATCGGCAAGCCGCGGTTTCAGATCAAGTCGCCGCGAAGCGGCATCGACCCGGTCGACCGTGGTTGGCCAAAGCGCCGGCTGCTGCAGGATTTCCCGAAGAGTGAAAGTATCGGGATTGGCATTTCCATCCGTTCCTGAGGCGCTCAACATCGAGATTCCACCCGCTACCTGTGACCACGGTCAATCGGTCGAACTATATTGAACTGCCGTCAGGGCCGGCCAATATGCTCTTCTTGCCACTCAAAGCACCTGATTTCCCTGTGATATTGCCCTTCCGCCCCCGCCGCCAACCCGTCCGGCGGCAACAGGCCGGATCAGGCCAGCAGGCTACACGTTCAGGGACATTGGCAAAAGTTATTCCACAGGACGACTGTTCCTGCGTACCACCTGCGGCAAGGGCGTAGGAATATCGCCTCGCCCTGATGAAAGTATAATGTCGGAAAAGTTTTCCGCCGCCTAAGGTACGCGCAATGAAATTGGAACCAAAGCCGATCGCTCGAAGCAGGACCATGATAGGTGACCGGCGGACTTTTGCCCTTGTCGCGCTGCTGATCCTGGCGGCGTGCGGCAAAGCGGACGACAAGGCCGCGGCAAAGAGCGGCGAAGCCACCGCCGGCGTCACGCTCAGCGGCGAAGAAATCAAAAGCCTCGGCATCGCCACCCAGCCCGCCGTCACGGCCCAATACCGTTCGCAGATCAGCGGCTTCGGCACGGTGGTGGCGCTCGACACCATTGCCCAGACCGATGCGGATTTTATGACGGCACGGGCGGCGGCGGCACAAAGCCTGGCGGCCGCCAATCGCGCCCGCTCGCTGGCGACCGGAGACGAAGCGGCGGTCTCCCGCGAAATTGTGGAAACCGCGGAAAGCAAATCTGCGGCCGATCAGGCGGCCCTGGCACTCGCCCGGCGCAAGGCCGAAGCCACGTTCGGCCGCCAATCGCCCTGGCGCGACGAAGCCAGCCGGCAATCGGTCATGGCGGCGCTGGCATCGGGTAAAGTCGTTCTGGTGCGCGTAACCTTCCCGCTGGGACAGGAATCGCAACCGCCGCGGACGCTCGAAATCTCCCGCCTGGGGGCCGGCGCCAAAACGTGGCTCGCGAAAGACATTTGGGAAGCGCCCGCCGATCCCAACCTGCCCGGCCGCGGCTTCTATGGGTTGGTGGCGGGCAGCGACCTCGCCCAGAACGAGCATGTCAGCGCCATGGTGCCCGTCGGCGCCGCCCAGCAAGGCGTGACCATACCCGCCAGCGCGCTGGTCTATGGCGAAAGCAAATCCTGGGTCTATGTCCAGACCAAGCCCGGCACCTTCCTGCGGACCAAGATCACCACCGACAAGCCCATGGGCGACGGATATTTTGTCGCCGCCGGCGGCGGGATCGGCCCTGGCCAGGCGATCGTGACCAGCGGCGCCGGTCTGCTTCTGTCCCGCGAAACCAACCCCAGCACCGAAGCCGGGGATTGAACCAATGCGGTGGCTTGTCGACCTTTGCGTGCGCTACGCGGGCACGATCGCGACGCTGACGCTGATCACGCTCGTTCTCGGCATCTGGGTCGCTTCCAGCGCGCCGCTGGACGTGTTCCCGGAATTCGTACCCTCCACGGTCGACATCCAGACCGAGGCGCCCGGCTTTACCGCGCAGCAGGTCGAGCAGCTTGTCACCAAGCCCATCGAAAACGCCGTCAATGGCGCCACCGGTCTCGCCACCATCCGCTCGGAGTCCATCCCGGGATTGTCGGTCATCACCATTCAGTTCGAGGACAACATCAATCTCTACAATGCCCGCCAAGGAATTTCCGAGCGGCTGAGCGAATTGGGCAGCACGCTGCCCCTGGGCGTGGGAACGCCGCAACTGTCGCCGCTCACCTCCAGCACGATGGATCTGCTCAAGATCGGCCTGGTTTCCGACCGCCTGGATCCCTTTCAGCTGCGCGATCAGGCCGATTGGGTCATGAAGCCGGCGCTGCTGGCCGTTCCGGGCGTCGCGCATGTCATCGTTTTCGGCGGGGCCGTCCGGCAAATTCAAATCCAGCCGAACCTGGAACGCATGACGTCCTTCGGCTTCACCCTCACCGATCTTTCGGACGCCGCGCGCGCGGCTCTGGCGCTCAGGGGCGCCGGCTTCATCGATCTGGCCCATCAGCGGGTACTGATTCAGACGCCGGTGCCGGCTCCGGATCCCTCCGCCATCGCCAACGCGGTCCTGGCCGTGCGCAACCGGACGCCGATCACCATTGCCGATGTCGCCACCGTCACGGAAGAGCCGGCGCTACGCTCGGGAGACGCGCTCATCATGGGCAGGCCGGGCATTTTGCTGTCGCTGGCCAGCCAATATGGCGCCAACACCTTGGATACGACGCGCGCGGTCGAAGCCGCGCTGGCGCAAATCGTGCCTGCTCTCAAGGCCCAGGGCATCACCGTTTATCCGGCGCTGCATCGGCCCGCCAACTTCATCGAACGCGCGGTCGGGTCGCTGGAACAATCCCTGCTCATCGCGGCCATCCTGATCATGGCCGTGCTCTATCTCTTTCTGCGCGACTGGCGGTCGGCGTTGATCACCTTCCTCGCCATTCCCCTGTCATTGCTGGCCGCGATGGCGGTGCTGGATCGCATGGGCATGACGCTCAACACCATGACCTTGGGCGGATTTGCCGTCGCGCTGGGCGTGCTGGTGGATGACGCCATCATCGGGATCGAAAATATCCTGCGGCGGCTGGGCAACAACGCCAAATCGGATGCGCCACAGCCCCGGCTGGCGGTGATCCGCGACGCCACCTTGGAAGTCCGCGCGCCCGTGGTCTACGCCACTTTGGTCGTCATCGCGGTATTCCTGCCGGAGCTCTTCTCGACCAGCCTGCAGGGACATTTTGTCGGGCCGCTGGCGCTGGCCTTTATCCTCGCGGTTCTGGCGTCTCTCGGCGTGGCCCTGACCGCGGCGCCCGCTCTTTCCGCGCTGATGCTGGATGCCCACGATGCGCATGCCGATTTCGCCTGGCTGAGATGGCTGAAGGACCGGCAGCGCAGGGCGATCGGTCTCGTCTACAAGCAATTCCGCATCATCGCCGCCCTGCTCATTGTCCTGACCATCGCGGCGGCGGCCCTGCTGCCCTTTCTCGGCGGCAGCTTCATGCCGGATTTCCGGGAAGGCCATTTCGTGATTCAGGCCAACAGTTCCACGCCCGGAGCCTCGCTGGAAGAGATGATGGCCGTGGGCAGGAACATCAGCCACGATATCCTGGCATTGCCTTATGTCGCCACCGTCTCCCAACAGATCGGCCGCGCCACCTTGGGCGAGGATACCAATGGCCCCCATCAGAGCGAATTTCATATCGAACTCAAGGCCGATGCGGATGTCGACCAGAGCGCCGCACAGAACGCCTTGCACGACATCATGACCCACTATCCAGGCTTGCAGACGGATGTCCGCACCTTCCTGGGCGACCGCATCGATGAAAGCCTGACCGGCGACACCGCCGACGTTTCCGTGAAGATTTTCGGCGATCAGCTCGACACTTTGGACGCCACCGCCCATCGCGTCGTCCAGGCGCTGACGGGCGCGCCCGGCATTGCCGATCTGCAGTTCAAATCCCAGAGCGGCACGCCGACCTTGACGGTTCAGTTGCAGCCGGGCGCGTTGGCGGCAAGCGGCCTCAAGGTCCAGGACGTTCTGGATGCCGTGCAAACCGATTACGCCGGTGCGATCGTCGGCCAGACCTATGCGGGAACGCGCGCCGTCAATGTCGCGATCCTGCTGCCGCAGAATGCGCGCAACCGTCCCGAGATGCTGTCCTCGCTCATGATCGCCAGCCCCTTCGGGCCAGTGCCACTCTCGCAGGTGGCGCACGTGGTGCCGACCGAAACACGCTACATGATCGCCCATGACGGCGGGCAGCGATTTGTTCCGATCACCTTCAATGTTACGGGATCGTTGCAGCCGACCGTGAACGAGGCCAAGGCGCGCGTGGCGGCGCTGCAGCTTCCGCCGGGCGTCTATGTCGAGTTCAGCGGCGCCGCCGCGGCCCAGAGTGCCGCCCAGACCCAGATGCTGCTCTATACCGGTTTCGCGCTGGTCCTGATCGGCATGATCCTGTTCATCTGCTTTCACTGGCGCGCCAACACTTGGCTGGTGCTGGTCAACCTGCCCTTCAGCCTGATCGGCAGCGTCGCGGCGATCGCGCTTGTCGGCGGCGGCTTGTCGGTGGGCGCCATGGTTGGCCTGGTCACGGTGTTTGGCGTCAGCGCGCGCAATGCCATCCTGCTGCTGGCTCATTACGAGCATCTGGTGGAAGTCGAAGGCGAACATTGGAATCCCGGCACGGTGCTGCGCGGCGCGCAGGAGCGGCTGATTCCCATCCTGATGACGGCGGCGGTGACCGCGCTCGGCCTGATGCCGCTGGCGCTCGGAATGAACCAGCCCGGACAAGAGATCGAAGGCCCGATGGCCGTGACGGTATTGGGGGGCCTGCTGAGCTCCACGCTCCTCAATCTGGTGGTGCTGCCCGCTCTTGCCGAGCGCTTTGGCGGCCCGAAGCGCGCGGAGATCGTGGCATGATCCGCGAGGCATTGATGTTGACCGCCGCGCTGGGACTGGCCGCCTGTTCCGCCACGCCGCTTCCGACATTGCCGCCGGGTGATGTGCCCGCGGCCTTCGATCAGTCCGGCCCGTCCAATGCGCCGATCTGGCCCGCCAGCGATTGGTGGAAAGGTTATGGCGACCCGCAACTGACCGGACTGATTGAAAAAGCCCAGGCCGGCAATCTCGATATCGCCCAGGCCGAGGCGCGCCTGCATCAAGCCGACGCCAGGGCGCGCCAGGCGGGCGCCGCGCTGCTGCCGACGGTCGGGTTGAGCGGCAATGTCAACAACTTTTACGGCCAGAGCAATGGCGCCTCTGCGCGCGAAACCGATTACGGCCTGGGATTGGGCGCGAGCTATGAGCTGGATTTTTGGGGCAAGAACCGTGCCCTCGCCGACTCCGCGCAGGCCTCGCGGACGGCGAGCGCCGCCGACCGGGCAACCGTCGCCCTGACGGTGACGGGGAGCGTGGCCAATACCTATTTCCAGCTCTTGTCGCTGCGTGAGCGGATCGCGGTGGCCGAGGCCAATCTCAATTCCTCGCAGTCCATTCTCAATGTCGTCCAGCGCCGCGTCAGCGCCGGATATTCCGCCGCGGCGGATCTGCTGCAGGAACGCGCCAACATGGCGGCGCAGCAAGCCATCCTGCCCGCCCTGCGGCAGCAGGAATTGGAAGCACGCGATGCGCTGGCGATCTTGCTGGGCCGGCCGCCGGAGGGCTTTTCGGTGACGGGATTGAACCTTGATGGGACAACGGCCCCGCCGGCCGCGCCCGGAATCCCCTCCGCGCTTCTCAGCCGCCGGCCCGATGTCGCGAGCGCCGAGGCCAACCTGGTCGCCGCTCATGCCAACCTGACCGCGGCGCGCACCGCGTTTCTGCCGAGCGTCACGCTCAACGCATCGGCGGGCCTGCAATATCCCGCTTTGGTGGCGGCGATCGACACGCTGCCCGGACTGGGATTTGGCACCGCGGCCGGAGCATCCCTGCTGCAGGCAATATTCGACAATGGCAGGAACGCCGCGATCAGCGACGAGGCCAAGGCCCATGAGGAAGAGCTGCTCGCAGCCTATCGAGCCGCCGCGATGAACGCCTTCGCCGACGTCGAAAACACCATGGGAGCCCTAGACCATCTCGCCGCGCAGGAATCGGCCTTGCGCGAACAAGTCACGCAGGCCGGGAAAGTGCTGGGCGCCGCGCGCCGCAAATATGAAGGCGGTTATTCCGATTTTCTCACCGTCACGGACGCCGAGCGCAGCCTTTACACTGCGCGCGACCAACTCTCCGACATGCGCCGGGCCCGGCTTGCCGCCTCCGTCGCGCTCTTCAAGGCCTTGGGGGGCGGATTTTCCGTTCCCGGCCCGACGCGCGAAACCGCCAATTCGCCGCACTAATGGCATTGTTGAGAATTCTTGTACCGAATAGCCTCGACCGCATTCCCGCCGGTCCTTAAATTGCCGCACCATGGAGCAGGCGAGTTTTTTGGCGGCGACGGGGCGCGCATGACCCAAGATTCGCGATTTCGCGACATTGCCGCCGGTTCGCCGCTGATCGTCTTTTGCGGCATCGCCGTCATCGGGTTTGGAATTCAGATCGCGCGGCAATGGCCGGCGAGAGACGGTTTTTCGAGCTATGCCGTCATCGCATCGGAGGCGATGGGAGCCGTCTTCCTGGCAACGCAACTGATTTTGACCTGCGTCCGCCGGCTGCCCATCGACAAGGCGCACGGATGGCGTCCGAGAGCCTGGGCCCTTGTCGGCGCGAATTCGTCCTATAGCCTGGTGCTTCTTCCGAAGACTGTCCCAAGCCCAACCCTGGCGACGATTTCCCTTGCCCTGATCGTGATGGGGACATTGGGGTCCATCATTGCGCTTGCCTGGCTGGGCAAGGGCTTCGCGATCTTTCCCCAAGCCCGGCAATTGGTGACGAACGGCCCCTATCGGTTCGTGCGCCACCCGCTTTATCTATGTGAACAATTATCGCTATTCGGAATCAGTCTTCAGTATATGCAGCCCTGGGGTCTTTTGATTGCAATCATCGGCCTTGGCCTGCAATTCCCCCGCATGCGCTACGAAGAAGAGGTCCTGACGCGGGCATTTCCCGAATATCAATCCTACGCGCAAGCCGTGCCGCTACTGGTTCCGGGATTTTACCGGCGCGCGCACCGAAGCCGCGGAGAGACCACGTCGTCGAAGATATCGCGCTAGCCTGTCAGGATTCTTTGGAATCGCTTGGGCCAGAAGAATTTGACGCTTTCCAATATCGTCAACGCGGCCAGCGCCGACAGCGCGACAAATATCAGGTCGTGCCCGTGAAAGGCGCCGAACGCAAAAAGCGAGCTCGCTGGCGGCCAGAGAATCGCCACGGCCAGAACCAAGGCAACGGCCCCCGATATTATCCAGAATATTTTCGAAATTCCTCTGAAGAGTTTCATGCCGCTTGCCGAAAATGTTCTATTTACGAGCACCAGACTGAGGTTCCCGCATACCAGGGCAACGAATGTCAGGGCGCGCAAATCCGCATCCGGCATCTGCAGGCGAAAACCCGTAATGTAGATCGCCGCGACGATCGCAAAGGCGACACAGCCCTGAACGAGGCCCCACCGGATGAGGCCCGCGGACAACAACCGCGCCCGTGGCGAGCGCGGCGGCCGGTTCATGACATTGTCCTCCTCCCGCTCCGCCTCGAACACGATAGAGCAGACCGGATCGATGATCATTTCCAGAAAGGCGATGTGAATCGGGAAAAATACGACCGGCAGTCCGGTCAGGAGCGGCAGAAGGGCCATTCCGGCGATCGGAATGTGCACCGCGAGGATATAACCCATCGCCTTGCGCAGATTGTCGTAGATGCGCCTGCCAAGCTTCACCGTCCGCACGATCGAATTGAAATCGTCATCGAGAAGAACGATGGAGGACGCCTCGCGCGCGACGTCGGTCCCCCGGCTTCCCATCGCCACGCCGATATCCGCTGCGCGCAACGCGGGCGCGTCATTCACGCCATCCCCGGTCATGGCCACGATTTCGCCCCGCGCCTGGAGCGCCCTGACCAGCCGCAGTTTCTGATCGGGTGCGATACGCGCGAAAATGTTGACCCCTCCTATAATCTCGCCAAGTGAAGCATCGCTCATCCCGGACAACGCATCGCCCGTAACGATTTGTCCTTCGGGCAATCCGGCCCGAAGGGCTATCGCACGCGCGGTCAGCGGATAGTCGCCCGTAATCATGATGACGCGTATGCCCGCATTCCGGCATTCCCGCATCGCCGCCGGAACATTGTCGCGGATCGGGTCGGCCAATCCGACAAGTCCGAGAAATTCGAATTGGAATTCCGCCACATTGTCGGGCAGATCCGCGGTGGCGTGCCGCGCCCCGGCGACCCCCAGTACCCGCATGCCCGCCTCCGCCATTTCATCGATGTCCCGCTGGACGGCATCGGTGCGGGCCGCATCGAGGTGGCAGAGGCGGACGACCGCCTCGGGAGCACCCTTCACGGCTATGATGTACCCACCGTGATCCGCGTCCACCCAGGCCTGGGTCACGGCCAAAAGATCGCGCCTGAGCGGATAAGCCCTGGCCGGCGCACCCTCTCGCAATGTTCCAGAACCGGCGGATGCGAGCCTGCGGTGCAGGCCGTGAAAGGCTTTTTCCATCGGATCGAACGGATCGGAAGTGCTGGCAAAGGTCCCATAGGCGATCACCGCGGATGCGGCCGGTGACATCGGACCCGCCTCCATGCCCTCCAATCGGACGGTTTCATTTTCCGTCCTGACTTCGGCGATCGACATCCGGTTTTCCGTCAACGTCCCGGTCTTGTCGGTGCAGAGAATGGTTGCCGCGCCCAGGGTCTCGATGGCGGCGGCGCGGCGTGTCAGGACGCGTACCTGCGACAGGCGCCAGGCCCCCATGACGATGAAGACGGTCAGAACCAATGGAAATTCTTCCGGTATCATCGACATGCCAAGCGCAATGCCGGCGAGCAGAGCCTGGAGCCAGGAACCCCGAAACAACCCGAACAGGACGACCGCGATGACGGAACAGAGGATGCCCATGATCGCCACGGTCCGCACGACATTGCGCGTCTCCAGGGTCAATCGTGGCGTGGTCGCTTCAATACTTGCCAAGGCCCGCCCGATCTGGCCGACCTTGCTGCGCACGCCGGTCGCCGTTACTTCGGCAAGGCCGCTTCCCCGCACGATTAAAGTGCTTGAGAACACATATGGCAGGTCCTCCCCGCCTGGGCTTGGCGCAACCCGATCCGCGTCATCCGCGGGACGCTTGCGAACCGGAATCGCCTCGCCTGTCAGCAATGATTCATCCGCTTGAAGGTCTTCGGCGACGCGGATCACGGCATCTGCCGGAACCCGGTCACCTTCGGCGAGCACGATCAGATCGCCGCGAACAACCTCCCGACTCGGAATTCGAGCTCGCTTGCCGTCCCGAATCACCAGCGCGCGAGGGCTGGTCAAATCTCGCAATGCATCCAGGACCCGCTCGCTGCGTCCTTCCTGGACGATGGCGATGCCCACGGAACTGCCCGCGAAGAATAGCAGGAGCAGGGCTTCCTCCAGACTGCCCAACAGGAGATAGATGGCCCCGGAGCCCAGAAGGAGCGCGAACATCGGTTCACGAATGGTCGTGAGTGCGATCCGAAGCCACGATCTGGGTTTCTGTTGCGGCAATTCATTGGCGCCATCTGTCACCAGGCGCGCGCGGGCGTCCGAAGCGGCGAGCCCGGCGAGTGGTTCAATTGTCCGGGGCACGGACTTAATGGAACATAAAAACGGGAATTGCGCAGTCGGCAACAACATCACGGGTGACGCCGCCAAGAACGAATTCCCGCAGCCGGCTATGGCCGTAAGCGCCCGTCACCAAGAGATCGGCGCCGCAATTATAGGCCATCTCCTTGATCTTTTTTGACGCCGATCCGGAAACGGCGCGCTCGGCAAGCACCTCGGCCTTGATTCCATGCCAAAGAAGTTGCTTCGCCAATTGCTCGGACGAGGCGCGCATTGTCTCTTCGCCTCCGGCATCTTCGGGCACCGAGAGAACAACCACACGGTCCGCCCTGCAAAGGATGGGAGACGAAGCCACCAGGGCATGTGCCGCACCCGATCCTTCCTTCCACGCAATCGCGACAACGCGGCCGATCTTTTCAACCGGCGTTGGAGGCGCAAGAAGCACCGGCCGACCGGACCCCATCAAGATATTGATGATTCGCTCCCGCGAAAGCTCAGGGTCACGGCCCATGACCACCAGGTCGTGGAACCGGGCCCTGTGGAGGGCTTCATTTTGCAGTGTCGGTATCTCTTTCCACGATATCGAAATCCCACTTGCCTTTTCCGGTTCCTCCACGACGGGCAAGGAATGCCGCGCGCAGGCATCCCGGAATTCCGCCTGGGCATGTTGCGATCTTGCCTGTTCTTCCCGCGTGATTTCCTGCGTTAACTCGCGAAGGCTCTCGCGGCGCTGGGGTGCCAGGGCTTTCACCCAGGCCGCCGTTTCAAGGGCGTCGATGCGCGTATGCAGACATTCGATATGCGCGCCGTCGATCTTGGCCGCCGCGACAGCCGCGTCCAGCACCGGTTTGTCGGAACCGAAGCCGGTGGCCAGCGCCAGAATTGTCTTGATCATCGCAAGTGCCTATCCAACAAGATTCCCTGACATTCGCCCGGTGCCGATGCCCTGGTCATCGCCTGATCCTCTAATGGGATAGGAATATGGGGATGGCCGGATCCGCGAGCATGCCGCGCGTCACACCACCCAGCACAAATTCACGAAATCGCGAGTGGCCATAGGCACCCATGACCAGCATATCCGCATTCGTCTTTGCGATCTGGGCCGCCAGGCACTCGCCCACGGTGCCCTCTGTGAGAGTCGCTTCTTCCAGCCTGTATTGAATGCCGTGGGAGCCGAGATACTTCTCCAGATCGCCGGTTACGCAGGTCGTGCGCAGCTGCTTTTCTCCAAGGACGGAAAATATATGGACCCGCTTGGCCTTTGTCAGAATGGGAAGCGCGTCGGACAATGCGCGGGCGGCCTCGCGGCCGAAATCCCAGGCTACAACCACATTCTCCAACTGCCGCAATGGCCTATGGCCCTTTCCGGACGGCAGGAGAAGCGTCGGATGTCCGCTGCCGAATAGGACGGGTTCAAGGTAATTTCGGTCGAAGCCGTTTATCTCGGGAATTGGAAGGATGGCAAGGTCGTGCAGGCGGGCCAGATCGACCAGGGGATCTGCCGTCCCGTAAAGCACCGTCAGGCTTCTGCGGACATCCAGTCCGACGCGATAGTCAGATGCGACTTTGGTGATCTCCTCCGTTAGCCGCTGGGCATTCCGTTCGCTGCCATGGACGGCTTCATCCATCAGGCGGGGAAAATCCAGGGGAAATGTTCCAATCAGAGCCGGCCATGTCGAGACGTCTTCGCTCAATTGGGGGATCAGACCGGTGATTTTCGCTCCAAGGACTTGCGCGAGAATAGCAGGCGGACTCCATCGTCCGCACCGGCGGCGCGTCCGGATAGGTCGGAAGAATAATCAAGATCTCCTTGATTGCCATTTTCACTTTCCGAACGGAATAACCAAGACCAACATAAAGTTCGGTCAACCCTATTGCCTTGATATCAATCAACTGCTGGCGGTCACAGAATGGACCACTATAGAGTCGAATAGAAGCTTAAAATCATGCCGCTATCAATCCGACTCGCGTCGTTCCGCATTGCCTGGGATTGGCACTTTTGATCCAGCGCAAGGCACCACTGCCAGATCGCTCTTAGGCTTTCGTGTTTTTTGGAGGGGGCATAGAGACAAATCCTATCCGCCCTGGGGTCGCGTTCGGCTTGCTGCTCGTATCGATTCATGGGCCGGACCAGTCGTCGCTGAATTGGCTCAGCCGCTCACCATTTTCATTTTCTGGATTCATTTCGCGTCGATATGAAAACACCAGTGTCGGAGTTCGGCGTTAACATCGTGTCCAAAGATTGAGACAGACTGCTGTTTGGTGTTGACCGGCGGATTTGCATGAAATTTGGATGGACCACACTGAGGGGACCAGCAATGCGAAGCCTGCATCGACATCGAGAACATCACCTGGTCTCCCGCATTGGATGGCTGCGGGCCGCCGTTCTGGGAGCCAATGACGGCATCATCTCGACCGCCAGCATCATTGTGGGCGTTGCCGTCGCCGCCGCGACCAAGGCCGACATATTGCTGGCCGGCACCGCCGGCCTGGTGGCGGGCGCCATGTCGATGGCGGCGGGAGAATATGTTTCCGTCAGCTCCCAATCCGATACCGAGCGCGCCGACCTGACCCGCGAACGCGAGGAGCTTCGTACAGATCCTGCTGCGGAAGAGAAGGAATTGGCCAACATCTATGTGAAACGCGGCCTCGACCCGGAGTTGGCGCGGCGGGTGTCGCGAGAGTTGATGGCAAAGAACGCGCTTGAGGCGCATGCGCGCGACGAACTCGGCATCTCCGAGATCACGACGGCCCGGCCGATTCAGGCGGCCTTCACATCCGCCATTACTTTTTCCCTGGGAGCGGCGATGCCGCTGCTGGCGGTCATCGTCAGCCCCATCCAATATCTCGTATATGCGGTCGCGGCGTCTTCCTTGATCTATCTCGCCATTCTCGGCGCCATCGGTGCAAAGGCGGGGGGAGCCGGCATTATCAGACCCACGATCCGCGTTGCTTTCTGGGGCGCATTGGCAATGGCGGTGACGGCGGGGATCGGCCTGTTTATCGGCAAGGCAGTCTAGCCTGCTCCCATGCCGGCAACGGAAATTCGGTCGATGAAGCAGTCGCTGACAGCTGCCGCAATAGGCTCTGATGTCGATGGCCGTCTCAACTCCGGCATCCGCATCGGAGAGCAAGGATACCTACTCATTCATTTTCGAGAACGACCTTTTCTATCACACCGATCGCGATTACACGAACGGCATTGAGCTGAGTTGGAGCCCATCCGAACCGGCCTCCGGCACTCTTCCGGATTTTATTTCAAGTTTGATTCCGCAACCATTCGCGCAGGGGGATCATCGGGCCAGTTACAGCGTGGGTCAACTGATGTTCACCCCCGAGGATACGAATTTGATCGATCCGCCGATCACCGAACGCCCTTACGCGGGCTATCTATATGGCGCATACGCTCTCACAAACTCGATCGAACTCTCGGCAGGACGTGTTGCGCATCCAACTGGGCATGGTGGGTCCGGCATCGCTCGCGCAAGACAGCCAGATCTTCATCCACCGCCTGCGCGGGTTCGCGCTGCCACAGGGCTGGCATACGCAATTGCGCGATGAACCCGGACTCATCATCTCGTATCAGCGGACCCAGGACATCCTTTCGGCAATGCTGGGAGAGGCCGGTGGTTACGACATCAGGGCGCATTTTGGCGGTGCGATCGGAAATGTATTCGATTACGCGGATGCCGGTGCGGTCGCGAGATTTGGCTTCAACATGCCCAAGGACAGCGGGCCGCCGCAGATCGGGCCCGCCTTGCCGGGATCGTATATCTATGAACCCCAAGCGGGACTTGGCGCTTACTTATTTGTCGGGATCGAGGGGCGGGCGGTAGGGCGAAATCTCTTTCTGGACGGCAACAGTTTTGAAGACAGCCGAAGTGTGCCGAAGAATGTGTTTGTCGGAGACTTCTCCGTGGGAGGCGCGGTCACGTTCGATGATTTCAGGCTTTCGTTTATTCACATGTTCCGTTCGCAGGAATATCGGACACAGAAGGGATTCGACGAATTCGGAACGCTTTGTCTTTCGTTCAATTACTGAGCGGCCTGACGCGTCGTCACCGAACAAGGGAGGGTCATCGGATTTGCGCCGATCGGGTAGGTCGCAACCCATCCTTCGCTAGGCTGTTGATTCCGGCTACCCAGCCCGCAATTTCGGAACAGGTCACGTCATTCTCCGTTCCGGCGCGACCAGCAGCGTGCCGACAAGCAGGCCTGCCAATATCAGCGAGAAGATCATGAAGGCGTAATGATAGCCGCCCAGGCTGTCGTACAAGGCCCCGATGAACCGGGTAGCCAGGATCGCGAAGGCGGCGATAAGCGCATAGGTCCATCCCATCACCGCGCCGAATTTGGCGGATCCAAAACGCGCCGCGATCAGGGCCGCCGCCGTGGGCAGCGCGCAGCCGAGCGCGACACCCCCCATGCAACTGCTCGCGAAGAGCGCCCAGTAACCCGCAAACAAGGTCAAGGTCAGCCACGACAGCGTCATGAACAGCGCCGCCGCGATCAACAGAAGCCGCTGATTCACATAATCCGCAAGTATGCCTGCGGAAACCTTGGTCACTGCCGCCGATATCGCAAAAGCCGAGATCAGCACTGCCGCGGAAGTCGCTGCAAAATGCAATCCGATGGCATAAGGAACAAGCGTGACGACAAGCGCCTGGGACGTGCCCGATACGGTCGCCAGCACCAGGCTCGGTATCCAGAACGCACGGCTTGCCAGAATCTCCCTCCAGGTGAGCGCCGGACGATTGCCGGCATTCCGGTCTTTTGAATGCGAGGCGGCCGCCGGACGGCCCTGATTCTCCGGATGTTCGTCAAGGCCCAAATCGACCGGGTTGTCGCGCAGAACCAGCAAGGTCGATAGGATGATGATAATCGCCATCGCGACGGCTTCGTAAATCAGGCCAAGACGCCAACCGTCAATCTGGATGGCCCGGCTCAGCAGGGGCACGACGATAAAGCCGCCGCCGGACGTCGCGACCGCGGCAAGCCCGAGGGCAAGGCCCCTGCGCCGGTAAAACCAGCGCGCCGCCATCGCGGCGGTGGTCAGGGGACCAATGCTCATGAAACCAATGGCGCCCGGCAGGACAAGAATGAGCGCCATGACCCGGAGGGACGCGCTGGAGGCGATGCCGATCAGGGAGAGGCTGAAAATGGCGGCGCCCAGCGACAGCACCAGGCGAATGGGAAAGCGATCGATAAGCTTTCCGACAAGGGGCGAAACCAGCGCCGCGCCGAAAAACAGGATCAGGACCGGGCTATTGGCATCGGCCCGCGAAATATGAAATTCGGCCTGAAGGGGCAAGACGAACAGGCCGGCGGAATAACTCGTAGCGCCCTGGACGAGCATTTCCGACACGGCGGCGGCGGCCAGAATCAACCAACCATAATAAAAAGGAAATCCAGATGCTCGCATGGCGGAATTTTTCATTTGCGGTCTTGGATCCCCCGTGGAAGCAGCGAAAGCCGCCTCCATCGGTTTTATGGCATGGGATCGCGATTGAAGAAATAGCGACTTAGGTCCGGTTCGGCCGACCCTTTCGCGAAGGAGGAAGGGACTAATGATCGCGCGGAGGCGACCTCACCTCTAGCATCGGCGGACCGGGTTTGTTTTACAGAAGGCCGCCGGGCAGCGAGGCCATCTGGTTTTCCCAGATCTCTTCGGTCTCGGAACGGCGCGGCGTATAGCGGCACTGCCCCAGGATGAAAGCTCGGCTCGCCATTGTCGTTGGCCAAGGGCACGTACAGATTTTCGGCGTCCAGATATTCGCGCCCGCTGATATGGACGCGGCCCAGAAAGCGCAGCGGCTGTCCGCCGTCCAGAATCAATCCGCGCATTCGATCCAGCGCGGCAAATGCTCTCGCCGGAATACTCTCTTCAAGAAATTTGCCGGTATTCTCACCCAGATACGCCGACAGGCGCGGTGCCGACAAGTCGCCAGCGATACTGCGGAGGGTCTTGGGAAACTCTCTCGAACATAAGGACATTGCGCAGAATGTCCTTGAGGTCGCGCGGCGTTATATCTGAGCGTAAGGGCATCTTGCGATCTCCTGCCTTGGTTCGCCACAGCTTGAGAAGATGCTCGTAGCCGGGATCAACGAATGCCAAAGTCGGATCGCAGAAATGGTGCCAGTTTTGCTGAACCGCTTTCCGATTGAGAGCCCTGGCCGCTGCGATGACATCCATGCACCAATTTTTGACTGGAAACTTAAACGGCGGGTAAAGCAGTCGCGCAGATGTAGTTCGTCCATCGTAAAAAAACCGCAAATGACATCGGCCGCCGGAGCAGAGGCGAGGCGCCACTGCAGCGTGGTACGCGCGCTCTTCGTTCAGAGATTAACAACGAGTTCCCCGCCCAAACCGCGCCCCGGCGCATGCCATGGAACTTGAACGGGCATGTCTGCCTCCGATCTGCCCGGCTCTCGCCTCACCAATTAACTTCTCCGGCAGATGGATATTTATCTCGTCAATCGAAGTTCTTATGGTTTATAAAGTATTAACAACTAGGACGGGTAGCATGGCACAGGCCCAAAGGGTTTTGGCCCCGGACGAGGGCAACGGCGCAGAGCGGTACGGCAGGCACAAGCTGGACGAGATGGACGCCAGCCGCGTCGCCAGACATTTGGTCATGTTTCGCCCGACGGATGCGGGCGTCGCGGATTTGATGGCCAAGGCCCGCCCCAGCATTCCCGGCTTGGGAAAGACCGAAACCATCCAGAATGTTCTGCGGCACGAATACGGGCATATGTTCGCGGTCGCGCGGAAGTCCAGGTTCAATCCCGCGATGCCGGTCGGCGAAGGCTTCATACTCATTCTCTTGTTGAACGAGATAGGCCTGCTGCAGCTGGCGCTTGGCACGATCAACGGCCCCGATCCCGACTTTCGCCTGCTTGCGAAACCGCACGAGCGCCCAGCGGGAATATATATGTGGTGCGTCTTCGCGCCTGGCCCGCTCGCGGCCGGCATGGCGCTTTTTATGGAGAAGATGTCGTCGCCAAGATATGCCGGCGTCAATCTTTACTCGCGCCCCAATACCGAGGTGGGACGGCGCTTCAACGAGGTTCTGGGGCTGACGCAGGGTATGCAAATTGGCTCGATCGCGTCGCCAAATATCTGGGTCTTCCCGCGCAAACCGCCCGCGCCGCTATACGATTCCTACCAGCCCGGCGCCGCCGAGCGGGAGATCGGCGTGGCCATCGCCAGAACCTTCGAAGACATGATGCGCGTCGCGGCCATACGGAATGTGGTTTATATGGGCGAACAGGAATGCCCCTATTACGAGGAATATGACGGCAACGATCTGTCGGCCACGCATCTGCTGGCCTATATGGGCGATGAACCGATCGGATGCTTGCGCCTTCGCTTCTTCGCGGGCTTCGCGAAGCTGGAGCGGCTTGCCATTCGCAAGGAATTTCGCAAATCGCGAGCCGCGTTTCAGCTGGTTCGCGCAGCCTTCAAATTCTGCCAGAAAAAAGGGTATCAGCGCATCTACGCCCATTCGCAGACACGGCTGGTCGATTTCTGGAAGCGTTTCGGCTTTCGGGTCCTGGAGGGCGGCAGGAACTTCGTGTTTTCCGGGTTCGACTATGTCGAAATCATCGCCGATATCGAATGCGATAGCGACGCGGTGAAGATCGGCGATGATCCCTATCTGATAATCCGCCCCGAGGGGCGTTGGCACATTCCCGGCGTTCTCGAACGGCCGGCCTCTTGCACCTTGACTTATCCCCTGGCGCGCAAGGCGGACTATTAGCTCTCCATCATTTTTCTGCCCGCCAGAACGTCGCGGTCAATGGGAAGCCTCCGCAATGGAATGCCGGTCGCGGCATAGATCGCGTTGCGGATAGCCGGTGGCGCGGTTGTCACCCCGGTTTCCCCGATGCCGCCGGGTGCTTCACCACTCTTGATCAGATGCACGTCGATGGCAGGTGCCTGATCGATGCGCAGCATGCGGTAGTCGTGGAAATTTGACTGTTTCACGCGCCCCTTCGCCACCGTGATCTCGCCATAGAGCGCGGCAGTCGACCCGAAGATCATGCCGCCCTGCAATTGCGCGACAATGGTGTCCGGATGGACCGCGATGCCGGTATCGACAGCGGTTGTCAGCCGGTGCAGGCGAACGTCCCCCTGATCGCTGACCTCGACATGCGCCACCGTGGCGATGAAGCTGGCGAAGGACACTTGCACGGAGACGCCGCGGCCTTGGCGTGGCGGCAGCGGCGTGCCCCAGCCGGATTTTTCCGCCGCAAGATCGAGAGC
This sequence comes from uncultured Alphaproteobacteria bacterium, assembly GCA_963769055.1. Classification (GTDB taxonomy): domain Bacteria; phylum Pseudomonadota; class Alphaproteobacteria; order Micropepsales; family Micropepsaceae; genus Rhizomicrobium. The sequence goes on from CAVYKF010000009.1 coordinate 247,743, forward strand.
AGCGAGAAGACGCGGGGTTTTTGTCAGCATCGCGCGGCGGAATGCGACGGGATCCTTGCCGGCTTTCCTGGCCAACTCGTCAATGAAGCTCTCGATGGCGAAGACATTGTTGTTGGGCCCGACGCCGCGCCAAAAGCCGGTAGGTATCGCCGGCGGTTCGTCGCGCACCACTTCGACGCGGAGGTTGGGGATCGCATAGGGCACGTCGACGGCGCTGTCGACCGTATCGAAATCGATATTGTGATTGGCCTTGAAAGCGGGTGGCAGCCATCTCGCCACGACGGAGGATCCCGTGACGCGATAATGCCAACCATCGATCATGCCGTCCTTCAATGTCGCCGCGATGCGATCGTAATAGATGGGGCGATAGATATCGTGTTGGATATCCTCTTCCCGCGTCCATACGACCTTGACCGGGCCGTCGACCTGCTGCGCGATGCGGACGGCCTTAATCACCATATCGGGTTCAAGCCTGCGGCCGAAACCGCCCCCGATGATTTGATTGTGCACCGTCACCTTTTCGAGCGGAACGCCGGCGGTCGCGGCCGCTGTGGACTGCACCCGCGCCATGATCTGGGTGCCGAGCCAAAGCTCGCAGGCGCCCGGCGTCAAATGCACCGTGCAATTCATCGGCTCCATGGTCGCGTGCGCGAGGAGAGGCATCTCATAATGAGCCTCGAATTTATCGCCGTCCGCGAGTGCCTTGTCGGCGTCGCCGACTTTCTTTGCGGTGAGGCCGCTCTGGCCGCTGGCGGCCTTGATCTGTTTCCGTATCAAGGCGGAATCGACATGTCCGTTGGGACCTGCATCCCAGGAAACGACCAGAGCGTCGAGCCCTCGCTTCGCCGCCCACATGTGATCGCCGACCACCGCCACCAAATCGTCAAGCACGACAATTTTCTGCACGCCCGGGATTTTCTTCGCGGCACTGTCGTCGACATGCCCGACCTTGCCGCCGAATGTGGGGCTCGCCGCGAGAGTGGCGAATTTCAGGCCCGGCAACATCACGTCAATGCCATAGACCTCTTTGCCGTTGACCTTGTTCGGCGTATCGAGCCGCTTCAATGACTTGCCGATGATCCGGAAATCCTTGGGCGCCTTGAGCGGCGGATCCGCCGGTGGCGTGCCGCCCGCCTGATCCGCCAGCGCGCCATAACCGAGCATGCGGTTGCTCGCCTTGTGGATCACGGCGCCATTTTCGGTCACGCAGGTCGCGGGCTCGACGTTCCATTGCTTCGCCGCGGCGGCAACCAGCAGCGCCCGCGCGCCAGCGGCCGCTTTGCGCAGCGGAATCCAGAAGGCCCGGACGGAATTGGAATTGCCCGTCGCCTGCACGCCTAGCATCGGATTGGCGTAGAGCTTCTCATTGGCGGGCGCAGCTTCGACCGCGACATTGTTCCAATCCGCGTCCAGCTCCTCCGCGAGAATCATGGAGATGGAGGTGTAGACGCCTTGCCCCATTTCCACCTGGGGCATGACGAGCGTGGTCTTTCCGGTGCGGTCGATGCGAATGAAGGCATTGGGCGCGAAGGGACCCGGCTCGGCTGGCGTCCCCTGCGCAACATTCGGGACGGCCGCTTCGGCGAATGGCATATGAAAGGCAAGGACAAAGCCGCCCGCCAAACCACCTTTCAGCAGACCGCGGCGAGAAGGAATTTTTTCGACTAGGCCCATGGTCACTCTCCCATGCCCGCGCGGCGGCGCGCTTGGCCACCTCGCCGGGTCACATCAACCCCGGCAAACAACCGCATTGAAGTTACCACGGCGATGACCCGCCGTCGACGCGGAAGATTTCCCTATCGCGCCGAGATGTATCTCAAGCAATTGATTTCGCTGAATTTGCGCGATGCTCAGACACCGGCAGAGTTGGCCATGGCAGCCGAAATTGCCGACAATTTCGTCAGCAAGGCATCGAAAGATTTGCGCTCCTCGGCATTCAGCACCGAAAGAAATTCCTGTTCCAGCCGCAGCGCCAGTGGAACCACTTTATCATAGATGGTTCGGCCGCGGGCCGATAATGAAAGTTGCGTGACGCGGCCGTCCTTCTGGTCGGACACTCTCGTCAGACGTTTCGCGGCCAGCAGGGACTGCACCGCGCGGCTTACCTGCACTTTATCCATCGCCGTGCGCTCCGCCACCTGCCGCGCAGACAGGCCCGGCGTCTCGCCCAGCACGGCCATCACCCGCCATTCCGGAATCGAAAGGCCGAAGCGCTCGGAATAGTGCCGCGCGATGGCGCTGGATATGCGGTTGGTCAGCACCGACAAGCGATAGGGCGTAAAGGCGTCCAGATAAAGGCGCGACTTATTCCGCATCGGGTTGGTTTTCCGGTCGGGCGTTCTGGAAGGCCGCCAGCGAATAGGCCGCTTCTTCAATTCGCAGAAGGGTCGGATAGGCCGAGAGCTGCATCTGACTGCGCCGCGCATTGAACATCTGCGGCACCAGGCAGATATCGGCCATGCCGGGGTCATCGCCATGGCAAAAAAGTCCGGTCGCGGGCTCATGGGCCAGTTTTGTCTCAAGCGCGGAGAAGCCGGCCGCGATCCAATGATGCTGCCATGCCAGGCGCTTTTCACCGTCCACGCCCAGCTCCTTCTCGAGATATCGCAGCACCCTGAGATTGTTCAACGGATGAATGTCGCAGGCGATGGTTTGTGCAAGCTGGCGCACGCGTGCGCGCGCCAGGGCGTCAGACGGCAGCAGGGGCGGTTCGGGCGCCAACTCATCCAGATATTCGAGGATAGCCAGGGATTGGCTGATGGCCTGCCCCCCGCTGATCAGGGTCGGGACCAATTGTTGCGGGTTGACGTGTTTGTAGGCGTCGGAATGCTGCCCGCCGCCATCCTTCAGTAGATGCACGAACCGCAGATCGGCCTTCAGGCCTTTCAGATTGAGGGCGATGCGCACGCGAAAGGCCGCCGAAGAGCGAAAATAGCTATAAAGCGTGAACTCAGGCGTGGCGGACATGCTGATCGATCGCCCCGAATATGCTGCGGCCATTATCGTCCGTCATTTCGATGCGGACCCTGTCGCCGAATTTGAGGAACGGGGTGGCCGCCGCTCCCGTCTCGATTTGTTCCAGCATGCGGCGTTCGGCGATGCAGGCCGAGCCAACCGAGTGATCGCGATTGGAAACAGTACCGGAGCCCACAATCGTGCCAGCCGCCAATGCCCGCGTCTTGGCGGCATGGGCTATCAATTGCGGAAAATTGAAGACCATGTCGGTGCCGGCGTCGGGGGATCCGAATGTCTCGTCATTGAGATGGACCAGCAAGGGCCGGTTCAACCTGCCGTCGCGCCAGGCCGGGGCCAATTCATCCGGTGTCACCGCCACGGGAGAAAACGCGCTGGCCGGCTTGGACTGGAAAAAGCCAAACCCTTTGGCCAGCTCCGCCGGAATCAGGTTGCGCAGACTGACATCATTGACCAGCATCACCAGCTGGATGTGCCGCGCCGCCTCCTCCACATTCGCGCCATAGGGCACGTCTCCCGTCACCACCGCGACTTCACCTTCGAAATCGATGCCCCAGCCTTCGTCGGCCGCGACGATGGGATCGGTCGGGCCGATAAAGCCATCCGAGCCGCCCTGATACATCAGCGGATCGGTCCAGAAGCTTGCGGGCAATTCTGCGCCCCGCGCTTTTCTCACCAGCTCGACATGGGTGACATAGGCTGAACCATCGGCCCATTGATAGGCGCGCGGCAGCGGACTGGCGCAGAAAGCCGGATCGAAAGCGAAAGTGTCTGCCGCCTTGCCCGCGTTCAGCGCGGCGGAGATATTTTCCAGCTGTGGCGCCGCTCGTTCCCAATGGTCCAAAGCCGCCTGCAGGGTCGGCGCGACCTGCGGCACCAGTACCGCGCGCTCAAGGTCGCGCGACACCACCGCCAGACGCCCGTCGCGTCCGCCCCTCAACGAGGCCAGCTTCATTTCGGCTTCCAGCTATCGGCATAGAAGCGGTCTTCCTGCGCCTCAGCCGCCGCGCCCATGTCCAGCATATCGCGCGCATCGATCATCACCGCGACTTCGTCGGTCATCGTCTTGGCCGCCTTGGCGCCGGCCGCGAACGCCTTGGGATGCGGACCGTGGGTGAAGCCGCTGGGATGAAACGTCACCATGCCGGGCCGGATGTTGTCGCGGCTGAAAAAATCGCCGGCGTGATAGAAGATCACCTCGTCGAAATCGTCGTTGGAATGGAAAAACGGCACTTTGAGCGCTCCGGGATCGCTTTCGAACGGCCGCGGCACGAAGGTGCAGACCACGAAGCGGTCCGCCACGAAGGTCGAATGCACGCTGGGCGGCAGATGGTAGCGATGGCTCATCACCGGGCGGATGTCGCGCCAGTTGAGCTTCACCGGCGCCAGATTGCCTTTCCACCCGATCGCGTCCAGGGGATTGAAGGGATAGGAGATGGTGGAGATCTGATCCCGCCGCTTGACGAAGACATTCCAGTCGCCGCCGCGCTGCGCCCGGAAGGCGTCATCCAGCTTCGGCGTATCCAGTGCCGCGGGATCGAACTGGGCATGCGGTCCCAACAAGCCGCGATCGGGCAACCGGAAGCCGCCGTTACGCGCCTCGATCTGCAGTGCGATGGTGGGATGGGAGGGCTCCAGCCGCCACATGGTGCCGCGCGGCAAAAGGATGTAGTCGCCGTCGCGATAGGAAAAATGACCAAAATCGCAAAACAACTCGCCCGCACCTTCATGCACGAATAGCAGCAGATCACCGTCGGCGTCTCGCACCAGGTGCGCCATGGCTTCGGCGCAAGACCAGATCGCGATGGCGCAATTGGGATTGGACAATAGCGGCGCGCATTGCAGCGGCGCGCCGCCCGGCGCCGCGGCGCGGGCATCAAAGGCGCGGGGCCTGAGAGGGCCTTCGAACGACGTCCAGCCGGTCGGCGGATGGCGATGATAGAGATGCGCGGCGGGGCCGAAGAAACCATCGCGGCCGATCTCCCGCTCGAAGGCGCCATCCGGCAGGTCGGCATGCGCCTGGCGCGAAGTCTGACCTTCGGTTCGGGGGAATTCGATCCAGTTGCGCGTCATCCTTTCACGTCCTGCAGCACGCCGCGGCGAATCTGGTCGGCTTCGATGCTTTCGAACAGGGCGCGGAAATTGCCCTCTCCGAATCCTTCATTGCCCTTGCGCTGGATGATCTCGAAGAAGATCGGCCCGATGGCATTGGTGGTGAAGATCTGCAGCAGCAGGTCGCCGCCGCGCGCCGTCCATCAGGATGCGGTCGCGACGAAGGCGAGGCACGTCCTCGCCATGACCTTTTATGCGATTGTCCAGCCGCTCATAATAGGTTTCCGGCGTGTCCTGGAAGAGGATGCCCGTGCGCCGCAACGTTTCCACCGACTCGATAGATATTCTCCGTGCCGAGTGCGATGTGCTGAATGCCCTCGCCGTGATAGGCGTGCAGATATTCCTCGATCTGCGATTTGTCGTCGGACGATTCATTGATGGGGATGCGGATCTTCCCGTCCGGGCTGGTCATGGCGCGGGACTTGAGCCCCGTCAGCTTGCCCTCGATATCGAAATAGCGCACTTCGCGGAAGTTGAAGAGCCGCTCATAGAACCCCGCCCATTTGTCCATGTTGCCGCGAAAGACATTGTGGGTGACATGATCGATGCTGGAAAGACCGGCCCCCTCATGCGCAAAACCGCGCGCGGGATCGGTGGGCACGAAGTCCACATCATAGATCGAGCGCTCGCCATAGCGGTCCACCAGATAGATCACGCTGCCGCCGATGCCTTCTATGGCCGGGATGTTCAGTTCCATCGGCCCCACCGCATTGGCAAACGGCTCGGCACCGCGCGCCAGAAGTTCGCGATAGGCCCGGGCCGCATCCTTGACGCGGAACGCCATGGCGCAGGCGCTGGGGCCATGGGCCTGGGCAAAGCGCGCGCCGTGGCTATCCGGCTCCGCATTGACGATGAAATGGACATTTCCCTGGACGTACAGGGTCACCGCCTTGGAGCGGTGACGGCCGACGGCGCGAAACCCCATGCGTTCGAACAATTGATGCAGCGCGGCAATGTCGGGAGCGGTGTATTCCACGAACTCGAACCCGTCGGTTCCGATGGGATTTTCCCAGAGTTCCATCGCTGGCTCCCTAAAATTGCAATTTGCAAATATAGTTTCATATGCAACTATCTGGAGTCAAGGCTGAAACCCGAAAGTTCATCATGGCGATTCCATTCGATCCACCGCCCGGAGCAGGTTCCGACTGGACGATCGCGCAGGATTGGCAAGCCTATTCGCCCGGCGAACATGCCGTCTGGGACCGCCTCTATGCGCGCCAGTCGCAGATGCTCAAGGGCCGCGCCTGCGAGGCATTTCTGCGCGGCCTCGACGCACTGAGATTGTCGCGCGCCGGCATCCCCGATTTCGAGGATTTGTCGGAGCGGCTTTACAGGCTGACCGGATGGCGGGTGGTCGCGGTTCCCGGACTGGTCCCCGACGCAGTGTTCTTCGAGCATCTCGCCAATCGGCGGTTCGTCGCCGGGCGCTTCATCCGCAAGCCCGCCGAACTCGACTATCTCCAGGAACCGGACGTGTTCCACGACGTCTTCGGGCACGTGCCGCTGCTCTCCGATCCGGTGTTCGCCGACTATATGCAGGCCTACGGCATCGGCGGATTGCGCGCGCAGGCTTTCGACGCGCTGGAGAAGCTGGCGCGGCTTTACTGGTACACGGTGGAATTCGGCCTGATCCGCGAAAATGGCGCCCTGAAGCTTTACGGGTCGGGCATCGTATCGAGCCATGGCGAGTCCGAATATGCGCTTGACAGCCCCGCGCCCAACCGCATCCGCTTCAATCTGGAACGGGTCATGCGCACGCGCTACCGGATCGACGACTATCAGCAAAGCTATTTTGTCATCGACGGTTTTGAGGAATTGCGCCACCAGACCGCCGATGTCGATTTCGCGCCGCTTTATGCCAGGCTGGCCGGCCTAGCCGATATCGCACCGGACGCGCTCTTGCCGGGCGATGAAACCATTGCTCGCGGCACCCCGGCCACAACCGGTACCGTTTGAGAGACATGCAACCCCTTCGCGCTGTCTAACCGCCGTGAACCACCCGGATGTCGAGATCCAGTGGCTGCCGATTCGGGCCCAGCCGCACAACCGCATCCGCGCGTGACGGCATTTCCGCCAAAATATATCGAGTCAGCCTTTCATAAAATTGCACGAAGCGATCGATCTGGGCATCGCTCATCACACCCGCCGCGGGGCCGACCCGCGCACGCAACTTGGCTTCCTGTTCCTTGCGCCATCCGGCGACCACTTCGAAGGAAGGCGCTTTCAACAGGATCTGGTATTCGATGCGGCCAAACAAATGCTGATAGGGCCCGGCCAGGGCCTCATTGACGTAGCGGCGCCAAATGCCGTCCGGATCGGAGTTTCTTTCCAGATCGTTGACGGGCTTCGTCAATGCCTCCGGCGGCTCTGGCCTGGCACCGACGCACCAGCCTTCGAACAAAACGACGTCGGCCGGTCCCTGAAATTGATCCCATTGCGACGGATCGGCGCGCGTATCGCGAGACTTGTCGAAGCGGGGAATTGCGGTGCATTGCGGCTTGAGCAGCGAGTCCAGCACGCCTTCGCCCAGGGCGACATCATGCGTGCCCGGCGGACCCCGCGTTCCCAGCAGAGGGTGAATGTCTTGCGCAAGCTTCTCCCGGGCTTCCTTGGGAAGATAGAGATCGTCGATCGACAGGACCGCAACCTTAAGACCGGCCGCTCCCAGAAGAATGCGCAGCACGCCGGCGCCCGTCGTCTTGCCGCTGCCCTGGGAACCGCAAATTCCAACGACGCGGCCACGGCGCGCATCCGCCAACGCCTTAATGCGGGCGGCAAGCGGACGGTAGATGCGCGCGACCGTGTCGGCGAACTCGGGACCGAGGCCTTCGCGCCGCATGAAGGCCGCCAGGGATTCGCTTACCTGTTCCGGCGGCGGCCTTGGCATCATGCCTCCATCAATCCAAAAGGCGACGCGCGATCGCTTCAGCCGCCGGGCGGCACGGTCAGCGTGAAGGGCCAGACATAGGCCTGCAGCATTACCAGAATACCGACCAATACACCCAGCAAGACGGCGCTCCAGAAAACATAGCGCAAGATCTTGCCCTCGCCGCCATGCCACCCGGTCGCGGCCGCCGCCACCACGATGGAGGAAATGGAGATGATTTTGCCCATGACGCCGCCGGTGGAATTGGCGGCCGCCATCAGGATCGGCGACACGTTGAGCTGATGGGCCGTGATCACCTGCAAGCCGCCGAACAGGACATTGGACGAGGTGTCGGAACCGGTCGCGGCCACGCCCAGCCAGCCCAGCAAGGTGCCGAAGAAGGGAAAGAGAAAACCGGTGCGCGCGAAGGCAAGTCCCAAGGTTCCGTCAGCGCCGGAAAAATTGGTCAAGGTGCCCAGGGCCAGCATGGCCGTGATGGTGACGATGGACGGCGCCACGCTTTTCAAGTTCCGGCCATAACTTTGGATCAGATAGGTCGGCGAACAGCCCATGAAAATTCCCGCGATCAATGCGGAAACGAGAATTCCGGTGCCGGAATAAGTCAGGAAAGAAAAGGTGAAGGCGCCGGCAAGCGGGGTGGATTTGGCGACAACCGGCGGCATCTCGATGATCTGCTTGTCCAGCCCCGGCACGTGATAGACCGGCGCGAACAGTGCATTGGCGAGATGCTTCCAGTAATCGCTCGCCCAGAAAACCAGGACCAGGCACAGGATCAGCCAGGGAATCCAGGCGGTGATCGCCTCTTTCGTGCTGGGCAACGCCGCCAGCGGCGGGATTTTCTTGATCTCGCTGTGAGAATCGTCCGCCACCCTGAGCGCGGTTTCGGTCATGATCTCGCGCGGCCGCCAGACACGCAGGAACAGGACCAGCGCCGCCATCGAGATACCGCCGGCAGCGACATCGACGATGTAGGGATTGGAGTAGTTGGAGATGAGGAATTGCGGAATGGTGAAGGCCAGCGCCGCCACCAGGATCGCGGGCCATACGGCCCACATCTTCCGCGCGCCGCAGAACATCCAGATCATGTAAAAGGGAATGATGAGGGAAAAGAGCGAGGATTGCCGGCCAATCGCCTGCCCCAGCACGAAGGGATCAAGCCCGGTCGCCGTTGCGAGTCCCTGAATCGGGGCGCCCAGGGCGCCGAATGCCACGGTTGCGGTGTCGGCCAGGAGCGACATGGCCGCCGCCGCCAGCGGCGAAAAACCCAGACCCATCAGCATGGCGGCGCTCACTGCCACCGGCGTGCCGAAGCCCGCCGCGCCTTCGAAGAATGCGCCGAAACAAAAGGCGATGAGAAGCAGCTGCATCCTGCGGTCGGAGGTGACCGAGCCCATCGAATGCTGAAAGACGGCGAAGTGCCCCTTGTCCACCGTCATGCGATAGAGAAACAGCACATTGACGATGATCCAGCCGATGGGGAAAAAGCCGCCGACGAAACCCAGCACGGTCGCCTTGGCCGCCATTCCAGCCGGCATGCCGTAAGCCCCGACCGCGACGATCAAGGTGGCCGCCAGTGCGATCAGCGCCGCCCAATAGGCCTTGACCTTGCCGGACGCGATCATGACCAGGAGCAGCAGCACGGGAAATGCCGCGACCGCCGCCGACACGACCGGCTGATGAAAAGGATCGTAATTCTGAATCATCATGACATGGCCCCTCGGCACCCATTTATGACTGCATCAGATATTCAAGGATCGGCGTCGCAAGAAAATGAACGGAAATTCAACGGGCATCGTTCCCGCCGCGCAGGCTGGCGCGTACCTTGCCGACGGAGGCTGCGGATACAGGCGCTGCGGCATTGCCCCAACTATTGCGGATATAGGTGAGAAGATCGGCGATCTGGGCATCGTTCAGTTTCCAAGCAAATGACGGCATAGACGGCGCAGTGGGAGCCGATGCGGTCGCCACCGCCTGCGCGCCCTCCAGCACCACCCGGGTGAGGCTTTCGGCGTTGGATTGAATCAGGATCGCGTTGCCCGCCAGCGGCGGGAAAATCAGCCGCTCGCCCTTGCCGTCCGGGCCGTGGCAGGCGGCGCAGTTGGTCCGATAAAGCACCGCACCCGCCTGCATGGCCGGATCGTCCTGGGATGGCGCGGATGCGACCCTGGCATCCACGGCGGCCGGCAGGTCCTTCAAGTAAACGGCGATCGCCTTGAGGTCGTCATCCGTCATTTGCGAAGTGGAATGTTCCACCACCTCCGCCATGGGACCGGAGGCGACGGCATGCGCGTTCCAGCCGCTCTTCAGATAGGTCACGATGTCGTCGGCGCTCCAGCCGCCGATCCCGCGCGGCTTGGCGCCGGTGATCTCCGGCGAGAACCAGCCCTGCAGCGACGCACCAGTCAGCGCCGTGGCGCGATCCGCGCCCAAGAAGGTCTTGGGCGTGTGGCAGGCGCCGCAATGGCCGGAGCCGGTGACGAGATAGGCGCCGCGATTCCAGGCCGCCGACTTTCCTTCCGTGGGCACAAATTCCGCCGGTCTGAAATAAAGCAGATTCCATCCCGCCATCAGGCTTCGGATGTTGAAGGGAAACGGCAGCAGGTTTGGTTCCACCGTATGACGCACCGGGGCCACCGTCTTGAGATAGGCCCAAAGCGTTTTGATATCGGTGTCATGCATATTGGCGTATGCCGGATAGGGCATCGCCGGATAGAGCCGCTTGTCGCCGGGCGAGACGCCTTCACGCATGGCGCGGCGGAGATCGCCTTCACCCCAGTTGCCTATGCCGGTATCACGGTCCGGCGTGATGTTCGGCACCGCGATCTTGCCAAACGGAGTCGCAAGCACCGTGCCGCCGGCGAAGGGCTTGCCGCCCGGCGCGGTGTGGCACCCTTCGCAGTCACCCAGCACGGCCTGATAGCGGCCGGCGGCGATTTGGGAGGATTCCTGCCCGCGCGCCTGCGCGCCGACACTCACGATCAGCAAAGCCGCGAGCGCGAGCTTCTTCATGCCTGCACCAGGGACCCGGGCTTCTTGAGATAACGGTCGCGGATCGCTTCCGCCGCCCAATAGGCCAGAGCTCCCACCGTACCGGTGGGATTCTTGCCGGCATTCTGCTGGAAGGCGGAAGCGCCCAGCACGAACAGGTTGGAGACATCCCAGCTCTGCAGATAGCGGTTGATCGCGCTGGTCTTCGGATTCGCGCCCATGCTGGCGCCCCCGGTATTGTGGGTGGTCTGATACGGAACCGAATCCCAGCCCTTGACCGCATGGCTGACCGCCATCTGCTTGGGATTCATCGCCTTGCCGATCTTCGTGAGCTGGTCGGAGATGTAGCGGGACATTCTCAGATCATTGTCGGGAAAATCGAAGGTGATGCGCAGCAGCGGCCGGCCGAAGCGATCCTTATAGGTGGGATCGAGATCGAGGCAATTGCCGCGCATGGGATAGGACGATCCCTGCGCCCCGACCGCCGTGGCGTTTTGATAAGTCTCGGCGGTTGCCTTCTTCCATTCGGCGCCCCAGCGCGGCGTGCCGGGCGGGGTGGGACGATTGCCGATAGGCCGGCCATTGCTGCTGCCGCAGCTGATATTCGCGCCGCCGACAAAATCCAGAGCCGAATGATCGAAGGCGTCGCCGTTGAAATCATCGATACCGGCGGCCAGCGCGCCGCTGCCGATGAACGGATTGAAATGCTTGCCTTCGAAGAACAGGCGCGCCGCCGAGCCCTGGGTCTGGTAGCAGTAGTTGCGCCCCACCGTGCCCTTTCCCGTGGCCGGATCGTAAGGCTGGCCGATGCCCGACAGCAGCATCATGCGCACATTCATCAGGCCGTAGCCGCAAAGAAGAATGATATCGCCCGGCTGCTCGAATTCGTTGCCCCGCGCGTCGACATAGGTGACGCTCTTGGCGGTCTTGCCGTCGGGCCGAAGATTGATCTTGAGGATTTCGCATTCCGTGCGCGCCTCGAAATTCGATTTTCGAATCAGCACTGGAAGAATCGTGGTCTGCGGCATCGCCTTGGAATAATTGGCGCAGCCGAAGCGCTCGCAATAGCCGCAATAGGTGCATTCGCCCATCGCCACGCCCAGCGAATTGACATAGGGCTTGGACATGTTGCTTGCGGGCAAGCGGGAAGGGATGAAAGCCCAGACCCTTCGCCGCTTCCGTGAACAGGGCCGATGAGTAGGGCATCCTCAGCGGCGGCAAGGGGTATTCGCGGGCGCGCGGCCCCTCGAAGGGATTGCCGCCTTCGATCATCTGTCCTTTCAGGTTGCCGGCCTTGCCGGACGTACCGCAGACATATTCGAACCGGTCGTAGCAATGCTCGATGTCGTCATAGCTGACGCCCCAATCCTCGAGCTGCAATTCCTTGAGTCGGCCCGCGCCATAACGCTGGGTCAGATGGGTCTTCAACTGAAAGTCGCTGGGAAAGAAGCGCCAGTTGAAGCCGTTCCAGTGCACGCCGGCGCCGCCGACGCCGACGCCGGGCAGGAAGGAACTGTAGTCGCGCATCGGCAACGCCACTTGCGTCACGTTGTTGCGCATGGTCATGGCTTCTTGCGCCGGCTGCAGGAACAATTCCTTGCGGATGGCATAGCGCAGCTCGTCGGGCATGTAGCCGATATTGAAATCCGTGGCGGTGTCGCGCCACGGCCCGCGCTCGATGGCCAGCACCTCGAGCCCGGCCTCCGTCAACTCCTGCGCGAGAATCGAGCCGGTCCAACCCAGCCCCATGATGACCACGTCCTTGCGGGGCAAAAGCTTCGCCATCGCGTCAGCCCTCGCCGTAAATGGAAATCGGACCGCGCGGATAGGGCACATTATGCTTGTCGATATGGTCGCGATAATCGTAGCGCGCGCCCGGAAAGCCCAGCAACCTCCATCCCGCCATGCCCTTGTTGCCGCCATAAAGCGGATCGGCGAAGAAGCCTTCCATCGTATTCTGCAGCACGAGTTCAAAAAACGCGCGGGTGCCGAGACCTTGCGCGAGTTTGAGATCGATCTGGCCGCTCTCAAGACCTTGCAGCAGCGTGTCCTGCTCATGCCCCGGCAACTGCGCGAAGGTTTTTCCGTGCTTGGCGCGCGAATAGGCATCGATTGCCCGCAATCCGTCGCGATAGCGCTCTTCCGGCGTCAATTCACCCTGATAGCCCTGGGTCGGCAGGCCGGTCGCGAAAGGACCTTTCCTGTAAAGCCGGCTGGATTTGCCGAAAGAACCGGCAAGCTGGCGGTCGATGAAGACGGCGCAGCCCGCCTCTTTTCCGCCGATGGAAAGACGATCGGGCGGGATCAGCCGGTCGACAATGGCTTCGACGGTGGCGACTTCGCCGGGCGTGAAGAAATACCAGCCCAGCGGATTGACCGGCCGTGGCGGTTCGCCCGCGAAGGCTTCCCAAGGTAAGGATCCGGAAATGGAGCGCGCCGCGGCACTGCCGCCCAGGGCCAGAATCGGAAGCGCCGATGCGGACGCCAGAAAACGGCGGCGGCTCGGCTGCAATCCGCGCGGCATGATTCCCCCTGCGATTCTGCACCTATTATTCGAACCCTATGCTGGCCAGGCGGTCGGCGCAAGAAATCGCGCCCCGAAGGCCCGCCAAGGGCCATTGGCGCACGGCGGGACCGTAACGCGGAGCGCCCGTAACGTCGCAAGGATGCCTGCAACAGGTTTGACAAGCCATCGGTCGCGCGGCCTCATAGGGAGCAAATCGGCGGGAGACGATCATGAGACTGGCAATGACTTTAGGACTGCTGTCGGTTGGGCTGGCGCTGGGAGCAAGCGCGGCGGCATTCGGCCAGGCGACCGAGGACGAGATCGCCAAGGGCGGGCAATTTCCGCTCGCGGCCAAGGCCGGCCAGGACAGCCGTGCCTTCGATCAGGCGCCGCCCGGCGCCGTGAACCAGGGCAAGTTCGACATGGACAAGTGGAAATACGGCCATGCCTGGGACGCGCCGGCCGGCGGCAAGATCTGGAATCCGGTCAAGCTCAAAATGATGCGGGGTCAAAAGGTCGTAGGCGGTACCGTGTTCAGCGCCACCGATCCGGAAACCTATTGCGCCATGGCCAATGCCGGGTACGACTTCACCTGGACCGAGCAACAACATTCCACCCGCGGCTGGAAGGATGTCGAGCGGATGTGGGGATCGTGCCCCTTCGCCAAGGCGGTTCCTGGCGTGCGCGTCGCCTATACCGACGAGCGTGAGGAACAGCATGCGATGGATGCCGGCGCGCTGGTGCTGGTGGTCCCCACGGTGCGATCCTATGAGGAAGCGATCAAGGCGCGCGACTGGGCCTATTTTCCGCCCTTGGGCAAGCGCAGCCTGGGCGGCGGCCAGGCGTTCAGCATGTACGCCAATGTGCCAGGCGGCTATCGCCAGACCATCAACGACAATCTGGTCCTGATCCTGATGATCGAGACCTTGGACGGCCTCAGGGATGCCGATCGCATCGCCAAGATCCCCGGCGTGACCGCGATCTTCGCCGCCAGCTCCGATCTCGGCAACTTTGCCGGCACCAAGCAGGGCGATCCGGATTACGAGCGGGAGATCAACATCGTGCATGACGCCGCGATCAAGGCCGGGGTTCGGCTCTGCGGTCCGTTGGCGTGGCGCGATCGGCCGGACTTCACCTGCTTCCAGGGCGGCACCGAATTGGCCGCCATCGCCAAAGGCGCCAAGGAGGATCTCGGCAATCTTGCCAATACGCAGGGCAAGCCAGACGTGGGGCCCTGGGCGGCGCACTGAACCAGCCGCCCATCGCCTTTGTTAGGTCAATCGCCACGCATCCGGCGGCCCGGTTGCCGCTCAGGTGACCAGCGCTCGAGCCCGGAATTGTTCCTGGTCCCATTTTCGGGTCGCCAGAATGTCGCGCAAAGTGTCCACCGCCAGCCAGACATCCGCAAAGCGCAGATAGAGGGGGGCAAAGCCAAAGCGCAGAATATCAGGCGCCCGAAAATCGCCGATGATGCCCTGGGCGATAAGCGCTTGAACGATCGGGTAACCCTCGCTGTGCCGAAAGGACACGTGGCTCCCCCGCGCCTGCGGATCACGCGACGTCACCAACTCGAGGCCGTAGGCCCGGCAGGATTCGTCAATGAGCTCGATAAAGAGCGAACAGAGTTGCTGTGATTTCTTGAACAGCTGGTCGCGCGGCGCTTCCGCCAACAAATCGATTCCGATCTCCAGCGCCGTCAAGCCCAGAATCGGCGGCGTGCCGCTCAGGAATCGGGCGATGTCCGGCGCCGGCCGATAGTCGCCGGCGAAGGCAAACGGCGCGGCATGCCCGAACCAGCCGGTGATGGGCGATGTCAGTTCCCGCTGCAGGCGCTTGGCGACATACAGAAATGAGGGCGCGCCGGGACCGCCGTTCAGATATTTGTATCCGCATCCGACCGCCATGTCGGCATCGACCGCGCCAAGACCGACATCCACGGCGCCGGCGCTGTGGCACAGATCCCATATCACCAACACGCCGCATTCATGGGCGCGCCGGGTAATGCCCGCCATGTCGTATTTGTGACCGGTCTTGTAATGGACATGGGTCAACAGAAGCACGGCGACGTCGCTGCTTATGGCGTCCAGCACCTGTCCCGGCTCGACCGCGCGAACCGACAGATGCGGCAGCAAAGCCGAGATTCCTTGCGCGACATAGAGGTCGGTTGGAAAATTGCCGGCTTCCGACAAGATGATCTTGCGGTCGGGGCGCGCGCCGATCCCGGCCATGAGAAGTTTGAAAATATTGACCGAGGTCGAATCCGCAACCACGACCTCCCCTTCGCCTGCGCCGACAAGAGCGGCGATCTTGTCGCCCACGCGCCGGGAGGCGCCGACCCAGTCGTGGGTATTCCAGCTCCGGATGAGACCCATGCCCCATTCCTGCCGCACGACCGCATCCAGGCGAGGCGCGGTCGCGGCCGGCAGGGCACCCAGGGAATTGCCGTCGAGATAGACGATATCGGACGGCAATGAGAATCGTTGCCGGAAAGAACGGATCGGATCTGCTTCATCCAGAGATCGGATGAAGTCGGGGGGGGCGGCGATCATGACGCCGTCGCGCGAAGATTTGCGCCGGTTGCGAAATAGATCACGCCCAGGAAGACATAATATCCAAGGGCGAATGCCATCGGAATATACATTTTCAGGAAACTGGCCATGATCACGGCGATGCTGGCGATGAAGGCCAGGACAATCCAGCTCGCCCAGGGATAAAGCGGCATCGGAAATCTGCGAACGGCATCTTTCGGCGCCCTGCTGCGAAAGCCCATGTGGCTGATGATGATGCTGGTCCAGGTGCCCATCAGCAGAATGGCGGACGCGGAGATGATGTATTCCATGACCTTGCCGGGAACATAATAATTCAACAGCACACCGCCAAGCATGATCGCCGCCGAGACGCTGATGCCCGTGGTCGGCACGCCACGGGTGTCGATGCGGGAAAGCATGGCGGGCGCATGCCGCTTGACCGCCAGGGACTGCAAGGTTCGGGCGCCCGCGAACAGCCCGCTATTGCAGGACGACATCACCGCCGAGATCAGCACGAGATTGATCACGCTGGCCGTCGCGGGCAAGCCGATCCGCGTGAAGACCAGCACGAAGGGACTTTCCGTCAGCGTGATCTGCCGCCACGGGACCAACGCCATGATGATCGCCAGCGAGCCGATATAAAAAATCAGGATCCGCGCGATGACGCCATTGACGGCGCGCGGCAGGGAGCGCTCGGGATTTTCGGCCTCGCCTGCGGCAAGTCCGACAAGCTCACTGCCCCCGAAGGCGAAGAATGCGACCGGCAGTGCCGCCAGAAATCCTTCGAGGCCGGTGGGAAATATCCCGCCGTCATTCCAGATATTCGCGAGCGAAGCGTGCGCGCCGGTGAGCCCGATGCCTTTCACCAGCAGAAAAATGCCGGCAAGCATCATGCCCATGATGGTGATCACCTTGCCCAGGGTCAGCCAGAATTCCAATTCCCCGAACAGGCGCACGCCGCACAAATTGATTCCGTAAAGCGTCATCAGGCTGACAAGCGCGGGGATCCATTGCGGCACCTCGGGAAACCAGAATTTGAAGAAGATCGCCATCGCCGTGATGTCGACCATCCCAACCAGAATCCAGCTCATCCAGTAATTCCAGCCGACCAGAAAACCGAAGGCCGGATGGATATAGTCTTCGGCAAGCGCGTCCAGGGTCGTGGCCTGGGTGTGCGCCAGCGCCATCTCGCCCAAGGCCCGCGCGATGAAGAAAATCATCAGCCCGCCCACGGCATAGGCGACCAGCAAGGCCGGCCCGGCGTTGCGAATGCCGGCTGCCGATCCCAGGAAGAGACCCGATCCGATCGCGCCGCCGATGGCGATGAATTGCAGATGTCGCGCGGTCAAGCCGCGCCGAAGATGGCCGCCGGGATTTACAATGTCCGCTCCCGGCGCGATGCCCGAGGCCGGATCGACCGACTGAACCATTCCTTCGATCGGCATGGCGTTCCCCCTTGCCAGCTTGTGACGGCCCATGCGCCAGCCTATATCATTTTAAATTTAAACATAATGACGAGTTGAGAATCCAGCCCGGGTCGCGGCCGGAAACGAGCCGCGCCTTAGTCCTCGCCGAGCTCCCGCAGGACAGCCCGAACCGGGGAGGCGTCCAGGCCCGACAGGGCAAGCGGCAGCGCAATCAGCTCATAGTCGCCGGGCGGCACGTGATCCAGCACCAGTCCTTCCAGGATCCGCATGTCGCGCGGCACCGCGAGATGGGCGTCCATGGTTTTCGAGGTTTCGGGATCGAGCGATGGCGAATCGAGCCCAACCAGAATCACGCCATGGGCGGCCAGGGCCCGGATGGCCGGGGCGCTGACGACGGTAAAGCGCGTGGGCCAGGCATCGGCCGGGAAGCGGTCGAAGGTGCGAAACAGCATCCTGGTGACGCCCGGACTCCAATGCCGATCCACCAGTTCGGCGCCGATGGCGTCACCGGCGCCGCGCGCGTCAACGAGTCGGCAGCGACCCAGATAGGGCTCAAGCGCCACCGCGTCGATCGACAGTCCGGCCGGATCATAATGCAACGGCGCGTCTGCGTGGGCGCCGGAATGGGTGGAAAATTCCACGGAAGCGACATTCACGGGACTGCCGTCACCATGCGACCAGCGTTGCCGAATGGTGAAAGCCGTGTCGCCGGGCCAGACAGGAAGTGCCGGTCGTAAAGGCTGGGAAATATCCCAGAGCTTCCTGGAGACACTCATTGTCCGCTCACATGAATTGAGACGACCATCATGAAGCGCTCTGGAAACCTCCAAGCACCGCCGAATTCACTTTTGATCGGACGGTACGGCATCGGCCATGAGCGGGTCCAGCGCGCCCAGATGATCCTTGATCTTCCGGCGAAATGCGCCCGTGGCCGCCAGCGAGACGGCCGCCAGGAACAGCGGCGGCAAGGCGACCCAGCAGACCATGGCCCAGCCATAGGTCTCCAGCAGCCCGCCCGACACAAACGACCCGACCGCGACAAACCCGAAAACAACGAAATCATTGAACGCCTGCACCCTAGTGCGTTCTTCCGGGCGGTAGCACTCCAGCACCAGCGACGATGCGCCCAGGAAGGCGAAATTCCAGCCCAAACCGAGCAAGATCAGCAGACTCCAGAAATGCAGCTCTGTGATTCCGGAAAGGCCCGTCGCGATCGCGCCGACCGTCAGCAGCAAGCCCGTCATGACCACGCGCGCGGCGCCAAACCGGGCGATGAGGCTTCCGGTGAACAGGCTGGGGGCGTACATGGCGATGACATGCCATTGCAATCCCAGGTCGGATGAGTTTAGCGAAAGTCCGCACATCTTCATCGCCAGCGGCGCCGCGGTCATGATGAAGTTCATCAACAGATAGCTGATCACGCCGCAAATGATGGCGGCGATGAATTTTCGCTGTGCCGACGATGACGCGCAGTGGGCGGCCGCCATGGACGCTGTTCCTCGGAATGGTGCGGCAGCGAAATGCCCGACAACACCAGCCCGCACAGCAGGGCGAGGGAAGCTTGCGCCAGATAGCTGGCGAGAAAGAGATAAGGCGGCAGAAGCTTCATGGTGTGGGTGACGATCTGCGGGCCCAGGACGCCGGCGAACACGCCGCCCACCATCACGATGGAAAGCGCGCGGGCGCGCTGTTTTTGCGGCACGCAATCCGCCGCGGCAAACCGGAACGACAGCACCGCCGCCGCGTAGGCGCCACCCAGGAACATGGCGGCGGAGAAGAGCCAGAACGATCCCAGAAGAACCGCCAGGGCCGCGACCAGGCCCGCCATCGCGCCGGCACCGGTGCCCGTCCGGAATGCGGCTTGGCGCCCATGGCGGCGCGCGATCGCGCCCATGGGAAGCGTGCAAGCCGCCATGCCGACGACAAAGACCGATATCGGGAAAGTCGCCAAAGCCTTGTCGGGCGCCAGCATGTCGCCCACGATGGCGCCGGTTGCGTAAACGATCACGGAATTGGCGCTGCCGAATGCCTGTGCAATCGCAAACCGCGCGATATTGGCCCGGATATGCCTGGCGTCCGGACCAACGTCCCGCTTCTTTGTCTTTCCCGGCATTATCAAATCCAGTATTCGCAACCGCGATGATGCGTCGGCAGATCGGGCTGAAGGCGCTCGACGGCAACACGGCTTTATCCCAAAGCCGGTTTCCCCGTCCAGTGCACAGGATCTTGCGCAACCCTGCAATGAGAATTCGTTAAGACGCCGCCCCGGCGGCTGGACTTACAGGCGCCGGCTTGCCGTACGGCAAGCCTTAATCGATGATGCGCGCGATGAGGGACACGGAAAGAAGGAAAATCGCCGCGGCCACATGTTTTGAGTCAGGCCGGAGCGGGAGACGCGCGTGATCGCAAGACAATGCCGCAGCGCGATTGTCACCGGCGCCGCCGGCATGATCGGGTCGGCCACGGTGCGCCAGTTGCGCGCCGCCGGCTGTGCGGTGCTGGCGGTGGACTTGAAGGCACCGGAAGCCTCGGACGGCGTCACGCCTTTCGCCGCCGACGTCACCGATCCCGCGCAGATCGATGCGCTCGCCGCTCGGGCAATGCAACTGTTCGGCCATGCCGAGGCGCTCGTGCATGTTGCCGGCGGCGCGGGCCCGGTGCGGGCGCCCAGCCTTGAGACGACGGAGCTTTCCACTTGGGACCATGTGATGGCGCTGAATGTCACCAGCGCTTTCCTGCTCTGCCGCGCCCTGGTTCCCGCCATGCGCAAGGCGGGCTTCGGCCGGGTGGTGACGTTTTCGTCCGTGATTGCGCGAGGTGAGAAAGGTCCGCCGACCACCGTCGCCGCGCGCCTGCCTTATGCGACGGCGAAGGCAGCCTTGCTGGGGTTCACCGCCCAGCTGGCCAAGGATTGCGCCGCCGATGGCGTCACCGTGAACGCCGTGGTGCCCGGTCTCATCCTGGGCGAATCCGGCACGCGCATACGCGACCGTTTCGATGCCCTGCCGGACGGGGATCGCGCGCGGATGCTGGCGGCGATCCCGGCGGGGCGATCCGGCACCGCCGAGGAGGTCGCCGCCGTCGTGGCATTCCTGCTTTCCCCGGCGGCCAGCTATGTCAACGGCGCGGCGATCCCGATAGACGGCGCGCTTTAACCAATCCAGGCTTCCCTCATGGCCCTGCCCGATGCCGGGCTCCCAATGCAGGGATGTTCGAGCCCGGTGCCTTGGCGCGCCGCCTTCAGGCTCTCAGCGTGGCAAACAGACCGGCCAGCAACCGTCCCCGCTCCGCCAGGCTTTCGATCACGATATGCTCGTCGAGGGTGTGCGGAAAATCACCCCGGGGTCCCAGGCCGTCGAGCGTGGAAACGCCGAGCGCGCCGGTGAAATTCCCGTCCGAGCCGCCGCCGGACGCTTCGCCTGGAAGATCAAAGCCCAGCTGTGCGGCGATGCGCGACGCGGTTTCATAAAGCGACATGTCGCCCGCGCTGGTATGCCAGAAGGGCCGGACCAAGCCCGGCGTCACTTCGACTTCGGTGCCGGGCGAAGTGGGGCGCAAGCCGTCCAGTGCCTTGAGTCCGCGCCTGCGCGCCTCCTCGCTGGTGGAAACCGAAAGCAGCTCGGCTTCGCATTCCCGGGCGACACAATTGACCCATTTGCCGCCATGGACCACCCCGGCCGAAAAAGTGCAGTCCGGCTCGCTCAGCCGGTCGACGGCGATGATCTGATGCGCCATCTCTTGAATCGCGGAACGTCCCTCGTTGAGACGGAGGCCCGCGTGACTGGGACGACCCCTTGTCACCAGCTTGAAGCGCGAGACGGCGTGACGGGCCACCACCACGGCTCCGTTGCGCCGCGCCGGTTCGGCGATCAGCACATAGCGGTGCTTGGACGCCTCCGCCTCGATCAATTCGCGCGTGCTGGGGCTGCCCACTTCCTCGTCGGAATTGAGAAAGACGGTAATCGGCAAATGCGGCGCCGTCCCCGCGCGCTGAAGTTCAGAAATCGCCCGCAGCGCGATGACGATGCCGCCTTTCATGTCGAGAATGCCCGGTCCATAGCAACGTCCATCGCTTTGCCGCCATGGCATCTCTTCCAAAGTGCCCAAGGGATGCACGGTATCCAAATGACCCACGAACAAGATCCCGCCCTCCGGCGCGCCGTCCTCGGCAAAGCGGCCGCGCACGCAATCGCCGAATCCCTGACTGCCCGGGATTCGCGTGACCTCGGCGCCCATCGCGGCCATCTCTTCGGCCGCCATCGCCGCCATCCGGCTGACGGCCGCGGCCTCGTAGCTGGGGCTTTCGCACTCGACCCAGCGCCGCAACGTCGACAACACCTGCGGCGTGTCGAAAGGAAGATGCAGGACGTTCGGAATGTCGGCCATCAAGATCTCGGATTGCCTGGATCGATAGACGATACGGCTGTTCCTATTCAATGTAGGCAGCGCGGGCGGGGGCGGTCAACAAACCCCGCCCCGATGGGGAATTTATGCGATTGCCAAATTGCCGCCGTCACCGGCGCTGCCGATGGATCGGGCAAGACCATCGCATTCCGGTTGGCGGACGGAGGCGCCGTCCCGGCTGCCGGCTCCAATCCGGCCTCGCCAATGGCCCCATCCCCGCGCACTCCCGGCTGATGCTCATCGGAATCACGATATTGTCGATACGTCTGTATCGCCGACCAAAGGCCGATAATCATTCTTTATGGACCGCGTCCGTAGAATGATCTCACGATGAATTTTCCATTCCACCGGTTGTTCCGGCAGAGGCGTCCAGATCAGGCGAAGAAGGCCACCAGGTATCGATGACCCAACACCCCAATCTTGCGATGAACGAGTTTCTCGCGCTCGCCGCCCGCGGAAGGAATGCATGGTGGCGCTACCTCATTTCCGGCATAGCGGCATTCGCATTCGCAACCTTAATGCTCACCGTCCTCTCGATTGCGCTGGGCAAGGCGCATCTTCTTCCACCGGATGTCGCGGCCCAGCTCCAACAACCAAGGGACGCGCCGGTATTCTTCCTGGGAATGGGTGTCGTGTTCGGCGCCCTCGCGATCGGGCTCATGGCTGCCGCGTTTCTGTTCCAGCGCAAGCGGCCCGGCGGCATCATCGGCCGCTGGCGCTGGCGGCTATTCCTTTGGGGATTTGGAATCTGGGCCGGCCTGCAATGCGTCCTTGCGCTGATCGATTTCCTGATCGCGCCCCACGGATTTTCGATTTCCCTCTCTTCCGGGACGGGCGCACTGGCGATTTCCGCCTTGGCCGGACTTTCGGCCCAGACATTCGCGGAAGAGTTCATTTTTCGCGGCTATATCACGCAAGCAATGCTGTTGGTGACAAAGCGCCCCCTGCCCGCCGCGGCGATCAGTGGGCTACTCTTCGGCGCGCTCCATATCCCCAATGGTGTTCCTCAAGCGATAAATGCGGGGGTGTTCGGGATCGTCTGTTCGCTGATCGCGATACGTATCGGCGGAATCTGCCTCACCTTTGGGCTGCATCTGGTGAACAATTTCTTCGGCGCGGTCATACTGGTTTCAACCGGCGACGTATTCAGGAACAGTCCTGGACCTCTTACCCAGAACACGCCGCAGCTCCTGTGGTCCGATCTCGGCCTGACATCCCTGGCGTTGCTCGGCGTGCTGTGGCTGGTTCTGCGGGATGGCGGGCTTTGGCCGGAACCGGGCTAGCAGGCGGTTATGAAACGTCTCGAAGGACCGTCTCTATCGCCGCTGCCGAGCGCAGGAGACGCTCATCCCGGCCGCTCGGAAGGGAGAGCTGCAGCCCGGTCCAGTTGCCCTCCCGACCTTCGCCGACCGGGAGGGATATGCCCGGCATATCCAGAAAACTCCCCGGCATGGTGAGCCGAAGGGTCGCCAGATTGACCGCGGCGAAAAGCTCCGGATCGGCCTGGAGCGGCGCAAGAATTGGCGCGGGATGCGCCACGGTGGGCGTGATCAATATCGCTTGCCCAAGTTCATCCGCCATTTGCGCCATCAATCTCGGGCGGGCACGGTACAATGTGAGGATATCCGCCGGGTCCATCTCCCGGGCGCGTTCCAAGCGCCGCCTGACCCGCTGATCGAGACGATCCGCATCTGCACTATCCAGCAATTCCTCATACAGCGCGAAGGCCTCGCTCGCACCCAGCCAGCCGTAACGCCCAATGAGATCCAGCACGGCGTGAAACGTGGTCACCGGGCGGCGAATGACGGACACGCCCGCGCGGCTGAGACGCGCGATCGCTTCCGAGAAATCCTCGCGAACCGATGGCGCGATCGCCGCTTCCCCGATCACCAAATCATCGACCATCACCTGCAGGCTATCCGGCGCAACTTTCCGCTGCTCTGCCGGCACAGGTCCGTCCGTCAGAACGTTATCCAGGCTCGCAAGATCGCGAACGCTCCGCGCGATGGCGCCAAGCGCGTCCAAACTGGGAGCCAACGGCTTGACGCCCTGAAAGGAAAGACGGTTGGTTGAAGACCTAAGGCCCACCAAGCCGTTGAAGGCGGCCGGAATGCGCGCGGAGCCCGCGGTGTCCGTGGCCATGCCCAGCCACGATGCACCTGACGCGACCGCCACCGCCGAACCGGAAGACGATCCACCGGGAACGCGCGGCTCTCCCGCCAACGCGGAATTGATCGGCGTTCCATGATGGGGGTTCAATCCCAGACCGGAGAAAGCCAATTCCGTCAGATTGGTTTTGCCAATGGCAACCAAGCCGGCCCTGCTGGCGCTTGAAACCGTGGCCGCGTCTTCCTTCGCGGGCATGGCATGACGGTAAATCTCGGTGCCCATCGTCGTGGGCGTTCCGCGCATATCGTAGAGATCTTTCCAACAAATCGGAATGCCATCAAGCGCGCTCAATGGCTCCCCGCGCCGCCAGCGTTGACTGGCCGCCGCCGCTTCCGATCGTGCGCGCGCATCCGTCAATGTGATGAAACAGGCCGGCAGATCGGACGCGATAGCCAGGCAGCGCTCGACCTCTTCGATCGGGTCGGCCCGGCCTGATCGAAACGCTTGGGCGAGCGCATGGGCATCCTCGAAACCAACCATGGCGCTGAAACACGTCCCTTTCTTCCAATGATGGGCGGCCCGAACGGCTCCGGAATCCGCCAGCCCCGCGGGACCGTCCTATCGATTTAGAAGCGGAATGTCCTTGCCAGTCGGTGCGGGCCCTTGCGACAAGGACTGGATATAGGCGACCAGATCGGCGACATCGCTGTCCGGAAGGACCTTCTCGGTATAGGCGGGCATTTGCGCCCGGGGATGGCGCAACTGTCGCGCGATGTCCCCAGCAGTCAGGCCGGCATGGGCCAGCTTCGGTCCGACGAAGCTGGTACTGGCACCGGTTGTGCCATGACAGGTGTAACAGGCATCGCGCATGTAAATTTCCCTGCCGCGCGCGACATCGCCGGACGAAGCGCTTTGCGCCGCAGCGGGCGTGGCAAGCGCGACCAAAGCCCAGACCAGAGAATATCGCGTCATGCCGTTCACCGTCCCTGGCAGACGACGTCGATCAGCGCCGGCTCGCCCCGCTTCACCACATCGACCGCGCGCCTGATGGCGGCTCCCAGATCCTTGGGATCGGTGATCGGCCCCTGGCCGTAAACCCCCATGCTCTGCGCCATCTTGCCGAAATCGATAAAGGGATCGCGGATGGTGGTGCCGATATGGGTGCGGTCGATGCCGCGCTGCATGCGGTTGGCCATCTGCTGCAGCAGCATGATCTCCTGATGCCAGGCCCGGTTGTTGTGCATGATATAGAGGATGGGAATCTTCTCATGTGCGGCGGTCCAGAGCGAACTGGGGCAGCACATCAGGTCGCCATCGGCCTGGATCGAGACCGTCAGCCGGCCATGCTTCTTGTTGGCCAGGGCCGCGCCCAAGGTGGCCGGCGCGGTATAGCCGATGCCGTAGGCGCCGGCGTCGCCGATATAGCGGTGGTGCTTATCGGCATGCCACAATTTCTGCGGCCAGGCATTCTGGAACAAGGTGCCCGAGGCAAGGGTCCAATCCTCGTCGCGAATGACGTCATATAGCTCCATCACCAGTCGCGCCGTTGTGATCGGTTGCGAATCCCAACCTTCGGCGGCCAGCGCGCGCTGCTCGGCAAGCGCCTTTTGATGCGCGTCGCCGAGTTTCTTGCCCCGTAGATCGAAATTCGAGCGCCGGCCCTTGTCGATCAGCGACCGGCATGCCGCGATCAGGGAGGGAAGGCTTGCTTCGGCATCGCCTTCCAGCGCCAGATCGGCATCGGGATAGCGTTCGAAGTCCTGGTAATTGGAATGGAAGTTGAGATCGACGGCGGTGAGGCTGATGCTCTTGGCGCCCGGCTTGACGGTCGTCTGGGTGCTGGTTTCGGTGTGCGGAATAAAAGAATGGGTGGTGGCCCAGAAATCGGTCATCTCCATGCCCAAGATCACGTCAGCTTGCGCTATCACGGCGCGGCTGCTGCTGGTCTGGTTGAGAGGATGGCGCCAGGGGAAATTCATCCGCCCGGACGCATCGACCACCGGCGCCTGCAGCAGCTCGGCGAGCTCGACCAGGGACTGCATGCCCGCCGGCGTGCGGGCCAGGCGGTCGCAAACCAGCACCGGCGCCTGCGCCTCGACCAGCATCTTCGCCGCCTCGCGCAGGGCGCCGTCTTCGGCTTGCGGCGGCGCGATCTTCGGCAGATGCGGGATGGCGGGTTGCGGCTTTTCCTCGATCGGGTCTTCCTGCAGATCCGTCGATGTGACCAGCAGGACCGGCCCGTAGGGCGGGGTCATGGCGTATTTCCATGCCCGCGTCGCGGATTCCGCCCAGTGCTGCAGAGAGCCCGGCCGGTCGTCCCATTTGACGAAATCGCGCACGATCGCCGCGCCGTCCTGCACCGAATGGACGAATTGTACCATGGTTTTGCGGGTGCGAAGATCCGGTGCCGACGGCGTGATCAGGAAGATCGGCACCCGATCGGCATAGGCATTGTAGATCGCCATCGAAGCGTGCTGCAGACCGACCGTGTCATGCATCATCGCCGCCATCGGCTTGCCTTCGATCTTGGCGTAGCCGTGGCACATCGCGACCGAGACTTCCTCATGCATGCAGGAGAGGAAATCCAGATGCGGCTCCGTCAGCATGCCGTAATTGATGATCGACTCGTGCAGGCCGCGGAAACTGGAACCAACGAAAGCGGCGGCGTGCTCGATGCCAAGACCGCGCATGACATCGATCATGAAGTCGGCGCCGCTGGTCGATTGGGTTACCGGCTGGACGTCCGCCGGCATGCCGCGTTCCGCTTCACGGTTCGGCGCGGGCGGGATGCTGGGCACATGCGCGGCCGGCGCGCCCGTCTGAGCCCTGGCCGCGATCGGCGCCGCAAGCGGCGCCGTCAGTGCGCCAGCGCCCGCGAGCGTCGCCCGCTTGAGAAAGAAGCGGCGTCCGACCGAGAGTTCATCGTTGCGCTTTGCCATGCAACTCCCCGCCAAGACGGCTGCGATCTTCTATAGCGGCCGCAATTCGGTCAACGCAAGTTCTCGCCCAACGTATGATGGGGAATGCGCAACGGCAGCATGCAGCGGCGCCGTGCCAAGCAAAGGAAGCGCGGGCGTGGTAACGGTCCTGCGAATTTTCACGAAGCTACTCCCCGGACTGGTCCGTCGCTGCCGCAGACTTGATCGGACTGTTCCAAATTGCTCCCCAATCGTCAATCTGCCCTTGCGCCGTCATGCGGGAATTTGGATCAGCAATTATTGCGGGTCGCCAATCTTCGCGGCCGCCAGGCAGGCCCGCGGCGCCGGTCTTTCGTCAGGCGCACCTCGGTCGCCTCCACGAAACGGCGGTCCCTCACCCGCGTCATTATCCAGAACCGAGGCAGCTCAATTCAGCACCGGGACAAAGTGCAGGTCCTGGTAATCGGAGCTGAAATCCGCCACCGGAGAAATTACCGTCATCGACACTCCGATGATCTTGTTGTCCTTTACCGAGAAGATGACATAGGCGTCCTCGATGCTTTTGTCGGTCCAGCGGGTGCGGAACTTGTTTCCGGAAACGGGCTCGAGCGCGCCATCCATGCCGGGCGTGCGATCAAAGCTGATCCATAGCTTTCCCCGCGCCCGGTCGCGGATGGTCATGCCGCCGTACCAGGGATCCTGATATTTGCCCGCATAGGCTGAAAGAACGAGCGCCGGTTTCGCTCCGTTTCCCGCATCGGCGCCGGGCAAGGCTTTCATCGTCACTCGCGCTTTTTCGATCGTTCGCGTCTGTTCCGCCTTCAGCACGGCGATCCAGTCGGTAGAAGGAAGCGCGAGATAATGATCAATGAGGTGGAACAGCACCGCAGTCATGGCCATGCCGTCTTCGGAATTGATGGTGACCGCGATACCGGTGTTTTTTTCGGGCAGAAGATAGAGTGCGGCCAGCGCGCCGCCGACAGCGCCCGTGTGCCGGACGATTTTGTGCCCGTGATATTCCTCTATGAACCAGCCGAGCGCGTAGTCCTGCATATCGGGTTTCAGAATCGGCAATCGATGCGGTCCCTCCGGAGGAACGACGACGACCGGTTCCCACATGGCATTCGCCTGCTGCATGCTGAAAAGCTGCCGGCCATCGGGCAGCTTTCCGCGCGCCAATTGGACGTTCATCCAGCGGGCCAGATCGGTGGCGCTGGCGTTGATGCCGCCGGCGGGCGCAAGCGCATGCGCCGGGACCCTGGTCAGAACGCTTTGGTGCCCGACGCCCTCGAAGAGACCATCCGTACGCGCATGCAGCGAAACTTCATTGGCGGCGGTGCGATCATAGTTTGTATGCGCGTCATTCATCCCAACGGGCTTGAGAATGTTCTGGGCGACGAAATCTTCCCAGCTCTGTCCCGAGACGGTCTCCACCAGCGCGCCCGCCACGATATAAAGAATATTGTCGTAGGCATAGACTTCGCGAAAGCCGGTTACCGGCTTCAAATATCGCAGCGCATGCACGATATCCGCGCGACTGCGGTTGGTATCGGGGAAAAGCATCAGGTCGCCTTCGCCCAGGCCAAGACCGCTGCGATGTGTCAAAAGATCGCGAACCGTCATATGGGCCGTGGCGTAGGGATCGTACATTTGAAAGCCGGGCAGCCGGTCCTTGACCAGGTCACTCCATTTGAGCTTCTTCCGGTCCACCAGAATGGCAAGCGCGGCGGACGTGATCGCCTTGGATTCCGATCCAATCGGGAAGGCGGTGTGGGCATCGACCGGATTGGCCGTGCCTATTTGGCGCACACCATAGCCCTTGGCCCACGCGATCCTGCCATCTTGAACGATGGCGAGCGACAGGCCCGGCACGCCAAAAGTCCGCATCGCGCGATCGACATAGGCATCGGTGTCCGCCGGGATTGCCGCAGACGCGGCGGCGGAAAACAACACGCCGGCGGCGATGAAGAGGCAGCCGGCGACCAGGGCCTTTCCCGCGGCCTTTGTCCGGCTAGTTCTTTTGCAATCGCCGCAGCCCATAGCGCCCGCAAGACTATCGAGCACGCGCGTCTTAGGCAAATTGACCGTCCGCGCAAAGCGGCGACCGTAATGCCCCTTACCGATATATCGTAAATGCGCTAAGCAGACGAACCCATGACCGACAATCTTTTTCAGCGCTTCGTTCACGCCGCGGCGGATCCGGACAAGACATTTATCATGTCGCCTGGACGCGGGACGATCAGCTTCCAGGACGCTTTCGGCGCCGCGGCGCGCTTCGCGCATGTTCTGGCCGCCCATGGCGTCAGGCCGGGCGATCGCGTGGCGGCACAAGTCGAGAAAAGCCCGGAAGCGCTGTTTCTTTATCTCGCCTGTCTTCGGGCCGGCGCGGTCTATCTGCCGCTCAACACGGACTATACCGCCAGCGAGTTGGCCTACTTCGCCGCCGACGCCGAGCCGCGCGTCTTTATTTGCGCCGAAAAAAACCGGGAGAAGATCGCCGCCGCCTTGCCGGGCGTGGAGCTTCTCACTCTCGGCGATGACGGACGGTCGGGCGTGCTGGCCACCGAGGCCGCCACTGCCGCATCCAATTTTACCGACGCCGATATGTCGATGGGCGATCTGGCGGCCCTTCTCTACACCTCGGGCACCACCGGCCGGTCCAAGGGCGCAATGCTCACGCATGGCAATCTCATCTCCAATGCCGAGGCCCTCAAACAGGTCTGGCAGTATTCGGACAAGGACGTGCTGCTGCATGCGCTTCCGATTTTCCATACCCATGGCCTGTTCGTTGCGACCAATGTCAGCCTGGTATCCGGCGCCGGCATGATCCTGCTGCCGAAATTCGACCTCGATGCGATATTTCGCGCGCTTCCCGATGCCACCGTGATGATGGGCGTTCCGACATTCTATACCCGCCTGCTTCAGGACCGGCGCCTGAACGCGGATGTGACGCGGCATGTCCGGCTTTTCATTTCGGGATCGGCGCCGCTTCTGGCGGAAACCCATCGCCAATGGCGCGACCGCACCGGGCACGCGATCCTGGAACGCTATGGCATGACCGAAACCAACATGAACACCTCCAATCCCTGTGAGGGGGCGCGGGTCCCGGGTTCGGTCGGCCTGCCACTGCCCGGCGTCGAACTGCGCATCGCCGGCGAGGATGGCGCGCCGGTCGCGCAAGGCGAGATCGGAATGATCGAGGTTCGCGGCCCCAATGTGTTCAAAGGCTATTGGCGGATGCCCGAAAAGACCGCCGCCGAATTTCGCGCGGATGGTTTCTTCAAGACCGGCGATCTCGGGACCATCGATGGCAACGGTTATGTCCATATCGTCGGGCGCGGCAAGGACCTCATCATCAGCGGCGGTCTCAATGTCTATCCCAAGGAAATCGAAAGCCTGATCGACGAATTGCCGGGGGTGGTGGAGTCGGCGGTGGTCGGCCTGCCGCATGGCGATTTCGGCGAAGGGGTCACGGCCTTCATCGTGACGGGAAAAGATGCCCGCCTCAGCGAGAAGGATGTTCTGAACGCGCTGGGCGACAGGCTGGCGCGCTTCAAACATCCCAAGCGGGTGATTTTCCTCGATCAGCTTCCTCGCAACACCATGGGCAAGGTACAGAAAAGCCTGATGCGCGAGACTTTCAAGGATCTGTACGGCTGAGGCTCACGGCAGGACCTCGCCCTTGGTCTCTACCGCGAAAGGAATGATCGCCAGTCCCACGACGAACGGAATCGCGGTCAGGCTGATCACGGTGCCCAAAGACCCGGTCGACTGGATCAGCGCGGCGATGGCGAAATTCGCGCCCGCGCCGAGAAACCGTCCGAATGAGGTGCAGAAGGCGAATGCCGTGGCGCGCATTCGGGTGTTGTACTGCTCCGGCAGCCACAGGCTGAAGATCGCGAAATTGC
Organism: uncultured Alphaproteobacteria bacterium; assembly: GCA_963769055.1. Classification (GTDB taxonomy): domain Bacteria; phylum Pseudomonadota; class Alphaproteobacteria; order Micropepsales; family Micropepsaceae; genus Rhizomicrobium. Next base: position 278,503 of record CAVYKF010000009.1, read on the forward strand.
CGCCCGCCAGGCCCAGGAAGAACAGCGCGATGATAAACGGCACCAGCCCGTCGCGCAGATAGAAGGCCCATCCGAAGGCGAGAAGGATGGCGGCCGCCATGCCGCCGAAATATCCGGCCAGGGTCTTCTTGCGCCCAAATCTTTCCGCGAGGACCGGCGCGAGCAGGCATCCCAGAATCGTGCCGATGGAAAGCACGGCGGTGCCGAAGGATGCGATCTTGGTGCCCTGTGCCGCGGTCAAGCCCGCATTTCTGGCCAAGGTCAGAAGCGCGGTCGGCTCATACACCGTCCCGGCCCACAACCCGACGATGGCAATCGACACCAGCGCGGTATTCACCACCGTGCGCTTGAGATTGCCGTCGCTGAATATCATCGTCAGCGGATGGCTGCGCGGACCGGCATGCTTGCGTTGCCAGCGGGGCGGCTCCTTGACGCGCGACAGGGTGAAGAGCGCCACCAGGATCGGGGCTGCGCCGCACAGGAACATGACCCGCCAACCGAGCGCGGCGCCGATGGTGTAGTTGAGCGCCGCCGCCAGGAAGAATCCCGCGTAATAGCCGGTCTGCAGATAGCCCGCGCCCGCCTTGCGGCGGTCTTCCGGCCAGGCTTCCGCGACGTAGGTGCCTGCCATCGCCCATTCGCCGCCAATGCCGATGCCGGCGAGGAAACGGAAGAAGCCCAGCTCCCACACGGTATGCGCGAACGCCGCCGCGCCGGTGAAGACGGAAAAGATCAGGATGGTCACGGCCAGGCACCGGGCGCGCCCGAAGCGATCGGCGAGCGGGCCCCAGATAAAGGAAAGACCCCAGCCCACCAGGAAAAGCGCGAACAGGATCGAGCCCGCAAAGGCGATGTCGGCGGGACTGTTGGGCAGGCCGGATCGGGGCAGCAACTCCTTCATGGCCGGGGCCAGCACCAGGGCATAGATCACCGAATCCATGCCGTCGAGCATCCAGCCGAACCATGCGGCCCAGAAGCCGAGGACCTGCTGACGATTGAGCGGCGTTGCAGCGCGTATCGCCATGGCCCGTCCCCCATTTTGCCCGATCATGCTAGGCTAGCGGGCGGATGGCGCGGCAGCAATGCGAGCCCATCGGTACGAGCCTCTTGGGGGAAGCGCATGGATGGAAAAACCTCTCGTCCGATCCCAGCTGGATTTGACCGGCGATCGGTCCTGGAAATGGGCGCGGCAGCCGCGGCGGGTTTTACCGCGCCCGCCGGTGCGGCGGCGCGGAATTCCGACATCGTCCTGATGGACGCGCGCGGCCTCGGCGTGGCCATAACCTCGCGCAAACTGTCCTGCGTCGAAGTGATGAACGCTTATCTCGATCATATCGCCGCGCTCAATCCCAAGGTGAATGCCATTGTCGCGCTGCAGGATCGCGACGGCTTGCTTGCCCAGGCGCGGGAGCGCGACACCCAGATCATGCGTGGCGAGATCATGGGGCCGCTGCATGGCTTTCCACACGCTGTGAAGGATCTGCAACCGGTAAGGGGCATCCGCTCGACGTCGGGATCGCCGATCCTGAAGGATTTCGTGCCGACGCACGATTCCTTGGTGGTGGAGCGCATGCGCAACGCGGGCGCCATCTTCATCGGCAAGACCAATACGCCGGAATTCGGGCTGGGCTCGCACACTTACAACCCCGTCTATGGCGCTACCCATAATGCGTATGATCAGACGAAGTCGGCGGGCGGCAGCAGCGGCGGCGCGGCGGTGTCGCTGGCGCTGCGCATGCTGCCGGTCGCCGACGGCAGCGATTATGGCGGCAGCCTGCGCAATCCCGCCGGATGGAATAACGTGTTCGGCTTCCGCACCAGCTTCGGACTCGTGCCCGTCGCCGGAGACGAAGTGTGGCTGCCGTCCATGGGCGTCGCCGGTCCGATGGCCCGCAACGTGCCCGATCTGGCAATGCTGCTGTCGGTGCAGGCGGGCTATGATCCGCGCGCGCCGCTCTCGGTGGCGGGCGAGGGTCGCCGCTTCCTTGAGCCCCTGGATGCGGATGTCAAAGGCAAGCGGATCGCCTGGCTCGGCGATCTGGGGGGCTTTGCGCCGTATGAAGCGGGCGTGTTGGATGTCTGCCGCACGGCGCTGAAGACCTTCGAATCCCTGGGCTGCATCGTCGAGCAGGCCGTGCCGGACGCGCCGCCCGAGCCGGCATGGCAGGCCTTTATCCGGCTTCGGCAATGGCAGCAAGGCTCCGGGCTGGCGGGTTACTACGCCGACCCCGCCAAGCGCGCCCTGCTCAAGCCCGAAGCGGTATGGGAAATCGAAGGCGGATTGAAGCTTTCAGCCTATGACATCACCTCGGCCTCGATCGTGCGCAGCGCCTGGTCCGCTTCCGTGCGCCGGCTCTTGGAGCGTTACGACTTTCTCGTCATGCCAACCGCCCAGGTCTTTCCGTTCGACATCGGCGAAACCTGGCCGCACGAGATCGCCGGACAGCGCATGCAGACCTATCACGAATGGATGAAGGCGGTCTGCCTGGTCACCATGGCGGGCTGCCCGTCCCTCGCGGTTCCCGCCGGATTCGGTCAGCATGGCCAACCGATGGGTCTGCAGATCGTCGCGCCGGTCCACCAGGAAATGGATTGCCTGAAACTGGGATATGCGTATGAAAAGGCTGCGGACTGGACGGCGCGGCGCTTGCCGGCGTTGCTGAACCGCATATAGCCCGCTTTCGGCCCGATGGGGACGGCTATCGAAGGTCGCTGCCGGCGACGAACATCGCCGCGAGCCGCTCCAGTCCCGCCTGATCGTCGGCGCCGAACCGCCCGGGATGGGGGCTGTCCAAGTCCAGTACGCCGACTACGGTGCCGTCCTGGATCAATGGCACGACCAGCTCCGAACGCGACGCCAGATCGCAGGCTATGTGCCCCGGAAAAGCCTGCACGTCCTCGACGCGCAATGTCCGTCGCCGTTCCACTGCGGTGCCGCAGACGCCGCGCCCCACCGCGATGCGAACGCAGGCCGGCTTGCCCTGGAACGGACCCAATATCAGGGTGTCGCCGCGCAGGAAATAAAATCCCGCCCAATTCAGATCCGGGAGAGTCGTGAAAATCAGGGCGGCCATATTGGCGGCATTGGCGATCATGTCGCGCTCGCCCGCCAGGAGGCCCGCCAGCTGGCGCGCCAATTCGTCATAGAATTCGCGAAGGTCCGTATGGGAAATGGTGGCGGGTTCGAACATTCGCCCAGCCTACCAGCTCCGCGCAGAATCTTCGAGGATTTAGAAGTCCGCAATCCACCCTCGATGCCGGACATACACAAGGCACGGTGGACCGGCCCGGAGGGAGAGTTTCGATCGCGCGGCGTGATGCTGCCGGCCTCTCGCGCCAGGCGATCACAACAGGACAGCCGCTCGACGGCCCCGGTGAAGCTCAGGCGATGCGCGAGTTCCGCCGGAAGATCGCTGCTCTGCGCGCGACCGCCAGGCGATACGGCAATAAGAAGAATTGCCGCCGATACCGCGCATTTTGTCCGGCCCATGGCAATCACAACCTCGCATCTGGCTTCCGCGCTACAATATATGTGTCGGAGCCGTGGGACTATTGTCCCTTCAAGTATCGGGTTTGCCGGTTGCATCAAGCTCCGCGGCAAGAATCCTGTGGGCTTGTTTCAGATGGGGCGCGTCGAGCATCCGGCCTTCCATCTCGATCACGCCGCTGTCCGGACTCGCCGCAAACGCTTCGACAATCCGCCGGGCCCAGGCGATTTCGTCCTTCGAAGGCGTAAAGGCCGCATTGATCACCGGCACCTGGGCGGGGTGGATGGCCAGCATGCCGGAAAATCCATCCCGCCGTCCGCGCGCGGCGTAAATCTTGAGGCCTGCCTCATCCTTCAGCAGGGGAAAGATGGTTTCGATGGCGGGAACCTCCGCCGCATGCGCGGCAAACAGCGCCAGCGCCCGCACCATTTCGTAAGGCGCGGTATAACGTCCGTCGGCCTCGCGCGCGCCGGCCGCGCCGATCGCGGCGGGCAAGTCCTCGGCGCCCCAAGTCAGGCCGCAAAGGCGCGGCGTCGCGTGACGGAAGGAACCTAGCGCGAAGATCGCGGCGGGTGTCTCCGTGGCGATGGGGAGGATGTGCGTTTCCCCATCGCCCAGGAGGGAAAGGCGGCGGTCGAGCTCGATCAGCGACGCGCCGCCTTCGGCCTTGGGCAACACAAGACCTTGCGGCTTTCCCGGAAGGATTGCGGCAAGGTCTTCGTCCGCGATCGTATTCAGGGGATTGATCCGCACGAAGAGCGGCATCGTGCGGGGCCGCGACAGGAATTCGGAGACTGCTTTGCGGGCTTCGCCCTTCTTACCCGGCAGGACGGAATCTTCCAGGTCGAGGATCACGGCGTCGGCGCCCGATCCGAGGGCCTTGACCATCCGATCCGGTCTGTCGCCCGGCACGAATAATAGCGAGCGCAGCCTCATTCCCGCTTGACCAATGCGATGCGCAGCGCTTCGCACACCATCTCGCCGCGCTGATTGAAGGCGCGATGACGGAAGGTGACAATCCCGGCATTGGGGCGCGATTTGGACTCGCGCAACGCCATCACCTCGGTTTCCATCCGCAACGTATCGCCGATGAACACCGGCTTGGGCATGGTCACCTTGTCATAACCGAGGTTGGCAACCAGTGTGCCCAGCGTGGTATCGCCAACCGACACGCCCACCATCAGCGCGAATGTGAACTGGCCGTTGACGACGATCCGGCCAAATTCGGTGCTCGCGGCATATTCGGCGTCCAAATGCAGCGGCTGGGAATTATGCGTCAAGGTCGTAACCAGCAAATTGTCCGCCTCGGTCACGGTCCGGCTGAGATCGTGAGCGATGCGGTCGCCGACATTCCATTGTTCGAAAGTCCGGCCCGCCATCAACCCTCCTTTTCGATCCGCGCCAACAGGGCGCCTTCCTGAACCTGGGATCCAACCTGCACTGTCAAATCGGCTACGGTGCCGTCGAACGGCGCCACCAGGATATATTCCATTTTCATGGCTTCCAGCACCAGCAGCCGCTGACCGCGTTTGATCGGCTGACCGGGGGCAATTTCGACCAGGATCACCGCCCCCGGCATGGGCGCCAGCACGGCACCGTCGCCGGCTCCAGCTTCGCCGGCGGGTTTGGGCCGGGGTTCGCCGAACGACCAGGCATCACCATCCAGGAACAGCACATTGTCCCCGGCAATCGCGCGCGCCACGCCGCTGGCCGCGGGTTGGACCAGATGCGTTCTGCCGCCGATCTCCACCGCCACGCGGGTTTCGAACATGCTTGCGTTGCGAAAACCCATCAAAGCCCGCCAGGGATCGCGATTATCCTTGGGCAACAGCGCGGCTGCCGCGGCGGCGCGCGCGACGTCGTCCGGCTCGGAGGGCGGGATTACGCGCGCGACATGGCGTTCGATGAAGCCGGTATCGACATCGCCGCGCAGAAAATCAGGGTCGCTTGCGGCGCGGGCGAGAAATCCGGCATTTGTCTTCACCGGCCAGACTTCGACCGTGCGGCAGGCTTGCGCCAATCCCGCCGCCGCGTCATCGCGGGTGGCGGCGTGAACGATCAGCTTGGCAATCATCGGATCGTAATAGGGCGTGATCGCATCGCCTTCTTCCACGCCGCTATCGACCCGAATGGCAGGCGGCAGTTTCAGATGCGTCAATGGCCCGGTGGACGGCAGGAACCCGGCGGACGGATTTTCGGCATAAAGCCGCGCTTCCATCGCCCAGCCGTTGATCGACAGGTCGTCCTGGGTCTTGCGGCAATTTTTCGCCGCAGGCCACGCGCAACTGCCATTCGACCAGATCCTGGCCGGTGATCGCCTCGGTCACCGGATGCTCGACCTGCAGCCGCGTATTCATTTCCATGAACCAGATGCGATCGGCGCGAAGCCCTTCGGACGCGTCGGCGATGAATTCGACGGTGCCGGCACCGACATATTCGACCGCCTGCGGCCGCCCTCACGGCGGCAGCCGTCAAACGGGCGCGGGTGGCGTCGGTCATGCCCGGCGCGGGTGCTTCCTCGATCACCTTCTGGTGACGGCGCTGCATGGAGCAATCGCGCTCGAACAGATGCACGATGTTGCCGTGACGGTCGCCGAATATCTGCACCTCGATATGGCGCGGGCTGGCGACATATTTTTCGATCAGCACCCGGTCGTCGCCAAAGAACGATGCGGCCTCGCGGCGGCAGGATGCCAGCGACTCGGCGAACATATCGGCACCCTCGACGCGGCGCATGCCCTTGCCGCCACCGCCGGCCACCGCCTTGATCAAGACCGGATAGCCGATGCGACCGGCTTCCGTCTTCAAGCGCTCCGGCGACTGATCCTCGCCCAGATAGCCGGGGGTCACCGGCACGCCGGCGTCCTGCATCAGCTTCTTGGCGGCGTCCTTCAGGCCCATGGCGCGGATCGCCGCGGGGCGGCGCGCCAACCCAGATCAGCCCGGCCTGTTCCACGGCGGCGGCAAAGTCGGCATTCTCGGACAGAAAGCCGTAGCCGGGATGAATGGCCTCGCGCCTTCGTCTGTCGCGCGGCCGCCAGGATCTTCGCGCCGTCGAGATAGCTTTCCCGCGCCGGCGCCGGACCGATGGCCACCGCCTCATCGGCCTCCCGCACGAAAGGCATCTGGGCATCCGCATCGGAATAGACCGCTACCGTGCGCACGCCAAGCCGCTGGGCGGTGCGGATGATGCGGCGGGCGATCTCGCCCCGGTTGGCGATCAGGAGGCTTTCCAGCATCGGTTCACATCCGGAACAGGCCGAAGCGCGGCCCCGCCGGGATCGGCCCGTTGAGCGTGGCCGCGAATGCCAGGCCCAGCACGTCGCGCGTCTGGGCGGGATCGATCACGCCGTCGTCCCATAGCCGCGCGGTGGCGTAATAGGGATTGCCTTCGTCCTCGTATTTCTGCGCGGATCGGCGCCTTGAATTTTTCCGCCTCCTCGGCCGTCCATTTCTCGGCGTCGCGATGCACGGTGGCGAGAACGCGACGCCGCCTGCTCGCCGCCCATCACGCTGATGCGGCTGTTGGGCCAGGTGAACAGGAAGCGCGGCGAGTAGGCGCGGCCGCACATGCCGTAATTGCCGGCGCCAAAGCTGCCGCCGATCAGCACGGTGATCTTGGGCACCGACGCGGTCGCCACCGCGGTCACCAGCTTGGCGCCATCCTTGGCGATGCCGTCGGCTTCATATTTGCCGCCGACCATGAAGCCGGAAATGTTCTGCAGGAACAGCAGCGGAATGCGGCGCTGGCAGGCCAGTTCGATGAAATGCGCGCCCTTCAGCGCGCTTTCGCTGAACAAGCACGCCATTGTTGGCCAGGATCGCGACCGGCATGCCCCAGATATGGGCGAAGCCGCATACCAGGGTGGCGCCATAAAGCGGCTTGAATTCATGCAACTCGCGAACCGTCGACAATGCGGGCGATCACTTCGCGCACGTCATAGGGCGCGCGCACATCGCGCGGCACGATGCCGTAAAGCTCCTCGGCATCGAATTTCGGCGGACGCGGCGTCGCGCAAGGCGATATCGGCCTTGTCCGCGGTGTCCCAGGGTGCCGACGATCTGACGCGCACGATAGTCAGGGCGTGCTCGTCATTGTCGGCAACATGATCGACCACGCCGGACTTGCGGCCATGGGTGTCGGCGCCGCCCAGTTCCTCCGCGCGAAATCACCTCGCCGGTCGCCGCCTTCACCAGCGGCGGTCCGGCGAGGAAGATGGTGCCCTGCCCGCGCACGATGATGCTTTCGTCCGACATCGCCGGCACATAGGCGCCGCCGGCCGTGCAGCTGCCCATCACGCAGGCGATCTGCGCGATGCCCTCGCGCCGACATCTGCGCCTGGTTGAAGAAGATGCGGCCGAAATGATCGCGGTCGGGAAACACCTCCGCCTGATGCGGCAGGTTGGCGCCGCCGCTGTCGACCAGGTAGATGCACGGCAGCCGGTTCTGCTGCGCGATCTCCTGCGCGCGCAGATGCTTCTTCACCGTCATCGGGAAATAGGCGCCGCCTTTCACGGTGGCGTCGTTGGCCACGATCATCACTTCGCGGCCCAAGACCCGGCCGATGCCGGCGATGATGCCGGCGCCAGGCACTTCGTCATGATAAAGCCCGTTCGCGGCCAAGGCGCCGATTTCCAGAAACGGCGAGCCGGGATCGAGCAAGCGGAGAACCCGTTCGCGCGGCAGCAGCTTGCCGCGCGCAACGTGCCTCTGCCGGGCGCTTTCCGAGCCGCCTTGAGCGGTCTTGGCGATCCTGGCCCGCAAGTCCTCCACCAAGGCGCGATTATGCGCCGCGTTCGTCCGGAAACTCTCGCTTTGCGGATCGATGAGCGAGGACAGGGCCGTCATGTGCCGATCAACTCCCGTCCGATCAGGAAGCGGCGGATCTCGTTGGTGCCGGCGCCGATGTCGTAGAGCTTGGCGTCGCGCAGCAACCGTTCGACCGGCCATTCCTTGGTATAGCCGGCGCCGCCCAGCGCCTGGATCGCCTTCCAGCGCCGCTTGCACCGCATTCTCCGATGCCAGCAGGATCGCGCCGGCCGCGTCGAAGCGCGTGGTGCTGCCCGCGTCGCAGGCGCGTGCCACGGTGTAGACATAGGCGCGCGCCGAATTGAGCGCGACATACATGTCGGCGATCTTGCCCTGCATCAGCTGGAACGTGCCGATCGGCTGGCCGAACTGCTTGCGCTCGCGCACATAGGGCAGCACCACATCGAGGCAGGCCTGCATGATGCCGAGCGGCCCGGCCGCCAGCACCACGCGCTCGTAATCCAGGCCCGACATCAGGACATTGACGCCCTTGCCTTCCGCGCCCATGACGTTGGCCCGCGGGTACTTCGCAATCCTGGAATACGAGTTCGGCGGTGTCGCTGCCGCGCATGCCCATCTTGTCCAGCTTCTTTGAGACCGAAAAGCCCTTCATGCCGCGCTCGATCAGGAAGGCGGTGATGCCGCGCGGTCCGGCGCTTGCGTCGGTCTTGGCATAGACCACCAGAACATCGGCCTCCGGTGCATTGGTGATCCAGAATTTGGTGCCGTTCAGCACATAGACGTCACCGCGCCGTTCCGCCTTCAGCCGCATCGAGACGACATCGGAACCGGAGCCCGCCTCCGACATCGCCAGCGCGCCGACATGCTCGCCGCGAAATCAGTTTCGGCAGATAGCGCCGCTTCTGCTCTTCGCTGGCCCAGCGGCGGATCTGATTGATGCAAAGATTGGAATGCGCGCCATAGCTCAATCCCACCGAAGCCGAGGCGCGGGAAATCTCTTCCATCGCCACGACATGCTCGAGATAGCCGAGACCAAGGCCGCCAAATTCTTCTTCCACGGTGATGCCGTGCAGGCCCAGCGCGCCCATTTCCGGCCACAGATGGCGGGGAAATTTGTTGCTGGCATCGTAATCGGCGGCAAATGGCGCGATCTGTTCGGCCGCAAAGCGGCGCACGGTCTCGCGCAGCATGTCGGCGGTTTCGCCCAGCCCGAAGTCCAGACCTGCATTCATGGCGCGTGATCCTTTGGCACGGGACGCGGTTTGCGATCCTCGTCGATGGCGACAAATGTGAAGCTAGCTTCCGTGACCTTGGCGCTGCGCTCGCCGTCGCGGTCGCGCTGCCAGGCTTCCACGGCGATCTTCATGGAGCTGCGGCCGACCGACACGACCTTGGCGTAGACCGAAACCTCGTCGCCGACATGCACCGGATGATGGAACGCAACCGCGTCGATCGCCACGGTCACGGCGCGGCCGGCGCTGCGCCGCGAGGCGACATTGCCCGCCGCCAGATCCATCATGCTCATCAGCCAGCCGCCGAAAATATCGCCGTAGAAATTGGCGTCCGCCGGCATGGCGGTGACGCGGATCGCGGGCTGCTCGCGGGGCGGCTGGGTCATCTGCGGTCAATCGATGAAGATCAAGGCGGGATGTTCCATCAGCCGCTTGAGGCGCTGGATGAAACGTGCCGCATCATAGCCGTCCACGATGCGATGGTCGAACGAAGAAGACAGGTTCATCACCTTGCGCCGGGTCACAAAGGCGCCCTCGACCACCGGCCGTTCCACCAGCTTGTTGGGGCCGATGATCGCCACCTCAGGATGGTTGATGATCGGGGTCGCCGCGATCCCGCCCAGCGGTCCCAGGCTGGTCAGGGTGATGGTCGATCCCGAGAGATCGTCACGCGCCGCGCTGCCGTCGCGCGCCGCCGCCGTCACCCGGAGAAGCTCGCGGGCGCAATCCCACAGATCGCGGCTCTCGGCATGACGGACCACCGGCACCATCAGCCCGTTCGGCGTCTGGGTGGCAATGCCGATATGGACGGCGGCATGGCGTTTCAGAACGCCCGCGGCTTCGTCGTAATGGGCGTTGATGTTGGGAAATTCCGGCAGCAGCTTGACCATGGCCCGCATGAAGAAGGGCAGCAAGGTCAGCTTCGGCTGCCCATCCGCGCGGTTCGCATTGAGGTCGGCGCGCAGGGCTTCCAGTTCGGTGAGGTCGAATTCCTCGACATAGGTGAAATGGGGAATCTCGCGCTTGGATTGGGCCATCCTGTCGGCGATCTTGCGGCGCATTCCGATCAGCTTGATCTCTTCCACGCCGGTGCGCGCAACCGCCTTGGCGGCGCCGCGATGGCGCTCCAGGTCTTCGGTCAGGATGCGCCCGCCGGGACCTGTACCCCGCACGTCTTCCAGCCTGATGCCCCATTCCATCGCGCGCCGCCGGGTGGCCGGGGAGGCCGTCGGATCGGGATTGATCGCTTCCGGCGCCGACGTGGCTTCACCGGCGCGGGCATTCTGAATCACTTCTTTTTCCGCCGCCGACGGCCGGCGCAGCGGCCTGGTCTGCGGCCACCTCCATCTCCACCAGCACCGAACCGACCGGCGCCATGCTTCCCACTTCGCCGTGGATCGCCGTCACCGTGCCTTCGACCGGCGAGGTCATATCCACGGTTGCCTTGTCGGTCATCACGTCCAGCAGCGGATCGTCTTCCTTGATATGGGCGCCCACCTTCACATGCCAGGCGGTGATCTCGGCCTCGGCGACGCCTTCGCCGATGTCGGGCAGTCGGAACAGATACTGGCCCATCGCTAGTCCTCCATCGCCTGTCGCAGCGCCTTGGCGACGCGCGTCGGCCCCGGGAAATAATCCCACTCGAAGGCGTGCGGATAGGGCGTGTCCCAGCCCGCCACGCGCCGGATCGGGCTTTTGAGATGGAAGAAACAGCGCTCCTGCAGCAGCGCCGAAAGCTCGGCGCCGAAGCCGGCAAAGCGCGAGGCTTCATGCACGATGACGCAGCGGCCCGTCCGGGTCACGGACTGGACGATGGCGTCGACGTCCAGCGGCACGATGGAACGCAGATCGATCAGTTCGGCATCGATGCCGGATTCGTCGATCGCCGTCTTGGCGACATGCACCATGGTGCCATAGGCCAGCACGGTGACGTCGCGGCCCTCGCGCACGGTCATCGCCTTGCCCAATGGCACGGTGTAATGGCCCTCCGGCACGTCGGACAGCGCATGGTCGGCCCAGGTCTTCATCTGGCGGTCGTGATGGCCGTCGAAGGGACCATTATAGATGCGTTTGGGTTCCAGGAAGATCACCGGGTCGTTGCTCTCGATCGCGGCGATCAACAGGCCCTTGGCGTCATAGGGATTGGACGGGATCACGGTGCAAAGGCCGGTGACATGGGCGAACAAGGCTTCGGGGCTTTGGCTGTGGGTCTGGCCGCCGAAAATGCCGCCGCCATAAGGCGCGCGCACCGTGATCGGAGCCCAGAACTCGCCATTGGAACGGTAGCGCAGCCTTGCGGCTTCCGAGACCAGCTGGTCGAAGGCCGGCAGGATGTAATCGGCGAACTGGATTTCCGCCACCGGGCGAAGGCCATAGGCGCCCATGCCGATGGCGGTGGCGATAATGCCGCCTTCGGAAATCGGCGTGTCGAAGCAGCGCTTGGCGCCGTGTTTTTTTTGCAAGCCCTCGGTGACGCGAAATACCCCGCCGAAATAGCCGACATCCTCGCCGAAGGTCAGGACGTCGGGATCCCTGGCCAGCATCACGTCGAGAGCGGAATTCAGCGCCTGGATCATCGACATGGCGGCCATGATCAACCCTCCAGTTCCTGGCGCTGCTCGCGCACGCGCCAGTCGGGTTTCTCGAACACGCCCTCGAACATTTCCGATACCGGCGGCTTGGACTGGCCGAGCGTGCCCACCGCTTCGCCCTCCTTGACCGCGCTGCGGACGGTATCCGCAAGTTCCGCCTCGCATTGGACATGGCGCGCCTCGTCCCACTCGCCGATGGCGGTCAGATGCTGTTTCAGGCGCAGGATGGGATCGCCCAACGGCCACCGCGCGGCTTCGTCGGCCGGGCGATAACGGGTGGGATCGTCGCTGGTGGAATGGCCGGCGACGCGATAGGTGAAGAATTCGATCAGGGTGGCGCCCAGATTGGCGCGGGCGCGCGCCACCGCCCACTCCGTCGCCGCCCACACCGCCAGGAAATCGTTGCCGTCGACGCGCAGGCCCGGCAGACCATAGCCGGCGGCCTTGGCGGCGAAGGTGGCTTCCTCCGCCCCGGCGATGCCGGCATAGGACGAGATCGCCCATTGATTGTTGGTGACGCAGAGGATGACCGGCGCATGATAGACGGAGGCGAAGGTCAGCGCCTCGTGGAAATCGCCTTCGGCGGTGGAGCCTTCGCCGATATAGGCCAGCGCCAGACTGTCGTCATTCTTGTAGGCGCTGGCCATCGCCCAGCCCACCGCATGACCGAAGCGGCTGCCGAGATTGCCGGATAGCGAATAAAATCCATAGGCGCGCGCCGAATAGAGAATGGGAAGCTGGCGGCCCTTGAGCGGATCTTTTTCGTTGGAGAAGATCTGATTGACCAGGTCGATCAGCGGATAACCCCGCGCCATCAGCCAGGCCAGGACGCGATAGGTGGGAAAGCACATGTCGCGCGGACCCAGCACCATGGATTGTGCGGCGCCGATCGCTTCCTCGCCCGTGGACTTCATGAAGAAGCTGGTCTTGCCCTGGCGGTGGGACCGGAACATCCGGTCTTCGAACAAGCCGGGTCAAAAGCATGGCGCGCAATCCCTGGCGCAGCCTGTCCGGCGCGATGTTGGGGACCCAGGGACCGACGGCCCGGCCCTGATCGTCCAGAACCCGCACCAGTCCGTAAGCCATATCGCGAAGCGCCGCCGCCGGCGCATGCGTGTCGGGGCGCGGCACGGCGCCCGCCGACGGAATAACGAGATGGCTGAAATCCGGCGCATCGCCGGGGCGCGCGGAGGGAGCGGGAATATGAAGATCGAAAGGACACACGGCAGGGCCCACGCGTTTGGTGTCTAAACGAACGTCACCAGCTTAGGGTGTCACAGTCGGCCGGAATTAAAATTGCTATTTTTGCTGACTTCAGCACAATGTTGAAATAAAATGTCTAATATGCTGCCGAATATTAGGATGATATTCTATGGATGAGATAGATCTGAAAATCCTGAAGAATTTCCAGGATATGCCCGGCATCTCGATGGTGGACTTGGCGCAGAAGGTCGGCCTTTCGCACACCCCCTGCTGGCGACGGGTGAAGCAGCTGGAGGAAAGCGGCGCCATTCGGCGAGCGCGCCGTCATCCTGGATCCCCATGTCATGGGACTGGCGGTGACCGTGCTGGCCAACATCCGGCTGAAGGCGCATGACGAAGACACGCTGCTTGCCTTTGAACAGGCGGCCCGGGACCGGCCGGAAATCGTGGAATGCTTCACCATGGGTGGAGAAAGCGACTATGCGGTGCGGATCGTGGTCGGAAGCATCGATGCCTATGAGCATCTTCTGAAAAAAGTGCTGCTGCATTTTCCCGGCGTCGCCTCCGTGAATTCCCATTTCGCGTTGAAATGCGTGAAGAACACGACACGGCTGCCGATATGACATGACCGCCGCGGCGGAAAGCGGCGCATAGTCCCGAAAACGAGGCGATCCGATGCTCTTGAGCGAGACCCAACGGGCGATCCAGGACGCGGTAAGGGATTTCGCGCAGGATCGCATCCGCCCGCAGGCCCGCGCCTTCGAGGCGGCGGGCGGCTATCCCAAGCCGCTGTTTGCCGAACTGGCATCGCTGGGGCTGATGGGCATGACCGTGCCGGAGGATATGGGCGGCACCGGCGCGGACACGGTGTCTTATGCCCTGGCGCTGATGGAACTGGCGGCGGCCGATGGCGCCTTGTCCACCATCGTCAGCGTCCAAAACAGTTTGGTCGCGACCGCGCTGGTCCGTTACGGCAGCGCCGCGCAGCGCGCGCGATTTCTCCCCGACTTGGTCGCGGGCATCACGATCGGGGCCTTTGCACTGACCGAAGCGGACGCAGGCTCCGATGCGTCCGCCATTCGCTGCCGCGCGACCGAACAGGGCAATGGCTATGTCCTGAACGGCACCAAGCAGTTCATCACATCCGGACGCATCGCCGGCCTGGCTGTGGTTTTCGCGGTGACCGATCCGGCTGCCGGCAAGCACGGCATCACCGCCTTCCTGGTTCCAACGGATAAGCCCGGCTATCACGTCGACAAGGTGGAGCACAAGCTGGGACAAAGCGCGTCCGACACCTGCGCCTTGCGTTTCGAAAATCTTGCTCTGGAAGATGACCTCCGGCTGGGCGAAGCTGGAACCGGTTACGCGATCGCGTTGGCCAATCTGGAAGCGGGCCGCATCGGCATCGCGGCGCAGAGCGTCGGCATGGCGCGCGCGGCGCTCGAGGTGGCGATCGGTTATTCCCGCGAGCGCAAGAGTTTCGGCAAGCCCATCATCCAGCACCAGGCGGTCGGCTTCCGGCTGGCCGATCTGGCAGCGCGTTTGGAAGCGGCCCAGCAACTGGTTCTGCATGCCGCGGCGCTGAAGGATGCGGGCCTGCCCTGTCTCACCGAAGCGTCCATGGCCAAGCTGGTGGCCTCCGAGACCGCCGAGACGGTCTGCTCCGGCGCGATCCAGACTTTGGGCGGTTATGGCTATCTGGAGGAATTCGGCCTCGCCAAAATCTACCGCGATGTCCGGGTCTGCCAGATTTACGAAGGAACGTCCGACATCCAGCGTCTGGTGATCGCCCGCGCCCTGGAAAGAGATCAGACATGAAAACCGATCCGGTCGTCATCACTGGCTATGCCCGCACCCCGATGGGCGGCCTGCAAGGCGTGTTCGCCAGTCTCAAGGCATCCGATCTTGGCGCGGCGGCGGTCCGCGAAGCCGTCAGGCGCGCCGGCACATCGTCGGTTGACCAGATCATCATGGGCTGCGTGCTGACCGCCGGCCAGGGCCAGGCCCCGGCGCGGCAGGCCGGAATGGGCGCGGGCCTCGGCGAGCAGGTCCCGGCCTTGACCGTGAACAAGATGTGCGGATCGGGCATGCAGGCCGCGATTCTGGCGCACGACATGCTGGCGGCGGAAGCGCCGACTGCGTGGTCGCGGGCGGCATGGAAAGCATGACCAACGCGCCTTATCTGCTCGCGCGGCATCGCAGCGGCGCGCGTTTCGGCCATGACAGCGTCAAAGGACTCCATGCTGCTGGATGGGCTGGAAGACGCTTATGAGGCCGGCAAGCCGATGGGCGCCTTTGCCGAGGAAACCGCGCGCAGCCTATCAGATCGGCCGCGCCGCGCAGGACGAATATGCCTTGCGGTCGCTTGAGCGCGCCAAGGCGGCACAGGCGAGCGGAGCGTTCGACGCGGAAATCGTGCCCGTAATGATTGGCAAGGAAACAGTCAGCATCGACGAACAGCCCGGCCGCGCCAAGCCGGAGAAGATCCCGTTTCTCAAGCCGGCCTTTGCCCCGGACGGCACCATCACCGCGGCCAGCGCCGCCTCGATCTCGGACGGCGCGGCGGCGCTTGTGCTGACGCGCGAGCACATGGCCAAGGATAAAGGCATCGCTCCTCTCGCGCGCATTATTGGGCATGCCGCCCATGCCCATGCGCCGGCCCTGTTCACCACCGCGCCGGTCTTCGCGATCCGCAAATTGCTCGATCGCATCGGCTGGCGGACCAACGACGTGGATCTCTTCGAGGTCAACGAGGCCTTCGCGGTGGTGGCCCTGATCGCGATGCGCGAGCTCGACATCGACGCCGACCGCATCAATGTCCATGGCGGCGCCTGCGCCCTCGGCCACCCCATCGGCGCGTCCGGCGCGCGCATCCTTGCGACCCTGATCGCGGCGCTGGAACGGCGGGGCCTCAGGCGCGGCGTCGCCAGCCTTTGCATCGGCGGCGGCGAGGCCCTGGCGATGGCCGTTGAAATTCCGCGCTGAGGCCGTCTTCGTTCAAAGGTTCAGCAGGGCGGGATCGCCGCCCTGGGCCGCGATGTTCACGCTGACGGCGCGTTCGACGGCATAGCGGCCGAGCGCATGGGGCCCGCCGGCCTTGGGGCCGGTGCCGGACAGGCCCTCGCCGCCGAAGGGCTGCACGCCCACCACCGCGCCGATGATCGAGCGGTTGACGTAGATATTGCCGGCGGGCACCAGCGCCCGCACCTTCTCGACGAAAGCTCTCCAGCCGCGAATGAATGCCCAGGGTCAGGCCATAGCCTTTTTCCGCCAGCGCGCGGCCTGCCTCTTCCAGGTCGCCCGCTCTTGTAGCGGACCACATGCAGGATCGGGCCGAACACTTCCCGGTCGGGAAGCTGCGACAGGTCGATCTCCGCCATCACCGGCGCGAACAGAAGCGGCGCCGGCACGGCGGGCTTCAGTTCCTTGAGAATTCTCGCCATGGTCTTGAGATGGACCAGGTGCCCGTCGAGCGCCGCTTTCGCCTCCCTGTCGATCACCGGCCCGATGTCGGTCGCGAAGTCGGACGGGATCGCCGATACTGAGAACGTCCATCGCGCCCTTGAGGCCTTCGATCAGGCCATCCGCCGTCTCTTCCGGCAGGAACAGGATGCGCAGCGCCGAGCAACGCTGGCCGGCGGAACCGAAGGCCGACAGGATGACATCGTCGATCACCTGTTCGCGCAGTGCCGTGGTGTCGACGAACAGCGCGTTCAAGCCCGCCGGTCTCGGCGATGAACGGGATGAGCGCGCCCGGCGCGCGACGGCCAGGCTCTGGTTGATCGCGCGCGCGGTCTCGGTGCCGCCGGTGAAGGCAATGCCGGCCAGCAAGGGATGCGCCACCAGCGCGGCGCCCACCGTCTCGCCCCGTCCCGGGCAGCAGATGCAGCACCGCCGGCGGCAGGCCCGCGGCGTGGAACAGGCGCACCGCCTCGGCGGCGATCAGGGGCGTCTGCTCGGCGGGCTTTGCCAGGACGGCGTTGCCCGCCGCCAGCGCGGCGGCGATCTGGCCGGTGAAGATGGCGAGCGGAAAGTTCCAGGGCGAGATGCAGGCGAAGACGCCGCGGCCGTGCAACTCCAGCGCATTGGTTTCGCCGACGGGGCCTTTGCAGGATCGCGGCGCCCGCGAATTGCCGCTCGGCCAGAAGGGCATAGTAGCGGCAGAAGTCGGCCGCCTCGCGCACTTCGCTCACCGCGTCGGCCAGGGTCTTGCCGGCTTCGCGCACCGCCAGCGCGATCAGGCGGTCGCGATGCTGCTCCAGCGCGTCGGCCATGGCGCGCAGGATGCGGGCGCGGTCGGCGCCGCCGCGCGCGTCCCAGGCCGGTTGCGCCTCGGCGGCGGCGGCGAAGGCGGCGTCGATCTGGGCCTTGCTGGTTTCGGCGCTGTTGCCGACTTCGGATAGATCGAAAGGATTTTCCACTTTCTTCAGCGGCGCATCGGCGGCCGCCACGCCGTTGATGATCGGCCGCCCATCAGCTTGCGGCTTGCGCGCAAGCGCGCCGCTCAGTTCCGCGCGCACCCGGACAATGCTGAAATCCAGGCCGGCACTGTTGAGACGGTCGCCATACATGTCGCGCGGCAGGGGAATGCGGGGATGCGGGCCCGGGCAGGCTTCCACCAAGGCGATCGGATCGGCCGCGACCTTCTCCGGCGGGCGTCTCATCGTCCAGCAGCAGATGCACGAAGCTGGTGTTGGCGCCATTCTCCAGCAGCCGCCGCACCAGATAGGGCAAAAGATCCTCGTGCGCGCCCACGGGCGCGTAGGTGCGCAGCGACAGGGGCCCGAAACGCTCCGCCGCCGCCTCGTACAGCACCTCGCCCATGCCGTGCAGCCGCTGATGCTCGATCCTGACCGGTCCCGCCAGCGCATGCGACCGCCGCCAGGGTGTGGGCATTGTGGGTGGCGAACTGGGCATAGAGATGCGGACTGGCATCGATCAGCAGCTTCGCGCAGACCAGATACGACAGATCCGTCGCCGGCTTGGTGGTGAAGACCGGATAGCCCGGCCGGCCCCGCCACCTGGGCGCGCTTGATCTCGCTGTCCCAATAGGCGCCCTTGACCAGCCGCACCATCAATCGCCGGCCGCTTTCGCCGCGCCAGCATCGCCAGCGCCGCGATCATCTCGGGCGCGCGCTTCTGGTAGGCCTGGACCGCCAGGCCAAGGCCCCGCCACGCGCCCAGCGATTTTTCGCGCGCCAGCCGGTCCAGCAGCTTGAGCGACAGCACCAGCCGATCGGCTTCCTCGGCGTCGAGCGTGAAATTGAGATCGGCCGCCGCCGCCAGTTCGGCCAGCCGCTTCAGGCGCGGATAGAGCTCGCGCCAGACGCGCTGTTCCTGGGCCGCCTCATAGCGCGGCGACAGGGCCGACAGCTTCACCGAAATGCCGTGCCCGTTCTCGGGACCGGCGGAGAGTCTTGCCGATGGCGGCAATGGCGCCGCGCATAGGCGGCTTCGTAATGCGCCGCGTCCGCCTCGGTGCGCGCGCCCTCGCCCAGCATGTCGAAGGAGCAGAGCAGATTGTCCCGCGCCGCGCGCGCCATGGCGTCCTCGATGGTGCGGCCCAGCACGAATTGCTCGCCCATGATGCGGACGGCCTGCGCCACCGCCGCGCGAACGATGGGCTCGCCCACCCGCGCCGCCAGCTTGCGGATCGTGCCGGCGGCATCGTCCATGCCGCTGACATCGACCAGCCGGCCCGTCATCATCAGGCCCCAGGTCGAAGCATTGACCAACAGGCTGTCGGATTGACCCAGATGCGAGGCCCAGTCGGCGGCGGCGATTTTTTCGGCGATCAGCCGGTCGCGGGTGTCGGCGTCGGGCGTGCGCAGCAGCGCTTCGGCCAGGCCCATCAGCGCCAGGCCTTCCGGGCGTGGAAAGCGAGAATTCCTGCAGGAAGCTTTCGACCAGGCCCTGGCGGCGGGTCGTCTCGCGGGCCCGGCGCACCAGCCAGCGACGCCTCGCCCTGCACCGCCGCCCGCATCTTCGGGCGTCAAAGGCTGCGCGGCCAGCAGCGCCGCGACGGCATCACGCTCGTCGCGGTATTTCCCAGTATCCAGAAGATCCCAGCGCGCGGAAACGGGCATGGACATGCTTATACCGGAAGGCGCGGCGACTGGCCGGGCAATCGTCAAGTCAGGACGGCCTTGAATTGATCCGCGATCCAGTCGGCCTGCTCGTCCGTCAGGATCAGGGGCGGGGCGATCCGGATGGTGTGATCGTGGGTTTCCTTTGCCAGCAGCCCGCGCGCCTGCAGTGCTTCGCAGATCGGGCGCGCGCCGCCCGCTTCGGGGTCGAGCTCGACGGCGAGCATCAAGCCCGACGCCACGAACCTCTTTCACCAGGTTGGAGCGGATATCCTGCGAGATTGCGCTTCAACCGATCGCCCACCCGCGCGGCATTCTCGATCATGCCTTCCTCGACCAGCACCTTGAGCGCCATCCGCGCCACGGCGCAGGCGAGCGGATTGCCGCCAAAGGTCGAGCCATGCTCGCCGGGATGCAGCACGCTCATCGCCTCGGAATTGGAAAGCACCGCCGAGACCGGATAGAAGCCGCCGGACAAGCGCCTTGCCGATCACGGTGAGGTCCGCCTCCACGCCTTCATGCTCCTCCGCCAAGAGCTTGCCGGTGCGGCCGAGCCCGGTCTGGATCTCGTCCAGGATGAACAGCACATTGTGGCGGGTGCAGAGCTCGCGCGCCGTCTTCAGATATCCGGGCGGCGGAATGATCACGCCGGCCTCGCCCTGGATCGGTTCCACCAGGAACGCGACGGTGTTGGGCCCGATCGCCGCCTCCAGCGCCGCCGCATCGCCGAACGGTATGACCTTGAAGCCGGCGGCGAAGGGACCGAAGCCCTCGCGCGAGCCGGGATCGCTGGAGAAGCCGACAATGGTGATGGTGCGGCCGTGGAAATTGTTGGCGCAGACGATGATCTCGGCCTGCGCCCGGAGCCACGCCCTTGACCGCATAGCCCCATTTGCGCGCCAGCTTGAGCGCGCTTTCCACCGCCTCGGCGCCCGAATTCATCGGCAGCACCTTGTGCGCCCGCGTCAGCGCGCACAGCTCCTCATAGAACGGCGCGAGCTGATCGTTGCGGAAGGCGCGCGACGTGAGGGTCAGCCGCGACGCCTGCTCGGTGAGCGCCGCCAGAATGCGCGGATGGCAATGGCCCTGATTGACCGCCGAATAGGCCGACAGGCAATCGAGATAGCGCCGCCCGTCCACGTCCCAGACATAGACGCCCTCTCCGCGCGCGCAGCACGACGTCCAGGGGCTTGTAATTCATCGCGCCGAATTCGCCTCCCGGGCGATGAAATCGCCGGCGCTTTGCAAACTGTGTGGCGCGAACTGGTTCATGTCTGCCTCACTCCGCCGCGCGCATCGCGGCGCGCAACGTCGCTGCGCGCGATCCAGCCGCAAGGTCATGCAATAGGCGCCGCCGCCGGAAAGGATGAACGGCGCGAGATCGACTTCGGCGAGGCTGTAACCCAGCGCGCGCAGCTTGATGCGCAAGGAGTTCCGGTGCCTTCGCCATCACGATCTGGCGGCCGATATTGACGGCATTGACGCAGAAGGCGCCCAGCCTCCTCGTCCGTCGCCTCGATGCGGTCTTCGGGCCGGACATGGGCGCGGATGGTCGCCAGTGCCTCGGCCGTGAAGGCGGCTGGATAATAAAGCACCTTGCCGCCCGCCAGCGGACAGAAGCAGGTGTCGAGATGATAGAAACGGTCGGTCGCGAGCCGAAGCCCGACCACGCGCTGCCCGAATACGTCTTCGATAACGGGAAGCGAGTTCTCCGTCGAACGCTGGCCATAGCCCGCCCAGAAGAAAGAACGGTCCGCATCCCAGATGCAGTCGCCCGCGCCTTCCTGCAGAACGCCGTCCGGCAGTTCGATGACCTCTGCGAGCAGTCCGCGCGCCTTGAGGTCCAGGAAGGTGGCGCGGAATATCGCCTCTTCGCCCTGCCGTTCCGGATAACGAAAGCGCGCCACCAGGGCCCGGCCGTCGAGCACGATGGCGGCATTGGCCGGGAAGACCAGATCAGGAAGATGTTCCACGGCCGGGACGATCTCGACCTGTCCGCCGGCCTTTTCCAATGCGAGCGCGCAGGAGCGCCGCACTCTCGACCGCCGCCGCCGCCAGCGCCGCCGGAGCGGCCTGCCAGGCGTCCGGCCGCATCCAGGGATTGATCTGATAGGTCACGCCGAAATGGCGGGAATCGGTCATCAGAAACAGAGGTTGGCCGGTCATCGCATGTCCCCAGAATCGCTGACCCCAATCAAATCGCGATCCCCGGCTAGCGAAAAGCCGGCAATCTGATAATATTCGGCAATATTCTAGCATTTCGCCAAGACAGAGTGACGATATGATGGACGAAATCGATCGCAAGCTCCTGGCCCTGCTGCGCGCCAATGCCCGCGAGCCCGCCGCTTCGCTGGCGAAAAAGCTCAAAATTTCGCGGGGCACGGTGCAGAACCGGGTCGCCCGGATGCTGGCGGCGCGCACCATCCGCGGCTTCACCGTGCGCACGGCGCCCGAACTGGAAACCGGCCGCGTCCGCGCGGTGATGTGCATCGCGGTCGAAGGGGAAAAATCCGCCAAGGTGACGCGGGCCTTGCGCGGCTTCGCGGAAGTCGAAAGCATCCACACCACCAACGGACGCTGGGACCTCATTGCCGAGATCGGCACCGACACCTTGGCGGGTTTCAGCGAGGCGCTGGACCAGATCCGGTTGATCGAGGGCATCGCCGCGACGGAAACCTCGATCCTGCTTGCCAGCGCGAAATAGCCCCGGATTCAGTGCCCTCCGGCTTTCATGCGCGCCGGGGACTTCGGTTTCGGCATGAGCCAGATTCCGGCCGAGACACAGGCCAGGATCACGGCAACCACCGAGAAAATCTGATTGGTGCCCAGCATCACGCTTTGCGTCTGCACGATATTGTCCAGGGACATGAGCGCCTGCTGGGTGCTCTGTCCGGCGGCATGAAGCTGCGCCAGCGCCTTGGGTGCGTTGTTCAGGGCGCCCGCGATTTCGACATGGCTCTTCACCGTGCTGTCGCGCCAAGCGAAGACGATGACGCCGGTGGCGAAGGCGCCCGCCGTCGTCCTGAGAAAATTAAATAGGCCCGCGGCGGACGCAGTCTCCTCCGGCCGCACCGACCCCATCGCAAGGCTCATCAAGGGAATAAAGAATAGCGGCATGCCAATCCCCATTGCCATCTGTGCCGGAATCAAGCCCCCGAAGCTGATGTCGGTGTCGAAGGTGGTGCGCCAAAACGTGTCCAGCGCGAGGATGCCTAGACCAAGCGACATCATGGCGCGCGGATCGACGCGCGAAAGCAGATTCGCCGCAATCGGCGCCACCATTACCGCTACCATGCCGTTAAAGGCCATCATCTGGCCCGCCGTGGTCGCCGTGTAATTCATGTTGGTCTGCAGCCAGAGCGGGATCAGCACGTTCATGCCCATGAAGGAACTGAAAGCGAAAAACATCGCCACGGTGGCTATGGCGAAGCCGCGATGCCGAAAAATCCGTAAGTCCACGATTGGATGTTCATCGGTCAATTCCCAGGCGAGAAAGGCAAGAAAACCGACAAAGGCGACCAGGGCGGTACCGACAATGAAGTTGGACTGAAACCAGTCGTCATTTTCGCCATTGTCGAACACGATCTGCAATGCGCCCACCCAGGTGATGAGCATGCCAAGTCCGACAAAATCGATGGGGCGTTTCATGGTCTTGGTTTCGAATTTGGAGAGCATCCGCCACGCCAGGGTCGAACAGATGACGGCGATCGGCACATTGATATAGAACGCCCAGGGCCAACCCCAACTGTCGGACAGTATCCCGCTGACTATCGGCCCCGCGATCGGTCCCAGGATGGTTGTCATGGTCCAAAGACCGAGCGCCATATTGCGCTTTTCGGGAGGTGCGATGCGCAACAGCAGGGTCTGCGACATTGGCATCAAAGGTCCGCCCATCAAGCCCTGCAACACCCGCAACGTCACCAGCATGGGCATGTTCACGGACAGGCCGCACAACAATGAGCAGGCGCCAAATCCCAATGCTGCCGTCGTGAAGACCCTGATCGGGCCGAAGCGCTGTGCCAGCCAGCCGGTCAGCGGCACCATCACGGCTTCCGCGATCGAGTAAGAGGTGATCGCCCAGGTGCCCTCATTGACCGACACCGCCATGCTGCCGGCGATATGGGGAACGGCGACGTTGACGATGGTCATGTCCAGCACGGCCATGAAATTGGCCATAGCCAGGACGGCGATGCCGGCGGCCAGCGCCCAGCCCGTCAATGCCGCTGGCCCGGCGGTGCTGGTCATCGCGTTGCTGTTGTTGGCGGACATAGGTCGCCCCGGCAGATTAGTTGGAAAGACGGATCTTTGCCGTCATCGACAATCCCACGCGCAAAGGATGTTCCAGAAGTTCCTGGGGATCGAGCGCGATGCGCACCGGCAAGCGTTGCACCACCTTGATCCAATTGCCGGTCGCGTTCTGGGCCGGGATCAGCGAGAAGGCCGAGCCGGTGCCGCCGGCCAGGTCCACGACCCGGCCATGGAACACCACATCCGATCCATAAAGATCCGAGGTTAAAGTCACCGCCTGTTGCGGGCGGACACCCTCGAGTTGGCCTTCCTTGAAATTGGCGTTCACATAGGCCTGCGCCATGGGCACCACCGTCATCAGGGACGCGCCCGCCTGCACCCGCTGGCCCACCTGGGCCGTGTTCTGCACCACGATGCCGTCGACCGGGGCGCGGATCACGGTCCGTCCCAGATCCAGCTTGGCACGGTCGAGCGCGACTTGCGCCGCCATCACATCCGGATTGTGCGCGACATCGCCGCTGACGATGACGGCCTTTTGCGCGGCCAGCTGCTGCTCGGCCTGCCGAAGCGCGGCCTGCGCCGTTTCCAGCGCGTTGTTCGCCGCGGTCATTTCATCGCCGGAAACCGCGCCGGAGGAAGCCAGCGTCGACCGTCGCTTGTAATCAATATTGGCGCGCTCCAGATCGCCCTGCCGAGCGGTGACCTGTGCCGCGGCACTGGCGGCATTGGCGAAATACTGCGTCACGCGCTGCTCGGCCAGGCGCAGATTCGCCTGCGCCTGTTCGACCGCCAGCTGCGCATCCGCGGGATCGATGGTGGCCAGAACGTCGCCGCGACGAACATGATCGGTGTCGCGGACCGGCACGCTGGCAATGGTTCCGTCGATGCGCGGCGTGATCTGCGCGGTGGTGGCCGCAACATAGGCATCGTCCGTGGAAACATAGTAGCGGCCAACCAGCAGCCACCAGCCGCCGACGACGAGCGCGACAAATACGATGGCGCCGCCCAGCGCCAGGAAGATCATGCTTCGGCGTCGCATGCGCCCTCCGGAGGCCTCGGCTTTTTCAAACGACCCAGCGGTCGCGGCTTGGTCCGACACGGTTATTGCTCCTTCGCGCTTTGCGCGACGTTGATAGTGTCCAAATGAAACCCGCCCCCCAGCGCGCGAACCAGCGCCACGTCCTGGGTGAAGGCGCGCGCCTGAAGGTCGGCGACGGTGCGGCGCTGCGTAACCAGCGTGTCCTCGGACGTCAGCACGTCGAGATAGCGCGAAAGTCCGGCGCCGTAGCGCATTTGCGCGACCCGATAGGCGTCTTCGCTGGCGGAAAGCGCGGCGCGGGAATGGGCCAGTTCGTTGCCGAGTTCGCGCTGGTTGGCCAGGGCATCCGCGACTTCGCGCAGGGCGGTCGTCAATGTTTGATCGTAGGTCGCGACAGCCTCGTCATATTGGGCGCGGGCGTCGCGATAGGCGCCCTCGATCCGGCCATGATCGAATATCGGCAGTGAAATCGCCGGCGCGATCTGGCCGATCTGCGAGGACGGCAGGAGCAGGTCCGAAATTCCCAACGCCTGATAACCCAGATATCCGGTAAGATTGACGTTCGGATAGAAGTCGGCGTGCGCCACGTCGATGCGCTTGGATGCCGCGTCGGCGCGCAGACGCGCCGCGACGATGTCGGGGCGCCGCCCGATCAGATCGGCGGAAAGATTGGCGGGGACGCCGAATACCTTGAGTTTCGGATTGGCGGGCAGCGGAATATCCAGGCCGCGATCCGGTCCCTTGCCCACCAGCGCCGCGAGCTGGTTGCGGGCCAGCGCGATCTGCCCGTCGATGCGGTCGAGATCGGCTTCCGCGGCATGGGTCCGCGATTCCGCTTCGGATACGGCGCCGGTGTTTTCCAACTGCTGGGCGAGACGCTGGCGCAAGAGATCTTCGCTCTGCTTGCGTACATTGATGGCGTCGACGGCCGCAGCCCGGTCCGCCGTCAGCTGCACAAGGCTGGCGTAGGCACTGGCGATCGCCGAAGACAGGCTGAGACGTGACGAAGCCAGGTCCACGCGCGCCGCATCGGCTTCCGAAGTCGCCGCGGCGAAGGCGGCGCGGTTCTTGCCGAATATATCGAGATCATAGCTGAGATTGCCGCTGATCTGGCCCTGATCGTGCCAGCCATGCGGCAGGAAGGATTGGAATTGGGCCGGAAAGCCCTGGTTGAGACTGGCGCGGGTTTCGGACACCGTGCCGTTGGCGGTGAGTTTGGGCCAAAGGCTGGCATCGGATTGCTGCGCGGCCGCGTCCGCCTGGCGCATGCGCGCTTCCGCGCGCTTGAGATCCGGCGCATTCGCCACGCCCTCCGCGATCAAGGCATCGAGTTGCTTATCGTCATAGGCCATCCACCAGTCGGCTGTTGGCCAATCGGATGAGGTTGTCGCGAAACTCTTATCCGCCGCATAGGCTTGCGGCGGCTTCTCGACCGGCAGGGGCCCCAAATCGGGAGCGCAAGCGCCAAGGCCCAGCAAAGCGATCCCGGCCATTAGGCCGACGGCATGACATTTCATTTGAACTG
Source organism: uncultured Alphaproteobacteria bacterium (assembly GCA_963769055.1). GTDB lineage: Bacteria > Pseudomonadota > Alphaproteobacteria > Micropepsales > Micropepsaceae > Rhizomicrobium. The sequence goes on from CAVYKF010000009.1 coordinate 304,686, forward strand.
TACCGTACGGTCATTAATCGTTGACAGAATTACATGTTTGGGGAATAAGCTGTCAACATAAAACTGTACGGTACGGTCATAATGAGTTCCATTGCGTCCCGCCTGCCCCGAGCCGATCGCGACGAACGCCGCGAGACCATCCTGCGGATCGCCCATGCCGCGTTCCTGGAGGACGGCTATGCCGCCACCTCCATGTCCAGCATCGCGGCCAAGGTGGGAGGGTCCAAGGCCACGCTCTACAACTACTTCTCGTCAAAGGAAGAATTGTTTTCGGCGGTGATCGAGGAACGCTGCCGCGATTTCCGCGAAATGCTCTACGACGCCGAGCTGGAGTTGCAGGACTTCCGCAAGGTCCTGACCCATCTGGGCGAGAATGCGGTGCGCTGGATCCTGCGCGACGACAGCATCGCAACCTACCGCCTGATTACCGCCGAGGCCGGGCGATTTCCCGAACTGGGCCGCGCCTTCTATCTGGCAGGTCCGCAAAGGGGCAAGGAAATGCTCGCGGAGTTCTTCGGCCGGGCGGCGGAAAACGGTCATGTCAAGCCGGGCTATATGATGACGATGGGAATTCATTTCATGGAGCTTTGCCGCGGCGAGCTGCATCACCGCAAGCTTTGGAATATCGCCGATCCCACCGACAAGGAGATCGAAACGACCGTCGCGAATGCCGTCAATGTTTTCCTGGCGGCCTACGGCACCTCGTGAATAGCCGGTACGCCCGAGCGAAACGCGCGATGCGTTGGTCGGCACGGCCATGGAAGGCCTTCGCGAAGATTTCACCGGGCCGGCGCGAGAAACGCCCGGTGCGTTAGTGGCTGTGCCGGCAATCGATCCGGCCCCCGCGCGCCCGGTTCCAGTTGCGTTGATTGACACGATAAACGATCAGCGCGAGATTCGACGCAGCGGAAATTCCTGCTCTTAAGCGCCAACTCGGATATTCCAACCAGACGGACAACCGACGGGAGACGACATCATCATGTTCCTTCGGTTGAAAAACGCGCTTTACGGCATGGTCGCCCTGGCCCTGCTGTCAGGCCCGGCCGTCAATGGTTCCGCTGCGCCCATGACCCCGATTGCCGACGCGCGACCGATCTCCCTCGACCGTGGGGCGGCCGGGACCTGGCGGCTGTTGAAGAAGCTGCACACGCGCGCAAGCCTGCTGATGATCGTGGCCCATCCCGACGACGAAGATGGCGCAACCTTGGCCTATGAAAGCCGGGGGCTCGGCGTTCGCACCGAGCTCATGACGCTCAATCGCGGCGAAGGCGGCGCCAATGTGATGTCGCCGCATCTCTGGGACGCTCTCGGGCTGGTTCGCACCGAAGAACTTCTGCAGGCCGGCCGCTACTACGGCCTCGACGGGCAATATTTCTCGACCGTGGTGGATTACGGTTTTTCGAAATCGCTCAAGGAGGCGCTCGATCAATGGGGCCATGAGCGCGTGCTTGCGGATGCGGTTCGCGTGGTTCGAACCGTGCGCCCGCTTGTGGTCAACTCGGTTTTCGTCGGCGGCCCCACCGATGGCCATGGAAACCATGCGACCGCCGGCCTCTTGGCGCAGGAAGTGTTCAAGGCCGCCGGCGATCCCAAGATGTTTCCCGAACAGATCCGGGAGGGCCTGCTGCCCTGGACGCCGGTGAAGGAATATGCGCGCGTGCCGCAATTCCGAACGTCGGATAAGGGCGCATATGATTACGCGACCCATCATTGGGGGCCGGTCGGCGTGCAGAATTACATCACGGGCCGATGGGAGCCTGGAACGGTTTCGACGACGGTCGCGGTCCCCGTCGGCACCTATGACAGCATGCTGGGACTGACTTATCTGCAGGTTTCGCGCGAGGGCCTCGGCTTCCAGAAATCGCAGAATGGCGGGACGGACATTCCCGCGCCGGCGGAGCAGGTTTCGGATTACCACCGTTTCGGTTCGCACATCCGCGCGCAGGACAGGGAAGCAAGCTTCTTCGACGGCATCGATATTTCGATTGCGGGCATTACCGACCTTGCCGGGCCCGCGCCGCCGGATTTCCTCAAGGATGGACTGCGGCAGATCAACGGCGCGGTCGAAAGCGCCATCGCGGGCTTTTCCGCGCAGGACCCATCGGCAATCGCCGGCACGCTCGCGAATGGCCTGAAGGCGACCGACGCGCTGGTGGCGGCGGTGGAGAAGAGCGCGCTCACGGCCGACGAAAAGTACAATGTGCTTCACGAACTGAAGCAGAAGCAGCGGCAATTCAATCAGGCGCTGCTGGCGTCGCTGGGTATTTCCCTGGAGGCGGACATCGTGCCCGCTGCGGGATCGGACGGCGCGCCATCGGAGTTTGGCGGCGCGCGGGAAACCATCCAGATGGCGATCCCGGCGCAAAACCTTCATGTCGGCGTGCATCTGTTCGACGGCGGCAAGCTCCCCATCGAAATCGAAGACGTGAAACTGAACGTCGCGTCGGGCAAATCCTGGAGCGTAAAGCCCGAAACCGGGGCGCCACGGCTGCTCGAACCCGGCAAGGCCCTGGCCGTCCGCTTCGCGGCGACCGTTCCCGGCGACGAACCCTTCACCCGGCCTTATTTCACGCGGCCGGATATGGAGCAGTCTCATTATGACCTTGATAGCGGCGCCGACCGGAACAGGCCATTGGCTCCCTACCCGCTCGAGGCCGCCGTACATCTTGGCTTCGATGGCGTAACCTTGCAGACGACGGGCATCGTGCAGGTCGTCAGCAGGGTCACAGGTCCGGGAACACTGCGATATCCCATGCCGGTCGGCCCGCCCGTCTCCGTGACGATCAATCCCAGCGCCGGGATCATCCCGCTCGCGCAGACGTCGTTTCCGGTCAGCGTGCGCCTGCGCAATAACGTGGAAGGCCAGGCGAGAGAGAGCGTTCACCTCGAACTTCCAGACGGCTGGACTTCGGAGCCGAAATCGGTCCCGGTCAATTTCACGCAACTGGGAGAGGAATTGGCCGTGGCTTTCACGGTTCATCCCGGCGCGATCGCCGAGCGGCCCTATCAGGTCACCGCCGTCGCCGACTATCAGGGAAAATCCTACAGGGAAGGCTATGTCGCGACCGGCTATACCGGCCTGCGGCCCTATTTCCTCTACAGCCCGTCGATCTACAAGATCACCGGCACCGATGTGAAGATGGCGGCATCGCAGACTATCGGTTACATCGAAGGCAGTGGCGATGACGTGCCGTCCGCGCTTGAGGCACTGGGCGTCCACGTATCCTTTCTGTCCTCGCAGGATCTGGCCAACGCCGACCTTGGCAAGTACGACACCATCGTCGTCGGCGTGCGCGCCTATGCCGTGCGGCCCGATCTGGTCGCCAACAACAGCCGCCTCCTGAAGTATGTCGAGAATGGCGGCGTGGTGCTGGTGCAATATAACACCCCGGAGTACGATCACAATTTCGGCCCCTATCCCTATGTCATGACAAGCGATCCAGAAGAGGTCACCGACGAAAAGTCGGCGGTCACGATTCTGGATCCCAAGGATCCGTTGCTGACCTGGCCCAACGCCATCACGCCGAAAGACTTCGATGGATGGATTGAGGAGCGGGGTTCGAAATTCCTGTCTTCCTGGGATGCCAGGTACAAGCCTTTGCTGGAGACGCACGACGAGGGACAGTTGCCGCAGAAGGGCGGACTGGTCTATGCGCGGTATGGCAAGGGCGCCTACATCTACAATGCCTACGCCTTCTATCGGCAGCTGCCGCTTGGTGTTCCGGGCGCCTATCGCATCTTCGCCAATCTGCTCAGCCTGCCAAAAAATCCGCAGTTTCGCGCCGGGAAATGATTTCCGCTGTCGGATGAACAGACCCGGCGCATGCATCACTCACGCAATCCCTGATCCCAATCCGTGATCCGGGACTTAACAGGATTTGCTTGTGACCAACCCAGGCTCCCCGCAAAACCAGGCCGCCGCCGACGGACAACGGCTCGACCGCGGCATGGGGCTGGCGGGCGCCATGTCGGCCAACATTCTCAACATGGTGGGCATCGGGCCCTTCATCACGATCCCCCTTGCCCTGGCCGCCATGGGCGGGCCCCAGGCCATGCTCGGTTGGATTCTGGGCGCGATCCTCTGTCTCTGCGACGGCATGGTCTGGGCGGAGCTGGGTTCGGCGCTGCCGCGTTCCGGCGGTCCCTATCATTATCTTCTGCAGGCCTTCGGCCCCAAGAGTTGGGGACGCCTGTTCAGCTTCCTATTCTTGTGGCAGTCGCTCCTGATCGGCCCGATTTCCATCGCCACGGGCGCTGTCGGTTTCGGGCAGTATGCGAGCTTTCTGGCGCCGCATCTCCAGCATGCCCATCTGGTGATGATCGCGATGGCGGTTTGCCTGGTGAACACGGGGCTCCTTTATCGCAACATCCGCTCCATCAGCGCGGTCTCCATCGTCATCACGGTTGCCGTACTGGGCACCTGCCTATGGATCGTCGTCAGCGGCGCCATGCACTTCAACGGCGCGATTGCCTTCAGCTTTCCGGCCCATGCATTTCATCTGTCGCGGCCCTTTTGGCTGGGCCTGGGCTCGGCCACGCTCATCGCCGTCTACGACTATGGCGGCTACAACAATGTCTGTTTCATCGGAGAGGAGGTGCGCGCGCCGCGAAAGACAATCCCTCGCGCGATCGTCTATTCCATCATTCTCATCGCGATCCTCTATCTCGCCATGAATCTCTCCATCATCGGAACCGTGCCGTGGCAGCAGGGCCAGCACTCCAGGGCCATCGTGGCGGACTATATGCAGATTCTCTACGGCCGCTGGGGCGGCCTGCTGGTCTCGGGCCTGATTCTCGTCGCCAGCTGGGGATCGGTCTTCGCCATTATTCTGGGCTTTTCGCGCGTGCCCTATGCCGCCGCCGCCGATGGACGTTTCTTCAAGCCTTTCGCCCGCCTACACCCGACAGGCAAGTTTCCCTCCACCTCGCTGCTCTTCATGGGCGGCCTCGCGGCGGTGGCGTGCCTCTTCTCGCTGGCCGACCTCATCTCCGTTCTCATTGTCATCCAGACCATGATCCAGTTTGCGGCGCAGTGCGTCGCGGTCATCCTGCTGCGGCGCAGATCGGTCGCCGCGCCGGGAGCCTTCCGGATGCCGCTCTATCCCTTGCCGGCGATTGTCGCCCTTGCGGGATGGATTTATATTGTTCTCAGCAGCAATCCCGCCTACATCGCGATTGGCTTTGCCATGGCGGTGACCGGAGCGGCCGTGTATTTGCTGCAAGCCAGACGGAAAAACGAGTGGCCGTTCAATCGATATGAAGACGCATGACGTTGCAGTCGTAGGCGAGGTCTATATCGACCACATCTTCACCGGCTTCGCCCACTGGCCGCAGCCGGGCGAGGAGGTGTTTACTCGCCACTATGCGCGCGAGGTCGGAGGCGGCGCGGTCAACACGGCCTGCGCCCTGGCAAGGCTTGGGCGGTCGGTGCGCCTGTTCGGCGTGATCGGTGCCGCCGATGGCGAATGGTTCGAGAGCCGTCTTCGCGCATTCAACGTTTCGGGCGAAATGCTTGAACAGGCCGCAGGCAACACCGGCGTTACCGTTAGCATCTCCATGCGCGATGACCGATCCTTCTTCAGCTACAGCGGCGAAAACGAGAAGCTGGCGCCGATGCTACGGTCCCAGGCGATGCTTGCATCCCTCAAGAATGGCCGGCATGTGCACTTCGCCATGCCGCTTGCCCAAGAACTCGCCATGGATCTGTTGCCGGCCTTGCGGGCCGCCGGATGCACGACATCGCTCGACGTCGGTTTCCAGGCGGAATGGCTGGGTTCGCCCGCGAAATCTGGAAACCTGCCGTGCCGTGGACTATCTGTTTCCGAACGAAAAAGAAGCCTCCCTGTTGAGCGGCGGCCGGGACGCTATCGGGTATCTTTCCTTCGCGCGACAAAACGGATTCCCCCGGCCCGTCGTGAAGCTGGGTCCGCGCGGGGCGGCCATGTTCGCCAGTGACGTTCCCTACGAAGTGTCCTCGCCCCTTGTCGAAACCGTCGACACGACAGGGGCGGGAGATGCTTTCGATGCCGGCTTCATCGATGCGCTTCTCGATAGGGCCACCCCTGAAGACTGCCTGAAGCGTGCCTGCATCTGCGGAGCACTTTCCACCCGCGCCGCCGGCGCGCTCTCCGCGTTGCCGCATCGCGAGGAAGTCGAACAAATCCATGACCAAACCTATGCGCCGTAAGATCGCATTCATCGGCGGCGGCGGCGTGCGCACGCCACTCGTGGTCTTCGGTATCAACGAAGCCGCCGAGACCCTCGGCGCCGAGGAGCTTGTCCTGTTCGATCCCGATCAGGAACGGGTTCGCATCATGGCCGAGCTTGGCCGCGCCGTCGTGGCCCGCGAGAAGGGTTCGCTGCGGGTACGTCAGGCATCCTCCATCGAGGATGCCATCGAAGGCGCCGAGTTTTGTGCTCAACAGCATCCGCATCGGCGGCGCCCAGGCCCGTACCCGCGACGAGCGCACATCAATCGCCCACGGCTATCCCGGCCAGGAGACCACCGGCCCCGGCGGCGTCGCCATGGCGCTGCGAACCGTCTCCGTCGCCATCGAACAGGCGAAGCTGGTGGAGCGGTTGAGCCCGCAGGCCTGGCTCATCAATTTCACCAACCCTGCCGGCCTTATCACCCAAGCCATCAAGCACCACAGCAACGCCAAGGTGGTCGGCATCTGCGATACGCCCACCGAGATGCTGCACCGCATCCACACCGCGCTCGGAGCCTCGCCGGATGAGGTTCATTGCGAGTATGTCGGCCTCAACCATCTCGGCTGGATTCGACGTATCCGACTTCGCGGCGAAGACGTCACCGATGCCCTGCTGGCGGACGATGCCTTTCTCAGCCGGCTCTATAGCGTCCCGCTTTTCGAGCACGATCTCATCCGGACGCTGCGCCTCATCCCGACCGAGTATCTTTTCTTTTACTATTCCCGCCGCCGGGCGCTCGAAAATCAGCGCAAGCAGGGAAGCAGCCGCGGCGCCGAAGTGGAAGAGCTCAACCGGAAACTCATTCCCAGCCTTGCTCGACTTCTGCGGAATGGCGATCCGGCCGCTGCGATTGCCACCTATGCCGCCTATCTGAACACGCGTTCCAGCGCCTACATGAAACTCGAAGGCGAAGGCGGTTCGGCGCTGCGCGCCGCCGCGCCAAGCCAGGAAGATCCTTTCCGCGCGGCCAGCGGATATCACCGCATCGCCTTGGACGTCATGAAGGCCCTCTGCGGATCTCGGCCCCGCCGCATCGTGGTCAATACGCAGAATCTGGGAAGCGTTGCCGAGATCGAAGCGGGCGACATTATCGAAGTGTCATGCCGGATCGGCGACGACACCATCACTCCGGAGCCGTGCGGCACCCTGCCAGAGGCTGTCCGCGGTCTGGTTCTGGCGGTCAAGGCGTATGAACGCGCGGCGATCGAAGCCGCCCTTTCCGGTTCGGAGCTGACGGCCCGTAAAGCGATGCTGCTTTGCCCGGCGATCGGAGAATGGGAGCCATCCAGAGAGCTGCTGAGAGAGTTGATCACGCATTGCTAGTAGATCCTCGATCGCCGGATTGGCCGTAAGGCCAATCGGGTGCAAACGAGCCGGCCTGAGACGCCACCCTTCCGTGAAAACGGGCCAAATTTGCAATTGCGGCTTTTCATGGCATCGTAAGCCCACCGGAAAATAATGGGGAGAAGCAGCGCATGAGCGGACACAAGGGTGATGTCCTCGCCGGCGTGACAGAGGCCCTGACGAGCGGCGCGCTGCGCACGATCGACCTCACCCAGACTCTCTCGCCCGAAACTCCCGTACTGGTCCTTCCACCCGAGTTCGGCCAATGCGCGCCATTTTCGGTCGAGGAAATCAGCCGTTACGACAGTCGCGGCGTCGCCTGGTACTGGAACAATTTCACGATGTGCGAACATACCGGGACCCATTTCGATGCACCGGTGCACTGGGTCACGGGCAAGAATTTGCCCGCGAATGCCGTGGATACGATGCCGCCCAGCGATTTCATCGCGCCTGCGGTCGTCATCGACGTCTCGCGCGAGGCGGCGGAAAATCCCGACTTCCTGCTCACCGTAAGCCATATCGAAAAGTGGGAAGCCGCGCATGGCCGCATACCGCCGCGGCACTGGGTGTTGATGCGGACCGATTGGTCAAAGCGATCCGTCGCAGACTATGTCAACCGTCGCGTGGACGGCGCCCATACGCCCGGCCCGTCCGCCGAAGCGGTCCGCTTCCTCGTCGAGGCGCGGGACGCACACGGTTTCGGCGTGGAGACCATCGGCACCGATGCCGGCCAGGCGCATCTGCTCGAGCCTCCCTACCCCGCGCACACCCTGTTCCATGGCGCAGGGCGCTACGGCCTTCAGTGTCTGGAGAATCTCGACCAGCTTCCGCCGCGGGGCGCCTTGATCATTGCCGCGCCGCTCAAGATCAAGGGCGGCTCGGGCAGTCCCTTGCGCGTGCTCGCGCTCATTGCCGATTAAGCGATGGCAGAACGCTCCTTCAAATCCGAAGTCGAATTGCTGCGGCTGGGCGCGGGAAAGACGTTTCACGGCGAGGGTATATTGGCGGTCACCAAGGGATTGCTGCAGGCCGGCGTCGCCTATGTCGGCGGCTATCAGGGATCGCCGATCAGTCATTTGATGGACGTGTTCGCCGACGCCAACGATCTGTTGCGCGAACTTGGCGTGCATTTCGAGGCGAGCGCGTCGGAGGCGAGCGCGGCGGCGATGCTCGCGGCATCGGTCAACTATCCGCTGCGGGGCGCGGTGGCGTGGAAATCGGTGGTCGGCACCAATGTGGCGTCCGACGCGCTCTCCAACGTCGCGTCCGGCGGGGTCACCGGCGGCGCGCTCATCATCATCGGCGAGGATTATGGCGAAGGCTCCTCGATCATGCAGGAGCGCACGCACGCCTTCGCGATGAAATCGCAGATCTGGCTGCTCGATCCCAGGCCCGATCTCGCCAAAATGGTCGATATGGTCGAAACCGCCTTCGAGCTGTCGGAAGCCTCCAAGACGCCGGTGATGCTCGAATTGCGGGTGCGGGCCTGTCACGTCACCGGGCGATTTACCGCAAAGGACAATGTCCGCCCACCGATGACGGTTGCCGAGGCGGCGCGCAATCCGGTGCGCGACACGAATCGCATCGTCCTGCCGCCCGCCAGTTTCCTGCACGAAGTGGAGAAGATCGAGCAGCGCTGGCCGGCGGCCCTGGCGTTCATCCGCGACCGGCGGCTCAATGAGCGGTTCGGCCCGGCTGACGGCGATATCGGCATCATCGTGCAGGGAGGGCTGTTCAACACGGCCAACCGGGCGCTCGAGCTGATTGGCCTGTCCGATATGTTCGGCGCCGCCAAGCTGCCGGTTTATTGCCTGAACGTCGCCTATCCGCTCGTGCCCGAGGAAGTGACCGAATTTTGCCGCGGCAAGCGCGCGGTGCTGGTGATCGAGGAGGGCCAACCCGAATTCATCGAGCATGAACTGAACACGCTGGTCCGGCGCGCCGACCTTCAGACGCGCATCGTCGGCAAGGATGTGCTGCCGCGCGCGGGCGAATATTCGGGACAAGTCTTGAAGGAAGGCATCGCCAAATTCCTCAAGCTCTGGTCACCATCACACGCACCGGCCGCGGACGCGCCCGCGCCCGCGCCCATGATTGCGGCGGATGAGGTGCCGCAACGTCCCCCCGGGTTCTGCACCGGCTGTCCCGAGCGTCCCATATTCACCGCCATGAAACTGGTCGAGCGCGAGCTCGGCCCCAGCCATGTTTCGGCGGACATCGGATGTCATTTGTTCTCGATCCTGCCGCCCTTCCATATCGGCAACACAACGATGGGCTATGGCCTCGGTACGGCGGGAGCCTCGGCCTTTCGCCCGGACGGCAAGCGGGCGATCGCGGTCATGGGCGATGGCGGTTTCTGGCACAATGGACTGACGTCGGGCATCAGCAACGCGGTCTTCAACAAGGACGATACCGTCACATTGATTATCGACAATGGTTATTCGGCGGCGACCGGCGGGCAGGATATTCCCTCCTCACGCGCGGCGAACCGCTTTCGCACCACCAACAGTTCGATCGAAAGAGCGGTGCGCGGAGTCGGCGCGGGCTGGGTGCGGACCGTCACCCGAACCTATGACGTCAAACGCATGCGCGAGACCTTGCGCGACGCCCTGACTGCGCCCGAAAAAGGGCCGAAAGTGATCGTCGCGCAATCCGAATGCATGCTGAACAAGCAACGCCGCGAAAAGCCGCTGGTGGCAAAAGCCGCGCGCGAGGGCCGGCGGGTGTTGCGCGAACGCTTTGGGATCGATCCGGACACCTGCACCGGCGATCACAGCTGCATCCGGCTGTCGGGCTGTCCGTCGCTCACCATCAAGCCCAATCCCGATCCGCTGCGGCGCGATCCCATCGCGCATGTCGAGAATGACTGCGTCGGCTGCGGCCTTTGCGGCGAGGTCAGCCACGCCGCAGTCCTCTGCCCGAGTTTCTATCGCGCCAGCATCGTCACCAATCCGACGCGCTGGGACCGCTGGCGCGACGCAGCGCGCGCATTCGTCATCGGCTTTCTCCAGCGGCGCAGCGACCGCGCCCGTGCCCGGCGGGCCTTCTGATGGACCGCCGGCGCATCGCCATCGCCATATTGGCCCTGGGCGGACAGGGTGGCGGCGTGCTGGCCGACTGGATCCTCAGCCTTGCCGAACACAATGGCTGGCGCGCGCAGGGCACATCGGTTCCCGGCGTCGCCCAGCGCACCGGATCGACCGTCTATTATATCGAGATGGTCCCCGATGACGGCAGCGATCCGGTGCTGGCGCTGATGCCGATGCCAGGCGATGTCGATATCGTGATCGCGTCCGAACTGATGGAGGCTGGGCGCGCGATATTGCGGGGCTTCGTCACCCGCGACCGCACGACATTGATCGGCTCGACCCACCGCATCTACGCAATCTCCGAGAAGACGGCGTTGGGCGACGGGATCGCGGCGAGCGACCGAGTCCTTGCCGCCGCCGACGAGCGGGCGAAACGATTCATCGGGTTCGACATGGATGCGGCCGCGGAACGTGCCGGCAGCGTCATCAGCGCGGTGCTGTTCGGCGCGCTGGGCGGCAGCGCTGCGCTGCCTTTTCCCCGCGCGGCGTTCGAAGCCGCGATCGGGCGAAGCGGGATCGCGGTCGAAGCCAATCTTCGCGGGTTCGAGTCTGGATATGCGGCCGCCGCATCCGGGGCGGTGGCGCTGCCGGTCGAGCGGGAAGCCGCGCTTCCGCAGCCCAGTACCGTTGCCGGCGAGCGCCTCGCCGCCCGCATCCGGGCCGCGCTTCCCATTCCGGCGCAGGCAAACGCCTTGCACGGCGCCGCACGCCTGGCCGATTACCAGGACACCGCCTATGCCGGCCTCTATCTCGACCGGTTGGAAGCGCTTAGCCGTCTCGACGACGGCACCCAAAACCACGCGCTGACCAGCGAGGGTGCGCGGCATTTGGCGCTTTGGATGAGTTACGAAGACACGGTTCGCGTTGCCGATCTGAAAACCCGGGGCGCGCGCATGGCGCGGGTGCGCGGCGAGGTGCGCGCCAAGCCGGACCAGTTGCTCGGCGTCACCGAATTCATGCATCCGCGGTTGCGCGAAATTTGCGAGGTGATGCCCGCCGCGATCGGGCGGCGCCTGCTGGCCAGCCGCCCGCTCAATCGTCTGCTCGCGCCGCTGTTCGCCAATGGCCGCCATGTCGAGACCACACGCATAGGATGGTTCCTGCTGCTGCGGCTCTTCGCCGGAATGCGGCGGTTTCGCCCGCGGAGTCTCAGATATGTCGAGGAGCAGGAACGCATCGGCGCATGGCTGGCCTTATCGGGCTTGCGGCGCAGCGGGACATGGATCTTGCGATCGAAATCGTCCGTTGTCAGACCCTCATCAAGGGGTATGGCGATACCTTCGACCGGGGTCTGCGAAATTTCCTGACCCTTACGAATTTGGCGCCGGGGTTGGCGGCGCATCAGCTGCACGACCTGCGCCAGGCGGCGTTGGCCGACGACAATGGCGCCGCGCTTGCCGCCGCCGTTTCGGCGCTTGATCAGCACCGCGTGCAAATTGCAAAACCCGCGCGTTGAATCGGGATTGGGAATGTCTCGCCGCGGACAAGCCGCCGCGCGCATATCGATGCGGCGAGACATCGCGACCTTGACGGATGAGGTGGCGGCTTCCTTCATCGCGCTGGTCAATTGCGGGACTTCCGTTTAAAGCAGACCTTCTGACGGATGCACATGGGAGGGGCGATGCGCGCCGGTCACGTTCACAAGGAGCAATGGTCGTCGCGACTGTCGTTCCTTTATTCCGTCGGCGCCGCGGCCATCGGCCTGGGCACCCTGTGGCGCTTCCCCTATGTCGCGGGCGCCAATGGCGGTGGCGCCTTCGTCATTCTTTATATCGTCTTCGTCATCGCGATTTGCGTGCCGCTGATGATCGCGGAAATGGCGATCGGCAAACGCGGCCATGGCAGCGTCGTAACCAGTGTCGACAGCGCCATCGCCGCCGCCGGTGCTTCGAACCTGTGGCGCGCGATCGGCGCATTCAGCCTGCTTATTCCCTTTTTCGGGCTGAGCTACTACAGCATCGTGGCCGGTTGGGGCATCGACTACACCATGGTTTCGGTCGCGCGGGGCTTCGCCAATTTCGACGCCGAAAAATCGCGCGCGATGTTCGGCGCGCTGACCTCCTCTCCCGTTCGCAGCGGCGCCTTGCAATTGGGTTTTGTCATGGCCACCGCGATCGTCGTCGGACTCGGCGTCCGCCGGGGCATCGAAACCGTGTCGCGGATCAAGATGATCGCGCTGTTCGTCATCCTGATCGGATTGGTCATTTTCAATGCGATCACGGTAGGCCTGGGACCGAGTGCGACATTTCTCCTGGAACCGAATTTTGCCGCCTTGGGAGCCGAAGGAACGTTGACGGCGCTCGGGCAGGCACTGTTCTCGACCGCGATCGGCGTCGGCATGCTGATGACTTACAGCGCCTATCTTCCGGCCGAATCGTCGCTGCCGCGCTCATCGATGGCGCTGGCGGTCAGCGTGATCACGGTTGCCTTTCTGACCGGCTTCGCGATCTTCCCCGCGGTGCTGGCTTATGGTTTGAAGCCCGCAGAGGGTCCCAACCTGATCTTCGTCACGCTTCCCATTGTCTTCGGCAAGATGATTGGCGGACGCATTGTCGCGATCCTCTTCTTCGGCCTGATCGCATTGGGCGCCTTCACCACGGCGGTCGGGATGCTGGAGGTCGTCGTCGCCTGGCTGCGGGAAAAAACCGGCATGGCCCGGGCACCGCTGGCGATCATGGCGGGCTTCGCCATCTGGCTTGTCGGCCTGCCCTCGCTGTTGTCGTTCAGCATTCTGTCGGACTTTCATCCGCTCGCAATGCTGGGCGTGAATGACAAGACGGCCTTCGATCTGCTCGATTTCACCATCGCCAACCTTCTGCTGCCGGCCAACGCGCTGTTTCTGGCCTTGTTCGTCGGCTGGAGCTGCCGCCGCCTGATCGGCGGCGAGGCGACGGACCTCGGACCGGCCATGCTGCGGCTTTGGCGGTTCGTCATCCGGTTCATCGCGCCGTTGGCCATTATCGGCCTGGCCGTGCATTTGTTCGTATAGAAATCGACCCGTCTTTGGATTAAAGCGATCCCATGAATAGGGCCGATGGAGCGCCTGCGATGCCTGCCGCCGCTGACTTCCTGAAATTCCGGGCGCAATTCCCCACGGTGCGGACCAAACTCTATCTCAACAGCGGCTCTTACGGCCTGCTGGCCGACAGCGTGCGGGCCGGCATGATGGCCTATCTCGACGACCGGACCGAGCGCGGCGCCGACTGGGGCGGCTGGGTCGGGATCGAGGAGCAGGTTCGTGATCGGGTGGCAACCCTGCTCGGTGCGCGGCCGGACGAAGTGGCCGTTACCGCTTCCGCCTCGGCGGGGATCAACGCGGTGGCGAGCAGTATCGATTTTGGCGCACGGCCCAAGGTGGTGGTGAGCAATTATGAATTTCCCACCAGCGCGCAGATCTGGCACGCCCAGGAAAAGCGCGGCGCGCGGGTCATCCATGTTGCCGAAACCGCCGACCGCAGAATCCCGCTCGCGCATTTCGACGCGGCAATCGACAATGAAACCGCGATCGTGGCGCTCTCGCATGTCTGCTATCGCCACGGAGCAAAGCTGCCCACGACCGAAATCAGGGAAATCGCCCGCATGGCGCATGATCGCGGCGCGCTGGTGATCCTGGATTGCTATCAGTCGGCGGGATCGGAGCGGATCGATGTGCCATCCCTCGATATCGATTTTTGCGTCGGCGGGATGCTGAAATACCTGCTGGGGTCGGCGGGCAGCGGATATCTCTGGGCGCGCCCGGCCCGCACGACCCCGCTGGTCCCGGGTATTTCGGGCTGGTTCGCGCAGGCCAACATCCATGCGATGGATATTTTCGCCAACGATCCCAGCCCCACCGCCCGGCGCTTTCAGGCCGGCACGCCGCCGGTTCCCAGCCTTTATACCGCGCGCGCCGGGCTCGACCTGATCCTGGAGACCGGCATCGATGCGATCGAAGCGCGCGTGCGGGAACTCACCCGTTATGCACTCGACCGGATGGCAGAGGCCGGCATCGCGGTCGCCACGCCGACCGACGACGCCGCGCGCGGACCGATGATCGCCATTCCCGCGCGCGACGACCATGCGCTGGTGAGCTGGCTGGCCGAGCGTGACATCGTTGTTTCATGTCGAGACGGCAATATTCGAGCCGGATTTCACGCCTACAACACCGAAGCGGAAGTCGACCGCTTCGTCGCCGCACTGGTCGAGAGCGGATTGTGCCGGAGGCGGAACACCCTGGCGGCGGAATAGTCCGTCGATGGACCATTCCTCGCTTTTTCCGGGCGGGTGCTAGTAATTGATGCCGGGATTGTCGCCGGGATGGATCACGCCCACCACATCCATGCCGCCGGCGGCCGTGCATTGCAGCGAATGGCGTAGTTTTCGCGGAAAGAAAATCACATCGCCCGCGCTCACCTTTGCGCGCGTGGCGTCGTTCCAGATCACGCCCTCGCCGGATAGGATGATCAGCGCCTCTTCATAGAGGTGGCGATGCATTTCGGCCTTTGACTGCGGGATGTGACCGATGAACTGCGTCGCCGTGGCTGAACCGATCCGCTTGTCGACCAGGACCTGGAAATAGCGCGGACCCATCGCGTGGCGTTGGCTTTCATCGACTCGGGCCAAGCGTTCGGGAAAGGCATCGTCGAAGTTCGCCGGCATTTCGTCGAGCGTGGCGAGCGCGTCGGTCGCCGGACAGGCGTGAATAAACACACGCAACGGGCCATCGCCCTCCTGTTCAAAGCGGAATGCCTCGCCCGCGCGAATATAGACGCCGGTTTCGCGCGCAATCGGAAAGTCGCGACCCGAAATCTCGACGCGACCATGTCCCGCGACTGTCCATAGCACGACGTCGCCCGCCGCGGAGGCGAGTATGGGCGACCGGCCATGCTTCAACTCCGCATAAAATTGCGACTGGTAGCGCGCGCCCATGCCGCTCGAAACGAGGGTGCGGCACCACCAGTCGGGCGCGTCGGCCGGACGCGTGGCATCGGCGCGAATGACATAGCAATGGCCGTCCAACGCGCTGATTCCGGTCGCATCGCTCTCGGCCCAAGGCAGATCCTCGCCGGCGTCGGCCTCATCGGCATAGCCGCCGGGAAGGTTGCTGTGCGTGCCATCGCAGAATGGCGGGGTCCCGGTCTGCTTGCAGCCGCAAAACAGCACTTCCTCGCCCTCGATTGGGCAGGTGTACTTCAACGGCTCGAAACCGGTCCCTTCATGCGAGCCGTCGCAAAAAGGCTGGCGTTTCGACCGGCCGCAAGCGCACCAAAAATAGGTCCGCCCTTTCTGCAATTCCTTGTAGAACGGCTTGCGGCTTGCCACCACAGCGTCAGCCATCCGTCATCTCCGTAATCCTGCCAATCACGTGCGGCCGCATGCTTCTCACGCGTCGAGCGCTATCGCATTTATTTTCAAGTCAGCCAGAGCGACCGATGGTCTTCGTACCATATTTCGAGTTCCATGTTGCGATGATCCATCACGCCCAGGTGATAGGGATCATGCTTTTTGTACTCCGCATATGGCCCGGAATAGTCCTGGCGGCGCTTTTTATAGGATTCGAAGCTCGCCAAATCTTCATATTCCCAGACGATGAAATGCCGGCCGCTATTCGGACCCGCTATTTCCCGGATGAAATAGCGCAAACTCTTCCATTCCTTGAACAGGCCGCGATTGGCGTTCACCCATTCGAGAAAATCCTTCATCGCCGCGTCATGTTCCTCCTCCTTGCCCTGAAGGGGGAACCAGCTTTCGACCTCGTAGATTGCCATGTCAGCGCGCTCCCCTGCCGCCGCCGAACTCGCCGCCATAAAGGCGCTTGGCCCGCTCCAGTTCGGCTTCGGTGGGACGCGCACTGTCGCGCATTTTCCCCGCAGGGGCAGCCGTCGCGGGTGCGCCTATCGTGACCGCCGCCACCGCGATCGATGCGAGGCCCAGCGCTTCCCGCCGGCTGGTCGTCATCCTCTTGTCCATTATCACCCCTCCCCATTATCGTGTTTTTATCTTGCAAACCTTAGAATGGGTTGGGTTCGTGTCAAGTGCGCAATCGAGAACACATACTAAGTCGGAGATCGGCATGAAGAGATTGTTCTCGGCGCTGGTTTTGCTGGCTTTGTGCTGCACGTCACCGGCGTTCGCGCATTCTCGCGGCGAACCGCCTGCGATCGCGGGGCAAATTACCTTTTTGTATTACAAGGATCTTGATCGCGCCGCGCGCTTCTACGAACGGTTGCTGGGCAGGGCACCCGAAACGACGCCGGCATGGGTTCGGCTAATTCCACTGACCCGCACGGCCACGCTCGGTCTCGTCAACGCCACCGGCGGCAGCTTGCGTCCCGCGGCCGAAAAACCCGTAATGGTGACCGTCGTCGTCGAGGGCACCCGCGCGGTGGACCGGTGGTACGATCGCGTCCGTGCGCAAGGCATCCCCATCGTCGAGGAACGCAAGACCACGCGCCTTGACGACAGGCGCTCAATCCATGCTTTCATGTTCAACGATACCGAAGGCTATCGGATCGAAATACTGACCTGGGTGCGCAGCGGTCCGAAAGAATGAACGGAATTCTGGCATCCACCCATCGCATGGAAAATGAACATATGAGAAAATCCCGGTTGCTTTGCGCCCTCGCCGCGCTGATTTCGCTGCCGCTCTGCGGATCGGCGGATGCGCACCAGCGCACCAGCGTGATCACGGAGCTGGACCAGATTCCGCGAATGAGGCCCGAATTCAAGGTGCCGGACGAACCCAACCAGCTTTTCTATGTGGAGCGCTCGGTCAATTCCAACACGGTGGTCTATGCCGCCAGGCTGGACCCGCATGGCGCGATAGACTTGAAGACGCCGGTCGATGCGTTCTGGCGCTGGTACAATGTCGATGGCCACAGGAAAAATCTGAACTTCATCGAACGGATGCTGGCCTATGGTGTACGCGCCTACCCGCCGCGCCCCAACCATCCGGTGACATTCAACATCGTCGCCCTTCCCGAACGGACGCTGACCCTGGACCTGGACGACCAAAAGCATCCCGAAGCCCTGATCCAAATCGGCGGCCACACGGTCCGGTTGACCTATGTTTATCTCGAAGTTGTCGACGGCATCGTGCCGAAGGTGCCGTCATTCGATATTTTCGGCATCGACAAGGCCAGCGGCAAGGCCATTCACGAACATGTGGTCGAAAATTAGACGCTGATCCCCTTCAGGCCGCGCCGCTTCTGGATCAGCCAAAGCACGCCGCCCGCGGCGCCAAATAGCACCAGGGGCATAAACCAGCCCGCAACGATCGGCCAGACATAGCCGAACTCTCCCATCAGCAGGAACGCCCTGGCGGCGAAATGCGCCAGATAGCCCGCCAGCAACGTGACGATCAGCGCAACCACCCGCAGGCGATAGGGGAAGAACAACAGGCAAAGTGATGCCGCCAGAATAGCCATGGCGCAAGTGAGAGCGACCTCGCCATAGAGAGCCTGCAGCCGCGTCCGGAAGGCTCCCCGGTCATGGGAATTGATTTGCGCGCGCGCGAGCGATCGCAGATCGGACATGGAGAGATATTGCGGCGACATGCCCTGGTTGGCGAGCCACAGCGTGTTGAGACGAAGAGAAACCTTGCGCTGTCCGAATGGAATCTCGGTTTCTTCCCTTGTGTCGCCGACGGTGTATTTCGCGCCGTCCTCTTCCGGCTGCGACGCGGCGAACGTTGCGCTCCAGTAATAGCCATTGCGCAACAGCCATTGATCGCCGGATGCAAGGGGGCTGGCGAGTGCGGCCGTATCCATTTCGCTGAGATGGCCAATCGAGTCCAAGGTGTAGATCGTGACGTTGCGCAGGCGGACCGGCGGCCCATACAGGATCTCCGCCCGCAGCAGCCCGTTCGGCAACGCAAGCCAATGGCTGCCGCCGCTCTGTGTCCGATCCAACCGGATGCCTTCCCGCCCGAGTTTTTCGCGGATCTGCACGGCGATCGCCGCGGGCCGGACATATCCGTCCAACACAAAAAGCGTGGCGCCCATCAAAACCCCGATCGCAAGAACCGGCATCAGGCATTGCAGCGGCGACCTGCCGCTGTTCCAGATCAGCGTTCGCTCATGCGAACCGGTGAAGGCGCCCTCACCCCACAGGACACCCAAAAAGGTCGCGAATGGAATGAAGGGCGGCAGCAGGTCGGGAACACGCAAGAGGGCCAGCCGCACGACCGTCCACACCGTGCCAAACGCGGAACCGCCGGACAACAGCGCAATCTGCGGCCACAAATCGATGGTGAGCGCGACCGTCATCAGCGCCGCCACCACCGTCAGTGTCCGGCGGAAATAGCCCGACAGCATATAGCGCGAATACAAGCCCAGCGGCGCGAGGTGGATGATACGCGCGCCGGGTGTACGGGCGGGCGGCGCTTCACTCATGAGCGCGCCAGCTGCGGACGCACCAGATCGCGCTGGCGCCGTATGACAATCGCGAGCGCCAGAGCCGCGACGCCCAGAAATAGGACGCTCGGCGGGATCACGGCGCCCGCCACGCCCATCGGGGACACTGCGGTGATCAACCATTCGCATACAAGATCGACCGACATGAGAACGATGCACGCCATTGGCAGCACGAACCAGTTGGTCCAGCGCGAAGTCAGGCAAAGCGCGGCGAGCGCGACCAGGGGCGCGAGCGCGGACAAAAGGCTGCGCGCGAACCGCTCCGCCAGCAGGCGCATTTGCGCCGCCGGCTCCTGATTTCGGCCGGCAAGCTGCTCAAACACGGTTTGCTCCGCGACGTCGCTGCCACGCGCGCCGAAGGGCAGCAATTGATCCACCATCATCAATTGGCTCATGTCCCGCACCCTCATCGTGACGCGCGGAACGCCTTTGATATCGTCAAAACAATCGATGCAGCGCACCTGGCCCGGGCGCGGTTTCACATTCGGACCGCCGAGCGGGTGGGCATCGGCGAAGGTATGCGAGGTGAAATCGCCAAGATTCAAGATGACCTTTCCAGCGGTGTTGGGACCATCGAGCCGTGCCTTGGCGGCGGTGACCACGCGCGAGGCGTTCGGCGCAATCTGCTGGTAAACGAAGAGCGTACGGTCGTTGACGCGACGCGGCAGGCCGCGCGCATCTATGATGAGCGGGCCGCCGGCCGGACTGGCCGTGAGGTCGGGAAGATCGCTGCCGGACGCCGTTTGATCGGTCGCATAGGCGACATAGCTCGGGAAATAATAAAATTCGTCCTTGGCAATGCCTTTCTTGAGGGACTGGAGTTCCGTGCTGAACAGGATGGACCGCTGGGCATAACGCGACAGCGGGTCGACCACGCCGGACCCCGTGATGCAGACGATCTGGGCCACGAACGCCACCGCCAGGATCAGCGCGCCAAGTTGATAGGGTCCCAGACCCGAGGCGAACAGAACCAGAAGCTCGCGGCTTTCGCGCGTCCGCAGCAGTGTGACGTAGACCGCCATCAGAACCGCAATCGCCAGCGCCAGGTCGAATATGCCGGTGCTGGAACAAGCGAGCACCAAAGCAATGTCGAAAAGGCCCGCTTCATGCTTCACGGCATCCCGGAATACAGAAGTAAAATGCTCGGCCAAGAAAATTGCCTCGATCAGCACGACGATGGCAAATGCCTGGCCCGCCACTTGCCGGAAAAATCCCCGCGCATAATCGCCCTTGATGAAGGCGGTGAGATAGGCCCGCACTTGAAACGCCTGCGGAGATCCGCCGAGCGTGGACATGTTTTTGGACGAAGCCGCCATCAGAGCCGGAACGCCTCTCCCAGATAGACGCGGCGGACTTCGGTATGGGCGATTATGTCGTCTACCTTGCCCTCCGCCAGCACGCGCCCGCTCTCGATCACATAGGCGCGATCGACGATCTGCAACAGTTCGCGCGCTTTGTGATCGGTGATGAGAACGCCGATGTTCCGATCGGTCATGTGGCGTATCAGATTGGTGATTTCCTCGGTATTCTTAGGATCAACCCCGGCAAAGGGCTCATCCAGCAGCGCGAAGGCCGGATCGCAGGCCATCGTGATGGCGATTTCGCAGCGCCGCCGCTGGCCGCCCGACAATTCCCCAACCCGCGACCGGCGCACGGACTGAAGGCGAAATTCCGCAATCAGGCCGGAAAGCTTTTCCCGCCGCGCCGCCGCATCGGTCAGGCGCGACTCGAGCACCAGCGCGATGTTATCCTCGACCGACAGGCTGCGCGGCACGAAGGGAGCCTGCGGCAAGTAGCTGATGCCGAACCGGGCACGGTCGTAAAACGGCACATTCGTGACATTAATGTCGTCGAGCAGTATGGTCCCGCTGTCGGGCGCCGACATCCCGGTCAGGAGTTGGAAGGTGGTGGTTTTGCCGGCGCCATTTGGTCCCAGCAGGGCAACGATCTCGCCGCGGGCAAGGGTCAGACTCACATCCTCGATGACCCGGCGCCCGGCGAAGGTTTTCACCAGATGGTGCGCTGAAAGCATGCCTCCACTCTTTGACCTGTGACATATACGCGTTCGCAGGAGGCCGGGCACGGGCCCGTCCGGCGTCGGCCGCGATAGTAGGGCGCAGATCGCAAGATTGTACAGGCCGGCCCCCGATGACGGCCATTTTAGGGCCATATTCCGCCCGCAGAGAGACGGCTTGGGCGGCAATAACGCTCAATGGCTGACCGATGACCCGACCGGCACAGTGCCGATTCCGGGACGCGGCGTCGCGACCGGTCGGGGTGAGGTTGTGGCGGAGGAAAATCTGGCTATGCTCAACGAAACCGAAGCAGCCGTAGGGGCTATGGAAGAACCGAGTACTGAAGGTACGGCGACAGCAATTCAATTTGCGAACGACGAGCAACTGGCCGCCGAAGGCGAGTTGACCGGGCGCAAGAGTTTCGTCGACGACTTTGCCGGTTATCGCGCCTTGCGACGGCGGATAGAGGATGTGGAACGGACCGGGCAAAGCGTTCCGTTCTTCCAGCCCCGCGACGGCGTCAGCCACAGCGTCATCCGCCGCCAGGACAAGACCCTGATCAATTATTCCGGCTATAATTATCTGGGTCTGTCGGGACATCCGGCGGTATCGGCGGCGGCCAAGAATGCGATCGACAAATACGGCACTTCGGTGTCGGCCAGCCGGATCGTTTCCGGCCAGATCGAACTTCATGGCGAACTGGAAAAACGTCTCGCCAATTTCCTGGGCACCGAAGACGCCCTCGTCTTCATCAGCGGTTACCTGACCAATGTCAGCGTGATCTCCCAGTTGCTGGCGCGGCCGGATGCCGCGATTTACGACTCCGGCGCGCACAACAGCATCATTACCGGCGCGCGGCTGTCGGGCGCGAAGACCTTCAGCTATGAGAATGGCGATTGGCCCGCGCTTGACAAAATCATGCGGAAGGAACGTTCCAATTTTCGGCGCGGCTTGCTTGTCTGCGAAGGCGTATACAGCATGGACGGCCAGATCCTGGATCTGCCACGCGCCGTCGAAAATAAGAACCGCCACGATCTGCTTCTCATGGTCGACGAGGCCCATTCGCTGGGCAATGTCGGCCAGACCGGACGCGGCGTCTGCGAAGCCTTCAGTATGCCGGCCAGCGTGATCGATGTGCATATGGGCACCTTGAGCAAGACGCTGGCGAGCAGCGGCGGTTATATCGCCGGCGATCGCGGGCTGATCGAATATATGCGCTTCCTCTGCCCCGGCCTGATCTTCAGCGTCGGGCTTTCTCCGCCCGATACCGCGGCTGCCATCGCCGCACTGGACGTTCTGGAACGCGAGCCGCATCGGCCGAGGAGATTGCGCGAACGCTCCCGTTATTTCCGCCAGCTTGCGCGCGAGCATGGGCTGGAGATGGGCGGCGACGAAGGTTCGCCGGTTTGCTCGCTGATTGTCGGCGACGACAAGAAGGCCCTGCAATTGTCGAAGCGCCTTTTCGACCAGGGAATTGACGTGCAGCCGATCGTCCGTCCGGCGGTCTCCGCCGATACGGCGCGCCTGCGCTTCTTCATTACCGCGAACCACACAGAGGAACAGCTCAAGGCCACCATTCCGGTGGTCGCCAGGGAACTCGATTACGTGCGCCGACACGACGCCTGAACCATGCCGGGCACGTCATTCGCCGCCGGAGAACGCCGACTTCGGATCGCGCTGATCACCAGTTCCTACAATTATATCAAAGACGGCGTCGCACTGACATTGAACCGCCTTGTCGGATACCTCGAAGCGCATGAAGTCGAGGTCCTGGTATTTGCGCCCACCGCGGCCACGCCCGCCTTTGCCCATGCCGGAACGATTGTTCCGGTTCCCTCCATCGCCTTGCCCGCGCGCCCTGAATATCGTCTGGCGCTGGGCATGCCCCGTTCTGTCCGCCGGAAGCTGAAGGAATTCGGCCCCGACATCATTCACATCGCGGTGCCCGATCTGCTCGGCCGTCGCGCGCTCAGGCTGGCGCTGCGATGGAATATCCCTGCCGTCGCCTCCTATCACACGCGTTACGAGACCTATCTCAAGCATTACTGGTACGTCGCAGCCCTGACGGGGCTGGTGTCGCGCTATCTGCGCCGGTTTTATGCGGCATGCCGGGAGGTTTATGTCCCTTCTTTATCGATGGCGGAAAGGCTGCGTGCCGACGGCCTCAGGGATAATTTTCGCTTGTGGCCCCGCGGCATAGATACCGCCCGCTTCAATCCGGCCAAACGAAGCACGGAATGGCGCGCGCGCCTCGGCATCGCCCCTTCGGAGCTTGTGATCCTCCATGTCTCGCGCCTGGTGCGGGAAAAGAGAATAGACGTCATCGCCGAGACGGCGCACCGGTTCCAGGCCGCCGGCATCGCGCACAAGCTGGTCATTGTCGGTGACGGCCCTGGGCGCGCCGTCCTGGAAAAAGCATTGCCGCAAGCGATCTTCACGGGTTCGCTTGACGGTGAAGATCTCGCCGCAGCCTATGCTTCGTCGGATATTTTCCTGTTCCCGAGCGAAACGGAAAGCTTCGGCAATGTCACGTTGGAGGCGATGGCGTCGGGCTTGCCCTGCGTCTGCGCCGACGCGACGGGGAGCCGGTCGCTGGTCGTAGCGGGCGTCACGGGCCTGCTCGCCAAGCCAGGCTGTATCCAACAATTCGCCGATCACATCGCGACCTTGGCGGGTGACGGCGCTCTGCGCCGGCGCATGGGCGTGAATGCGCGTGCGCGCAGCCTCGACTTTGGCTGGGACGAGACCATGGCGCGCATCCTGGGATATTACGAAGCGCTTGCCGGAAAACCCGGCGCCGTGCCAAAGGCGTCGCCATGAAAATTGTCGATGTCTGCGAATTCTATTCGCCGACCGGCGGTGGCGTGCGGCGCTATGTGAACCAGAAACTGGAATTTGCCCCCCGGTTCGGTCATGAGCTGACGATCGTCGCCCCCGGCCCCGAAACGCGGATGGAGACCGTGGGCGGCAGCACCATCGCGTGGGTCAAAAGCCCCTATCTGCCTTTTGACCGCAATTACCGCATGTTCTGGGGGGCGGCCGATGTCTGGCGGATATTGGACCAGTTGGCCCCCGATCTTGTCGAAGGATCTTCGCCCTGGCGCGGCGGCTGGCTGGCGGCGCGCTGGCCGGGTCTTGCGCCGCGCGTCTTCTTCCTCCATGCGGATCCCGTCGCGGTTTACCCGCAGACCTTTCTGGGTGGCGCCCTGGGCGCCGAACGGGTGGACCGGATGTTCGGCTGGTTCTGGTCTTACCTTCGCCGGCTCAACGATTGTTATGATGCCGCGATTGTGACCAACCCGGTGCTGGGGGAGCGTTTTTCCCGGTTTGGGCTGACGGATATCGAAGTCGCGCCGTTCGGCGTGGCGCGGGCCAATTTCTCTCCCTCATTCCGCGACGCGCAAATACGCCGGGACATGCTGGCGGCCTGCGGCCTGGGGGAGGAGGCGGCGCTGCTGGTCGCGGTCGGTCGCCATCATCCCGAAAAGCGCCTCGGGACGCTCATTGAAG
This sequence comes from uncultured Alphaproteobacteria bacterium, assembly GCA_963769055.1. Lineage (GTDB taxonomy): Bacteria > Pseudomonadota > Alphaproteobacteria > Micropepsales > Micropepsaceae > Rhizomicrobium. Next base: position 329,247 of record CAVYKF010000009.1, read on the forward strand.
CTGTCACCAGGGCCCAGGCGATACGCCCGATTGGCTTGTATCTTGTCGGCGACGGCTTCCTGCGCGGGGCCGTGAGCCGATGGGCCGGCCGCGCCCGGCATGTTCATGTCGCCGGCCAAATCGACGACCAGAGACACCTGGCGGCGATCATGGCGAGTGCGGATGCCCTGTTCCACGGATCGGCGGCGGAGACTTTCGGTCTGGTGCTGGCCGAAGCGCTTTGTTCGGGAACCCCCTTGATCGTCCCGGATTCGGGCGCGTCCGCCAGCTTCGCCGCGCCAGGCTATGCCGAGACCTATCGGGCCGGGGATGCGGACGATGCCGCGGCGGCAATCCTAAGGCTCTTGGCCCAAGACCGGACGGTCCAGTCGCGCGCAGCCAGCGCGGCCGCGCAAAAGCGCGTGATTACGGTCGAGCAGCATTTCCAAGCGCTTTTCTCGATCTACGACCGCATCGCCGGCGAAGGGCGCTCGACCCGAAAGAACGCGATCGAGGAAGGCGGGAGAAGCCTGAGCCGGGCTTCCTCCGCCGCGAATGCCGCAAACGCAGTGAGTTAGCCGTACCAGGCGCACGCCCGAAAGCATGGACGCTAACCCACGTCACATTTATGGTGGATGCAGCGATGTTGTTGCCCAACGTCAGTTCAGACGCACCGCGTGCCGCCAGCGACCCGCGCGGGAAGTTGCGCGTCCTCTTCATCAACGACACCTCGCGCAATGGCGGTCCCGGCAAGACGCTTCTGGATATCGTGAAATTCCTCGACCCCGCCCGCATTCACAGGGCCGTCCTGGTTCCCAGGCAAGGCATCGTCAGCCAGAGGTTGGTGGACAACAAGGCCGCGGATCAGCTGTTCTACGCGCCGGGCATGATCGAACATATTTTCGCGCCCTGGTCGCGACCGGTTGAGCGCCGCGATCTGGCCGCGCCCTGGCCGCTCAAGATCTTGCGGGCCTGCGCCAATGTCCTGCGCGCCGCGGCCGCGATCATCCACCTGTCCCGCAAGGTGAAGAAAGACCGCTATGACGTCATATTCTGCAATGGCACCATGGCCAATTTCACCGGTGGCTTGCTCGCCGCCCTGACCGGCGTTCCCGTCGTCTGGCATGTATTATACACCTCCGTCGGCCCGGCAATTCGCGGCCTGCACGAGAAACTTGCATCGGGAAGCAATGTGAAAGCCCTCATCTGCGTCTCGCGCCCAACCGCAATTCAGTTCGTCGCCTGCCCGGAAAAAATCCGTTTGATCCATGACGCGATCGATATCGATGAATTCGACGGCCGGACATCCGCACCAATATTGCGCCAGGAACTTGGCCTCGATGACCGCGCCGTCATTTTCGGCAGCCATGGCCGCATTCTGCCGCGCAAAGGTTATGTCGAATTGATCCACGCCGCTCACATCGTTCTCGATAAGCTCGACGCCGGAGCCGGGGCGAATTGCCATTTTGTCGTGGTCGGCGACACGCCGCAGGATACGCAGCCAAACCATCTTGAAGAATGCCGGACGTTGGTGCGCGAGTTACGTCTCGCGAACAATGTGCATTTCATCGGCTTCCGCGCCGCCGTCACGTCCTATGTCGCCGACTTCGATGTCGCCGTGGTGCCGAGCGTTTATCAGGACCCCCTTCCCCTGGCGGTTCTGGAGGCCATGGCAATGGCGAAACCCGTGTTGGCGTTCGACGTCGGCGGCATGGCGGAGATGATCCAAGACGGTATCAACGGCAGGCTTGCGCCGGGATCGCCGCCGGATATCGCGGCGCTGGCGGACGCCTGCCTGGGTTACCTCGCCGATGCCGGAATGCGCCAACGCAACGGCGCGGCAGCCAGACGGCGCGTCGAGCGGGAGTTCAACGCCAGGACCCACGCGCGGCTGATCGAGGAGGAGCTGTTTCGCGCCGCTGGAACAACCTAGGGTCCGCTATCGCGCGCCCTGCTTGCGTTCGAATACGCGGATGGCTTCGTCAAGACTTTCATGGATGTGCACGGGCGGCCAGAATTTGCCGTCATAGCGGAATTCGCGCACCAGGCGATAATTGAGCCGGCCCGCCTGCAGTCCTGAAAAGTAACGCACCGCATCCGCGTCGCCAATTTGCGCTCTCTGGATGGCGGAGTGATTGCGATTGCCGCCGTACGGCATTTTCGGATCAAGATAACGCTGCACCCACCAGGCACTGATGACGATGAAGCGCGGGCGGCGGGCCTCGATGGCGTCGAAAGGCTCTTGGAGTTCGGTGACGCCCGGAAGTGGATTTCGCAGACCGAGCGGCGCCTGGCCCACGCGGAATACGGCCGCATCGGTCGGAAAGCGGGGCAAATAGGCATTCTGGCCATAGGTTTCGATCGTGTCGCCGGATCGAACATGCGCCGTCATCCATTGTTCGGCGTCATAACGCGGATCAAGCAGGAACGCCGCACTGACGGCCGTGCACTGATAAAAGGCAAAGAGAGCGACGGCAGCCAGCACGAGGCGCGCACCGCGGCTGATCCAGACCGACGGCATGGATACCAGCCTGTCGGCCGCGATGCCGATATAGATGGCGGCCAGGACCGCCTGCGGCAGCAGGAAGCGATCATCCGTGCGCAGGACGGCGGCGTTAAAGCAGACGGTAAAGGAAATGACGGCCAGAAACGGCAGCAGGCCCGCGACCCACACCGCCCTGTCGCCGCGCCCGCGCCCCATGTGAAACCAAAGTCCCAGCAAAGCGAGGATGCTGGCCGCAGCCGCATAGCCCTGCGTGAAAAAGGCCCACACATCCCGCACAAGATTGAATCGACCGGCCAAGCTTTGAGGATAGGCGGCATAGTCCCGGCTGGCGGGACCTGTCAGGAAGGCGACCCGCTTGGCGAAGCCGCCCGGATTGGTGATCGCGCCGTCGATCAGCAGGACCAGAACGATCGCCACGATCGTCCAAAGCAAAAGACGCAGGATTATGCCGGGGGCATGGCGGCGCGCCCAGGAATCGGCACCGAACCAAAGCAGCAGGATCGCAGGCACGCTCAGCAGAAAAATGGCATAGGCCTGATCCTTGGTGGCAATCGCGGCGGCCGCGAACAAGGCGGTCTCCCGCAATCGCGCCGGTTCATGCCCGGCGATCGCGCGCATGCCGCAGAAGAGCGAAAGCGCGCACCAGAAAAGATAAGGAACATCCAGATTGGTGACCTGCCCGTAATAGGTCAAGGTCACGCCAAGCGCGCAGGCCGCGGCGGCAAGAAGGCCCGCGCGGCGACCTGCGATCAATCTCGCCATCTGTCCGACGCAGATGATAATGCCCAGCGACATCGCCACGCTGAGGATCCGCGCGACGATGGCGAAATACGTCATGTAGACTGGCTTGGTGATTTCGCCGATGACATCGGCCCGCGCCAGCGAATGCGCGCGAAGCAGGGCCAATAGCCATCCCGGCAAGGTCGGCAGGGCCAGGATGAATGCCTGCAAAGGCGGATAGGTGAAATAGGAGCCAGGCTTGTAGGTCAGGGCCAGGACCGTGAGGAAATTGCGCGGCGCGAAGCCGTCATCATCCCATCCGTCGGAGGCCGGCAGGCCCCAGACAATTCCGGCCAGCCGTAACGCCAGGGCTACCGCCAGGATCCAGAACAGCGGGGCGCGGAGACAGGACCTGAGCGTCACGTCACGCTCTGATTTGTCTTGCGTGTGGAAAGGAAATTGTCGAGCGCCCAGGGCAAGCCGGCCAGCAGGAATCCCAGCATCAGATCGGCCGCGGCCAGGATGATCAGGACCGTCGCCACGGGCGTCACCGGCACTTTCATCAAGCCGGCCGCCGCGATACCCGCGCCGACAAACACCAGATCCTTGTTGGGCACCAGCGGCAGCCGCGAAATGACCAGCCGCATCGCCACGAATTGCAGACAAGCGACGGCCGACGGCAGCGCGCCGGAGAGTTCCCAGAAGCCGATCTCCAGCAACAGCACCAGCAGGCTGCGCAGGAAATGGATGGAAAAAGTCTCGGCGATCTGGCGGCGGCTGAGCATCGTGACCTTGCGATGGGCGATCACCAGAACGGCGCAAAAGACCAGCGGCAGCGAGCCGACAAGAAAATAAATCCAGGAATGCGCCGCCACGATTTGCGGAATTTGCAAGCCTCCCGTCGCGAGCAGGGCGAGAAGGACCAGCCACACCATCGCCAGGCCCGCGCCTCCCGAAAGAAGATTGCTGTCCTTGATGGCATGCAACAACACCGGATTGGACAGTTTCAATTTCCGTCGGGCCCAGAAATAAAAGAACACCTCGCCCGAATAGTCGAACAGGGCGCTGTTGAGAAACCGCTTGCGCAGGAAAATGGAAAGACCGAGCCCCCGACCCCACAAATTGCGGTAGATAACGAGATCGCCCAACGGCTGGATGAAGAATTGCAGGACGATCAGAAGATAAAAGCAGATGCCGGCGGGCCGCGCGCTCCAGATCCGATGCCAGCCGAGTTGGGTCAAGCGATAGCCGACAAAGGCCAGGAGAACCACCGGAATGATCCAGCGCAGCATCTGGAGCATGAGACGACTCCGGCGGTGACGTTCGATCACCCCAAGCAAAGCCGGCTCCGGACCAAGATCTAGTTCCGCCATCACACCCCGCGCAGGATCAGCCGCAGGACCGGGCGCGGCAGCAACTTCGACAAGGCGCGAAGCACCCCGAACTGCCAAGGCACCACAATGCGCGTCGCATGGCGTTCGATCCTGCGCATGATGAGCCTTGCGGCGCGATCGGCCGGCATCAGGAACGGCTTGGCTTCCTGAACCTGCCGGCTCATCGGGGTATCGATAAAGCCTGGCGAGACCAGCGTCACCGTGACGCCATGGGATGCCATGCGAATGCCCAGCGCCTCGGCGAACATGGCAAGACCGGCTTTCGCGCCGGCATAGGCGGGTGCCATCGGCAGGGGAAAGGAGTCGGCAATCGAGCCGATCAGCACGATCTGACCGCTCCCGCGCTTCGCCATTGCCCCGGCAAGCGCGCTGGCGCCAGCGACCGGCACGGTGAAATTCACCTGCGCAATCGTGTGGGCGGCCTGCGGCAATTCGGCGGGATGATCCCGGGGCACGCTGCCGCCGACCCCCGCGCAGAAGATCGCAAGGTCGATGGGCGTCTCCGCGTCGCGGGATGCGAGGCGCCCGATCAAACCGTCCACATCGCGAAGATCGAAATCCTCCATCCGGGTGGTGGCGCCGAGGGCGCGACATTGCGCCGCCGTGGCGGCCAGGCGGTCGCTGTCACGGCCCCACAGGATGAGGAAGGCGCCCGCCCGCGCAAAGGCGCAAGCCAGGGCCGCACCGAGGCCGCTGGACGCGCCTGTAATCAGAATCGTTCTGTCGGGCATAACAAAGCTGCATGACGGGCGCGAATATCGGGCCCAATCCTTACTATCAAATCCGGTGGACTGGCGCTATGGTGCCGGAAAATCAAGCAGTCCGGACATTTCCCTGAACAGCAACGCATCGAAACCGGCCGTGGAAATCGTTCCGGTCCAGACGTCCCGCCAATGGCACGATTTTCATCGCGTGCCCTATGCGGTCTATCGCGACGATCCGCAATGGGTCGCGCCGCTCCTGCTCGAGCGGAAATTTCACTTCATGGCGAAGCACAACCCGTATTTCCGGCATGCCCGGGCGGCCTTCTTTCTCGCTTACAGGAACGCCGTTCCGGTCGGACGCATCACGGCGCAGATCGATCAACTCCATCTGGCCCGCCATGACGACGCGACGGGGCATTTCGGTTTCATCGAGGCGCTGGACAATAAGGAAATCTTTTCGGGCTTGCTGAGCGCCGCGGAGAATTGGCTACGGCAGCAGGGCATGAAGCGGGTCATCGGGCCTGTCAGCTTTTCTCTCTGGGATCAGCCGGGCCTGCTGGTCGAGGGCTTCGATACGCCGCCTTACGTGATGATGGCGCATGCCCGGCCCTATTTTGCCGGACACATCGAGGCGAATGACTATCGCAAGGCGGAGGACCTGATCGCCTACCGTTATGGGCCGCAGGCCCCGACGGACGCGCTCAAGAGCCTGCTGTCGCGGTCCTTGCGGCGCGGCGACGTCACGCTGCGCAACATCCGCATGGACAAGAAGCATTTCGACGAGGAAGTCGCGATGCTGCTCGATATCATCAACGACGCCTGGTCGGACAATTGGGGCTTTGTCCATATGACCCGGGCCGAGATCGATGATCTGGCGGGGGTTCTGAAATTGCTGCTGAAGCCCGGCGACGTCGCGATCGCGGAATATCAAGGCAAGCCCGCCGCCTTTGCGGCGATATTTCCAAACCTCAACGAAGCAATCCGCGACATGAACGGGCGGCTCCTGCCCTTCAACTGGGTCAAGCTTCTGTGGCGGATGAAGGTCAGCCGTCCGCGCACCGCGCGCATGCCAATGATGGGCGTTCGCAAATCCTTTCAATCAACCCCAATCGGCGCGGCACTGGCCTTGTCGGTCATCCAGTCGGTCCGGGATTTCAACATCGCCCATGGCGTGCAGGATAGCGAATTGTCCTGGATCCTGGAGCGCAACGACCGCGTTCGCCACGTGATCGAGATGGTCGGCGGCCAGCCCTATAAACGCTACCGAATCTACGAAAAGCCGCTTTAGGCCGTCGCCGGCATCCCATCCGGTCTCGGTCAGGTCCCGAGCCGGGCCGTGGCGGAGCGTGCAGGCCAGGGTCGTCCGACCCATATTGGCGTTGACATGGCGCCGCGGCGCTCCAATTGTTTGCCAATATAAGAATTAGGAGGGGGAGCATGGCGGATCGCATGACTCGTCGCGGCGTATTGGCGGGGAGCGCCGCATGCCTTCCCACTCTAGCCCTCGCACAGGGCGCGCCAAAACCGGCTCTGGGCACGCCGCGTTCGGTCATCAGCGAGCCGCCGCGGGAATTTGGCCCCCGCGCCGCGCCCTCCATTGCCCCGGATCCTGACGTCCTGCGCCTGGATCCGAGTTTTGAGGGCCTGTTGATCGGCCAGGAGGTCATCCGCCGCGTTTCCACCGGTTATCATTTCACCGAAGGCCCGGCCTGGAGCAGCGAAGGACAATACGCGATCTTCAGCGACGTCAAGAATGACGCGATTTACCGCTACATCTGGGAAACCGGAGAGGTCACCGCGTTCCGCAAGCCCTCCTTCAATTCCAACGGCAACAGCTTCGATTTCCAGGGACGGCAACTCACCTGCCAGGATTTCTTCCGGCGCGTGATCCGCTGGGAAATCGATGGCTCTATGACGGTCCTTGCCGACAATTTTGAAGGCAAGCCGTTCAACTCGCCAAACGATCTGGCGCCGCATAAGGACGGCAGCGTCTGGTTCACCGATCCGATCTACGGGGGCGTATTGGCGGAAGGACATCCCGACGACGGCGATGGACCGTTCAATCCCGGCGGACTGCGCGATCCTCATATCGGCAATACCGGCGTAGGCTTGAGCGGCGGCATGCATCAGCTATTGCCGGCCAATGTCTATCGCTGGGATCCCAGCGGAAAGGTTGAGGTCGTGCTGCCCTTCGAGGCCGGCCTGCTTCCCAACGGCATCTGCTTTTCACCGGATTACGGCAAGGTCTACATCATTCGCGGTGGCAGCATCTTCGTCGCTGAGGTGCGGGACCGCCGGATCGCCAATTTGAAATTGTTCACCGACTGCATGGTGGATGGCGTGCATTGCGGCCCGGACGGCATGCGCGCCGACCGCGCGGGAAATATCTGGGCCAGTTCGGCGGCTCCGCTGGGATATGCCGGCGTGACGGTGTGGACCCCGGCGGGCAAGCTGATCGGGCGCATCCGGCTGCCGGAGGGTTGCGCCAATCTCTGCTTCGCGGGGCCCAAGCGCGATCATGTCTTTATGGCCGCGACCCAGTCGATCTACATGTTGCGCGTGAACATCCAGGGGGCCTCGCCGGGCTGAACCCATTCGCCACCGACGCCGGTCAATAAATTCAAGGGGAACTGATCATGGACGGCAGATATGGCTTCATCACCGCTCTTTGCGCACTTCTGGCCGTTGCCGGCGGTGCGCTCGCGCAGCCATCCGCCAGCCCTGCTCAGCCCGCGCCGTCCGGTCCGCCTCTCCCCGGCGCACAAACTTTCTCGGACAATTGCCAGAGCTGCCACGGCGCCACGCTGGCCGGCGGACGTGGCCCCAGCCTGTTCTCCCAGAGCTTGTTATCGAGCCGTTCCGACGACGCCCTGCGCCAGGTCATAAAAACAGGTGTCGCCAATAGCGAGATGCCGTCCTTCGCGGACCGGCTCGGCGACGAGGAGATCAGCCAGGTGATTGCTTATCTGCACATTCGAGGGGGCCAGCTAAAAGCCGACCCGCCTTTCGTGCCCAATCCCGACGGCCAGGTGCTTCACAGCCAGAAACAAACGTTCAAGATCGAGGTCGTCGCCTCCGGTCTGCAAACCCCTTGGGGCGAAGCCTTCCTGCCGGACGGTCGCATGCTGGTCACGGAGCGGACGGGGCCATTGCGCATCATCGATCACGGCAAGCTTCTGCCCGAGCCCGTCAAAGGCACGCCCAAGGTTTTCGTGCGCCAGGACGGCGGCATGCTGGATGTGGCCGCGCACAATGGCTGGATCTATCTGTCCTATACCGAGGTCGAACCCGGCGTCACGCCTGCGCCTGGCAGCGACACCGCGCCCAATGTCGCACCACCAACCATGACCGTACTGGTGCGCGGCCATATTCGCGATAATGCGTGGGTTGATAGCCACGAACTCTTCCGCGCGCCGTCATCGCTTTACACCACCACCAGCGATCATTACGGGTCACGTTTCCTGTTCGACGGCAAGGGCCATCTGTTCTTCTCGATCGGCGATCGGCACAATATGGTCAATGCCCAAAGCCTGACCACGCCGCTGGGCAAGATCCATCGCATCAACGAAGACGGCTCGATCCCGGCCGATAATCCTTTCGTCAAAATCCCGGATGCGGTTCCCTCGATCTGGAGTCTCGGCCACCGCAATCCCGAGGGCTTCGCCTTTGATCCGGTGGCGGGCAATCTGTGGGAATCCGAACATGGTCCCGCCGGCGGCGACGAGATCAATGTGATCGACAAGGGCCACAATTACGGCTGGGGACTTGCCTCGATGGGGCTCGAGCCTGGCATCTTCAAGCAGAACGCGCCCAACACCGATCCGCCGATTACATCCTATAGTCCCGCGATCGCGCCCAGCGGCATCAGTTTCTACAGCGGCAACCGCTATCCGGGATGGAAGAACAACCTGTTCGTCGCCGCCTTGGCCGGGCAGGAGCTTCTGCGCTTTGAGATCAAAGGACGCAAGATCGTCGCCCAGGAAGCGGTGTTCAAGGAGCTTGGCCGCGTTCGCGATGTGATCACCGGGCCGGATGGCCTGCTCTATGTCCTGGTGCAAAATCCGACCGGCGGCGGCACGGGCATGCTGCTTTCCGCTTCCACTTCCGGCATGGTGATCCGGCTGGCGCCGGTTCCGTGAGGACTTGCGCCGTTATGGGCGGGCCCGTTAGCGGAGAATGGCCATGAATTTTCGCCTTCAAATCCTTGCCGCCGCCAGTGCCGCTGCCTTGCTGACCGACCCGGCGCATGCCCAGAGCATCACCAGCCAGAATTGGGGCACCACTGACAAGGGTGAGCCGGTCGCGCTTTTCACCCTCACCGGGGCACACGGATTGCAGGCGCGCATCACCAATTTCGGCGGCAGGGTTGTCAATCTATTCGTGCCGAACCGCCAAGGTTCGAAAACCGATGTCGAACTCGGCTTCGACGATTTTGCGTCATACTACAAGAAAGACAATATTTACGGCGGCCTGGTCGGCCGTTATGTCGGGCGGATCAGCCATGGCGGCAGCTTCCCGCTAGACGGAAAACTCTATCAGCTGGAAAAGCCGGATCCCAATGCCAAGTTCGTCATCCATGGCGGTACCGCCGCCTTCTCCAACAAAATGTGGGCCGCCAGGATGCATGCGGGCGAAGAACCCAGCCTCACTCTGACCCTTGAGAGTCCCGACGGCGATGGTGGCTTTCCGGGCGCGCTCACCACGACCGTCACCTATACAATCACCAGGAACAACGAACTGAAGCTGGACTATCGCGCCACGGCTATCGACCAGCCGACCGTCGCCAATCTCACCAATCATTCCTATTTCGCACTGCAGGGCGAAGGCAATGGCGATATTTCCGAACAGACCATCCAGGTCTTCGCCGACAAATACACGCCCGCCGATGCCGACAATCTGGAAACCGGCGAGATCCTGCCGGTGGACGGAACGCCGCTGGATTTCCGCAAGCCGGTGCGCCTAGGCGATGTGCTGCACTCCGCCTTCCCGCAGATCGCCATGCGTCAGGGCTTGGACATGAATTTCGTGGTCAACGGCAAGGCCGGGACATTGCGTCCGGCCGTCAAACTGAGCGACCCCCATACCGGCATCATAATGGAAGTGTCCACGACGGAGCCTTGCATTCAGCTTTACAGCGACGGGATTGGAGACCGCACGGTGGTCGGCAAAGGCGGCAAGACCTATCGCACCTTCTACGCCATGAGCCTCGAGACCCAGAATTATCTGGATGCGGTCAATCATCCGAGTTTCCCGGCCGCTCCTTCAACGGTGATACGGCCGGGAAAGCCGCTGCATGAGGTGACGGTCTTCAAGTTCAGTCACGTCTAAGCCTTGGAGTCCGACTGTGTGGCTCCGAAGGTATTGATCAAAGATCGAAGGTTACGCCCTGCGCCAGCGGAAGATCGCGGCCGTAATTGATATTCTGGGTTTGCCGGCGCATATAGGATTTCCAGGCATCCGAGCCACTTTCGCGGCCACCGCCGGTCTCCTTCTCTCCTCCGAAGGCGCCGCCGATCTCGGCTCCCGAGGTGCCCATATTGATATTGGCGATGCCGCAATCCGAGCCGCCGGCCGACAAAAACGTTTCCGCTTCGCGCAAGTCCGTGGTGAGGATCGATGACGACAGGCCCTGGGGCACATCGCGCAGCAAATTTACCGCCTCGCCGAAGTCGTGATAGCGCAGCACAAAAAGTATGGGAGCAAAGGTTTCCCGCCGGACAATTTCGGCCTGCGACGGCATCTCCACGATTGCGGGGTTGACGTAGAGGTCGCCCAATTGCTCCCCTCCCCACACGGTTCCGCCCGCCGCCCGCGCCTCGGCCAGCGCACTTTGCATGGAGCGAATGGCCTGGGCATCAATCAGGGGACCCATCAATGTCTTGCTGTCGCGCGGGTCGCCAATGGTGAGGCTCGCATAGGCGCCCTTCAGCCGGGACAATAGTTGATCATAGACCGCATGGTGGACAATCAATCGCCGCAGGCTGGTGCAGCGCTGGCCCGATGTCCCGGTCGCCCCGAAAGCGATCGCGCGAACGGCCAGGTCGAGGTCGGCCGATGGCGTCACGATTGTCGCCGCGTTGCCGCCCAGCTCGAGCAGCGACCGGCCGAACCGGGCTGCGACCGCGGTGCCGACCGCTCGCCCCATGGCCGTGCTGCCCGTGGCGGAGATCAGCGCAAGCCGATGATCCGCCACCAAGGCTTCGCCCAGAGCCGCGCCGCCCGGTATCAATGCCGAAAGACCGCTGGGCGCCGGCGCGAAGCCGGAAATCACCTGGCGGAGCAGCCCTTCGGCGGCAAAGGCCGACAACAATGCTTTTTCCGACGGCTTCCACAGCACCGGATCCCCGCAGACCAGGGCCAGCGACGCATTCCATGCCCACACCGCGACGGGGAAATTGAATGCCGAAATGATTCCGACCGGCCCCAAGGGGGTGCCACATTTCACGCATGTGATGGTTGGGGCGTTCCGAGGCGATGGTCAGGCCATAGAGCTGGCGGGACAATCCGACCGCGAAATCGCAAATGTCGATCATTTCCTGGACTTCACCCAGACCTTCCGACAGCGGCTTTCCGGTCTCAAGGGTCACCAGGCGGCCAAGCGGTTCCTTATGCGCACGCAAGGTCTCACCGAAACGGCGCACAAGTTCTCCGCGCACCGGCGCGGGGACATCACGCCATGCCGCAAATGCCCGTACGGCCCCGCCGATCGCCGCGTCCAATTCCGCCGGATCGAGCGCCGGCAGACCCGGCATGGGCGAGCCATCAATCGGCGAAGCAATTCCCTTCTGCTGGCCGACCGGACACCCCAGGGCAGCAAGCAGTCGTGCAGCCTCGACACCCGCCAGCATCATGCGGCCGCCATCATGAAGTGCCTCGTGCATTGTCGGTATTCACGCCGCCGCTCACCTTGCGCGTCCAGTCCTGCAAACGCCATGCCGTCGCAACCGATATTAAGCCGCCCTCTTGGCCGGCGCCAAGCTATGTCCTCCAAAAGCGCGGCCAAAGCGATTGGACAGGAACGCCGAAAGCGAAACCTCTTCCTGTCGCACAAATCCCCGCTGCGGCAGGGCGCCGTTGGCAAGCATGTCGAGCATGACGCAAATGCCCGACGCTGTCGTGATTTGGATGGCGCTTCTGGCGATGCCGTTTATGTCGGCGCCATAGATCTTATTGGCATAGGTTTCCTGGAGGTATTGACCATCGCGATAACCGGCGACCGTGACGAAGACGAGCACGACATCCTGGCGCGTCACCGGCAGCGCATTCTCCAGGATATCTTTCAAAAGCTGACGCCGCTCGCCCAGGCGCAAATCCTGGATCAGCACTTTCATGATGTCCCGGTGCCCGGGATAACGCACGGTCTTGTAGTTCAACTGGCGCACTTTTCCGGCCAAGGTTTCGCACAGGGTTCCAAGGCCGCCGGAGGTATTGAACGCTTCGTATCGTATGCCATCCAGGGAAAACTCCTCCAGCTCCTCAAGCGGCCTGACTTGGCAAAGCTTGCCGTCCGCGATGGCTTCGCAGGGCTCGATATACTCGTTGATCACGCCGTCGGTGGACCAGGTCAGATTATAATTCAGGGCGTTCGACGGATATTGCGGCAAGGCGCCCACCCGCATGCGCACGCTATCCAGACGGTCGAATCGCGCCGCGAGGTCGCGGGCCACGATGGAAATAAATCCCGGCGCCAGGCCGCATTGCGGGATGAACGCGGTCGTCGCACCTTCGGCAAGCGTTTTGACCAGCCTGGTGCTGGCGACATCCTCGGTGAGATCGAGATAATGCACGCCGGCCTGACGGGCCTGGGTGGCGATGCGGCCGGTGACGGAATAGGGCGCGGCGCTCAATACCGCGTAGCGGCCCGTCAGCGCCTTCGCGAGAGCTTCGCCGTCGTCGACGTCCAGCATCAAGGTTTGCAAATTGCGGCCACCCTTGAGTCTGGAAAGCTGCGGCACGGCGCGGTCGGCCACGGTCACCCGATAATCGCCGGCCATGCTCAGCATGTCCGCGATGGTCTCTCCAATCTTTCCCGCCCCAATCAAAAGGATATCGCGCATCGCACCAACTCCTGGACCACGCCCTATTTTGACCCCGGGTACTATCCAGTTTGAAGTTGAAAAATGTCATAATTTGCACCATATTCAGACATAATGGCTACCGAATACGACGATTTGTCCTTGAACGCGCTCGACCAGCGGCTGTTGTCGTTGTTGCGCGACAATGCGCGCCAACCGATTGCCAGCCTGGCGCGCGCGCTCAAATTGTCGCGCGCCAGCGTTTATGCCCGTCTCTCCAGGCTCGAGAAGCGGGGACCGATTCAGGGCTACACGGTAAAACTGCGGGCCGACTACAACCGCCGGTTAATTCGCGCCCATGTCATGATCAAGGTGCTGCCGAAGCTATCCCGCGCCACCGAGCGGCAACTTGCCGCGATGCCGGCCTTGACCGCGCTTTATACGGTCAGCGGCGAGCATGATCTCATCGCCTTTGTGGAAGCCGAAGATGTCGGCAAACTTGACGCGCTGATCGATGCCATTGGATCGCTCGAGGGAGTGGAGAAGACAACTTCCTCGATTCTCCTGTCGTCGAAAGTGCAACGCTGAATTGCGCTGGCCCGTGATCCACCCGATTGGGAAACCGAGCCGTAGTCTCACGCCGGGGAAATGCGCTCTTCCCTATTCGTCTGTTCCATGAGCGCCAGCAGCCCCTTGAGAAGATCGGTCGGTGACGGCGGGCAACCGGCTATGTGCAGATCGACGGGCACCACCTCGGAAACGCCGCCCACGACCGCATAGCTGCCCGCGAAGCACCCGCCATTTGCCGCGCAATCGCCGGCGGCAACGACCCATTTGGGTGCAGGCGTTGCGCAATATGTCCGCTCCAATGCCTCGCGCATGTTTTTTGTCACCGGTCCGGTGACCAGCAAGACATCGGCATGACGGGGAGACGCGACAAACCGTATGCCGAAGCGCTCCAGATCGTAATAGGCGTTGCTGAGCGCGTGAATCTCAAGTTCGCAGCCATTGCAGGATCCCGCATCGATCTGACGGATGGAAATGCTGCGACCGAGGCTCCGGCGCGCGGTGCGATCCAAGGCCGCCGCAAGTTCCGACAATGCCCGATCGTCCGGCAGCGGCGGGCGTTCGGTGAGCGGCTTGCGGATGATGCCTTCGAACAAATGCCTGCGCATCGCAGAACTCCCTCAAAGATCGTGACCCGAGTAGGAACAGTTGAACGACTTGTTGCACAGGGGAAAATCGGCCACGATGTTTCCTTCGATCGCCGCTTCCAGCAATGGCCATTGAAACCAGGACGGATCGCGCAAGTGGCAGCGCGCAATCCGCCCTTCGCCGTCAAGATGCACCCACGCCAAAATGTCGCCGCGGAAGCCCTCGACCAAAGCCACGCCTTCGCCGGCGCCGCGCGGCATCCCGGTCCTGACGCCGCCGCCGGGAAGACCATCCAGAATCTGCTCGATCAACGCCAGGCTCTGCTCGACCTCCCGGATGCGAATCCAGACGCGGGCGTTGACGTCTCCCTCCTGGAGAATCGGGACCTCGAATGCCAGCCGATCGTAGGGGGGATAAGGCAGCGCCCGCCGCGCGTCAAATGAACGCCCGGAAGCGCGTCCGACTATTCCCCCGGCACCGAATTGTTGCGCAAGATGCGGCTTGAGGATGCCGGTCCCGACAGTGCGGTCCTGCAGCGAGGCCGTGTTGTCGTAAAGTTCGACGAGCGCCGGGAACCGCTTGCGTATTTCGGCGAGAAGCGCGCGCAGCACCGGAGTGCCGCCGCCATCCAAATCCGGCGCGGCACCGCCCGGCACGACACAATCGCGCATCAGGCGATGGCCGAAGCGGCTATCCGACGCCCGCAAGACCAGTTCGCGCAGAACGGCGCAATGGGCCTGCATGAGCGGGAAGGACGCGTCGTTGCAGATGGCGCCGATGTCGCCAAGATGGTTGGCGAGGCGCTCAAGTTCCGCCATCAACGCGCGCAGCCAATGGGCGCGGACAGGAATTTCCATTCCAAGGGCCGCTTCGACCGCGCGGGCGAATGCGACGGCATAGGCCACGGTGCTGTCGCCGGAGACCCGGCCGGCCAGCTTCGCGGCGTGTGCAGGATCGGTCCCTTGCATGAGCAACTCGGTGCCTTTGTGCGCATAGCCAAGCCTGGCTTCCAATCGCACGATGGCTTCGCCATTGGCGTGGAAGCGGAAATGCCCGGGTTCGATGATGCCGGCATGCACGGGGCCCACGGCGATTTGATGCAGACTCTCGCCCTCGGCCGGAAGGAACTCATAGGGTTTCGCCTCCGCCGTTGCTGCGCGCCAAGGGGATGGCGCGGGCCCCAACGTCCGTGATCCAGCCAGGGGCGCATGTCCGCTGCGTTCTGCGGCTTCAGGCCAAACAGATCGCTTATGGCGCGCTCCGGACGGATCGCCGGCGGATGAAATTGCCCGACGGACGGGAAATGGCCGTCCGGACAAGGCAGGCTCACAACAGCCGGATTGGCGTCGCCCTCCTGCAGGACCGCCATGTGAACCGTTCCCGCATCGCCCCAAAGTCCCGACAATGTGCACCGGGATGCCGCAAGCTGTTCGCCAACGCTCTGCCAGGCCCGCGCATCGATCACGGTGCGCGGCCATGGCCGGTGGGTCTCCACTCTTTGCCCGGCGCCGATGATTTCGGCCAAAGTGCGTGTGTCTGGCATCTGCTATCCCAACATCCGCGCGACGTGCTGGAACCAGGTCACAAGCATGGGCGGCAGATAGAGGCCCGCCACCAACACCAGCGCCAGATGCGCGAAGATCGGCACATAGGAGGCGCGCACCGGCGCCCGGCTGCCGGTCGGCTCGCCAAAGGCAAAGCCCTGAAGGCGCAGCAAAAGCGCACCGAATGCGACCAGCAGGCCCAGAACCAGCGCCATCGCAAGAAGCGGCGCGCGCGCGAAGGTCGAACTTACGATCAAAAACTCGCTCATGAAGATGCCAAGCGGCGGAAGCCCGGCAATGGCGATGACGCCCAGCACCAGCGACCAGCCCAGCACCGGATGGCTTTCGGTGAGGCCGCGGATTTCGGAAATCCGCTGCGTGCCCTTGACCTGCGCGATATGGCCGACGGTGAAAAAGATTCCCGACTTGGTGAGGCTGTGCATGGTCATCTGCAACAGGCCGGCGAAATTCGCCAGCGGCCCGCCCATGCCGAAGGCGAATACGATGATGCCCATATGCTCGATCGAGGAATAGGCGAACAGCCTTTTGATGTCCCGCCGCCGATAGAGCATGAAGGCGGCAAACAGAACCGAGATAAGCCCCGCCGTGACCATCAGCGGTCCCGGCGCGATCGCCGCGACGTTCAACGTCATGAACATCTTGAAGCGCAGGATGGCGTAAAGCGC
This sequence comes from uncultured Alphaproteobacteria bacterium, assembly GCA_963769055.1. GTDB lineage: Bacteria > Pseudomonadota > Alphaproteobacteria > Micropepsales > Micropepsaceae > Rhizomicrobium. Next base: position 345,950 of record CAVYKF010000009.1, read on the forward strand.
CACATTGAGGAGCAAGCCCGACAAGACCGCCGAGATCGGAGTCGGGCCTTCGGCATGGGCGTCGGGCAGCCAGGCATGCAGCGGCGCCAGACCGACCTTGGTGCCATAACCGAGAAACAGGAAAACGAAAGCGACGTTCAAAAGCGCCGGGTCGAAGGCCGCGACATGGGCGATGAGAACGGTCCAGGTCATGCCCTGGAGCCCCTCGCCGACCACAGGCACGGCCGCCATATAGACGAGAATGGTGCCGAACAGCGCGAAGGCGATGCCGACGCTCGCCAGGATGAAATATTTCCACGCCGCTTCGAGCGCCTCGTGGGTGCGATAGATGCCGACCATGACGACGGTCGCCAAGGTCGCCAATTCGATCGCCACCCACATCAGCCCGATATTGTTGGCGATCAGCGCCAGATTCATGCCGAACATCATCACCTGATACATCGCGTGATAGAAACGCAGATAGTTCGGCGTCAGGCGGCCGGTTTCCAACTCGTGGCCGATATAGCTCGCGCTGAACACGCTGGTGGTGAACCCGACAAAGGTGTTGAGCACGATGAAGACGATGTTGAGATCGTCGACCAGAAAATAAGTGCCCGGCGGAGCGTGTCCGGCGAATAGCGAAAGCGCGGCCAGCAAGGTCAGGAAGCAGGCCAGCATGTTGAGGCGCGCGGAAAGCCGATAGCCGGGAAGAACCGCCAGCAGGGCCGCGGCCATCGCCGGAATCGCCAGAACCAGGGCCACCCCGTTGAAAGAGCCGCTCATCGCCGGTCTCCCCGGAAGCGGTCCAGGGCATGCACATCCACCGTGTCGAACCGTTCGCGGATTCGGAACAGGAAGATGCCGATGACGATGAAGGCGATGAGAACGGAGAAGGCCACGCTGATCTCGACCACCAGCGGCATGCCCTTGGCGCCGGTGGCGGCCAGGACCAGGCCGTTCTCCAGCGACATGAAGCCCACCACCTGCCCCACCGCGTTGCGGCGGGTCACCATGATGAGCAGGCCGAGCAGGATGACCGACAATGCAAAGGCGAGATCCTCGCGCGCGAGCAAGTCCGCGCCGGCGGTAATATGCAGCATAACGGCGAGCGACAGCCCAACCAGGCCGATGCCGGCCAGCATGGTCGGGCCGATGCTGGCGACGGTCTCGATTTCGCGATGGATGCCAAGCTGCACGATCATGCGATGCAGCACGACCGGAATGATGATCGCTTTGAAGACCAGCGCGATGAGCGCCGTTATGTAGAGGTGCGGCGCATCCTGGATATAGGCTTGCCAACCCACCGACAGCGAAAGCACCACGGCATGAACGGCATAGACATTGAGCAGCGCGTAAAGCCGATCCTGATAGAGCAGCATGAAGCTCACCAGCACCAACCCGCCGGCCAGGAGGTGTGCGATGTCGAAGGACAGGCCGTGCATCTCAAAGACCTCGCGACACGAAGAGAAGCAGCGCGCCCAACAGACTCAGCATCAAGGCGGCGCCGAGAAAGGTCGGAACGCGGAACACGCGCATCTTGGCACTGGCGGTCTCGAACAGCGCCAGCGCGAGACAGCCAAACGCCAGCTTGGCCGCATAGGCGACCCCGCCGATCGCATAGGCCGTCCATCCGCTGCGAATGGGAACCATGCCCCAGGGCAGAAACAGGCAGGCGATGAGCGAGAGATAGAGCAGCAGCTTGAGCGAGGCGGCCAGTTCGATCATCGCGAGATGACGGCCGGAATATTCCAGTATCATCGCCTCATGCACCATGGTGAGTTCGAGGTGTGTCGCGGGATTATCGACGGGAATGCGGGCATTTTCCGCGATCCCCACCATCAGCAACGAGACCAGCGCAAGGCCCAGGGTTACGCGCAAACCCACATTGGGCGACACCATGAATTGCGCGATGGTCGACAATTGGGTCGAACCGACCAGAAGCGCCAGGGAAAACACGATCATGATCATCGCGGGTTCGGCAAGCGAGGCGATCATGACCTCGCGGCTGGAGCCGATGCCGCCGAAACTGGTGCCGACATCCATGCCGGCGAGCGCGAGGAAAAACCGCGCGCTGCCCAAAAGCGCGACGATGGCGATAAGGTCCGCCGTCCAGTTGAACAGACAGGCCCGTGGCGAAGGTCGGCACCAGCGCCGCGGCCACCCAGGTCGTGGCGAAGATGAGATAAGGCGCCGCGCGGAACAGCCAGGAGGCGTTGTCGGCCAGCACGACTTCCTTGCGCAGCAGCCGCATCAGATCGCGATAGGGCTGCAAAACCGGCGGGCCCTGACGGCGCAGCAGCCGCCCCTTCATCTTCCGGATCAGGCCCGTGACCAGCGGCGCCAGCAGCAGCACCAGGATCATCTGCGCGCCCTGAACGGCGAAATCCTGAATCAGCGCCATATCGCGATCACCAGGAGCAGCAGGACGAGCGTGACGAAGACCAGCATGAGATAGCGCCGGATGGTGAGGAATTGCAGTACGTTCAGCCGATCGGTCGCGACGCGAATGACCTCCGCCAGCGGCGCGTAGAGCGTGTCCCAGGCAACGTCCTGGAGCTGGACGGTGAGCTTGGCCGGCCGCAGATCGCCGGGCGACGGCATTTCGACATGCTCGCGGGCGCGGAAAAGCAGGGTTCCGAAGACGCGCCGGATCGGCTGGGAAAAGCTTCCCGCCGTGTATTGCGTCAGCGAACCGGCATTGGGAAAGCCGCAATCCCACGCCGGCGCACGCCGCACCGCCTTGGACGCCAGCCGGTGGATGACGGTTGCCGCGAATGTTGCCGAAATGATGATGAACAGAAACACCAACAGGCCATTGTAGGAGCTTCTCGCCTTGCTGATCGGCACCAGCGATAGCCAGGCGACGGAGGATTGGTGCGGCATGTGCCCGCCCAGCACATTTTGCACCACCGGTGCCATCGCATCGATGACGAAGCCGGGCACGATGCCGGCGAGCAGGCAGACGGCGGCCAGCCCAAGCATGACACCCAGCGAAAATCGATCGGTCTCTTGCGCCTCCGCCGCGGCGGGACTGCGGGGGCGGCCCAAAAAGGCGATACCGAAGACCCGCACGAAGCAAGCGGCGGCCAGCGCGACGGAAAGCGCCAAGAGCGCACCGACCGCCGGAACGATGAGCTTCAATCCCCATTGCGGCAGTTCCGGGCTCAGCAGAATCGCTTGAAAGGTCAGCCATTCGGACGCGAAGCCGTTGAGAGGCGGCAGTGCGGAGATCGCCGCGCAGCCGACGAGAATCGCGAAGGCCGTGACCGGCATGCGATGAATGAGCCCGCCCAGCTTTTCCATGTCGCGTTCGCCGGTCGCCGTCAGAACCGCGCCGGAGCCGAAGAACAGCAAGCTTTTGAAGATCGAATGATTGAATGCGTGAAACAAGGCCGCGGTCAGCGCCAGCAGGGCGGCGGTTTCGAAACCGTCGGCCCGAAAGGCGAGCGCGAGACCGAGGCCGACAAAGATGAAGCCGATATTCTCGATTGTGCTGTAGGCGAGGATGCGCTTCAGATCGGTCTGGAATAGCGCATAGAGCACGCCCATCAACGCCGTCGCGCCACCCAAGGCGAGCACGACAATCCCCCACCACCAGGCCGGCGGCCCGAGCAAGGTAAATACGATGCGGATGAAGGCGTAGATCGCCACCTTGGTCATCACCCCGCTCATCAGCGCGGAGACATGGCTCGGAGCCGCGGGATGGGCCAGCGGAAGCCAGACGTGCAGCGGCACCAACCCCGCCTTCGATCCCGGCCCCCACCAGAACCAACAGCAGCACCAGCACCGCGTGAGCTTCCGATGTATGGCTTGCCCGGATGGCCTCGAAGCCATAATGCCCGTCCGGCCCCGCCAGTAGGCCAAAGGCAAGCAGCAGCGCGAACGTCCCAAAGCTCGCCATCAGGATGTAGACGTAACCTGCACGCACATTGTCGGGAACGCGATGGTGCGCCATCACCAGGGCCCAGGACGTCAGGGACATGAATTCCCAGGACAACAGGAAGGTGAACGCGTCGTCGGCGAGAATCACGAGATTCATCCCCGCCAGAAAGGCCGGGAAGAATGGCAACACCCGCTGCGGCGAGGATTCGTGCCGGCCATATCCGATCGCGTACAAGCTGGCGCCGATCGCGCCAAGGTTGACGATGAAAAGAAACAGGGATGACAAAGCGTCGATGTGGAAGTTGGCGCCGACCCAAGGCAACCCCAGCGGCAAGTGCTGGACGGCGGATTCACCCGCGGCCAGGCCAAGAAAAGCTGTTGCGCACAGGATCGCGGAAATGATCGCCGTCGCCGCGTAGATCAGGGGCGTCGCAATGCGATGCCGCGCAAGCCAAATGGCGGCAACCGCCGTCGCCAGCAGGCCCAGAACACACCATAGCAGAACAACGACTTGCATCGTGCCGGCCTTTAAACTGACTGTCTCGGAATCGGGTTGGCAGATTTCATCGCCCGGCGCTTCTGCGGGCCCAGCGCCGCCTTCAGGCGCACGCCGCGGCCGCCACCGTAACTGTCGGCATTTTCCCCGATGAGCTCGATACCGGCGGCCTCCAAAGCGGCGATCAACTTCGTCAGGGAATCGACATTACCGCGGACCACCCCATCACTGGCTTCCATCCGCTGAATCGTCGGAAGCGACAGATTGGCCAATTCGGCGAGTTGCCGTTGATCGACACCCATGAGGGCCCGGGCGGCCCGCAATTGAGGCGCAGTTATCATGCATCATACCTCAGTTGTAAGGTATGGAACTACATATCTAGTGCCTGCACAAGGTTTATTGACGTTTCAATATCAATCCCTTGGGCTCCTCAAATTCATCGTCGAAAAATCGTCCCGCAAGGACTTTCGGCCTGTTTGCGCAAGCCGTATCCGAAGGACTTGCCAGGTCCGCGCGGTTCGACATGACCGGCACGCTCTCGCCCGGATCAAGCTGCCGGCAATTTTCATTGCCGATCGAACGCCGCGCGAAAGGCGCAGATCTTGTCCGAAGACGTTACGCGCCCCTCCGTTGACTTGCTATCGGCGGCATCAATACGCATTCCCGCGTCGGATGGCGGTGTGGCTTCGGCGCGAAGTCGCGGCATTATTCCCTCGCGCTTTATACGAGGGGAATTCGCGATGCGGGCGCTCGCGTGGCGCCAAATAATTGGACAGCCTGCTCGCCGCGCAAGCAGCGTGATCCGGCGATAGGCTGAGCTGAGAGACATTTGCGTCTTCGCACGACAACCTGTCGCAGCGGAACAGGTGATGCACGCACTCATCTGCATTTACGCGTCTCTCGAACTGAGTCAGCTTTATCTCAAGAGCTTGGAAAGCTCGGGGGATCTTGCCGCTTTCGGCAACAGGGGTGGAACGTCTCTCGTCAGGGCGCAATCGGAATCAACCCGATGCGCATGAGCGCGTCGGCATCGCTCATCTGACGGGGGTAAAGCATGTCTGCATCGTTCAAGCCAAATCTCAAATATTCGCTGCTGGTGGGGACGTCCATCGCCGCTTTTACTTGGGGACCGGCGCCAGCACTGGCGCAAAGCTCCGGCAGCGCCGGCCAAGAAACCGTGATCGTGACCGGCACCCGCGTGCAGGGCATGACGGCCGCTGATAGCGCCGCGCCAATTACCGTTTTGGGTACCGATGCGCTGCAACACGGTGTTGGCACCACAGACTTGCGCCAGGCCTTGGGCGACACCGTGCCTTCCTTCAGCGCCCAGCAATTTGCGAACGATACCGCCGAATTCTCTCTCTCAGCGGCCCTGCGCGGCGTCTCGCCAAACGACACGCTGGTTCTAGTGAATGGCAAACGCCGCCACTATAGCGCCAATTTGCACGTCGATGGCGGCGGCTACGCGTCGGGCAGCTCCTCCGCCGACATTTCGCTGATTCCCGAGGCGGCGATCGATCACGTCGAAGTGCTGCTGGATGGCGCCGCCGCCCAGTACGGTACCGACGCCATCGCCGGCGTCGTCAATATCATTCTCAAAAAGAAGTCTTCCGGCGGCCAATTCGCGGTCACAGCCGGCCAGGATTATGCCGGCACCGGTCAGACCTACGATCTCTCTTACAATATGGGACTGCCCTTGTTCGACAAAGGCTTTGCCAATGTGACGTTGGAAAAGCAATATCACAACTATACCCATCTCGGTGGCGCCGATCCCCGTTATATCGACGGATTTGGCCAGCCGGTGCGTGCAGGCACGATTGGAACCGTCCCCAACGCGGCGGGCATTATTGCCTGCTCCGCCGGCAATTGCATTCCCGCCACCGGCCCCTATGCGGCGTCCGGCAGTAACAATTATCCGCGCGCCAATCTCATTGACGGGGATGGAGAATATCAATTGTCAATCGCGACGGTGAATACGGGCTATGACTTCTCCGATGTCGTAAGTCTCTATGGCCTTGGCACCATCGCGCACCGATTTGGCAAAACCTGGCAGAATGTCCGCCTGCAAAACCAGGTCATAGCGTCACCGGGTTCCGATCAAGCTTGCAGTGCAGCCAACCCGCAGGGCTACAACACCGCCCAGACAGCAAGCGGCGCTCCGGCCTGCGCCATCGGCGTTTCAACAACCGGTTCGCCAACCGGCGCGGGGGTCGCCATTCTGACGGGCTCCGCCGCGGGCACGCCGGGCGTGAAAAGCACCGGTCAGATCATATCCTCCGGCCAGGCCGGCACGCTGTTCACGCCGGGCGAACTTGTCATGTATCCGCAGAACATGGAGCCCCAGGAGGCGCTCTCGGAGGAGGATTATCAATACAATCTGGGCCTGAAATTCGATGTTCTGGGCTGGAGCGTGGACGCCAATACCGGCTATGGCAAGGAAATCGACAAGGTGTCCACCATACATTCCGGCAATCGTTCGCTGTTCATCGACACCCATACTTCGCCGACCGATTTTTATGACGGCGCCTTCACCGCCAGCCAGTTCATTGGGACACTCGACGCAACCCATTCTTACAATGTCGGCATGGCTTCCCCTCTGTCCGTCGCGGTGGGCGTCGAGGCGCGCGAAGATACCTACCGGATCGATTCCGGCAAGTCGGCTTCCTATTACAAAGAGGGGCCGCAGTCCTTCCCGGGCTTCGCACCCGCCTCCGCCGGCTCTCACAGCCGCAAGAATTATGCGGGCTATGTCGATTTCGCTTTGTCGCCGATCGAGCAACTCCAGCTCGACGTCGCGGGCCGCGCCGAGCATTTTACCGATTTTGGCGACACGCAAATTGGCAAGATCACCGCGCGGTACGACTTCAATTCGCAATTGGCGCTGCGCGGTACCATCTCGACCGGTTTCCGGGCGCCAACCCTGGCGGAGGAATTCTATACTGCGGTCAACGTGTCGCCGACCTCCGCCACCGTGCAATTACCGGCCAACTCCGCCGCCGCCCAGGTCCTTGGTCTTGGCAGTCTGAAGCCTGAGATCTCGACCCAGTACAGCATCGGCATCGTCGCCCACCCTTTGAGCGACCTTGCCATCACGGTGGATGCCTACAGCCTCACATTGGGCAATCGCATCGTTGCTTCATCGACAGTCACCAGCGCCGGCGGCTCCATCAACACGCCGCTCGTCACCCAGGCCATTCTTGCGGACGGTGTGTCGCTCGATCCGACCGCGACCCAGCAGGGCGTCACGGCTTTCTTGAATGGCATCAATTCCCTCACCCAGGGCGTCGATCTTACGGTCAACTATCCGACCGACTTTGACAATTACGGTCTGGTGGATTGGACCTTGGCGGCCAATTACAATGTGAACACGGTCGAGAGAATTGCGCCGCCGCCTCAGATTCTCCTGAACTCGAATCCCAGCGCCAGCTTCTTCACCTATCAGTCCGTCTTTAACTTCAATCACCAGACGCCGACCGAAAAAGTCGGGTTGACGGCGAACTGGTCGCTGGATGAGTTTGGCGCCACGCTCCGTGAAACCTATTACGGGCCACAGCACAGCTATACTAGTCCGAATGCCGGCGGTGAGCTTATTCCGTTCAACCAAGCGGGCGTGGGCCTGACCGATGCGGAATTGCGCTACAACCTCACCGATGCGCTGCAGTTCGCGATCGGCGGCAACAACGTCTTTGGCATCAAGCCGGATACCATTCCGTTTGCGCCGCCCTATTGCACAGGGCACGGCATCGTCAATATCACCACCGCTTGCGTGACGGGGCCGAATAACGCCACCAGCGGCCAAGGACAGACCGCCAGCAACGGCGTGGTAGAGAATGCACCATTCGGATCGGTCTGGAATCCGAATGGCGGTTATTACTATGCCCGTTTCGTTTTCAATTTCTGAGTTGGTGCGAGCCGCGAACCAAATGCCTGGTCGGATCAGTCCGGTACGCCACATCAGCCGAACAAGCCGGCGCGCTCCACCGTCAAAGTCGCCGGCCTGGCCGGCAAAGGGGCGTTGGTCGAGATCGAAATGATCGCAGTCGAGAAGAATTGATCTTGGACAGACGGGAGACACTGATGCCGCGCCAACGAAAAACGAGTGATCGCAGTCAGGATCTGGACCGCCGCCGCCTGTTGCAGAGCTCCCTCGCTTTCGGCGGGGTCGCGGGCCTGGGTGGCTGCACCACGATGTCCGCCAAGGACACCATGCCCAAACGCATGGGCCTGGATATCGAAGATGTCTCGCCAAAGCTTGCACCCATTCGCGCCCATCCCGATCGCATCTTCGACATCCGTACCTGCATAAGACCGTTCCGCGTCAAGGGGCCGTGCCTGGATACCGAACAGATCGGTGATGCGCTGGTCGTTCATAACTACGGCCATGGCGGCAGCGGGTGGTCGCTGTCTTGGGGATCCGCGGATGTCGCCGTGCAGAAGGCGATGTCGATAAGCCCCAAGGAAATCGCCGTTATCGGCTGCGGCATTATCGGGCTCACCTCAGCGATCATTGCACAGCGCGCGGGCGCCCAAGTCACGATCTATACCCGCGAAATGTTTCCCCGGACGCGCTCCGTCCGGGCCAACGGCAGTTGGACACCGGATTCCCGAATATGCCTGACGGAACCCGCCGGACCGCAATTCGGCGCGTTATGGGAGCGGATGGCGCGCTATTCCTATAAGACCTACCGCTACTATATGGGTCTTCCGGGCCGGCCAATCGATTTTGCCGACCAGTACAGGCTCTCAGACACGCCCATCGGGGCCCGAGAGGAAAAACCGGATCCCAACATACAAGGCAGTTATGCCACCACTGGAATGCCGCAGCAGAATTTCGAGTTCGGCCGGTACGAGGATCGCATCCGGGATTTGACCCCGCGTCCTCAACTCTTGCCGGAAGGCGCGACGCCCTTCCCGGTGAAGTATGTGGCGAGATCGGAGATCATGTTCTTCAATTTCGGATCCTATGGCCATGTTCTGCTCAGCGAGTTTTTCGGCGCCGGCGGAAAGGTTGAAATTCGCCAATTCCACAAGCCCTCCGAGCTGGGCGAGCTGAAGGAAAAAGTGGTGATCAATTGCCCCGGCTACGCGGCCCGCGACATGTGGAAGGACAGGTACATGATACCGGTGCGGGGCCAGACCGCCTGGCTCATCGCCCAGCCCGAAGTCAAGTATGGGCTCTCCTACGGCGGCACCAGCATGCTGTCGAAAAGCGACGGCATCATGGTGATGCACCCGCCCGGACCTGCAAAAGGCGACATGGTCGCTGTCGGCGATGCGAATGAAGTCGAGAGCCGCGAAGAGGCCGAAGCCGGCGTGCGCGAAATTGAAAAACTTTATTCGCGCTTCCCAATGCCTGCGTGAATTATCCAACCGATACGTCCTGATGGTGAGAAATATGCGCGCTACACGACTTCTGTTATCTGCGCTGTCGCTCTGCTCGGCGATCATTCTGCCGATCGAGAGCTCTGCACAAACCAAGCAATCGGTGTGGGACGGCGTTTACACCGATGCCCAGGCGGATCGCGGCAGCGGGCAATATGTCCAGCATTGTGCCGTGTGCCACGGTGCCGTCCTTGAGGGCAACGGCGAAGCACCTCCGTTGACGGGCGAATTCATTCCCGACTGGGCCGGCACCTCCCTGAATGATGTCTACGACAAAATCCTCGTCACCATGCCTCTGAATGCGCCCGGTACACTGCGTCCGACCATTGCCGCCGATATCTTGGCCTTCATCTTGAAGGAAAATAATTTTCCGGCCGGATCAAAAGAGCTGGGGGCAGACATGGGTTCGCTCAACGCAATCAGCTTCGACGTCATGAAGGCCAAGCCGATGGCGGCCGCCAAAATCAAATCTTTGCCCAAATAGACCCGGCGAGTGCCGCTTTGCCTGGACTTTCGCGAACCCGATCGCCGGGGCAATCCGTCGCGCTTGGCCGCGCCGTCCCATTGCGCTTGGCCGCGCCATCCTTATGTGCCCTTCCGCGTATCCACGCCGCGCATTCGCTGCGCCGCGCGTTCGAGCTCCGGAAGGAGGGTCGCGACCGAATCGATGACGATATCGGCGCCTGCATCCAGCAGCCTCTGGCGGGCGGTAGCGACCCGGCTGGCGCGCTCGGACGAAGGCAGCGCCTGCAAGTCTTCAAGGGAAAGACCGAGGGCATTACCGGATGCGACGCCGACCGTAAATGCGCCAGCGGCCTTGCCTTCCGCAATTCCCACTTCCGCGTCATCCACCTTGACCACGCGCGACAACGGCCAGACGCCGAGCTCCGCGCAGGTCTTGTAAATCATCAAGGGCGAAGGCCGGCCCGCCGGGGTCTCGCCGGAACATACGACATGCTCCGGCACATAGCCCTGCTCGGCTGCCCGTGCCAGGACAGGCTCCATCATCTCGCGCGTGTATCCGGTGGATGAGGCGACCCGCAGACCCGCGGCGCGCAACTGATCAAAACTTTCCCGCGCCCCGGGGATCAGCGTGGCGGCACGCGCCGCCTGGTCCCGCATCAACGGTCCCAGACGCGCCATGATCCTTTCGAGATCCTCGTCATCGGCCGTGCGATCATGATGCGCCAGCCACGCGGCCGCGACCGAAGGCTCCATCAGAAGGCTCTGCACATGATCGTGTTTCGCCTTGCCCATATCCCGGCGGACGGTGGCGGCATCGATGGAGACGCCCTCGTCACCGAATGCCGCGATCAAGGCCTTGACCGGGGCCTCGCAGCCGAAATCGACCATCGTGCCGGCCCAATCGAAAATGATCAGATCGAAACAATCCTTCAATCTCATGTTGCCTCTCCCAACAAGCTGCTGATTACTTCTTCGCCGATCGAAAAGCCCGTGGAGGCGCCCGCGCCGCAGGTGACAATCGCGACGCGAACCGATGATTCCGGCGCGTCGATCAATACGGATCGATCCGAGGCGGACGCGTAGGTGCCGATCCAACGCTCGACGGTCGGCGGCGGCGCAAATCCCAGCGCCGCGGCAAACTCCTCCAGGATCAGCGCGTCGACCTCATCGCGCGAGAACGGGTCGGGGGTCGCGGCGTAATGATGGCTGTCTCCCACGACAAGGCTGCCATCGGTGCTCTGCACGACGATAAGATGGATGCCGTGCTTGATGTGCTCGGCCTGCTCGGCGGCAAGACGCGCCTTGAGGGGTTCGGCGACATCGAGATCCGCATAGCCGCGATATCGCCCCAATCCCAGATCGGACATGATCGCACCCGGCAACCTGAAGCCTGGGTCGGCGAGCCGCAGCATCTGCAGTTTGCAACGGGTCAGTGGGTAGGCGCCGAGGCGGTCCGCGTACAGGTTGTTGAAATCGTCACCGGGGCATACCGCCACCCGCTCCGCCTCTACCGTGCCGCGGGAGGTGCGCACGTGCGGCATCTCTATCGAGGTCACGGTGGCCTGGCGCAGGAAGGTGACGCCATGCGCGCCGGCCAGCCAGTTTGCGAGGCGCGGGATCGCCTCTCTCGAACTCGACACGCAATTCGATCGTGCTCTCCAGGACGGCCAGCATGCCCGGCGCCGCAAGCTGCGGACAGCGGCGCCGTGCCTCCGCCGGACTCAGCAGACGGCATCCCGCGGCCATTTCGGTCGTCATGAATGCTTCCAGTACGCCAACGGACTCCGGCCGGCGGACGGTCATCCACAGGCCCGTCTGCGTAACCGGAATGGCTGCCGCGGCGGCCACTTCCTGCCAGACCTCGCGGCTGCGCCGGGCGCGCGTCCACATCGGTCCGCGTTCCTGTCCGGTCACCGTGATAAAACCGAAATTGCGCACGGAGGCGCCATTGGCCTGGGCGTCGCGGTCGATCACGATGACCCGCAAGCCCCGCCGGACACCGGCAAGGGCCGCGGCAAGGCCTACGATGCCGGCACCCACGACGGCGAGATCAAACCGCTCTGCCGATCGCCTAGCCGTCATAACGGTGCATCCGCGGATTTTGGGTAGTCAGCATAAGAATCCCCCTCCACGGTTCCTATCAATTCATCGTGTCATCAGTGTGTAACGTGCAGGCGGCTTAATGACCGCTTGATCGAACCGTCGCAGAACTGACATGCCACAAATGCCCGCACGCTGGCTCCGCGATGGGTCGTCCATCGCGTTTACGGCCTTTGCTTCGCTTGCGGGATTCACCGCCTATTTTTCCATGTATGCCTTCCGCAAGCCGTTTACGGCCGCGAGTTTCGATCACGTCGATGGCTGGCATTACGCATTGGACTTCAAGATCGCCCTGGTACTGGCCCAGCTTGTCGGTTACGCCGCATCGAAATTCATCGGCATCAAGGTCATTTCCGGGATGCAGCGGGGCTATCGGGCCCGGGCGATCCTGGGCCTGATCGGCGCGTCTTGGCTCGCGTTGATTGTCTTCGCGGTGGTACCGGCCATCTTCAAGGTGCCGGCCATGTTTTTCAACGGGCTGTGCCTGGGAATGATCTGGGGACTGGTATTCTCCTACATGGAGGGCCGGCGCACATCCGAGATTCTGGGCGCGGTGCTTTGCGCGAGTTTTATCGTTTCCTCCGGCGCGGTGAAATCGGTCGGCATTTTGCTCATCCAGATCGTGCATGTGCCGGAGTTCTGGATGCCGGCCGCCACGGGCCTCTTGTTCGTGCCCCTGCTGTTGCTATCCGTATGGGGCCTCACCTTGCTGCCGCCCCCCAATGCCGAAGACGAGGCGGCGCGGGTTCGCCGGGCGCCGATGCGCGGACACGAGATCCGTGACTTTCTCCGCGATTACGGCCTGGGCATCGCGCTTTTGGTGACGATCTACGTGTTTGTCACCGCCCTGCGCGATTTCCGCGACAATTTCGCGGCGGAGCTGTGGACCGCCCTCGGTTACACCAACCCGGCTTCGGTGTTCACTTCGACGGAGTTGGTGGTTGCGGCTGTGGCACTGATCGCGATGGGCGTCGTCGTCAAGGTGCGGAGCAACGTCCGCGCGCTGGCGGTCATCCACGGCCTGATACTGGCCGGCCTGGCGCTGCTCGGCGCATCGACCCTGGCATTCGATGCCGGGTGGCTGGGTCCGCTTCCCTGGATGATCGCGAGCGGTGCCGGCCTTTACGTTGTTTACACCCCGTTCAACGCCATGCTGTTCGATCGCATGGTGGCGGTGAGCGGCCGGGTGGCGAACGCCGGGTTCCTGATCTACGTCGCCGACGCGGCCGGCTATGCCGGCAGCTGTGCCTTATTGCTGTGGCGCAATTTCGCAATGCCGCATGTCGTGTGGCTGGAGGTATTCCGGCTGGCGGTGTACGCGACGACCGCGATTGGCCTGGTTCTGGTAGCGCTGTCGCTATATTACTTCAACGACCGCGCGCGCGGGACTGTCGCCGTTCCGGCGCTTTCCAGTACCTGACCGAGCCGGATTCGCGCTAGCGCCGCCCGCGACCGTCATGCGTTGCCGCCAGCCGTTCGATCATCGGCCGGTAAGTGGCGAAGTCGGGCACGCGCAGCCCCGCGATCTTGCTCTGGTCGTCCCATTGGCGCAGGCGTATCGCGTCGCGGAAATATGGTTCGGCCCCGAACGCGTCCGCCTCGTCACGCGACATCGGTCCGCCCTGCAGACGCAGGGTCACGACGGATGCCGAGCTCAGCGCGCCAAAATAAGCCGGGTCCGTCGCGCATAGATAGCGCTTGGCCGGCACATGCAGGCGCACGGGTTCCGAGACTTCGGGGCCGAAGCGCGATGCCAGCCACCGGCATCCCACCAGTTCGTGGCGGGCGTCGGTCTTCCAGTCGGCGATGTCCCCCGGCACGGGCTCGATCAGATGGCCGATGTCGTGCAGCAGCGCCGCAATGATAAGACCGTCGGGCGCATCGGCGCGTTGCGCGAAATAAGCGGCCTGCAAGCTATGCTCGGTCACGGTCACCGCCTCGCCGAAATAGGCGGCGGCGCCGCGGCCGCCATAGAGCGCCAGGAGCTCGCCGGTCGTCATTGCGGCTCCTTGTATCGAACCAGCGCGTCCCCCAGGGCGGTCTTGAGGGGACCCAGCCAGGGCTCGTACTTCTTCCATTGATCAAGGCCGTCGCGGAAGATGGGTTGCCGCACCTGCTCGGAGCTGGGCGTGCGCACGCTGCGCTTGGTCTTGTGAAAATCGATGCAGGCCGGCTCGAATTCCAGACCGCAATAATCCAGCATCCGCCGCACGCTGCCCTCCAGATCGGCAACCACGTCTTCGTGGTGCACGCGCATGATCCGCCCGGGCAGCACCTCGTCCCAGTGCCGCATCAGTTCAAGATAGGTGCGGTAGTAGCGTGCGATGTCCTCGATGCTGTAGGTGAATTCCTGCCCCTGGGCGAACAGCTGTTTCAGGTTGCTGAAGCAGCAGGCCATCGGTTCGCGCCGCGCGTCGATGATTCGCGCGTTGGGCAGCATCAGATGGATCAGGCCGATATGCCGGAAATTGTTCGGCATCTTGTCGATGAAGAAGGGCTTGCCGGACCGGTAAACCTGCGTATCCGCCAGATACTTGTCGCCCAGCCGGCGGAAATCCTCCTCCGTCATGTCCGCCAGCGCCGCCGGATAGCGGGGATTGTCCAGATCATGATCCCGGCCCTGGATCTCAAGGACGATCCTCTGAATGTCCGCGAGTTCCTGGGTGCCTTCGACCTGCGAATGCGAGGCGAGGATCTGCTCGAGCAGGGTGGAACCCGAGCGCGGCAGGCCCAGGATGAAGATCGGGTCGGGGCGCGGGACGCCCCAGCCGGTCCGGCGCAGCGAAGAAATCCCGCGTGCAGACTTCGATCTGCTTGGCCGTATTGGTCTCGATGATCTCGGGGCGGTAGCGGCTTTCCGAACGCTTCAAGGCGTTGCCCCGCTCGTAATAATGCCAGGAGTCGGCAATCTCATCCCGATCCTCCAGCGCCTTGCCGAGCGCAAAACAGAGGTGATAGCGGTCCACCAGCTCCGTCGCCGGCGACGCCTCCTCGGCGCGCATGCGGACCATCTCCGCGTCGCTGAAACGGTACATCTTCAGATTGGCCAGACTCCAATAGGCGTCGCCGAAATTGGGCCGGACCGCCGCCGCCGCGCGGTAGGCGTCGATCGCCTCCGGAACCTGGCCGACCGTCTTCAGCGCATGCGCAAGCCACAAATGCACGTCGGGGGAGCCGGGCGCGTCGGCGAGCAGGTCCCGATAGAGCGCGATCGCCTTGTCATTCTCCCCCAGACCCACAGCGATGGTGGCGGCAAGCGAGCGATAGTCCAGATTGCCCGGCTCCAGCGCCAGCAGCCGGCCGACCTGTTCGCGCGCCTGGGGATATTTGTGCCGCCGCATCAGGGTCTGGGCATATTCGTGTCGCGCCGCGCGATGATCGGGGGCCAGGGTCAGTACGGCTTCCAGCAGGAATTCCGCGTCATCCAGCACGTCGCGCGCGATCCCGATCTTGGCCAGAAGCCGCATCGCCTCCGGATGATTGCCATGCCGCAGGAGGAAGGCCCGGATGATATTTTCCGCCAGGGCGAACTCGCCGTCGGAGAACAAGGATGTCGCCGTCACCACCTCGGGCGGCAATTGGCGAAGCGTTGCAACATGAGCGGCGGCGGTCGCCGCATTGGCGTCATCGCGGCTCAGGCGATAGACGCCCTCCAGCATGCGCCAGCTCTGCGGGCAGGGCCGGGTTGATGTTCACCGCGCGCAGCAACGCATCAATCGCGCGTGGCGCGTCCTTGAGGGCAACATGGCAGAGGCCGCGTTCCTGATGCATCAGGCTGAAGCGCGGTTGAACCCGCTCGAGACGATCGAGCGTGGCGAGCGCTTCGGGCAGGCGCGACAGGTGCCTGAGGCTGCTGGCCGCGATGAGAAGCAGGTCGCGATTCTCCGGCAGGCGCACAAGCAGAGCTTCGGCCCCGCGCAATGCCTCCTCATGCCGGCCTTGCGTCTGTGCCCGGCGCAGACGGGCGACATCTTGTTCCACGGAAGACGAAAGTGGCGGTTCGATGGCGGAATTCATGGGGTCCAAGCAAACAGGCGAGCGTTGCCGCCCGCCTGATATACTAGCCGAAGATCGTGTCGCTCAGAAATTCATGCCAACCTTCAGTCCCATGACCCGGGGGCGCAGGGGGACCTCGGCCTTGATGAACTGGGCGCGTCGACGTAAATGTGCTGGCGTGACTGTTGCCGAGATTCTGGCCAAAGAGCTGGGCATACCATTTGTCGAAATTCACGCCGATCGCCGCGTCGACGGTGGTATAGGCCGGCTGGAGATAGCGCAGAAAGGTCGTGTTGGGGACGACAACGCCTTCGCCGGAGGTATAAGTGGCCGGCTGATTGAACATGCTGCCCGTATAGCTCACGCCAACCATCACGAAGGGATTATATTTGTCCATCGTCCAATCATAGCGAACGCGCGCGTTGCCCTGGAACCGCGGCGCAAAGGCGGGAACCGTGCCCGGCGCGCCGAATGGATTGACGAAGGGTGCCAGCGTTGTCGAACCCCTGGGGATGATTTGCGTGATGCAGCTGCCAAAGGTTGGCGAGGTCGGGATATTGCTCACCAGACAAGGCGATCCCGCCTGCGTGTCCTCGTTGTAGGAGCCGGACCCGGAGAGCGAGAGCCCTTCGCTTAGGAGCGCCGTGAACTGCCCTTCCATACCCTTCACATGATAATTCGGCCCGTTGACGCCGAAAGTCGTGTTTCCGAGATAGGGCGGATTGAAGAAGAGGAACTGAACATTGTTCCACTGCATGAGATAGGCGGAGAGATTCACTTGCAGATGGTTTTCCAGGAAGGTGCCCTTCATGCCGATTTCCTGGTTCTGCAGGGAGTCGGGACCGTAACCGTTGGGCTTGTTGAATTGATTGACGCCGCCTGGGCCAGGCGCGACGGCGCCGGAAGAGCGGTTGAAGGCACCCGGCCGGAAACCCTGGGAGAAGGTGTAATAGGCCATGATATCCGGCGTGATATGCCATGTGACGTTGCCGCGGCTCTTCAGGCCGGCATAGGTCTTGCGGTCATTGGCGGCGTCGATGTTGACAAGTCCGCCCACGCAAGCGCCATTGGGAACATTGAGGCAGCCCGTCCCGGTGCCGTACTGGGAGCCCACCTCGAACTCGCGATACTGATACCAGCGCGTGCCACCGGTAACGGTGAGAACGTCCGGGATGATGTCATAGTCGACCGAAGCGAAGAACGCAGTCTGGTCATAGCCACGTTGTGTGTCCTCGCCAAAGGCGGTGGCGTCGCTGCGGATGCCCGGATCGTTGGCCGTTGAGCCGGGTGCGGTGCGCACATCGGCGACGCAAACCGGCCCGCCAGCGAGTGCGGCCGAAAGGGCGGCCGCACCGCAGGCCGGGATGGTCTTGTAGTTGAAGTTCATGTCGTCATAAATGCGGAACTCTTCCCAATAGGCACCGCCTATGAAGCGCAGGCGCCAATCGTCAGGGGAGCTCACGCGAAACTCGTTGCTCAGATGCGTGCTGTGAATCGTATCTTGCCAGTAACCGACCGGCGAGTAGCAACTCGCCGGGCCCGTACCCCAGCCTGTCGAGCCGCCGACGCACTGGTAATACATGCCGCCGCCCGAGCGTGAGTAATTCGTGTAATCCTCCTGCTGATGGACGTCGCGGTTGGTGTAGCCGCCGGTGTAGATGACGTTGAGGTCGGCGACCTTGCCGTTGACGGTCCAGGCGGTGTTCGAATAGCGGTCCTTGACATAGGATGGCGAGAAAGACGTGACCTGCAGCGGCTTCAGCTGCTGGAAATCGGACCCCACTGGATATTCGACCGAAAGACCATCGGCATCGAGATTTTCCAGGCTTTCGGTGATGAGAATGTTCCAGTCATCGTCGATCTGATAAAGGCCCGAAAGACGGCCACCGGTATATGTCGTCGGATTGAAATCCTTTTGCGCGATCGAAAAATTGTTGGCCTGCGGTGCGCGCGCGAGCGGCAATGTGCAGCCGCCGCCGCCGCCGACGGGCTTGCCGTCCGGGCAGATCCCGGCGCCGTTGGGCGCAATGCCGAAATAGTGATTGCCCAGATCCTGGTCGGAACGCGTAAAGGTGCTGGGCACATTGTCGATATAGCCGCCCTGGCGCTCGTTATAAAACACGCCGCGCACCGCGAGCTTGCCGTCGAGAATTGGCACGTTCAGCGTGAGATTGGCGGCAGAATTATCGGCGCCCCCGGACGTGAAGCCATAGCTCGCCTCGGCCTTGCCCTCAAAGGTGTCCAGCTTGGGTTTGTTGGTGATATAGCGGACCGCGCCAGCCTCGGCGCCGCCGCCGAATAAGGTGCCCTGCGGGCCTTCCAGCACTTCGATACGGTCCATGTCCACCATGTAGATGTCCACGTTGCGCGCCGGGAATTGCATGGACTGGTCGTCAAGATAGATTGCAACATTGGGGAAGTTGCCGATCGTGCCGCTGGACTGGTTGCCGCGGAAGCCGTTGGAGAGGCCACGCATGATGATCTCGCCCTGGCCCGGACCGTTGTTTCCGTAAGTGATGTTGGGCGTGTAGCGCAGAAGGCTGTCGAGCGTGGCCGCGTTGATGTCGGACAGCAGCTGGCCCGTGAACGCCTGGATGGTGGTCGGGACATTCTGCACGGTTTCGTCTCGGCGCTCGGCCGTCACGACGACCTGCTCGATGCCGGAGGACGGGGCAGCCGAATCGGCCGCCGCCGCCGCCCCTGCGCTACCGCTCAGCAATGCGGCAATCGCGCAGGAAATCTTGTATCTGGCTTTCATCAAATTTTCCCCCAAAATTCGCCAAAAAATACCGAGGCGCGCCGTGCGAAAAGGAGATCCCCCGCGCCGAAACTGTTCATCCCAACCAGACGATCGCGACGAACCCCTTGCGGCCCCCCGATCGCGCATTCACCGTAGGGGCGCCGCGTGAACCTTCGGTGAAAGGAAAATTTCAGACCGATGAATGTGTCCGTTCACGGTCGGGACGACGTGACGGAGTAAATTCCGAGACGGTTTTTTTCCCATACTCAGGTTTGGTTGGCGCGCGAGGCCTGGGGCAATGACGGGCCGCGGGCGCCGAAAGCCCCAGCGACGAAGATCATGAAACGGCGGGCTCAGCCAGCGACGCCAATCCCTCGCGGCTTACCGCCGAACGACGTATGCCGAGCGGCTAGACGTTTTGAGCCAGGCGGCCGCGTGCCGCCGTCAGTTCCTCGGCTAGCGTCTTGACCAGCTCTGCGGCAGGCATGGCGCGGGAAAGGGGGGCGCCTTGCCCGGCCCATTGGTGCGCCGAATCCGCCCTCACCTTTGGCCTTGGCGGCCGCGGCAAGGGCTTTGCCTGCGTCATAAGCGATTGGATAGTCGGGAGCAGTCAGGCCATCCAACTCGGCGCCCTTCAGGGCGGTGAACTTGTTGGGCAGACAGCGCGCGGGCCGGCCTGAGATTACCGTCGTCATCTCGGTCATCGCCGCGCCAGGCCCGAATAAGGCGTCGCGGTAATATTGATCGGCACTGGATTCCGGACAGGCGACGAAGGCCGTGCCCAATTGCGCGGCTTCGGCGCCCAGGTCGAGCGCGGCCGCGATGCCGGCTCCGTCCATGATGCCGCCGGCAGCAATCACCGGAAGCGCGGTCTTGCCGACCAGGAGTCGGGTAAGGGCGAGGACCCCCATCTGGCCGTCAGGCGCGGCGGGATCAAATACGCCCCGGTGGCCGCCGGCCTCGAAACCTTGCGCCACGATCGCATCCACGCCGGATTCGGCTGCCCGTTCAGCCTCATCGAGGTTTGTCGCAGAAGAGAACAGCAGGATGCCCGCCGCCTTCAGCCGGGAGATGGTTTCGACGGGCGGCAGACCAAAATGAAAACTGACCACCGCAGGCTTGGTCTCCACCAACAATTTTTGCATCGCCTCGTCCGCAACGAAGCTGGTGTAGATTTCCTCGATAGCCATCGGCGGTTCGGCGTCATAACGCTCGAAGAGAGGCTTCAGGCCCGCCAGCCAACCGCGCTCCCGTTTGGCGTTCGGCATGGCGGGCTTGTGACAGAAGACGTTGACGTTGAACGGGCCTGCCGTCCGGGCCTTCAATGCCTCGACCATCGCTCGGCCGCCGGCCGCGTTGGTAGCGCCGACGCCGATCGAGCCTAGAGCGCCGGCATTTGTTACCTCCGCCGCCATGGCCGGCGTGGAAATTCCCGCCATCGGGGCCTGGATGATCGGCAATTCGATCCGGATTCGCTTCAACAGGCTCGTCATGGCACCGCTTCCATGTCCTGGGCTAGCCGCGTGCCGTGATCTGATCCGATGCGCGACCCCAAACAGACGAGATCAAGACACCGGCAATCGCTATGGCGCCGCCTAGCATCGTAAGCGTCGATGGCAGCTCACCGAGCCAGAAAAAGCCAATGACAATCGCGATGGGCGGCTCAAGATAGATCGCGTTACCAAGGATCGACGCTGGTATCCTGCTCAAGGCGTAGGCCCAGGTAATATAAGCAATCGTCCCGGGCAGCAACGCAAGATAGATCACCGCAACGGTCGGACCGATTGCGGCTTGGTGAACGGACCGGGCAAGGCCCGGCAACCAGATACATGCCATCACGGCGGTGCCCGCCCAAATCCCGATGGTCGTCATTTGAAGCGGAGAATAACGCTTGAGATAGGGCCTCTGCAGCACGAAGTAGACACTGGTGGCCAGGGCGGCGATGAGGACAAGGGAAACGCCGTTGCTCCATCTCAAGGATCCGCTTTCGCCAAACGATACGATCACGATTCCCGCGAAGCTGAGCCCGGTTCCAAACCAACCAAGAGCCGTCAGGCGTTCGCCGAGCAGGAATCTGCCAAGCAACGCCATGAACACCGGAGTCATGGAGACCACCAGCGCGGCCGCGCCGGACGAGATCGATTGCTGTCCGAATGTAAGGGCGGTGTGATAGACGCCGATCCCAACCAGGCCAAGAAGCAGCATTCCCGGCAAGTCCGCCGGTCGCGGCAGCGGCATGCGCGCGACAAGCGCCAGAATTCCCAGGGCCGCGGACGCGATCAGGAATCGAAGCAATACGAGCTCACCGGGCGAATATCCCGCCAAGGCGGCCCGAATGCCCGGAAAGGCGGAGGACCAAAGCACGATTGTAATCGCTGCCGCGGCGAGTGCCCTTGGTTCGTTCATGCGCTTCTATTGCTCTTCATCGGCAATTCACGACGCCGGGGACGGCGTCGCGTATCCTGCGCTTGTCGGCAAGCGGCACAAGGGCAACGAGCGACGCTGATACGCCCGGCTTCGTGTATCGGCCAATGGTCTGCAGCGGCCCCGCATCAGCCGGAGGCGCGATTATCCTCGATGATATAGCTGCTTCCCTTCTCCGCGATCATGATGGTGGGTGTGTTGGTGTTGCCGGAAGTGATTTGCGGCATCACCGAAGCGTCGACGACCCGCAATCCCTTGATGCCATACACGCGCAGCCGCTCATCCACCACCGCCAGGGGATCGCTGGGCAGCCCCATTTTGGCGGTTCCGACAGGGTGAAAGATCGTGGTCCCGATGTCCCCCGCGGCCTTCGCAAGATCAGCCGTGTCATTCGAGACAGCGGATCCCGGAACATATTCTTCCGGTCGAAACTTTGCGAGGGCAGCTTGTTTCATGAGCCGGCGGGTCACGCGGATGGCGTCGGCGGCAACGCTCCTGTCCGCTTCGGTGGAAAGATAGTTGGGCTTGATGACGGGCTTGGTGCGGAAATCCGCGGACCGGATTTGGACGCTGCCTCGCGACGTCGGCCTCAGATTGCAGGCGCTCACCGTAATCGCGGGAAAACGGTGCAGGGGATCACCGAACTTGTCCAGGGAAAGCGGCTGCACATGAAATTCGATGTTGGCCCGATCCTGCAGATCATCGGAGCGCGTGAAAATACCGAGCTGTGACGGAGCCATCGTCAGCGGGCCCGTTTGAAACAGCGCATATTCGGCGCCCATCAAGGCCCGGCCGACCAGCGAGTGATAGGTTTCATTGAGCGTTTTTACGCCGGAGACCTTGTAGATCATTCTTTGCTGCAGATGGTCCTGCAGGTTTTGGCCCACGCCTTCGCGCTCCAGCACCACCGGGATGCCCAGGGATTGAAGAAATCCCGGCGCCCCGACACCAGACCTTTGAAGAATCTCAATCGATCCGATCGATCCGGCGCACAAGATGACTTCGCGCTTGGCGCGTGCTTGGTAGGTCTTGCCTTCGCGGACAAAGCGGATCCCGGTGACGCGGCGTCCATCGAAGACCATCTTGTCGATGTTGGCGTGGGTTTCCAGACGCAGATTCGGGCGGCGCAACACCGGTTTGAGGAAACCCCGCGCTGCCGACCAGCGAAATCCCTTCTTCTGGTTCACATGGAAATATCCGACGCCCTCATTGTCTCCCGTATTGAAGTCCGAGGTCTGGGGAATTCCCATTTGAACCGCGGCATCGCGAACGGCGTCGAGAATATCCCAGCGCAGCCGCGGGGCCTCGACACGCCACTCGCCGCTTGCGCCATGATGTTCGGTCTCGCCGAGAAAGTGATTGTCCAGGCGCTTGAAGACGGAGAAGACATCGTCCCCTCCCCAACCGTTCAATCCCAATTGCCGCCATTGATCGTAATCGCGCCTTTGGCCGCGCATGGAAATCATGGCGTTGATCGCCGACGACCCGCCGATCACCTTGCCTCGCGGATACTTTAGGGAACGTCCATTAAGCCCCGGCTCCGGTTCTGTCTGGAACATCCAATCGCTACGCGGATTGCCGATGGCGAAGAGATATCCGACCGGAATATGGAACCAGATCCAATTGTCCTGCCCGCCCGCCTCGAGCAGCAATACCCGCTTGGCGGGATCCGCGGAGAGGCGATTGGCGACGACGCAACCGGCAGAGCCGGCTCCGGCGACGATGTAATCATATTCACCGTCGATAAGATGAACCTGGTCCACGCGAA
Organism: uncultured Alphaproteobacteria bacterium; assembly: GCA_963769055.1. Taxonomy (GTDB): domain Bacteria; phylum Pseudomonadota; class Alphaproteobacteria; order Micropepsales; family Micropepsaceae; genus Rhizomicrobium. The sequence continues at coordinate 369,182 of CAVYKF010000009.1, forward strand.
AGCCTCGATACTATCAGCGATTCCGGAACACGGGGGCTCGCTTGGCGACAAAGGCGTTCATCCCTTCCTTCTGCCCTTCCGTCGCAAAGGCGGCTTGGAACAGCAGGCGTTCGTGGCGCAACCCCTCCGCCAGCGACGATTCAAAGGCGCGATTGACGGCTTCCTTCGCCATCTTCACCGCCGGGGCATTGTAAGCCGCGATGGTGTGGGCGGCCTCGAGCGCGGTCTGCAGCAGGTCTGCCGGTGCGACCACCCGGGCGACCAGGCCCGCGGCCTTGGCCTCCGCGGCACCGATGGAGCGGCCGGTGAGGATCATGTCCATTGCCAACGATTTTCCGACCGCGCGGGTCAGGCGCTGCGATCCGCCGATGCCGGGAAGTATGCCCAGTTTGATCTCGGGTTGGCCGAATTGCGCGTCGTCGGAGGCGATGATGAAGTCGCACAGCAGCGCCAGTTCGCAGCCGCCGCCCAGGGCAAATCCGCTGACCGCCGCGATGATGGGTTTGCCGATCAACCGGACCTGGTCCCATGGAGCCAGGAAATCGTCCATGTAAAAGCCGGTGAAGGACTTTTCCGCCATCTCGGCGATGTCGGCGCCGGCGGCAAAGGCGCGCGGGCTTCCCGCAATCACGATCGCGCCGACCCGATCATCGGCATCGAACGCGCGCAACGCCTCCAGCGTCTCCTCGGCCAGCTGCCGGTTGAGGGCATTCAACGATTTCGGACGATTGAGGGTAATGAGCCCGACCCGCTCGCGCCGCTCCACCAGAATGGTTTCCGGCTTCTTTGTCTTGCCTTCGGCCGGCGCGGCTGCGTCCTTGGCGATCGGCGTCACATTGTCTTTCATGAAATTCTCCCTCAAGACTTGCTCGAATTCTACTCGGCGCTCAATTTGGCGACGCCATCCGCAGCTTCACGGTCAAGCGCAGGCTCATATTCTTCGCCGACCTCGCGATGGGATGAGACATAGGAATCCCGCGGCGCCATGAACTCATGCAAAATCGCTTCGCGATGCTGGTTCAGGGTGGGCGCCGCGATGGGATCGACGACATTGTTGCCGACATAGCCGCTCATTCGTATCGGGCTGCCGGCGGTGCGCACGGCGCGCCCAGTCTCGCCGCTCTTGACCTTGATGATCATATCGCGCGCCAAAAGCTGGGGATGATCGAACAGCTTGTCTATGGTGTTGATGGGCGAACAGGGGACGCCCGCGGCGTTGAGCTTTTCGATCCAGTGTTGAACATTCTGGGTCTTGGTCACGGCCTCGATCGCGGCGACCAGCGCGGGGCGGTTGCGGCATCGCATATCGTTGGTCGCGAATAGCGGATGCAGCGCCAGTTCCGGCGCCCCCAACGCGTCGGCCATCAACATGAACAGCGTGTCGTTGCCGGCCGCGATCACGATGCGCGCATCCTTGGCGGCAAAGCTTTCAAAGGGGGCCAAGGAGGGATGGCTGTCGCCGGTGCGCGTGGGGATCTTGCCCTCGGTGTCGTAGCGCGCCAGCGCCGTTTCCATTAGTGCCGCCTGGCAGTCGAGCATGCCGATATCGACCCGGCCGCCTTGCGCATTCTGGGTTCGCTTGTAGAGCGCGGACAAAATCCCCACGGTCGCGAAAAGGGCCGCGCCCAGATCGCCGAAACTTGTGCCGACGCGCGATGGCGGGCCATCGGGCCATCCCGTCAGGCTCATGATGCCGCCCATCGCCTGCACCACCATGTCGTAGCCTGGGAGATCGCTGAAGGGGCCACTGTGACCGAAGCCGGAAATCGAGGCATAAATAATGTGCGGATGGGTCTTGGCCAGTCTTTCCGCGCCATATCCCAGCCGGTCCATCACGCCGGGCCGGAAATTCTCCACCACGACATCCGCTTCGCCGAGCAAGCGCTCCAGCAACTCCCGATCGCGCGGCGACTTGATGTCGAGGACAATGCTTTCCTTGCCCCGATTGAAGCACATAAAGTAGGCGGATTCGCCATCCACGAATGGCCCGAATGCCCTTGTGTCGTCGCCGGTGCCGAACTTCTCGATCTTGATCACGCGGGCGCCGAGATCGGCCAGAAATCATCGTGCAATAGGGACCCGCCAGAACGCGCGAGAAATCCAGAACCGTTATCCCCTCGAGGGGCCCCTTACGCAATTCTTCCGTCTGCATTGTATCCTCCCGGAGCTGCCTCCGCGCCGCGATCCTCAGCGTGAAACCGGCATCGCGAATTCGGCACCCTTGCCGATACTGTCGGGCCAACGCTGCATGATCGATTTTTGCTTTGTATAGAAGCGGACACCTTCCTCGCCATAGACAAACATGTCACCGAACAGGCTACGCTTCCAGCCACCGAAGCCGTGCCATGCCATCGGCACCGGGATCGGCACGTTAATGCCGACCATGCCGGCCTGGACATTGCGGCCGAATTCGCGGGCGGTATGGCCGTCCTGGGTGAAGCAACTGACGCCGTTGGCAAACTCATGCTCGTTCACGAGCTGGAGCGCCTCCTCCAAATTGGCGACCCGCACGCAGGACAGCACAGGGCCGAATATTTCCTCCCGGTAAATCGTCATCGCGGAGGTCACATTATCGAACAATGTCGCCCCGATGAAGAAGCCGTCCTCATGGCCCGGTACGACATGGTTGCGACCGTCCAGCAATAAAGTGGCGCCTTCCGCGACGCCCTTTTCGATGTAACCGATGATCCGCTGGCGGGCCGCACTGGTCACGATGGGCCCCATTTCGACGGCATTATCCATGCCGTCGCCGATCGTCAGCTCCTGGGCGCGCTTGATCAGCAGCGGAATTATGGCATCCGCCGCGGAGCCGACCAGCACGGCTACCGAGATCGCCATGCAGCGTTCCCCGGCCGAGCCATAGGCGGCGCCGATCAGCGCGTCGACCACTTTTTGGGGGTCCGCATCCGGCATGGCGACAAGGTGGTTTTTCGCGCCCCCCAATGCCTGGACCCGCTTTCCGCACCGCGCTCCGGTTTCGTAAATATAGTTGGCGATCGGGGTCGAGCCGACAAAGGACACCGCCTGGACGTCCCGATGCGCCAAGAGCGCGTCGACGGCCTCTTTGTCGCCTTGCACGACGTTGAAGACGCCCTTCGGAAAGCCGGCCTCGCGCATCAGCTCGGCGACCATCAGGGACGGCGAGGGATCAAGGGGGCTGGGTTTCAACACGAACGTGTTGCCGGCGGCGATCGCCACCGGATACATCCAGGCCGGCACCATGACCGGGAAGTTGAACGGGGTGATCCCGGCGACAACGCCAAGCGGCTGGCGCAAAGTCCAGTTATCGATGTTGGTCGAGACCTGATCGGTGAAGGCGCCCTTCAGAAGCTGTGGGATGCCGCACGCGAATTCGATGATGTCGATGCCGCGCTCGACCTCGCCTCTCGCATCGGAAAACACCTTGCCATGTTCGGCGGTGATGGCGCGCGCCAGTTCGTCTTTGTGCGTGTTCATCAGGCCGAGATATTTGTTCATGAGACGGGCACGGCGCAGCGGCGGCATGTTTGCCCAAGCCGGAAATGCCGCTTTCGCCGCCGCCACCGCGGAGCCCACGTCGGCGGCCGACGACAAGGCCACGCTGCGGGATTTGCGCCCAGTGGCGGGATTGTAAATGTCCTGTGACCGGCCGCTGACGCTGGCAACGACCTGGCCGTCGATGAAATTGCCGACCGAGGATAGCTCGTTACTGTTGTCGATCTTGTCCATGGTGCCTTCACTGTGGGTTGGGAGTTGGAAAGCGGGGAACAGGTCGATTCCATGAGGCGGAACTGCTGAACGCTTCATGCCACCAAACAGCAACATCGTCCGGTCACGAAGGGACGCTTCGCGCTTGGCGAATATCGCCGCGCGGAAAACTTCGATTTTCAGGAGCATGCTCCATCGTGCAGCCGCCTTCTCCACTGGAATCTGCAACTTCGAGGGTCACCACGGAAATCTTCTCATAACCATCTCGGCGAAGGCACGACGCACCCAAAGAGCATCGCAAGCCCAAGGGAGGTCAACCGACCCGCCCGCCGTCATGCGCACCCCCTCCCGGTCCACAGTAAAGCCGATTCACAATAAGGGCAATCATTACTGACGCATTTTTTTGCGCAAGCAATGGACAATGTTGCGCTTTTGATGTGCAAAAGATAACAATTGGCCATGGAATGGGATCGCGTTCGCGTTTTTCTCGCTGTTGCAAGAAGCGGTCAAATCCTCGCAGCCGCGAGAAACCTCGGACTCAATCACGCCACCGTAGGGCGACAGCTGACCGCCCTGGAAGGAGAGCTCAACACCAAGCTCCTCGAACGCCATGTCAACGGCTCCACGTTAACGGCCGCCGGCGAAGCGCTGCTGGCCGCGGCCGAGAAAGTCGAGTCTGAACTCCTTCAATTTGAATCGGAGCTTTCGGGCGTTGCCGGCGCCATACGCGGTACGGTCAGGGTGGGAGCGCCGGACGGGCTGGGCAACTACTTTCTTGCCCCCAGCCTGGCGGAACTTGCCGCCCGGCACTCCGATCTTTTGGTGCAGCTTGTACCGCTGCCGCGCAGCTTTTCCCTTTCGCGGCGCGAAGCCGATATCGTCATTACATTGGATCGCCCCGCGCAAGGAAATCTCATCATCCAAAAATTGACGGATTACACGCTCAGCCTCTATGCGGCCGAAGACTATCTGCTGACGGCGGCGCCAATAAGACGAATGGAGGATCTCACTCAGCATTTATTCGTCACCTATGTCGACGACCTGATCTATACGCCGGCGCTCGATTATGGACGGCAATTGGGTGCGCGAATGCCGCGCCGGTTCGAGTGCGGCAGCATGGTGGGGCAGATGGAGGCCGTACGCACGGGGCATGGCGTGGCGATCCTTCACGATTATGCGGCGCAACAAATTCCGAATCTCAGACGCTTGTTGCCCAATCATCAGTTTATTCGCAGCTATTGGCTTATCTCTCATCCCGATACGCACCGGTCGCATCGGGTCACGGAAGTGCGCCGTCATATTTCCGAAGCGGTGAACAGATCACGGGACATGTTTTGCCCGTGGGGGTACCGGGAACCGCAACAAATCGAGCTAGTCGATCAGGCCTGAATCGGCGACCAGCTTGATGTTGGCTTCATGGGAAGTCAGCATGTCGCTCAGGTCCCGGGATAGCCGGGCATCTTCCATCTTCGGCAGCATCTCGCGCAGCTTCTTGACGACCCAGCCCTGACCCCGGTTGACAAGGGCAAGACGCGGTCCGTCCTCCGGAACGGCCATCACCTTTTCGTAAAACGCGCCTGTCTTGGCACTGGGCTCACCGCCCAAATCTCGAATGGCGCCGGTCAGCATTGCGCACCATCTCGCCTCGTCGTGGTGGATTGCTTTGGACAATTCGCTGACATCCTTGCGATCGGTGTCCATGGCGGTGCGAAGAAGGGCCTTTGCCCCGGCCCGCTCGGCTTCCAATAATTCGTTGAGCAGATTGAGCAATTCCAGCCGACCCTGTTCACTCATAGGCTTGGCCCCATCGAAATGTTCCGCACACCCATCATCCGATCGGGCCCGGCATCGATAACATCGCAGCGATGATACAGCGAATGGAAGTCTTTTGGCTTTAATTCGGCTTCCTTCTCCAAAATAGATGGGGTGGCATAAAGATAAATTTTGCGCATGGAGAAGTCTTCCCGAACCCGTCTGCTATGCTTGCAGCTGTCGTCAGGGGTGATGCGCAAGACAACCCAGTGAACAAACTTGCGCTTTTGATGTGCAAAATAGCACATGCCCCGGCCTTGAGAACAAGCCCTCGTCCGGCACTATGGACACACCCGGGATGAATTGGAGACTGCCGATGAAAAAAACTATCGCCTGCGCGTTTACGGTGATCATGCTTGTTCTCGCGCTGGTCGCGACAAACCGGACAAGCCTTGCGCAACCGTCGCAAACGGGACGTTCCACGATTGCGCAATCCCTTACGCCGCCGGCGTACCCTCTGTCGCGGGTTCAAGACAGTTTGATCGAATTCCCGCTTCCCAAAGGCGAGGACGCCTATGCCGCGATCGACGGCAGGAAAATGCACAAATATGTCGAAGAGCTGACGCAGATTTCGCGGCGGTATCGCGATAACGGACATCCCCAATTCTGGGGCCGGATCATCGGCACCTCCAGCGACGCCGAGACCAACGAATGGCTCGCCGCCAAATTCAAGGCGCTGGGCCTGTCGGACGTCCGCATCCAGCCGCTCGATCTTCCGCCGCAATGGATGCCGCAATCCTGGGACGTGACGGTGACCGGCGGCGGCAAGACGATAAAATTGAGCTCGGCGCAACCGGCCTATTACGCAAACGGCCTGCCCAAGGGCGGCGTGGAGCTGGATGCCGTGTATGCCGGCCTAGGCACGGAGGCGGACTTCGCGGGCAAGGACGTCCGCGGCAAGGCGGTCTTCGTTTACAGCATGCAGGGTTTGCGTGATGAGCGTGCGGTCAAGCGGGCGGATGACAAGAGGCGCGGCACTTGTCTTCGAAGTATCGATGCTGCCGGGCAACATGCATTACCTGGCCTATCCTTCCGGCACCAAGGCCCCCGAATTCGTCCTTGGGAATGATGACGGCACCGCCGCCCGGCAAATGATCGAGGCGGCAAAAACCGGCCCGGCGCCCAAGGTAAAGGCGACGCTGAACGTCGAGAAAGTCCCGAACCTCAAGACCGCGCTGGTCTGGGGCACCCTGCCGGGCGCCACGGACGAGACGATCTATATTACGGCCCACAAGGATGGCTGGTTCGAAGGCGCCGGAGACAATGGCGGCGGCGTCGCCTCGATGCTCGGCCTGGCGGAATATTATGCGAAGATTCCGCAGGCCCAGCGCCGCCGGACAATGATTTTCATCGGGTTGGACGGACATCATAATGGCCCGGACGGCGGTGTCGGCCGCCGCTGGATCACCGCGAACAGGGCCGCAGTTGTTTTCGAAAACGGCAATGCTGATCAACGACGAGCACCCGTCCACGATCCAGACGCAGTCGCGGCCGCGTTACTATCCCGGCGACGAACTCGCCTGGGCCAACACCTATATGCCGTTGCAGTGGTATGCCGGCGGCAAGGAGCGCCCCGAACTTCGCAAGATTGTCTGGGATGCGTTCAGGGAGTTCGGCGTCCCGTTGGAACTCGATCCCAGCCCCGAACCGCCGGCAAGCGACGCGAGCTATTTCTACCGCTTCACGCCTGCCGTCGACGCCAGCGAGTATCACAATTATTTCCATACCGACTGGGAAACATCCGAGACCGTGCCATGGACCGGCCTGGAAGCGGCGACCCGCGCCTATGCAAAGGTCATCGACGAAGTGAACAAGCTGCCTTTGAGCACGTTCCAGCGGCCGGAAGATCCCAAGCCCTCTCAATATGATTGATACGGGATGTGGAGGCCGGGCGGACATATCCGCCTGGCCCCGACGACTTCTGTCTGCGAATTTCATTGGCGGCATACGCGCATGGCCATGTATCCAGCAAGAAAGCAAACGGCAAGCTTCGCCATGAGTGGACCGACCAAAGCGATGTCCGGACCGCTTCGAAGCGATGACGGCTAGATCGGGGCTCCGTGTACCCGCCGACTTGACGCATTCGCCGCATTAGCCCGGCGGCGGCGTGCTTTCCGGCCGCTGGAACGTGCTGAGCGGCAGTTTGTTCACGTCGTCGATGATTTTGGCGAATGCGCGGGTCGACGCCTCCAGGCCGGTCCACGGCACGACTTCGGGTGTTTCCCAGTCGGTGTGGAAATAGCTGTGAAATTCACCGGCATCGACCGCGGGAACAAAGCGATAGAAGGGCCCCGCGTCACCGGCGGGAGGAACCGGATTGGGATCAAGCTCCACCGGGACGCCGAATTCCCGGAATGCCTTCCACGCGATATTCTGGAGTTCGGGGCGATCCTTGCCCCCGGCATACCATTCCAGCGGCATATGGGTATTGGCCCAGGCGATCTCATCGCCCGGATAATAACGCGGCCGTGACTGCGTCTGGATCGTGGCCGGATGCTCGACGTTCATGAAAAGCGCCGTTTTCGCAAACAGCGTGGCCTTGTTCGCGACCATCCAACGGCGGCCGACGCCGCCGTCGGAACCGTTATGGTGCCCGTCCAAGCCGATGAAGACCATGGTGCGGCGGCGCTTGGCCTGCGGAATTTTCGCATAATAGTCCGCAAGCCCCAGCATGGAGGCAACGCCGCCGGCATTGTCGCTGGCGGAATCGAACCAGCCATCCTTGTGGGCGGTGATATAGATTGTCTCGTCGGTAGCACCCTTCAGTGTGCCCCACACCAGGGCGGTCTTGAGATCGGGCACCTTCTGCACGTCCAAGGTCACCTTCACCTTGGCCGGCATCGTGTTGCCCGCCGCCTCGATCAACTGGCGGGCGGCCATGCCGTCATCATTTCCAACCGTGAAGGCTGGCGCCTTGGTGCCGGAGGGATAGGCTTGGTAGCGCATATTGCCGGGCAGCATCGAAACTTCGAAAATGACAGCCGCACCTTTCTCGTCCGCCCGCTTTACCGCGCCTTGATCGGGCAAACCCAGCATGCTGTAAACGAAGACCGCCTTGCCCCGGACATCCCTGCCCGCGAAATCCGCTTCGGTGCCCAGACCCGCATAGACCGCGTCCAATTCCACCCCGCCTGCCGGCAAGGGATTGGCGTCATAGTCCGGCTGCGCCGAAACCAGGTGGATCGTCTGGCCGCCACTCGTCATCGTCACGTCCCATGATTGCGGCATCCACTGCGGTGGCAGGGCGACCGGCTGAATGCGAACGTCGGATAATCCCAGCTCCTTGAACTTTCCAGCCAGCCATTGTTCGGTTTCCCTGTCGCTCGATGTACCGATGATTCGTCCCCAGAATTTGGGATGACCGGCATCACGATAGCGCCGGGCAATCTCCGCAAGCTCGACAACGTATTTGTGCATCTTCTTGCCGTCGATCGCGGCGTAGCGCTGCTCACCCTTGGGAAGCGGAAACTCGATCAGCGCGTCCTGAACCCGGGATAAAGGGAACGCCGGCGGGCTCAGCGACTGGGATATCGTGGATCGCGGCTTTTGCGGCTGTTGCGCAAGGCTCGGCCGCTCCACGGCGACCAGCCCGAGCAAAAGACCTGTCACGATGGAAACGCAATATGTTGCTTTTCGCATGGGCATCCTCCCCGATCATCCTTGTCTTCATCGCTTAAGGCATTTTTTGGCGGAAACGAAGTGGAGACGCGACAGGCGCCGGCATAATTCCGCCGGCCGCACCCGGGCCAGGCGCTTGGGTGCGGCTTCTTCCAAGGCAAATTAGCCTTCGAAACGAATTTTGCTCCACAGTTCGGGTAGATGGGTATCGTAGACGCCGTGGCTATTCAGGGCCATCGCTGGATGGGGAATAATCTCGCTACCGCCCAGCATCAGCTTCTGAAACCTGCCCAGAAACATCCTCCAAATATCTCCGGAGACAGGCGGAACCGCTCGGTCGCCCGCAAGAATCGACAGGCTGGCCCATGGAATGGATATCTCGAGGCTCCAGCCCTTATCGGTGTCGCTGTTGTCGTTGAGTGTGCCGTCGACTCGGACTGCGGTCTTTAGGCCGGGCATATCGAAGCCCGTGAATGCCCAGCGCGCACCGCGAGGATGCGTTCCCCGCCAGAAACTGGCTTCGCTTCGGTCGAAATTGCCGGCGAAGGTGTATGTTCTGGAATCGGATATGTCGAACTGGGGCAGGTCGAACCTGCCACCCCTTTTGTAGGCGTCCCGCCAGACAAAGAAGACTTCATAAATCGTATTGGCGGCATTGACCTCCAACTCATAATAGCAGTCGCCGCCATCGATGAAGACTTCCAGGTCATTCTCCTGAAAGATCAAACTATCGCGCTCAAGAAGGTGAGCTTCAACCATCGGCTCTTCGGCCCAATAGGCGATGTAGAGGTGGGTATCCGTCCAGAGCAATGCGGCTCTGGTGTCGAACAGCCCCGGGGCGCCTGAAACCATGTCGACAAATCGGCGGGTCCATATGGCGTTACGCCAAACCGCCTTATCGATATTTCCATCGATCTCAATCGGATCCGGAATTTTCCGGGCTATGTAATCCACCGCAATCTCCACCACTTCAAATCAACGCACGCCGCAGAAGGCAATTTCGCAACTTGTCTTCAATGCCGATGACACTCGTCAAGGATGGCCGGCCCAGAGCACCGAACCGCCGCCTGCCGCCGATAACAGCGACCGGCTAGAACTGATTTGGCACGACTCCCTTCGGCGCGGCCGCTAACTCTCGAAGGATCTGGGCCTCTCGCTTGCGGTAGGGCGTACCGTCACCATGCAGTATATCGTGGAACCAGACCGCTGGGGGTTGCAGCGTGTAGGGCCTGTTCCACGAATCCCAGGGCAGATAAGTCTGGCTTTTGCCTGCCACAAATCCCCAATTGATCATGCCGATATTATGCCGCTTGCCGATCGGCGCGATCGTATCGAAGGTCGAGCCGACCGCCCTGGCCATATATTCGGTGCAAAGGATTGGCCGGCCATAGGCCGACAATTGCTTGATCCTTCCTTCGAACTTTTCCGGCCAGCTATATTCGTGGAAGGATATGATGTCGGAGCGGCTCAACTGGGTCTTTTCCACCGCGTTCAGCGGAGCGGATGGCGACCAGTCTTCGTCTTGCCAGACCGAACTGGTCAATGGCTGAATGGGGTCGGCGCCGCTGGCCCAATCGAACACCAGCGGCAACAATGCGGCAACGCGCTCGACCTTGTCCTTGGGGTTGTTTGTATAATCACCGCCGCCAAGATTGTCCGGTTCGTTCCAGACATCCCACGCCAAGATCCGGTCATCGCGTGCGAAGGCCCCGACAACGCCCGTAACATAGGCCTTCAATTCCGCATACTGCCCGGGATCGTCAGAGAATCTTGCCGCCCGGCGCCTGGACCCAACCGGAATTATGAACCCCCGGAATTGGCGGACGCTGAGGTCCCAGATGGGGATCGGGATCCCAGCAGCTGTCGAAGAGCACAAACATGATCTTTATTTTGTGACGAGCGGCGATGGTCAGGAACTCATTCATTCGCCGCTTGAAGCCCTCGGCATCCTGCCGCCATAGGGCGTCGTGCAGGAACACCCGCATGCAGTTCATGCCCAGCGCCTGCGGCCCAACCGAATTCCTGATCGATGCGGGCCGGATCGAAGGTCGCCTGTTGCCACATCTCCAATTCGTTTATGGCATCCGATGGAAGATAATTTGATCCCAAGAGCCATGGTTGTTTGTCGTTCCATGCGCTGGCCTGCGTCACCGTCCAGCGGTCACGCGCAACCGCGGGAGCGGTCGGTACCATGGCCGCTCCTGCCAAGGAGCCAAGGATAATCAACGCCGATAGTTTCATTCTCAAACCCCCTACGTTGACTGAACGCGAGTTCTACGGTCGTAGCGGCACCGGAGCGGTCGAAAAGCGATAGATGATCAGGTTCTCGTAGGTTTGGCCGGGATCGAGCCGCGCCGAGCCGAAAGCCGGTTGATTGGGCGTGTCCGGAAATATCTGCGGCTCCAGCACCAACCCATCTCCCTGCCGGTAGATATGGCCCGACTTGCCGACAATCGTTCCG
>CAVYKF010000010.1:0-56531 GCA_963769055.1 uncultured Alphaproteobacteria bacterium
ATTGGCGGGAACTTTTCGTTACACCAACTAAATTAGTGAGAAATGGTGAATTGCCCTTCATCACCCAGATATTTCTGTATGAGAGATGGAATAAAGGTGTCAGGCATCTTCATGAAACTTAGTGTACTTTCATACTTTTCTTTGTAAGGCATTTCCCTGAATGATGCATTTGATTCAATCTTTTCATCCGGTTTAACTTTTAAAACCAATCCATAAAATGGATTTATACAGAATTAAAAATGAAGTTCCGCCAACGACTTCGGGTTTGAAATTGCTGAAGACACCAACAGGAAGAAAATGAATATTCCTTAAGAATATTCCAAAGAAAAATAACAACATTTTTCTCCCGATAAAATAAAATCGAATACATGAAAATTATTAATCTTTCTATTTTTGGATAAATACTTTCTATAATCAGTGTTAAAAGGCTTTCAGACGAAGGTTGAACCTTTAATTTTAACCTCTGTCCCAACTCAGGAATAGCTCCATTTTCAATTAGAAAGTTAGCTAAAGCTGTAATGGCAAATATAGAACTCTCAATATTCTCCTTAAATCGGCCGTATGAAATCTCTCGTTAAATCTGAACAGCTGGTTATAGTAATTCCGGAATTCGTCATCCCGGAAAAGACTATAGCTGAAACCGGCGATGGACATTGGCCTGCTGTGATTATCTACTATCAATTTGTCCCCGATACCTGCAAAATAATCATAGTATAGAATACTCCCATTATCAGTTAAGGCGGGATTCTAAAATCCTCCAATAGCGTAATGAACTTCGTTGTGGAGGATACTTTTTTAAATTTTAGAAAAAACAACGTCACGTTCAGAGTGTAATCCAGGCTGATAATACAGAGATCATATAAGCCGTTGAAGTGACGTATTGGCCATCTTCATTAAACCACTTTAAGGATTGAGCAGTTTCCGGGTCAAATTCTAATGGGCCGATTTTTATCTTTCTTTTTCATCTTGATTGCCTGATTGGCAAACCCTTTAAAGATAATCTCTAACCGAAACTTTAGATCATCACAAATACGCCATAATGGTTTTGCATAAAGCCATAGCTTCTCTTGCGCCAAATGAATCGCTTTCGTAAGTAACTTATTTCGCTTGTCCCGATTTTCAATGCGGCACCAAATTACCTCCAAGAATTGCGCTCGTAAGAAGAGCTTTACCAATTCCGAAGAAAAAAGGTCTGTAGCTTGTGGCATAATGTATCCTCCTTAAATTGACTTAATAATCAATATTGATGTTCATTCTAACATGCGCAAGTCGACAAATGTTTACAAAAAATAAGAAAGCCCCGATATTTACCGAGGCTTTTGTAGCGGGGATCCGATAGATCGGGAAAACCTACTCCCGATGCATCGGGATATGAGCCCAACGAGCTACATTGTATCTAAATGAATAATTTTGATTAATTCAATCCTGGATTTAAGGGACTTTAAGTGCAGCTCGTATTCCATTGCCTCTTTTTTCGTTTTCAAAAGTTTTAATAAACCATATCCCAGGGCTGAAATCTTTTTGTATAGCCTGTATTTTTTGGATGATTTTGCGCAAAAAGACGGGCTTTGAGATCACGGGTAAACCCAGTATAATACTTGTCACAACGCTCTGAATATAGAATGTATGTGTAGAACATGGCAAATTGCAAATAACAAAAAAAACCACCGTCTCCGGTGGCTTAGAGTAGTGGAGACTGACGAATTATCTAACCTTAAACTTATTCAAGACCTGTTTAAAATCGTTGATTATGTGGACAATATAGATCTCTATGCTAGATGAGCATTTTCCAGCTTTCAGAAGCCAAAATACCAGATAACATTCCTAACTAAATATATAATTGAGAATCGGAAGTTTTTTATTATTGAAATAGCAAAAAACGGATACCTTTATTTTTACCGATAAGAAAAATAAGATATTTTCCGTTTGGCACTTTCGTATTAGGCTACCCTGCTGAAAGATATCTCCGCATTCCTACACGGAAACCTGTGGATATAATCTGGAATTAAAATTGGACAAAACAATAAATAAATATATGACTGACAAAATTAATCAAGCTGCCTTTTCAACCCTCTGGTCGAAAGACGCGACAACGGATTGGTTATTGTAACACTTAACCGTCCTGAAGCGGGTAACGCTGTAAACACAGAAATGGGTATCGAACTGCTTGATGTGTGGACAGACTTTGTGCGCAATCATGAGGGTCTTCGTTGTGTCATATTAACCGGTGCAGGTGAAGATGCATTTTGCGCCGGCGGTGATATGAAACAACGAAAAGGGATGTCGGAATATGACTGGCGCCATCAGCACGAGATATTTGAGCAGGCTTTATGGACGATGATGGAATGTCCGGTTCCGGTTATTGCTGCAGTAAATGGCAAAGCCTTTGGCGGAGGACTGGAGATGATCCTTGCTGCCGATTTTGCCTACGGAGTGGATAATGCCAAATTATGGTTTCCCGAGGTGATGATTGGAATCCTGCCGGGTGTTGGCGGAACAACAACCTTGCCACGTATTGTTGGTGAGCGTCGCGCCAATGAAATCATATTGGCCGGTGGTGCTTTTGGTGCTGCCGAGGCACTGGAATGGGGTATTTTCAATCGTGTTTGCAGTGCAAATGAATTGATGCCTGCTGTGATCGCAATTGCCGAAACCATAGCCGGCAATGCACCCCTGGCTGTACGTCAGGCCAAGAAAGCAATCCATGAAGGATTGCAAATGGATGTCCGCACCGCACTTCGATACGAAGTTGAATGCTACAACCGTCTGACCGGTACCGAGGACAGGGTAGAAGGTACATTGGCATGGAATGAAAAGCGCAAACCTATATTTAAAGGACGTTGAAAAGGTGACAACCTAAGGAATGTTTCCAATAGGTTTCCAATAAACGAGAAGAGGCCCAGTAAATTACCGGGCCTTCTTTGTGTAGCGGAGAGTGATGAAATATCTAACCTGAAATTAATTGAAGATATTTATAAATTACTTGAAGTTATGGAGACTGTATTATCTTGTCAGATGATGTGATTTTTAAGATTATCTTTAGCTGAGATAGAAATAGATAATCTGTGGCAAAAATGAATAATAAATCCTCCATCTTCAGAGTTACCTTTTGCTGCATTCTACTTTTGATAACATCTCATGTCTTTGCACAGAATGTTGGGGGAAAGGACACCCTATGGGACGTGCAGGACAAAAAAAACATTCCTGTTACCTGGGAGAATTTTGTCAGGGCTGAGACACACAAAACGTTTAAGAATTATGCTTCAATCGGAGGGTTCGGCAAGTTTTTTCATATTCGCGCAGTTACCCCTTTGGATAAGCAGGATGTTGTCCGGATGAACAGGGATACACGTTATTCCATCGGGGTTTTTGATTTGACAAACCCACTAACTATAACACTGCCCGATACCAAGGGAAGGTTTATTTCAATGCAGGTTATCAACGAAGATGAATACACTAAAGCAGTGGAATACAAACCTGGTGATTATAAGTTCACCATAGAAACTGTCGGCACACGATACGTATGTCTTATTATCCGTGTTTTGGTGAACGGAGAAGGCGAAGCCGATAACCAGATTGTAACCGGAATCCAGAATCAGATTAAAGTGGCCCAGACTTCCCCGGGTACATTTGAAGTACCAAACTGGGACCAGAAGTCCCTGGATAAGCTAAGAGATGCAGTTAAAGTTTTGGCATCAACGTTATCCGACACCAAACTTTGCTTCGGCGATAAAAATGAGGTTGATCCTATCGCCCATTTGCTGGGAGCTGCTTACGGTTGGGGAGGCAATCCTCAAAAAGATGCTATGTACATAAATATAGTCCCTGAACAGAATGACGGCAAAACACCCTATCAGGTAACGGTAAATGATGTTCCGGTAGATGGCTTCTGGTCGGTGAGTGTTTACAATAAAGCAGGTTATTTTGAGAAGAATGCCTATAACTCTTATACAGTAAACAGTGCATCTGCTGTTAAAAATGGCGATGGAAGCATTACAGTTCATTTTGGAGGAGACCCTGAACAAACCAATTTCATTCCGATTACTGAAGGGTGGAATTATATCGTGAGGCTTTACAGAGCCCGTTCAGAGGTACTTGATGGTTCATGGGTGTTTCCAAATCCTGTAAAAGTTAATTAAAAAAATATAAACCATTAAATTCATTAAAATGAAAACAACAACAACAATCGGTTTAGTTATTTCATTAGCCTTCCTAATCGCCTCATGCGGTAGTAATTCTGGCAAATCTGAAAACAAGAATGAGTTAAAAGATTCAACAGTTGCAATAAACGTTTTGAAAGCCGGGGTAGGTGCCAAAACAATGCGTTTCGAGAACATGCACCAAACGCGATTCATCGAGTTTTTCTTCGCTATGCGAGATTCAGCAACGGGAAAAATGGTTGCCCCCTGTTTTAATTCTATGTATACATTGGCCCTGACAAAGGATAGCTCTAAGATGAAAGATACCTCCCCTCAGAATTTGGTAGAAGGCCTTGATATGGATTCTCTTGCTAAGGAATACGGTGTACTCAGCGTGTTCTTGAACGGTCCAAAATTATGGATGCCTGATTGGGTTGAACTTGAAGTGGGCAAGGAAATCGTATCTAATGGTATAACATTAGGTTGGTGTGCCCAACTTGCCCTTCCTGAAAATGGGCGATGTTGCAGAAACACCTTATGAACCCATGAAAATTACACGCACGAGCAAATGGGGTTGGAAAAAGGGCCAAAAAACAATTCTCCTTGATGATTCTGAAGGCAATACCTGGGTGTTGAAAGGATTCCAGTTGGGTCTTAAACCGGTACAGAGTTATGATCAATTCCTTGTAAAAGGTGCCGATAATTTCAAGAACCTGCCTGCTGGCTGGAAAGTCCGGATCATTGTTCTACCGGAAGAATTAATCGAAATTCCGGCAACAGGTGTGGCCACGATCATGACAGACGAGATGCTGAACGTATGGGACATGTGCGGACCGGGTATGACCAATTACAAGCCATAGACATTTTCACCTTGATTATAAGCGCATTAAAGCATTCTACGTGTAAAACATTTTGTAAACTGCTAGATATGCTTGCTATATTAAAACACCTATTTCACACCTAGCATAAATGCAAAGGCCCTCTAATCAATTCGATAGAGGGCCTTCTTTGTAGCGAAGACTGACCAATTATCTAACCTCAAACTCATTCAGGACTTGTCAAGACTTGTTGATTATGTGGAAAATATAAATATTTATTAGATTTCAAACATATCAATATCAAAAGCTATCAGGAAGCAGACTGCCATTTCGGCATCAATCGATTGCATCGTATTCAGGGTTCATTAGGTGCATTAAATTGGTGTTGGAATTGTTGCTTATATAAGTGGTTTTAGTTACTTTTAGTTAACTGAGGAGAAATAGGACCTAAGCAGCTAAAAAATGAAACCCAACACATTGTTTATTTTGGCCGTAATGGTCATGTTTCATTTTCAAATAGTTTTTAACCAGGGCAGCCCTTTGGCAAAATCCATTGATACAATCCATCATTCAGCGGTTGCCATCCTGAGAGTGGACTCTTCAGGGCATTCATCTGTATGTGCATCAGGTGCTTCTTATTCTCCCAAATGTTGTACTAACGGCAGGGCATGTTAACTTCAAAGTGGCAAACATATGGAAAGGAGGGTGCCTGCCTACGGGATTTGTATCCTTCGCAAATGATGCCAACCAGCCCGATAACCGGGTATCCTTTAATTGGATCAATGATATAGAATCCCATCCGGACATAGATTCCCTGTTGAAATATTATTTCAGTGGGGATGTATCACCTTCCCCGGATAGGTACATTGATCTCGGACTGATTTTTCTGAATAAATCTATTTTAAACCGTCCTTTGGCTCATCTTCCTGATTCATTCATTTTATCAAAAATTACTTCTGCAGATCATCTTACGGGTGTGGGATACGGCTATGACAGGGCCGATGATTCAACCTTTCAGGCATATTTCGTCGATGGATTGCGCCGGCAATGGAAACCTTCAAAAATATTACTTGTCAACGATTACTGGCTTAAATCCGAATGTGATTCGGTCACGGACTTATCGTATATCGGTATGTTTGACTCCGGTGCTCCTTTGTTTCTTCGTGACAATGTGGTAGTCGGTGTATGGGCCAGGTCAGACAACCAAACTAAACCATGTCCTTACTCAAGCATAGCAGTCCGAACGGATAATCCTAAAGCTTCAAAATGGATAAAAGACCGCGTCAGGAAACGTCTTGGTACTGAACTGAAGTGAGGGATTTTTACACACTTTCATTCTATAAAATATAGGAAAACATCAATATCTGTACTCAAAGGTAGATTCGTTGTGTGCTGTAGATTTTTGTCATGTACTTGTTTTACTGGATTAAAAGAAAGATGAAATGAAAATTAGTGCTAACTTTATTCGCTCCATGCAATTTTAAATTCCTTTAGCTGAATGAATATATTAAAATTTATCGTATAAAATTATTACTGCAATTTCCCTTTCATTATTCCATATCGCACAGATCGTTTTCTCCCCGGAGTAAATTTCTTTATATACCAATCTGAATGCCAACAAGAATATGCTTGAGGGATTTTAACGTGCATTAAATGAAAAACTTAAAGGATCATATAACCTGTTTACTGAATGCTTTGATTTTAAAATGTCTCTGAACGAGGAATAAACAAAATACGTTGCAGGGATTTATAAAAAAAAATATGAATTTTCAAAAATTGACTTGTTTATTAATTCTGGACCAGGGTTAAACCAGATTATAGAAAAAATATTTTATCATCCTTAATTTCAAATTTAAAAATGAAAACAAAACAAATTATCTTACCAAAAATCATGAATGTCGTAACAATTTTGGTGATGAGTTTTATACTCTTCCCGACAGTTATGGCACAACAGTATGCTACGCCTACGCCACCTAAGGATTACAAAGGCGTGATGAAACTCGATGTAAGTGCATCAACACCGGACTGGAGTCCCTACATCCGCAAAAAAGCGCCGGAGGGATCACCAAACATCCTTTTCATTCTGTACGACGATACAGGTCTCGCCACCTGGTCACCTTTCGGTGGTCGAGTGAATATGCCGACTTTGGATAAGCTGGCCGCAGATGGTTTAATTTACACACAGTGGCATACAGTTGCCCTTTGTTCACCCACTCGTTCCTGCATCCTTACCGGACGAAATCATAACCTGAATGGTATGGGTTCAATTACTGAAGGAGCCAATGGTTTCCCAGGTTACAGCAGTCATATACCAGAGCAGACAGCTACAATGGCTGAAATATTAAAAGACAATGGATGGAGCACTTTCTGGATTGGAAAGGACCACAATGTACCTGAAACGGATCTTTCGTCAGGAGCTAACAAAATGCAATGGCCACTTCAACAGGGATTCGATCGCTTTTATGGATTTATTGGTGGTGAAACCAATCAATGGTACCCTGACCTGGTTGAGGACAATCATTATATCGAGCCACCAGCCACTCCTGAACAAGGGTATCATTTATCAAAAGATCTTGCCGATCAGGCCATCAAGATGCTTAGTGATCAGAAATCTGCAAATCCTTCAAAACCCTGGTTTATGTGGTTCTGCCCCGGAGCTAACCATGCTCCTCACCAGGCACCGGCGGATTACATCGCAAAATACAAAGGAAAATTTGATGATGGTTATGATGACTACCGAAAATGGGTACTTCCTCGTATGATTGCTAAAGGCATCTTGCCAAAAGACACTAAGTTGACCGATTTCAACCCAATGCCTGAAGATCAGGCCAATCCCGGAGACTTTGTACGCCCATGGAACTCGCTTACTGCTGACGAGAAAAAATTATTCTCGAGGCTTTGCGAAGTATTTGCAGCTTTTTCCGAATATACTGATGATCAGGTTGGCCGTATTATTGATCACCTGAAAAAAACAGGTCAGTATGAAAATACAATAATTCTTTATGGAGCTGATAATGGTGCTTCAGGGGAAGGCAGCCCCAATGGTTCAGTAAATGAAAACAAATTTTTTAATGGTTATCCTGATGCACTCGCTGAAAACATGAAGCTGATTGACAAACTGGGTGGACCTGATACTTACGAACACTATCCGACAGGATGGGCTGCTGCTTTTTCTACTCCGTTTAAAATGTTTAAGCGCTATTCAAATTATTCAGGTGGCACATCCGATCCTCTTGTAATTTGCTGGCCAAAAGGCATCAAGGCACGTGGCGAAGTTCGTAATCAATATCACCATGCGGTCGACATTGTTCCAACCATACTTGAAATATGTGGTCTGCAAATGCCAACTGTTTACCATGGTGTTGAACAATGGCCGCTTTCAGGAGTTTCTATGCGCTATACATTCGATGCTAAACCGGATGCGCCCACTCAGAAACATATACAGTATTATGCTATGCTTGGTACCCGTGCTATCTGGCAGGATGGATGGAAAGCAGTTGCTGTTCATGCACCTCTCACAGGTAAAGGGAACTTAGAAAATGATAAATGGGAACTCTACCACGTAGATGTTGATCGTTCCGAATCCAAAGACCTGGCCGAAGAAAATCCTGATAAATTGGAAGCATTAAAGAAACTCTGGTTCGAAGAAGCGGAAAAAAACTTTGTGTTGCCGATTGATGATCGTTCGGCACTGGTCCAGGCTAATATTGAACGTCCTTCAGAAGAAGCAGAAAAGGACAGCTATACCTATTATCCTCATACGAGTGCTGTTCCTGAGGCAGTTGCCGTAAACATAAGAGGCCGTTCATATTAGGTCTATGACATCCAGACTCAAGCTACCGCTTGTACACGATTTTCAGCTACATTGTGCACAGCCTCTACTGAATTGTATTGTCACACTTGCTATGACAGCGACAAGATGACGCACTGAAAGAACGCAACCAGGAAAATACCCGGCAGGGAATTTATTTGAGTACTCGCTTGCCTTGCTCGATGACGTGGGCTCATCTGATGTCCACCGGCCTTGGCGCCAGGATGTTGCCACGCCTGGCACCGTTGTGCAGAGCCATGTGCGCCGCGGGCGGTCATATCAGTTCAATGGCGACCTGTCACGAGTTGCGGAGACGAGCTATGAGAAGAATCCCCTTGGCCAAGCGCAGGCCAGCCCATGAACAGCCCGCCGTCATGCCTGAATCAACGAACGACGAGAGCGAGCTTCGTCAATGTCAACGGTGATCATCACCACGAGGAGCCACCGAAACGCACGCTGATCGTGGACAACCGCCAGCCTGGCCGCGCAAGGCGCTTCAACGCCCACGTTCGACGCCGCCGGCAACGCCGCCAGGTCTCTCCGATCCGGAAAGTGGCGGTGGGCGAAACGGTCAGGAACTGCATCGGCGCAATCCGGCTGGACGCGGCCTTGGGCGGCAAGAGCCTGCTGATGGAGGAAATCGCGGGAGATCTCTCGGTTCAGGCCGATCCCCAGAGGCTGGCCCAGATCATCAACAGCCTGATCGCCAATTCCTACAAATATGGCGACAATCATTCGCCCATCCGGGTGCGCGCCTCGCGGCTGGGCGACGGCTTCGGCCGGATCGAGATCCTGAACGCGGGACCCGGCATACCGCTGCGCGAGCGCGACGCCCTGTTCCAGCCCTTCGGGCATGAAAATCGCGGCCGGCAGGTGCCGGGTGCGGGGCTGGGCCTTTCCATCGCCAAGATGCTGGCGGAAAAACAAGGCGGGCGGATCGATTTCGAGAGCATCCCCGGCCGCCAGACCCGCTTCTGGATCGACCTGCCGTTAGCCGCTTGACGCGGCTAACGTTTTCGTTGGCCTACCGCTTCGCTATATGAGGCCACTGGCCGCTTGACGCGGCTAACGTTTTTCGTTGGCCTACCGCTTCGCTATATGAGGCCACTGGCGGCTTGACGCGGCTAAGCCTGTTCTCAACCCGTATCTTGACAGCGCCCGGACGGCTCCTTAAGGCGATGCTCCCCTTGGACAAAAGGGCGCGTAGCTCAGCGGGAGAGCACTCCCTTCACACGGGAGGGGTCACAGGTTCAATCCCTGTCGCGCCCACCATTCGTTACCGCCTTTCGGGCGGTAACGAATGGTGCCGCTGCGGCGGTTTTCATTAAGAGAACTCCGCTAGCCCAAATGCGAAAGCCATAGGCCCCGGAAGGTGATATTCAAGCCTGAACACAATTGTCCGGAGAGCCTCAGTGTCCTCTTTTCCCGAGGAAGAGATAAGCAAAGCGCGCTTCCTCGCCAAGCAAGGCGCGACCGATCAGGCCAGACAACTCTACCGAATTGTGCTGGACAAGGACCCCCACAACAAGCCGGCACAGGATGAGCTTGCCGCCCTCGACCTGCGTTCGGCGCAATTCAAGGCCCTGACCGCGCTCTACCGGAAAGGCGATCTCGCAGCGGTTCTGGAGAATGGTGAAGCCCTGGCGCGGCAATATCCAGAGTTCGGTATTCCTTTACAATATTCTGGGCACCGCCAATGCGGGATTGCGGAGATGGGATGCCGCCATCGCCTGCTTCGCCAAGGCGCTTGAGATCAGGCCCGACCTTGCGGAATCCCATAACAATCTTGGGAAAGTTCTCAGCGAAACCTCGCGCCCAGACGAGGCAATCGCCTGCTTCCAAAAAGCCTTGAGGATCAACCCCGGCTACGGCGATGCGCATTACAGTCTCGGCATCGTCCTTCATGCGGCCGGCCGCCTCGACGAGGCGATCGCCTGCTTCACGAGAGCCGTACAAATCGAGCCAAACGCCGCCGAATTGAATAGCCGTCTGGGTGCCGCCCTGTGTGACGCGGGCCGCCACCGAGAATCAATCGTCTATTTCAAGCGGTCACTGCAGATTAACCCCAAGGTTGCTGGCACGCACATTTACCTCAGCATCGCCTTGAACAGGCTTGCGCGGTTTTCCGAGGAAATCGACGCTCTTACCGAGCTTCTCAAAATCGACCCCACCCTCGCCGATGTGAGGGGGCAAAAATTATTCCTGCAGGCGATAATCTGCGATTGGGCTTCGCGCAGCCAAGACGCCGAAACATTCTCGACGCTTGGATTGTACGGAGCCGCGCTCCGGCCGTTTGTGATGCTGTCGCTGGAAGATGACCTCGCCCGCCACAAGGCGCGATCCCAGCTCTTCGTTGATCAGCGGTACAATCAACCTCAACTGTCACCAATTGCTGTTCCTGCGGTCAAGCCGGAGCGGTTGCGGATCGGATACTTCTCCGCGGATTTCAGCAATCATGCCGTCATGTATCAGTTGGTGAGGCTTTTGGAATTGCACGACCGGAGCCAATTCCAGGTGTACGCCTATTCCTTCGGGCCTCCTGTAGACGACGCGACACGTGCGCGAGCGGAAGCGGCGGTGGATGTCTTCCGGGATGTCCGCGCTCTTGGGGCAAGGGAAATCGCCGAGTTGGCGCGCCAAGATGGCATCGATATTGCCATCGACCTGCTGGGACACACCAAAAATGCCCGGACGGAGATTTTCGCGCGCCGCGCGGCGCCGGTCCAGATCAGTTACCTGGGCTATCCTGGAACGATGGGCGCCTCCTTCATCGACTATATGATCGCGGACAAGATTCTCATTCCGGAAGAATTGCGGACGCATTATTTCGAAAAAGTCATCTATCTGCCGTACAACCATATGGCGACCGACAATACACGGGTGATTTCAGACCGGACCGTGACCCGGGCGGAAATGGGGCTGCCGGAGAACGGCTTTGTATTCTGCTGCTTCAACAACAGCTTCAAGATCTCGCCGGCGGATTTTGATGTCTGGATGCGCCTTTTGGGGAAAGTCGAGGGCAGCGTTTTGTGGCTGGTCAACGCCAATCCGTGGGTCCGGCCGAATTCTCAGAAAGGAAGCGCAAAAGCGAAACATCGACCCGGAGCGGCTGATATTTGCCGAGAGGGTCCCGATGGCGGAACATCTTGCGCGGCATCGGTTGGCGGATCTTTTTCTGGATACCTTTAATTACAACGGCCACGCGACAGCAAGCGATGCGCTGTGGGCGGGGTTGCCGGTCGTGACAAAGCGGGGACAAGGATTTGCCGCTCGCGTGGCGGCAAGTCTCCTGACCGCGATCGGTCTCCCGGAACTCGTTGCAACCTCGACAGAAGAGTATGAGCAGCTTGCCCTGGAGCTTGCGACAAACGCGAAGAAGCTCGCGGAGCTGAAAAAGAAACTCCTGGCGCGCAGGAAAGAATCGCCCCTCTTCGATAGCGAACAATTTGCCCGATATATCGAGGATGCCTATCGGCAAGCGTATGCGCGCCACATCGACGGCAAGGAACCGGAAGACATTGCGGTGACGGCAAATTAGCCCGATGGCCCTATCGGGCTTCCGGATGCGCAATCCCGCGACCTCGGGGGCTGCGAGACGCCATCTCGGTCTGGGTTCCAGGCGCACAAGATTGTCCCTGGGCGCTCCCGCTTAGGCCTTGGCCGTAAGCGAATGGCTCAGATAGAACAGCAGCGCGGTTGCGAGCAGCATGATCAATGCTGCCAGGGCAATATCGACGCGCGAACCGGTCCCGGGATGCAGTTGGCTATCGTCTATCTCCCGCGCGTTGCGGACGAACCGCAACAGGGCAACCAGGATCATTCCGATGCCCATCACGATCAGAACAAGGCCGGCGACATGACCGAACTCGCCCCGCGCGACGCCGATTTTATTCCTGACGGCTTCGGGCGCGGCAAAGGCAAGAAAAAGATCGAACCGCTCGACCAGGAAGCCGAAAGCGATAACGGCAATCGAGGTCCGCACCCAGGAAAGAAAGGTTCGCTCGTTCGCGGCGTGGTCGCTGAAATTCTTGATCATGCAATGCTCGCGGGCGATGACGCCATGATGGTTACCACCATTGCGCCATGGACAAGCCCGGCAAACGATCGGAATGGCGATTTATGGCGTATTTTCCGCGGCACGTTTCGCGGCTTGATGCATGATGCCGGTCAGCATCGTCGCCATGGCCTTGAGAGTCGGCTCGGATTGCGCAAGGATGCCATGACGTTTTCCCAGCCACGCCGGATCGTTGGCGGCGAGCCATGTCTTGCCGCCGTCGTCCTGCCAGACCAGCGCCTTCAGCGGCAAGTCGATCCCGATCGTCTGCGCCGCTTGCATCAAGGGCGTGCCCGCTTTGGGATTGCCGAAGATCAAGACCTCGGTCGGCTGCAGCGCCATGCCGACCTTCGCGGCGGCGGCGGCGTGGTCAATTCGCGCCAGAACAGCCATTCCGCGCTCGGTTACCGCTGCCGCCAGCCGGTCCGCCGTCTCTTTCGGTCCGTAATCGCTTGCGCAGATCGTGAGTCCGTCGGGGGCCATGGCGAACATCCATCCCTATTGCCGCTGCACGCGCGCAAACAATATCACCCGGACTGGAAAATGGCAGGGCCCGCTGGACGCTGTCCGGGAGTCTGACACCGGTCCGCAAGGTTGCAGGAAGCCTGCGCATGTGCGGCCCGGCTTGTTCGGGCCACGGGCACCTCACCCCTTGCTT
This sequence comes from uncultured Alphaproteobacteria bacterium, assembly GCA_963769055.1. Taxonomy (GTDB): domain Bacteria; phylum Pseudomonadota; class Alphaproteobacteria; order Micropepsales; family Micropepsaceae; genus Rhizomicrobium. The sequence continues at coordinate 13,481 of CAVYKF010000010.1, forward strand.
GCCAGCCGGCCGATCAGAAGATCGAAGAAGCGGGCGGAATTCACGTCGACCGCGACCTTGGCGTTCGGAGTGAATTTGTCCCGGAGCATGACGGAGGTCTTGGTTCCGGCCAAAGTCGGCGCGGAGCCGCGCAATCCGCTTTCGGACGGGCGATAGCCCAATGTCTCGCCCGCGGTCAGCTCGCCTTGCGTTTCCACATCGACATAATAGTCCTTCCAGGTCAGCAAGGACGGATCGAGGAACGACGCCAGCGCAAGCGAGTCGTGCATGTTCGGCCCGCTCGAATTGCCTTCCCTGCGATTGAGGTCGATGTCGTTGCGCGCGATCTTGGCGGCGGCCAGGCTCACCGCCGTGCCCGCGGTCTCCAAAGTCTTGACATGCGCGTCGGTCAGCGCGGTCTTGCGGGTGACATCCAGGCCCACCATGGTCACCGGAATGCCGGATTGGAACACCATGCGCGACGCCTCGGGATCGACATAGACATTGAATTCCGCCGCGGGCGTGACGTTGCCGCCGGAGAGCGAGCCGCCCATCATGGTCACGCCCTTGATCATTCCCGCCAGTTCGGGATCCGACGCCAGCGCGGTGGCCAGATTGGTCTGCGGACCCAGGGTGATCAACGTCACCTCGCCGGGATATTTGCGCACGATCTGGCGGATGAAGACCGAGGCGGTTTCGGCGATGGGCTTGAGCTTCGGCTCGGGGAAAACCGCGCCGCCCAGCCCGTTCTCGCCATGCGCATAGGTGGCCGTCACCAGCCGCCGCAGCAGAGGCGCCCGGGCACCCGCCGCCACGGGAATATCGGGACGATTTGCGATCTCAACCATGCGCAAGGCATTGGGCAAGGTCAGCTCCAGCGGCACATTGCCGGCGACGGGCGTGATGCCTTCGATCTTGAGTTCCGGCGAGCGCATCGCGAGCAGGAGCGCGAAGGCGTCGTCCACGCCGGGATCGGTGTCGATGATGACGCGATGCAGTCCGCCGCCGCCGGGCGCGTTCTTCGGCCTGGCCGCTTGTGCAAACGCCAGGCCCGAACCGCCGACACTACCGGCCGCCAGACCGGCCGCGGAGGACGCGACAAACCCGCGCCGGGTGATTTCAGAATCTGGAGCCCATCGTCATTTTCCCCCAGCTTGTTTTGGCACTATAGCCGCGCCGGCGCGTTCGTCTCACCGCCCATTTCGTAAGCCAGCGCGCCCGGAGCGTCCAGCGGGCGGTTTGTCTCGCATCTGCGTAAAGCCAGGTGCCTGTTGAAGGCGCATCTAAGCTGTGAGAGCTTGGGACAACACAAGAAAAAGGGCGGGGGCCTTCATGTTTCAACCGGACAATTACGCCATCGCCTTGGCGATGATGGTGACCACCATGATCTGCTGGGGATCGTGGGCCAACATGATGAAGCTGACGCCCGGCTGGCCCTTCCAGCTTTTCTATTGGGATTATGTGGTCGGCGTTCTTCTGGTCAGCCTGGTGCTGGGCCTGACCATGGGATCGACCGGAGGTCCGGCCGCGATGCTGGCAAATCTGGCCCGCGCCGATGGCGTCAGCATTCTCTATGCGCTTGCGGGCGGCGCGGTGTTCAATATCGCCAATCTGCTCCTGGTGGCGGCGATCTCCATCGCCGGGCTGGCGGTGGCCTTTCCCGTCGGCATCGGCCTGGCGCTGGTGGTGGGCGCGCTGTTGAATTACGCGATCGCGCCCGCCGGCAATCCGGTGCTGCTGTTCGGCGGCGTCGCATTGGTGCTGGCCGCCATCGTGGTCGATGCGCTGGCCTATCGCACGCGAGGCAGCGACGGCAGCAAGAATGTGGCGCGGGGTCTGAAGCTTGCCATCGCCTGCGGCTTTCTCATGGGCATCTTCTATCCGCTGGTGACCAAATCGTCGGAAGCGCCGACAGGGCTGGGACCTTATTCCGTGTCCTTCGTATTTTCGGTGGGCGTGCTTTTGTCCGCCCTCGTCTTCAATACCTATCTGATGCGCAAGCCGATCACCGCCGACGCGCCCTGCCGCTTCGCCGATTACTTCGCCGCCTCTCCCCGCACACATCTGGTCGGGATCATCGGTGGCGCCATCTGGGGCACCGGCATGACCTTCTCGCTGGTGGCCGGAACCACCCATTTCGTCGGTCCGGCGGTCTCCTACTCCATCGGCCAGGGCGCCACCATGGTGTCGGCCGCCTGGGGCGTCTTCGTGTGGCGGGAATTCGCCGGCGCGCCGGCGTCGGCCCGCCAATTGCTGACCTTGATGTTCGTGCTCTTTCTCATCGGTCTGGGCTTGGTCGCGGTGGCGCCGCTTTACGCATGAGCGACATTCTGGTCATCGGCAGCGCCAACATGGATCTGGTGGCCTTCGCGGACCGCCTGCCCAAGCCCGGCGAGACTTTGCTGGGCGGCGCGTTCCACAGTTTCGAAGGCGGCAAGGGCGGCAACCAGGCGGTGGCCGCGGCCCGGGCCGGTGGCAAGGTGGCGTTCCTGGGCCGCATCGGCCGGGACCTGTTCGGCGCGCGGCTGCGCGAGAGCCTGCGGCACAATGGCGTGGACACGCGCCTTTTGGGCGAAGTCGAAGGCGCTTCGGGTGTCGCCATCATCATGTCGGGCGGCGGCAACAACATGATCGTGGTGGCGCCGGGCGCCAACGACGCGCTCACGGCCGATGTCATCGACAAGAGCGCCTTTGCGGGCGTCCGCTTCGTATTGGCGCAACTGGAAACCCCGCTCGAAGGCGTGATCAAAGCGGCAAAACTGGCGCGCGCGCAAGGCGCCGTCTTCATCCTGGACCCTGCGCCGGCACGGGCGCTGCCGCCGGACCTGCTGAACAATGTCGACTGGCTGACACCCAATGAAAGCGAAGCTTGCCTGCTTCTGGGCTTGAAGGAACTGGGCGATCCGCTTCAGGCGGCGAGGCAGCTGAAGGCGCTGGGGCCGCGCGGCGTGGTCTTGAAACTGGGCGGCCAGGGCGTGGTGCTTCTGGAGAATGATCAACCGGTGCCGGTTCCGGCGCGCAAGGTCGCGGTGCTGGACACCACGGCGGCGGGCGACGCCTTCAACGGCGCCTTTGCCGTGGCGCTGTCGGAAGGAAAGGCGCCGCTCGAAGCGGTGAAATTCGCGTCTGCCGCCGCGGCAATTTCCGTGACGCGGCATGGCGCGCAACCGGCGATGGCCTCGCGTGGCGAGATCGACGGAATGCTCGGCTAGCGAGCGCCCGGCGGATGCGAAGCTGCCCAATAAGGCAGCACATGCCCAGATCTTGTTCATAATCCTGTGGCGCGGCGACCACACGGGGCAGACATCCACCTTTTCAACATGACGAGCCGCCGGGCGGGCTAGACGCCGCATTGTCATCCGGCACCCCGCCCAAGAATTTAAATCCCATCTTCTTAGCGGCGGGAATTGATGGCGGGCAAATTCGAAATTTCGAAACTTTTGGCGCGGGTTGGACTGGCCGCGGTCGCCGCAATGGGCGCGCTGATCGCGACGGGAAATGCGGCCCTGGCGGCGGCGCCGCCCGACCCGCTGAGCGCGGGCGACACCGCCTGGATGCTCACCTCCAGCGCACTGGTCCTGATGATGACCATTCCGGGGCTGGGCCTTTTCTATGCCGGCATGGTGCGCAAGAAGAATGTGCTGGCGACCCTGGCGCAGAGTTTCGGCGCCACCTGCATCGTCACCGTGCTCTGGATGGTGATCGGCTATTCCATCGCCTTCACGCCCAATGCCGGCGCCTCGGCCAACCAGATCATCGGCAGCGTCGATCAGCTGCTTCTGGGCAAGATGACCCTGAAGTCGATCAATCCGCTGGCGGGGACAATTCCGGAATCGGTCTACATGTTCTTCCAGATGACCTTCGCCATCATCACGCCCGCACTGATCGCAGGCGCCTTGGCGGACCGCATGAAATTCTCCGCCTTTCTGTGGTTCATGTCGCTGTGGCTGATCCTCGTCTATTGCCCCATCGCCCATTGGGTGTGGGGCGGCGGCTGGCTCGCGACCTTGGGCGCACTCGATTACGCCGGCGGCACAGTGGTGCACCTGAACGCCGGCACCGCTGCGCTCGTCACCTGCCTGGTGCTGGGCAAGCGAGTCGGTCTGGGGAGCGAGAACATGGCGCCGCACAATCTCGTCTATAGCGTGATCGGCGCCTCCCTGCTCTGGGTCGGCTGGTTCGGTTTCAATGCGGGATCCGCGGTGACGGCGGGCTACAATGCCGGCATGGCGGCCGCAGCGACGCAGATCGCCACGGCGGCGGCTTCACTCGGCTGGATGCTGGTGGAGTGGGTTATCGCCAAGAAGCCCTCGGTGCTGGGCATGGTCTCCGGCGCGGTTGCGGGGCTGGTGGCGATCACGCCGGCATCGGGCTTCGTCGATGCGGAGGGCGCGCTTCTCATCGGCTTTGCCGCCGGCCTGGTCTGCTATTTCTCGGCGGTCTGGGTGAAGAAGTGGATCGGCTATGACGATGCGCTGGACGCTTGGGGCGTGCACGGCGTGGGCGGCGCGCTGGGCGCCATCCTGACTGGCGTCTTCGCTAAGAACGCAATCAATGCGACCGGCAAGGGCTGGCTGTTCGACGGCAATGGCCATCAGATGCTGATCCAGTTCTATGACGTGGCCGCGACCTTTATCTATTGCGCGACCCTGACCTTTCTCATCCTGAAGCTGATCGACATCGCGATCGGCCTGCGGGTCTCGACCGAAGTGGAGATCGAGGGGTTGGACATCAACCTCCATGGCGAAACCGTGCATGGCTGAGCACGCTTGGGCAATTCCGTGACAATCGGGGCGCCCCGGCAAGGCCCCTTTTTGTTTGGCGCCCGGTGGAAACATAGCCGAATGGGCGGCCCCGGCGGTTTTCGCTCTTGCGCAAGCCAGTGACCTGTTGAAGGCTGGCCCGCGGGGGGTGACGCCATGAACGCCAGGAGTTGTTTGAGCGCGGCACTGGGTCTTTTGCTGACGGCCAACGGCGCCCAGGCGGTCTGCACGCCCCTGCCCCAAAACAAGATCGGCTTTCAACTCTACAACATGCTGGGCGCGATGATCCCGCCCGAAAAGATGGCCGCCGCCGTGGCGGGAGGCCCCGTCATCATCCCGCTCGCGACCTTGGACACCGTCTTCGCCAAAATGCATGCCATCGGCTTTCGCAACATGGAAGGGCTGGGCGACCGGCTTCCCGCACCGCTTGCGGCCTACAAGGCGGCTTTGCAAATGGAAGGCATCGCCCAGATAAGCAGCCACCGGCCGCTCGACCGGGGGCGATGGGCGGCAACACTCGGCGAAGCCGTGGCGCTGGGACAGAGCCATGTCGGCGCTCCCGGCTTCGGCGAACCGGGCATCGGCAGCTTGAAGGATACGCTCGCTACCGCGGCCAATCTCAACATGTTCGGCAAGGAAGCGGCCGCGAAGGACCTTCGCCTCTACGTCCATAACCATGACGAGGAAATCAAGACCAAATATCTCTATGACCTCGACAAGACCGGCCATCCGCGGATGGTTTCCGCCTGGGAGATCGTCGCGGCCAACACCGATCCCCGCTATGTCCATTTCGAGGTCGATATCCATTGGACCCGCATCGGTTTCGGGTTGAACAGGTTCGACGACGTGCTGGGGTTCCTGCGCAAATACCGCAGCCGAATCGAAATGCTGCACGTCAAGGATACGGCGGCAAACGGGGCAATCACCGATCTGGGCAAGGGAACCACCGACTGGCCCGCCATATTCGACGCGGCGGGACCGCAGATCGCTTATTATGTCTGGGAATATGACGACGACCCCGCTCCTTTCAAATCGGCGGAGATCGCCTATCGCTATCTCAGATGTGGGAACTGACGCGCCGCGTCGATGAAGAGGCAGAAATGAACCGAACTCCTCCGCTTCTGTCGCGCCGGCAATGGCTGGCGGTGACGGCCGGTATAGGCCTTGATCTCGCGCTTGGACAAAAGGCCGGCGCGCAGACCGCCGACCGGCGCACGCCGGTCGAGCTGGATCGCGACTGGTTGAAGGCGACGGCGAAATACGCGCCGGAACGCGCACGTTTGCTGGCGACAGTAGACAAAGGCAAGACCGACGGCCCCTTCAGGCCCGACTGGGGCTCGCTGCAGCATTACCGCACGCCGGATTGGTATGCCGACGCCAAGTTCGGCATCTTCATCCATTGGGGCCTTTATTCCCTGCCCGCCTTCGGCAGCGAATGGTATTCGCGCAACATGTATGTGAAGGGCAGCCCCGAATACGACCATCACATCGAGACCTATGCGGCCGCAGACGAAATTCGGCTACAAGGATTTCATCCCGCAAATTCAAGGCCGAACAGTTCGATCCGGCGGCCTGGGCCGCGCTGTTTCGCGACGCGGGCGCGCGCTACGTCGTGCCGGTGGCCGAGCATCATGACGGCTTCTCGATGTACGACACCCATCTGTCCGATTGACAGCACGGTCAAGATGGGCCCCAGGCGCGACGTCGTGGGCGAAGTGAAAACCGCGGCCATGGCGCACGGTCTGCATTTCTGCCTGTCGTCGCACCGCGCCGAGCATGACTGGTTCTTCGACGGGGCGCGAACATTCCGCTCCGATGTTTCCGATCCCGCCCAGGCCGGGCTCTACGGTCCGGCGCAGTCGCGCATCGTCGGCCCCAACAGCGACGATCTGTTCTCCGACTACACCTACGTCTCGCAATATTGGCTGGACGACTGGCTGGCGCGCCAGGCCGAACTGGTCGAGACGCTATTCTCCCGATCTGATCTATTTCGACTGGTGGATCGGCCAGCCTTCGTTCCGCAACACCGCTGCCGAAATTCCTCGCCTATTACTACAATTTCGCCGCGCGCCATGGCGGCTCGGCGGTGGTCAATTACAAGCTGGGCGAATTCGCCGAAGGCGCCGGCACGCTCGACATCGAGCGCGGCCAGGCGGCGGAGATCCGCAAGGATGTCTGGCAGACCTGCACCTCGATCAGCGACAAGTCCTGGGGCTATATCGAGAACGACACCTATAAGAGCGTCGAGCAGATCGTGCATCTGCTGGCTGATGTGGTGTCGAAGAACGGCAACCTGCTCTTGAATGTCGGCCCGCGCGCCGACGGCCGAATTCCCGAGGTCGCTCGCGACACGTTGCTGGCGGTAGGCGGCTGGCTGAAGACGAACGGCGAGGCGATCTATGGCACGCGCCCCTGGCGGGTCTTCGGCGAAGGCCCGACCGAGACCGCCAACGGCAGTTTCGCGGAAAGCAAGGCCAAGCCCTATACGCCCCGGGATTTCCGTTTCACCACCAAGCCGGGCCTGCTCTATGCAATTCAGCTGGGCCAGCCGGACGACTCCAAATTGGCCATCGCTTCGATCCGGCGCGACACCGCCGTCAGGCGCGTCAGCCTCTTGGGCAGCGATGCGCCGGTGCGCTTCGAACAGAGTGACGCCGGGCTGATGCTGACCCTGCCCGCCGGCATTGCGCCTCAGCCGGCCAACGTCTATCGCTTGGAAATCTGAGCTTCACGGAAGCGGGCGCGAGAAATAGCGGACCGTCTTTCCCGCCGCCGGCAGGGCGGCAAGACCGACCTGCTCGAAGCCCAGGGAGGCGTGAAACGTATCCGAGCCGGGATTGGGCGGCTCGAAATTGATTTCGCAAACAACCCGCGAATGGCCGGACGACGCGGCACGCGTGAACAGCGCCTGGTACAAGGCCCGCGCCAATCCCCGGCCGCGCATCGCCGGCGACACCACAACCCGGTCGATATAGACGAAGCGGTCGAAGCGGGGCTTGAACCATCCGAAATTCGGGTTCTCGTAAGCCGCATCCTGGTCGAAGGCGAGCAGCAGCGCATCGGCCTCGCCGATCGCGCAGGCCATGAACGCCTCGCGGACAAGATGGGCCGCCTTTTCGGGGTTGAGAAGGGACAGTTCCTGCGCGAATTCATTGTTCAAGGCCAGCAAGGGCGGCGGCAGGCCCCGGTCGCGGGCAAGGTCGGTAATGCGGTGCGTGCTGCATGCCCGCAAGCTAGGGTAGAGGCGCGTATTTGGATATCAGCAATGAGGGCGTCACAACCCCGGTCATGCGAAAAAGCATGCGGCGGCGGCGCCCGCCCGATGGCATAGTCATGGCCGCATTGGGGAAGATCGCATGGATCCCGTCGTCTCGCTGTTCAGCATTCTGGCCGCGCTCACCCTGGGCGCGATCAGCCCGGGTCCCTCCTTCCTCTTCGTGATGCGCACATCGGTTGCCTTGTCGCGCCGTGACGGGATCGCCGCCGCCGCCGGCATGGGATTCGGCGCGGCGTTTCTCTGCACCCTGGCGCTGGTCGGCGTGCGCGCCGTGATCGCGCAGGTCGAATGGCTCTATGTCGGCTTCAAGCTGGTGGGCGGCGCCTATCTTCTCTTCCTGGCCTGGCGCCTGTGGCGCGCGGCGTCCGCCGAACCGGCTGCGGCTGGCAAGTGAACCGGAGGCGCCGCGACGGGCGGGCGGGCTGTGGCGCAGTTTCCTGATGGCGCTCGCCACCCAGCTCAGCAATCCCAAGACCGTGATCGTGATCAGCGGAATCTTCGCCGCCCTGCTGCCGTCCCATGTGCCCGGCTGGATGTATCTGGCGATCCCGCCGATCGATATTATGATCGAAGGCAGCTGGTACACTTTCGTCGCGGTCACGATGTCGTCCGCCGGGCCGCGTTCCATCTACATGCGCGCCCGCGCCTGGATCGACCGCGCGGCGGGCTGCGTGCTGGGCGCGCTCGGCCTCAGGCTGATCTGGGAAGGCGCGCAGGACGCCGTCTAGGCCAAAGGACGGCAGTCCCGCGCATAGGCGCAAACAATCGCCGGATTTGGCGATTGGAGGCTTGCGCCCAGGAGGCCGACGTCGTTTCCCGCGGACCCGTCTGTTGGGGTCGAATGGCGTCACGGCGCCGCCGGAATGGCGGCAGTGATGGATTTGCGCTATTCAGAAGCGGCGCCAGCTGGTTTTGAATAATTCCAATCATTGGATTTAGCGCCGCAATGACATCCGACGCACCGGCACGCTCTCCCGACCGACGCATGCCGCGCAAAGAAGCGCGAGCGCCACGCTTGCGGAATTGACCTCCAACGCAAAGACCGGCCTGACAAAGGTCGAAGCGCAGACCCGTCTGGCGCGCGATGGCGCAAACGAAGTTCCCGAGAAAAAACGTCATCCCCTGGTCAATTTCATCCGAAAATTCTGGGGTCTCTCGGCCTGGATGATCGAACTGATCGCCCTGCTTTCCCTCGTCCTTCACAAATATGCGGACCTGTGGGTGGCTTTGTCGCTGCTCGTCATCAATGCGGTCCTGAGCTTTTTGCAGGAGCAGCACGCTTCGGCCGCGGTCGAGCTTCTGCGTCATCGCCTGCAGGTCACGGCCCGCGTTCTGCGCGATGGAATTTGGAGTACCGGCACCGCGCGCGGACTGGTCGGCGGTGACGTCATACGCATCCGCGCGGGGGACTTCGTTCCGGCCGATGTTCAGATCATCGATGGAACCTTGGAGGTTGACCAATCCGCTCTCACCGGCGAATCGCGTCCGGTCCATAAGACGAATGATGACATCTTGTATTCGGGCGCCACCGTACGCGATGGCGAAGCCACAGCCGTGGTCACGGGCACGGGGGCGCGCACCTTTTTCGGCAGAACCACGGAGCTGGTGGAAAGCGCGCAGGCGAAGCTGCATGTCGAGGAGGTCATAAGCCGGGTCGTGCGCTGGCTTCTGCTCATTGTCGGCACGCTGGTCGCCATTACCATCGTCATGTCGCTGGCCGAGGGCTTGCGCTTTCTCGATATCCTGCCCCTCTCGCTCGTGTTGTTGATGAGCGCGATCCCGGTGGCGCTGCCGGTGATGTTCACGGTGAGCATGGCCGTGGGCTCCTTGACGCTCGCCCGCAAGGGGGTTCTGGTTACCCATCTGAACGCCGCGGAAGATGCGGCGAATCTCGACATACTTTGCGCCGACAAGACCGGGACATTGACATTCAACCGGCTGACATTCGCGGCCGCCCTGCCCCAGCCCGGCTTTACCGAGGAAGACGTTATTCTGGATGGCGCGCTCGCCTCCAGCGAGGCCAACGCCGACCCCATCGATCTCGCGTTCCTGCATGCCGCGCACACCCGCAAATTGTTGACCGGCGCCGAAAAGATCCTGTCTTTCACGCCGTTCTCGGCGAAAACCCGCCGGACGGAAGCAATCGCCGAATGCAACGGCCGGCAACTTCATGTTGCAAAGGGCGCCCTGCGAACGATCGCGGAAGCCGCCGGATTGAACGCGGCGGCTCTGACTGCCCTGGAAGCCCGCGCGAATGAGGAGGCACGGAAGGGATTTCGGGCCTTGGCGGTGGCGCGGGGGGAGAAGGATGGCCCGTTGCAACTGGTCGGCATCGCCCTGCTTGAGGATGCGCCGCGACCAGACTCCAAACACCTCATCCGCGCGCTTCAGGATCTGGGCGTGACCGTAAAAATGCTCACGGGCGATGCATTGCCCGTCGCGCAGCAGATTGCCCGCGAGCTTGGACTCGGCGCGATCGTGCGCGCACCGGATCTGCGCGCGGCAAAAGGCGCGAGCGACAGACAAGCCAGCACCCTCGCGGTCGGCTCGAACGGTTTCGCCGAGGTGTTCCCGGAAGACAAGTTTCTCATCGTGAAAAGTCTTCAGGACGCCGGTCACATCGTTGGAATGACCGGCGACGGTGTGAATGATGCGCCCGCGCTGCGCCAGGCCGAAGTCGGCATCGCCGTCAGCGGCGCGACGGATGTCGCCAAGAGCGCGGCCAGCGTGGTCCTCACCAGCGAGGGTCTGGGGGGCATTGTCGATCTCGTCGAGATTGGGCGCGCTATTTATCAACGAGTCCTGACATGGATCGTCAACAAGATCAGCCGCACCATACTCAAGGCCGGCTTCGTCGTCGTGGCCTTCCTGTTTACCGGCAAATTCGTCATATCCGCCCTGGGCATGGTGCTGCTCGTCTTCATGACCGATTTCGTGAAGATCGCGCTATCCACCGACAATGTCCGCCCGTCACAGGCACCGGAAACCTGGAACATCATCCCCCTCGTTCGGGTCGCGGCTCTGCTCGGCCTGCTGATGCTGGTCGAAGCACTTGGCCTTCTGGCGTTCGGCTGGCAACGCTTCGGGCTTGCCGGAAACAGCGGCGTGCTGCAGACCTTCACCTTTCAAACATTGCTGTTCTTCGCCATCTTTTCCATCGTGTCGATCCGCGAGCGGCGGGCCTTTTGGGCATCCCGCCCGAGCGCCACTCTCGCCATCGCGCTATTGGCGGATGCCTGCGCCGGGATCGCGATCGGACGCTTCGGGCTTGCGGAGTTGCGCCCCTTGCCGGCCGCGGAGACGGCGCTCGCATTTGGCTACGCGCTGATCTGTTCGCTTGGCGTGAACGATCTGGTCAAACGCCTTGTTGTTGCGCGCCCTGACGGACGCCGGGCTTCGAGCGAGCCGTAGGCCGGCTCACGATATCGTCAATCTCGTGGAGAACGCCGGGCTTTTGCTATTGCGGCGCGCCCGGCGTAAGGTCCGCCCGCTCAAAAGCTGATGACCTCGACAGGAATTCGTTTGGACGTGGGGGCAGTACCCACCGCCTCCACCATATGCGCATCGAGGGCCCCGCCGGGCAAATGGATCAGGTCGTACGACTGATCGACCGGCACCGGATGCGCATATGATGGGGGCGAAACAGGTTCGACAGGCGATGGATGGTCGAGCGAGGCGTGCGAGCACGTAGGTGCGAACGATAATTCGCCCATGAACAACGAAGTGGCTCTCGCCGCTTAATTGTTACGGAGCCCGCCGGGAGCTTGGCAACAGAATCCCGGCACTTATAAACAAACCCCGCCGGAGAAATCCGGCGGGGCTTAGCTTTCATAAGGCCGGATGGGAGCCGCCGCTTAAAGGCTCGCCAGTTCCTTCAGCTTGATATTCTTGAAGGGCAAGGACCGGATGCGCTTGCCCGAGGCCGCGAAGATGGCGTTGGCGATGGCGGCGGCGATCGGCGCCGTCGAGCATTCGCCCACCCCGCCCCATTTGGGTTTGCCTTCTTTGTCCTTGCCGCCGGTGAGCGCGAGAGCGGTCACCATGTCGGGCGCATCGGGCATCCGCACCATGCGGTAATCGTTGAAATTGCTCTGCACCGCGGCGCCGTCCTTGATGGTGATCTCGCCATACATCATCGCGGTCATGCCGAAGATCGCCCCGCCTTCGATCTGGGCATCCACCAGATTGGGATTGACCACATGATAGGCGTCGGTGGCGGCGAAGACCCGGTCCACCTTGACCGCGCCATTGGCCTCCACCGTCACTTCCGCCACCTGGCCGCCCACCGCGGCGTGATTGTCGACCAGCGAGATGCCGCGCCCGCGCCCCGGCGGCCATGGGTTTGCCCCAGTCGCTGATCTCGGCCAGCTTGTTCAGCACGGACAAGCGAATTGGCCCGGTCGGTGAGGCTGCGGCGGAATTCCAGCGGATCCTTGCCCGCGGCATGCGCCAGTTCGTCGATGAAGCTTTCCAGATAGAAGCAATTCTGCGATCCGCCCACCGAGCGCCAATAGGCCACCGGCACATGGGTGTTCTTGAGCATCTGGCCCGTATACCAGTTGGGCACCTTGTTGTAGGGCACCGACGGGCCGATGCCTTCCAGCGCGGTGAAGTCTATCCCGTCCGCCGCCGGACGGCCGGTGGAGCGCAGGATCGAGCCGCACACGCTTTGAATGTAGATCGCCTCCAGCTTGCCGTCCGGCGAAAGCGCACCCTTCATGCGGATGGCCGATTGCGGACGGTAGCGGTCGGCATGCATGTCCTGCTCGCGCGACCACAGTAGCTGCAGCGGCACGTCGATGTTGCCCGCCTTGGCCACGCGAATGGCGTGACGCAACTCGTCGCCGAAGGTGCGCCGGCCGAAGCCGCCGCCCAGATACATCTGGTGGAAATAGACCTGCTCCGGCTTCAGCCCGGCTTCCTTGGCCGCCATCTTGGCATTGTCGAGCGCGGACTGGGACCCCATCCAGATGTCGAGGCGGTCTTTCTGCAGATGCACCGTGGCGTTGCACGGCTCCATGGTGGCATGGGCCAGAAGCGGCGTTTCATATTCCGCCGTGATCACATGCTTGCTGGCGGCGATTGCTCCCTTGGCGTCGCCGTCATTGCGGGCCGTCACCATCGGGCCGTCCAGCGCGTCGCGATACGCCTTGGCGAACTGGGCGCTATCGGTATGCGCCGCCGCGCCGCCGTCCCATACCGGCTTCAGCAGTTTCAAGCGCTTCGTTGGCGCGCCAGTAATTGTCGGCCACCACGGCCACCGCGTCGTCGAGCTTCACCACCTGCTTGATGCCGCGTCGGCTTTTCACAGCACTGTCATCCACCGACACCAGTTTGCCGCCGAACACCGGGCAGCTCATGATCGAGGCATAGAGCTGGTCCTTCTCCCGCGTGTCGATGCCGAATTTTGCGCTGCCATTGGATTTGATGGCGGAGTCCAGACGCGGCTGGCGCGTGCCGGCGAATTTGAACTGTTCCGGCGTCTTGATCGCGGGTTCGGCAGCGAGCTTGACCTTGGCGGCGTCCGAAACCAGCGCGCCGAAAGTCAGCGAGCGGCCGCTGGCGTTGTGCGTCACCTTGCCCATGCTGGCGCCGCATTCGGAGGCGGGCACATTCCATTTCGTGGCCGCCGCCTGAATAAGGCGCGCCCGCGCCGAGGCGCCCGCCTGCTGCACATAGGGCCAGGTGGTGCGGATGCCGCGGCTGCCCGCCGTCAGCTGGTCGCCATAGATATTGTTCTCGCGGATGTTGCGGTTGACCGAGGCGAATTCGACTTTCACCTTGCTCCAGTCGCATTCCAGTTCCTCGGCCAACAGCATCGGCAGGCCGGAGCCTGTGCCCTGGCCCATCTCGGCCATCGGGCAGCGCAGGATCACGGTCTCGTCCGGCTCGATCATCACCCAGGCATTGACTTCGCGCGGATCGGCACTGTCGGCGGCCCAACTCTGCTCGGCGAATTCGGCGGCATATCCAGGCAAGGTCAGGCCCACCAGCAGTCCGCCCGAAGCGGTGGCGGCGCTGATGACGAAGCGGCGGCGCGTCAGTGTTTTGGTCATGGCATCACACCTTTCCCGCGGCGCGACGGATGGCGCGGCGGATGCGCACATAGGTCCCGCAGCGGCAGATATTGCCAGCCATCGCCGCGTCGATGTCGGAATCGTCGGGATTGGGCGTGCGGTTCAAGAGCGCGGTGGCCGACATGATCTGGCCGGACTGGCAATAGCCGCATTGCGGCACGTCTTCCGCGATCCAGGCCTCCTGCACCTTGTTCAGCTTGCCGTCCTGTGAAAGGCCTTCGATGGTGGTGATCTCGCGGCCTTGGGCACCCGAGACCGGCAGCAAGCAGGAGCGAACGGGCTTTCCATCCATCAGTACCGTGCAGGCGCCGCATTGCGCGATGCCGCAGCCATATTTGGTGCCGCTGAGGCCGATCTCGTTGCGCAGCGCCCAGAGCAGCGGCATCTGCTCCTCGACATCGAGGCTGTGCTGCTGGCCATTGACCTTGAGGGTGATCATCGTGACCTCCGGATATGCCTGTTGAAAACGAACTAATCCCGGATGCGTGAGGATGCCGGAACATATCATGGCGGGGGGGGCGCGTACATGCCGCGGGTGGGCCCGTCCGGTCCAGTTTTCGCCCGCTTGGCACTCCCCTTGGGTTCCAGGGGGCACGAAGGTTACGATCGCGACAGGTCCAAAAAAGCTGGGAACCGATTCCATGGACAAGACGCCAGCCCCATTGTCGCTCGCCGCCGCGCGCACCCTTTCCTGGGCGCCGGGACGCTCGGCCGAGGCCTTCATCGATGGCGATCTGGAAGTCCGCTTCACGCCGCGTCCAACCACTGGACCGCAGCTGCCGCACGATCGCGACGAGCTTTATGTCGTCGCCGCCGGCAAAGGCCGTTTCCGGGTCGACGGCGAAGTGAACGATGTCGCCGCTGGAGATCTTCTATTCGCGGCCGCGCATGCGCCGCACGGGTTCGAGGATTTTTCCGACGATTTTGCGATCTGGATCATTTTCTACGGTCCGCGGAAATAGCCCGGCCGCGGAGACGGAACCTCCGCGCCCGCGGAACGATCCAGCGGCCTGCAACGTTTTTTCCTGGGGCACGCAATTTGAGCGCCGCGCCGGGATGGGCGCGGCGCCGAAGGAGAGGTTCCATGACCCGATCGTCCCGATTCTCGCTTCCGTTTGCCGCCGCCCTTTTGAGCCTGAACGCAGCATGGCCCGCCGCAGCGGCCGTCCATCAGCTTGGCGCCGTCAATGTCTCGGCCGATCACTACACCCAGGTGAGCTGGTCGCGTTTCGATGGTCCGGTGGCGCGGTTGAGCTTCGTGCCGGACAATGACGCGGTGGATTGCGACCATATCACGATCAATTACCGCGATGGCACGTCGCACGATGTCTTTTCGGGCATGTTGCTCAAGGATCAGCGGGAAACCATCACCTTTCCCGGCACCGACAGCCGGCTTCGCAGCGTCGATTTCGCCTGCAAGGCGCAACATGTCGACGGCGCGCGGATTTCGCTGTCGGCGGTATCTGACGGCGAACGCATCGGCGACCGCTATGCCGAGCCCTATGACGAGGGCGGCGACCGCCCCGCGCATGTGCGGACTTATGAGAGCGCGGACCTGGACGGGCGCTGAATTGACGCGCTCCCGCTAACGCGCTGCTCGGCCGCTTCCTATCCGCCCGAAAATGCCACATCATCGGCGGCGGAACGCGGAAATGGGCGGGCAGTCATGTTCACAACACGAAAGAGTTCTTGCCGGCGCGTTGATGCTGTTCGCGCTCGCCGGCTGCCACAAGCCGCCGGCGGCCACGCCGACCGCTGAGGCGCGTGGCGTCTATGATCCGCGCGAGACCTTTGCGCCCCTCAGCCTGCCCTCGCCGGTCAACGGCTACCGCTCCGGCGACGGCACGCCGGGACCGGACTATTGGCAGAACCGCGCCGACTATCAGATCGCCGCTACCATCGATCCCGCGAAGGCCATGCTCAGTGGCGACGAGACCATCACTTACACCAACAACAGCCCCAGCGCGCTCGACGCGCTTTGGGTGCAGCTCGACGAGAACAGCTATACCAAGGATGCGCGCTCGCGTTTTGCGACCGGCGGCGGGCGGCGGACCGTGGCCCAGGTCACCGACGGTTTCGTGCTGGACGCGGTGGAGATCGAAGGCGCGAAGGCCGATTATGTCGTCAGCGATACGCGCATGCAGGTCCGCCTGCCCACGGCCCTCAAAGCCAAGGGCGGCCGGATCCGGCTTCATATCCGCTATCACTATACCGTGCCGGCCGGCAGCGCCGGACGCACCGGCCATGCGCCAACCAAGAATGGCGAGATATTCGACCTCGCCCAATGGTATCCGCGCATGGCGGTGTTCGACGATTTGCGCGGCTGGGACACGCTGCCCTATCTGAGCGCGGAATTTTATCTCGAATATGGCGATGTCGATTATGCCGTGACGGCGCCCTGGGACATGCTGGTGGCGGGATCGGGTGAACTGGTCAATCCGGAAGAAGTCCTGACCGCCACCGAGCGCGCCCGCCTCGCCCAGGCGCGGTCGCAGCGACAAGACCGTGATGATCCGCCCGGCGTCAGAGGTCAATGATCCTGCGAGCCGTCCCAGGCAGGACGGCACGCTGACTTGGCGTTTCCACATATCGGATACGCGCGACGTGGCCTTCAGCGCCAGCCGCGCCTTCATCTGGGACGCGGCGCGGATCAATCTGCCCGGCGGCAAGACCGCGCTGGCCCAGTCGGTCTATCCGGTCGAAGGCGCCGGCCCCAAGGGCTGGGACCGTTCCACTGAATATCTCAAGCACGCGGTGGAGAATTTCTCGCGCCGCTGGTCGATCTATCCCTGGCCGGTGGCGTCGAGCCTGGGCGGGCCCATCAACGGCATGGAATATCCCGGCGTCGCCTTCGACAGCTACAAGGACAAAGGCCCGGAATTGTTCTGGATCACCGCGCACGAGATCGGCCACACCTGGTTTCCCATGGTGGTGGGCTTCAACGAGCGCCGCGACCAGTGGATGGACGAAGGCTTCAACACCTTCATCGACATCTACGAGTCCGACGATTTCAAGGAGTTCGGTCCCAAGCGCGACGGCGAATACGCCCCGCATGGCGGCAACCCGGTCGACGAGATCCTGCCCGTGCTGGCCGATCCGGAGGCGCCGACCCTGCTGACCCGCGCCGACCAGGTGCGCGAGAAATATCGTCATCCCACCAGCTATTTCAAATCGGCGTTGGGCCTGGTCCTGCTGCGCGAGCAGATATTGGGACCCGAGCGCTTCGACTGGGCCTTCCGCAAATTCATCGCCGACTGGTCCTTCAAGCATCCCGCGCCGTCGGATTTCTTCCGCGCGATGGAAAGCGCGGGCGGCGAGGATCTCTCCTGGTTCTGGCGGGGCTGGTACGTGAACAATTGGACGCTCGATCAGGCGGTGCAAAGCGCGGTTCCCGCCAAGGACGGCTGGCGCAAGGGCGCGGTGGTGACGATCGCCAATCTGGACCGGATGGTAATGCCGGTCACGGTGGAGATTAAGTTCCAGGGCGGCGGACGCACGCGGGTCCGGCTGCCGGCCGAGGCCTGGATCCAGAATCCGGTGACGCAGATTCATCTGGACAGCAACAAGCCCATCGCGTCGGTCACCGTCGATCCCGACCATGCCGTTCCCGACAAGAACCGGGCCAACAATGTGCTGAATCTGGGGGATGCACGATGAACAGGATCGCGCTCGCCGCTGCGGGTATTCTGATGGCCACGCCTGCTCTGGCGCAAGTGATCCTGCCGCCGCCCACCATGGAGGATTTCCGCGCGCCCCGTCCGCCGCACGGTCACGGCGTTTCCACCGGCCTTGCGGTCGAGGCGGCCGAGGCCGCGCTCGCCGCCTGTGCCGGTCAGAACGTCAAGGTCACCGCCCTGATGGTGGACAGCGAGGGCGTGCCGATCGCGCTGATCTCGGGCGATGGCGGCGTTCTCACCGAACGGCTGGTCGCCAGCAAAGCCCGGGTCGCGCTCAAGACCAAGATGACCAGCGCCGAGGCGGCGGACCGCGCCAAGACCGATGCCGGCTTCATGGCCCAGCTGACTGGCCGATCCCTATATGGGAACGCCGTTCCAGGGCGGCCTGCCGGTGGTGATGGGCGGCGAGGTTGTCGGCGCCTTTGCCGTGGGCGGCGCCTCATCCGGCGCCCAGGATGAAAGCTGCGCCAAGGCGGGCTTGGCGAAAATCCAGGACCGTCTTCGGTAAGCCAATTCAGCCTTCGCGAAGAACGGTCCTTCAGATCAAGCGCCAGAGCGCAATCCCGACCGCTGCCCAGAACGCCACCAGCCCTAGAAATACGGAGCATACCCCAACGTCGAATGCTCCTCCGCGTCTCGCGGATTCGTCCATATAGTCTGTCATTTGAGCCCCCGCCCTTATTGAGGCGATCTAATACCGGAATCCGAAAGTCGGCAAGCCATGCCGATAGCGTCCCATGGCGCGCGGACCGCTAGGGCTTCAAAATATCGAGGGAATTCCTTGGGCGGCGACTTGTATCAATTATCCCGGTTAATGGGCGCCGGAACGAGCGCCATGCCCGCCAGGGTTGAGCCGCCGCCGTCGACGACGGTGACCAGCAACAATTGTCGATTGTCCCTGACACTCCCGGGATGCCGGACCTCGGACTGCGGCAGGCGCGCATCCAGCGAGGAGACCGCCGTGGTGCTTGCCAGAATTGCCGCGATGATGATGGCTGCAAATTTCACGTTGTCCGCTCGCATGGCCGGCTGATACTCGGAGAACGCCCCGCTCGCCCGGATTTTCACCAGGGGCTGGTGAAAGGGCCGTTAACATTCCGCC
Organism: uncultured Alphaproteobacteria bacterium; assembly: GCA_963769055.1. Taxonomy (GTDB): domain Bacteria; phylum Pseudomonadota; class Alphaproteobacteria; order Micropepsales; family Micropepsaceae; genus Rhizomicrobium. The sequence continues at coordinate 32,356 of CAVYKF010000010.1, forward strand.
GATGATTCGCGCAAGCGTAAAGACGGTAACCTTCGTTAACAGCCTTTTTCCTGACGATTGACATCCTTCGACCGGGGATTGGCACGGCTTTCGGGGTACCCGCCGACTGAGTGGCGAGACCGCACCGATCCGCCTACGTCTATTTGTCCAAGGTGGTGAGCGGGGCTTCGCCCGTATCCAGCACAAAGATCGCCAGCAGCTTGGCCGGTTCGGTCTTGCTGGCATTTTCGCTGACGACATGGTGGGAGCCGGGATTCTCCGTGAAATATTCGCCCGCGTGATAGATCTTGACCGGGCCGTTATCGACCTGGCTGCGCACCGCGCCCTGCAGCACATAGCCGGTGATGAAAGCGGAATGGGCGTGACGATGCGGCGGGGTACCGCCACCCGGCGGATAATCCACCACCAGGGCCATGATGCTCTTGCCCGGAATATTCGGGATGGGATTGTTGAACGCGGTGGGCGATTTTCTGTCCGGCTTGGCGGCCGGCTGGGCGCCTTGCGCCAGCGCGGCGCCGGGCACCAGGGCAAGCGCGCAAAGCACGGCGAAAATCTTCAACATGTGATCCCCCCGTCTGATGGCCCGGTCACTGTCTCACGCTTTGGCGATTTCGCCCAGTATCGGCACCACCGAGCCCACCAGCAGCGCCGCCATGAAGAGATTGAACAGGCGCCGCGCCAAAGGCGCGCGCAGCCATCTGCCGATCGCGGCGCCAAAGGCCGTCCAGGTCAGGGTGCTGAGAAAGGTCACCGCGATGCTCATTGCGGCGATGATCGCGACCTGCAGATAGAGTTTCGCGCCCTGCCCGGCCGTATAGGCCGAAATCGCGCCCACCGCGATCAGCCAGGCTTTGGGATTGACCCACTGAAACGCGGCCGCCTGAAGAAACGAAAGCGGCTTGCTCCCGCCCGCCCTACCCGCCACCGACGAACTGCGCGCGATCTGAAACGCCAGCCACAGCAGATAGGCGCAGCTGACGATCTTCATGCCCAGTTGCAGCCGGCTGGACGCCAGCAGGATGGTCGCCAGGCCCAGCCCGACCAGCAGGATCATCACGGGAAAGCCGAGCGTGACGCCCGACAGATGCGGCAAGGTCCGCCGCACACCGTGGGTCGCCCCGGAAGAGGCGAGCATCACATTGTTCGGACCCGGGGTGAATCCCATCACCAGGGAAAACACCAGGGCGGCGGTGAAGGTGTCGAACGACATGCATGGATGAGATACGGGGCGGCGCGTCCTCGCAATGGGGGCAGCCATGTGGGCGCGGCGTGGCTGACCCGTGCGCGATGCCTAGCGCGGCAACCGTCAGCCCAATTTCCAGAACGGCCCGGTCAGGCCGTGCCGCCGGAAGATCGTCTCGGCTTCCGCCGCTGAGCGCTTTCTCCACGGCTCCGCCAGATAGCCGCCGTACCAGTCGCTTGGCGAATGCCCATAGTTGCGGCAGGGAAAGGACGGCACCTTTCGGCAATGCGTGCCGCCCGCACCAATCATCGACGGCTTCGGCCGACTTGAAGGGTTGAAACGAGGCGCAGGCGAAGATGACATTGTCCCACCATTTCGCGGCGGGCGTGGAGAGATGAAAGACGTCGCCGGTATCGATCAGCGCGCCGCCCGCGACATGAAACGTCACCGCCTCGGCCTCGCCGCCATAGCGCGTGTGGATATGAGCATCGCATCGCAGCGCCGCGGCGATGCCGCAGGCGCAGTAGAGGCAGTTCGCCCAATAGCCGCCCTGCGCCGTCTCCACCCAGCAGGAGCCGGGTGACAGCGCGAAGGGATGCACCACCCAGGGCTTGGTGGTGCCCGGATGCAGCAGCAGCGCATGGGCATCGGCAAGGCGTTGCAGCGAAAGCGCGACATCGGCGGGATCGCGGCAAAGTTCACCCGCCAGATCGTCGAGACCGGGCGCATGGCCGCGCCTCGCAATCGCGCGCGTCAAGGCGCCGCGGACGGCTTCGTCGGCTTGATCGATCATCGCCGGCATCAGGCCTTCGGCAGCACCGCGAGCAGCCGCTCGATATCGCCCATGTCGTTGTAGACCGACGGCGATACCCGCATGCGATTGTCGCCCAGGGTCACCTTGATGTTCGCCGCTTTCAGGATCGGCTCCAGCTTTTTCTGCGCGTCCCGATAGGCGAACGTGATGGTCGGGCCGTCATTTTCCGGCGCGGTCATGGGGGCGAAGCCGCGCTTGGGCAATTCGTCGCGCAGCCGCGCGATCAGGGGCTTGCGATGCGCCCTGATATTGTCGACGCCGATCCCCATCACATATTCGATGGACGCCACGAGCATCGCCAGGCTGAGCCAGGAGGGCGTGCTGACTTCGAACATGCCCGCCGCGTTGTTGCGCATGGTCCAGTCGCCGAGCGCCGGACCCGGCGGATCGAAGGGATAGGCGTGGCTGTGATTGCTTGAGAGGCTCCGCCAGCCGACCGCCGTGCGCTTCAATTCCGAAAGCCGGTCGGGCCGCACATACAGGAACGCGGTGCCGAATTCCGCCATCAGCCATTTGTAGGCGCCGCTGCAAGCGAAATCGACACCGCTCGCCTTGAGGTCCAGGGGGACGGCGCCGGCCGACTGCACGATGTCGGCATAGACCAGTGCGCCCTTTTTGTGCGCCACATCGCACAGCGCCTTCAAGTCATATTGGTGCCCGGTGTCGCTGGCGATATGGGAGACGGCGACGAGCTTGGTGCGGCTGGTGATGGCGCGCTCGACATCCTCCAGCGGAATGCGGTTGTCCTTCGAGGTCAGGCAGGTCACCGGCACGCCCTGCTTGGCCAATTCGCCATACATCGCCAGCGAGGCGTCATAGTGATAGATGTCGGTTAGCACGCCGGCATTCTGGTTCAGGCCCAGTGCGGCAACGACATGATTTTCCCCTTCCATGGTCGCGGGCACGACCGCGATGTCATTTGCATCGGCATTGACCAGTTGGGCGAATTTCGCCACCGCGGCGTCGCGCGGATTGTCCCTGGGCCAGGCGCGCGTCACATCCTTGTCGGCCCGCGACATCAGATAATCGTTGCCGGCCTGGCGCACGATGCGGTTCAAGGGATGGGCATAGGCCGCATTGAGAAAGGTGCCGTGAAAATCGTAATTGCCCTTGTCCGGCAGCGCGAGCGGCGCCGCGGCTTTGGCGGCCATCGGCAAGGCGGCGGACGCGATCCCCAAGCTTCCGATCATGGCGCGGCGTGACAAATCCATCTTGAGCCTCCCTCTTTACCAGTCGATGGTCACGACCTTATCCGATTCCGCGGCCAATTCCGTGGCCCGGGTCAGCGCGGCGTTGGCGACCGCTATGTCCTGGGCGATGTTGCCCAGCGACTTATAGATCGTGATCTGGTCTGCCGAGGTCCGGCCCGCCACGGCGCCCGCCAGAACCTCGCCGATCTCGCCCTTGAGATGGGCCTCGCCCACCCGGCCCTGCTCGATGGCGTGACAGAATTCGCCCGCCTGGGCGAGCGCATGGACGCGCGAATCCGCGATGAAATAGCCTCGCGCCACCACCTCGTCATCGGCCTCGCGCGCCGCGCGGATGCTGGAGCCGACCAGATTGAGATGCTGGCCGGGCTTCAGCCACTCGCCCTTGAGGATGGGGGTGGGCGAAGCGGTCAGCGTGCACACGATGTCCGCCCCGGCAACCGCCTGCTCCACGGTATCTGCCACGATCACCTCCTGGTCCGAGACCTTCGCGCGGGTTTCGACCAAAGCCTCCGCATTGGCCTTCGAACGCCCCCAAACCCAGACGCGCTCGATGTCGCGCACCACCGAAATGGCGTCGATATGGATGCCGGCGAGATCGCCGCAGCCGATGATCGCCAAGCTTTTGGAATCGGCGCGCGCCAGGGCCCGCGTCGCCACCGCGCTTGCGGCCGCGGTGCGAAGACGAGTGAGCGCGTGGCAATCCAGCGCGCACAGCGGTTGCCCCGTGGTGTCGTCGAACAACAGCATCAGGCCCTGATGGCTGGAAAGCCCGAACTGGCCGGCGACCGAGGACAGGCTGACGACTTTCAGCCCGAAACGGCCGATCCCGGACATGCTGCCGGGCATGAGGCCCAAGCGGGTGACGGGGCTGACCGGCATGACGGTGCGCTGCGGCGCGCCAACCAGGCCGGCGGAGAGGTCCCGCATCGCCATGTCGACGATCTCGATGGCATCCAGAAGCGAAACCAACTCGCGAAAGGCCGCTTCGTTGATGAGGGCGAGCTTGCGGCGGACTTGTCTCTGCGCGGCGTCCATCTCTCGAAAATCCCCAATGTTTCTGGCGCCGGTTCGGCTTTGCGGCCTTCACAGGGATCGAGGGGCCTGTAATCTGTCCGGCGAGCGCGTTCTAGCGCGAGACCACAGGGGGTGCCAATGCTTCGTCAAATCCCGCGGGTCATGACCATCGCGGTCGCGATCGCCGCCGCCGTTGCGCTTCCTTCCGAGGCGCAGACACCCGCCCCCGAAACGCCCGCGGCGTTGCAGCGCCTGTCGCCGCAGCTGGATCGCATCTTCACCCAGTTCATGGCCGACAATCATGTTCCCGGCCTGGTCTATGGCATCGTCGCGCATGGCCGCCTGGAATATGTCAAGCCGTTCGGCGTGCAGGATTTGGACGCGAAGCGCCCGGTCACGCCGGACAGCCTGTTCCGTATCGCCTCCATGACCAAGGCGTTCACCGCCCTGACGCTTCTGCATCTGCGCGACCAAGGCAAAGTGGCGCTCCAGGAAAAAGCAGAGACTTATATTCCCGAGATGCGCGGCTGGCGCTATCCCACCACGGATTCCCCGCGCATCCGGGTGATCGACATTCTTGGGCATACGCCCGGCTTCGTCACCGACGATCCGTGGGGCGACCGGCAGACGCCCCTTCCCGAAGCCGAGTTCACCGCGATGCTGCGCAAAGGCATCGCCTTCGATCACGCGCCCGAGACCGCGTTCAGCTATTCCAATCTCGGCTTCGCCCTGGTGGGGCGCATCATCCAGAATGTCTCGGGCCGTCCCTATAGCGCGGTCGCAGGCGATCTTCTGCTCAAGCCGCTGGGCATGGCGTCGAGCGGCTTCAACATCGCCCGCTCGCCCATCGCGCGGCGTGCCATCGGCTATCGCTTCGAGAACGGGCAATTCGCGCGCGAGCCCGATCTGGGCGAAGGCGCTTTCACTTCCATCGGCGGTCTGCAGACCAGCGCCAATGATTATTCCAAATGGGTCGCCTACCTTCTGTCGGCCTGGCCGCCGCGCAGCGATCCCGACACCGGCCCTGTGCCGCGCCAGACCATGCGCGAACTGGCCAAGGGTTCGGATTTTCCCCTGGGCGTGACGCGGCCCGGCGACAAGCGGGCCACGCCCTGCCGCCAGGCTGAAACCTACGGCATGGCGCTCTATGTGGTGAATGACTGCGACCTGCCCTGGGCGATCACGCATAATGGCGGCTATCCCGGCTATGGCTCGTCGGTGCTGATGTTTCCGGATGCCGGCGTCGGCCTTTTCGTCTTCACCAATCGCACTTATTCCGGACCCAGCCCGACCTTGTGGGCTGCGGCGCTTCAGCTGAAGCAGGCCGGTCTGTTGAACGCCCGCGTCGTTCCCGTCAGTGCGGAGTTGGCGAAGGCTTATGCCGCCGCCGGCGATGCCTGGAAGGGCGGCACCATTGCGCCCGTGGCGCCGATGGCGGCGGTGAATTTCTTCCTCGACCGCACGGCTGAGAATTGGAAGCTGGAGCTTGGCCGCCTCAAAGCCCAAGTGGGCGAATGCGAAACCGGAGCACCCATCCATGCGGCGGGTGCGCAGACCGGCATGTTCGAATGGGCCTGCCAGCGGGGCCGGATCCGGGGCCGCTTGCTGCTGGCGCCGCCGATCGAGGCGAAGGTCCAAAGCCTGATCTATGAGGCGGTGCCGCCGGGATAGGTTGCTGCACCGCATGATATTGCTGCAGCGCGGAAACTATTTTTGTATCGGACGCGTGACAATCCCCCTACTATCCGTAGTGGAAAGATCGGGGGATCGCCAATGGCCGTCTTGGATCACGACCACAATCTGCAATATGCCCGCGAGCACGCGGCCGGAGGAGCGGGACAATTCTGTCTCTTCTGGTTCGGGGTTTTCGCGTTCATCGGCCTGCTCTCCTATCTGCTGAGCTGAAGGCCGATCCGCAATTCGTCCCGCCGGCGAAGAGGCCGGCGGTTCTCTCGCGACAATTCGCGTCGGAAATTAGCCGCGGCGCCGATTATTGGGTCGGGGCGGGAACCGCTTCGGCCGGCGGCGGCGCTGCAGGTTCCGGCGCCGGCGCGACCGGCGCTGCGGCTGCGGGAGTGGGGGGGGAACTGTCTGCGGCTCGACCGGCGGGATCGGGTCGGCCTTTGCGGCAACCGGCGCCGGTGCTACCGGTCCCGGATCGGTATCGGCCAGGTAGGTGTTGAACACCCAGCCTTGCTTCTGTGAGCCGGGGACCTCCACCCGGTCCCAATTGTCGCGTTGTTCCAGGACCGTGACGGCCGTGCCGCGTTTCAGGCTGGCGGCGACCGACGCGCTTACCGACGGCTCGGAGCGGACATTGATCGAGCGCGTCGCATACATCACGGGATGCACCACCTTGGGCTGGGTCGCGGCCACGCGCGCCGGCGGCGGCGCGGCAATCTCGGGCGCGGCCGGCGCGAACAATCCGCCCACCGTTTCGATCTGCGCGCGCACATCGTCGGGAAGCATCGCTTCCAGCCGCGGGAAGGCGATCACCAGGGCCGCCACCACCATCACCACCACGACGACATCGCGAACCAGTTGTCGCTTGGATTTTTCCTCTTCCGGCGTTTCCGCCGGATCCGCCTCGACACGGTTCGACAAGGGCTGCCAGCGCGAGCCCGGCGTGTCGCGCACCGTGCCGAGCCGCATCTGTTCCTGCAGGGCATTGGCATGCACGATGGCCGCTTCCCGGTCGACCAGCGTGGCGCGCAATGTCTTGATCTCGCGTTCCAGGGCGCGGACATAGCCATCGTCCTGGGCATTGCTGGCGATGGTCTGGCGCGCCGAAACCAGGGATGTCTCCGCCGCTTCGCAGCGCGCCGCCATCTGGGCCAGCGCGGCGGCGGAATCTCTTTCCCACTGCGCCTGGGCGGCCTTCAATCTTTCGCCCGCATCGATCTCGGCCGCCGCCTTGGCCGACTGAACCTGCACTTCGAAATCCTTGCGCTGGCGCTCGAGCAAGGTGCGCAGCTGGGTTATCTCGGACGAGCGATCCGCGCCCGCATCGGCCTTTCCGGCCGCCACCCGTTCCGCCGCTTCGCAGCGCGCCGTCAGTTCGGCTTCCATTTTATCCGCCCGCGCCCGCCATTCGGCTTCGGCGGCCTTCAGCGTCTCCGCCGCCTTGGCCGCGGCCGCCGCTTTGGCGGAAGCGATCTGCGCGTCGGATTCCTTGCGCAGGCGCTCCAGCTCGGCCCGCAGATTGCTCAATTCGGCCTCACGGCCTTCGCCGGAATTCGCCGCTCTGGCGGCGGTCGATTCCGCCCTTTCGCACCTGGCGGTCAGTTCGGCCGTGATCTTGTCCGTCCGCGCCCGCCATTCGGCTTCGGCGGCCTTGAGTGAATTGGCTTCCTTGGTTTCGGCGGTGGCTTTCATGGCCGCGGTTTCCGCTTCGGCTTGTTTGCGCTGACGCTCCAGTTCGGCGCGCAACCGGTTCAGTTCGGCCCGGCCGTCCGTGTCCGCCTTGGCGTCCGTCGCCCGCTCGGCCGCTTCGCATCTGGCCGTCAGCTCGGCCTTGATCTTATCCGTTTGCGCCCGCCATTCGGCTTTGGCGGCTCTCAAGGCCTCCGCCGCCTTGGCTTCGGCGGCCGCCGTTGCGGACAGGATGTCGGCTTCGGATTGTTTGGCCTGGCGCTCCAGCTCGGCGCGCAAGCGGTTCAATTCGATAATCTGTTCGGCGGCGGCGGCCGACTTGTCGGCCGAAGCCCGCTCCGCGGCTTCGAATCTGGCGGTCAGCTCGGCCTTGATCTTGTCGGCCCGCGCCCGCCATTCGGCTTCGGCCTCCTTCAGCGCCTTTGCCTGCCTGACTTCGGCGGACGCTTTGGTGGATTCGATTTCCGTTTCCCAATCCTTGCGCAGGCGCTCCAGCTGCGCCCGGGTGGAGGAAAGTTCGCTTTCGCGCGCCGCCAGCAATTCCTTCGTCGCGGCGAATTCCTGGCGCAGAAGCCGGAGCACGGCGGATTGCTGTTCGCGCGCGATGTCGGTGATGGCCTGGGCGTGCAGCTCCCGTTCCATCAGCTTGCGCTCGAACTGCTCCTCGAGCCTTGCGGTTTCGGATTCCAGCCGCGCGGCTTCTTCGCGCCTCCAGCCGGCCTGGGCTTCGGACACCGCCGCGTCGAGCTTTTGCTGCAGCATCACGCTCATGCGCTCCGCCGAAGCGCGCAGCTGGTTCAATTCCGCCTCGCGCGCCGCAAGCGCCGATTTGAGCCCTTGCGCCTCGCCGCGCAGCTCATCCTGCGCGGGCTCCGGCACTTTGCCTGGGCGCGGCGAGACTCGACGCCGGCATGGGCCCGTCGCCACCTCGAACGGGAAATTCGATCACCGCGATGGTAAAGGCCTCGGTCTCGTCCTTGGCGATCAGACGGATCGAAAGCGTGTGATCGCCCTGCGTGGATTTCGGCGCGAAATAGACCAGGTCCTCGAGCTCATCGAGCTGGAGCGACCAGGTGCAATTGCCGTTATTCTGTCCGGCCGAGAAGCGGGCCAACTGCGGCAGAATTCTCGATCCTGAGCGTGAAGCGGCCGCGGCGGCGATAGGCGGAAATCACCGGCCGGAGATCCAGGGGAATCGCCTGCAGCGCCGCGGAGGGATCCAGCGGGGCAAGCGCCGGCGCTTCGGCAAGTTTTGCCGTCGCCGCCTCCGGAACTCGCAGCCTGGTTGCGCCTTGCTTCATTCGTCAGCCCACCGAAGGACGCCACTGACACGCGCCCAATGGGAGAATGACACCGTTTTACGTCAAGGCGCGTTATTCCAACCGGGGCAATTTGCTTAAACTTTTCGCTTTTCCGGAAGCAACCGGATCTTTGGCAAGGTTAGCGCGGAGCCGCCAAGCCGCGGCAAAAAGGCCCCGCCGCCGGCGGTCTATTGGTTAGCGACTGCCCCGCCCCGCCGATAAGGAAAGCCACGGCGAGACCCGTTTATTCCGCCGGGCCTTCGATGGCGACATGGAGGTCTTCGAGCCGCTCCAGAACGCCGCCCCGCCGCAATAGCGGGCCGATGTCGATCACCGCCACGGTCTTGCCCGGCTTGTCCAGCGCGCCATTGATGGCGGCGGTATAATCGGCGACATCGCGTTCGCTGATATCGGCGACGGAATGCACCGCCGCGATGACGCAATTGGCCAGCCGCAACTCGCCGTAATTGGCCTTGACGTCCTTGATGTCGCCGATCGCCCAAGCCCGGGCCGCGGCCACCGCGTGCGCGGACTGTCGGTCCACATCTTCCACCGATTGCGCCAGGCAGGCGCGCTGCTGTTCCGGATTGAGCTTCAGCACGTCTTCCGCCGCATCCAGCACCTCGTAACGCGCAATCGGCGCCGCCGGCACATGCTTGGCGCGCGCCAGCCGGTCGATGGTGTCGCGCGGTTCGTCGCGGGTGAGATCGAGCTTGTCCTGGAGATCCTGCTGCAGGCGAAGCGCGGCGCGCAGCGGCGTGTCGGTGCGATAGCGGTTCTCGCTTTGGCCGAGCCGTTCGCGCGTGGCGATGAAGCGCGCGCGCAGGGCATCGGACAGGGACGGTTCCAGCGACTGGCCGCGCGGCAAGCTGAACTTGCTGCCATTGGTGATCAGGAACCAGGCGCCTTCGAACACGCCGATGGAAGGACGCGGCGGCATCAGGATGGCGCGCGCGCCGTCCAGAAGTTCGGCGAGATAATTCTTGTTCCAGTTAAGTCCATCCGGCATCGAGCCGACGGTTCCCAAAATCCAGACTTCGGATTGCCCGCGAGTCAGATGCCAGACCGCAGGCCCGGGCGCGGCCTGGACTTCCACGACCTCGGGCGCGCCCCAATTTTCTGCCGGTTTGGTTTCCAGTGTCTGCGCGGCGACGGGCCGTGCCGCGAAACAAAGCGCCAGCAGGGCCGCTTTTCCCGCACGATAACACATTAGACTCCATGTATCTTTCCACGAGGCCGCCGCAGTGCAAAAATGATGTTCTGTCCATCACATTGCCGGCAAAAGCGGGCCGATACGCCCTTTTGCTCAATGCCTGTTCCCGTTAGTATCGAACCCGATCAGGGAAGGAAGCACTTCCGATTGTTTCCCGGCCATACTGCCGAAACAAGGAAAAAGAGTAGCAGACCAACGGACATCACGGACATTAATCAATAGCTGCAACACCATCAGACGTTGGTCTCATCAGAGGCGTGTCATTGGGGAAACGGTCAGCGACATGAGCAGTCCAACGGTGAATGAGCCGTTCCGGCAGACGCCGGGCGTGCGTGCCGAGTTGTCGTCAAAAGAGGGCATGAAGCCCACCGACATCAAGAACCCGGATTACTTCCACAAGGTCGTCGATTGCCAATGGGCCTGTCCCGCCCATACCCCGGTGCCCGAATATATCCGCATGATCGCGGCGGGCCGTTATTCCGACGCCTATATGGTCAACTGGCATTCCAACGTCTTTCCCGGCGTGCTTGGGCCGCACCTGCGACCGGCCTTGCGAACCGGCCTGCCGGCGCGGCCGCGTCGAGGAAGTCACCGGTACGCCGCAACCTGTCGCCATCTGCCGTCTCAAGCGCGTCGCCGCCGACAATAAGGACGATGTGAGGGCGCGCATGCCGCGTCCCGCTGCCCGGAAGAACGGCAAGCGCGTCGCCCTGATCGGCGCGGGACCGGCCTCCCTCACCGTGGCGCGCGATCTTCTGCCCTTGGGCTATACCGTGGTCCTTTATGACGGCGACGCCTCGGCGGGCGGGATGATGCGCACCCAGATTCCGAAATTCCGCCTGCCCGAAACGGTGCTGAACGAGGAAGTGAATTACATCCTCGATCTGGAGCCGGAACTGAGGCTGGGCCAGAAGATCAATTCGCTGAAGAGTCTGCTGGCGGAAGATTACGATGCGATCTTCGTCGGCTGCGGCGCGCCGCGGGGCCGCGAGCTGGAGATTCCCGGCCGCAAGGAAGCATGCTGCGAACATCCATATCGGCATCGACTGGCTGTCGTCGGTGTCCTTCGGCCACACCACCAGGATCGGCAAGCGGGTGATCGTGCTGGGTGGCGGCAACACCGCCATGGATTGCTGCCGCACCTCGCGGCGGCTGGGCGGCGAGGAAGTCCAGGTGGTGGTGCGATCCGGCTTCGAGGAGATGAAGGCGTCTCCCTGGGAGAAGGAAGACGCCATGCATGAGGGCATCCCGATCCACAATTTCCTGGTGCCCAAGGAATTCCTGCACAGCGGCGGCAAGCTGACCGGCGTGCGCTTCGAGAAGGTCAAGGCCGAGTTCGACGCCAAGGGCCGCCGCTCGCTGGTGCCGTCGGGCGAGCCCGACACCATCATGCAATGCGACGATGTGCTGGTGGCGGTGGGCCAGGAAAACGCCTTCCCCTGGATCGAGCGCGACATCGGCCTGGAATTCGACAAATGGGACATGCCCAAGGTCGATCCCGCCACCATGCAATCGACCAATCCGAAAGTGTTTTTCGGCGGCGACGCCGCCTTCGGCCCCAAGAACATCATCTGGGCGGTGGCGCATGGCCATGACGCGGCCATCTCCATCGACCTGCTCTGCCAGGGCAAGGATGTGATGGACCGGCCGCCGCCGATGGTGAACCTGTCCAGCCAGAAGATGGGCATCCACGAATGGAGCTATGACAACGACATTTCCAACGACGCGCGCTTCAAGGTGCCGCACGCGCCCATCGAGCAGACGCTCAAGAACGTCAAGCTGGAGGTCGAACTGGGCTTCGACATCAAGCAGGCCTTCCTGGAAGCCCATCGCTGCCTGAATTGCGACGTGCAGACCGTGTTCGATACGCCCAAATGCATCGAATGCGACGCCTGCGTCGATATCTGCCCGATGGACTGCATCACCTTCACCGCCAATGACGAGGAAGACGAACTGCGCCGGCATCTGAGCGCGCCGTCGCTGCATCCGAAAATGCAGGATCTCTACATCTCCTCCGCGCTCAAGACCGGCCGCATCATGGCCAAGGACGAGGATCTTTGCCTGCATTGCGGGCTCTGCGCCGAGCGCTGCCCCACCGGCGCCTGGGACATGCAGAAATTCCTGCTGGAAGCGCCCAAGACGGAGTACGCATGCCAACGCCGATAAAATCCGTCAACGATTTCGTCGTCAAATTCGCCAATGTGAACGGTTCGGGATCGGCATCGGCGAACGAGATGTTCGCCCGCTCGCTGTTGCGGATGGGCGTGCCGGTGGCGTCGCGCAATATCTTCCCCTCCAATATCCAGGGCCTGCCTACCTGGTACGAGGTGCGGGTCTCCGGCCATGGCTGGCTGGGACGGCGCGGCGGCGTCGACCTGATGGTGGCGATGAACCCGCAGACCTGGGACAAGGATGTCGCCGGAATCGATCCGGGCGGCTATCTGTTCTACGATTCCTCGCGGCCGATCCCCAAATCCAAATTCCGCGACGACGTCAATGTCATCGCCATGCCGCTGACCGAGATCTGCAACGCGACGTATAGCGATCCCAGGCAGCGGCAGCTTTTCAAGAACATCATCTACATCGGCGCCCTGGCGCAATTGCTGGGAATCGAGACCGCCGTCCTGGAGACCCTGATCGGCGAGCAATATAAGAGCAAGCAGGCCTTGATCGCGCCCAATCACCAGGCCCTGCATATGGGCCATGACTATGCGCGCGACAATCTCGCCAAGGCCTGCGGCCTGAAGGTGGAACGCTCCACCGCGGTGGGCGACCGCATCTTCGTCAACGGCAATGAGGCGGCGGCGCTGGGCTGCGTCTATGGCGGGGCGACGGTGGCGGCCTGGTATCCCATCACCCCTTCCACGTCGGTGGCGGAATCCTTCGCCAAGCATTGCAAGAAATACCGGGTCGATCCTGAGACCGGCAAGAACCGCTTCGCCATCGTGCAGGCCGAGGACGAGATCTCCGCCATCGGCGCGGTGATCGGGGCGAACTGGAACGGCGCGCGCGCCTTCACCGCCACCTCGGGTCCCGGCATCTCGTTGATGCAGGAGTTCCTGGGATTGGCCTATTTCGCGGAGATCCCCGCCGTCATCATCAATGTGCAGCGCGGCGGTCCGTCCACCGGGATGCCGACCCGCACCCAGCAGGCCGATTTGCTGCTCTGCGCCTATGCCAGCCATGGCGACACCAAGCATGTGATGCTCTTCCCGGAAGATCCCAAGGAGCTGTTCGAATTCGCGGCCCTGTCCTTCGACCTGGCGGAGCGGCTGCAGACGCCGGTCTTCCTGCTCGAGGATCTCGATATCGGCATGAATGATTGGCTGTGCGAACCCTTCACCTGGGACGACAGCCGCGCTTACGACCGCGGCAAGGTGATGACCGCCGCCGATCTCGACGCCGGCAAGAATTTCGGCCGCTATCTGGATGTGGATGGCGACGCGATTCCGTACCGCACCCTGCCGGGGGTGCATCCCACCAAGGGTGCCTATTTCACCCGCGGCTCCAGCCACGACCGCTACGCCAAATACAGCGAGGAAGGCGACGTCTATCAGGACAATATGCAGCGGCTGTTGCGCAAATCCGAAACCGCGAAATCCTATGTCCCCGGGCCGGTGATCCGGCAGGCGAAGGAAAAGACCCGGTACGGGGCGATCTATTTCGGCTCGACCGCGCCCGCCATGAACGAGGCGCTGGCCGCCCTGGAAGATGAAGGCCTGCATCTGGACACCATGCGGGTGCGCGCCTTCCCCTTTCCGGAAGCCGTCACGGAATTCATCAACGCCCATGACCAGGTCTTCCTGGTCGAGCAGAACCGCGACGCCCAGATGCGCATGCTCCTGGTCAATGAATGCGGCATCGATCCGGCCCGCTTCATTTCCATCCTGCACCATGACGGCACGCCGGTCACGGCACGTTACATCATCAAAGCCATCGCCGAACGCATGACCATCACATCGAGGGAAGCCGCGGAATGACCTACATCGTCAAGCCCAAGCTGCGCCATCCCGCCATCCCGGTGAACCGGCTCGGCTTCACCCATCGCGATTACGAAGGCACGATCTCGACGCTTGTGCGCCGGCTGCGGCCATGACTCGATTTCCGCCGCCATCATCCAGGCCTGTTTCGAGCTCGCCATCGAACCGCACCGCGTCGCCAAGCTGTCGGGTATCGGCTGTTCCTCCAAGACGCCGGCCTACTTCCTGGGCCAGAGCCATGGCTTCAATTCCGTGCATGGCCGCATGCCCTCGGTCTTGACCGGCGCCAATCTCGCCAACAAGGAGCTGATCTATCTGGGCGTCTCGGGCGACGGCGACTCTGCCTCCATCGGGCTCGGCCAGTTCGTGCATTGCGTGCGGCGCGGCGTCAACATGGTCTATATCACCGAGAATAACGGCGTCTATGGACTGACCAAGGGGCAATTTTCCGCCACCGCCGACAAGGGTTCCAAGAGCAAGGGCGGCGCCAGCAACATGGACACGGCGCTCGATCTGGTCAGCATGGCGCTGATGGTGGGCGCGAGTTTCGTGGGCCGCAGCTTTTCCGGCGACAAGACGCAGATGGTGCCCCTGATCATGGCCGCGATGCGCCATCCCGGCCCCGCCTTCATCGATATCATCAGCCCCTGCGTCGCCTTCAACAATCACGCGGGCTCGACCAAGGCCTATGATTTCGTGCGCGCCCACAACGAAGCGGTGAACCGCCTCGACATCATGGAGCCGCGCGATCCCATCACGGTGGAATATGCGCCGGGCACGGTCGAGGACGTGGCGCTGCATGACGGCTCCCGGCTCCGGCTGGCCAAGCTCGATGCCGATTACGATCCCCACGACCGCATCGCCGCGATGACCTATCTGCAGAACCGCGCCGCGGCGGGCGAGCTGGCCACCGGACTGATCTATCTGGACCGCAACGCGTCCGACATGCACGCCAATCTCAACACCGTGGACGTGCCGCTCAATCAGATGTCGGAAAAAGACCTCTGCCCGGGCGCCAAGGCGCTGGACGGTTTCAACGCATCCCATCGCTGATCATTCGAAAGGTTTTCGCGCGCGCAGTGACGGATTATTCGAGGGGGAATATCGCCATGGAGCCGTTCCACACTTTTCTCTCCATCCAATGCACCCATTGCGCCGCGCCGCTGCTGCGCATCGGCCTTTCGGAGAATAACGACATCGTGGTCTGCCCGGTCTGCCTCAGGGCTGGCGGCTTCGACGACGTGCTGGAGGAAGGGGCCGAATTGTCGTCCGGCTTCGATTATCCCGACGACGCCAAGGCTCTTGCCCGCCGTCTCTGGGCCAGCCGCGCCGCGCAATGACGCGGGGGGTCGGGTGCGGGCCGCGTGGATAATCCGCCCGTTGATGAAAGATCTGCAATATTGAAAAATAATCGCCGGAAAATGCTGTTCGCAAAGCTGCGCGATATCTAGGGTCGACTCGTGATCCACCGGCGCGGCAACCTTCATGAAGAAATCCTTATTTCTGGCTGGGCTGCTTACAGTGATGCCGCTGTTCCCGGCACACGCGGCAATCTATGCGGGCGCCGACCTTGTTGCCGATTCCATCAATCTCAACGATTCCGCGCTCAATCTTTATCCGGAAGGGGCGCTCGGCCCGAGCGTGCATATCGGCGACCGCTTCGGCAATTTTGCCGTCGAGCTGGGCTATGGCACGACACGCAACTCGTATCAGCAGGCCGATCTGCGCTTCGATCGGCTGACGGGCGACGGAATCTTCTATCTCCCGGTCGGCGGCTTCCTCAGACTCCTCGCGACTGCGGGGATAAGCGAGACCAATTTTGGCACCAGCACGTATACCGAGCAGAGCTATGTGCAAGACGGCATAACAAAGACGGCGCGCCATTCGACGACATTGCTGCATGGCAACGCCCTCGACTGGCGCGCCGGGACGGGTTTCTCCTTCGCATTCGGCGAAGGCTATGAGTTTCATGTCATGGGACGTTACGAGCCGCTGGCGACCAAAAACCTGGCGAATTCCGCGCTGTCGGTGGACGCGGGCTTCAATATCGACATCGATTGAGCGGCTGCCCCGCCCGGCCCGGAAGGCACCGTCTGGCTTGACGTAACCGATTGACTTTTATGACTTTATTTCGCTTCCGGCAAATTTGGAGGGCCGGCCTGACCAGCGCGCCGGACTCATGGCATGGTGCCGCAGGGGCGAACGGACAGGGGGTGTTTCATGCGGACAATTCTGACGGCTGCGGGGTTTTGCCTGATGCCATGCCTGGCGCTCAGCGCCTGGGCCCTCGCCCCCGACTATAACGAATCGCCCAAGAAGGTCGTCCGCCCCGAAACCAGTTTCGATTATGTGCGCCGGGTGGAAGACATCCCGATGCGCGACGGCGTCAAGCTGCACACCGTGATCCTGGTGCCGCGCGGCGCCTCCCATGCGCCCATCCTTCTCACCCGCACGCCCTACAGTGCCGAGGAACAGACCGGCTACGCCCAAAGCGGCCATCTGGGCATGATCCTGGACGGCTACGACAATGCCTATGACACCATTACCGAGGGCGGCTATATCCGCGTGGTGCAGGATGTCCGGGGCAAGTACGGCTCCAAGGGCATCTATATGATGAACCCGCCGCTCGCCGGCACCGCGCTCAATCCCACCAAGACCGACGATTCCACCGACGCCTATGACACCATCGACTGGCTGGTGAAGCATGTGCCGGAGTCGAACGGCAAGGTCGGCATCCTGGGCATTTCCTATGACGGCTTCCTGCCCCTGATGGCGCTGGTGCATCCCCATCCCGCGTTGAAGATTTCCGTACCGATGAATCCCATGGTGGATGGCTGGCGCGGCGACGACTGGTTCCACAATGGCGCCTTCCGCGAACAGAACATGCCCTACATCTACGAACAGGACGGCACCAACGACAATTCCGCCAAATGGTGGGAATCCGAATATGACGATTACGATTTCTATATGCGCGGCGGTTCGGCCGGCGCGCTGGGCCGCGAACATGGCCTGGAGCAAATGGGTTTCTGGAACAAGGTCACCGCCCATCCGGCTTACGACAGTTTCTGGCAGGACCAGGCGATGGACAAGATCGTGGCCGCCCAACCCCTGACCGTGCCGGTGCTGCTGGTGGGAAGCCTGTGGGATGCCGAAGACATTTATGGCTACAACGCGGTGTGGAAGGCCTTGAAGCCCAAGGACACCAAGGGCGATATGGTGCGCCTGTCGATCGGACCCTGGTTTCACGGCCAGGAGATCGAGGACGCCAGTTCGCTCGGCGCCGTCAAGTTCGGCCAGGATACCGGCAAATGGTGGCGGCGGCATGTGCTGGCGCCGGTGCTGGCGCATTACCTGAAGGACGACGCGCCGGCGCTGGAGGTCGCGCCCGTCACCGTGTTCGAGACCGGCACCAATGAATGGCGCAGCATGCGGGCCTGGCCCGCGGCGAACGCCAAATCCACGCCGCTTTACCTGAAGCCGAATGCGGGTCTGGGCTTCGAGCCCGCCACCGGCACCGTATCCACCGCAGATTACGTTTCCGATCCGGCCAAGCCCGTGCCCTATCGCGCCCGTCCCAACAAGACGGCGGGATACGACACCTGCGCGCAATGGGCCTGCTGGCTGACCGACGATCAGCGCGAAGCCTCCGGCCGCACCGATGTGCTGAGCTTCACCAGCAATGTGCTGACCAAGCCGGTGACCGTGCGCGGCCAGCCGGTGGTGCACCTGAACGCCGCCACCACCGGCAGCGACGCCGATTGGGTGGTGAAGCTGATCGACGTCTATCCCGACCAGGTGCCGGGCGATCACGCCATGGGCGGCTATCAGCTGGCCATCGGCATGGACATTTTCCGCGGCCGCTATCGCGAAGTCCTTGTCCGACCCCAAGCCGATCACGCCCAACGCCAAGCTCGACTATCAGTTCGAGCTGCCCAATGCCGATCACGTCTTCCTGCCGGGACACCGCATCATGGTGCAGGTGCAGTCGAGCTGGTTCCCGCTCTATGACCGCAATCCGCAGACTTTCGTGCCCAACATCTTCTTTGCCAAGCCGTCGGACTACAAGGCGGCGACGCAGAGCGTCACGGTCGCGGGCCCGCAGGAAAGCTTCATCAGCCTGCCCCTGGCGCAATAGCGAACGATCCCGACCGATGGGGACTAAGCGCCGCCCCGGATGACCCCGACGCCATTCTCGATGCGGATCTTGGTGCCGTAGGCGGCGGACATTCTGGCGAGCCCGTCCAGGATCCGGCGCGCTTCATCGGGCGGCGCCGGATGCGGCATGCCGCCCAAGGGTCCGCCAATTCCGATCGCCATCGGATAAAGGCGGATTTCGTCCACCCTGCCCTGCTTGTAGCGGGTCACGGGAATGACGGTTTCAAAATAGCCGTCGGGGAAATTGATCACTTGGCCGGTCGGGCTGGTATAGCTGCGCTTGCCCCGGAAATCGAAGAACAGGCTGCCCAGGCTGTAGAAGATGGGTTTGCCCTTGTAGATCTCGATCCCGCCCAGCACATGCGGGCCGGTACGCACCACCGCATCGGCGCCCGCGTCGATGGCCTGGTGAAACAGCTTGGGCTCGAAATTGGCGGGACGCGGATCCTCGGCCGAAGCCGCCTCGTTCGCCCAATGCAGCACCATCGGCTCGTAGGGCGCGCCGCCGGCGTCGGAATCCCCCGCGGTCTGGTGCGCATGGATGGAGAAGAGAACGAATTTGGCGTGCGCGCGGGCCTGCTTCACCGATTCGAGGATGGCGGTCTCGTCGTCCTTGTTCACCTCCCAGGCCGTGCCGGTCTTGGCCGAGGCCCGGAAGACCTGATCGCCCAGCCGCACTTCATCAGGCCGGCCTGCGAAATCCAGCGGCCCGACGATGCGGCGAAGCGCGCGCAATTGCTCCGGCGCGACATAGCCCACTTCCTGCACATGCAGGGCGCTGATGCCGGCGCGGGGCCGCGAATTCACGCCAAAGCGCGCCACCGCCGGTCCCGCCACCGCCATGGGCGGAAAAGTCGAGGCGGTATCGACCAGCGCCACCCTGCCCTTGACGGTGTCGAGATAGGCGGGCGCGCGCGCGGCCTCCAGGCCTTCGCCGGCACCTGCTTGCGTGACGCCCGCTGCCGCCAGCCATCCCAAGGTCGCCGCCAGCCCGTCGCTGCCCCAGTCGGTGGCGTGATTGTTGGCCTTGGAGACCAGCGAGATCCCCATCGATTTGAGGTCGCGCGCGAACGCCGCCGGCTGCAAGGGATAGCCGCCGCCATTCTCCGCCGCGGGATATCCGCGAAAGGTCTTGAGGTCGAAGATCGAGCCTTCCTGGTTGGCGAAGCCGAGATCGGCGCCACGGAACAGCGCGACGACCTGGGCGAAGCCCGCATCCTGCGGCTTGGGGAAATCGTGATAAGGCCCGATCATGTCGCCGCCAGCGGCGAAGGTGAATCCTGTCCGCCACCGTGCCGGCGGCAAGGGCTGGGCCGGCGCAGAGCGCCAGAATGGAAATTGCGGTGATGCCGATCCGGGTCATGGTGCGGTGCGCCTCCTGGCCGCCTATCTCTATCCGGCCTGCAGCAGGATTGCACCGCCCGCGATGACCAGGGCCGCAAGCAGGCGGCGCACCGTCATCCGCTCGCCCAGGAAGCCCATGGCCAGGACGGTGCCGAACAGCACGCTGGTTTCGCGCAGGGCCGCGAGCTGGGCGGTGGCGCCGAAGCGGTAGGCCAGCATCGCCGAGCCATAAGTCAGGATCGAAAGCGCCGCGGTGAATAGCCCCAGCTTCCATTGGCGGCGCGCCTCGCGGATGACGGCAACGCCCCGGATGCCGGGCGCGGTGGTCAGCACGGAGGCACCGTGCATCACGAAGAACCACAGGACATAGGAGAAAGGATCGGCGACGGCGCGCACGCCGCTGGCGTCGATCAAGGTATAGGCGCCGATGGTGAATCCGGTTGCCAGCGCGAAGCCGATGCCCTTGAGCGCGCCTTCGGTGGCGCGGTGCGAAAGCCCGATGGCGATGACGCCGCCACAGACAAAGGCGATCCCCAGCAATTGCAGCGCCGGGGGATGTTCATGGAGAAACAGGATCGCGCCCAGGGCGGTGAAAAGCGGGCCGGTTCCGCGCGCCACCGGATAGACGGCGGAAAAGGCCGCACTTTCGTACGAGCGCACCAGCAGCAATTCGTAAAAGGCATGGACGAAGGCGGTGCCGGCGAGAAACCACCAGCCGCCCATCGGCAGGGGCACGAAAAAAAGCGCCGGCGCCACCAGCAGGGCCGAACCGGTCCCGACCAGAAGCCGCATGGCGTATTTGTCGTCCGCCCGCTTGGTCAGGACATTAACGACGGCATGAACCGCGGCGGACAGAAGAATGAGGAAAAGCGCCAAGTTCATCGCATCGGGCTCATCGCATCCGGCCGGCGACAGGCAATTTCCGCGAACGGTTCATGATCTGCCCCAAAAGCCCGTGACGGCCTGGCCCATGCTGCTGGGCCGCCGCCGTGGGCGCAAGCGCCGGGATACGCCCAATTTGCCTGTCCCGGGCGGCGCACTCTATCCTTGGCGATAAAGGGGGACACATGGCGATGCGATGGGGTTTGGGGGCGCTGTTCGCGCTTATGGCATGCGGCACCGCGATCGCCGCGCCCGGCGACATCCTGATCGGGGTCGAGGCGCCCTCATCGATGTCGCCTTCGGGGGCGGCGGAAAATCTGGGCATGCGCCTGGTCATGAAAGCGGTGAACGATCAGGGCGGCATCAACGGACGAATGCTGGTCGCCAAGAGCTATGCCCGTACCCAGGGCGGCGCGGCCGGCGATGCGGAAGAACTGGCCAATGTCGCGCGCCTGGCCGATCAGGATCATGTGCTGCTGTTGTGGAATCACGGCGGCACGGCGGCGCTTCAGATCGCGCCCTTCGCCATGGCGCACAAAGTGCCCTACATGTTTCCCCATACCGGCCTGATCGACCGGGATGACGGCCGCTACGTCTTCACCTCATTTCCTCATTATGGCGGCGAAACCCAGATGATGTACCGCTACCTCGCCCGCGACCGGGGCATGAAGCGCATCGCCATCCTTTACGATCCCAACGCCTATGGGCAGTTCTTCCGCGAACGGCTCAAGGCGCTCGCCGCCGAGGACGGCTACACGGTGGTGGGCGAGGAAGCGGTCAATCAGACCCTGCCCGCCGATCTCACCGCCGAGGTCGGCCGCCTGCGCGCAGCCAAACCGGACGCGGTGGTGATGGCGCTTTATCCGCCCCAGGCCAAGCGGGCGATGGAGGCCAAAGCCGGGCTGGATTGGAAGGATGTCCGCATGGTCTCGACCGGGCCCTTGACCGACGAGGAGTATCTGAACGTGCCCGGCGGTTATGCCGAGGGTACATTGGGACTTTGCTACTATCCGGATCCCAACAATTCCGACGCGCCCGGCGTCGCCGCCTATCGCCGCCTGATGGCGAAATATTTTCCCGGCGAGACCCTCAACCGCTATTCGCTTTACGGCTACGCCTTCGGCCAGATGGTGATGGAGGGCTTGCGCCGCGCCGGGCCCGATCCCACCCGCAAATCCTTCATCGACGCCATGGAGACCATTAAGGACTGGGACAGCGGCGGCATTCTTCCGCCCGTCAGTTTTTCCAAGGCCAACCACCATGCCCAGCAAGCGGGCTTCGTCTGCGAATTGCGGCAGGGCAAGTTCGCGGCCCTGAGCGGCTGGATCACACCCTAGACGACGGCGCCTAGCCGCGGCTGTTGCGCTTCTGCGGATTGGCATTGGCGCCGAGCCGCACGAAGCGGCGCAGGGTCTGGCCGGTCTCGGTGCGGAAATCGGTCGGCTTGGCCGAACGCTCATCGCCGGCGACGAAAACAAAAGTATTTTCGGACAGGCTGTAGATTCCCGGAAGATGCCTGCCCTGGTCCGGCCCTGTCGTGTCGATCCAGGTGGCCTGTCTGGGAATGGTGGTGGCGTCCAGCCGAAACGTGCCTTTCAGGAGCACCTCGCCCTCCGCGCTGACCACGGAGAATTCATTGCCCTCGAATGTCGTCAGCGTGCCGGCGGCGCTCAATTCGTCGGCGGATTTGTCCACGCCATTTTCCTCGACGCCGATCTGCCGCCATGTGCCTTGCAGCAGCGCGAGATCTTTTTCGGTATTGTTGGGTCTCATGATCATCCCGGATTGGCGCGGCAAATCAGCATATTTCGAAACAAAACGAAAGGCCGCATCTTGTCCACTTCCGCGCCGGGAAGCATCGCGTCGGGATTTCATTTACGGCGGAAAGTTGCGATTAAATCCTTGTCATTTTGTCGCAGAAATACATCTCGGGAACCGCATGGCGGCGCGATGAATGGTGGCATTACATTATATTTGCAGCGGCACCCGGGAATACCAACACGATGAACAAGACAGAATCGCATTGGATAATCCTGGTCTGCGCCATCGGATCGATATTGTTCGGGAGTTTGCCGTCGAAGGCGGCCAGCGAATGTTTCACCTCCTCCAAAATCTATCGCATCCATCCGCTGCATGGCGGCGCGGATCTCAGGGACGGCTGGACGGTGAAGGCCGACGCTTTCGATCAATGCGTGCACCGGGCCGAAGCGGCGGACCAATCCCTGCACGCGCATTATCCCGACACCGTTTATGAATTGTCCCTGGCCGCGACAATCGGCTGTCATTCGCCGTGCGACAGCTAGGTCCGCCGACCCGGAGCGTGCACGGGATGCGAAGGTCGAGGCATCCCTGCGCGCGGCGGCATGAATTTCACCGCAAGAAGCAGAGTGTTTGCCGGTCCCCTTATCGGTCACATGCCTCCCGACAGAAATGGGAGATCGCCCGATGTGGACGCGCCGGATTCGCCGAATGATTTTGCCTTGCCTACTTCTCGTCTTCACCGCCGGGAAAAGTTTCGCGCAGACGGTCTCCGATGCAACCCCGCACCAATCGCTGGACGACGCCTGGTGGACCGGCCCGATGCTGGCCAATTCCGCCCACACGCTGCCCCAGGGACATGGGCTGATCGAATCCTATCTCTATGACGCGATCTCGGGGCGCACCAACGGCGTCAACTCCCTCACCTATCTGCTCTACGGATTGACCGACCGGCTGACCATCGGACTGGTGCCAACGGCGGGATATAATTCGGTTCGCGGCGGGCCGGACAGTTCGGGTGTGCAATCTGGGCGACACGGCAATTGCGGGCGCAATATGCGCTCACCGCGCTGGACGCGGCGCAGCGGCATTCCCGACATTCGCTCGCATTGATCGAAAACCGTTCCGACCGGAAAATACGACAGGCTGGCGGGCCGGCGAGCAACGGTTTCGGCAATGGCGCCTACACCACCGCGCTGGCTTTCTATTCTCGCAGATGGTTTTCTGGCTCCCAATGGGCGCCTGCTGCGCACCCGGCTCGACCTGTCGGCGGGATTTTCCAGCACGGTCGATCTGCAGGACGTCAGCGTTTACGGCACCGGCGCCGGGTTTCTGGGGCATGCCAGGCCCGGAAATAGTTTCTCCGCCGACGCTTCCTTCGAATACAGCCTGACGCGGAGCTGGGTGCTGGCGCTGGACGTGATCTACAATCACGGCAATGCCACGTTCACGCGCGGCTTTCAGGACGGACAATCGGTTGAGCGGAATTCCGGCTCGAGCGACGGCGTCGGCTTCGCGCCGGCCGTCGAATTCAGCTGGACGCCGGATCTGGGCCTGCTGGTGGGCGCGCGGATCTTCGCCAAGGGCCACAACGCGCCGGCCTCGGTCACGCCCGCGATCGCGATCAACTGGGTGACTTGAGGCCCGCCAGCGGCGGTTTGGCGACCGCCAAAAAAACGCCCATTTCCGGGGGGACCGGAAATGGGCGGGGCTACTCCAAACAGTCGTTCAGGCCGGCTTAGAAGTTGAAGTTGATGCGTCCGTAGTAGTAGCCGCCATTCGGATTCCAGGCGGGGCCGAAGAAGTTGCTGTCGACGGCGCCATTGCCGGCGGGAATCGCCTGGCCACTCGAGGGGTTGTTGCCCAGCGCATTGGCGACCGGCGGGCCGGCGAAGGGCTGGACGTCCGGGTGGATGTTGAAGATGTTGTTGCCGCCGAAGGCGAACTGG
>CAVYKF010000011.1:0-406694 GCA_963769055.1 uncultured Alphaproteobacteria bacterium
CGACAGCGCTGGGCTCCATTCACACTGATGCACAGGGCCATGCCGAGACGCCGTCGATCCCCGCCGGTCGCTATTATCTGGTGGGCCTTGCGCCTTATCAGGGCAAGGCGCTGTTCTGGCGCCAGCTGATCAATCTTCGGCCCGGATCCAACAGCGTGACACTTGATCAGACAAACGGGAACCTGTTTCAATAACCGCCATATCCTTTTGGCGCATAGCGGAATGTCCGCTATTGGCGCTCAGCGGTCATTCGCGTTTGTCTGCTTTTGACCCAAAGCGGACATTCCAGGTCAGTAGCCTTCAGGATAAGGGGCGTCATCGGGCGCGAACTCTTCAGCGGCGTGAAATTGGTCATCGCCAAACCTCGACCTAGCAACGGACTTCACTGATAATGTTTAGTCTGGGGCCAATACGTTTGAAGCGGCATTTTCATGCCGCGAAGAACGTAGTCGGTTTGTCCGTCTCGTAGGGCATCGCGTACGGTGCTTCTATCCACCCGGCGACCTCGAACGAGCGGAACAGATCGACATAGTGCTTGGGGTCGCCGCCGACAATGATAAGCACGCTGCCATCGTGCCCGCGAGGGCCCCAAATGTAATAATTGTTGTGCCCGCTGATTGCGGGCGGAAGGCCTAGACGGCGACCGAATATATCAATCGCTGCTGCCTCCCCATAATTGTTTCCAAAGAAGGCCGCATGTGTGCGCTCGTTAGGCGGAAGCGACCAATAAACAGCAGCAATCCTCCTCGCCATTTCCTGCCAGCCGAACATGTCCGCATAATATTGCGGCAAAGCTCCGAGCCTATCGTGTTCACCCGTCGAGGGTATGAAGCCGACTGTTCTTTCATACCGTATGAATGCATCGATAGGGAGTATCGGCAGCGTTAGGGGCGCGGCCAAAATGCCCTGAATGATAAGGACTGCCAGAGCGACAGTCCGCACGGTTACATTGTTAATCCAATTCTCGATTTGGACCGCACCGAATGCCAGCAGCGTGGGATATATCAGGGGCAAGATACGTAGGGCTTGCCGTGGGAAATATCGAATACGAGGAACAGGATCAGCCAGGCAATCGGGAATGTTAGAGCGACCGCCAACCTTGGTCGAACGACACCAGCCCAAAGACCAGTCAGCCAAATGACCGCCGCTAAGGGACCGATGAGAAGGATCTGTTGGAGAAAGAAGGCCTCCGGCGACATGGCGATGTTCTTGCCGCTGGCACCGGCCTTGCCCAACTCAATAAAGGGCCAGCCGTGCGCGTGCTGCCAAAGCACGTTCGGAAGCACCATGACGAACGCAAGGAGCGCGCCGAGATAGACCCAGGGACGAAGCAGGGAATTACGCCTTGGTGTAACCAGGAGAGCGATCGCCAGTGCCGCCAAATAGAAGGCGATCAGATATTTGGTATTGAGACTGAACCCCGCAATGGCACCAAACGCCAACCACCATCGCTCGTTTTCTGTTTGCTCCAGCCGCACTAGCACCCAGCCAAGCGCAAGCCAGGTCAGGGGCTGGAACATATCGGTGAAGAATAGCGTGCCCTGGAGAAGAAAGATGGGTCCCAGCAATACGCATAAGCCGGCCAACCATTGCGCGAAGCGACCGCCACCTACGACGCGCGCAAACTCGGCGGTAAGCGCCACCGTGACTGCCATCACCAGCATTGGAAGCAGCCGGAAACCCCATAAGAAATCCACGAAAATGTGGTGGGACCAGGACGCGAGCAACGGCACAATAGCGGGTTGATCGACATAGCCCCAATCAGGCTGGTCGCCGGCGGCTATGAAATAGAGCTCATCACGAAAAAAGCCGTAATGGCCGTTCGCAAATGCATGCAGTCAGGAGGCTTGCGAAAGCGAGAAAGACAGAAGGTCTCGTCCAAACCTGCAGGGCTTTTTCGGCCATACCCCTCGCCCAAATCTGCTTGCCGCCTCAAACGCGCTATTAGAGGTCTCCCCGAAAGCTCAGAGACACCGGCCAAACGGAAATCGCCAGGTCGGCCAACCTCGATATAAGCTATTGCAAGCTTTTGGAACAGGTTCTGAGGCTTAGCCAATCGAAAAGACGAATAACAGGCATGATATCGCTTGCCAGACTTCGCTCACGCCCGTTGCTCACCGCTACAGTAATTGCCGGCATTTTGCTCTCGCCAGTAATTATCTTTAGTGGCTGGGCACTTGGCGTTCGAGCAGTTGGCAACGTTCACGGAGTGGAAAAGCGGCAGCTTTATCGCTCGGCGCAACTAAGCAATTCGCAGCTATACGAAGTAATCGACCAATATAAAATTCGTACTATCATTAATCTGCGTGGTCGAAACCCCGGATTGAAATGGTATGACGATGAAATAGGTGTCGCTAGCCATTTGGGTATTACTCACATTGATGTCGCTATGTCAGCAAGCAAAGAGCCTGACGCCGCCACGGTTGATCGACTGACTGCAGCCTTCAGAACTGCCCCGAAGCCAATCCTGGTCCACTGTGAGGGTGGTGCCGACCGAAGTGGATTGGCCTCTGCCATCTATGAGTTACGGATTGCCCATCGTCCTCTTTCGGAGGCCACTAGTCAGCTTTCTTTCCTTTATGGTCATTTCCCTTGGCTTATGAGCAAAACAGTCGCGATGGACAATGCCCTAGGCCACATCGCGGCGGCTGGGGCGCTCCGCTAACTTTCGTACGTCCGGTTTTTCAGCATTGCCGCATCAAAGGGCCGACGTGGGTCGCCTCGCCAAACAAATTCTCTCAATCTATTGATCCAAAAAGCCGTTGGGTCGGTCAGCGATTGAACGGAACACTCAACTGGGATAGTTTCTCCTTTCGGCATAGAAAGGGCGTCAACCTCACTGGCGCGCTTAGCGGTCATGACGACGATGAAATCGTTCGTCAACACTGGCAACGAACTTTGGATCGCCCCAGCTCGCTTGATCATCGGGATTTCTTTGATCATGCCGATTGGCGGCGGTATAGGTTCGTTGATACCCAACTGCCATGAGTCTGTACAAGGCGCTGTTCTTGAGGGTAATGCACTTCCCCTTTGTCAGCTTCTTCGTGGTATCGAACTCATCATGGGCGTATGTTTTATCTTCGGATTCTTTATCCGGGCCGTGTCGCCGCTTGTGGTGATGGACCTGGCGATAAGAGTTGTTTCAAATGGCGGTGCTTCGCTGTTGAAAAGCACAAGCCCCATTCAGCACATTGTTGTTCTCAGGGGCGATTGGTCGTTCGGTGCCATGTATATTGGGGCAATCATACTCGCATTTGAACTATTTCACGTAGGCGGCGGGGCGTATTCCGTGGACTACTGGCTTTCGCGGCGATTGGGGCGGGCAGGAAAGGGCGTTCGTAAAGAATAACTTCAATATTTGCCGTCGTAGCGATACGCTCGGCCGTTCTATTGGGTCCAGGGGATTCCGACGGCTTTCGTATCGGGCCGATCTTCGGCAGATATTTTGGGCGGGGACCATCCCTTACGCCAAAAGAGTGATCGACCCAGGCGAGCGCCTGACCAGTTGGGGCAAGATTGGTAATCCAATAGGAAGATTTGGATTTTTAAACGGTCAAGGAGGTCATGATGCGCAAAGAATTCCTGTTCGGTGTCTTGGCGACAATCGTTGTTGGCCTGCTATGCGGCTACATAATCCTGCGCACGGGCCTCATTCCGGCCAACGCCGACGCCAAGGCCGGTTCGCTGGAAAAATGGGCCGCGAGAACATCCCTGCATGCGACCTTGGATAATGAAGCGCCCAAGGGTCCCAATCCCATTGCATTGACCGATGGCAATTTGATTGCCGGGATTGACCTGTACGAGAAGCATTGCGCGATTTGCCATGGCACAGCGAAAGGAGATGCATCCGCTTCACCAATAGCGAAGGGTGTTTACCCATTGGCGCCCCAGCTGGCAACGGATGGTGTCGAGGATGATTCTGAAGGCGTCTCCTTTTGGAAAATAGAGCATGGCATTCGCTGGACGGCCATGCCCTCATGGAAGGGTGCCCTGTCTGAACAGCAGATGTGGACCATAGCTCTATTCCTGAAGCACATGGACAAGCTTCCGGCAGCGCCTGAACAAGCATGGCAGGCGGTCAAGAATTGATCCGGGGTTGGGAAGGCTTATCCGCTGGATCGCATCCGGATACGCACGAACGCCATGCCAAGCGCACGAAGGCTATTAGTTTCTCCAAGAGAGTGGTTTCAATGACCGCTATTGGCGCAAAGCGGACATGGCGAGGACCGGGAATGAATTTCCGCATTTGACCCAAAGCGGACGTTTCTATTCCACGGATTCTCCACGAGTTGTCAGCGTCACCCGATGCCGTGGCGTCCGATCCAGAAGCGAGCTTGCCGGTCGGGGAAATTGTCATTCAGGAAATCGCGCAGCGCCTTGACCGACTGCGGCGTGAAATAGTTGAGCGCCAGTTGAAAGCTCTTGCCTTTACCGAATAGGTCGCCGCATTCGAGCGTGAAGGTCATGCCGGGGGAACCCCAATGGCGAAGCTGCGACCAGGGCGCGCGAAAATTGCCGCCCAGCCAGGTATCGACTTCCAGCGTCTCAGCGTCCCAGGCCAGCCGGCGCGGCACGAACCAAACATATTGCACGACCACTGCGATGGTGAAGGGAATGGCAAAGGTGGCGAGATAATCCGGCGTCCACCACTGGTGTTTGACATAGCCGTCGAAAAAATAAGCCGCCACCGTGACTCCGGTCACAAGGCCCAGCACCGTGCCTATCCCGGTCAAAACCGAGAGCGGCGTTTTTTCCAACTGTTCCAGGCCACTCATGTGCATAAGCATGCCCCTAACAGGCTTTATGCTTTGCAAAGAAACGGCCCCAGAAATTGGGTTAATTTTAGTTGACAAATTGGGGTCACGATAATTTTTCAGCGCGGATAGGAGTGGCGGCTAGCGCCATCACCGATCGCTAGCCGGGAACCCAAAGGTGGATGGCAACGTCAGCGAAGTGGTCCGGCGACCAACCGGCGCGGCCGATCCATCGACGAATCCCGCCAGCCGCCCAGACGATCCGGACCGGACGATCCGCCGCGATGCCATCCGGCAAGGTGTCCAAAAGCCTGCGCAGCCCGACGCCGAAGGCGATAGCGAACGCAAGTAACCGATCAGAGATTAGCGGCGATTGTCTTCTTCGCCGCGATGCCTGGGATCATCATGCCGCCACGCGCGATATTGGTCAGCATGCTTGGCGCGGTATTGTTCAGCATCAGCGCGGTGTTCCCACGAATGAAATTGGTGATTGCGATCCATGTAGCCGTCGGCATATGCCACCGAAACGTTGCCCATATCGAATGTCACGTCTTGTGCATTGGTCAGCTGAATGCCGGCCAACGAAATTCCGACCAAGGCGGCCGTGAGTATCGTCAATTTCAAGGTAGAGCGCATTGTTCCTCCGTTTTCAGCGATCTGGTCGCTTTGAGGAGCATTGTGCCAAGCCGATGGGCGTTTGTGACCTAAAATAGAGCCAACATCTTCGCAAGAGTTGTCAATGTTCTATTTCAATACGTACGGAATTAATTTTGCGAGGTTTAGGTATGAAAAGGTCCGATGCTCTTGCGTGGATATTGGCCTGCCAGCAGCCCGACTGCAGAACAGGAAAATGGACCCAGACAGAGGTCGTCCCCTGCCGCCCGGGTTCCTGGATAGAGAGGCGGCCAGCGCGGCCACCGATCGGCAGCCCGTGAATAAGATCGGTCTTCAGTCCGTTCAGATCCGCCCAATGGATGGTGCCGAAATGCGCCGGCCAAATCGGATGCAATAGTCCGGCATGGTGCTGGTCAAATCAGCAGTAGATCCGGTGTCGCGATAAACCAGGCCGGCCACATTGCGGCGACTGGCGGGCGCATCGGACGCCCTATTGCGGCAGCAAAGGAGACCGCTCTTATGGCAAGAAAATAAGCCGGTTTTGACCCTAGCTGGACTTATTGATTGCGGCTCATCGACGTAGGATACTGCATTTCGTGAGGGACATATGGACACCGATTTTCGGGTAAAAAGGGTGCTGGCGAAGGCCCTTGTTGTTGACGACAAGGTGGTACTTGATAGCGCCCTACTTGCCGAAGACCTTGGTATTACCAGCCTAGACCGTTTTGAATTACTCGTGGACTTAGAGGAAGAATTCGGAATCGAGATCAACGAAGAAGATTTGGAAGGGGTCAAGACTGTGGCCGAAGTGGTGCGCCGCATTGAGCAGAAGATAGCGCGGCAAGAATCCGGCCCCTACCCACCATCTGGCGCGACATAATGAAGGGCCATGCCCTCGCGCTTGGCATTCCGGTCCAGACCCGCATCGGCGCGGGTCCGGCGATGGCGGTTCCCCTGATTACCGGCAAGCGGCTGATTTTCGGCGATGGCGGTTTCTCGATTGACCGAGGTTAGCGTGGCTCTGGCGCTCGATTTGGCGGCGCAGATTGTCAGCCATCGTTCCCGCTTTTGCAATCGGTGCCAAGCGCGCTGGACGTGTCGCCAGGCGGCCGACTGGTCCGCGCCTTGGCAAGCCGGGAACCTTTGCGTGCCTAGGGTATTAATGGACGCAGCCGGGACAGTTCACAAGACGCATGCCATCGGAGCGCCGGATTGACCGATATGCAAGCCAATTCCGATCGTCAAAAGCGCGAGCTCGACTATCACCGGCGGCATGCCACCGCCGTTGCCGGTCAATACAAGGCCATGGACTTTTCGGTGATCGCCGAGCCCAGGCGCAGATGGTGGAATGCCTATTGGGACGTCTGGACCTTGATCCGCGCCCTGCCACTCCGGGGCCGGAAGGTGCTTGTGGTCGGTTGCGGCAGCGGCACCGACGCCCTTCTATTTTCCAAACTGGGCGCGGATGTCTCCGCCTTCGATCTCAGTCCCGATATGTTGGCCCTCGGCGTCGGGCTGGCAGCCCGCGCTGGCCTGCCGGTGGCGTTCGAGCGGATGGCCGCCGAGAACATGACATACCCCGACGCGACATTCGACATCGTCTTCGCGCGCGATATTCTGCACCATGTCGATATTCCCGCCACCATGAAGGAGATCGTGCGCGTTTCCAAGCCCGGCGCGCTTTTCATCGTCGACGAGATATATTCGCATTCGCTCACTGAGCTGGTCCGGAAATCGCGGTTGGTCGAGAAAATCCTTTATCCCCGGATGCAGAAATTCGTCTACAAGGACCGTCCGGTCTATATCACCGAGGACGAGCGCAAATTGACGGAAGGCGATGTCGCCGAGGTGAGGCGCCATATGGGCAATGTCCACAACCGGAAATATTTCAATTTCCTGGTCACGCGCCTGGTGTCCGACGATTACACCATCCTCAACAAGTTGGACCGACTGCTGCTGATGCTGCTGGGTCCGTTGGGATATTTCTGCGCGGGGCGGATTGTCTTCAGCGGATCGCTGCGCCACCCCAGCTAGGGCGTGATCACGGCGGTCTTCATTTCGTAGACCAAAAGGAACGGAGCATCAATCATGACCAAAGAAGAAGACGTGCTTGCCGCGCTGGACAAACCGCGCGCCATATATCCGCTGCAGCAGCGGCTCGATCCCAGCAGCAAGAGCACGGATGCCCTCCAAGACTTATTGATGCGTATGCGAACTGCCGGAAAACTGAAATTCGATATAAAAACCGGTAAATGGAGCAAGGCATAGGCTTCAGCTAGCTTCGCGCGGGCATCGCCGGATTGAATTTCGCCACAAGCTCGAAAAGATGGCCGGGAAACAGCTGGCGCACCTGCGTGATACGGGCGGCGCCACGCCAAGTGCGCCGTTCGAGATTGAGGCACGCCGTTCCCACATCCAAATTTAGAAATTTGGCGCTGGCGCGATCGGCGGAAATCGCGGTTATTCTATTTTCCGCCTGACTCCAGGCAACATGGCCGAGAAGCCAGGAACCCGGAGGCTCCTCGGAGAATTCCACGTCGGCGGCTTCGGGCACATTCTTGAGACTGATGAGGCGATGCTCGAGCGCGAAAGGGATGCCATTGGCCAGATGCAGGCAGTCAAGCGCGATGATCTTGCCATCTTGAGCGAGCCATTTCTCCGCATCTCCTTTGGGCTTTCTGATCTCGCGCGAAAGAAGTTTTAGACCATAGGCTGCGCCGCGGGCGAGAATATCCGCCCGAATATCGGGAATCGCCAGAACCACGGATTGAAAATGCTGCTCGGCGACGAAGGAGCCGCCTCGCTTGCGGCGAACCAGAAGGCCGGCCTGGACAAGACTCGAAAGGGCCTGGCTCACGGTCATCCGCGAGCAGCCATAGCGCGCCGTCAACTCATGCTCGACCGGTATGCGAAAACCCGGCGCCCAAGCGCCACTCAGGATTTTCCTCTCGATTTCGGCCCGGATTTTTTGCTGAAGGGAAGTCGGCTTGGCCATGATTCAGGAGGATGCCAGTCTGGCGATGGATTTCGAGTAGCGTGACACGATCCTATCCTTGTTTATATGCCGTCCGTCCTGGACGAGCTTGCGACCGCCTCGCCATACCGTATGGATGAAGGACTTCGATCCGGCAAAGATCAAGCTGTCGAGAATTCTGTCTCCCTGCCGGCCGGCAAAGATCTCCGACTTGCCATCGACCGCTACAATATCCGCCGGTAATCCTTCAGCCAGACCAGCAGCGCTCCCCAAGGCTTGCGCGCCACCAAAACAGGCAGCATCGAAAAGCGTTCGCCCGGTGGAGGAACTGTGTGCGCTGGCCGCGATATTGCGCGCTTCATGTGCGAGGCGTTGGCCATACTCCAAGGTGCGCAATTCCTCGATCCCAGAGAGAAGGATGTTCGAGTCGCTGCCAATCCCGAAGCGGCCGCCATTCGCCAGATAATCCGGAAGGTTGAAAATGCCATCTCCGAGATTTGCTTCGCTGATGGGGCAAAGCCCTGCGACCGCACCGCTCCTGGCCAGTCGCTGAATCTCTATCCTGTCGGTGTGCGTGGCATGGATCAGGCACCAGCGGGAATCGACGGCCATGTTATCGAGTAACCATTGAACCGGTCGCGCCTTCAATGTCTGCTCGCATTCGGCCACCTCCCGGCGCTGTTCCGCGATATGGATGTGTGCCGGACGATCCGTCATCAACGGCGCCAGAGCTGCCAGTGAGGAAGACGAAACGGCTCTCAAGCTATGGGGAGCCACGCCAAGGATCGCGCCATCAAGCCGGCGGACAATATCCGCGGATTTGGCGATCAAGCTTTGAAATCCTTCAAGCGTATTGCAGAAGCGGCTCTGGGCAGGGTTCGGGGCGCGTCCATCGAAACCGCCGCGCTCATACAAGACCGGCAACAAGGTCAGGCCGATGCCGGTTGTGTCCGCCGCAGCGGCGATTTGCTCCGCCATCTCCGCCGCATTGTCGTAGCGCTGCCCGCGCGGATCGTTGTGGAGATAATGAAATTCGCCGACACGGGTGAATCCGCCTTCCAACATCTCCGCATAGGCCAGCGCAGAAATTGCCTCCACATCATCGGGGGAAAGGGCGGTCACAAAGCGATACATGGCGTCGCGCCATGTCCAGAAACTGTCGGTTCCGCCCCGGAATTCCGCCGCGCCGGCCAACCCGCGCTGGAAACCGTGACTATGAACATTGGCCAGCCCTGGCAGACCGATACCACAGACTTCGTCATTGGCCGACGGTGGCGAACCGGTCGATATTCTTGCGATGCGCCCGTCCTGGATCTCAAGGCGCACATCGTGGCTCCAACCATCCGCCAACAGCGCCGTTTCGAAGAACAAGCCCGAGTCATTCGCCACTGGACAGGCCTCCATCGAGTCAGTAATGTCTAGACATTAAAACCGCTCCTGCCAAGCCGGTGATACATGCGCTGCGATCGCCTCTGGCGACAGGCAAGACTGATGACCATGGCGCCTCCGGGCCTGGGTCTCGTCGAAGATGGCATTGTGGCATGCGCCGATGGCAAAATCCTCTATGCAGGTCCAAGACGTGACGCCCCTGCGTTCGACGGGGAGGTCGTCGACTGCGAAGGACGGTGGATTTCGCCGGGGCTGATCGATTGCCATACGCATTTGATTTATGCGGGCAACCGGGCAGCGGAATTCGAGCAGCGGCTCTCAGGTTTCTCCTACGCTCAGATTGCAAGGAACGGCGGCGGTATTCGCGCCACGATAGAGGCGACGCGGCAGGCTTCACTCGAGGAGCTGGTGACGCTGGCTTTGGCGCGATTGGATGTGATGATTTCCCAGGGGACGACCACGGTCGAGGTCAAATCAGGCTATGGCCAGTCGCTGGTGGATGAGCTGAAGCAATTGCGGGCGGCTCGTAAGCTGGGCCAGATGCGAAACATCTCGATTTCGCCGACCTTTCTGGCTGCTCACGCCTTGCCGCCTGAGTTCGAGGGCGAACCGGACCGCTTTATTGCAGAGATATGCGCACGGATGCTTCCGCAAATTGCGGCGGAATCCTTGGCCGACGCGGTTGACGCCTTTTGCGAGGATATCGGTTTCTCGGCATCGCAGATCCGCATCTTGTTCCAGGCTGCAAGGTCGCACGGCCTTCCGGTCAAGCTTCATGCCGAACAGCTCAGCAATCAGCATGGTGCCAAGCTGGCGGCGGAATTTGGCGCCCTGTCAGCAGACCATCTGGAGTATCTGGACGAGGAGGGCGTCCAGGCTCTGGCCAAGGCGGGAACCGTGGCCGTGCTCCTGCCCGGCGCTTATTACTTCACGCGGGAGACGCGGCCGCCGCCGGTCGATTTGCTGCGCAAAGCCCGCGTTCCGATGGCCGTCGCAACGGATTGCAATCCGGGGACGTCCCCGCTGACGATGCCGCTTCTCGCCATGAACATGGCGGCCACTCTATTTGGCTTGAGCATCGCGGAATGCCTGGCTGGCATGACGCGGGAGGCAGCAAGAGCCCTTGGCCGTCTCGACCGGGTGGGCACGCTTGAAGCGGGCAAGGACTGCGATCTGGCCATCTGGGACATCAGCCAGGCGGCCGAGCTTGTCTACCATATGGGCTTAAATCCGCTGCACGCGCGCGTCTGGCAGGGCCGATGACCCCACTCAATCTCCACCCCGGCAATGTTTCGTTGGCGCAATGGCGGTCGGTGTATCGCGGCGCAAGTGCGAGGCTGGCTTCCGGCTATGAAGACGTCGTCGCCGCCAGCGCGGCGGCCGTGGCGCGCATTTTGGAGAAGGGCGTTCCGGTCTATGGCATCAACACCGGTTTCGGAAAATTGGCCGCGACGCGCATCGAGGGCTGACAATCTCGCCACGCTCCAGCGCAATATCGTACTGTCGCATGCGGCGGGAGTAGGAGCTGCTCTGCCCAAACCCGTGGCGCGCCTGATGCTCGTGCTGAAGCTGACGAGCCTGGCCCAGGGCGCTTCAGGCGTGCGGCCGCAGGTCATCCATCTGCTTTCGAAAATGATTGACCGCAACCTCATACCGGTCATTCCGGCGCAAGGTTCGGTCGGCGCGTCGGGGGACCTCGCTCCTCTCGCGCATATGGCTGCGGCGATGATCGGCGTGGGAAGTCGATCGACGCTGGGCAAGGCTGCATGCCGGCAAGAGAGGCCTTGGCGGCGGCCGGCCTCGCGCCCTTGGAGCTAGGACCCAAAGGAGGGGCTTGCCCTGCTCAATGGGACACAATTCTCCACCGCTTGCGCCCTGGCCGGTCTTTTCGAGGCGGAATCCCTATTCCAGGCCGCTCTGGTCACTGGCGCTCTGTCCACGGACGCGGCGCGAGGGATCCGACACGCCTTTCGATCCCCGTATCCATCGTCTGCGGCGGCATTCCGGCCAGGTCGAGACCGCAGCTTCGTTGCTGCGTCTCGATGGCCGGAGTCCGCCATTCGCGCCTCGCATCTGGCGGGCGATCCCAGGGTTCAGGATCCCTATTGCCTGCGTTGCCAGCCACAGGTCATGGGTGCCGTGCTCAGCATCTTGCGCCAATGTGCAGCGACGTTGTGCGATGAAGCGAACGGCGTTTCGGACAATCCCTTGATCTTTCCGGAAAGCGACGAAGCGCTCTCGGGTGGCAATTTCCACGCAGAGCCCGTCGCCTTCGCGGCGGACATCCTTGCGATGGCCTTTTGCGAGATAGGATCGCTGGCGGAACGCCGCATCGCGATGCTCATTGATCCTGCACTTTCGGGATTGCCGGCATTCCTGACGCCGAACCCAGGTCTCAACTCCGGTTTCATGATTCCGCAGGTCACCGCGGCTGCGCTGGTATCGGAGAACAAGCAGAAAGCCTACCCGGCAAGCGTTGATTCCATCCCGACATCCGCCAACCAGGAAGACCATGTCTCGATGGCCGCCCACGGTGCGCGGCGACTTGTTGGAGATGTCGGAAAATGTGACCGGCATTTTGGCCATAGAATTGCTGGCCGCCGCTCAAGGCTGCGATTTTCATACGGGACTTCGCTCCAGCCAGGTCTTGGAAAATGTACGCGCTCTGTTGCGCGCCCAAGTGCCGATGATGACGGGCGACCGCTACTTCAAACCCGACCTGGAAGCCGCAATCGCCCTGATCCGCCATAGGGACGTCATCGGCTGCGTGGCACCGGACATCTTTCCGGGATTGGCGGCATGAGCGACTGGCTCAGCGTCCACCACGGGGAAGAACCGCTGATCGTCTCGTTTCCCCATACAGGGACATTCATTCCGGAGGAGATTGAGCAGGACCTGATATCGCCATGGCTGGCCCGAAAGGACACGGATTGGAACATTGACCGCTTGTACGATTTCGCGACGGAGCTTGGCGCCACTCTTATTCGGACCGCGGTTTCGCGAACTGTCATTGACGTAAATCGCGATCCGTTTGGAACATCGCTTTATCCTGGTCACGCCACCACGGCGCTATGCCCGACGACAACTTTCGATGGCGAGGCGCTTTATCGGCAAGGAGCGGAGCCTTGCGCGAAAGAAATCGTTCGCCGCCGGCAACTTTTCTTTGATCCCTACCACGCCGCGTTGAGTCAAGAAATCGCCCGGCTTCGAGGGAAACATCACCGCATCGTGCTCTATGACGCCCACTCCATTCGTTCGATCATACCGCGACTTTTCACTGGCACGCTGCCCAATTTGAACATCGGAACCGACAATGGCCGCACGGCAGGCAAAGACCTTATCCGTGACATAGAGGCGTGTTGCGGCAGATCGATATTCAGCCATGTCACGAACGGGCGCTTTCGCGGCGGCTGGACGACGCGCCATTATGGCGATCCCGCCCGAGGGATTCATGCGATTCAGATGGAACTCGCATGCCGCACTTATATGGATGAGCCCGCCAGTGTGACCAGCAGCAATTGGCCATCCGCCCTTAATCACGAAGCCCGGGCTGACGAGGTACGCGCCCTCCTGAAAGACATTCTCGTCAGCTGTGTCAATCACGCCAGGAAGGTCAGCCATGAATCGCTTTGACAACAGCCGCAAAATCCGGGCGGCGACCGGAAACCGCCTTTCCGCGAAGAGCTGGCTCACCGAGGCGCCCTTGCGCATGCTCATGAACAATCTGGATCCCAATGTCGCGGAGCGTCCGGAGGAGCTGGTGGTCTACGGCGGTATTGGCCGCGCCGCGCGCGATTGGGAAAGTTTTGATCGCATCGTCGCGGCTCTGAAGCGGCTTGAAGCGGACGAGACGTTGCTGATTCAGTCTGGCAAGCCCGTGGGCATATTTCACACGCACGAGAACGCGCCGCGGGTGCTTCTGGCGAATTCCAATCTGGTTCCGCGCTGGGCCAACTGGGATCACTTTCAAGAACTCGACCGCAAGGGTCTGATGATGTACGGCCAGATGACGGCCGGCTCATGGATCTACATCGGCGCTCAGGGCATCGTTCAGGGAACATACGAGACTTTTGCGGAGATGGGGCGTCAGCACTATGGCGGCGATCTCAATGGGCGCTGGTTGCTCACAGCAGGCTTGGGCGGCATGGGAGGGGCTCAGCCGCTGGCGGCTGTCATGGCGGGAGCCTCCTGCCTGGCGGTGGAGTGCCAGCCTTCGCGCATAGAAATGAGGCTCCGGACCGGTTATCTCGACCAAGCCTGCAATTCCATCGACGAAGCGCTTTCGATCATCCGCCGCTCATGTGAGGCAAGGCAACCGGTATCGGTGGGGCTGCTGGGCAATGCCGCGGAGATATTGCCCGAACTCCTGCGCCGCGGCGTGCGCCCGGATCTGCTGACCGACCAGACTTCGGCGCACGATCCGGCGAACGGTTATCTGCCGAAAGGCTGGTCGCTGGATCAATGGTCCTCACTGCGGGAACGCGATCCCAAGTCGGTCGAGGCGGCGGCGAAAGCCTCGATGGCCGATCACGTGCGCGCCATGCTGGCTTTTCGGGCGCTGGGCGTGCCGACGGTCGATTACGGCAACAATATACGTCAGATGGCCAAGGATAGCGGCGTGGATAACGCCTTTGATTTTCCCGGATTCGTCCCCGCCTATATCCGGCCGCTGTTTTGCCGGGGCGTCGGGCCGTTCCGCTGGGTGGCCCTGTCTGGTGATCCCGACGATATATTCAAGACCGACGCGCGCGTGAAGGAATTGTTGCCCCATAACAGGCATCTGCATCACTGGCTGGACATGGCTCGGAAGAAAATCAAATTTCAGGGGTTGCCGGCGCGGATCTGTTGGGTCGGACTGGGCGATCGCCATCGGCTCGGTCTCGCCTTCAACGACATGGTGGCAAAAGGCGAGGTGAAGGCGCCGATTGTGATCGGGCGCGATCACCTGGATTCGGGTTCTGTCGCGTCTCCCAACCGGGAAACGGAAGCCATGCGGGATGGATCAGATGCGGTTTCCGATTGGCCGATGTTGAATGCGTTGCTGAATACGGCATCAGGAGCGACCTGGGTTTCGCTTCATCATGGCGGTGGGGTAGGCATGGGATATTCCCAGCATGCCGGAATGGTAATCGTCGCCGATGGCACGCAGAGCGCCGCCAGACGCCTTGAACGTGTCCTTTGGAACGACCCAGCGACGGGCGTCATGCGCCATGCCGACGCGGGCTATGACATCGCCTTGCAATGCGCCGCCGAAATGAAATTGGATTTGCCCGGCATTGCAGGCACGGATTCCATGTGACTGATTTTGGCGCGCGCGTACCAAGTCCATGGACCGTTGTCGACAGCCGGCTGTACCTGCTAGAAAAGACTTGATCACCTATCTCACTTTCGGAAAAGCCCATGTCCCAGTCGAACGAATTGCAAGGCGCCTGTGTCTGGAAGGGCGCTGAAATGGGCCAGAACCGCCGATGGATCAAGGATTTCCCGGCGGTCGTGTTGGACCAGATCGATGCCGCAGTTGACAAGGTCAACGGCCTCGAATGGCGCCAGGTCAATCGCCACAACTTCCCGCTGCCCGACGCTGCGGCCTTTTTTGATGAGGTGCGCGAGGAACTGGAGAATGGCTGCGGCATGGTGAAGATGCGGGGACTGGAGGTCGGCACGCTACAGCGAAGAGCGATCTGCGCCGCATCTGGTACGCGCTTGGCCACCATCTCGGCACGCCCATGTACCAAAATCATTTCGGCGAGGCGATGCGCGACATCCGCGACGAGGGCATGGGCATGGGCGCCAAGCTCTATGGCGCGACCGTCGATGCGTCGGGCAAGCAATTCCTCTCTTCAGGCGCGCGAACCCTGTCGTCGGGGCAGTTGCGCTTTCACACCGACCGTTGCGACGTGGTCGGCCTGTTGTGCGTACGCCAGGCTTGCGAAGGCGGCGTCAGCAAGCTGGCCAGCAGCGCCACGGTCTATAACGAGATCCTGAAACGCCGCCCGGACCTGCATGCCCTTTTGTGCCAGCCTATTCCGCGCAGCCGTTTCGGCGAAGAGCCGGGCGGCGAGCATGTGGTCTATGACCTGCCGGTCTTTGGCGTGCGCGACGGCAAGCTCACCAGCCACTTCTCGCTTACTTATATAGAGAATGCGCAGATGCTGCCCCATGCGCGCAAGCTGACCGACGCCGAACACGAGGCCATCCAGATGCTGATGGATGTGGCGCAGGAGGAATGTTTCGAAATGCTTTTCGAGCCGGGAGACATCCAGCTTCTGAACAATCACATCATCTATCACGGCCGCACCGCCTTCAAGGATGACGCAAGCACGGGCCATGACCGCATGCTCATGCGATTGTGGCTCTCCATGCCGAATTCGCGCGCTTTGCCCGAGGATCATGCCGTCCTGTGGGGCGACGTCAGGGCGGGCAGGCCGCGCGGCGGCATCGCGCAGCCCGCCACCGTGGTCGCCGCATGAGGCGTGCGCGGTACCTTCTTCTTTCCCTGTCACTGTGTGTTTTCGCGAGCCCGGTCCTGGCCGCGCCGGACTATG
Source organism: uncultured Alphaproteobacteria bacterium (assembly GCA_963769055.1). GTDB lineage: Bacteria > Pseudomonadota > Alphaproteobacteria > Micropepsales > Micropepsaceae > Rhizomicrobium. Next base: position 16,278 of record CAVYKF010000011.1, read on the forward strand.
GCAATTGCAAAGTCTCCGGCCAGCGTGGATCGGTGAAGCTGGTGACCGTGGTTCCCGGCGCCTTATCCGTGCGCCCGGCCTTGCCGGCGCCCGGATGGTGGAACGGCGAGACGCCCGACACGATCAAGGACGGCTTTGAATATTGCATGGCCGCCAACATGGCCTACCGCGCCGGGCTGGATCGCGTGATCGTGGTCAACCGTTCCTTCACGCAGGTCCTCACGGGGCAGGCCAAGGGGTTCGACATCGCCCTCAGCCAGGTCTCGATCACCGAGGAACGCAAGAAGGCCGTGAATTTCACCGAGCCCTATTACAGCTCCGACCAGGGCGTTCTGGTCCGGACCGGCACCAAGGTCGATAGCGCCACGATCAAGAAGATGCGTCTGGCTGTCGAGCAGGGGACCACCACCCTGCAATATGTGATGGACCGAATCAAACCCGTGAAGCCGCCCAGCGTCTTTCCCCAGAGCGCCGCCATGTACGCGGCCCTGGCGGCGGGGCAGGTCGACGCGGTGCTGTTCGACACGCCGACGGTGCTGACCCGGGCGAAGCAGTCGAACGGCGCGTTTCAGGTGGCGGGGCGCTATGACATGGGCGAGAAATGGGGCGGCATCGTCAACAAGGACTCGCCGAACCTGCCCGTGTTCGACAAGCTGATCGCGGATTTCAAGACGGACGGCACGTTGAAGAGGCTGACGGACAGCTATCTCACGCCAAGTCTGGGCATGGATCCCGCCAAGCTGCCGGTTTTCACGCCGTGAGAGGGCTGTCATGGGTGCCACAACAGAACCAATGCCGGGCGATGCGCGCCGGCTGAATATCGGCGGCATGCCGTCGCCGCCCACCGCGCTGCTTTCGACCGCTTGCGCGATGGTGATCACGGTGGGTGCCGCGAGCCTTTTTACCGTCGCCACTCTGCGGGATGCGCTGCTGGGGAGCGGATATGCAAGCTGGTGGGTGACGGCGGTGTCCGTGCTCCTGGCCCTGGCGTCGGTTTTGATTGCATGGCCCCTGATCCGGGCCTTCCGGCGATGGCGGGAAGTTCGCCGTGCCGTCGCGCAAGGCGACGTCGTGGCGGCGCGCGTGACGCGATCAGGCGCGCAAAGCCAAGGCCTGATCGCCATCGGCTATGCCTGCGCCCAGCTTCTCGCGGTGATGGCCGCCCTTTTCCTGCTGGCGAACAACCAGGCGGTGGCCAAGACCTTCTTTCTCGCGCCCCTGATGGTGGAAACCTTTCCGCTGGTGCTCAAGGCCTTCTGGATCAACGTCGCGCTTTCCGCCGTAACCGAAATCCTGGTCCTGATCTGGGGCCTGGCGGTGGCGCTGGCGATGCTGGCGCCCGGGCCGGCGGGCAAGCCCCTGCGCTTCATCGCATCGGCCTATGTCGACATCTTTCGCGCCATACCGGCCGTGCTGGTGATCTATCTCGTGGGATTCGGCGTGCCCTTGACCGGCGTGCCGTTCCTCAAGGATCTTTCGCTGATGACCTTCGTGGTCGTGGCGCTGACGCTCACCGTCGGCGCCTATGTGGCGGAGATTTATCGCGCCGGCATCCAGGGCATTCACTGGAGCCAGGCCGCCGCCGCGCGCTCGCTCGGCCTCTCCTACATGCAGACGCTGCGCTTCGTGATCGTGCCGCAGGCCGTGCGCCAGATCGTCCCGCCCCTGCTGAATGCCTTCCTCGCCTTGCAGAAGGACACCGCCCTGGTCAGCGTCATCGGGGTGGTCGATGCCTTCAACCAGTCCATGCTGATCGCCTCGAACCATTTCAACCTTTCGGCGGTCACGACCGTGGCGGTCCTGTTCATCGCCATATCGATCCCCCAATCACGCTTCATGGAGCAGATGATGCGGCGCGATCGCGCCCGCCTGCGGGCCTGAGCGGGAGGGACCATGGCGTTCATCGAGATTCGCGGCATCTCCAAATCCTATTCCGGCCTCAAGGTGCTGGATCGCCTGTCGCTGTCGGTCGAGGAGCATGAGGTCGTGTCGCTGATCGGGCCGTCGGGGTCCGGGAAATCGACGCTCCTGCGCTGCATCAACGGCCTGGAGGAGATCGATCAGGGCGAGATCCGCGTTCACGGCGAGCGCATTACGGGGCCGGGCGTGGACGTCAATGCGCTGCGCCGCGACATCGGCATCGTGTTCCAGAGCTACAATCTCTTCCCGCACATGAGCGTGCTGGAAAACGTGACCCTGGCGCCCGTGCACGTTCTGAAACTGTCCAGGGCGGCGGCGGAGGAGCGCGCCATGGCGCTGCTTGCCCGCTTCGGCCTGGCGGACAAGGCGAGGGAATATCCCGACCGCCTGTCGGGCGGCCAGCAGCAGCGCGTCGCCATCGTTCGCGCGCTGGCCATGGATCCCATGGTTCTTCTTCTGGACGAGATTACCTCCGCGCTGGATCCGGAGCTGGTATCCGAAGTCCTGAACATCGTGCGAGACTTGGCGGGCGAGGGCATGACCATGTTGCTTGCGACGCACGAGATGGGCTTCGCCCGCGAGGTATCGACCAAGGTGTGCTTTCTGTGCGACGGCTCTGTCTATGAAGAAGGTCCGCCCGAGCAGATTTTCGGTGAGCCCGAGCGTGAACGAACCCGCGCTTTTTTGCGCAGCATTCGGGATGCCAAGCGCATTTAGCCGTAGGGGTGCGCGCGGTCGACAGTCGTTCGGCGATCGGCGTTCCCCCATCTTCCCCGGCTCGGTTCATTTGCACTAAAGTCGTGAAATCATCGTCGGCCGTCTGCGCGTTGTCGAAGCCTGACGCGTCGGAATTCGCGATCATTTTATGCCCGATCTGGATGCACCCTCGCGTCAATTTTTGCGGAAGCGGCAGTGCTCCGATCATTTACCGCTGCATTGGTCCAGGGTTCAACGCAGAAACGGCTGCCCATTGCGAAATCCGAAAGCACGTACGGTCAGGTTCGGCGGGCGCTTATAGACAAGAGCTTCGCCATTCCAGATTTCGAAAAACTGGCACGTGGGCAACTTCATCGCACGAGCCAGAAATGTGGCCTGTTCAACGCTTTCACAGTTGGCACAAAATTTATAAGAGAGGGCGCCGCGGCTATCTAGGTAACAGATTTCGTATGCTGGCACGGAGATTTCTCCAATATTGTGCTCACCATCACCAGTGGCACTGCTATTCCGATGAGCGAAGGCAGCCCTATTTTCCAATCCATCACAGCTTGCCAATGCAAACGTGGCATATAAAAAAGAATGCGTGATGAATTGGATATGTAAATCCAATAATTACAATCAAGATGCAATTCACGCCGGCCGCGATCTCAGAGCTCCAGGAAAACCCGGGCAAACATTGCAAGTACCAGTCAGTTAAAGCGGATTTTAATGCAATCTCCAAGATTGGGTGCCGAAAAACATATATATTGAGGAATGGCAGACCTGCGTCTGCTTTGAATCGTACCAGCCGCATAGGTTCGCGCTACTGGCAAAGCTTGTATACTGACCATGCGATCAGCCCTTTTGGGCCTAGTGGCCCCCTATGAAATTGTCCATGGCAAAAGTCATCGTCCTCGAATGACGGAAGAAGTTGCCTTGTGGAGAGAAGGGGCGGTTGTCCCAATTATGCGCATATCGGCAAGCTAAATGATCAAACTGGCTGCATTGACAGCCACGCTGCTAGTCCTTTGTATGGCCGGCGCTCGTGCTCAGACCGGAAGGAATTACAATGTCCAGGGCATGAATTTTGACATGTGGTGCCAGGAGCAAGCTCATCTACTTCCTGACCGATGTGACAAGCGCACGGCCGAAGACGAAAAGCGGTTTGAAAAACATCGCAATAGGGTTGATCGTTACGAAGTGCCTTATTTGCAGGAACAGCAAAGCAACTTGGCAGTTCATCGGGATATCATGGAGAACGATCCGGTGGATAATCCAGTAAGCCAGGATCCTGAGGCTCAGATGCAAGACCGCGATCGACAGCCGCCCACGGCTCTCCCCTAGATGGGTTTGTTAAGACCAATCGGAGTTTGGCAAGCTATGTCAAGGGTCGTTGGGTGTTGGGCTCAATACCTTGATCTGGCTAATTTATAGATCGGAATAATCCGCGCGATAGGTGGTACGGCGAACTGCTTTATCAAACGCGCGCTCTGCCGCAAGACGATCCGGCCCCTGATAGACCGGCGTAATTGACCCGGAAACCTTGACTGTAAACTTGCAGTCAAGCACGAGACGGGACGCTCCGCCTGGCAGTCGCTCCTCGATCAATTCGGCGCCATTACGGGTCTTGAGAATTCTTGTTTGCATGCTTCGATCCATTCCTTGATCGGATTGAACCCAATTCTACCCCGGTTAATTGTGCCTAGTCTCCCACACCGCTCGCAAGTGTCTCCACTTTACAAGTGGAGCGCAGAGCCTGAATTGCAATCGACCAACCCATATCTTCTCTTGATCGTTACCAAAAGGAAATGCGGAAATCACATGTAAGCGTTCCGGACTCGTAACTGCATGTCTGAAAAGCACTCAATCCCCCACAAGAACTCTTTGCACCTATCCGTAAAGATTGAACTACGTCGATCATTCAAGATTCATTTAACCTTGAGCGAGCTCGCATGGATTGTTGTGTAAAGGGGACACCGTCAGCCGCATCGCCAGAAAGCGCTCATCGGTGACATTTTCCGTCTGAATTCACTATGGACCGAAGCAATTCTTCGCTCGCTGCGTTTGGTTGGTCAGCGACTTATAAAATGCAGAACAAATTGCGGTTGTTGAAAGGCGTCTGGTGCATGTGACGCAATGTCGGAGGCAATTCGGCTACGCAGTTGGAGACTGAGGGTTTTTAGGTCGACCTATCAGGCTGGCTATTCCAGTGCGAACGGGCGGCCCGAATCGGTGAAATCAAGGCAGGATTGAGTGGCATCAGCCTCTTATATGCTCTCGAAATACCCATAGTTTCGCGGCTCGAGTTCTCGCACCGCCCTGAATGCCTCATCGATCGCCGTCTGCGCGTTGTCGATGCCTGACGCGTCGGAATTCGCGATCGTTATATGCCCGAATTTCTGCCGGCCTGTCACGCAAGGTGGTGTACCGGTCTCGTCGTCGAATATGCGGTCCCGGCCGACGATGAAGCCGTGCCCCCAACGGTTTAATGTAATGCCGAGGATGTCGCGCGCCGGATCGAAGTCGGTTCCCGCAAGAACCGCTGCCGCCTGCTCTCGGACCGCCCGCTCGAAATATTCGAATGGTGTCCGCAGCAGCCCCGCGCGCAACATTTTGAACTGCTCTTTCAAAGGCGTACCGGGCGGCGGCAATCGCCCGCCGAGGAGCTCGCGCGTCATCGTCTCATGTGAGAGAACGCCTGATTCCCCGCCAAAATCGACGAGGATGGGTTGGCGCGGATCACTTGGGTCCTTCGTCCCCTCGGCTCTCGCCCCCAGCGAGATCGAAGTTGTAGAATCCGCCCGGATAAGCGATGTCGCTGATCTTCAGTTTCGCGAACGGCTCCCAATTTCGTAGCAGCACGTTCGTCTGCTGATTGACGGCGCGCACGGCCTTGTGCAAGGCGGCCTTCTGCTCGCTGGGAAGCTCAGGGCAGATGTAAGGGATCATATTGTTGAACCCGGCCATCACCACGTCTTTCGCGCGAACGCTGTAGGCTTTGCCGCCCGTGACGTAAGTCACTTCCACTTCCCGCTTATCTGGCTCGAATTGAAGGGGCAAAGTGCCGATATGCCTTGCCCGAATGACCGTGCTGCTGAGGCGTAGGCGTGACGGATTGCTTGGCTGATCCAGCTTGGAATAATCCACCCGTGCCGTCTCGATTTCTTGATAGGATCCGGCGGCCAAAGAATCCGGAATAAGCGCGCGCACCATGAGACGGGCGAGATCGGAATTGCCTGCGGGCAACTCGAAATCGTCGGCCATGTGCTTCGGGCTTTCCGGCGCCCCCGACGGCCGTTCGATACCAAGTCCCGCGAAGCCTCGCTTGTAGCGATAGAATGCAAACCAGGCAGATACCGCATCCGGTCCCATGCACCAGACGCCGTTGGTAAAGGGTATGACGTCGGGATGAACTTTCACGGTGTTCAACAGATAGTCGCGATAGCTCATCGATTGGAGCTTTGCGATTTTCTCTTGTCTGGAAAGGCCCGGCAGATAATCGACCTTTGCATCCGTCATTAGGCGGAGCAGATCCGCCCGCACCGGCTGGGGCAGGGGCGCTTGGGCGAGGAATTCCTGAGTTGGCTCCTGCGGCGTGCCGCCAACAACCAGCCGGTCCCTCCCATAAAGCTCCTTGCGAAAGAAAGTCGCCGCGCCGAGGGCCAGCGGAGCACGGTTCGAGTTTGCGCGGCGGCCGATTGTCAATATCGATTCCGAGCTGGCGCAGGAGTTTGCGGCATTCATGGGTCCATGTGTGAGGGGCGACGAAATAATCGGAACCCCCCGGCGTCAGGAATGTCTGGCCTCGATAGATATATTCATTTCGTTTGGCATGGCCGCCGAAATCATCATGATTGTCGAGAATGAGGATGCGCGCCTTGGCGCCCGAACGTTCCCGGTAGAAATATGCAGCCGCCAGTCCGCTCAGACCGGCGCCCACCACGACAAGATCATAGGTTTCGCCAGTGCTTTCCGGATCCGGGAGCTTTGCGCCATCACGTTCGGCATGCGCGACCGTATTGGACCCTTCATGGTCCCCACGCAGCCCATGACGCAGGGGCGGATAATCGGTCTCCGTCACTAGGCCGGCTGTGCCCGGCGTTTGCGCGAGCGCGGGACCGCCAGATTGTGCGGCAACCAGTCCAGCCCCGGAGGCCATGGCGACGCCTTGTACAAAATCCCGCCGCGATATCGGGCGGTCCATGCCAAGCCTGCGGTCGTCTGAATTCATGAGAATTCGCCTCCACCCTCACAATTCCACGCTGCCCGCCGAGCCGCCGGTGCGGAGACATCGATGGTCTGGCGCTTCACCGGGCGGGACTTCGCCCCGCTTCGCGGCCGATTGTTCGATGCAATGCTGGGCGCATGACGCGACCTCCGTCGACAAAAAAGAGCCCGCACCGGCGACAGGAATCGCTGAATTTCGCCGGGGTGCCGGCACTTTATGCCGGCGGCTCGAGATTGGCGCCCGGACCCAACAGCAGCTTCACCGAGGGCTGATGCCGCATCACGGGAGATTTGATCACGATATAGGAGAAGTATTTGGAGACGCCCAGGTTCCTCTCCAGAATCTGCTCCATCATCTCCTGGTAATGGGCAATGCCCTTCACGACGAACTTCAGCAGATAGTCAAAGCCGCCGCTTACCAGGTGGCATTCGATCAACTCCTCATATTCGCGGATGCCCTGCTCGAAACGCGTGAAGTCGTTGCGGCGATGATCGCCGAGGGTGACCGAGGTGAAGACGATTTGAACCGTGCCAAGCTTTGCCAGATTGATGATCGCGCTATAGCTGGAAACATAGCCCCCCTTTTCCAGCCGCTTGACGCGCGCCAGGCAGGGACTGGGGGAAAGGCCGACCAATTCCGCCAGCTGGGCATTGGTCACCCGTCCGTTCTTCTGCAGTTCGGCCAGTATATTGACGTCGATCCGGTCCAGCTTTGGCAGGTTGAGCATGGCCGGATTTCTTACAGCAAGCGGCCACTTTTAGCTATTGCGAAGCGCCTCCTGATGGGCCTTTGCAAGCTCCGCCAGCGAGTTGAATTTAAAGTCGATTTTGGGCCTTTCGCCGGGATCCATGGTGGCGCCGAACCCCTGCTGGGCATGGCGGCGATAGATCCAGCAATTCGCAAGGCCGTGCCGACGCGCCGGCACGTGATCGTGAAACAGGCTTTCGGCAGTATGAAGTATGTCGCCCTTGGCGAGGCCCAGGTCGCCAATGTGCTCCAGCATATAAACGAAAGTTGCGGTCGTCGGGCTTGTAGGAGCCGATATCCTCGGCGGTGTAGATCGCGTCGAATTCGACGCCAAGCGCCCGTTGCTGAAGCTGAAGCTGCGGTTATCGACGTTGGACAGGATGATGAGCTTGTAGAATTTCTTCAGATACTGCAGCGCGCCCGGCGAATCAACGAAGGCCGGCCAGTGGCGAATCGACTGTCCATACCCTTCGCATTCATCGACATCACAGGAACGCCCCACTCCTCGGCCAGGCGCTTGTAGACGACCGACAGAAGATCACAGTAGCGCTTGGTCGGGGTTTGACGCTGTTGCGCTGGATTCGTGACGGGCATGCGCTTCCAGGATCAGGTCCCGCGTGAGCTTGCGCTTACTTTTCCCGACCAACCCACCCAGGGCCTGCAACATGCCGGATTCCCAGTCGATCAGCGTCCCGTAGCAGTCGAATGTCAGCGCCTTGAAATCAGTTAAGCGCATCACGAACCTCTTTCCACTTTCAGGAGATCATCGAGCGTCTTGCGAAAACGCTCGATCAGAAGATCGATTTCCACGGGCGTGCAGCAAAGAGGTGGAGCAAATCCCACCACGCCATCCGCGAACGCGCGGAAGATCAATCCGTTCTCATAGCCCAGTCGCGCCAGGGTCTGGCTGATCCGCAATTCCGGACCGGGCTTTCGCTTCGTCGCCTTGTCGGTCACCAGTTCGACGCCTGCAAGCAAGCCCCGGGAGCGAACATCCCCAACGAGCGGATGATGGATCAGTTCGGCCAGCCTGTGTCCGAAATATGTGCCAACCTTCTGGCCGTTCTCAAGCAAGCCGCCCTCCGTGTACAGGCGCAGGACTTCAAGCCCCACCGCCGCGCTCACGGGATGGGCGGAATAGGTGAAGCCATGCCCGACGACCTCGCCGGCCGGCGTGCGGTCGGCGATCGCGCGATAGATGGAATCGGAGAGCAGAACGGCGCCCATCGGGGCATATCCCGCCGTCAACCCCTTGGCCACCGTCATGATATCGGGAACGACCGCGTCATGCTCGCACGCGAACAAGGGACCGGTGCGGCCGAAGCCGGTGATCACTTCGTCGGCGACGAACAGGATGTCCGTATTCCTTGCAGAGATCTCTCATCGCTCCAAGCCATCCCAATGGCGGAATCAGCACGCCGCCAGAACCCTGGATCGGCTCGCAAAAGAAGGCCGCCACATTCTCCGCGCCCAAGGTCGACGATCTTCTGCCTCAACAAGCAAACCGAGGCGGCGATCACCGCCTGATCGTCGCCCGTCTCATGACGGTAGGGATAAATCGTCGGAATATGATGCTGGTTTTCCCATGGCGCGTCGAAGCGCTTGTGGAACGGCGAAAGCCCGGTGATACCGGCACCGGTCGAGGAGGAGCCATGATATCCTTTGTCGAGCGCTATGACGTGCTTCTTCCTCGGCCGATCGGTGACGTTGAAATAATACCGAATGAGACGGGAGACGGTATCGATGGCGTCGGATCCGCCCAGCGTGAAGAAAACATGCTTCAGGTCACCCGGCGCCAGTTCCGCCAACCGTCCCGCCAGCCTGATCGCCGACTCGCAGCCGAAGTGAAAATACCCCGTTGCGTATGGTAGCTTCGCCATCTGCTCCGTGGCGGCGCGAACGACGCTCTCTTGGCCATAACCGACATTGACGCACCAAAGTCCGGAGAATCCATCCAATAAAGTGTGCCCCTGGGCATCGCGGACAAAGGCGCCCTTGCCGGATTCCAGGACGGTTACCCCCCTTTGCTCATGCTCCTTCCAGGAAAGCACGGGATGGATGAGGTGATCTCTGTCCGTCTCTATCAGGGAGTTCAGCATGACGAATTCCAAATTGTCTTCGATGGCGGACACTATGCCGGCTTCAGTCCGTGTTATGTCGCCATTCGCACTCCTGTCGGCGGGTCATTCTCTTTTACGCGGGTATTGCGGCAGATCGTGCCAACAGACCGTTCCGCATGCCATGCCGCAGGCGCGAACACCGGCATTTCAACGCCAAAGCTAGCGGCGAAAAGCCTGCATGATTTGCGCCTTTCGCGCATCGGATAGATCCATAAAAGGGGGGCGCTGATAGCTTTGGGGATGGCCCATTTCGGTCGTCATGGCATATTGCATGAGGCTATAGGAACTTTTGGGCTCGTCATGCCCGAAATGTTGGTTCATCAGGTCCTGGACTTTCTCGAACAGAGGATGAATATCCTTGCCGGCCCGGGACGCCGCATAGATGTCCGCAATCTCCCGACAGAACGGACCTGCCTCCTGCAGTATCCCGCCCATGCCGTGTTGCAGCGCGTATTCGAGATTGACGAGGGAGCCGGTGACGATATTCCGGTCCGGATAATCCTTCACGAGCTTGGCGTAATCGGGCAGCGTGTCCTCGGAATATTTTACGCCGGCAAAATTCGTATATCGCTTCATGGCGTCGATGAGATCGTTGGTTATCGGTACCGCGGACCAGTGCGGCACATGATAGAGGTAGAATGCCAAGCTGGCCGGCAGCGCCTGCATCACGATCGAATAATAGCGAATCAGACCGTCGGTTGACGGGTTCTTGTAATAGAAGGGCGGCAGCACGATGACGCCGTCCGCTCCATGATCGGCTGCATGCTTGGACAATTCGATTGTCTCGGGAAAATTGCAGGTGCCCGAGGTGCAGAGTACGCTCAGATTGCCTTTGCTTTTGCCGACGATCTCCATGACGGCCTTTCGTTCCGTCGTCGAGAACGAAGCGAATTCGCCAGTCGATCCCAAGATGGTGACACCGTCGGCGCCATTTTGTCTCGTACCACTCTACCTGGTCGCGCATCGCACCCAGATCTATCTTCAGCCCCTTGTCGCAGGGCGTGGTACAGGCGGCCCAGAACTGGGCCTTACGGGGTCCGTCTCCAGTTTGACCGGAATTGTCCTTTGCCGCGGCACTTTCAATGGACGTCGCGACGGTCGCTGCGGCGATCATGGCAATGCTCTCTCTGCGGTTCGTATCCATGCGTTGCTCCCTCGCGAGGTGATCGGCAGCGCGAAACCTGGACTTGCTGCATGCGGGTCGAAGGATAGGCAGCGTTCCGCCCGCAATCCATGCGCCGCAAGGTCCGGCAACGCATTTTGCTGCCGTTTTCCCAGCAGGCTTCGGAATTTTGTGCCGCTACCGCCGAACCTGACCTGCCGGCGGCATGCGGCGCGCCATTCGCCGCGGGCTCTGGCCGCGAAGCCGGATTTCCGTGAGACGTGCGACTTTATCGACCGCTTGAGGTCACCCTTCTTGCCGGCGATGTCGGAGCTCCAGGTCCCTTCCAACGCCAGTGCACCGCAGCTCCTTTTTTGTCAGGAATTGTGAGAGAGCTTATTGCGTCAGCGCGCGGGCAGCCCCGGCAACAGGTGGCGCAATTGCAATCTCTAAATTAACGTACAAACTGGATCAAAGACCGGGCTTTGTTCGCGGGTCCCTGGGGGATGGCAATGCAAGATCTTACTGGAATCGACGTAGGCAAACTCCGAATTGTCCGCTCAATACCTTACGGGCAAATGATCGTCTCGCTATTCTTCCTGGGGTGTCTTGTTTTTATTGTTCGCGCCTTTTGGCTTGGCGCGATTGAATGGCACTACGTGTCCGACAACCTGTTCTCGCAGCCTATTCTGCGTGGTGTGCGCGGCACAATCGTAATGACGATTTGCGCAATGATTCTCGGCATCCTGCTTGGCACCGTCGTTGCCGTCATGCGCATGTCCTCGGTTGCGACGCTGCGTTCCGCAGCTATCGGCTATATCTGGCTGTTTCGTGGAACGCCTGCTTTGCTGCAATTGCTGTTGTGGTTCAACCTTGCGCTGATATTTCCCACCATCAGTTTGTTCGGCTTGTTTCCTTTGAAAACCGTTGATGTCATGACCCCCTTCGTCGCAGCGCTGCTGGGCCTCGGCATTCAACAGGGCGCCTACACGGCAGAGGTCGTGCGTGGCGGCATTCTTTCGGTCGATCGAGGTCAGATGGAGGCAGCTCAGTCCATTGGCATGACCAGGTTGCGGGCCATGTTGACGATCGTGTTGCCTCAGGCAATGAGGGTCATTGTGCCGCCAATCGGCAATGAAACGATCGGTATGGTCAAATTGACGTCGCTGGCGAGCGTCATTCAGTATTCGGAGGTATTGCGAAGCGTGGGCGACGTCTACTATGCGAATTCCAGGGTTATCGAATTACTGATCGTCGCGGGCATTTGGTATATGGTGATCGTTACCGTGTTGAGCATCGGCCAACGCTATGTCGAGAAATACTTCTCAAGGGGGTGGGGACGCGCTTCGCAGGCGAAGCGAATTCTTCCCGCCGATACTGCTGATGCGGTTGGGGCGGCGTAATGTCGCCAATCGTGTTTGCAGCGCATATCCGCAAGTATTTCGGCGATTTTCAAGCGCTGAATGATGTCAGTATGTCTGTGAATCGCGGGGAAGTAGTCTGCATCATCGGACCTTCGGGCTCGGGCAAAAGTACGTTTCTGAGGTGCATCGCGCAACTGGAGAGTATCGATGGGGGCTATATCGCCATAGACGGTGAGCTTGCCGGTTTCCGTCGTAAGGGCGACAATCTTGTTCCCCTAAGCGACGGAAAGGTCGCCAGGCAGCGGCAACGCGTGGGCATGGTCTTTCAACGCTTTAACTTGTTTCCGCACCGGACTGTCCTGGAGAACCTGATAGAAGGCCCCGTCCGGGTTCAAGGGCGCCCCGCCAGCCAGTGCCGCCAGGAAGCCAAGGTGCTCCTGGAGCGAGTTGGCCTTGCGGAAAAAGCATCTGCCTATCCCAATGAACTGTCAGGAGGGCAGCAACAGCGCGTCGCAATCGCCCGCGCATTGGCGATGCGTCCGCAGGTCATCCTGTTTGACGAGCCCACATCCGCGCTCGATCCCGAACTGGTGGGCGACGTTCTCAGCGTCATGAAGGAACTGGCTGTTTCGGGCATGACCATGATAGTCGTGACCCATGAAATCGCCTTCTGCCGGGAAGTAGCCGACCGGGTGGTCTTCATGGACGGCGGCGCTATCATCGCTACCGGCACGCCGGATGAAGTGCTGGTGCGCCCGACGAACGCGAGGGTTGCGAACTTTATATCGGCCGTCCTGTGATACTCGATAACTCAAAAAGGGGCCAAACTATGAAGAAAGCTTCCGTATTGCTGGTTCTCTTATTTCTCGCCATCGCACCGTCATCGAGCTTTGCAGAGGAAAAACGAAATCTCGTCAATCCCGGCGAAATCCACATATTGACCAATCCGATCTATCCGCCGATGGAATTTGTAAATCCGGGCACCGGCGAGCTGAACGGATTCGATGTCGATCTCGGCAAGGCAATCGCCGTGAGACTGGGTCTCAAGCCTCGATGGGCGCAGTCCGCATTCGCGCAGCTTCAAAGTAGCCTGCAAACGCGGCGCGGCGACATCATCCTTTCCGGCATGAGTGACAATCCAAAGCGCCGCGAGAGCATGGATTTCATCGATTATCTCACGACGGGTCCGGTCTTTTTCACGATCAATGCCAATGCCGGAACTTACAAGGCAAGCACCGATTTCTGCGGCAAGAAAATCGCCGGCAGCCGCAGCACCAGTTTCTCGGGTGACGTAGCCAAGTGGAGCGAGGAGAATTGTGTCGCCAAAGGCCGTCCAGCCATTGTCTACGAGGGTACTGAGGATTCCAATGCCGCCCGCCTTGGCATGAAGCAAGGCCGCTATGACGGTGTCGTGCAAGGCATCGAGACGATCGGCTATCAGATGAAAGTTGAGCCCAATACCTACAAGATAGTCGGTGAGCTCATTCGCAACAATGACGTATTTGGTATCGGCGTCAGTAAGACCAATCCGCAATTGCGAACCGCCGTGGCAAATGCACTGGAAGATATTGTCGGGAGCGGCGAGTACGAGAAGCTGCTCAACAAATGGGGCCTTACGCACAATGCCATACCATCAATCATGATCAACGGTGTGAAGGCGGGGGCTCACTGAAATTGCCCGACCCAGCCGCGATCTGGCAGGGAAGTCCTCTCAATCCAGGTCTGAAAATGCCCCTATGCCGCACCCATTAGTTCCCTTCAGCAATCCGACCTGGCCCGACGGCAATCGGTGCGCGGTCGCCTTGGCATTCGATATTGACGGCCCTACGGGTGACGCGATGCTGGATGGCAGCCTGCTGCATAATCTTCGATACTTTTCGGAGGGCGCTTATGGTCCATGGAAAGCCCTGCCGCGGCTTTTGAACTTGCTGGCGGAATATGATCTCAAGGCGACCTTTTTCGTGCCGACCTGGATTGTTCAGTACTGGACCGACCGCTGCGAGAAGATCCTCGCTGGTGGCCATGAGATTGCCTATCACGGGCATCGCCATGAAGTGTTCATAGACTGCCCGCCTCAGCGACAGCTCGAGATCATGACAATCTCGCGCGAAATCTTTCAAAGCCGGCTCGGTGTCACGCCGGTGGGCTTCCGCACCCCGTCCGGCGACTGGAGCAGCGAAACGGCGAACCTGCTGTCGGATTTCGGCGTCATCTATTCAAGTTCCATGCGCGGCGACGACCGCCCCTATTTTCATTTGCGTGGCGACGGATCGCGAGCCCTTGTCGAAATCCCGGCACGCTGGGATATCGATGATTACACGGCCCTTGCTTATTTTGAGGATCCGGATTTTCCCGCCGGACTGGACCGGATTTCCGACTACAGGCTGGTCGAGCAGAATTGGTGCCGAGAATTTGAAGGTTATTACCGCGACGGACTGTGTTGGACGACGATCCTTCACCCGAAGGTGGTCGCCAAGCCGGGACGTCTAAGCATTCTCGAGGGGTTGTTTAAGGACATTCGCCGGCATGAGAATGTCTGGATCGCGCATTGCGCCGAGGTGGCCGATTGGTGGATCGCGCAAAATAAGATTGCTGAGCGTTGAGCGGGTATCCCATGGACAGCAAAATCACCTGGCCGGCCGGAAAGCGATCCGCCGCCGTCATTTCGGTGATTTTTGACGATGGCATGGACGCCATCGCCCGAGCGCCCGAGCTGGCAAATCGAAGCAAGAGCCATTCCGTATGGCTCTACGGCGCCAATCGCGGTGTGGAACGGCTTTGCCGCACCTTCGAACGGCGCGGGATCCATACATCATGGTTCGTTCCCGGTCTGGTCGCCGAAAAGCATCGGGCGCTGATCACGGAAGTCTCAGCGGCGGGTCATGACGTGGAAAGCCGCGGCTGGGCATTCGAGCGGCATGACGATTTGCCGAAAGCCGCGTCGTTCGAACTTCTGATGCGATCGCGTCAGGTCTTGGAGGGCATATCCGGCAAGCAGGTTACCGGTTTCCGGCTGCCGATCGGGAACTGGCCGCACCAGTTCGATGCTTTGCTATCGGAAGCCGGGTTTCTCTGGTCGGCATCGCTGAACGGCGACGACGTGCCGTATCTTCACAATTCCGGTCTGCTTGAAATTCCGGTCCATATCGAACTTGAGGACAGGCCCTATTTTCAATTTAATTTCACACCGGCCTTCCCAAAAGGCCAAAGCCGGATCTCGTCTTACGAGACGGTGTTGGCCAACTGGATCGCCGAATTCAACGCTTATAGGAAATTCGGGACTTGTTTTGTATTGCAACTGCGACCCGAAATGACCGGAACACCCGGGCGAATATTTCTTGTGGAGGCGCTTGTCGAACACATTCAGTCCTTCGACGATGTGTGGGTCGCCACGGCCGCCGAGGTCGCCGCTTGGCATATGGCCAACAACTCGCGCGCGACCGAGCCTGGCCATCCTCTCAATGTCTTCGCGGCCTATCAGCGAGAATGCAATGCCGGCTGATGAGACCTTAAGCCTGCAACTTGCGAAAAAGCTGCGCGGCGTCGAGTTTACCGACTTTCCCGCCGCAACCGTCCACAAGGCAAAATTTCATATTCTCGACACGCTTGGCGTGGCGCTAGCCGGTTCGGCATCGGCTGAAATCCCGCATCGTCATGCAAAGCCTCAATCTTCAAGCCGATGCCGGCGGTTCCACCGCCTGGGGAACGCCCTTCAATCTCAATCCCAGATCGGCAAGCTTTATAAACGGTGTGTCGGCGCACGCGTTCGAACTCGACAATTCGGGGGGATGCGATCATTCCGGCGCCGTGGTTGTTCCCGCCGCGCTGGCCATCCTGCCGCTCGTGCCAGGTCAGATTTCGGGCAAACAATTGCTGACCAGCATCCTGATGGGATACGAGGTGGGGCGGCGCGTCCTGGAGGCTGCCGGCGGCTACGAGAAGCACAATGGCACAGGCTGGCATTCGACCGGCACATGCGGCGTGTTTGCTGCGGCGGCGGCCGTCGGCCTTTTGCTGCAGCTCGATGAGAAGAAGCTAATGCAGGCGCTCGGCATAACTTGCTCATTTTCGGGTGGCACATGGAATTTCATTCATGACGGCAGCCCGAGCAAAAAGCTGCACCCCGGCCGTGCGGCCGAAGGCGGATTGACGGCCGCGCTGTTGGCGGCGGGAGGGTTCGCCGGGCCCTCGAACATATTCGAGCCCGATGCTTGGGGGAGTTTCTTCAAAACCTTCGCGGCGGGCCACGCCAACCCGGCCATTTTGACCGAAAAATTTGGCGAGAATTGGCGGCTGGATCGCTGCTCGATCAAGCCCTATGCCACCTGCCGGGGCACGCATTCCGCCATTGACGCGGTACGCGCGCTTCTTTCGGCACATCGCTTGAGTGCCGGCCAAATTGCCGCCATAGGCGTCGATATGAGCAGTTTTCAATTCGGCATGTGCGGCGGCAAGTCGATTACTTCGCGCGCCGAAGCGCAAATGAGCCTGCCTTATGCTGTTGCCGCTGAGCTGCATTTCGGCAAGGTTGGTCTGGCAGAAATCGAGCCAAATGCGTGGTTGTCCCCGAATATTCATGAATGGTTGGACCGAATCACGGTCCGCGCCGATACGGGCATGCCAGACGAGGATGAGCCCATCATAACGATCACGACCGACGATGGCCGGCAGTTCACGGAAACGGTGGCGTATCCCTATGGCAGCCCCGCCAATCCGCTGCCTGACGATCAGGTGATGGCCAAATTCTTTGACCTCTCGGGTGGCATTTTGGCGCCGGCGAGGCTCAGCGAGATAAGAGACGCGATCCTTAATCTCGATGCGTTTGTCGACGTCAGAACGTTGCCATTGCTCTTGAGGCAAGGTTCCTCATCTGATTTGGCAATATAATCATCGAGGTTTTCGCGACCCCGGCGATGCGCAGGTCCACGGTCGCGCCCGACGGCTCCGTCGACATGACCGACAGTGAGAAGGGCAAGATCTGGCACGTCTTCTGTTGCGGGTGGAGGCGCACGCCAGACGGGGAAAGATCACTAAGGCCTGAGGTCAGCTACCAGCGAGGCATAGTCGGCGTGGCCCGTTATGGGCATGACGGTCCCGGCCCACGCCGCATCCAGCTTGGCGGCAACATCATCCGGCAGGACGTGGCGATGGCCGCCGACAACGCCATCGCGCACCTTTGCCGAATCGCTGCCCGGCGGCAGATTGCAGAGCCGCTCCGACAATTTGCGCAACATGGCGTCGTCGAACCGGTCCTTGTGATGGAGCATGAAAGCGAGTGAGGTATGCTCCAGCGTCAGGGCGAGCAGCGCATCATCCAGCGCGACCCCGCAAAAAGCCGCCACTTTGCGGATAGCGGCGGCTGGATTGGCGATCATCTGCTCATAGGACAAAAGCAGGACGTTCGGGTTATCGCGCTGCTCCCACCAGCTCACCAGATGCTGCCAATAGTTGCTTCCTTCGGCGCTGCCCTTAAGCCAGGTCCGGGAGAAGTCGCCAATCGTCACGGCACCCGGCTCGAGAAACCAGCCTTCCATAAAGCGGTGCAGCGAAACCAGGGCATCCTTGGGATCACGAAAGCAGACGATATAATGCGCACCCATTGGCATATGGTGATAAGCAAGATGGCTTTTGAAGCCGCGCGGTTCGGCGCGCTGGGGAGCCTCAAGGTCCAATCCCAGCATGCTCGCCGTTTCGATCCAGGGCACCACCCGGGAAATATCGTCGAAATCCATGTCGCCCCCGGTGCGCAAAGTGTGGAACATCTGCTGCAGCCAGGTCGCGCCGCATTTGCTGTAAGGAGATATGACGATGTCAGTCGGCCGCGGGCGATAGGATCGAACGGAGCGCGCGACCTGTTCGGCGGGAATTACCCGCCCCATGATCTGGCCGTACTCGGCCATGCTGCGCCCACGATGCGGGTAGGCTTCCTGCAATGAACGTCCCCTTAGCCTCCAGCGGGATTCATTGATACACAGGCGGGCGGCAGGGGCAAGCAATGGCTGTCTTCCGCGCCGGGCGAAGCGATGTGCCGGTCCGGCACCACGGAATTCTTTGGCCTAAGGCAAAATCTGCGCCATTCGCATTTGACCGGGTGAGACGCATGGAGATATTGAGCCGGGTAACACCGCCGCCGCGGCAGAGGAGCGTGAAGTATGACCACCGGAGGCCAAGCCCTCATCGAGCAATTGCGCCGCGAAGGCGTTGAGATCGTATTTGGGATTCCGGGGGTCCAATTGGACTGGGCCGTCGACGCCCTGTGCGACGCGGCCAAGGATATCCAATACATCGTCCCAAGGCACGAGCAGTCGACCTCTTATATGGCCGACGGATACGCGCGCACGACCGGAAAGGAGGGCGTATGCATGGTTGTGCCGGGGCCCGGCATGCTGAATGCGCTCTCAGGTCTGGCGACCTCGTGGGCCTGCAATTCGCGCGTGTTGTTCCTTGCCGGTCAAATTCCGTCGGCCACGATTGGCAAGGGCTACGGCATGCTGCATGAAATCGCGGACCAGTCCGGTATTCTGAAATCGCTCACCAAGTGGCACGGAATCGCCTGGTCGCCCGCCGAAATTCCAGCTCTGGTGCATGAGGCTTTTGTTCAGCTGCGCTCGGGCCGTCCCCGGCCGGTCGCTCTCGAAATTCCGCCGGACATTCTCAGCGCCAAATATGAAGGCGCGCGATATTTCGACGCGGCGGAATTTACGCCCACACCGGTAGAACCCGATCTGGTGGTCCGGGCGGCAGCGCTTCTGGCTGGAGCGAAGTTTCCGGTAATCTATGCTGGGGGAGGGGCCGGCGCGGGCTCGGCCGGCATGGCGCTAAAATCACTTGCCGAAAAACTGCAGGCGCCTGTTGTCATGAGCGAAGGCGCGCGCGGTACGGTCTCGAGCAGACATGCGCTCGCTCTTTCCACCTTGGGCGGCCGCGCTGTTCTGCCCCATTCCGATGTGGTGCTGATTGCCGGCAGCCGGTTCCTGGATGGACGAGCCAACCCCTTTTTCACCGCACCCGGCAGCAAACTCATTTATTTGAATATCGAAAAGGCAGACTTCTGCGCGCCGCGCGTGCCTGGTCTTTCGCTTCATGGTGATGTTCGGCTTGGGCTCGAAGCGATCGACATGGCCATAGGCGAAATCGCAAAGCGCCCGTCGCGATCCGATGACGTCGCCAAAGTGAAGGCCTGGGAGAAGGCTCAGACCCAGATGATCAAGCCGCAGGCAGACTATGTGGCCGTGCTGCGCGAACATATTTCCGACGATGCGGCACTGGTCAGCGAACTGACCCAGGTCGGGTATTTCTCCAATATTGCCTATGAGGCCTATGCACCGGGCACTTATGTGACCCCGGGGTTTCAGGGCACTTTGGGGTACGGTTTTCCCACCGCCCTTGGTGTCTCGGCTGGGGCGCCCGACAAGCGCACGGTCTCCATCACCGGCGATGGAGGATTTGGCTGGGCGCTTCAGGAACTGGCGACAGCGGCGCGATATCGACTCAATCTTACGACCGTCGTGTTTGCCGACGGATATTTCGGCAATGTGAGGCGAATACAGATGCGCGACTTTGGGCGCAATTTCGCGGCCAATCTGCAAAATCCCGATTTCCAGCTCCTGGCCCAAGCCTTCGGGGTGCGATCCGAGCGGGTGAATTCGCCGGCAGGCCTTGCGAAAGCCCTGGAGGCTGCCAAAAGCGCAGAAGGCCCGGCCTTGATCGAAGTACAGGTCGGGGAAATGCCCAGCCAATGGCCGCTGATCCATCCATTTGTGCCGCCCACGATTCCGCCGCCGCCCAACCCCTTGGGTGAGCCGCCTGCTCATCTCAGAACCTCATGACCGACCGTGAACGGGGACGCAGATCCCGATCTGGAAGCGCGTCATTTGCGCGGCGCTTCCTGGAAAGAATCCAAATTCCAATGAAATCCGATCGTCTCTGCGGGCCGTCGCGATAGCCGTTCTTGTCGTAATCCGCGGGCAAAGATGGCAATCGGGAATGGCGTGCTTGAATTTAACATGATAAGCATTTCCCAAGCGGCTGGCGCACAAATGCCGCTCCGGCGGAGGACGAAGTGGATCAGGCAGCAGTGCAGAAAGGCGCGGCCGTGCCGGTTAGGTTCCAGCAGCTCAATGGCGCAATCGGCGCGGAAGTTTCCGGAATCGATTTGTCGGCGCCCCTGACCGATAACGCCTTCGCGGCCGTGCAGGCCGCTTTCGTCAAATACCAGGTTCTCGTCTTCCGCGATCAGGACATCACGCTGGACCAGCAGATGGCGTTCGGGCGGCGCTTCGGCGAATTGTCCGTGCATCCCTTTTCGCCCAGCCGCCCCGACCGGCCGGAAGTGATCCAACTCGATTATTCGAAGGACAATCCGCCTGAGCTGACCGATGTCTGGCATTCGGACGAAACCTTCCGTGAAGCCCCGCCGATGGCGACCATCCTGAGATGCCGGGTGGCACCGGAATTCGGCGGTGACACCATGTTCGCCAGCATGGTTGCGGCGTATCGCGGGTTGTCGGAACACATGAAGGAATATGTCCATGGCTTGGAGGCGCAGCACGACTTCAAGCCGTTTCGCACCCTGTTCGGTTCCAGCGCCGAGCATCTGTCGAAATTGCGAGCCCTGGAGGACCGTTTTCCCAATCCCTGGCATCCGGTGGTGCGGCTGCATCCCGTTACACGGCGCCGGTCGCTGTTCGTCAACCCCCAGTTCACGGTCCGGATTCGCGGCCTGAAGGACGATGAGAGCGCGACAATCCTGCAATTTCTCTATCGCCAGGCATCGGTCCCGGAATGCCAGCTGCGGGTGAAGTGGCGGCCCAACACGATCGTCATGTGGGACAACCGCTCGGTCCAGCATTATGCCGTGCATGACTATTATCCGCAGCAGCGCACAATGGAGCGGATCACTATCGCGGGAGACAAACCGGTCGGAGTGGAAGGCCCCTTTACGCCGGAAATCATTTCCGGGGAGCATCCCGAGATAGTGAAGGCGGAGGGTAAGGGCAGGCGGGGTCCTGCGCGGCCCTTCGAGCGAAGCTGACGATGCCGCCGTCGCAGACCGAGGCCGTGATTGCCTCCGCGACGCGCGCGGCGCGGCCGATCGTCGGATTTCTGATGGTGCTCTATTTCTTCGCTGTGCTGGGCCGGCTGAATGTCGGCTTTGCGGCCTTGACCATGAACAAGGACCTCGGTCTCAGCCCGTCGCAGTTCGGCGTCGGCGCGGGCCTGTTCTTTCTTGCCTATGTGCTGCTCGAGGTGCCGAGCAACATGCTGTTGCAACGGTTCGGCCCGCGGCGATGGATTGCCCG
Organism: uncultured Alphaproteobacteria bacterium; assembly: GCA_963769055.1. GTDB lineage: Bacteria > Pseudomonadota > Alphaproteobacteria > Micropepsales > Micropepsaceae > Rhizomicrobium. The sequence goes on from CAVYKF010000011.1 coordinate 37,757, forward strand.
CATTGTGGTGAGCTGGGGCCTGTGCGCGGCCGGCACTGCTCTTATCATCGGCCCTCACAGTTTCTATCTGGCCCGCCTCCTGCTGGGTGCCGCAGAGGCCGGCTTCTTCCCGGCCGTGATCGTTTATATCGCGCGCTGGTACCCACTGACTTATCGCAGCCGGATGAACAACCTGTTCCTTTTGGGGATTCCGCTGACCGGCGTTCTGGCATCGGTTTTTTCGGCGGGCTGCCTCGCGCTCGATGGGACGCTGGGCGTGGCTGGCTGGCGATGGCTGTTCTTCCTGGAAGGGTTGCCGCCGATCATTCTGGGTTTTCTGGTTCTGCGTGTCCTGCCCGACGATCCTGCGGAGGCACGGTTCCTGAACCACGAGCAAAAGCAAATTCTGCTTGCAGACGCTGACAGCCGAGGATGCCGCCAGGCAGGCGCTGTTTCCGCTCAGCATGGGTACCGTTTTCCGCTCACCGATCTGTTGGATACTCGGCTTCGCCTATTTTGGCATCGCGGTCGGCCTGAGCACGCTGGGATTCTGGGTGCCCCTGGCAGTCGGCAGTCTCGGCATCAAGGACCCAGTGACGATCGGGCTGCTCACGGCCGTACCGCTTGCAGTCGGCGCTCTCATTATGACGGTAACGTCTTGGAACTCCGACCGAACAGGGGAACGGACTTGGCATCTTCTCGCTATGGCATTGCTGGCGGGTGTGGGCTGGCTTTTGTTCGGAGCCGCCAAGAGCCCGGTCGCGAGCTTGGCCTTCATCGCCATCGCCGCGGGCGGCACCTATGGCATGCTCAGCGTGTTCTGGACCTTGCCGGGCGCCTATCTCTCGGGCAGGGCCGCGGCTCCGGGCGTAGCGCTGATCAGCGCCGTCGGCACGGTGGGCGCCTTCGCCGGACCCTCGCTCGTAGGCTATCTGCGCCAACAAAATGGGGACTTCGCCGCAGCGTTCACGGCGGTTGCGGTATTCATTTTCATAAGCGGCGCCCTGGGCGTGCTTGTCGGCCGTCACATCTTCCGGACCAACGCGCGCGCGCAATACAAACAGGCGACCGGCTAGAATCGGTTGCCAGCGGCCGAGGCCGCGCCAAGACTGGAACCTGTAATGATTTCAGAACATCGCCCAAACATCATTTATATCGTGGCCGACGATTGCGGCTACGCCGACCTCAGCTGCACGGGGCAGACCGGCTATCGGACACCGGAACTCGACCGGCTCGCCGTTGAAGGTGCGCGATTCACCCAGTCCTATGCGAACGCACCGCTCTGCACCAACACGCGGGTCGCGATCATCACCGGCCGTTACCAGTATCGTCTGAACATCGGCCTGGTGGAACCGCTCCGCCCGGCTCTGCGCGACGAACCCGATATGGGCATTCCGCCGGATTTCCCGACCTTGCCGAAGCTGCTGCGTGACGCCAATTACAAGACGGCGCTATTCGGCAAGTGGCATCTCGGCTTTCTGCCACGCTATAGCCCGTTGCGCAGCGGGTATGAGGAATTCTTCGGCATCATGGGCGGCTTTACCGGCTACTACACCCACAAGGGAGAGGGCGGAAAGCATGATCTGTATGAGGGCGAGGTTCCCATCGAGCGCCAGGGCTATGTCACGGACTTGCTGACCGACCGGGCCGTGGACTATGTGCGGACGGCCAACAAGTCGGACCGGCCATACTTTCTCAGCCTGCATTATACCGCGCCGCATTGGCCCTGGTCCGCACCCTCCGTCGAGGCGGCGGCCCGGAAGCGCGAAGTCGATCCCGCCGAGCTGGCCGAGGGCGGCAGCCCGCGCATCTATGGCGAGATGATGCAGGTTCTCGACGCCGGCATCGGCCGGGTGATGGACGCTGTCCGCAGCGAATCGAACGGGCGCGAGACTATGGTGGTGTTCACCAGCGACAATGGCGGCGAACGATACTCAAAAATGTGGCCGTTCGTCGGCCGGAAATGGGACCTGTTGGAAGGGGGGCTGCGCGTGCCGCAGATCCTTTGGTGGCCGGGCCGTATCCCGGCCGGACAGACCGTCGATCAGATTTGCATCACCATGGATCTTACGGCGACCTGCCTTGCGGCGGCGGGTGTGGCGTCTCATCCAGACTACCCGCTCGACGGAGACGATTTGCTTCCGGTGCTGACAAGGCAGCGGTCGGAATACGAGCGAACCTTGTATTGGCGCATGGCGAACCGCCACCAGCGCGCCATCAGACAGGGCGATTGGAAGTATCTCAAGGTCGCAGACAAGGAATTCCTTTTCGACATTACTTACGACCCACGCGAGCGGGGCAATCTGGCGCGCAAAGAACCCGAGCGGCTGGCCGCATTGCGAAGCCAATGGGAAGCCTGGGATGCGACAATGCTCCCGATTCCCGAACGCATCATACCGCCGACATGGAATCTCGCCGAAATGCTCTGGTAATGCGGCGCTCATGTTTGAGCTTGGACCGGGAAAACGTCCGGCGCCCGGCGCCAAGACGCAGGCACAGAAAGTGGATCGCCTTGCCGGCGGGATGAAAAGCGGTGGTATGGTGGGCTTTCCCAACGCGGAGGATGTCCAATGCCTCACAGTTCGGCCGAAACACAGATCATCAACGCAACGCACAAGAGTGCTGCCGCCGCCCTGGCGGGCGGTATCATCGCTGCGTCCGGCAGGCCTTGGGCGGTGAGTGAGGCAATGAGCCTTCTGACAGACATCAATTTCGCGATGCATCCGATGCCGGGAGATGGCCATTACGAAGCCTGGAAGGCGAACCGAGATCAACGGCTGAACAAGGTTCATTCGTAATCCCACGCGCACACTGGGAACGGATGGATTCCTAGTATCCATTTGAGCGGTAGTGAGGCGACAATGACCAGTTCCGACCCCGACAAGGCTTTATTGGACGCCCGAACCGGTGGTCTTATTCGGGCGATTCTCCATCCCGTAATGCGCAGCCGCCCCCGAATGTTCTTAGGCACAATTGAAAGAGCATAAATCATGACCAAAGAAGAAGACGTGCTCGCCGCGCTGGACAAACCCCGCGCCCTATACTCGCTACAGCAGCGGCTCGACCCCAGCAGCAAGAGCACGGACGCTCTGCAAGACCTTCTGATGCGCATGCGAGCCGCTGGAAAAGTGAAATTCGACATAAAAACCGGCAAATGGAGCAAGGCGTGAGCATCAGCTAGGCAAACGCGAATAGCCCCCTTCAAATTCTCTCGAAATCTCTTGGTCCTGCTGTCTCCGCAACCGTGTCCGTGCCCCTGAAATTCGACAGAATCTCCTAGTTCGTGTCCTCCTGGGGACACCAAAAACAGTGAGACGTTTTTAGACCCATACCTATGATATTTCAGTAGCTTAGATATTACCCCCTTCGCGCGCCCGGACAGAGAAGGACACACCAAGCGAACGACCGCAGAAAAGGGGCCGTTCATGTCACCCGTTGTTCCGGGTTAGGGAGGCGGTTATATGCCCTGCCATGGATGACAATGATAAAGGTGGCTCTTCGGAGAACCGCCGCAAACGGCTTTTGTTTCGCGCACAGCGCCGCGGCTTCAAGGAAGTCGATCTCATCTTCGGCGCCTATGCCGAGGCCGCCTTATGGGGCCTGGACGAAGCGGGGCTCGATCAGTTCGAAGCCCTTCTCACTGCGCCCGATCAGGAGGTCTATGCCTGGCTGCGCGGGGCCGAGCCGGTGCCGGGCGAATATGACAATCCGGTGTTTGCGGGGCTGAAGGCCGTCTGCGGTCGCAAGGGCCACACGTGGAACGGTTAGATTACATCGCCAAGGCGGACGGTCGGCTGACGGTCTCGGGCGCCCCTGCCGGCTATGACGCCTGGATGGCGGTGGAAGCGGCGCGGCGCCGCAAGGCCCCGGTGCTGTTCGTCGCCAGCGACGAGGCGCAGGCGGAGGCCTTCGCGGCGGCGGCGGTCTTCTTCGCGCCCAGCCTCAAGCTGCTGCCGTTCCCGGCCTGGGATTGCCTTCCCTACGACCGTGTCTCGCCCAAGCCCGATATCGAGAGTGCGCGCTTGGCGACTTTGGCCGCGCTGGCGAGTGGTATCCACGGTCCCGCCGTGATCGTCACCAGCATCGCGGCGGTCCTGCAGCGCATGCCGCCGCGCGCGGCGATAGAAAAGGCGAGTTTCACCGCGAAAGTGGGCGGGGAGGTGGAGCGCGATGCGCTGGTCACGTTTCTGGCCGGCAATGGCTATGCCCGGGCGGGGACGGTTCGCGATCCCGGCGATTTTGCCCTCAGGGGCGGCATTGTCGATCTCTGGCCGCCGGGCACGGTCGAACCGCTGCGTCTGGACTTTTTTGGCGAAACCCTGGACGCGATTCGAAAGTTCGATGCCGTCACCCAGCTGTCCGATCAGAGCGTCAAGAGTATCGAGCTTCTGCCTGCCAGCGAGGCCCCGCTGACCGATGCCGCCATCAGCCGTTTCCGCACCGGTTACGTCGCGGCCTTCGGTCCCGCGGGCGACGATCCGCTCTATGAAAGCGTCAGCGCCGGGCGCAAGGCGCAAGGCATGGAGCATTGGCTGCCGCTTTTCTATGACGGCCTCGACACGCTGTTCGATTACCTGCCGCGCTGTCTGGTGATGCTGGGGCATCAGGTCGAGGAAGCCAAGGTGGCGCGGCTGGAACTGGTGGGCGAATGTTACGACACCCGCCGCCAGTTCCGTGACACGGACGGAGAGCATAAATTCAAGGCGCCGCCGTATAAGCCGCTGCAGCCGGACGCGCTTTATCTGAATGACACCGAATGGAAGGCGGCACTCGCCAGGCATCTGGTGCGCGATCTCACGCCATTCCAGGCGCCGGAAGGCAAGGCCAGCGTGGATGCCGGGGGGCGCCAGGGCCGCGATTTCGCACCCGAGCGCGCCGGGGGCGAAGTCAATGTCTTCCAGGCGGCGGCGGATCACCTGCAAGCCTTGCAAGGCGCGGGCAAGCGCGCGCTGGTGGCGAGTTGGACGGAAGGTTCGGCCGAGCGCATGGGGGGCGTGCTGTCCGACCACGGCATCGCCGCCATCCGGCGCGTCGCGGACTGGCCGGAGGCATTGAAGCTGAACGCGCGCGCCGTGGGCCTTGCCTGCCTTGGCATCGAGCGCGGTTTCGAGGCACCCGACTTCGCGGTGATGAGCGAGCAGGATGTGCTGGGCGACCGCATGGTGCGGGCCCAATCGCGCCAGCGCCGCGCCCAGAATTTCCTTTCCGAAGCCTCGTCCTTGGCGCCGGGCGACCTGGTGACCCACATCGAGCATGGCGTGGGCCGCTATCTGGGCCTGAAGGCGATCGAGGCGCTGGGTGCGCCGCATGACTGCCTGGAACTCCAGTATGACGGCGGCAAGCTGTTCCTGCCGGTGGAGAATATCGAGCTTCTGACCCGCTACGGCTCGGACGAGGGCGCACAGCTCGACCGCCTGGGTGGGGCCGGTTGGCAGCAACGCAAGGCCCGCATGAAGGAGCGGGTGCGCGCCATCGCCGCCGAACTCATCCGCGTCGCCGCCGCCCGGGAATTGAAATCCCTGCCGCCGGTCGAGCCGCCACAGGGATTGTACGACGAATTCTGCGCCCGCTTTCCTTACCAGGAGACCGAGGATCAGGAGAAAGCTATCGCCGACACCATCGCCGACCTGGCGCGCGGTCGGCCGATGGACCGGCTGGTCTGCGGCGATGTCGGCTTCGGCAAGACCGAAGTGGCCTTGCGCGCCGCCTTCGTCGTCGCCATGGCAGGCGAGCAGGTGGCGGTGGTGGTGCCGACCACATTGCTGGCGCGGCAACATTACCGGGGCTTCGCGGACCGTTTCCTGGGATTTCCCGTCAAGGTGCGCCAGCTCTCGCGCTTCGTGGATGCCAAGGAGGCGCGCGAGACCAAGGAGGCGCTGGCGGACGGCTCGGTGGATGTGGTGATCGGTACCCATGCGCTCTTGGCCGAGAACATCAAGTTCAAGCGCCTGGGCCTCGTCATCGTGGACGAGGAGCAGCATTTCGGCGTGGTGCACAAGGAACGCCTGAAGAACCTGAAAGCCGATGTGCATGTCCTGACCCTGACGGCCACGCCCATTCCGCGCACCTTGCAGCTGGCGCTGTCGGGCGTGCGCGATCTGTCCTTGATCACCACGCCGCCGATCGACCGGCTGGCGGTGCGCACCTTCGTCACGCCCTTCGATCCGCTGGTGGTGCGCGAGGCGCTGCTCAGGGAACTTTATCGCGGCGGCCAATCCTTCTTCGTGGCCCCCCGCATCTCCGATCTGCGCGAAGCGGAGGCGTTCTTGAAGGCAACCGTGCCGGAAGTGAAGGTGGCGGTGGCGCATGGCCAGATGGGCGCCCATCTGCTGGAAGACGTGATGACCGCTTTCTATGAGCGCAAGGTCGATGTCCTGGTCTCGACCAATATCGTGGAATCGGGCCTCGACATCCCCACCGCCAACACCATGATCGTGCAGCGGGCCGACATGTTCGGCCTGTCGCAGCTTTACCAGATCCGGGGCCGCATCGGCCGCTCCAAGGCGCGGGCCTACGCCTATCTGACGACGGCGCCCGACAAGAAGCTCACCGACACGGCGACGCGGCGGCTGGAAGTGCTGCAATCGCTCGACCAGTTGGGGGCGGGCTTTTCCGTCGCCAGCCACGACATGGACATTCGCGGCGCCGGCAATCTGTCTGGGGGAGGAACAATCCGGCCATGTCCGCGAGGTCGGCATCGAACTTTACCAGGAGATGCTGGAGGAAGCGGTGTCCTCCATGCGCGAGGGCGGCGACGCCGCTGCGGCGGACGAGCAATGGTCGCCGGCGATCAATCTGGGTGCCTCGGTTCTCATCCCCGAAGATTATGTCGCCGACCTCAATGTCCGCATGTCGCTTTATCGCCGCCTGTCGGGACTGGAAACGCGCCGCGACATCGATGCCTTTGCCGCCGAGTTGATCGACCGCTTCGGGCCGCTGCCGGACGAAGTGAAACATTTGTTCGAGATCGTGGCGATCAAGCAGCTGGCGCTGGCCGCCGGGGTCGAGAAGATCGACGCCGGTCCCAAGGGCGGCACCATCGCTTTCCGCAACAACGCCTTCGCCAATCCGGTGGCGCTGATCAAGCTGATCAGCCAGCATAGCGGCACCATGAAGGTCAGGCCCGACCAGAAGATCGTGGTGACGCGCGACTGGCCGACGCCGGACGACCGCCTCAAGGGCGCCAAGGCGTTGCTGACCCAGCTGGCGAAACTGGCGAAGGCGGCTTAGACGAATTCCATCACATTGGCGCTGCCGACCTGGATGCGTTCCAGCAGCAGTGCGCACTCCGGTACCATCCGCTCCATCCAGTAGCGGGCGCACATCAGCTTGTCCTTGTGGAATTGCGTCTCCTTGCCGACCGAGAGCTTGGCGATGCGGGCCCACATCCAGGCCACCATCACGATGCCCATCAGGCGCAGATAATCCGAGGCGCCCGCGCCGGCATCATTGGGATTCTTGATGCCGTTCTGCGCCAGCCACATGGTGGCGGCCTGCAAATTCTCGACGCCGCGCTTCACGCCTTTGACGTAAGGCGCCAAGGCCTCGTCCTTTTCATTCTCGGCCAGCCAGCCGGTCAGGGCGCCGAACAGGGCCAGCGGCGCGGCGCCACCCTTGCGGCCCAGCTTGCGGCCGACCAGGTCCATGGCCTGCACGCCATTGGCGCCTTCATAGGTCTGGTTGATGCGGCCGTCGCGCACGAACTGCTCCACGCCATTGTCGCGGATATAGCCGTGGCCGCCATAGCATTGCATGGCGAGATTGGCGGCTTCGAAGCCCATGTCGGTGCAGAAGGCCTTCAGCACCGGCGTCATCAGGTCGGCGAGCAGGGCGGCCACCGCCGCGTCGTCGCGCTTGGAATGGCCGACCGACATGTTGAAGGCGGTCCAGCAGGCCAGCGCCCGGGCGCCTTCGACAAAGGCGCGGGCATGCAGCAGCATGCGCTTGACGTCGGGATGCACGATCTCCAGATCGGCGGGCTTGTCGGGCTCGGCCGGCCCGGTCAGGGCATGGCCGACCCGGCGCTCATGCACATAGGCATAGCCGTTCTGATAGGCGACATCGCCGATGGCGATGCCTTGCACGCCCACGCCCAGCCGCGCCGCGTTCATCATCCCGAACATGCCCGCCATGCCGGCGGAGGCGGAGCGCTTTTCGCCGGGCTTGAGCGGTTCGGGCTTGGGTCCCAGCCGCCAGGCGATGGCGTCGTCGAAGTTCAGCACGCAGGTGGCCTGGCCCTTGATCCCCATCTTGTGCTCGATGCCGCCAGTGTTGACGCCGTTGCGGGCGCCAACCTTGCCGTCTTCGCCGACCAGGAATTTCGGCACCATGAAGAAATTCACGGTGGCAAGATCGTCATGGATCTGGCCGTCGGGATCGGGAATCTTGGCGATCACCATGTGAATGATGTTGTCGGTGAGATCCTGGTCGCCGCCGGAGATGAAAATCTTGGTGCCGTTCATGCGATAGGTGCCGTCCGGCTGCTCCACCGCGCGGGTCTTCATCAGGCGCAGATCGGTGCCGCAGCCGGGCTCGGTCAGGCACATGGTGCCCGCCCATTCCCCCGACACCATTTTCGGCACGATATGCTGCTTCATCCAGTCGGCGCCGGTGGCGATCAAGCGCGCCATAGGCGGCGGAGGTCAGGCCCGGATACATGGCAAGCGACTGGTTGGCGGCCATCGCCATCTCGCCCACCGCCATGCTCATCAGCATCGGCATGTCCGAGCCGCCATATTCGGCCGGCGCGGAAAGCCCGCCCCAGCCGCCTTCGCTATAGGCGCGATAGGCTTGCTTGAAGCCCTTGGGCGTGCGCACCACGCCGTTCTCGAAATGGCAGCCTTCCTCGTCGCCGGACTGATTGATCGGCTGCAGGACCTCCTCGCACAGCTTGCCCGCATTGGTGAGAATGTCGTCGATCAGGTCGGGGGCGAGGTCGCCGAATTGCGGCAGGTCGCGATGTTTCTCCGCTTCCAGGAATTCGTGGATCAGGAAGCGATAATCCTCGACCGGCGCGCGATAAATCGGCATGTGCGTGAATCCTCCTGATTTCTTGATTTGTACGCTGGGCAATCCAAATAGAAAAGCGGCCGGATGCCGAAGCATCCAGCCGCCTTCTTCCGTATTGGACCCCTTATAGGTCCGAGGCGCGGGACGGTTATTTCATATTGGTGCTGGCCGAGCCGGAGACAGAGGCCGAACCCGAGGCCTGCTGCTCGTTGAGCGCCTTGGTGGTCTGGGCTTCCGCATTGTTCGCGGCCGCCTCGCCGCGATTGCGGGCGCGATTGGCGGTTTTGGCCGCGCGGCCGGTGGCGTTGGATGCCATATCGGTCGCGCCCATGGTCGAGCCGCCGCCCGACGCGCCGACGCTGTTGCCATTGGCGTCGGCGCTGGCCGAACCGCCGGCGCTTGCCGATGCGGTATTGTTGAGCGTGCTGGTGGCGTCGTTCTGCGCCGCCTCGGCTTTGTTCTCGACGGTGTCGCTGGCGCCGTTGGCGGTCTGTTCGGTGCCGCGCGTGGCGCTTGAGACCGTCCCGGTTACCGGCGCCGTCGACGGTGTCGCCGCCGAACCTGTCGCCCGGCCGCTTATGCCTGTCGTGGTCGTTGTCGGTACGCCACTGAGGCCGCCATGGGCCATGCCGCCCATCGACCCGCCCAGGCCGCCGATCCTGCCGCCTCCCAACCCACCGCCGCCCAAGCCGCCGCCAAGGACTTGCGCGGAAGCTGGAACAGCGATCAAGGCCGCGCCGCTCAAAAGCGCCACGGCAAACGCGCTACGCAGGGAAAGGTTCATGAGTATCTCCTCTTGAGTGCGCACCGGAATGCGCGCGCTTTGGATGTTCGTGCGGAAGACAACGAACGCCGCGCGGATTTTTTCCCGTGTCGCGGGAAAAGTTGCGGGTTGACGGCATGCGCTTGTGCGCATCCGTACAGGCGGGAGCAAACTGTGGCGCTTCTGCGGCGAAATGGCGACCCCAGGAAGATCGCGTCAACTTTTATAGATCAACGGCTTCGTTCCCCAACCCTGCTTCATCATGGGCGACATCGTGAAGCTTATTGAGGAATTGGACTGTCAGGAATAGTTGCCCCTGTTGTCCTCGCAGCCCATCTTGCCTGCTCAGTGCGGCATGGAAGTGCTAGAATCCGGCCATGATTACTCTCGACACAATTCCCAGCGACATTCGGGGCCTCATATTCGATTGTGACGGCACGCTCGTTGACACTGCCCCAGTCTATACCCGCGCTTGGGTGAATGGTTTTCGCGCTGCCGGAGGGGCAATCACTCCTGCCTGGTATCTAGCTCGCAACGGCATGTCCGAAAGCGTCCTTATGGACCAGTTTGAGCATGAATTTAAAATCCCCTTGGACCGTGAAGAGATTGTTGCGACGATGCGCGCGGATTTTCTGTGCCAGCTTGATGAACTAAAAGAGATCGCTGCCATCGCCTCCATCGCGCGCCAGAATGGAGGGCGGCGGCCGATGGCGGTTGCATCTGGTGGTTCAAGAGCGATTGTAACAGCAACGCTGGATGCGGTTGGCCTGACCAGCTTATTCGATGCCATCATCACCATTGACGATGTTGGGCGTGCGAAACCGGAGCCGCATCTCTTTCTTGCAGCCGCAGAGCGCCTTGCGGTGCCTCCCGAACATTGCCTTGTCTTTGAAGACAGCCGCGAAGGCCTTGAGGCGGCGACAAGAGCTAAGATGCGAACTGTAGATGTGCGTCGGGTTTCCGCGTCTACCGGTTAAGTGGCATCGACTATTCAGCCGCCCATGCGTGCCACTCGATGCCCCCGCGTTTAACCCGCCCTGGACTGGCCAGAGGGCGCTAAGTGCCGAGCCCGGCACCCGGTTAACCCAAGCGTTAGCCCGGGCCACTCTTGAAGGTTTTTCTAATGTGGGCGTGGCGGCAAGTTCCGCATAACTATTTGTATATGCTAAGTTATTCCTGGCGACCCCAGGAAGACTCGAACTTCCGGCCTACGGTTTAGGAAACCGCCGCTCTATCCTGCTGAGCTATGGGGTCGCGGGCACGCCGGAAATTGCCTTATTTTTGAATCCAATGCCAGCGGTGCAATTTGCCTAGGGGATATCGGCAATATTGCGTTGGAGGCATTCGTCAATTCATGCGAACAGCGCCGCGCGGGCCTTTTCGTCGATGGAAATCCAGCGGCTGCGGTGCTTGTCCATCGGATTGGCGTCCCAGCCTTTCACATAGGGGCGGACCAGATTGCCGCTCACCCAGAAGAAGAGCGGCATCACGGCCTGGTCCTTCAGCAGGATCGCTTCCGCCGCCGCCAGCTTCATGCCCCGGCTTTGGATGTCGGGATCGCTCTGGGCCGCCGCCAACATCCCGTCGAAAGCGGGGTTACTGTAAGCGCCCCAATTGTTGCCGCCGCCGGTGCGAAAGAGATCGAGGAAATTGGAGGCGTCGTTGAAATCGGCCTGCCAGCCCGGCTGCGAGATGTCGAAATCATGTTCCTGGATTTGCTTGTAAAAAATTTGCCCGTCGGTGGGAATAATGGAGATGTCCACATAGATCAGCGCGAACAACTGCTGCAGCGCCGCGGCGACCGCGCGATAGGACCCGGCCGCGGTCGAGCGGATCATATAGTTTGCGCGCAACCTGTTGGCCGGACCGAACCCCGCTTTGCGCATCAAGTCCTGGCCCTTGGCCGTGCGAGCGGCGGCGGACATCCGTTTGAAGTCGAATGCGTTGCCGCCGGGAAAATTGGCCGTGCCGGGCGGCACGATGTTGTAGGCGGGAACATAGCCGACCGGTATGATCTTGTCGGTGATCGCTTCGCGGTTGATCGCAAGGTTGATCGCGGTCCGCACCCGGATATCGTCGAACGGCCTTTTGGTAAGGTTGACCGCGACCATATCCAGAATCAGCTGCGGCACGGGGTCCAGCAATTCGGGCATGTTACGCTTGATCCAGCCGAATTCGTTGTTCTCCAGCCGGTCGGTGGCATCGATTTCCCCGGCACGCAGGCGGCGCAAACCGGCGCTGTAATCATCGGTCGGATAATAGATGACGCGTTCCAGCGACACGTCGGCGGCATCATGGAAGCGGGTATTCTTCACGGCCGTGATGTGATCGTTGGGAACCCATTCCGTCAGCCGGAAGGCACCGTTGCCCACGTAATTTCCGGGCTGGGTCCAATGGTTGCCCTTGGCTTCCACCACATGGCGCGGCAGCGGCATCATCGAAACATGCGTCAGCATTTCCAGAAGATAAGGCGCGGGGTGCTCGAGATGGACCTCGAGCGTTTGCGGATCCGATGCGATGGCTCCCAATGCCGTTCCCGGCATGCGGCCGGCATTGATCGCCTCGGCGTTCTTGATGATGTAGAGGAAAATAGGCATTGGAGGCGGCGATCTTGGGATCGAGAATCCGCCGCCAGCCAAACAGGAAATCTTCCGCCGTCACCGGCGCGCCGTCGGACCATTGCGCGTCGCGCAGCTTGAAGACCCAGGTCATGCCGTCGGCCGACGCCTGCCAGCTTTCCGCCATGCCGGGAATTGGCCGCGCCATGGAATCCTCGGTGGTCAGGCCCATCATCAGATCGCCGATGATGAAATCTTCCCAGGTTGCGTTGCTCAGGCTCGGATCCAGGGTGAAGGGCTCTGCCGCATTGCCGAGATGGAAGGTGCTGGTTTGCGGCCGGGTGCGGCGGCTTTTGCCCCGCGCGGCGAGATACCCTCCGCCCAGCACCAGCGCGGTGCCGCCGGCCAGGGCCAGACGCCGGCTCAAATCGCTTTTCCACGCCATTCGCAGGCAACCTTTGTTGGCAATTTGCCAGCTTCACCATAGCATTAGCGTGGGAAAGTCCATTATATTCCCATCTTCAAACTTATCTTTGGGGGCAGGATGTCGCCGCGCCGGTCTTTCATCGCTTTTGCCTTGTTGGGTGTCCTCGTCGGGCCGGCCGCCGCGGCCACGGACCCCACCCGGGACGATGTGATGCTCAACCTGCAGCGCTGCTCCGGCATTACCGACAATCGCGTCTGGCTCAATTGTTTCTATGGCGCGGCCCAGCCCATGCGGGCGCAGCTGGGTCTGCCGCCGGCGCCGGATTCCCAGGTCAATCTGGTCAAGAATGCGCCGGTGACGCCGCCCCCGATGAAGAGCGAAAGCGGCGGCGGCTGGCTGGGGCTCGGCAATCTCAATCCCTTCGGCTCCAATGACAATGACGAGTTCAAGTTCGGCGCGACCCGGCTGGCCGCATTCAGCTTCGGCAAGGACGGTCTTTTCACCGCCACGCTGGCCGATGGCGAGGTCTGGAAACAATCGCCCTATGACGATCTGCGCGCCCACTGGAACGGCGAGCCGGCCAGTTATGTGGTGATCGTGACGTCGGACATGTTGGGCAGTCACACCATGCGGGTGCAGGGCGACCACGACTATCGGGTCATCCGCGTCAAATAAGTGCACGCATTCGTGACAATGGGCTTCGGGTCAAGCGCGGCCGCGTCGAGAAGCATGCCCATGAAAAGATCTCTGTCCGTTCCGGCGCTGCTTGCGACAAGTCTGCCGCTCGCGGCCCTGGAAGATCCGGCATCGCATTACATCGTCTCGGGGGGCGAAGGGATTTCCTGCTACGGCACCTTGGAGCTGCAGAATGACGGCAGCGAATATCTGGTGCGCCGCATCCGCTAAGCGCCTCCGTCTTTCCCGCTTAAATCGGATCATGCTCGGCCACGAAATGGCCGGGCGACACTTCCAGCAAGAGGGGCCGATATTGTTCCGCCTGCGGATCATCGCGGCGCCTGGATTTCAGGAAGGCGAGGGGGGCACGGCTGTCGAGCGGTGACGGCAGGTCGCCGGTGAGCAAGGCGCGCTTGCGGGCGCGCTCCTGTCTCGGGTCGGGCGTCGGCACCGCCGACAACAAGGCGCGGGTATAGGGATGGCGGGGATCCCCATAGAGGTCGGCGGAAGCCGCGGTTTCCACCACCCTGCCCAGATAGAGCACCATCACCCGATGCGACAGCTGGCGTACCACAGACAGGTCGTGGCTGATGAAGATCAGCGCCATGCCCGTCTCCGCCTGCAGCAATTTGATCAGATCGACGATCTGTGCCTGGATGGATACATCCAGCGCGCTGACCGCCTCGTCGCACACCACCATCTTGGGCCGCACGATCATGGCGCGGGCGATGCCGACGCGCTGGTTCTGGCCGCCGGACAATTCATGGGGATAGCGGTTGATCCAGCAGGGATCCAGGCCGACCTTCTCCATTATCGACGCCACGCGGGCGCGGATCTCGTTGCGCGACAGCCCCGGTTCCAGCGCCCGCAGCGGCTCGGCTACCGAGATGCCCACCGGCATGCGCGGATCCAGGCTCGCCAACGGATCCTGGAAAACGATCTGGAAGCCTTTGCGGGCGCGGCGGATGTCGTCCTGCTGCGCGCGCGTCAGATCGCGGCCCAGCCACACCACCTCGCCGCTGTCGGGAGGGATCAGTTGCAGCACCGCCCGCGCCAGGGTGGATTTGCCGCAACCGCTTTCGCCGACCACGCCCAGGGTCTCGCCCGCACGCAGCGTGAAGGAGACGCCGTCCACCGCGCGCAGCAATCGCCTGGGGGCGAAGTATCCTTCGCCCGTCACTGGAAATGTGACTTTGACGTCATCCACCTTCAACAAGGTTTCCCCTGGCGCGGTGGCGAGGTTGGGCGTATCGGTGAGACGCGGCATCGCCGCCAGCAGCATCTTGGTGTAATCCTGGCGCGGCGCGTAGAAGATATCGTCCACCGGGCCGCGTTCCACCACTTCGCCATTGCGCATCACCTGGACCTGGTCGGCGCTGCCCGCGATCACGCCCATGTCGTGGCTGATCAAGGCCAGCGCGGTCTTCTTGTCGATCTTGAGCGCGCGCAGAATCTCCAGGATTTGCGCTTGCACCGTGACATCCAGGGCGGTGGTCGGCTCGTCCGCGATCACCAGATCGGGGCCAACGATGGTGGCGATCGCGATCATCACCCGTTGGCGCATCCCGCCCGACAATTCGTGCGGATACTGCTTCATGCGCCGGGCGCTTTCCGGAATGCGGACATAATCCAGCACCTCGCGGACGCGGCGCTGGGCTTCCTCCCGCGGTAATTTCTGATGAAGCGTCAGCGCCTCCAATATCTGCGCCCCCACCGTCATGTGCGGGGTGAGCGAGGTGAGCGGATCCTGGAAGATCATGGTGATCTTGGAGCCGCGGAAGCGGTTGAGCTGGCGCGGCGCCAGGCCCAGCAATTCCTGGCCGCGATAGCGCACGCTGCCACTGGCGCGGCCATTGGCGGAGAGAAGCCCCATGGCGGCGAGAAACAACTGGCTCTTGCCCGAGCCGCTTTCGCCGACCACCCCCAGGCAGGTGCCTTCCTCGATATCGAGGCTCACCCGCTTGACCGCATGCACGTCGCCGTCCTGCGTGGTGAAATGGATATCGAGGTCGCGGATTTCCAGCAGCGCCACGGTCAGTAATCCTTGGGGTCGAGCGCGTCGCGCAGGCCGTCGCCGATGAAGTTGAAGCAGAACAAGGTCACCGCCATGAACAGGGCGGGAAAGATCAGCATCCAGGGCGCGGACTCCATCATGCTGGCGCCATCGGAAATCAGGACGCCCCAACTGGTCAGCGGCTCCTGGATGCCCAGGCCCAGAAAGGACAGAAAACTTTCGATCAGGATCACGTCGGGCACGGTGAGCGTCACATAAACGACCACTGGTCCCACGACATTGGGAATGATATGCCGGGCAATGATGCCGAAGGGCGAGACGCCGGCGGCGCGCGCGGCCTCGATAAATTCCTTCTGCTTGGCCGACAGCGTCTGGCCGCGCACGATTCGCGCCATGGTCAGCCACGCCACGGCGCCGATCGCCACGAACAGCAGGAAGAAATTGCGGTCGAACAGCACCATTAGGATGATGACGAAGAAGATGAAGGGCAGGGAATAAAGGATGTCCACCGTGCGCATCATCAGCGCGTCCATCCGGCCACCGACATAACCCGCGGTGGCGCCATAGAGAACACCGATCACCAGCGACACCAGAGTTGCGACGAAACCCACCGCCAGGGATACCCGGGCGCCATAGAGAACGCGCACGAACAGATCGCGCCCCACCGTGTCGGTGCCGAACCAATGCGTGCCGCCGGCGGTGCACGCCGCCTGCGCCGGCCACCAGTCCGGCGCGCACGTCACGACATTGTAGTTGATCGCGTCATAAGCATAGCGAGAAACCAGAGGTGCGAAGACCGCCAGCAGGGTGATGATCGCCAGCACGCCCATGCTGGCCACCGCGGCCTTGTTGCGGAACAGCCGGGCCCGGGCATCGGCCCACAGGCTGCGCCCCGCAAATGCGTGCGCCAGCGCTTCGGCATGGCGCCCGCCGGCCCGGCCCGCCGCGCTCACGAAAGCCTCACGCGCGGATCGAGCAGGCTGTAGAGAATGTCGGCGACGAAATTGAGCGCGATGATCAAGGCCGCGTAACAGATCACCACGCCCATCACCAGCGTATAATCGCGGTTGAGCGCGGCCTGGATGAAGTATCGGCCGATGCCGGGGATTCCGAAAATCTGCTCGACGATCAAGGAGCCGGTCAGGATGCCCGCCACCGCCGGGCCCAGATAGCTTACCAGCGGCAACAAGGCCGCGCGCAGGGCATGGCGCAGCACGACGGCCTCGGCGGAAAGTCCCTTGGCGCGGGCGGTGCGGATATAGTTGGAGCGCAACACCTCGATCATGCTGCCGCGCGTCAGCCGGGCGATGATGGCGATCTGGGGCAGCGCCAGCACCGTCACCGGCAGGATCATGTTGCGCCAGGCGCCGTCGTTCCAGCCGCCCACCGGCAGGGAAAGATCCAGACCGAATATCGTCACGCCATAGACGCCGAAGATCAGGGTCAGGATCGGGGCTGTGACAAATGTCGGGATGGTGATGCCGACCATGGCCAAACCCATCACCGAATAATCCTGCCAGTGGTTCTGCCGCAGCGCCGCCCAGGTCCCCAAGGCGACGCCGACGAAACTCGCCAGCGCCATCGCCCACAGGCCCAGCTGCATGCTGACCGGCAGGCCGATGCCGATCAGCTGGGCGACGGTGAAATCCTTGTTCTTGAAGGAGGGGCCGAGATCGCCATGCGCCAGCCGCGCCAGATAGATGCCGTACTGAACCGGCAGAGGCTTGTCGAGATCGTAGGCGGCCTTGATGTTCCGCTCGATCTCCGGCGGCAGCTTGCGGGCGGAATCGAAGGGACCGCCCGGCGCGGCCCGCATCATGAAGAAGGCCGCCGTGACGATGATGAAAAGCGTGGGCACCGCGCCGAGAAACCGTTTAAGGGCGTAGCCGAGCATCGGGGCCGGTGATTGTTGTCGCGCCCATTCAGGGCAAGCCGCGCACGCCTGTCAATGCGGCGAGGCCAGCCATCTCTGGAAGCGAGTCTCCAATACCGGACCATGGTCAAGCCACCAGGCGTCATCCACCGCGAAGGCGGTGGCGAAGTTGGCCGGCGCGGTGGGAAGGAAGGAACGCATCGCGACATTCAGTTCCGGGTTCTTGTCCACCAGCGGCAAAGCCGAACGTCGTGCCGGCCCATAGGAAATCCGGTTCGCCATCCGGGCCAGCGGCAAGGACCCCGTGGCATAGCGGATGAAGTCCATCGCCATGTCCTTTTTGGGATCACCCTTGGGCACGCCGAAGACGTCGAACTCGTAGAGTTGCCGATCCCAGATCACGCCCGGCTGATCGGCGCGGGCATCGAAAATGTCCTTGTTCAACACCGTGGAGAATGCGGCCTGGCCGCTTTGGATCAGCTTTGCGGGCTCGCCCGCCGCGTGCCACCAGATCAAGCCGGGCTTGAGCGTGTCGATTTTCTTGAATGCGCGCGCCACGCCGGCGTCGGTTTCCAATGTCTTGTAAACATCCTGCGGCGGGACGCCATCGGCCAGCAGCGCCATTTCGAGATTGAGCTTGGCACCCTGTTTCAAGGCGCGAGGGCCGGGAAATTTCACCGGATCGAAGAAGTCGGCCAAACGCGCGGGCTGCTCGCCTGGGAATTTGTCCTTGGCGTAGAAGATCGCCTGGGAATAGGCCACGCTCGCCACCCAGCACTCGCCCAACGCGCCCTTCACGAAATCCTGCGCCGCGGGCGCGCCGTCGATCCCGGGCGGCAAGCTGGTGGCATCGAATTTCTCCAGCAGACCCTGGCGGCAGGCCTGGATCGCCTTGGGCAATTCGAAATCGATGACGTCGCCCTTATAGGTGCGGCCGGTCGCCGCCCGCGACAGCTCCGCCAGGTCGCCTTCCCATTCATTGACATGCATGTTCATGCGGCCGACATCCCGGTAGGGCTCGATCAAAGCCGCGCGTTGCGCATGGCCATATTCGCCCGGCCAGGTCGTGACCGTGAGGACCGGCAGGGGGCGGGTGAGCCAGTAGAACGCCAAGGCCCCGATCAGGACGATCAGCAATACGATTCCCGAGATAAAGCGCCGCATGAACACGTCCGACCAAGGCCTTCAAGACGATACATTTTTACCTGTCGTCACCAAACAGGCCATAGCCGCCGGGCGGGGCTGTGGCCAGGCTTGCTTGCCATGGCCCGGCGCGCGCTAATATCCGCCGCCAAGAGGCTAATCCGGCTTGCTTTTGCAGGGGCCGGCCCATAGCTTCCGGCCCCTCGCCGGGCAGGCCCGCGTGACGTGCAGTTGTAGCTCAGTTGGTTAGAGCGCCGGATTGTGGATCCGGAGGTCGGTGGTTCGAGCCCACCCAACTGTACCATTCTTTCCGGGGACTTGGCGTGAGCGGTCGGAGGGCTCATTCGGCCCGGTGGGACTCGCGGGTGGGACTTTTCGATGTGTCACAACCGCACCATCTCGGCGCGAGCGCGTATTGGTCATGCTGTCCGGCGAATTGTGACCGCCATAGCGCCCATACGCATTGGCGACGCTGTTCGGGTCGTAGAGATTCCGAAGCCGTAGTTGAAGGTGTTGGGCGGCACTGGCGGCAGGGTGCGGTTGGTGGAGTTATTATCCAGATACCGTGCAGGCCGGTGCAACAAAAGCCAACAACGCAAAGGCACCGGTGGCTGGCAGATCCTTGCCGCCGTTAGAGAAATGGCGCGCTTGCGCTATGCAATGCGGCTGGTCCGTGACAGGCCCGCGCCGTCCTGTCGCAAATCATGGTTGACCGCAATTACCCCTGAAAACACCGCATTTCCGCCCAAATGTCCGCGCAAGCTGCATGCGCTGTAGGGGATAACGGGAGAAGACTTTGATGAAGAATATCAGACGGGCTGTCGTCACCGCCGCGGCCGTGGCCGCCGGCGCCATTGCGCTCAGCGGCTGCGCGACCAAGGATTATGTGAACGAGCATGTGGCCGCGGTGGATGCCAAGGTGCAAACCACCCAGGGCCAGGTCGATCAACACCAGGCCCATCTGGCCCAGCTCGACCAGACGACCAAGGATGCGCTCGATCGCGCCACGGCCGCCGGCAAGCTGGCCGAGGGCAAATTCCTTTACTCCATGGTCTTGTCGGACGATTCCGTGAAGTTTCCGGTGGACAGCTCCAAGCTCTCGCCGGAAGCGCAGCAGCGCCTGACGGACTTCGCGGAGAAGCTGAAGACCGACAACCGCAACGTTTACGTGGAAATCCAGGGCCACACGGACGCGCGGGGCAAAGATGGGATCAACCAAAGGCTGGGTGAGGAACGGGCCGAAGCCGTCCGCCTGTTCATGAACCAGCATGGCGTGCCCTTGAACCGCATGTCGACCATCTCGTACGGCAAAGCCGATCCGGTGGCCGACAACAAGACCCGCGCGGGCCGGGCACAGAACCGCCGCGTCGTCTTGATCGTGATGTCCTGATGCCGACCGGGGCTGCGCAGTCTCCCTGAGCAGCCCCTGGAACCCCGCCATCCGTTGCTGCCCGCCATTCATTGGTGGGTCAATGGGCTGGCGGGGTTCGGCGCACACCCAAAAGATCCGACCAGCGCCACTCGCCCGAACCAAGCGCGAAGCGCGTGTTCCCGTCCGCCAACGACAACAGCACCAGGCCATGCACCGGCGTGTTGCGGCAGGCTTCCGGCGCGAAGCCCACCTCCCACATGATGGCTTCGCGCACGGCAGACAGGCCCTTGCCGTCCTCGCCGCCGGTGCGCACCCAATCGCCGTTCCAAAGCATGATCGCCTTGCCCAGGCGGTTGGCGTTTTGCGCGGCGGTGCGCACCAGGGGATCGCGCCGAAGCGCGCGCTGGACAAGCCGCCCCATGTCGCAGGCGCCGCCGAGATCGCCGCCTTCGCCCACGGCGGCGGCGCCGGCGAGCTCAGCGTCACTCAACACGTCCGACATGTCGTCGGTCGCCACGGCGCGGGCCATGCTTCGCGCCTGCAGATGTATGGTCGGCGGCTTGGGATCGGGGGCGATCACGGTGGCGCCGGTATCGAATTTCTCGGGTTCGGGCGGCGTGGGCTTGGGCGTATCGATCAGGCTGAGCTCTATGGCCGGAGGCTCGGGCGCGCGCGGGGGTTTGGCGTGCGGCCAGAGCAGGGCGGTGAACACGGCAATATGCGCGCTAACAGTGGCCGCCCCGGCCAGCCATCGGTTGCGGCGCTGCGCGCGCGTCAGCCGGCTGCTGCCAAAGCGCCTTGGGCCGCCCTGAAGCACGGGCGGTTCCGGATGTTTTTTTGGCGGCGGGCCGATTCTTCCGCGCATCGCAACTCCACAGTACCGCAAAGAAACATGATCTCGCGGCAGGAACATGGCGAAAGCACCCGGAATGGTTCCACTGGAATGCCCAGGGCTACGCCAACAGGGTTACCCCATCTGGAGTATTTTTGCCGTGCCGAAACTGGTCCCGGACCTCCCGGTAGTGGGGAGGTCGGAACCCCGTTTCCGGCGGTGTCCGACAAGGGATGACTATCGAACAAGGTCCGCTATCGACCCAAGGCAGACAGTCCGTAACCTCCAACCGCTCCAACTCAGCCAGAAAGCGAGTTTCGTCTAATTGCCCAATACCCTGCGCAACGAGGCCTCGATCTGACCCCCGCAATAGGAGTCGCCGAAATCGACCTTCGTCTTGGTTGCCAGTTTGGCCAAGGGGGGCAGATTGGCGATCCGCCGCGTAAGGCTAGCTGTCATAGGGGCGGATTTCTTCAGTATGGCGTCGATCTTGTCGAAGCGGTCGGCCATCGTCGACCATAGCGTGGCAGTCACCAAATCGGCGATGCCGGGCGCGTGGCCGCCAAGCAGGAAGCCGGAGTCCATGTTCATGCCGTGGCGACGGCCGGTCTCCTCCCACAGGGACATCCACTTCTTCAAGCGCGGCACGAATTCCTTCCAGCGCTTTTCCGTCCACATCTGCCGGCCGCCATCCAGAGTAATCTCGTCGATTACATCATTGGCGTCGTTGACGACCTTCATGGTCATGGCGCGTAGAGCAGGAGTGGCGGGCAGGAGGTCCAGCGTCTCACCTAGGTAAAGGGCGATGGCCGGCATCTCGGCGATTGCGAAATTTGCCTTTTTGTCGATCAGCACGGGAGGGCCCATGAAGGGAATAGGCATGTCCTTCACCGGTCTCTCCATAAGCTCTGAGATCATTCTGTCGCCGGCTTCGGTCCAATCTTTTTTGGCATAGGCTAGGATCGCGCGCACGAATTGGCCCCGAAATGGAACGGACCAATAATAAAGCTCATAGTCGGACATTTGATCAGCCTATTTCGACTGCTATCCCGTAAAGGCCCTTAAGATAATATAGCGCGAGAAACAGAAGGCAAAGGCGCAGGGGAGCGGCCCTCAATTTGCGGCCCCAACGAGCGGCAAAACGATGTGGGAAGGAAGGGTGGCCGAGGAATAGACGCGCTCGGTCGCTTTGACGAAATCATGCGGATTTCGCATGATAGATCGAAGGCACGAACGTCCGCGGGTTGCGGTCGATCAGGGGGAACTATGTCGACTGAACCTGCACCATGATCCGGTGGCCCCTCTCGACAGCTGGATTGGCAGCTCTAGCTTGGGCAGAGCCCGTGTCGGATCTTTTGCATCAGGGCGCCAATATGTGCCGAATTATATCGCGGGCCTGTCAGCCAATGCGTCGTCTGTCCGCGTGCAGGTATAACTGAAGATGTCCTCTTCGACCCGCAGCCTAACTATGATGCCGTCTTCAACAACCATCTGACTCTCTTGGCAATGGCAATCGCCCATTAGGCGGCGGATACAACTCCAGCAAATATATAACCGGAGTTGCGGATCGTCTTGATCAGGGAAGGCCGTTTTGAATTGTCGTTTATTTTTTTGCGCAGCCGGCCGATTCGCACGTCTATGCTGCGATCGAAAGCTGGTGCGTCGTTTGCACATATGTAGTCAAGAAGTTGATCCCGACTTAGCACTCGATTGGCGTGAGTTACGAAGGTCTCCAGCAATTTAAATTCACCGCTTGTCAGCTCGACGATATTGCCATCG
This sequence comes from uncultured Alphaproteobacteria bacterium, assembly GCA_963769055.1. Taxonomy (GTDB): domain Bacteria; phylum Pseudomonadota; class Alphaproteobacteria; order Micropepsales; family Micropepsaceae; genus Rhizomicrobium. The sequence goes on from CAVYKF010000011.1 coordinate 60,181, forward strand.
CGATCCGTCAAGGTCTGTGACGTCAAATCAATGACGCAACCGTCAAATCGATACTTCCGGTGCGGAACATTTGGCAGCGAAGCCTGAGCCGGCCGCTCACCGCGTCGCAATACGCTGCGCACTCGGGCCAATACCTCTCTGGGCTCGAAGGGCTTCGTGATATAATCGTCCGCGCCGACTTCCAGACCGACGACGCGATCCGTTAGGTCGGCCCTGCCGCTCACGATGATGATACCAAGGTCGTGATGTTGACGGATTTGCCGCGTGATCGTGAGCCCATCCGCGTCTGGCAACCCGACATCGACAATCGCCAATGCGAATTTGGTGGACGACAGCAATTCGTCCAGCCCGGCGGCGGACCCCAGCGATGTCACATTGTAGCCATCGCTTGTCAGACACCGTTCAAGCAAAAGTCGAATATCCGGATCGTCTTCCACGATCACCAGATTTTTGCCCACACTCATCAGGCGTCGCCCCGGTTACAAAACGTCACTTACAGACATAGATCGAAATCGTTACGAAAAACTTAGGTTAACAGCAGCGCCCAGAACCCCACGAGGCAGGCCAATCGCGAAGTCTCGAATCGAAAACCGTTAGGGATTTCAAGGGGTGGAAGTGGAAAATCGACGAAAGTTAAGGGCCGGCGCGGGGGCATTTATAGCGATTGCCTCATTGATGGAACCAAGCCGGGTTCAGGCGGATGCGCCGGGGTTGACGATATCGGTCGTCAATGTGACGGATCTGCTGGGAAATGTTCAGGGCGGGTTGCGCCGGGCAGTCCGAATTCCCGACAAGCTGGATATGCTTGCGGCCTATTCAGGCGAGGGTCTCGGGGACACCGGCCTTTCCGCTTTTCTTGATCTGCAGGCCACGGATTCCGTCCATTTCAGCAAAGATATTGTCGGCGATGTTCAAACCGTCTCGAACATCGACGCTCCGGCGGGCGCGCGCGTGCTCGACGCCTGGATAGCGCAGGAATTTGACGATCATGGAGGCGTCAAGGGCGGAATCGTAGATCTGAACTGCGAATTCGATGTCCAGCATACCGGTGCGTTATTCTTGAATAGTTCGCATGGGGTTGGTCCTGACTTTTCTCAAACCGGGAGAAATGGTCCCTCTATTTTTCCTTCCACGGGACTTGGATTTCTCGCTTGGTGGGGCCCCGATGAGCAGTGGCAATTCAAGGCAGGGATTTTCGAAGGAACCCCGGGTGATCCGCAACACCCAGGTCGTACAAGCTTTTCATTTTCCCATGAATCGGCCCTTTTGGTTGCGGAAACGCGCCATCATATTGCACCGGACTTTGTAATCGGCGCCGGTGCTTGGCGGTACACGACTTCGTCAAGTCCCTTGGACCCACAGATGACGCCGCATCGAATTGGCGGCAATTCCGGCTATTACATGATTGCGGATGGCTCGCTCTATGGCGAGCCGGGAAGCATCGATTCCGGATTGAATGCTTGGGTTCGCCTCGGATCCGCGAATGACCGCGCCAATCCGATCGACACCTCCGTAGGCGGTGGCCTGGTCTATGCCGGACCATTTGGACGCAAGTCCGACTTCGCGGGCTTATCGGTAGGCTATGTTCATTTCGACAGGCATGCCCGAAGGGCAGACGCTTCGGCGGGTGATCCAATCGGACGCGCAGAAGCGGCCATTGAGGCGACTTACGCCATAGCGGTCCGTCAAATGCTGACGGTTCAGCCAGACATTCAGTATGTGATTTCGCCCGGCGCGGATCCAGCGCTGGACAACGCACTGATAGTCGGCACCCGCATCGTGATCGCCTGGTGAGACGCGACACATTCCGACACAAACCGAAAGACTGCGGAAAAACGCGCATCAAATGTCAAATCTAGGTTTCTGTAAATTCAAATGGAGACCGCAATGAATTGGCTCAACAATTTTACCGTCCGATCCAAGATAATCGGCGCGTTCGCGCTGGTATTGATCGTCACTATTGGTCTTGGCGCATTTTCCTTGCAGCGCCTCGGCACCGTGAATGCCGGCGCGACGGAAATCGCCGAAAACTGGCTTGTCGCCACGCACGCTCTCGGTAATTTTGGCACCGCCACCATGCGATACCGTCAGGTTCAGGGTTCGGTCGCTCTTGCGCCCACGCCGGAATTGGCCGCGCGCGAGACCACTCATCTTGAGAAAGACGTCGTTCCGGCGGTTCAAGCGGCGTTGGCCGAGTACGAGCCGACCATCAATCCCGGCGAGGAACGCGCGTTGTTCGACCGAGTCATGCCGTTGTGGACCGGCCTATGTCGCGGAGAACGACAAATTTCTCGAGTTGACCAAGACTGATCGCGTGACGGCTGGGAAACTCTACATCGAAGGCATGAAAACGGACTTCAATCGCTTTCTGGACGCTCTGAACGCGCTGGTTGCATTCCAGATGAAAGGCGCCGCCGGGGAAACCGCGACCATCAAGGCCACCTATGTCTCGGCCTGGGATTGGATCGTCGCCGCCTTGGTTGCTGCCGCGCTTCTATGCGTCGCCGCGGGCTTCGCGATCGTGACGGGCGTGTCCACGCCGATCCGCAAAATGACCGAGGCGATGGGTCGCCTGGCCAAGCACGACCTGACCACCGAAATCGTCGGTGTCGAGCGCAAGGATGAAGTCGGCAACATGGCCGCGGCCGTGCAGGTGTTCAAGGACAGCATGGTCGAAGCCGATCGTCTGAAGGCCGAGCAGGAAGCCACCCAACGCCGCACCGAGGCGCGCGCGGCCAAAATGGACGAATTGACCAAGAATTTTGAAGCCAGCGTCAGCGGCGTGGTCCAGGCGGTATCATCGCAGGCAACCCAGATGGAATCCTCCGCCCAGTCGATGAGTGCGACGGCCGAAGAGACCACCAAGCAGGCCAGTGCTGTTGCGGCCGCGTCGGAGCAGAGTTCCGCCAACGTGCAGACCGTGGCATCCGCGACCGAAGAACTATCTTCGTCGATCTCGGAAATCAGCCGTCAAGTCAGCCATTCAAGCCAAATCGCGGCCAATGCCGTGTCGGAAGCCGGCAAGGCCAACGATATGGTGCAGGGCCTGGTCGGCGCTTCGCAGAAGATCGGCGAGATCGTGGCGCTGATCAATGATATCGCGGACCAGACCAATTTGCTGGCTCTCAACGCCACGATCGAGGCGGCGCGAGCCGGTGAGGCCGGCAAGGGCTTCGCCGTGGTCGCGGCGGAGGTGAAGAATTTGGCAACCCAGACCTCCAAGGCAACCGAAGAGATCGGCGCGCAGATCAATGGCGTGCAGGGCGCCACCCAGGATGCGGTTCGCGCCATCGGATCGATCAGCAAGACCATCGCCGAAATCGATCAGATCGCCACCGCCATCGCTGCCGCCGTCGAGGAGCAGGGCGCGGCGACCCAGGAAATCGCCCGCAATGTGGAAGAAGCGGCCAAAGGCACCCAGGAGGTTTCCTCGAACATCGGGGGGGTTACGGAGGCCGCCAACGGCACGGGCGCCGCTGCCGGCCAGGTCTTGACGGCGGCACAGGCCCTCACTGGCCAGTCCGGGCACCTCCGCGACGTGGTTCAGCAATTCCTCGCCGGCGTCAAGGCGGCTTAGCCCGCGCGACGAGGACAGCGAAGAGGATTGGGGCAGATCGGACAATCACCCCGAGAGAGACGCCGTCCCCCGGCGACAATCTCCGAATTGATCCGGTCTGCCCCTCCTCACCACCACAAATAGCCAGTCGATTTTCAGCGGAGTTCCGTCATGGCCGAGTCAAAGGAAAACCAAACGAGCGTCGAGGATGGCCTTACCGCATTCGTCACTTTCACTGCCGCGGACCATTATTTCGGAATCCCCGTCAATCGCGTTCAAGACATTCTGACACCCGACACGATTGCCGGCGTCCCCCTGGGACCGGTCGAAGTCCGCGGCCTTATCAATCTGCGCGGCCGCATCGTGACCGTGATCGACGTGAGGACCCGTCTTGCCCTCGGCGGATCGCCCGCAACCGGGCCGGGCAAATGCGTGACGGTCGAAAGCGAAGGCGAGTTCTACACGCTTTTCGTCGATCAGGTCGGCGATGTGGTCAGCCTGAACGAGCAGGATCGCGAACCGAACCCGGCCACCTTGGATCCGCTCTGGCGTGAACTCGCCTGTGGCGTTTTCCGGACCGGCGACCGTCTGCTGGTGACGCTGGACGTCGAGCGGCTTCTAAATATTCGCGGCAAGGCGTGAGGACAACGGCCATGGATGATCTGCTCAACGAATTTCTGACCGAGACCAATGAAAGCCTCGGCACCCTGGATGTGGAGTTGGTTCGCTTCGAACGGGATTCGAGCGATGTGACCATTCTCGGAAACATTTTCCGGCTGATGCATACGATCAAGGGAACATGCGGCTTTCTTGGCTTGCCGCGGCTCGAGGCGGTCGCGCATGCCGGCGAAAATGTTCTGGGAAAATTCCGCGACGGTGAATTGCCGGTAACGCCGCGAGCCGTGACGCTCATTCTGCGCTGCATCGATCACATCCGCGTGCTGCTGGCCGCCCTGGAAGCGGCCGGCACCGAACCCGAGGGAAGCGACAAGGACTTGATCAGCGAAATCAACGCCATTGCGCAAAACCAGCCGGCGGAGCCTGCACGGCCTGCGGCCGACGCCGTTGCCGATGCGCCGTTGTTTGAAGAAGCTGGCTTTCCGGTCGCCGCCGAACTCCTGGCGGAAGTCGCCCATGCCCTCGGCCCCCAGGGCGATACTTTCGGCTTCGCCGCGGAGCAGCCGACAGCCGCGGCTCCCGCAGCCGAACCGGCCGCGGAAAGCGCGCGCCCCCGCGATGCCGCTTCGGCCGAAACCAAGGAATCCGTGCTCGCGGCATCCTCCATTCGCGTCAATGTCGACGTGATCGAAAATCTCATGACCCTGATCAGCGAGCTGGTCTTGACGCGCAACCAGCTGATGCAGCTGCAGCGGACGCAGAAAAGCGGCGAATTCAAGGTGCCGTTGCAGCGGCTCAGCCATATCACGTCCGAATTGCAGGACGGCGTGACGCACATGCGCATGCAGCCGATCGGCAATGCCTGGGCGAAGTTGCCTCGCATCGTGCGCGATCTCTGCGTCGAATCCGGTAAAAAGATCGAGCTGGTTCAAAGCGGGGCGCCGACACCGAACTGGATCGCCAGGTGCTGGAGATGATCAAGGATCCCCTGACGCACATGATGCGCAATTCCGCCGATCATGGCATCGAAGCGGTCGCCGATCGCCTTGCCGCTGGCAAGCCGGAAACCGGCACGATTACGCTGGAAGCCTATCCATGAGGGCGGCCATATCTTCATCCGCATCGCCGACGACGGTCGCGGCCTGGATGCGGACCGGATCCGCCGCAAGATGATCGCCAATGGACTGGCATCCGAAGCCGAATTGGCCGGCATGAGCGAACAGCAGATCCTGCAGTTCATCTTCCGGGCCGGCTTTTCCACCGCGGAAAAGGTGACAAGCGTGTCCGGCCGCGGCGTCGGCATGGATGTCGTTCGCACCAACGTCGAACGCATCGGCGGCACTATTGAGTTGAAGTCGATGGCGGGCAGGGGCTCGTCGTTTCTCGATCAAGATATCCGCTGACGTCTGGCGATCGTCTCGGCTTTGATTGTCGAAACGGCGGGTCGAGCGTTTCGCCGTTCCGCAAATCAGTGTGATCGAACTGGTTCGAGCGGCGCGAGCGATCCAATGCTCGCATCGAAACCGATTAACGAATGCGCCCGTGCTTCGCCTGCGCGACAGGCTTTTACCGCTCGTTTCCCTGCGCAAGACGCTCCAGCTGGGCGACGAGGACATCCGAGCCAAGGCGACGCCTGTTGTCCTGGTCGTCCAGGTCGGCAAGTTCGACGCTCGGCGTCATCGTCGATCGCGTGTTCGATACCGAGGAAATCGTCGTCAAGCCCGTCGCGCCGATCTTGCGCAGCACGATGCGTTCTATCGGGCAACACCATCCTGGGCGACGGCAGCGTCATCATGATCCTCGATCTGAACGGCATCGCAGGTGTCGCAGGCCAGAATCAGGAGCAGGAAGCGTCGGCGACGGCCAAGTCGATATCCGCGGCGCAGCGCGAAACCGACAGATTTCGCTGCTGTTGTTTCGCGCCGGCAACAGGGAGTAGAAGGCCGTGCCCTTGGATGTCGTGGCCCGCATCGAAGAAGTCGAGGCCCAATCGATCGAGCATGTCGGCGGTCGAGCGGTCGTGCAGTATCGCGACCATCTGATGCCCCTGATCGCCATCGATACCGGACACGTTTGGAAGGATGCCGGCAAGCAGCCGATATTGGTGTTCGAAAAGGACGGCCATTCATTGGGTATCCTCGTCGACGAAGTCGTCGATATTGCGCGCGACCGCGCCGCCATCGAGCTCAAGCCAGGCCGCGCGGGGTTGCTTGGCAGCGCCATCATCGCGGGCAAGGCGACCGACCTGATCGACATCGAGCACTATATATCCGGCGATGTCGCGTCCTGGTTTCAGGGCGCGCTTGCGCCGCGGAGGGTCGCGGCATGAGCGGCGCGCGCAGCTGTTTGATCGTGGATGACTCCTCCGCCATCCGCAGAGTGGTTGTGGGACTGTTTCGCGAGTTGAATTTCGCCGTCTCCGAGGCGCCAACCGGCCTCGATGCGGTCGAGCATTGCAAGACGCATTCACCCGACATCGTGATGCTGGACTGGAACATGCCGGTAATGGACGGCATCACCTGTCTGCGCACGCTGCGCTCCATGAGCCTGCCCAGGCGACCGATCGTCGTGATGTGCACGACGGAAAGCCAGATCTCCAAGATTTAGGAGGCCCTGACGGCCGGTGCCGACGAATACATCATGAAACCTTTCGACAAGCAGGTCTTGCTCGACAAGCTGTCCCAGTTCGAGTTCGTGTGATTATGAGCGCAGGCGCTGCCGCCACTCCGGTCCAGACCCGTACCCGCGTCATGGTGGTTGACGATTCCGCCGTGGTGCGGGGTTTTATCGTGCGTATTCTGGAAAGCGATCCAGCCGTCGAAATTGTCGCCACCTGCAGCAATGGCCAAACGGCCGTGCTGCAGATCGCGCGCAGCAAACCCGACATCGTGATTCTCGATATCGAAATGCCGGTGATGGACGGTTTGACGGCGCTGCCCAGAATGCTGGCCGCGGATCCGGACTCGCGGATCATCATGGCGTCCACGCTGACGCAAAAAAATGCCGAAATCAGTCTGGAAGCGCTGGCGCTGGGCGCCGCGGACTACATCCCCAAGCCAAGTGCCGGCCAGTTGAATGGCAATGATGAATTCCGCCGCCTATTGCTGGAGAAGATCTCCGCGCTGGGCCGGCGCCACGATCACACGGAAGTAGGCGCCGCCGCCTGGCCTTCCCGCAAGCTCAGTCGGCCGGTACTCAATTTGCGCTCTTGCATCGCGCGGGAACCAAAGATTCTCGCGATCGGCAGCTCGACCGGCGGCCCACAGGCCCTGCTGACGCTCCTTAGGGCACTGCCGGTCGAATGTTCGGTGCCGATCCTGATCGCGCAACATATGCCTGCAACATTCACTACCGTTCTAGCCCAGCATATCGAACGTGCCAGCGGGCGGCCCTGCAAAGAGGCGGCGCATCGCGAGACAATTCTGCCCGGCCGGATCTATGTCGCTCCGGGCGACTTTCACTTTGAAATGGCACGCGAAGGTGCCGGCTACATGGCATTCCTGCATAAGGCGCCGCCGGAAAATTTCTGCAGGCCTTCCGTCAATCCTCTGTTTCGCAGCGTGGCGCGGGCCGTGGGTGGACAGGCGGTGGCCGTCATGTTGACCGGCATGGGCAATGATGGGCTCGACGGCACCCGCGACATCGCCGCCGCCGGCGGCGCCGTCGTCGCCCAAGACGAAGCCACCAGCGTCGTCTGGGGAATGCCCGGCGCCATCGCCAATGCCGGCTTGTGCTCCGCCGTGCTGCCACTGACCGCTATCGCGCCGCATATTGCCGCCCTGTTTGCAAGGAACCGGAAATGAACACGGCGGATTTCGATTACATAGCTTCGCTCTTGAAGGAACGCTCCGGTCTCATCGTGACCCAGGAGAAAACCTATCTTTTCGAGACGCGATTGTTGCCCATCGCCCGGCGGCACAATCTCGCCACCCTGGAAGAATTGATCAAAGCCATGCGCAGCACCCGCAACGAGGATCTGATCGGATCCGTTGTGGACGCCATGACCACGAACGAAACTTCGTTTTTTCGCGATCGCCACCCGTTCGACGCGATCAAAAAGACGAATTCTGCCCGGTTTGATCGAACGCCGGGCAGCGCAGAAGCATTTGCGCATATGGAGTGCCGCCTGTTCGACCGGACAAGAGAGCTATTCCCTTGCGATGATGCTGACAGACGATTTTCCTCAGCTGGCCGGATGGCGCGTCGAAATCGTGGGAACGGACCTTTCCCCCAGCGTCGTCGCCCGCGCACAGGAGGGCGTCTATTCGACCTTCGAGATCCAGCGCGGTTTGCCGATCCAATTGCTGGTCAAGCATTTCGAGCAGACCGGTGTGCTGTGGCGGATCAAGCCGACATTGCGCAAAATGGCTGAGTTTCGCCCGTTCAACCTTCTGGGCGACCTCACGCCGCTTGGGCAGTTCGACATCATTCTATGCCGCAACGTGCTGATCTATTTCGATATGGCGACCAAGACGCGCGTTCTCGAGGCTATACATCAACGACTTGCGCGGGACGGCGGCCTCATTCTCGGCGGCGCGGAGTCGGTCTTCGGCATCTGCAGTAAATTCACCGATGTTGCCGGTCTGCGGGGGGTTTATGTGCCGGCTGGCATGGGCGGCAACGCGCGGCAGCCTGCCGGAAAACTTGGCCCATTGCCCAAATCAATCGCACCGCTCGCGCGGACAGCAACATAAAGGAGACCGTGATGAGCCTGAACAAGAATATGCGCGTATTGATCGTGGATGACTACAACACGATGCTGCAAATCCTGCGAAATCTCCTCCGCCAGCTCGACATCAACACCGTCGAGGAAGCGACCGATGGCGAAAAGGCGCTCGACATCATGCGGCGCCAGCCCTTTGACCTCGTCATCTCGGATTGGAACATGACTCCCGTGACCGGTCTCGACCTTCTGCGCAGCGTGCGCGCAGACGAAAAGCTGCGGCGCATTCCCTTCATCATGGTGACCGCGGAAAGCAAGACCGAAAATGTGATCACTGCGAAGCAGGCGGGCGTGTCGAACTACATCGTCAAGCCGTTCAATGCCGAGACTCTTCGCATGAAAATCGAAAGCGTATTCGCAAAAGCCTGAATTGCACCAGCAACATTCCGTACGCCGGAGACTATCGTGAACCAGGTCGACCCACAGCCGTTGCACATCGATAACGCCCAGAACTACCTCGATCGATTGATTCGGGAACTGCATGCGCTCGGCAGCGAGAAGCGACAGCCGCTTGTGGCGGTGCTGGAGTATGTCTCCCATCACATCCGATTGACGCGCGAGGAAATCGGTGCGCTGAAACCGGGCGGCCTGGCTTCGTTGTCGTCAACAGCCGACGAGCTGGAAGAGATCGTGACGGAAACGGCCCGGGCCGCTAACGAAATCATGGGTGCGGCGGAAAGTGTCGAGCGGGTCGCCGAAGGAACCGACGCCCAAACCCGCGAGGCACTGCAAGCTGCGGCCACCCGCATCTATGAAGCAAGCTCCTTCCAGGACATTACGGGCCAACGCATCACCAAGGTGGTTCGTGCGTTGCAACACATTGAAAGCAGGGTTGAGGCGCTTGCCACCGCGTGCGGCGCCGTGATGATCAAATCGAGCGATCAGGCGGTTGTGGGGGGCGACGATGCGCTCCTCAATGGTCCGCAGCTTGGCCGCAACGCGGCAACGCAAAGTGAGATCGATTCTCTGTTCGAGATGGTGGATTTACCGTCATGAGCACGTTGGCGGTCCGGCACGGTGTTGAGGAATGCACGATCGCGGACGATGATCGCGACGCCTTGCACATTCTGCCAATCGCAATTCTGCCCGTGACGACTCCGGCCTTGCGCCGCGCGCGCTTGGTCAAAAATCCGCAACTCGATACCATGGTGGAGTTGTATTCCATGGCGGATGGCAGCAGCGGTCAGGCCACGATCGCCGGTGCGGCCAATGCCCTTGGCTTGGCCGGTCAGCCGCAGCATCCCGATCTCGCCCTGTTGCGCAATGTCGCCTTGCTGCCGAGTTTCGACGTGTACAGTTTGCGCATCTTGCTGCGCGGTTATGGCATTCAGATTTCGGATCATTCCGCATTGAAGCTGTCTGAAAAGAAGGTCGAGTCGCTTAGCGCCTATATGTCGACCTTCACCCAACCGCTGGTCACCGAGATTTTCGATCAAAGCACCCGCATCGGCGGCTTCACCGACATCGTCAGCCTGCTGCGCCATTGCTCGGCCGATACCGTGCGCGACCGGCTGGCGCGAATGGCTTCTAAGCTCGGAATTGAGATCTCTGCGATTCCCAATTTTCTCGAGGATTATGCCGACATCTTCATGTCGCTGTCCTATTACCGGCAATGCCTCGATCAGATCATGCCCCCGATCCAGGGGTTCTTGGACAGTGCCCACGATATCCGCACGAACCACCAGCTCAAGCGGGATGCGAACTTGATGGCTACGCTGGATTTCATCGAGGAAACCATCAACGGATGGACGGCCACCGTGACCGGCCAGCTGGAAAGTTTCGAACGCGGCACCAAGGACATGTGGCGGGGTCTGACCGCCGAGCGCTTCAGCAGGATCGAGAACCTCATCAAGACCTACCAGATTTCCATCGGTAGCGTGCTATGCGCCTTGAGCGTCAAGATGAATGCCTGGAACCGGTTATTTCCCTCGCCGGCCGTTAGCGGGCCGATGCGGCGGGCCGAATTCATCATGTCGGACATGCGTCAGGGCATCGACCGCATTCGCGCGGTCAAGGAAACGGCGCCGATGCTGTCCGAACTCGGTTCCTAGTGCGATGGCCCACACTTTCACTTATCCCGCTTGTTCGAGTGCGTGCGAGCCAGACAGCCACTCGGGACCCTTCGCGACGGGAAGATCGCCCACGCGGATAACCTATCGGACGACCTCCAACGCCGCGGAGCGCGAAAGGATGCTGCGCCTTGTCATCAGCAGATCCGAATCCCAGGAACGTACCGTATTGATGGCCGACAGCGACCTGACGCATCGATCGCAGGTCGCCACATTGCTGGCGGAGCAGGGATACAGAGTGCTCGTGGCTTCCAGCGGCGATCACGCCTTGGCTCAAATCCGGCTTGGGGGCGTGGATTTACTTGTATCGGCCATGGTGATGAGAGGAATGGATGGTTTGGAATTGTTGCGGGCGGTGAGGGAATTGGCTCCAGATCTGGCGATCATTGCGGTATCCGCCGGCGCCGAGGCGATTGACAAAATCTACTTGCGCGCGGCATTGCTGCTGGGCGCGAACGCGGCCCATTCCCGGCCAACCGCATGCGCCGATTTCCTCCAGGACATTCAAAACCTCGTCAGCCCTTCTGTGGACTAGATGTCCAATCGCTCGTCCACATGTATGATGACAGTGCGGGCTTGGGGCGAATCATGCAATGACCGCCATTGACTTTGACGGGTTGGCACGGAAGTACGCCCGCAGTCTCGATGTTGTGACCGCAGCCCTCATCGTCGTCGGCATTATCGCGCTATTCCTGTTCGATGTTTCCCTGCCGCGCGGCGAATTGGACGGCGTCGGATATGCGGCGCTGGTGGCCGTATGCGTCCGGTTCGGAAACCGAGTCCTAATCGGTTGTGCGATCGTGACAACCCTGATGACCCTCATTGCGTCACAACTTGTTCCGGATGCGGGAATTTCCGTTGCCGGAATGTGGGCAAATCGCGGATTCGCCATTGCCGAGATCTGGATCGTGGCGGGAATACTTCTCCAGCGACTGCGGCTTGAGGCCTACATCGCCAGCCGTGAGGGCCGCCTGGAGAATACCCAGGAGTTGCTCAACCGGATTGTTCGTGAGGCCCTGATTTCGGACAAGTCGCAGGAAGAGCGGATCCAATTTCTTACGGCGCAAAGCGCGGAGGCCTTGAATGCCGACGTTTGTGCCGTTCTGCGAAGAGCCGATGACGAGGGTCTCGTTCGGGTCGTTGATATATGGGATCGGCGCCGCGGACTGCATTTCACCGTCCCGGACATTCCTCCGAACAATACGCCGGCCTTTCGCGAGGTCATGGAAAAGGATTTTGTGGTTTATGCCGAGGATGTGCGTACGTCAAAATATTATGGACTGCATGCGGAATTGTTCGGGAAACTTGGAATCCGCGCCATCCTGGTGGCCGATACGGTCTACGCTCCCGGCTTGGGCGCCGTTGCATTCGCGTTCGGCGAAACGCACTTTTGGACCGACCAGGAGGTAGCCTTCGGCAGGGCGGTGGGAAACCTCGTCTCCCTGTTTTTCGCCAGTTCCCACAATGTGCAGACATTGGCCGGGCTGGAGCAAGTAAGCGAAGGCATCTACATGGAGGACAGGGAAGGGCGGTTGCTGTACGCAAACCGCGCCGCAAGGAATTTGTCGGAGGACGGGACGGGCAAGACGAACCTGCCCCGTCCCGGCATCCCACTGACAGGCAGCAGCGACATGCACGAGATCTCACGCCGCGGCAGCGATCTCGAAATCCAACGCATGCGACTGCCCGATGAAGGGGTTCTCACCCGGATAAACGATGTGACCGATCGCAACGTGGCGCTGTCAGAGCGGCGGAGATTTGAAGCCAGGCTTCAGCAGAGCGCCAAGATGGAAGCGATCGGGCAGCTTGCGGGGGGCGTGGCCCACGATTTCAACAATATACTCGGCGCTATTATTGGGTTCGCGGGATTTCTCAAGCAGGATCTTCCCGAAACATCTCCCCAGCATGGATTTGCGGAACGCATTCTGGACGCTTGCGGGCGAGGCAAGCTGCTGGTTGAACAGATATCCGATTTTGCCCGTGCCCGTGCGATCGAACGTGGGGTGATCGATCTTGGTCATATATTGATGCAGCATCGCGAAGAGTTCGGCGATCTGCTGCCCGACAACGTAACCTTGAATTTGCAAGCGGCGGAGATTCCATTGCCGATCAATGGCAATGCCGTTCAGATCGGACAGTTGATCACGAATCTCGTGCTGAACGCGCGCGATGCGATGGGCGGCGCACCAGGCGTCATCGATTTGACGGTGGTTCGCGCGCCAATCGATGAGATCGAGATGCTCCGAAGGGGAACCGAGGGGCCGAACGAGCGGATTTTCGGCGAGGTGCAATCAGGCCGCGAATACAGCCGATTGCGGGTAAAGGACACAGGAGCCGGAATCCGGCCGGAAATCCTTGATCGCATATTCGAGCCGTTTTTTACGACCAAGGGCCGCCAGCGCGGCACCGGCCTCGGCTTGGCAGTCGTGCATGGCGTGGTTGAGTCCCTTGGCGGCATTTGCCACGTGCGTTCGACCTTGGGGAAGGGCACGGCGTTCTCGATCTATTTTCTGCTTGCCGAGCACCAAATCTCCGCCGATCGGCTCGGCAAGGCGGCCCCCCAGGGCCTCCGCGGTACTGAGCGCGTGTTGATCGTCGATGACGAGCGTGACATTGCGGACATCCTCTGTATCGGACTCAGCCGGCTGGGTTACGAGACCGTGGGCGTGAACGACCCGCTGGAGGCGCTGGCCGCCATCCGGGAAGACCCAAGAGCCTTTGACCTGGTTATCACCGACCAGGTGATGCCGGGGCTGCGTGGCCTTGATTTGATAAAGTCCCTCAAAGGGATAAGGCCGGACCTCAAGACCCTGCTTTGTACCGGCTACAGCGATGGCGCCACCGAAGAGATTGCCCGCGAGATGGGTGCGGACGGATTCTTCCGAAAGCCGGTGGATGCCCACAGGATTGCCGCCGGCATCCGGTCGGTCATGGTAGCCGCCAGCGATCGTGATTAATTTTCCGATCGCGGCCGGATCGGATAGAATGACGGGATTGAGGTTCAGGGGCGGGCGTATGCGTGTCCTGGTGGCAGACGATCATCCATTATATCGCGATGCAGCAGCTCAGCAGGTGAAGCGGCTCTTTTCTGAAGCCTGTGTCGATCAAGTAGCGTCGTTCGATGAATTGTTAGCATTGACCGATCTCGCCGGTTCTAGTTTTACGTTGTTCCTTATTGATTATCACATGCCTGGCATTTCTGTAGACGCAATCGCAAAACTTGCTAACCGCTTTCCAAACGCACCGATTGCCATTGTCTCAGGAACAGCGCCGCGTGCTGAAGTTCGCGCGGCACTGCAAGCGGGCGCACGCGGTTTCATCCCCAAGACAGCCACGCCAGAGCATTTGGCGCATGCCTTGCAGCTGTTGCTTGCGGGCGGCACAAGCGTGCCAACGGAAGCGCTCTTTTCTGCCGATGAAGCTGATGGATCGGCCATATGGCAGAACCTCCTCACGGAGCGAGAAAGAGATGTGCTCAAGGGGCTGGTCCGCGGCCTTTCCAACAAGGAAATCGCCAGAGAACTCAATTTGGCGGAAGTTACGGTGAAGCTCCATCTGCGTGGCGTTTTCCGCAAGATAGGAGCGCGAGGCCGTGCCGATGCGGCGATAACCGCCGTCAAAGCTGGATTTTCCTAGCCACGCAGTGTTCGAAGATGAACCTATCCCTTTGAATAGGTCATCTATCCTTTTGAACTTGCCGCATTCCCGCAACTGCTGGCTTAAGTCCACGCCCCGTCGCATGGTTCCAAAGGATTCAATTCGCAAGCATGTCAGAGTCCGAAAAAATGAGGGCCTTGGTCCATCTTGCCGGTGCGATCTCGCATGAATTGAATAACATATTCACTGCCGTCACCGGCAACTTGTCGCTGGTCGGCGAACATATCCCACAAGGCACAAAGCCCGCTGAAATGATCGGGCAGGTGGTACAAACCGCTCAACGCGGTATCGCGCTATCGCAAAAACTTCAGGCCTTCGCGGGCCGGCAGAAGTTGAACCGCGACCGCGTTGACATAAAGAATACAATTCTCGACGTCGTTAACTGCATGCGCGCGACAATACCAAAAACCATTGGGATCACGCTCGAACTTTCATCAAGCGCATGTATATCTTTCATAGATGGAGAAAAACTGCGCGATGTTGTCGAAGAACTTGTAAGAAATGCGGTTGCAGCTGTTGGCGATGAGGGCCTGTTGCGCGTCGTTGTCCAACGAAAAATAGTTCTGGCGACGGAGGAGCTAAATTTACGGACGGGTGTCTACGCTCGGTTGCTAGTAATAGATAACGGCCCGGGAATGACGCCGGAAGTCGCGGGGCGTGCTATGGACCCGATGTTTTCGACGAAACGGTCTCAGGTGGACTCAGGTTGGGGTCTGGCCAATTGCGCCGGATTCGTCAGACAGAGCGGGGGCACAATGTCACTTCAAAGTCAGGCAGCACACGGTACGACGGTAGAGATCTATTTACCCGTGGAGAGCGAGCCTTTAAACGCTTAGCGCCTCGACCAACGCGGGAGATCGTGCTTGTCCCGACCCTCAGCGGTTAAGGAGCGTCTGTCGGCATTGCCGTTTCACGTGAATGCTTGTACGCAGCTCGATTAAGTGGCGGGGGGTAGATCCGCCGCCTGCCCGTCGCCAAGATGGCGACCAGATCGGTTCGTTTGTCCTAAGGCACGGCATTCCGCCGAAAATGGCCACCACCGCGCCCCTTGCCAAAATGGTCGGTCTGAAATTTCCTGGCGCCCGGCCCCGCCGAATTCGGGGACGCCTTGGGGTTACACCTTCCTTGGCAGCGAATTGAAATGAGAGAATGATGCCTGATCAAGTGGGGCCCGGTCGGGCACTGGTACAGGTTCTGGGCATGAGCGATATCGCGAAACAGGCCGTGAATTGGGAAGCCTAACGTTCGGAGGGCACATGGACGGCGCGGAACTGATGCGTAAGGTTGTTGCCGCATTTGAAAAGTCGGACTTACAGCCTCTGTATGATGCGATTCACGAAGACATAGTCTGGAAGACCGCAAGCCAGCAGGATGGGCTCTTCCGCTTCGGCGGCGAATATACGAACCGGGCCGGGCTTTTAGAGATCCTCGCAACCTTATCCAATGCCTACACATTCTACTGCTTCCAACCGAAAGAGATCATCTCGAGCGGGGAAACAGTGTGGGGGCATTTTGACGTGGGCCTGTATTATGAGCCCAAGGACGCCGACCAACCGAAAAGGCACATTACTTTGGAGATGGCCATCCGCTGGCGGCTCAAGGACGGCAAAATCATTGAACACCAGGGCTTTTTCGACACGGCGTCGCTTCTGGTTCAGCAGGGCGCAACGCTGATGTCGATCGCAAAACGTTAGGTCAAACTGTGGGTGCGTTTTGGGGCCGGCCAGGCATCGGCGGACCGGCGCGGTCCGGTCGTTGCCGCAAACCGCTGTTGGGACAGCGGGACGGCACTCCGAGGAGGGGTAAATGCGACGACCATGGCCAAATGATTTGGTCACGACCGCTGCTCCGCAAATCCGACAAACCGGCGATGCTAAGTGATTGATTTAGCGGGAGATCATGATACTGCGCGCGGATTAGAGCTCTTCATACGGAAGGGGTCCGCATTGCACCCCTAGCCGGCTATTCTGTCTGATCATTCCCAACTGCAAACGGTCCCGGAATTAGCCGGAGCCGTTTGACCAGGTCGCGACCTTACAGAAGCTTAGGGATGACCGCCGCCATGGAAGCCGCCTCCATGGCCGGCGTGCAATCCGCTGGAACGGATGGTGAACGGTTTGAAACAGTGGGTGGGACTTTGGGTGGGACTTTGCCGCCAAATTGTTCTCATTCAAGCACCGGTCGGGCAGCGCCGACCAGGCAAACGAACGTTTTTCCCAGTTCCATCCGGTTCCGTAACTTTCCACGGCGCCCGGTCGAATATGACAATGGCGGAGGATCGTGCTTCAGTTCTTGAAGGTGCGATTGCATCGCTTCGCAGAGCTTTCGGCCTCGAAAGCCCGATACGAGTTCGCCAACAACAAGGAGAGAAATCCATGCGCATGTCCGGTCTCGTTTTTGTGTCTGTGTCCGCGATGCTTCTGGCCGGCACTGCCGTGGCCCAGCAGGCTGGCGGAAGTATGAGCGGCCCGAGCATGAGCGGCCCCAGCATGAGCGGCCCTGGCATGCAGGGCGGCATGAAAGGCGGCGGCATGCAGATGAACAGCATGGGCGGGATGGGAATCTTCTCGCGCGAAAATATGGCGATGATGATCGTGGACCGCGAGAAAGCGACCAAAGGCATGACGGCGGATCAGGCGGCCACTGCCCGCCAGGAAGAAATGGCAAAGGATAGGGCCGAGACCCCAGAGCAGCGCCAGGCGAGAAAGGCCAGATACGATTCGGAATGGCTCAAGCTGACGGCAGCCGAAAAGTCCGACGCCCTGGTCAAGCTGGACGCCCAGATGAAGGCGCGCGGCATGATGGCCGCCCCGCCCGCGAACAAGTAAGGCACTTGCCGCTCACGACGGCCCTCTATGGGCCGGATTTCCTGGGGAAATCCGGCTCGGGAGGGCCGCCTTGCCCGTCAGCCGCGCGGCCATTACAACGCCCGCGCGATAGCGGGCATATAAAGTATGAGCGATTCCAAACAGACCCGGCCCAAGGCCAGGTTGCCGCGCGGTTTCCGTGACCGGGGCGCGGCCGAGATCGCGGCGGAACGGCGCGTGCTGGAGACCATCCGGCGCGTCTTTGAAGTCTATGGCTTCTCCCCGCTGGAAACGCCGGCTTTCGAATATACCGACGCGCTGGGCAAATTCCTGCCCGATATCGACCGGCCCAACGAGGGCGTCTTCTCGCTCAAGGACGATGACGAACAATGGCTGTCGCTGCGCTATGACCTGACCGCGCCCCTGGCGCGCCATGTCGCGGCGAATTTCCAGCACCTGGCCAAGCCGTATCCGCCGCTATCAGGTGGGGCCGGTGTGGCGCAACGAAAAGCCGGGTCCGGGACGCTACCGCGAATTCCTGCAATTCGACGCCGACACGGTGGGCAGCGCTTCGCCTTCCGCCGACGCCGAACTTTTGATGATGCTGTCCGACACGATGGAGGCGCTGGGGCTGAAGCGGGGCGACTACATTGTCAAGCTGAACAATCGCAAGCTGCTGGATGGCGTATTGGAAGCCGCCGGCGTGGCATTGGAGGATCGCGCCCGTCGCGGCGTGGTGCTCCGTGCCATCGACAAGATCGACCGCCTGGGCGCTGCAAGGCGTGGCGGCGCTGCTGGGCGAGGGCCGCAAGGACGAGTCCGGCGACTTCACCAAGGGGGCGGGGCTGAGCGCCGAACAGGCGGCACGCATTCTGTCCTTTGTCGCGCCGGATGCGCAGGACGAGGACGCGCATCTGCGTCAGATCGGCAGCTTGGTGGGCAGCAGCACCGTCGGTGCGGCGGGCCTTTCGGAACTGGAACAGATCGTCAAATTGCTGGCGGCCTGCGGTTACGGACCCGATCGCATCTTATTCGATACCGGCGTGGTGCGCGGACTGGATTATTATACCGGCGCGGTCTTCGAAGCGCAGCTCACCTTTCCGGTTCAGAACGAGGCGGGCGAGACAATCGTGTTTGGCTCGGTGGCGGGCGGCGGGCGCTATGACGATCTGGTGGCGCGCTTCACCGGCCAGACCGTTCCCGCGACCGGTGTCTCCATCGGCGTCAGCCGGTTGATCTCGGCGCTTGTGTCGCGCGGACTTCCGGCGGCGATCTTGCGCCGCTGGTGGTCGTGACCGTGATGGACAAGGCGGAGACCGCCGCGAGTTTTCGGATGGCGGCGGAATTGCGCGCGGCGGACATTCGTGCCGAGGCCTATGTCGGTACCGGAAAATTCGGCGATCAGATGAAATATGCCGACAAGCGCGGCGCCGCCATCGCCGTGATCGAGGGCGGCGACGAGCGCGCCCGGGGCGAAGTCACCTTGAAGGATCTGGCGCTGGGCGCCGAATTGGCCAAATCGGTGGAAAGCCGCGCCGCTTGGGTGAGCGCGCGCCAGGCGCAGGTCAGCGTCAAGCGCGGCGATCTCGTGGCCACCGTCAAAGAGATGCTGAGACCCCAACTTCAGGAAAAGCCCTGATGGCAGCTTTTCCCTATTATAACAGCGGCGAATTGCGGATTCTGGAAACCCAGGCGGAAGCCCTTCTGGGCGCCTTCCGCGCCCGCGGCTATGTCTGCGAAGAGCCGTCGGTGCTGCAGCCCGCCGATATTTTCCTGGATCGTTCGGGCGAGGAGATCCGCCGCCGCACCTTCACGCTCACCGATCCGTCCGGCCGCGACTTGTGCCTGCGGCCCGACCTCACGATTCCGATCTGCCACCAGGCCGTGAAGGAGCGTGCGAAGTTTCCCGCCCGCATTTGCTACAACGGCCTGGTCTTCCGTCACCAGCCGGCCGAGCCGCACCGGCCGACGCAGTTCTTCCAGGCCGGCGCGGAGCTTTTGGGTCTCGCCGATCGTGCCGAAGGCGAGACCGAGATCATAACCCTGACGGTCGAAGCCCTGCGCGCCGCGGGATTGAAGGAATTTTCCGTCAAGATCGGCGATCTGGCGCTGTTCGGCGCATTGGTCGATGCCTTGGATGTGCCGGCGCAATGGCGGGCGCGGCTGAAACGGCATTTCTGGCGGGCAGGGTATTTCGAGGCGCTGCTGGGCCGGATGACCCGGGGCGCCGCCAGCGACGCGCAACGCCTTCTGGGTTCGCTGGGCGGGCTTTCGGAAAGCGAATCCCGCGCCGCCATCGAAGGGCTGATGGATCTGGTGGCCGACGCGCCGCAGGGCGCGCGCACGCGCGAGGAAATCGTCGAGCGCTTGATGGAGCAGGCGGCGGACGCGGCGGCCTTACGCCTGGATCCGAAAATCGCCGATGTCATCACCCGCTTGCTGGCGGTGTCGGGCACGGCCGAGCAGGCATTATCGGAGATCCGCGCCCTGACGCGCGATGCCCGCATCGCGCTCGATGCGCCATTGGCGGCAATGCAGGCGCGGCTGGCGGCACTTCAGTCTTTGGGCGTCGCCTCCGACAAGATCAGCTTCGCGGCGCGATTCGGGCGCAACATGGAATATTATACCGGCTTTGTTTTCGAACTCTGGGCGCGAGACAAGGAAGGTCCGGTGCAGATCGCCGGCGGCGGCCGTTACGACACATTGTTGGAGATGCTGGGAGCCGATCGCGCGGTCTCCGCCATCGGCATCGCCATCCGCACCGAACGCGTGCTGGCGGCCCGCCGCCAGCAGGGAGGCCTGTGATGGCTTCTCTTACACTCGCCATTCCGTCGAAGGGCCGCCTCAAGGACGATTGCAACGCCTATTTCGCCGATGCCGGTGCCGTGCTGAAACAGGCGGCTGGCGGGCGCGGCTATCGCGCCACTCTGGGCGGCTTTCCCGATATTGAAGTCCTGCTGCTGTCCGCGGGCGAGATCGCGGCCTCCTTGCTGGCGGGCGATGTGCATCTGGGCATCACCGGCGAGGATCTCTTGCGCGAGGCGGCGCCGGAACTGAAGGGCCGCATCCATCTGGTGCGGCCGCTGGGCTTCGGCTTCGCCAATGTGGTGGTGGCGGTGCCGCAATATTGGATCGACGTCTCGACCATGGCGGATCTGGACGATGTCTGCGCCGCGTTCACGCATCGCCATCGCCGGCGGCTGCGCGTGGCCACCAAATATACGCAACTGACACGCAGCTTTTTCGCGCAAGTCGGGATCAGCGATTACCGCATCGTCGAAAGCGCGGGCGCCACCGAGGGCGCGCCCGCCGCCGGCACTGCCGAAGCCATCGTGGACATCACCACCACCGGCACGACCCTGGCCGCCAATGGTCTGAAGACGCTTGGAAGACGGCACCATCCTGGAAAGCCAGGCGCAGCTTGCCGCCTCGCTCACCGCCGACTGGAACGGCGCGGCCCGCGCCACCTGCGAAAGCCTGCTGGCGCGGCTCAACGCCCGCGCCCGGGCCAGGACATCCCAGATAGTGCGCGTACGCCTGGATGGGCGGGCGGAAAGGTTGCTGGAAACCCTCTCGCGCATTGCCAGCGCCACGGTCCTGTCGCGTCCCACCGACGCGGGCGGGGAATATTCCATCCTGGTGCCGCGCGGCCAGTTGATGAACGCGGTCGCCGCCTTGCGCGCCGAGGGTTGCGACGCGCCGGCCACCACCCAGGATGCGGACTATGTCTTCGACACCGCCAATCCGCTTTATGCCGCCCTGGCGGAGCAGTTTCCGCAATAGCTATTGCGGGCTGACCGTGTCGCGGATGTCGACGTCGCGGATATGCTCCTTCTTCCACACCATCGCATCCATCACACGGGTGCGGCCGGAGGGATGATCGTAAAGCACGATCTCTTCCCAATGTCCGGGCTCGAGCTTGCGGTAGGTGGAGAGCTTCAGCATCGCGGTGGCGAAGGCGTCCGGTTTGCGCACCGCGTCCAGGCCGAAGATATCCGCCTGGTGTTCGGCGCTGCGCACGATGCCGTTGCTCAGTGGCGTGGCGGCAAAAAAGAACAAGCTCGCCAGCGCCGCCAGCAGCGGCAGCCCCGCGATGTCGTCCACCCGTCGCATCTGCCACTGGCTACCGAAAAAATCGATGGCGAAGCGGAAACCCCAATGCATGAAGGCGAAAGCGGCCACCGTCAGCAATCCCGACAGCAGCAGGTCGCGCAGGATATGGCCCATCACGTAATGGCCCATCTCGTGGCCCAGGACCGCCAGCACCTCATCCGGCGTGCCTTGCTTCAACAGGTTGTCGTTCAGGGTGATGCGGGTGGTGCCGAGAAAACCGGATACATTGGCGGAGATGCGGTTGCTCTGCCGCGAGGCATCCATCACCCAGACATTGTCGGCGGGGATGTCGTTGGCCCGCGCCAGCGACAGGATCCGGGATTTCAGCGGACTGTCGGGCAGGGGCGTGTAATGATTGAAGAGCGGTGCGATGAAGATGGGATAGATCACCGCCACCAGGACCTGAAAGGCGATCGCGAGTCCCGCGCCCCAAAGCCACCAATACTCCCGTGCGCGGCGGATGGCGGCATACAGCAGCGGCATGAAGATCAGCGCGGCGGCCAAACACAGCGCCAGGCCGATCCCATAATCGCGCAGCCAGGCCATGAAATCCTGGTTGGACAGGCCATAGGCATGCTCGCGGAAATAGCCTTCATAGAGCGCGAGCGGAAACTGCAGCGCGGCGGTTATGGCGACATAGGCTGTTACGTATATCATCGCCTGATAGGCGCGGTTACCGGTGCGCTCCTGGGCCCAGTCGCGAATGGCGGCTGAAAGGCGCAGCCACAGCAGCAATCCCGATACGGCCAGCACCCAGAACAGATCCGCCAGCATCAGCCAATAGCCGCCTTCGAAATAGGCGTCGGAGCGCGCGCGCGCCGGACCGTTCACCCGCGCCAGATAGGCCGCGGCGGCGCGGCCGGCATCGAATTTCGGTGTCGCATCCACCACGGCAAGCTGTTGAACCTGGATGTGAGCCGTCGGGGCGGCGCGGGGCGGAAGGCCCGTCAACTGGTCTTGCGCCAACGCGGGCGCCACAAAAAGGATCAGGGTGAAAAAAATGAAAGCCAGTCGCTGCATGAACCCACTCCATGCCCGACCCTAACAGATGTCGAATGCGGCGCCATTCTATTCTCGCCGGGACGGCTCGGAATGCTCTATAGAGGGAACCATGATCGCATTCCGGCTGTTGTTGCGTGACGGCGCTTTCTCGGCTTTTGCCGTGACGATAATGGCGATCTCGGCACATGCCGCGACCGGTCCGGGCGATCCCAAGGCGCGCTACCAGAGTTGTCTCAGTCTCGCCAATCTCAATCCCACCGCGGCGCTGGGTGTCGCGGCGGAGTGGAGCAAAGCCAAAGGGGGCGCGCCGGCGGAACATTGCACGGCGATGGCGCTGATCGAACTGAGGCGCTACCCGGAAGCGGCCGCTCGTCTGGACGCGCTGGGCCGCGCGCCGGACATGGGGAATTTGCGCGCCTCGGTGTTCGACCAGGCCGGCAATGCCTGGATGCTGGCGGGAGAGGCGGCAAAAGCCGCGGCAAGTTTCTCCGCCGCCTTGGCGCTCTCGGCCAACGATGCCGATCTCTACGCCGATCTCGCCCGCGCCCAGGCGATGCAGAAGGCCTGGGGCGCGGTCGAGTCCGATCTCAACGCGGCGCTGGCGCTGCAGCCGAAACGCGCGGATCTCCTGATCTTGCGCGCCAGTGCGCTCGAGGCGCAGGGAAAGCTGAAAGCGGCGCGCGACGATGCCGATGCGGCACTGAAACTGAAACCGATTTCCGCCGAGGCGTTGGTCCAGCGGGGCGATATTGCGCGCGCGGCGGGCGATGTCGCAAACGCGCGGCGCGATTATCAGGCCGCGCTCAAATTCGCGGGCGGCAGTGAAGCCGCCGATGCGGCGCGCAACGGCTTGGCCGAACTCGATGACGTGGCGGCGCCTAAGCGGTAGCGTTCCACTCGGCGCGTACCGTTTCGTCGGTTTCCTCGGCCATGCGATGGGCAGCCAGGCCGGAAAATTCGGCGCGCGGCAGCAAGCGCTGCAGGGCCCACACCGCCGCGCCGCGCACCAGCGGCGAAGGATCGTCGAGCAGGAGAGTGGCTTGCGCTGCCAGCCATGACTCACCGCTGTTGCCGATCGCCGTCAGCACGTTGCGCAGAAACCGGGCGCGGCCGATGCGCTTGACCGGCGAGTGGCGGAACAGCGCGCGAAATGCGGCCTCGTCCAGCCGCGCCAGATCGGCCAGGCGCGGCGCGACCAATTCCGCGCGGGGATGAAGTCGCATCTCGTGCGCGCTTTGGGCGAATTTGTTCCAAGGGCAAACCGCCAGGCAATCGTCGCAGCCATAGATGCGATTGCCTATCTTGGCGCGAAATTCGCGCGGGATCGGCCCTTTGTTCTCGATGGTGAGATAGGAGATGCAGCGCCGCGCATCGAGCTTGTAGGGAGCGGGAAAGGCGGCGGTGGGGCAGACGTCCAGGCACTGGCGGCAATTGCCGCAATGATCGCTTTCGTCTTCGTCCGGCGGCAATTCCAGGGTGGTGAAGATCGAACCCAGGAACAGCCAGGAACCGAATTCCCGGCTCACCAGATTGGTGTGCTTGCCCTGCCAGCCCAGTCCCGCTTTCTGCGCCAGGGGTTTTTCCATCACCGGCGCGGTATCGACAAAGACTTTCACCTGCGCTCTGGTTTTCTCGAATATGAATCCCGCCACCGCCTTCAGTTTCTTCTTGACGACGTCGTGATAGTCGTCGCCCAGAGCATAGGCCGAAATCGCGCCAAGATCCTTGCGCGCGAGAATTTCCAGCGGGTTGCGGTCCGGTCCGTAATTTAGGCCCAGCACGATGGCCGAGCGC
Organism: uncultured Alphaproteobacteria bacterium; assembly: GCA_963769055.1. Taxonomy (GTDB): domain Bacteria; phylum Pseudomonadota; class Alphaproteobacteria; order Micropepsales; family Micropepsaceae; genus Rhizomicrobium. Next base: position 84,520 of record CAVYKF010000011.1, read on the forward strand.
GCGTCCGGCCACAATGCCTGGGGATCGGCGCGCGCGTCCTTGCGCGTTTCCATCCATTCCATATCGCCATGATGTCCCGCGGCCAGATAGGCGAGCAGGCTTTCGCGATGGCGCGGTGCGGCTTGCGCGTTCGTCACCCGGACGACATCGAAGCCTTCCGCGCGCGCGCGGATAACAATGTCGGTTTTAGAAATCGAGTTCGGCATAATGGGCGGCGGGCGGCTGACCGGGCACGCGATCGGCCAGGATCGAGCGGAAGCTAGGGCGGGATTTCATCCGCACATACCATTCCGCGGCGGCGGGAAATTCGCTCCAGGGCACTTCGCCGAAATAATCCAGCGCCGAAAGATGGGCCGCCACCGCCAAATCGCCCAGCGCCGGGGCGCGGCCGGACAGGTTGCCGCCCACTTCCACCGCCCGGCTTACCGCGGCCAGCGCCAGTTTCAATTCCTCGCGGCCGGCGCGGATCACATTCATGTCGGGCGCCCGGCGTCCAGGCGCGCCCGTGAAGCGCTGGCCCGCTTTTTCATAAAGAATCCGCTGGGTGACCTGTTCGTGAAACGGCCCCATCGCCCAGTCCAGCCAGCGCAGGCTGGCGCGCCGCTCCTCCGCATCCTCCGGCGCCAGCGGACGCTCGGGAAAATTGGTTTCCAGATGATCCACGATCGCCCAAAGTCCTTCCACCCGCGTGCCGTCCATGTCGACGAAGACGGGCATCGGATTGCGGGCATCCTCGGCATGGGCGGGATCGCAGGCCACGCGCTTTTCCGCCACCACCAGACGAGCAAGGCGGCAGTTGGGCGAAAGCATCAGATGGATCAGGCGGCGCATACCCGTCCTCAAGCAGCGAAGCGATAGGACATGAGAAACGTCCTCAGATAGCGAAGCGGTAGGACATAACTGATCGCTTTTAAGGGAGGGCTCTATTTAACGCAAAAATCCAGATTGTCCCGGGTGACATCTCCGGCCCGCCCGATCAGGGTCAGCGTACGCTCCGCGACATAGGGCCCGGGTTTGGCCGCGTTCCACTTGTCGGGATCGGGCAGGACGGCCGCCAATCGGGCCGCCTGGTTCCGCGTCAGCCGCGACGCGCCGGTATCGAAATAGGCGCGCGCCGCCGCTTCCGCGCCGAAATTGCCGTGTCCCCAGTCCACCAGATTGAGATAGGCCTGAAGTATTCTCTTTTTGGGCCACAGGGCCTCGATCAGGACGGTGAGATAGGCTTCTACGCCTTTGCGCACCCAGCTTCGGATAGGAACCAGAAACAAGGTGCGCGCGGTCTGCTGCGAAATCGTGCTGGCGCCGCGCAGGCGATGCGCCGGACGGTGTTCGTGCGCCGCCACCGCCTGGTCGATGGACTTCCAGTCGAAGCCGCTATGGTTGCAGAAATTCTGGTCTTCCGATCCGATCACGGCCTTGCCCAGAAACGGCGGAATGTCATCCGACCAGCGGTAATGCGCGCCGTTGCCTTGTGCCAGGCTCCACAGCATCTGGGGGGTGCCGGGCACTGGAAGGAAACGGAAGACCAAAAGCAGCAGCACCGGCATCACGACCAGAAGCACAAACAGGACCAGGAACAGTTTGCCCAGCCAGCCTGATCCCCTGATTCCCGCCCTCGCCATGACGAACAATACCAAAAGTTCGGGATGCGGCGATGGCAAGCCCGGCTTTGCGATGCTACCTGTGGCCCCGGGTCCAGGGATTCTCCGCATGCAGCACGACATTCTGATTTCGGTCTGGCTTGGCATTGTGGAAGGCGTGACCGAATTCCTGCCCGTATCCTCGACCGGCCATCTTCTGGTGGCGGAGCGGCTTCTGGGGATTTCCGACAGTTGGGAAGCCTTCACCGTCATCATCCAGCTTGGCGCGATCCTGGCCGTGGTGGCGATCTATTTTCAGACCTTCTGGCAGGCGCTGATCCGATTGCCTTCCTCGGACGAGGCGCGGCGCTTCGCGCTTGGGATCGTCCTCGCCTTCCTGCCGGCCGCGGTTGTGGGCGTGCTGATTTCCAAATGGATCAATTCCACCTTTCTCAATCCTACCATCGCCATGCCTGTGATTGCGGCGAGCTGGATCATCGGCGGGGTCGTCATTCTGGTGCTGGAACGCGCGGCGCCGAAAGCGCGCTGGCTCGATGGCGAGCGGCTGCCTTTGTCGAAGGCCTTCCAGATCGGACTGTGCCAGGTCCTGGCGCTGATCCCCGGCACTTCGCGTTCCGGTGCCACCATTCTGGGGGGCGAGTTGTTGGGTGTGGACCGCGTCGCGGCGACCAAGTTCACCTTCTATCTCGCCGTGCCCACGATGCTGGGGGCAACCGTGTTCGAACTCTACAAAAAAGGCGGGAGCTTAAATCAAAGCCAAAGCCTCGACATCGCCCTGGGCTTTGTCGTCTCTTTCCTGGTGGCGTATCTGGTGATTCGTCAATTCCTGGTGATCGTGGGCCGTTACGGCCTGGCGCCATTCGGCTGGTATCGCCTTGCAGCAGGCCTGGCGCTTGCCGCCTATATCTGGATCTAGCCCGTCTTTTCCCGGGCGAGATCGGCATACTCGCCTTTCGCACGGAAACGCCAGAGATAGGCGGGCACTTCGGCTTCCACGGTCGTGGGCTCGATACCGAGATCGGCCAGGGTCAATGCCGTCGGCGCCACCACATTGTCATGACGCAAGAGCTTGACTTGGTCCGGCGTGAGCAGCGGGTTCGGCGCCAACTGCAGGAAGAATGCCTTGAGAGAGGCCAGCGCGAAGGGCAGGGGCACCAAGAGGCGAGTTCGCCCGGTTTCGTTGAGCACGATCTGCATCAATTCCTTGAAACTGTAGATTGTTGGGCCGCCTAGCTCATAGGTCTTGCCTTCGGCGGCTGGGCTTTCCAGCGCGGTGGCGATGGCGGCCGCGACGTCGCCGACAAAGACCGGCTGAAAGCGCGTATGTCCGCCGCCAATCAGGGGAAGGACCGGTGAAATCCGCGCCAGCGTGGCGAATTTGTTGAAGAACTGGTCCTCCGGCCCGAACACGATGGAAGGCCTGAGAATGACGGCGGCCGGGAAGGCATCGCGGACCCGCCCTTCGCCTTCCGCCTTGGTCTGGGCATATCGGGAGTGCGACTTCGGTATCGGCGCCGATGGCGGAGATATGGATCAATCGCCGGATGCCCAGGCGCGCGGCGGCTTCGGCGACATGGCCGGCACCAGCCGCATGGACGTCCTCGAAACTCTGGCCACGCGGAAACAGGATGCCAGGGAGATTGACGGCGGCCTGGGAGCCCTGAAGCGCCAGCGCCGCCTGGTCCGGATCGGTTATGTCGCATTTGACGAAACCGATCTGACCGACCTGGCCCAGCGGGCGCAGGAAAAAAGCGCGATTGGGGTGCCGGCAGGCGACCTTGATGCGCCAGCCGGCCTTGGCCAGCGCCCTGACCGTGTGGCGTCCCAGAAAGCCCGATCCGCCAAAAACGGTGACCTGTTTTGCTTGCATCGCGAGAATCCGGTTGAGCGCGTTGGTGTTTAGCCAGAAGCGGATGCGCCGGAAAGGGGTTTGACTGTTGACGGGGCGGAATGCCGACCCTAAACATCCCGCCCTTCGGCATCTGCCCAGATGGCGGAATTGGTAGACGCACTAGTTTCAGGTACTAGCGCTGCAAGGCGTGGAGGTTCGAGTCCTCTTCTGGGCACCATTTTCCGGGCATATAAATTTTGTGTCAGTATCTATCCCATTGTTTTAGAATGGGAATATGACATGCGTGCACCGCCCTTTGCACGCGGGCGAGGGTTGCTAGGCTGGACATATGGCAAAACCCATATGAAGGTATTAGCCGCTCTCGGGGGGGAGCTGGTGGATGCGCGAAAACCCGGTCGTGTTCCTGATCGATGATGACGCGGCGGTCCGCGATGTCATCAAGGATTTGCTTTTCTCCGTCGGCCACGTGGTCGATTCCTTTGCCTCCGCCGAGGAATTCCTGTCCCGGCGCGATCCGCAGGCTCCCGGTTGCCTTGTCCTGGACGTGCGCTTGCCGGGAACCAGCGGGCTGGAGTTGCAGAAACGGCTTTTGGCCCAAAAAGACCGCATCCCCATTATCTTCATTTCGGGTTATGGCGACGTGCCCATGGCCGTGCAGGTCATGAAGGCGGGGGCCGTGGACTTCCTGCAGAAACCTTTCCGGGAACAGGAGCTGCTGGAGTGTGTTCAGGAAGCCTTGCGCCGGGACCAGGCGCGGCGCGAAAGCGAGGAACGAGTCTCCGGCGTGCTGATCGGCTACCGGTCCCTCACCAAGCGCGAGCGCGAGATCATGAAGCTGGTAGTTACCGGACAGATCAACAAACAGATCGCCGCTCAGGTCGGGCTGAGCGAAGTCACGGTCAAGATTCATCGCGCCCAGGTCATGCACAAGATGGGAACACCGTCCCTCGCCGATCTGGTTCGCGCCGCCGACAAGATAGAAGCCTTTCTGTCCTGAACCTGTGCTTTGCGTGACAGAAAATCATGGAGCGCCTGTGACCGCGCGGCCACTCGTACAGGCTGGCGCCTCCTAGGGCCTTGCGTTAGAACCTTGCCGGCCCCGGGGCGATTCAATAACGCAACGTCCCAAGAAGGCCGTCGCGGGCAAAATGCCACGCAGGCGCACAAGGTATCCGCTCGGCTTACCGCCAGCGAAGGGGATTTAGGGAAACGAAAGAAAGATGGCTGAGCAAATTTTGGCGCCAATGAACCGGCGTTCTCTGTTCCGGATGATCGGCATGGCCGCCGGCAGTGCCGTGATGTATCAGGCGATGACGGATCTGGGTTATGCGGGGGAGTCCGGTTACACCGGTCCGGTCAAGCTGGAAGGCAACCCCAAGGGAACATCCGTCCTGGTGCTCGGCGCGGGCTTGGCCGGCCTGACCGCGGCGCTGGAGTTGGGCCGCGCCGGCTACAAGGTGCAAGTGCTCGAATACCAGCACAAGGCCGGCGGCCGTAATATCTCCATCCGCGGCGGCGACACGGTCAACGAGCTGGGCGGTTTCACCCAGCATTGCCAGTTCGATCCCGGCTTCTACGTCAATCCCGGCCCGATGCGCATTCCCTATCACCACATCGCGCTGTTGGATTATTGCAAGCGCCTCAATGTGCCGCTCGAACCATTTTCGATCATCAACTACAACGCGATGATTCATAATACCAAGGCGTTCGGCGGCAAGCCCAAGCGCTATCGCGAAGTGGAAACGGACTTTCGCGGCTATGTCTCCGAACTGCTCGCCAAATGCACCTCGCAGGGCAAGCTCGATCAAGCGGTGACCAAGGAAGATGCGGAAGTGCTGTTGCAGGCTTTGCGGGCCTGGGGCGCGTTGAATCAGAATTACGAATACAAGAAGGGCGCGCTGGTATCGAACCATCGCGGCTATGATGTGGATCCGGGCGGCGGGCTCAGCTGGCAGCCCACCGATTCCGAGCCCATGGCGATGAGCGAGTTGCTGCAATCGCGGTTGTGGTCCGGGCTTCTGACCGGTCACGAATATGAATATCAGATGACCATGTTCCAGCCGGTCGGCGGCATGGATCGGATTAGCGCCGGTTTCGTGCGCGCGCTGCCGCCGGATATCATCAAGTACAATTGCAAGGTGACGGAGATCAAACAGGACGCCAACGGCGTCACCGTCTCCTATATCGACGCGCAAAAGGGCGGCGCGCCGCAAACCGCCACCGCGAACTGGTGCGTCAACACCATTCCGGCCACCATCCTCAGCCAGGTGCCGATGCAGATCGGCGCGCCGCTGCGCAACGCCATCAACTCCTTGTCCTACAGCGCCGGCTTCAAGGCGGGCGTGCAGATGAAGCGCCGCTGGTGGGAAGACGATGAGCGCATCTATGGCGGCATCACCTATACCGACCAGCCGGTCGCGCTGATCTCCTATCCTTCCACGCAGTTCATGCAGACCCAGAAGGGCGTCGTGCTGGGCGCTTACACCTTCGGGCCGCACGCGTTTGAGCTGACCTCCATGACTCCGGAAGAACGCATGAAGGTCGTGGTCGATTGCGGCGCGGCGATCCATCCGCAATACCGGACCGAATTCGAGAATGGCGTCTCGGTGGGCTGGCATCGCATGCCCTTCACCCTGGGCTGCTTCGCGCAATGGACCGAAGCCAACCGCGAAAAGAATTATAGTGCGTTATGCGCGATCGACGGCCGCATGGTCCTGGCGGGCGAGCATGCCTCGCATCTGGGCGCCTGGCAGGAAGGCGCGATCGTATCGGCGCTGGATGCGATCAAGCGTTTGCACCAGCGTGTCGTGGCAGCTTGAAGAAAATCCGGAGGGGATGATGAAGCCTTTATTTGTCGGTCGTGTTCTTGGCTCCGCCTTGGCGCTGGGTCTGTTGTGTTCGTCCGCCGCCCATGCGCAAGGCTTCGGCCGCGGCGGGTTCACCGAGCAGGGCGGAGAAGCAATCTTCAAGGGTGTCTGCCAAGGCTGCCACATGCCGGATGCAAAGGGCGCGGTCGGGGCTGGCATGTATCCCGCGCTTGCTAAGAATCCCAAACTGGAGGTTGCCGGTTATCCGGTCTCGGTGGTCGTCAATGGCCAGAAAGCGATGCCGGCATTCGGTGGCATGTTCTCCGATCAGCAGGTCGCCGATGTTGTCAATTATGTGCGCACGCATTTCGGCAACAACTACAAGGACAAGGTGACGCCCGCCGACGTCAAGACGGCGCGCCCGTAAGTTCATCACTCAGGGAGGAATGACGACATGAACAAGTTCGTGAAGTTCGGATCTTTGGCCGTGTTGGGTGTCGGTCTCTTCGTTTCCGGCGCGGTCGCCGCCGACATGATGGTCAAGCACAATCAGGAAAATGCGAAAGCGCCTTACGCCAGCTCGGTGATGGTGCCCGGCGGCTACAATATGTATTTCATCAGCGGTTCAACCGGGGAGGGGGCGGACACCGCCGCCCAGACCGCTGCCACACTGGCTGGGTTGAAGGCGCAGCTGGCCAAGCTGGGTCTCACCTTTGGCGACGTGGTGCAGGCCCATGTCTTCCTGGTGGGCGACCCCGCCAAGGGCGGCAAGATGGACTTTGCCGGCATGAATTCGTCCTGGTTCAAGGAATTCGGGACCGCGACGCAACCCAACAAGCCTGCCCGGGCGGCATTCCAGGTGGCGTCGCTGGCCGGGCCGACGGATTTGGTCGAGATCGAATTCATCGCGGTCAAAAAAGCCAACTGACTTTTCTGATTCTTTGGGAAAGGCGGATGCGAACAGCGTCCGCCTTTTTTTTGGCTGCGACCAAGGAAACTCGCCGCCCTATCGCGCTCGAGCCGCTTTTTGACGGATTTATGTATCTATCTGTTTTTATTTGAGAATTGTGACCATCCGCATCTAGCGAGATGCCCTGGAACGGTTTCGGGTTGGCGGAGTCTTGCACGCATAAATCGTGCAACTGGCGTAATTCAGCATCAGAACAATCCTATAGTGTTATATGATAACCTTATAGGTTTATATATGTCAGACTTTGCGGTTGCTTATGTCCTACACACTGATTGGTATGCGATTAATTCGTATGGCCAATAAGAAATATAATCGTGATCTCGCTTAGAACACTAACCACTTAGGGGATTAATCCACGTGCTCAATCTGAAAAACTCCTTGCTGGTCGGCGCTTCCGTGTCGGCATTCGCCATGTTCGCGGCTCCGGCCTTTGCCCAAGACAATGGCGGCGGCACCAACGAAACCGTGATCGTGACCGGCACGCGCGTACAGGGCATGACCGCCGCCGACAGCGCCGCGCCCATCACCGTTTTGGGCAGCGACGCGCTGACCAAGGGCACCGGCTCGACGGATCTGCGTCAGGCGCTGGGCCAGACCGTCCCCTCCTTCGTCGCGCAGCAATACGGCGCCGACACCGCCAACCTGACCCTCTCCGCCGCGCTTCGCGGCCTGTCACCCAATGACACCCTGGTTCTGGTGAACGGCAAGCGGCGCCATTATACCGGCAATTTGCACGTCGATGCCGGCGGCTTTGCCGCGGGCAGCTCCTCCGCCGACCTTTCCTTCATTCCGGAAGCGGCGATCGATCACGTCGAAGTGCTGCTGGACGGCGCCGCCGCGCAATACGGCACCGATGCCATCGCCGGCGTCGTCAACATCATCCTCAAGAAGAAATCCTCGGGCGGTTCGCTTTCGGGCACCGCGGGCGATTATTACAACGGCGGCGGGAACAGCTCGGGCAAGGGCGCCGGCACCTACGACCTGTCCTACAATATGGGCCTGCCTCTGTTCGACAAAGGCTTCGTCAACTTCACGGTGGAGAAGCAGTTCAGCAATTTCACCCAGTATGGCGGAGGCGACAATCGCTATATCAACGCCCAGGGCAATCCGGTGGCGCAGCAGACGGTCACCAGCGTCGGCGCGAACGGCGTCGCCAACCTTTCGGGTGGCAACGGTATTCCCAATAGCTTCCTGCCGGGCGTGACCGGCTATCCGCGCTCCAACGCCATTGACGGCAGTCCCCAGTCTCAGTTGACCATGGGCGAAATGAACGCCGCCTACGATTTCAGCGACAATGTGCAGCTCTACGCATTCGGCACCATCGGCCACAAATTCGCCAAGTCGTTCGAAAATGACCGCTTGCCGAACCAGATCATCGCCACGTCAGGCTCAAACCAGCCTTGCAGCGCGACAAACCTCAATGGCTACAATACGGTCGTCAACGCAACCGGCGGTGCGGCGTGCGCGCCCGGGGTCGGCGGCGGTACCGCCAATCCCATTCCGGGCGAGGTCGGGCTCACGGGTCTGAACAACAAGGGCATTATTATCTCGTCCGGCAACGCCGGCAATCTGTTCAGCTCCAACCTCATCAACGCCACAACCGGCGCGGCCTTGCCGTCCGGCGACCGGCGCGGGCACGCTCGGCACGACGCCTGAGCTTGTCCTCTATCCCAGCGGCTTCCGCCCGATGGAAGTGCTGAGGGAAGATGATTACCAGTACAATGTCGGCGTGAAGTTCAACGTCCTTGGCTGGGACACGGATGCCGATATCAGCTACGGCAAGGATATCGACAACATCTATACCTATAGCAGCGGCAACCGTTCGCTGTTCATCGACACCCACACCACGCCGACCAATTTCTATGACGGCAGCTTCACCGCCAGCCAATTCGTGGGCACGATCGACGCCACGCATGCCTTCAATGTCGGCATGGCTTCGCCGCTGACCGTCGCGCTCGGCGTCGAGGCGCGCGAAGACACCTATGGCATCGGTGCCGGCGATCCCTTGTCCTATTACAAGGAAGGCGCGCAATCCTTCCCGGGGTTCACGCCAAGTGCCGCCGGCACGCATAGCCGCAAGAACTATGCGGGCTATATCGACCTCGCGCTGGCGCCGATCGAGGCGCTTCAGCTCGACGTCGCGGGCCGCGCCGAACACTACACCGATTTCGGCGACGCCCAGATCGGCAAGATCACGGCCCGTTACGACTTCAACCCGCAATTGGCGATCCGCGGCACCATCGCGAGCGGCTTCCGCGCGCCGACCCTGGCGGAAGAGTTCTACACCGCGGTCAACGTGTCGCCGAACTCGGCCACCGTGCAGCTGCCGGCCAACAGCTCCGCCTCCGCCCTTCTAGGCTTGGGCAATCTGAAGCCGGAAACCTCCATCAGCTACAGCGTTGGTGTCGTCGCCCATCCGCTGGACGATCTGTCGGTAACAGTGGATGCCTACAGCGCCGCTATCGGCAACCGCATCGTCACCTCGGCCACCGTCAGCAGTTCCGGCGGTGCGATCAATGTGCCGTTGGTCACGCAGGCCGTTGCGCTGGACAACGTCTCGCTCGACCCGACCGCCACCCAGCAGGGCGTCACCGCCTTCTTGAACGGCTTGTCCACCCTTACGCAGGGTGTCGACGTGACTGCCACCTATCCCACCGACTTTGGCGATTACGGTCTGGTAGATTGGACAGTGGCGGGCAACTACAACGAAACGGCGATTTCGCGTGTGGCGCCGGTGCCGACCCAGATTACCAACTCCGCGCCTGGAGCGACGTTCTTCCGGCCCGATACCCTGTATGGGTTCTCGCATAGTGCGCCGGTTGAGAAGATTGGTCTGACCGCGAACTGGACCCTGGACGAGTTCGGCGTCACCTTCCGCGAAACCTATTGGGGCCCCCAGCATGGCAGCACCACGCCCAACAATGGCGGCCAGGTCATACCGTACAATCAGGCGGGCGTCGGCCTCACCGATGGGGAAGTGCGGTACAATATCACCGATCAGCTTCAATTCGCGATCGGCGCAGACAACCTCTTCAATATCCGCCCCGATGTTCAACCCTATGCTCAGAACGGGGTGTTGACCTCCTCCGTCACGGCACTGAACGGAAATAATGCGGCCAGTGGTGTCGCAATTCCCGGTGGCAACGGCAACGTGGACGGCAACTATTTCGGTTCTGCCTGGAATCCGAACGGCGGTTATTATTACGGCCGCATCTCGTTCAATTTCTAATCCTGACTTGTTATCAGCCCGCCCGTCTCCGGCATCGGGGACGGGCGGGTTTTTCTTTGGCTATTGTCTAAGCCAGACCGCAGATGTAGCGTTGCCGCGAAAGGGCCCGAAGTGGTCCGGCCGTGCTCAGGCGAGTGCCACGCAGGTAAATCAACATCTTGGGAGGATGTTATGGGGACGAATCGCAGAGATGCGATCGGAATTATGGCTGGCGCGGCGGCAGCTGCGACGGCCACTGATACAGCCAGCATGCGAGCCGGCCGCGGCTGTAAACTAAAGCTTCTGTTCTGAATTCGGCGGCCAAAGAACCGCTCCCGCATGCGCGCGTCCGCGCCGCGGCGGCCCAGCGCGCAATCCATTCCATATCCACATTTGTTGAAAAGGCTGAAATCATGACACCGACGAAAAACAAGCTGGTTGCTGGCGCGGGCCTTGCGGCGCTGCTGCTGGGCGGGTCCGTGGCGTTCGCCCAGACCGGACAGAATGTGGATTGGCCGGTCTATCTGGGCGACATCACCGGCAGCAAATACAAGCCGCTTGACCAGATCAACGCGTCGAACTTCTCCAAGCTGGAGGTGGCCTGGCGGTTCAAGACCGACAACATCGGCAACCGCAAGGAATTCAAGCTGGAAGGCACGCCGCTGGAAGTGGACGGGCGTGGTCTATGCCACCGCCGGTTCGCGCCGCGCGGTGATCGCGCTGGACGCGGTGACGGGCGAGCTTCTGTGGGTGCATGGCGAGAAGGAAGGCGCCCGCGGCGCGGCGGCTCCGCGCCAGCTCTCGGGCCGCGGCCCGGTCTATTGGAGCGACGGCAAGGAAGCCCGCATTCTTTACACCACGCCGGGTTATCAATTGATCGCGCTGGACGCCAAGACCGGCCAGCGCATCCCCTCCTTCGGCAATAACGGCGCCGTCGATCTGAAGGCGGATGACGATCAGAAGATCTCGCCCGACCTGACCACCGGGGAGATCGGCTGGCAGTCGGCGCCCACCGTGGTGGGCGACAAGGTGCTGGTGGGCTCGGCCTTCCGCGAAGGCTTCACCCCCACCAGCTTCAAGAACAACAAGGGTTCGGCGCGGGCCTATGACGTGCGCACCGGCAAGAAGATCTGGGAATTCCACACCATTCCGCAGAAGGGCGAACCCGGCGCGGAAACCTGGCTGAACAATTCCAACGAATATACCGGCAACACCGGCGTGTGGACCGAGATGACGGCGGATCCGGTGGCCAATCTGGCCTATCTGCCGGTCGAGCAGCCGACCTCCGACTTCTATGGCGGCAAGCGTCCCGGCGCCGGCCTTTACGGCGACAGCCTGGTGGCGGTGGATCTCGATACCGGCAAGCCGAAATGGTATTTCCAGCTCATCCATCACGAGATCTGGGACTTCGACATGTCCTCGGCGCCGCTGCTGATGGATTTGAATGTCGACGGCAAGCCGGTCAAGGCGGTGGTCACGCCCACCAAGATGGGCATGCTCTATGCGTTCGACCGCATCACCGGCAAGCCGATCTGGCCGATCCCGGAGCGCAAGGTCGAGAAGGGCACCGTGCCGGGCGAATGGTATTCGCCGACCCAGCCCATTCCCACCAAGCCGAAAGCCTATAATCGTACGGGCACGTCGGTCGACGAGCTGATCGACTTTACGCCCGCGCTCCGCGCCGAGGCGGTGGAAGCGGTCAAGAAGTACAAGATGGGTCCGATCTATACCCCGCCGGTCTTGTCCAATCCCAACGGCCCCATCGCCACCATCATGGTGGGCGCGGCCACCGGCGGCACCAACTGGCCGGGCGGTTCCTTCAATCCGGAGAACCACACCGTCTATGTCTATGGCTGCAACGATTGCATGTCGCTGACGGCCTTGGTACCGCCGCCTCCGGGCATGACGGACCTGCCCTATGTCGAAGGCCTGACGGGCCAGAAGATCGTGATGGTCAACGCCGCCGGCGCCGACCAGGGCGCCGACGCCGCGCCCGCGCCCAAGCGGCCCCGCGTCCGGCCGGTGGCGATGGCGGTTTCCGCAGCCTCACCATCCAGGGCCTGCCCTTGCTGAAGCCGCCCTATGCGACCATCAGCGCGGTCAACATGGACAAGGGTGAGATCGTCTGGCAGGTCGCCCATGGCGATACGCCCGATGCGATCCGCAACAATCCGGCGCTCAAGGGCATCAACGTGCCCCGCACCGGCCAGGCGGGCTTCAATATCGGCACGCTTCTGACCAAGAGCCTGGTGATCGCCGGCGACGGCCAGGTCACCACCACCCCGGATCATCCGCGCGGCGCGCCGCTGCGCGCCTATGACCAGGCCACCGGCAAGGAAGTCGGCAATGTGCTGCTGCCGGCGCCGCAGTCGGGCTCGCCCATGACCTATATGGTCAACGGCAAGCAGTACATCATCGTCGCGGTATCCGGCGGCAACTACTCCGGCGAATATATCTGCTACACCTTGCCGGATAACAGCTAACGAACTGACTTGGGACAGGGAGAAAAGATGCGTAACAGAATTGCGATGCTTACGGCAGCCCTCACTCTGTCGGCTGCGATTGGCGGTAGCGTGTGGGCGCAGTCATCGCCGTCGGTGTTGGATGGCGTCTATACCGAAGCCCAGGCGACCAAGGGCCAGAACGAGTTCGCGCAGAATTGCGCCGCCTGTCATGGCTCGGGCCTCAGCGGCAATGGGGAAGCGCCGGCGCTGGTGGGGGCGGAGTTCATCTCCGACTGGGCGGGCCTGACCCTGGGCGAGCTCTATGACCGCATCCGCACCACCATGCCGCAGGATACGCCCGGTAAGCTCAGCCGCGATCAATATGCCGTCATTCTATCTTATGTCCTCAAGGCCAACGGCTATCCGGCTGGCCAAAAGGACATGGACAGCCGCAGCGAATATCTCAAGGCCATCGCGTTCGTCCCGCCACCCGCAGAAGGCACAAAAGCGGCACCGCACGCCAGCGCCGCTGCGCCTGTCCAGATGGCGCAAGCCGCTGCTCCCGCCGGGACCGCGACCGATGCGGTTGCCGGCGGACCTCCCACCCAGGCGCGCGCTCCGCGTGGTCCGCAATTCCCGCCGTCGGATCCGGCGGCGCTGGACGCCGCAAATAAGGCCTCCGGCGTGCTGTCGGCCACCGCCAATGATCCGCGCAACACGACCAATTCGCAGCCCGACCCTTACGCGGCAGACGAACATTTCTTCAAATTGCCGGATGGACGGAAATTCGGCTCGACATCGAGCGTCGCCGGCGACAGCAAGGGCAATATCTGGGTCGCGGAGCGGTGCGGCGCCAACAATTGCGCTGGCAGTTCCCTCAATCCGGTCGTGGAGTTCGATTCCAAGGGCAATTACATCAAGTCCTTCGGCGCAGGCATGTTCCTGTTCCCGCACGATCTCTTCATCGACCGTCACGATCATCTCTGGATCGCGGACGGCCATGTCGATGCCGCGGCCAAGAAGGGCAACGTCGTGATGGAGTTCGACGAAAACGGCAAGCTGCTGATGACCTTGGGAACGCCCGGCGCCTCCGGCAACGACGCCAAAGCCTTCAACGAGCCCAATGCCGTTCTGGTGGCGCCCAACGGCACCATCTTCGTCAGTGACGGTCACGAGGCCGGCCCTGGCCACAATGCGCGTGTGATGAAGTTCGACGCCAAGGGAAACTTCATCAAGCAATGGGGCGAACACGGCATCGGCGGCGGCCAATTTGAAGTGGCGCACTGCCTGGCGATGGACAAGGAAGGCCACCTTTACGTCGGCGACCGTTGGAACAACCGCGTCCAGGAGTTCGATCAGGACGGCAAGCTCTTGAAGATCTTCACCCAGTTCGGTCGGCCGAGCGGCATCTTCATCGACAAGAACGACATCATGTATTCGACCGATTCCGAATCCCGTTCGCCCATGGGCTATGGTTATCATCCCGGCTGGAAACGCGGCATCCGGATTGGCAGCGTCAAGGATGGCATCGTCAAGGCCTTCATTCCCGACACCGATCCCAACCCCGATGCCAGCGCCACCAGCGGCGGCGAAGGAATCTGGGCCGACGGGAAGGGCGCGGTGTATAGCGGCCAGGTTGGGCAGCGAAACGTGGTGCGTTATGCCAAACAGTGATGACGAAAGTTCGGGCGGCTTTTGAAGCCCCGTCATGTCTCGCTGCTTTAAGGGAAACATGGGCGATCAGCCGATTCGCAAATTTCATCCTGTCTATCTCTGGATCGCGGTGCCGTTCGTCGCGTTGCTGTGGGTGCCCATCTTCAATCGCGTAGAGCCCACGCTGTTCGGCATTCCGTTCTTTTACTGGTATCAGGCACTAGGAACGCTTTTGGGTGCCGCTTGCATCGTGCCGGTCTACCTGCATGTGCAAAAACAAAGGAAAGCGCGCGCCGCGCGTTGTGAAGACGATTCCAAATCCACGAAGACGAGCGGAAATGGCGCGAATATATGAGGGAAGTGTGCTGGCAGCGGGGCAGGTCTCTTGAAATTTGCGACCCATATTGTTTATTAAAGAAAAGCAAGGTCGGCGTTCGACGGACATACATGATCTTGGGGGAAATGGCATGAACAGTAAGCCGCAACGCCGAGGCTTTCATCCTATCTATTTGTTCCTGGTGGTGCCGTTCGTGGCGCTGCTATGGGTGCCGTTCTATAACCGTGTCGAACCGGAATTGTTCGGCATCCCCTTCTTCTATTGGTACCAGACGGCTTGGACCTTCCTGGGCACCGCCTGCACCATCCCCGTATATTTCTATGAAGAGAAGAAGAGAAAATGACCGCTAATCCTGTCGCGTTGACTGTCTTTCTCGTTCTTTTCTTCGCCACCGCCGGTCTTGGCTACTACGCCACCAAGATGAAGACGGTGAACCTCAATGATCTGGGGCAATGGGGCCTGGGCGGACGCAGCTTCGGCACCTTGATCGCCTGGTTCCTGTTGGGCGGCGACATCTATACTGCCTACACATTCGTGGCGGTGCCGGCGTTGGTCGCCGGCGCGGGCGCGATCGGCTTCTTCGCGGTGCCCTTCACCATCCTGATGTATCCCGTGCTGTTTGTGGTGATGCCCCGCCTTTGGTCGGTGGCGAAAAAGCACGGCTATGTCACCGCCGCCGATTTTGTGCGCGGTCGTTTCGGCTCCAGAGGCCTGGCGCTGGCGGTGGCCGCCACCGGCATTATCGCCACCATTCCCTATATCGCGCTGCAACTAATGGGCATGCAGATCGTGTTCGCGGGCATCGGCCTCAATTTCACGCTTAATCTTCCCGTGATCGGCGCGTTCCACGATCTGCCACTCTTGGTCGCCTTCGTAGTCCTGGCAGTCTATACCTACACCAGCGGCTTGCACGGTACCGCCATCATCTCAGTGGCCAAGGGCATCCTGGTCTATGTCGCAGTGCTCGCGGCGGTGATCGTGATCCCTATCGAACTGGGCGGCTATGGCAAGATCTTCGACGCCGTGCCCAAAGCCACGCTGCTCTTGGGACAGGGCACCCCGGACAATCTGGGACCGCAATTCTCCTTTGCCTCGCTGGCATTGGGTTCGGCTTTGGCGCTGTGGCTTTACCCGCACTCGATCACCGGCGTCTTCTCGTCATCAAGCCGCAACGTGCTCAAGCGCAACGCCTTCCTGCTTCCCAGCTTTACTTTCGCGCTGGCCCTGATCGCGCTCCTGGGCGTGATGGCGGTGGCGGTGGGGGTGAAGGGAATGCCGGAATATGCCGAGGGCTACCGGATCTTCGGCAACAATTTCGCTATTCCCGCCCTGTTCCTGCATTCCTTCTCGCCTTGGTTCGCGGGCGTGGCCTTCGCCGCCATCGGCGTCGGCGCGTTGGTGCCCGCCGCGATCATGGCGATCTCGTGCGGCAATCTCTTCACCCGCAACATCTACAAGGAATTCATCGCGCCCAATTGCACGCCCGCCACGGAATCCAAGGTGGCCAAGATCATGTCGCTGGCGACCAAGCTGTTTGCCCTGTTCTTCGTGGTCGCGTTGCAGAGTTCCTATGCCATCAATCTACAGCTGTTGGGCGGCATCTGGATCTGCCAGACCCTGCCGGCGGTGATGCTGGCGCTCTATACGCCGCGCCAGCTTCATCGCACCGGCCTGCTGCTGGGCTGGCTGGCCGGCATGGTGGCGGGCACCTGGATGGCGGTAGCGCTGAACTTCAAGGGCGCGGTCTATGAACTGCATCTGTTCGGATTGACCATCCCTTGCTACGCGGCGCTGATCGCCTTAATGCTCAACATCGTGATTGCCTATGTGGCGAGCTTCGTCTGCAACGCGATGTCCAGCGCACCGCGCATGGATGAGACTTTGGCTGAGGATTACGTCTGACGTTATTTCTCCATGGGCGGGCTTGCCCCGCCTATCCGGGGCCACGGGGGCCTCTAGATTCCTGCTTTTGCGGGTGAAACTGCGGCGGCAGGCGAATGCTTTTCAAATTCGCTTCGCTCATAAGAAAAGCTAGATGCTCCTGACATGGCGCACGGGACGGCCGGGGGCGATGGCCTCCACCGCCGCCACGATGCCGTCCGCGTCGATGCCGTAGTGGCGATAGAGTTCGGCCAGCGATCCCGTTTGGCCGAAATGCTCCACGCCCAGCGAACGGGTGCGGTGACCCTTGACCGCGCCCAACCAGCCCAGGGTCGCGGGATGGCCGTCCAGCACCGTGACGATGCCGCAATGCCGCGGCAGAGTCTGGAGCAACCGTTCGACATGGCTGCTGGCATGCGCAAGACCGCTTTCCCGCGCCCGCTGTGCCGCGGTCCAACCGGCATTGAGCCGGTCCGCCGACGTGACGGCCAAGAGGCCGATATCCTTGCGATCCTCGCCGAGACGGCCGATGGCGGCGATGGCTTCCGGCGCCACGGCTCCCGTATAGGCGATCACGGCTTCCGCATTGGGGCCAGGTTCGCGCAACCAATAGGCGCCATCGACGATCGCTTGCGACAGTTCGGGTGTCATGGCGCGGCGGGGCTGTTCCAGGGGCCTGGTGGTCAGGCGCAGATAGACCGAGCCACCGGTGGCATCGCGCAGCCATGACCGGGCATCGGGCTCCGCGTCGCCGCTGCGCTGCATATAGTCGAAGGCGAAACGCATCATCACGGACAGTTCGTCGACAAAGGCGGGTTCGAAGGCCGCCAGCCCATCCTGTGCCATGCCGATCAGGGGCGTGCCGATGGATTGGTGCGCGCCGCCTTCGCCGGAGAGCGTGATGCCGGACGGTGTCGCCACCAGAAGGAATCGCGAATCCTGGTAGCAGGCGTAATTGAGGGCATCCAGGCCGCGGGCGATGAAGGGATCGTACAGCGTGCCCACCGGCAACAGCCGCTCCCCGAACAGCTGATGCGACAGGCCCAGCGCCGACAACAGGATGAACAGGTTCATTTCGGCGATGCCAAGTTCGATATGCTGGCCTTCCGGCGCGAAATCCCAGACATAGGTCGAAGGGATCTTCTCGGCGCGGAAGATATCCTTGGCTTGCTGGCGGGCGAATAGTTTGCGGCGATTGACCCAGCCGCCGAGATTGGTCGAGACCGTCACATCGGGCGAGGTGGTGACGATGCGATCCGCGAAGGCTTCGCCGCTGCGGGCGATCTCGGCCAGGATCAGTCCGAAACCCTGCTGGGTGGACATCAGGCCTTCGCTCTTGGGTTGGGGCAGGGTGGCGGGAATGGAGAGCGCCGGCGCATTCAGCTTGCGCTTGGCGTCGCGCGCGAAGGGCACATCCTTCAGGTAAGCTTCGATTTCGGCGGGCGGAAGTTTCGCGCCCTCGAACTTGTCCCATTCATGACCTTCGCGCACGCCATTGGCGGCGCGGAACGCCGCCATCTGCGTCTCGGTCATCAGGCCGGCATGATTGTCCTTGTGGCCCTGCAGCGGCAGGCCAAAGCCTTTTACCGTGTAGGCGATGAAGACGGTGGGACGGGTGTCCTTCGCGCGGCTTTCGAACGCGTCGAGCAAGGTCGGCATGTCGTGGCCGCCCAGATCGGACATCAACTTCGCCAGTTCATCGTCGCTGCGCCGCGCCAAGAGCGCGCTCACCGGTCCCTGGTCACCGAGTTCGTCAGTGAGCCGCTTGCGCCAGGCCGCGCCGCCCTGAAACAACAGGGAGGAATAGAGGGAGTTGGGTGCGGCATCGATCCACTCGCGCAGACGCTCGCCGCCGGGCTCGGCAAAGGCTGCCTGCAACAGCGCACCGTATTTGAGGACCACGACCTCCCAGCCGAAGGCCCGGAACAACGCCTCCAATCGCGAGATCAGGCCTTCGCGCGCGATCGCGTCCAGGCTCTGGCGGTTGTAATCGATGATCCACCAGAGGTTTTCGACGCCCTGCTTCCAGCCTTCCAGCAGTGCCTCGAAGATATTGCCTTCGTCCATCTCGGCGTCGCCGATCAGGGCGATCATGCGGCCGATGGCGCGATCCCTGGCCCAGCCATGGGCGTGGACATAGTCCTGCACCAGGCTGGCAAACAGGGTCTGGGCGACGCCCAGCCCGACCGAGCCGGTGGAGAAATCCACCATCTCTCCATCCTTGGTGCGCGACGGATAGGATTGCGCGCCCTTGTAGCCGCGGAAGTTGACGAGTTTTTCGCGGCTCTGACGTCCCAGTAGATATTGGATGGCATGGAATGCAGGCCCGGCATGGGGCTTGACCGCGACCCGGTCCTCGGGTTTCAGCACCGCGAAATAGAGCGCGGTCAGGATGGTGGCGAGGGAAGCGGAAGAGGCCTGATGCCCGCCCACCTTCAAGCCGTCGTCATTGTCGCGCAGGTGATTGGCGTTGTGGACGGTCCAGCTCGCCAGCCAAAGGACTTTCTTTTCCAGCTCGGCCAGAACGGGCAAACGACGATCGGGCATGGCAGTCTCCAGGGGTGCTGGTCAGGCTGGCGGAACCCCAGTATATGCATCTCTCGGGGGGAGATGCAGAATATCATCGGACGCAAGACGCCCATGCGCGCCTCCTCTTTCCTCCTCCTTTTATTGCTGGGCGTTCTGACGGCCCCGGTTTTCGCCGCCGACGCCCCGGCGGGCGATTCGGCGCGCGAATTCGCGGAATGTGTCGGCTGTCCCCAGATGGTGGCGATCCCGGCGGGCAAATTCCTCATGGGCAGCCCGGCGTCCGAACCCGGCCGCTTCGACTCCGAGGGGCCGCAGCATGCCGTGCATCTGAAGGCCTTTGCGCTGGGCAAAGTTCGACGTCACCAGCAAGCAGTTCCTGACTTTTCTCGCCGCGACCGGTTACCAGCCCAAGCCCTGCAACAAGACCTTGAATTTGGGCTGGCAGTCCTCTGGACAGGGGCTGGCCTATCCGCCGTCCGAAAATGAACCGCCCGACTGGCCCGCGGTTTGCCTGGATCACAAGGACGCCTTGGCCTATGTCGCCTGGCTGAACCTGCAGGTGAAGGCAGCCCATCCCGCGCTGGCCGCGCGCGCCGGACCTTATCGTCTGCCAAGCGAGGCGGAATGGGAATATGCCGCCCGCGCCGGCACCGGCACGGCGCGCTGGTGGGGCGACACCATCGGTACCGGCAATGCCAACTGCAATGGCTGCGGCAGCCAATGGGACAATCACATTCTGGCGCCGGTCGACGCGTTCAAGGCCAATCCCTTCGGCCTTTACGGCATGCTGGGCAATGACTGGGACTGGACCGCCGATTGCTGGCATCCCAGTTATGTGGACGCGCCCGCGGACGGCAGCGCCTGGCTTTCCTCCTCCGACAAGGGCGGTGACTGCGCCAAGCATGTGATCCGCGGCGGCGCCTGGAACAATGTGCCGATTTTTGTGCGCTCTGCCTCGCGCAATGGCGCGGCCGATGACGGCGGCGAGTATGATTACTCCAGCCTTGCCGGATTTCGAGTGGCTAGAGATTTGCCATAACGCTGGTGCTGCTTGGTGGTGAATTTCTTCCCCCACATGGCGAAGCCATCGGCGGGGGAAGATGTGCGGTAGCGGGCTTGCCCGCGTGCCGCACTGATGGGGGCATCAACGAAGCACCGCATGCGGGTCGAGCGTGATTGCGATGTTCATCACCGCATCGTATTTCCCCGGCGGCAGTGAGATCGGCGAGGCCAGCAGGGCCGCATTGCGCGCCGTCAACGCCATATTGCGAAACAATTTGTCGTTGGCGAAACGGGCCTGGTCCACGATCTGCACATCCGAAATCACGCCGGCGCGCGAAAGTTTGAGGCGGATCGCCACCGGCGTGCCGCGGGCGGCGTCGCTTTCCAGTTGCGGCCACCAGCGGCGCAAGATCTGCGCCCGCACGAAATCGGCCAAAGCGTAACCGCCACCAGTCCCCCTGCCGGCGCCCGCGCCGTTATCGGGGGCGGGAAGGGCGGTATCAGGCGCCTGCAATTGCGCCAGCTGAGCGATATGCGCTTCCAGTTCGTCTGGCGGAGGCGTGACCGCCTTTGGCCGTACCCCTTCGGTCTTCGGCGCGGCAGGGACCGGCGCGCGCAAGGGTGTTTGGGCGCCCCCCGAGGGGCCCGGAACAATCGTAGGCGTCGTCACCAGGTCCACCAGCATCGCCTTCAAGGGGGGCTGGCGCGCAAGGGGATGGCTGAACCCCCACCACAGACAGATCCATATGACGACGAGATGGAGAAGTACCGAACCGGTCAGGCCGGCGCGATTTTCCTGCCAGAGGGTGCGGGCTCTTTGGAACATGTTGTCGGCCATTATAGCGGATCGCGGGCCGCTGGCATTAGCCAAGAGGGATGCGTATTCTCGGTTCGAAACGGGGAAATAAATGAAAATACATCTGCACAAAGGCGACCTGCCCGACGGACTCGATCTGGGCAAGCTGGTAGCGATCGATACCGAAACACTGGGTCTCAATCCTTTTCGCGACCGGCTTTGCCTGGCGCAATTGTCGGCCGGCGATGGGGTGTGCCATGCGGTGCAGTTCGCGGTGCATGACTATGCCGCGCCCAATCTGAAGCGTCTGCTGGCCGATCCTTCAGTGACCAAGCTGTTTCATTTCGCGCGTTTCGACGTGACCATGTTCCGCCGCTATCTCGGCGTGGTTTGCGCGCCCATCTATTGCACCAAGATCGCTTCCAAATTGGTGCGCACTTATACCGACCGGCACGGCCTGAAGGATCTGGTGCGCGAATTGCTGAATATCGAATTGTCGAAGGAGCAGCAGAGTTCCGATTGGGGGGCGGGCGAGCTTTCCGAGAAGCAACTCGCCTATGCCGCCAGCGACGTGGCGCATCTGCATGCGCTGAAGCGGGTATTGGACGGCATGCTGGTGCGCGAAGGTCGCACCCATCTCGCCAAAGCCTGTTTCGATTTTCTGCCCGCGCGAGCCGAACTGGATCTCGCCGGCTGGGAAGAGATCGATATCTTCGCTCATTAGGCACGGGTTCTTCGTGTCCTGAGTGCGTCGCGGCATATTCGCGTTCTAGTTGCGCGCGCCGCGCGCCGGCCCCCGGCTGCGAAAATCCCGCGCGACCACCCGCGGCAGCATTACAAGGGGGCCGCTTGAACCCGGGGCGCCGATGGGCCAAATTTGGCGTGGGTTTCGCGTATGGGCTGCGCCGTCCGGGACGGAACGCGATTTACTGGTTTTTCTTTGCAAAATCAAAGGGATAAATGGCCCCGACCAAGATCAAGCTCAAGGCTGTCCCTGCAGATTCGGGCCAGGCTTCCGACCTCACCGCGGCGGGACGGGTCCTTACCTATGCTGCCGATGCTCTCAGAACCCTGGCCGAAGCCCTGGATGGCGAATTCACTCGCGCGGTGACAACCATTCTCGCCGCCAAGGGCCGCGTCATTGTCAGCGGCATGGGAAAATCCGGCCATATCGCCCGCAAGATAGCAGCCACCCTGTCTTCCACCGGCACGCCTGCCCATTTTGTCCACCCCGCGGAAGCCAGCCATGGCGACCTGGGTGCCATAACCCGACAGGACGTGCTGCTGATGCTGTCCTGGGGCGGCGAGACGGCGGAACTTTCCGACCTCATCACCTATGCCAAGCGGTTCAGCATCCCCTTGATCGGCATCGCAAGCAATCCGGACTCGACCTTAATGCAGGCCGCCGATGTGAAGCTGCTCTTGCCGCGCGCCCCCGAAGCCTGCCCGATGGGATTGGCGCCGACGACATCCACGACCATGATGCTGGGCCTGGGCGATGCCCTGGCGGTGGCGCTGATGGAGCGCAAAGGCTTCGATGCCGACCAGTATCGCGATTTTCATCCCGGCGGCTCCTTGGGGCGCGCCCTGATCCGCGTCGCCGATCTGATGCATGTCGGCGACGAACTGCCCCTGGCGCGCGAGGATGCCAACATGCGCGAAGTTCTGCTGGTGATGGCGGAGCGGCGCTTTGGCTGCGTCGGCATCGTGGACGGTAACGGCGCGCTCACCGGCATCATTACCGATGGCGATCTCTCGCGCCATATCGATGGCGACGATTTTCTCGGCCGCCAGGCGCGCATGGTGATGACGAAAAATCCCAAGATCGCGCGGCCCGATCAGCTTGCCGCTGAGGCGCTTGCGTTCATGAACGAGAAAAAGATTACGCGCCTGTTCGTGCTGGCGGCGGGGGAAAAGAAACCCATGGGCATCCTGCACATCCATGACTGCCTGCGCGCGGGGCTGGGATGAGTCCGCGCGCGGGCGACGCCGCGCCCCGCCACGACTGGTCGGCCCGCGCCCGTTCCACCGCGATGGACGCGCTGCGCTACACCCGCTTTGTCGGCGTAATGAAGCGTGCGCTGCCGACGGCGGCCTTCGCGGTGATCGCCGCCGTGCTTGCCTTTTTCTTCGTGGCGCGACAACCCACGAAAGTTTCGATGACCTACGAGAAGCTCGGCTCCATCGAGAACGATCTCGCCATGATCAAGCCGCGCCTGACCGGTGCCGACGGCGAAGGCAATCCTTTTGTCATCACTGCTGATGCCGCCATCCAGGACGCGAAAAATCCAAAAAGGGCGCGCTTGCGCAAGGTCGAAGCCGATCTGACCCTGGACAAGAATGGCTGGGTGAACGCAGATGCCGCCAGCGGCGTGGTCGATATGCGGGCGGGAAACCTGGAACTGAGCGGCGGCATCAATGTTTTTTCCGATACCGGTTATGCTCTTCACAGTCAGTCGGCTTCGCTTGATCTCAACAAATGGATCGTGCATGGCCACAATGAAGTGACCGGGCAGGGGCCCATGGGCACGATGCGCGCGGATCAATTTCATTACGACCGCGGCAGCCATCAACTCACCCTGGACGGACATGTGCGAATGACGCTGATCGGGAACAGGAAATGATGCGGATGCTTTTCGTCCTGGCGCTTTTGTCCGCGGCACCGGCCCTGGCCGCGACGCCGGTTTTGACGTCGAAACACGACGCCAATGCGCCGATCAATGTCTCGGCCGACAAATTCGTGGCCGACAGCAATGCCAAGACCGGAACCTGGATGGGCAATGTGGTCGTCATCCAGGGCGATACGCGCATGCGGGCCAATTCCGTGCGCCTCAGTGTCGTGGGCAAGGACAACAAACCGGACAAGATATTCGCCAGCGGCAATGTGGTGGTGGATTCGCCCGCCAGCGGCACGGTCACGGGCGACAATGGCGTGTATGATGTGGTGGCGCGCACGGTCACCATGACGGGCAAGGTGGTCCTGACGCGGCAAAAGGACGTGATGCGCGGGGCTCAACTCACGGTGAATTTGGAGACCGGTCAGGCGATCCTGGGCGGCGGCGCCAAGGCCCCAGGCGCGCCATCGGGAACGGGTGGTCGGGTGCAGGGCATCTTCAACCCACCTGCTTCATCCGGTTCCAGTCCGCCGCCCCGCAGCAATTAGTGGTTCATTAAGTACAAACAGGCATGATTTTTGCCCTATGACCGACCAAAGCAACCTCGATGGCAGCCCCGATCCCGCCTCCGGCCCCGCTGAAGCCCTGGCGGGACGGCCACGCGTGGTCGAGGGCGGCCGGGGTCTGGTGGTCAGTCGCGTCGGCAAAAGCTTCAACAAGCGCCCTGTGGTCCGCTCGGTAAGCCTTTCGGTCCGCCGGGGCGAAGTCGTGGGCCTGCTGGGCCCCAATGGCGCGGGCAAGACCACCTGTTTCTACATGATCTCCGGCTTGATCCCGGCCGATACCGGCACCATCGAGGTCGATGGCCATGACGTCACCAGCCTGCCGATGTACCGCCGGGCGCGGCTGGGCATCGGCTATCTGCCGCAGGAGGCTTCGATCTTCCGCGGCCTCACCGCCGAGCAGAATATCCGGGCCACCGCCGAATTGATCGAGCCTGATCCGGCGCGGCTGGAAGCGGCGGTGGAGGAATTGCTGGCCGAGTTCGGCATCACCCATATCCGCAATACGCCCGCCATCGCGCTGTCGGGCGGCGAGCGCCGGCGGGTCGAGATCGCGCGCGCGCTGGCGACCCATCCTTCCTATATTCTGCTGGACGAACCCCTGGCGGGCATCGATCCCATCGCGGTGGGCGAAATCCGCGACCTGGTGCGGCATCTCAAGGATCGCGGCATCGGCGTGCTCATCACCGATCACAATGTCCGCGATGCGCTGGAGATCATCGATCGCGCCTATATTCTGCACGACGGCCGCGTGCTGAAGGAAGGCACGCCCGCCGACATTGTGAGCGACCGTGACGTTCGTCGCGTCTATCTGGGCGAGAAGTTCTCGTTATAGGCGCGCGCGATCATGGCATTGGGGCAAAGACTCGAGATACGGCAGGGCCAGTCCCTGGTCATGACGCCGCAGTTGCAGCAGGCGATCAAGCTGCTGCAATTGTCGAACATCGAGCTGGCCGAGTATTGCGAGGCCGAGCTGGAGAAGAATCCGCTCCTGGAGCGCGACGAATCCGCTCCGCGCGAAGCCGAGCGCGAAACGGTCGAGCGCGAAAACCTTTCCGAACGCGCCGACGAATCCCTGGCGCGCGAGGATTTTTCCAAGGTGGCGGAGCTGGACCAGTCCGCCCATGAAAATATTTACGATGACGATTCCGCTCCGCCCCTGTCGGGGGCGGCGGCCGGCCAGCCGCTCACCGATTGGACTACGGTCAAATCCGCCAGCCGTTTCGAGGGGGAGGAAGATCCGCTGGAGTCTACGGTGGCCGGCGGCGGAACCCTTAAGGATCATCTGGAAGAGCAGGTGGCGATCGCCGCGCTGACGCCGGATGATCGCTTGATATGCCTTTCCTTGATCGATGGTATCGACGAGGCGGGTTATCTTCGGGCCGATCCCGGCGAAATCGCCGAGCGCCTCGGCACGGAGATCGAGGACGTCGAGGCTGTGCTGGGCGTGCTGCAAGGCTTCGATCCGGTGGGCGTGGGCGCGCGCGACCTGGCCGAATGCCTGGCGCTGCAGTTGAAGGCCAAGGACCGGCTCGATCCGGCCATGGCGACACTTTTGACCCGGCTGGATCTCCTGGCGCGCCGCGACATGGCCGGCCTGACCGCGCTCTGCGATGTCGATTCCGAGGATATCGCCGACATGATCGCAGAAATCCGCGACCTCAATCCCAAACCGGGGCTGGCGTTCGGCGCCGAGCAGGTGGCGCCCGTCGTTCCGGATGTTTTTGTCCGCGTCGGGCCGGATGGCGCATGGTTGATCGAGCTCAACTCCGACACCCTGCCGCGGCTCCTCGTCAATGCGCGTTACTACGCGAAGGTCAATAAGAGCGCCCGCGACAAGGATTCCAAGACCTATCTGACCGAATGCCTCAACAACGCCAACTGGCTGGTGAAAAGTCTGGATCAGCGCGCGCGTACCATTCTGAAAGTGGCGAGCGAAATCGTGCGGCAGCAAGATGCCTTTCTCACTTACGGTGTACGGCATTTGCGGCCGCTCAATCTGCGGACCATCGCCGACGCCATCCAGATGCATGAATCGACGGTGAGCCGCGTCACCTCCAACAAGTATATCGCCACCCCAAGAGGGGTGTTCGAGCTCAAATATTTCTTCACGGCATCGATCCAGGCGGTGAACGGCGCGGAATCGCACAGCGCCGAAGCGGTGCGCGATCGCATCCGCGAGATGATCGAGAATGAGGAGGGCCGTGATATTCTTTCCGACGATCGCATTGTTTCTCTTTTGACCGCGGACGGCGTGAATATCGCGCGCCGCACCGTCGCCAAATATCGCGAAGCCATGCGAATCCCGTCATCCGTGGAACGCCGCCGCCTCAAATCGGATATTTAATATTCCGGATTTCCGCCATTTCCGCGGGCTTCGGGGTAACGTTGACATTCGGAAAGCTCCGGCCTATGAACCCGCCGCTTTTCGGGGACAGGGCGGAACCCTTGAAAGTGACCCGCAAACCGTATGGGAAGCTTGATGAACATCTCCGACCTGCTCGCTCCCGAAGCGGTGCTTGCTTCTTTGAAGGCCCAAACCAAGAAACAGCTTCTGCAGGAACTTGCCGCGCGCGCGCATGCACGGACAAATCTGCCGGAAAAGCAGATCTTCGAGACTCTGAACGAGCGGGAGCGGCTGGGGACCACTGGCGTGGGCGCCGGTATCGCCATCCCGCATGGCCGCATGGCGGGCGCCACCACCATAACGGGCGTTTTTGCGCGCCTGGAAAGCGCGATCGATTACGAAGCCGTGGATGGTCAGCCCGTGGATCTGGTGTTCATGCTGCTGGCGCCGGAAAATGCCGGTGCCGACCATTTGAAGGCGCTGGCGCGGGTTTCGCGCCTTCTGCGCAATCAGCAGACCTGCGAAAAGCTGCGGGCGGCGCAAAGCGCCGAGGCGCTTGTACGCCATACTCACCGACCAGACCGGCAACTCTTCGATCCAGGCCGCCTAGTAGGCGCGGCCTTTCGACTGCGCGTTTGTTGCATGTCCTCACATGCTCTTCGCACGCCCCGGGGCGATGTTCCTGCCCGGGCAGGGGCTTCCTCTCGCCTCGCAATTTGCGGGACTGCTTTACTTCCTTTTCCTGGATGCGGTCTTTGCCGCGGGCGCTTCCGGTTCACCCACGATCGTCACGTTCTTGATCAGGATGGGATCCACCGGTGCCTGGCCCGGCATGGGCCCGTGGTCGCCGACCGGCACTTTTGAAATCGCATCCACCACCTCCATGCCGGAGATCACCTGGCCGAAGACGGTAAAGCCGGTCGCGTTGCCGTGATCGTCCGCCTTGTGATCCAGCGCCGTATTGTCCGCGACGTTGATGAAGAAGTCGGCGGACGCCATCAGATCGTCGCCATGCGCCAGCGCCGCCGTGCCGCGCAGATTGCTGAGGCCGTTATTCGCTTCCAGGGGCGAGGGCGCATGGCCGGGGCGGCCTTTTACATTGGCGTCCCAGCTGCCCATCTGGATGATGAATCCCTTGACCACGCGATAAACCACCGTGCCGTTGTAATGGCGATCCTTGGCGTAGCGCAGAACGCTGGAGACGCTTTTGGGCGCGCGCACGGCATCCAGCTGAAGCGTGATGTCACCCATGGCGGTGGATATCAGAATCCTGAGGGCCGGTCATGGGCGGATTGGCGGGAAGTGGAGCCGGCACAGGTGCGGCAACCGCCGGCGGAGGAGCCGTGTCGGCCGGTGGAGATGCGGCGGCGTCGCTGGGCGGCGGCGCTACCGGGACATCCTGGGCGAAGACGCCGGATGACCATAACAGCAGGGCCGTGGCGACGACGAACATTGAGCGCATGAACCTTCCTCCCTCGCCCAGATTAGCAACGGCTCGCGCAACAAAAAAGCCGGAAGCAGGGCTTCCGGCCTTTTCGATTTTACCGGCGGCGAGGCTCAGTGCACGCTCACCGGCGTCAGCTCATTCTGAACGGCCGCGCCGTAGGCCGAGGCATAGGCATCGGTGTAACCGAGCACGCTGCCATCCTCCGCATGCAGGACGTAAAGCTTCATGCCCTGGGGCAATTCGACATTGGCGGGAATGAGGCCCAGCCGGTGCGCTTCTTCGCTGCCGGTCGGTTTGATATAGGCGATGCGGCCCTGGCCGATCCCAGCCTCCGTCTCGAAAACATCGTTCATGATACGCCTCCAGTCTTGATTTCTACGACCCGCACGGTGGGCTGGATGTCCGGACGCGCCAAAATTATCTTCAGCAATCCATTTTCCAACGCGGCAGACTTGACTTCGATGCCATCGGCCAAGGCGAATGCGCGCAAAAATTGTCGTGCCGCAATGCCGCGATGAAGGAACGTTTTGCCGTCCGCCTCATTTTGCCGGCCCTTGATGACCAGCTGCCGGTCTTCGACCGTGACGCTGATTTCGTCCTTGGCGAAGCCCGCGACCGCGAGGGTTATGGCGATGCCGCCGGTCCCGCCGCCCGCCTCATCGCCGGGCATTTCTTCGATATTGTACGGCGGATAGCCGTCTCCCGCGCTTTTGGCGGTACGTTCGAGCAACCGTTCCAGCGGTTCGAAACCGAGCAGGAAAGGACTATTGAAGTAACTGGTCCGCGTCATGTTCAAGCCCTCCTTCCGAGCGGCTTGCGAATCCCAGGCCCCGAATGGGCGCCAAAGGTCACGACAGAGAAATGGTGTCCTTTTGTTCTGCTTCAAGTCCCGATTGTGGCGCGATCGTGGCGGCCCGACGAAGCGGAATGCGGCGCGGAGATATCAGGCTTGGGCAGCCAGGGCGGCATACAGCGCCACGCTTTGCGGCACCACCCAGCCCGCCACCTCCGTGACTTGCGCTTCGGCCGGTTCGACGGCGGCGCGCGCCGCCAATGTTCGGCCGTCGCGGCGCAGCTGCGCCGCCAATTCAGGCGCACCTGGCAGGGAACCGGCCGCGGCCCGGCCGAAGATGATCGCGGGCTCCCGGTCACTGATCTGGTTCAACAGATCGTCATAGGGCGTGGGCGGATAGCGCTTCGCGAAGATGTGGAATTTCCAGACCGCGCCGCCGGCTGCCGCGATGATTGCCGCCGCCAATCCGGCAAGGATGCTGCGCCGCCTCATGCCATTACCTTCTTCAGTTGATCGGCCAGGCGCAGAGTCAATGCCACCAGATTGAGGGTAGGATTGGACGAACCGTAAGTGGGAAACACCGAGCTGCCCGCCACGTACAAATTGGCGACCCCATGCACCCTGCTGGCGGCATCGACAACGCCTTGCCGGGGATCGGCATTCATGCGGGTCGTGCCCATGTGATGATTGCCCCAATCCATTGCGGCCAGC
Source organism: uncultured Alphaproteobacteria bacterium (assembly GCA_963769055.1). Taxonomy (GTDB): domain Bacteria; phylum Pseudomonadota; class Alphaproteobacteria; order Micropepsales; family Micropepsaceae; genus Rhizomicrobium. The sequence goes on from CAVYKF010000011.1 coordinate 114,076, forward strand.
CATTCCTGACGCTGGCTGTAGCTCAGATGAATCATGCCGGATTTGGCCGCCAGCAATTGACGGCCCAGCTCCGCCAGCGTCTGGCGGAAACGCGCGAAGTCGCTGTCTGAAATCGTCATATGAAGATTGAGCCGGGGCAGGCCCAGGGCGTCTCGGTCGTCATTCAGGGTGAGGCGGCGCTCGGGATCGGGCGCAAGCTCCATGCCGCAGCCCAGCCAGAAGGCTTTGGCGTTGGACGCATCCACGGCCAGCGCCTCGGCGGTGGTCTCCACCGCGGCGGTCGCCAGCGGATCGAGCTTGGCTTCATTTTCCACGGTGGTGAGCGAACCCACCACGCCATGCGCGCGCAGGAAATTCGGTCGCGGCGACAAGGCCGCACGCAGCACCGCTCCGTTCGGCAGGGTCAGGAAGTTTGTGTAGAAGGGCGCCAGCTTGCCGTCGAACAGGACCAGGGTCGCGACATTGCGGGGAATGGGATGGTCGGCGAAGAAACGGCCTACCAGGTCATTGCCGTTGCCCACGCCCTGCGCCATCACGTCATTGGAGGCGAGCAGCAGCCGCGCATTTTCCATCGCGCCTGCCGCCAAGACCGTATAGCGGGGCGTCACCGTCAGCCGGTTGCCGGACAGGGTCGCCACATCGAGATGATCGACTTGGCGCGCGTCGGCCGAGAGGCGGATGCCGGTGACGTTGGCATTGAGCAAAGGCGTGATGCGTGCGGCCCGCTTGAGATCGTTCTGGTAACGCTCGCCGAAATGGGTGGGCAGGATTCCGCCCCGGGTTTTGGAAAATTGAAACCAGCTTGTGTAGACGCCGCCGGGACCCAGCCGCAGCACCGGGCCGCTGTCGGACGCCGCTTCGTCGGCCGCGTCATAGATCCAGGGGCCGGCCTCCACCAGGGCTTGGGCGCGGGCAAAATAGGGTTCGATTTCGGCGCGCGCGAAAGGCCAGCCGGTATGGGACATTCCGTCCCGCTTTTCGAAATCGATCTTGTCCAGCGGCCGGCTCCAGCCGCCCCAGTGATTGGTGCTGCCGCCCAGGAACCGCAGCCGTCCTCCATCCAGGGCCGTGTAGGAGACCCCCGTTTCGGTGCCTTGATAGAGTTTCTGGGTGCCCGCCTCGAAGGCGAGCGCGCCCGCTTCCAGAAGCAGAATAGTCCGGCCGCTGTCCGCCATCGCCAGCGCCAGGCTGATGCCAGCGGGACCGCCACCGATTATGGCCAGGTCGGGGGTCAGACGTGTATCCCGGGGGAGGCTGCGGGCGTCCAGAAAGGCGCTCAAAAGTCATATCCGTTGGCGACGATGGATTTTAGCCCCGTCTTCGCTGCCATGTCTTGTTGCAATTGTAGCGGGGTGAGCCGCGACCGCGGAGCGGGCAAAATGGTCCCGTGGACAATTTTGAGCGGCGAACGCCGCGAACTTGAGTGAGCGGCTGGAGGTACTTCGGCGGTTCGCGACCCGCCAGCGCGCCTCGTGCGCCTCAAGTCGCTGTTGCGCGGCGCACTCGGCCGCTCGGCTCCGCCATTTTTCGCCTTCGATGGCGGTGCAGAATGGGATGGATGTGACAGGCGGGAGTTACTGGCGGTTTGCGACCCGCCTGCGCGCCTCGTGCGCCTCGAGCCGCTGTCGCGCGGCGCACTCGGCCGCTTGTCTCCACCATTTTTCGCCATCGATGGCGGTGCAGAATGGGATGGGATGTGACAGGCGGGAGTTACTTTGGCAGTTCTGCGACCCGCCTGCGCGCCTCGTGCGCCTCAAGCCGCTGTCGCGCGGCGCACTCGGCCGCTTGTCTCCACCATTTTTCGCCTTCGATGGCGGTGCAGAATGGGATGGGATGTTGGAAGCGAAAAATGGTGGAGCCAAGCGGGATCGAACCGCTGACCTCCTGCATGCCATGCAGGCGCTCTCCCAGCTGAGCTATGGCCCCAATTTCAGGCGCCGTCGGTCTGGACCCCGGGCGGCGCGCGTTTCTAACGCCTAACCTTCGTCCTTGGCGATGCCGGGATCGATGATGCCGGCGACATCGTCTTCGTCTTCCTCGACTTCGGCGAGCAGGGCGTCATCGCCTTCCTCGTCTTCGTCTTCGTCCTCGACTTCGATATCCTCAATGGCGACTTCCTCATCGCCCTCGACCACGCTCATGCCGGATTCCGCCTCGGCTTCCTCTTCCTCGGCGGTTTCGTCCTCGTCCTCGCCGGTGGCGGCGACGATCAGCGGGGCTTCCTCGACGACTTCCTCTTCCTCGTCCTCGGTTTCGGACTCCTCGTTCTCCTCCTCAGCCTCTTCGTCTTCCGCTTCGGCGGCGGGAACGACTCCGGCTGCCGGCTCGGGCTGACGGCCGCGGCGCTGCTTGTAGAGCGCCTCGGGCTCGAACGAGAAGCCGCATTTGGGGCATTCGATTGGACGTTTCGAAAGGTCGTAGAATCGCGCGCTGCAACTGGGGCAGGCCCGTTTCGTTCCAAGATCCGCCTTGACCAAGGTTCTCGTTCCCGTGAAGAAGAGGTGGTTGGAGGGGCGCGTTTGCCACTTCTGGCTCCGCCTGTAAAGGTCAATCGAAGCACCCCGATGCCCGCCGCCCCGGTACCCGACAAAATCCAGCCGCTCCGCGCCCGAAAGGGTGCCGCCCTCAAGGGAACAGCGATGGTTCCCGGGGACAAATCCATCTCCCAGCGGGCCCTGATCCTGGGCGGCATGGCGGAGGGCGAGACCCGGATCTCCGGTCTCCTGGAATCGGAAGACGTGCTCAATACGGCCGGCGCGGTGCGGGCATTGGGCGCAGACGTGACACGGGAAGGTGAAGGCGTCTGGCGGGTGCGGGGCGTGGGCGTCGGCAACTGGCGGCAACCGGCCAAGATTTTGGATTTCGGCAATTCCGGCACCGGCTCGCGTCTGATGATGGGCGCGGTGGCGACCACGCCCATCAAAGTCTGTTTTACCGGCGATGCCTCGTTGCGGTCGCGGCCGATGGCGCGGGTGCTCGATCCCCTGACCCAATTTGGGATGCGGTATGAAGCGCAAGGCCCAAAAGCCCTGATGCCGGTCACCGTGACCGGAGCCGCCGATGCGGCCGCCATCTCCTGTGACGTGACGGTGGCCTCGGCCCAGGTGAAGTCCGCGCTGTTGCTGGCGGCGCTGAATGCACAGGGGACAAGCCATGTCCGCCAAGGGGTGCTGACACGCGATCATACGGAGAAAATGCTGGCGGCTTTCGGCGCCGAGATTTCGGTCGAGCCATTGAAGAGCGGCGGCGAGGCCGTTCATCTTGTCGGCCGCGCAAAGCTCAAGGCTTGTGCCATCGAAGTGCCGCGCGATCCGTCCTCGGCGGCCTTTCCGCTGGTAGCGGCGCTGATCGTGCCGGGCTCGGAGATTTCAATTCCCGCCATCCTGCTCAATCCCCGGCGCATCGGTCTGATCGAGACTTTGCTGGAGATGGGCGCCGATATCCAAATCATCAACCGCCGCGTCAGCGGCGGCGAGGAGGTCGGCGACCTCCTGGTCAAGCACTCCGCTTTGAAAGGCGTCGCTGTTCCCGCCGAGCGCGCACCGTCCATGATCGACGAATATCCCGTCCTGGCCATCGCCGCCGCCTTCGCCCAAGGCGATACCGTGATGCAAGGCCTGGAAGAATTGCGGGTGAAGGAAAGCGATCGTCTTTCCGCCATCGCGCGTGGACTGGATGCCAACGGAGTTGCATTTTTCGAGGCCGCGGACGGCCTGACGGTTAAGGGCAAGGGTGACGTCGCGGGTGGCGGCAAGGTTGAGACCCACATGGATCATCGCATCGCCATGGCGTTCCTCACCATGGGGCTCGCCGCGCGCGAGCCGGTGACGGTCGACGACACCGCCATGATCGCCACCAGCTTTCCCAGCTACCGGACCCTGATGCGCGGCCTCGGCGCTGAATTTATGTTGCCGGATCGATGAGCAAATCCATCGTCATTGCCGTGGACGGCACCGCCGCGTCGGGCAAGGGCACCTTGGCGAAAAGATTGGCGGCCCATTTTGGGTTCGCCCATCTGGATTCCGGCGCCCTCTATCGCCTGACGGCGCTGGCGGTGCTGGACGCCAAGGGCGACCCCCGGAACGAAGCCGACGCCGTGAAAGGCGCGCAGACGATCGATCTGTCCCGGGCCGGCGATCCCGCCATCCGCACCGATGTGGTCGGGCAGGCGGCGTCCCATGTCGCGGCGATCCCCTTGGTGCGTCAGGCCCTGCTCGATTTCCAGCGCAGCTTTCTCCAAACGCCTCCCGGCGGCAGTCCCGGGGCGGTGATGGATGGACGCGACATCGGCACGGTGATCTGCCCGGAGGCCACCGCCAAACTTTATATCGACGCGCGGCCGGCGCTGCGGGCCCATCGCCGCTGGCTGGAACTCAAGGGCATGGGGATCCGGCGGGACGAGCAGGATCTGCTGGCGGAACTCAACGCCCGGGACGCCGCCGACAAATCCCGGCCGATCTCGCCCCTGAAGCCGGCCCCGGACGCGGTCTTGCTCGATACCTCCGATTTGGGTATAGACGCCGCGTTCGCGGCAGCTCTTGCCCTGGTTTCTCCCAGGATCGAAGGCGCGCTCAAGGACCGCCACAGGGGCTAAGGAGGCCCGGCGGCTTTCGGGCCAACCGCTTACTTCTTCCACCAACCGTTCCGCCCGTGCCCGAGGCATGGGAAGTCCAGTGGCGAACGCCATTCGGCATGACCGTAACTTGAAGGATTTTAATGGCCCGCGTTGCAACCCAGACCAAATACAACAGCGAGAATTCCATTGCCGCTCCCAGCCGCGACGATTTCGCGGCGATGCTCGAGCAGAGCTTTGTGACCCAGTCGCCGCAGGAAGGCGCCGTCATCAAGGGCAAGATCGTCGCCATCGAAAATGATTTCGCAATGGTGGATGTCGGCCTGAAGACCGAAGGCCGGGTGTCGCTGAAGGAATTCGGCATGCCGGGCGTGCCCGCCAATATTCAGGTCGGCGACGAGGTCGAGGTTTATCTGGAGCGCGTCGAGAATGCGCTGGGCGAAGCGGTGCTGAGCCGCGACAAGGCCCGCCGCGAGGAAAGCTGGATCAAGCTGGAAAAGGCCTTCAACGACCAGTCGCGCGTCACCGGCGTGATCTTCGGACGGGTCAAGGGCGGCTTCACCGTCGATCTCGACGGCGCGGTGGCCTTCCTGCCGGGCAGCCAGGTCGATGTGCGCCCCACCCGCGACGTGGGTCCCTTGATGAACCAGCCCCAGCCTTTCCAGATCCTGAAAATGGATCGGCGCCGCGGCAACATCGTGGTGTCGCGCCGCGCCGTTCTGGAAGAGCGCCGCGCCGAGGAGCGTACCTCGCTGGTCGCCTCCTTGCAGGAAAAGCAGGTGGTCGAAGGCGTGGTCAAGAACATCACCGATTACGGCGCCTTCGTGGATCTGGGCGGCGTGGACGGCCTGCTGCATGTCACCGACATCGCCTGGCGCCGCGTCTCGCATCCCACCGAGGTTCTTTCCGTCGGCCAGACCGTGACGGTGCAGATCATCAAGATCAACCACGACACCCAGCGCATCTCGCTGGGCATGAAGCAGTTGCAGACCGACCCGTGGGAAGGCGTCGCCGCCAAATATCCCATGGGCGTGCAGTTCAAGGGCAAGGTCACCAACGTCACCGATTACGGCGCCTTCGTGGAACTGGAGCCGGGCGTCGAAGGCCTGGTCCATGTCAGCGAAATGTCCTGGGTGAAGAAGAACCTCGCTCCCTCCAAGCTGGTGACGCCGGGCACGGAAGTGGATGTGCAGGTGCTGGAAGTGGATTCCAACAAGCGCCGCATTTCGCTGGGCCTGAAACAGACCCAGGAAAATCCCTGGTCGGGCTTCACCGCCCGTCATCCGGTTGGCAGCCTGATTGAGGGCGAGATCAAGTCCATTACAGAATTCGGGCTCTTCATCGGTCTCGACCAGGATATCGACGGCATGGTGCATCTCTCCGACCTGTCCTGGACCCAGCCGGGCGAGGAGGCGATCAAAGCTTATGAAAAGGGCCAGGTCGTCAAGGCCAAGGTGCTGGACATCGATGTCGAGAAGGAGCGCGTCTCCCTCGGCATCAAGCAGCTCGAGCCCGATCCGATGGAGAAGGCCGGCGCGGGCGGGGGCGTGCTTCGGAAGAATCAGGTCGTCACCGCCACCGTCACCGAGGTCAATGACGGCGGTATCGAGGTTTCGCTCGCCGACGGGGTGAAATCCTTCATCCGCCGGGCCGATCTGGCGCGCGACCGCAACGATCAGCGTCCCGAGCGCTTCGGCAAGGGCGACAAGGTCGATGCCATGGTGACCAGCGTGGACAAGGCCAGCCGCAAGGTCTCCCTCTCGATCAAGGCGCGCGAAGTCGCCGAGGAGAAGGAAGCGGTGGCGCAGTTCGGATCGTCGGACTCCGGCGCCTCGCTGGGCGACATCCTGGGCGCGGCGCTCAAGAAAAAGACCAAGAAGGGTGAGACGGAGTAACGAAAGGTCCTGTGGACCTTTCGTCCGCCGAACGCCGAATAGTTGAAGCTCCGGTGGAGCTTCAACCGGCCGAACACGGAGTAACCAAAGGTCCTGTGGACCTTTCGTCCGTCGAAAGCCTGCAGAATCAGGGCGCGCGAATGTTCGCGCGCCCTTTTTCATTGTCCAATCGATGCAGCCATTCGTGCAGTCCCGGTCGGGCGCCGGTCGCGGCACACGGAACGATTGCGGGTTTCGTTTGTTTGGATGCAGAATCATGTTTGTCTGCATATTCAACCGAGGAGCATTTCATGGCTGCGAAAAAGAAGAGCGTGCTGGCCCAGCGGGTCAATGAATTGGAAGATGCGGTGACCCGCATGTTCACGGGCGAGGCGCCTGCGCCCAAGACCAAGAAGCGCCGCAAGGCGAAACGCAAGGCCGCCGCCAAGCCGGCGCGCAAAGCGGCAAAAAAGGCAAAGAGGACCGCCAAGAAAGCAAAGAAGGGCGCCAAGAAGGCGGTCCGCAAGGCCAAGCGCAAGGCGCGGCGGTAGAACGAAATGTCATGGCGGGGGCGCGCTTCTATCGAAGGCGCGCCCTTTTGCTTGTCCGGCCAATTGTCGTACCCTGTATGCAAGATTTCACAGGGGTTTTTATGCGTAATACACAGCGTTTTCTGCTGGCCGCCGGCATTGTTGCTTTTTTTGCGGCCCCTGCCGCTGCCGCCGATCTGATCTATCAGCCGAATGGTGTGATGGCCCCTCCGACGGACGGCGCCGCCAATGTCGCGCTCAAGGGCGAGCGGTTTCAAGGCGCGATCCTGTATCGCGACAAGGTTGCTGAAACGGAGCTGCATCTGGAAGGGATCGACAATGTGGTGGTGCTGGATGGCGACGCCACTCTTGTCTATGGCGGTGATATGAAGGATTCCCACATGATCTCGGAGGCCGAATTCCGGGGCACCGCGTTGACCGGCGACACCAAGAGCATCGAGATTCACAAGGGCGACATCCTCCAGATCCCGGCGGGCATGCCGCAATGGATCAAGCCCCATGCTGGCGGGCATATCCGTTATGTGGTGTTCCGGGTCCCGGGCAGGAAAGACTAGGACGCGTTGGTCTCCGGCATCGGCGCGAATTTGGGCTTGCGCCGGCCCCAAAAAAGATTGAGTGCAAGCCCGCCCATCACCAGAAGGCCGGCCAGGATCTTCCAGCTTTCCAGCGGCTCGCCCAGCAATAGGGCCGAGGCCCCCATTCCGAACACCGGCACCAGCAGGGAAAGCGGCGATACCGTTGCGGCCGGGTAGCGTGCCAGCAGCCAGGCCCAGCAGCCATAGCCGAACATGGTGTTGCCCACGCTTTGCCACAGGACGACGCCCCAGGTTGCAAGCGTGGCATGGCTGAGGCCCGCCGCTATCGCCGGCCAGCCCTCGCGCCACAGCGACAAAAGATAAAGCGGCGGCAGGGAAAACAGGCTGGCCCAGACCACATAGGCCAGGGCGTTCACCTTGCCGACCTCCTTTGCGCATTGATTGGCCAGCGCCCAGCTCGCCGCCGCCAGCAATGTCAGTACCAGACCCGCGATGGTCGCACCGTGGCCATTGTGCGCGACGATGACGCCGATACCGGCGATCGCCAGCGCGAAGGCGCCAAGCTGATAGGATTTCAACCGTTCGCCGCTGCGCATCATCGACAGGCCGATGGTGAAGAAGACCTGCATCTGCACCACCAGGGATGCCAGGCCGGGCGAGATCATGCCGTTCATGGCGATGAACAGAAGCCCGAATTGACCGAGTCCGATGGCGACCCCATAAACCGCGAGATTGGACAGTGGTACCTTGGGCCGGGGCAGAAAGAACACCATCGGCACCAGGACGAGGGTGAAGCGGAGGGAAGCAAACAAAAGCGGCGGCAGGGCGTTCAAACCCAGCCGGATGACTACGAAGTTGGTGCCCCAGACGAACACGACCGCCAGCGCCAGCAACAAGTCTCGGAAAGAGAGATGGGCCTCGCTCACGAAAATCCCCGCAATTGTGAGCCATCAATATAGAGGTCCGCCCCGGCCTTCAGGCCTGCGCTTTCTGCATTCCGGCTCTCAGCCCATGTAGGCCGTCGCGAAAAGCGCGATACCGGCGGCCCCCAACCCCATCGCCGCGAACCAGAAAGTCTGGCGGCGGGTGATGATCGCCACGGTGGAAAGCGCGATGCCGATTTCGATCAGGGTGGCGGCGCCGGTGAGCCAGTGGTGACGCGCCTCATGCCGGGCGCTTTCGGCGGTCCTGACATCACGCTCCTTCTCGGCCTCATCGGCCTTGGCGCGGGCCTTGTCCTGGGCGCCGCGTTCGGCGGCGCTGTCGCGGCCGTAATGGGCCAGGCCGTTCTCGGCGGCGATATCGTACATATGTCGTTTCAGGCTGTCGGCCTGGTACTCGTTCCAGGCGTCGGTGGCCTTGTCCTGGGCCAGTACCGCTGCCGACAATTCGGTGATGGCGCGGCCACCCTCCACCGTCTCCAGGCTGCCGGCCGTGGCCGCCAGCACCGCCAGCACCGCCACGGTGATGGAAACCTTGGAAATAAAGGGATCGCGCGCATGCGCGGCGTGTTCGGCATGCTCGGCATGCTCATGTGCTTCCAGTGCCGGATCGTGCTCCATGGCGTCCCCAAGGGCTGAGAGGCAAGCCTAAAGGGGGCCAGGGGCGGGAGCCAGCGGGGTATTGGTCCATCAGGGGGGGCCGACAGGACTTGCCAACAAGCTTAACGGGAACCAGAAAAGGCCTGAATTTTCAGATGCTTCCCGTTGACGCGCCTTTGGCCCTCTGACAATTTACAGGGGCCGGGCGGCGTTACACGCTCGGTAATGTCCCGTAGGGGCTGGGATGATCAAGTCTGAATTGGTGGCGCGGCTGACCGCGCGATATCCGCATCTCTACCACCGCGATGTGGAGCGGATCGTTACGACCATGCTGGACAGCATCACCAAGGCGCTGGCCGAAGGTCATCGCGTGGAGTTGCGCGGCTTTGGCGCTTTCTCGGTCAAGGTGCGGCCCTCCCGCATGGGCCGCAATCCGCGCACCGGCGAACCGGTTTCGGTGGGCGAGAAACGCGCGCCCTTTTTCCGCACCGGCAAGGAATTGCGCGAAAGACTGAATAGCAGTACGCCGAAATAAGCGTCGGCCAAAAAGCGCGAAGCGATTTTTCATGCGGCCGCGACCGGGAAACCTAGCGCCGGCCAGGAAAAGTGTGTAGCGCGATAGCGCGGGGCGGTTTTCCGTCGGCCGCGCGACCAGGAAAAAAAATGATCGCCAATCCGGTATTTGTCGCACTCGACACCACCGATCTGAAGCACGCGCGGGCCCTGGCCGCGCGGCTCAAATCCCATATCGGCGGCATAAAGCTTGGCCTGGAATTCTTTTCCGCGCATGGACCGGATGGCGTGCGCGGTCTTGCCGATCTGGATCTGCCGATCTTCCTGGACCTCAAATTCCACGACATTCCCAATACGGTGGCCGGCGCGGTGCGCGCGGCGGCGGGTTTGGGAGTAGACATTCTCAATGTCCATGCCGCGGGCGGACCCGCCATGCTGAAGGCGGCGGGGGAGGCAGCGCGCGGTGTGAACCCTAAGACCAAAGTCATCGCCGTGACGGTTTTGACCAGCCTCGCCGACGCCGATCTCGAAGCCGTGGGCCAGCGCGGCCCGGCCATCGACCAGGTTGTCCGGCTGGCGCGTCTGACTCAAGATTGCGGTCTCGATGGCGTGGTCTGTTCGGCGCATGAGATCGCCATTCTGCGGGAATCTTTGGGACCGGATTTCCTGCTGGCTGTCCCCGGCATCAGGCCCATAGGCGCCGATCTGGGCGACCAGCAACGGGTCATGGGTCCCAAGGAAGCCAAGGACGCGGGCGCCAGCCTTCTGGTGATCGGAAGGCCCATCACCGCCGCCCCGGACCCCGTCCAGGCAGCCCGCGCCATCGCCGAAAGCCTGGGCTTTTCCGGAGGTTAGGGTCCAGGTTCCGGGTTGCTTGATTTTGAGCCGCCTTTAAGCCCATAAGCCCCATCCCATGCCGGTCCAGGTCAAAATTTGCGGGATCAATTCGGCCGCCGCCGCCGATGCGGCGCTTCACGCCGGCGCGGATTTCGGCGGCCTGGTCTTCTTCGCCAGAAGTCCCCGCAATCTGAGCCTGGAGCAGGGCGCCGCACTGGCGTCTCGCATGCGCGGACGGCTCAAGCTGGCGGCGCTGGTGGTGGATGAGAGCGACGAAAGACTGGCGGCGATCGCCGCGGCGGTGAAGCCGGATTTCTTCCAGTTGCACGGCAAGGAGGCGGCCGGGCGCATGGCGGATATCCGTGCCCGTTTCGGCATACCCATTATCAAGGCGCTGCCGGTGGCCGAACCGGGCGATCTCGCCAAGGCGTCGGCTTATGACAATATCGCGGCGATGTTCCTGTTCGATGCGTCGCCCGCCGCGGAAGCGACACGCCCCGGCGGCCATGGCGCGGCATTCGACTGGCAAATCTTGAATGGAAAGGGATTTGCCCGCCCATGGTTTCTGGCCGGCGGTCTGACACCCGAGAATGTCGCGCGCGCGATCGAAATCAGCGGTACGGAGATGGTCGATGTCTCCTCCGGCGTGGAAAGCGCGCCGGGCGTGAAAAGCGAAAGCCGCATCGCGGAATTTGTCGCGGCGGCCAAGCAACCGGTGCGCGCGTGAACACATTGCCCAATTCGCTGCGTTCCGGCCCCGATGCCACGGGACATTTCGGCGCCTTTGGCGGACGGTTCGTCGCCGAAACCCTGATGCCGCTGTTGTTGGAGCTCGAGAAAGCCTATGAGGCGGCGAAGCAGGATCCGTCTTTCCAGCAGGAGCTCGACGGTCTGCTGACGCATTATGTGGGACGCGAGAGCCCGCTCTATTTCGCGCCGCGCCTCACCGGGCATTTCGGCGGCGCCAAAATCTATCTGAAGCGCGAGGACCTCAATCACACCGGCGCGCACAAGATCAACAATTGCCTGGGTCAGATCCTTTTGGCCCGGCGCATGGGCAAGACCCGCATCATCGCCGAGACCGGCGCGGGCCAGCATGGCGTGGCAACGGCGACCGTGGCCGCGCGCTTCGGGCTGCCCTGTGTGGTCTATATGGGCGAGCTGGACACCGAGCGCCAGAAACCCAACGTCTTTCGCATGCATCTTTTGGGCGCGGAGGTCAGGCCCGTCACTTCCGGCTCGCGCACTTTGAAGGATGCCATGAACGAGGCGTTGCGCGACTGGGTCGCCAATGTCGAGGACACATTCTACATCATCGGCTCGGCGGCGGGGCCGCATCCCTATCCGGCGATGGTGCGCGATTTCCAGACCGTGATCGGCAACGAGACCCGCGCCCAGATGCTGGAGCAGGAAAAGAAGCTGCCGGACCTGGTGGTGGCCTGTGTGGGGGGCGGCTCCAACGCCATCGGCATGTTCCATCCCTTTATCGACGACGCGGACGTCGAAATCCATGGCGTGGAAGCGGCGGGCGAAGGCGTGGATACGCCGCGTCATGCCGCCACCATCTCCAAGGGTTCGCCGGGCGTGTTGCACGGCGCGCGCTCCTATCTGCTGCAGGATGCCGAAGGCCAGGTGCTGGAAGCCCATTCCATCTCGGCGGGTTTGGACTATCCCGGCGTCGGCCCCGAACATTCCTGGCTGAAGGATATCGGCCGGGTGAAATACTTCTCCGCCACCGACCAGGAAGCGCTGGACGCCTTTCAACTCCTGTCCAGGCTGGAGGGCATCATTCCCGCGCTGGAATCCGCGCATGCCCTGGCCCATGTCGCCAGGATCGCGCCCAAGATGCGCAAGGATCAGTCCATCGCGGTCTGCCTGTCGGGACGAGGCGACAAGGATGTGTTCTCCGTCGCTGCGGCGCTTGGAGAAAAGATATGAGCCGGATCGCGGCGCGCTTCGCCGATTTGAAGGCGCGGGGCCGCGCCGCCTTCGTACCCTTCATCACCGCCGGCGATCCGGATTTCGAAACCTCGCGTGCGATCCTGGAGGCGCTGCCGGGTGCCGGCGCCGACGTGATCGAGTTGGGCATGCCTTTCAGCGATCCGATGGCCGATGGTCCGGCGGTGCAGGCGTCCAGCCTGCGGGCCTTGAAGGCGGGCGCGACCATGGCGCGGACCTTCGAATTGGTCCGCGCATTTCGCCAGCGCGACCAAAAAACGCCGATTGTGCTGATGGGCTATTACAACCCCGTGCATGCGCGCGGCGCCGATGCCTTCGTGCGCGAAGCCGCGTCCGCCGGCGTGGACGGCCTGATCATCGTCGATTTGCCGCCGGAAGAGGATGGGGTGCTTCTGAAGCCTGCCCATGCGGCCGGCATCGATATCATCCGGCTGGTGACACCCACGACCCATGATGCGCGGCTGGTGAAAGTGCTCTTAGGCGCCAGCGGCTATCTTTATTATGTTTCCATCGCCGGCGTCACCGGGACCAAGAGCTTCGCCGCCGATCAGGTGAAGGCGGCGCTGACCCGGATCAGAAAGGCGAGCGATCTTCCCGTCGCGGTGGGCTTCGGCATCCGCACTCCGGCGCAGGCGGCTCAGATCGCGGGCATCGCCGATGCCGCGGTGGTGGGTTCGGCCATCGTCTCGGTCATTGCTGAAAACCAGGATGCCGGTAAAACCCGGACAGTCGCGGCGGTAACGGAACTTTGCCGGGCTCTGGCCGATTCCATTCATGCCGTTTCGAATGCTAAGGTGCGGGCATGAACTGGATCACCAATCTCGTCCGTCCCCGCATCAAGAAACTGATCGGCAAGGGCGGCCGCGAGACGCCGGAAAATCTCTGGAAGAAATGCTCGGCCTGCGGCGAGATGGTCTTCCATCGCGACTTGCTGGCCAATCTGTATGTCTGTCCCAATTGCGGACACCATATGCGCATCGGTCCGGCCGAACGTTTCGCCTATACCTTCGACGCCAATTCCTATCACGAATTGCCGCCGCCCCAGGTCGCCGGCGATCCGCTGCGCTTCAAGGGCGAGAAGCGCTACGGCGACGAGATGAAGGCGGCCAAGGCCAAGACCGGACGGCCCGAAGCGCTGAGCGCGGCGCGCGGCACCTTGGACGGCCTGCCGGTGATGGTGGCGGTGCAGGCGTTCGACTTCCTGGGCGGCTCGCTGGGCATGGCGGTGGGTGAGGCGTTCGTGCAGGCCGCCGAAGCGGCGGTGGCCGAAAAGCGCGCCTTCATTCTCTATGTTTCGTCCGGCGGTGCCCGCATGCAGGAAAGCATGCTGTCGCTGATGCAGATGCCCCGCACCACCATCGCGGTGCAGATGCTGAAGGAGGCGGGCCTGCCTTATGTCGTGGTCTTCACCGATCCGACCTTCGGGGGCGTCTCGGCATCCTATGCCATGCTGGGCGACATCCAGATCGCCGAACCGGGGGCCCAGATCGGCTTTGCGGGCGCCCGCGTGATCGCCCAGACCATTCGCGAGAAGCTGCCGGAAGGCTTCCAGCGCGCGGAATATCTGCTGGCGCACGGCATGCTGGACATGGTGACGCCGCGCGCCGAACTGCGCGCCACCTTGTCGCGCATCCTGCATCTGCTCTTGAAGAAGCAGCAGCCCAAGGCCAAGGACCTGCCGCCGCCGACCATTAACGGCAATGGGCACGCCGTCGCCGCGCAATGATGCTGGTCCCGCGCAACGGATATGAAACGCCGCGCAGCACGGCGATCCTCGACCGGCTGCTGGCGCTGCATCCCAAGAAGATCGACCTGGCCCTGGACCGCATGCTGCGGCTGCTCGGCGCGCTCGGCAATCCGCAACTCAAGCTGCCGCCGGTCATTCATGTCGCGGGCACCAACGGCAAAGGCTCGGCCTGCGCTTTCACTCGCGCCATGCTGGAAGCGCAGGGGCTGAAAGTGCATATGCACATCTCGCCCCATCTGGTGCGCTTTCACGAGCGCATCCGCATTGCAGGCGAACTGATTTCGGAAGACGAGCTTTGCGCCACCCTGGAAGAGGTGGAACGCGTCAATGACGGCGCGCCCATCACTTTTTTCGAGATCACCGGCGCGGCCATGTTTCTCGCTTTCTCGCGCCACCCCGCCGACGCCATGGTGCTGGAAGTCGGGCTGGGAGGAAAATACGACGCCACCAATGTGGTGCCGAAGCCGGCCATGACCATCGTGCAGCCGGTGGGACTGGATCATGTCGAATTTCTGGGCAGCGACATCGCCGCCATCGCGGGCGAGAAGGCCGGCATCATCAAGCCCGGCATTCCGGTGGTGGTGGGGCCGCAGGACGAGATCGCGCGCGAAGTGATCTTGCGACGCGCCGATAGCGTCAGCGCCCCGGCTTTCGTTTTCGGACAGGATTTCTTCGGCCGCCAGGAACATGGCCGCATGGTCTATGAGGACGAGATGGGGCTGCTCGATCTTCCGCTGCCCAGACTGGTCGGCCGCCACCAGATCGACAATGCCGCCGTCGCCATCGCGGGATTGCGGCATGCGATGCGCCCGCTCGATTGGGGCGCGGATGCGGCGATCGAGAAGGGCGTGCGCAGCGTGGATTGGCCGGGGCGGTTGCAGCATCTCTCCCATGGCTCGCTTGTGGCCGAGGCGCCCGCGGATTCCGAGATCTGGCTCGATGGCGGTCACAATCCCCATTGCGCCGCCGCGGTCAGCCGCGCCATCGCCGATCTGGACGAGAAAGTGGACCGGCCGCTCTATCTGATCTGCGGCATGCTCAAGACCAAGGATGCGGTGGGCTTTCTTTCGGCCTTCAAGGGCCTGGCACGGCATGTGGTGACGGTCTCCATTCCCGGGGAGGCGGCGAGCCTGGGCGCGGGCGCGCTGTATGACGCGGCGCGTGACGCCGGCCTCGATGCCGCGCCCGCCGAGGATCTGGAGGACGCCATGCTGCAAGTGGGTGCCTGGGCCCGCGCCCACCCGAAAGAGCCGCCGCCGCGGATCCTCATCTGCGGCTCGCTCTATCTCGCCGGCTATGTCCTGCGGGACAACAGCTAGCGCTTCAGGATCGCCGCCGCCTGATCCAATCGGGCGCTGTAGGCGTTGATCGTGCCCGCGGTCAGCCCGATATATTGGGTCGCGTCGTTCCAGCGTTCTTCCTCGATCGCTTCGCGCACGCCGGGAAGGGTCTTGGCGCCATAGCCGGTAAAGCGGCCGGGCGCATAGATGGAATTCTTGTACCAGTCGCGGAAGGGCAGGCCCTTGTCCAGCAGCAAGGTCTGGTCGATGGACTGCATCAGTCCTTGCAGCTTGGCGAGATCGGCGGGCGACAGGTTCCTGCCGTTCGCCGCCAGCGCGTCGTCATAGGCCTTGGCGCTGGTCTTCAAGGTCGCCGCCGCCTGATCCAGCGGACCGAAATCGAATTTCGGAACCTCCTGCAACGGTGTCGGATTGGCATGCGGCTTGGTGGGATCCGCGGCCAGGGCATAGACATTGTCGGCCAGCATCTTCTTCTGGGTCTCCGCCGCGCTGCGCCTGTCGTCGGCGAGCTTTTTCACTTCACCCACATATTGCGTGATGGCGTCGGCGAAATCGGAGGCCTGCTGGATCGGCAGATCGGCGTCGGCGGCGCGGATCACCGCCCGGCCAACCGTCTTGGCCAGCAGGGCATCATAGACGAAGCCGGGATCGACGAATTTGCTGTGATGCTCATAAGTGTCGTAGCGGGAGTGATAGACGCCGGTCGAACGGCCTTCGCCGCCATAGCCATAGTCCAACGTCGCCAGCCCCAGATGCTGGAGATAGGCGGAGTAATCCGAACCCGAACCCAGCGGCTCGAGCGGCATGTCCCTGGAGGCATCGGCGGCCTGGCGGCCCATCGCCTTGGCATGGTCGTCGGCCATGGGACCGGCCATGCGCAAATGGGCGCGGCGGCGCGCATCGACCGGCTGGTTGGTTTCCGGATCGATCACGCCGGTCAGGGTCTCGCTGACGAATTTCTCCAGATCCTCGCTGCCGCCGACATTCAGGATGCCGCGGCCATTGCCGTCGCTGTTGATATAGAGCACGGCTTTCTGCTTCAGCTCGTCGGCATGGTCCTCGGCCCATTCGGTCGAGCCCAGCAGCATCGGTTCTTCCGCGTCCCAGCTGGTGTAGACGATGGTGCGCTTGGGTTTCCAGCCGCCCTTGACCAGCTGGCCCAGCGCCTTGGCCTCGGCCAGCAGCGAGGTCTGGCCGGACAGCGGATCGCTGGCGCCGAACACCCAGCCGTCGTGATGGTTGCCGCGGATGACCCATTGGTCGGGATATTGCGAACCTTTCAAGGTGGCGATCACGTCATAGATGGTCTTGAGGCTCCATTCGGACTTCACCGCCAGATGCACCGGCACCTTGCCGGTGACGCGATAGGTGATGCCCAGATGGCCGCGCCAATTTTCCGGCGCCACGACGCCATCCATCGAACCCAGCATGACCTGGGCGTCGCCATAGGAAATCGGCAGGGCGGGAATCTTCAGGATCGTGGGCGAGGTCTCGCGCGTCAGGCGCTTGGCATTCTCTTTCGCCGCAACGCCGGGCGTGAGCGGATCGCCCGGGAAGATGGTCATGTCGGCGACCGAGCCGCGCTGCACGCCCTGTGGCGGACGCATCGAGCCTTTGGGATAGACGGCGTCCACCGAATAGCCGTCATCGGCGGGATCGGAATAAATCAATGCACCGATGGCGCCGTGATCCTGGGCCAGTTTCGGCTTGAGGCCGCGCCAGCCTTCGCCATAGCGCGCGATGACGATCTTGCCCTTGACCGAGATGCCCAGCTGCTCGAGACGCTTATAGTCGTCGATATTGCCGTAATTGACATAGACCAGGGGCGCGGTGACATCGCCGTCGCCCTGATAGGCGAGATAGGCGGGCAGGGCATATTGCTTGGCGGTGGCGGAGCTGTCGCCGGGAATGGGCCGCTCCTGCAACGTCGCCTTCCAGGGCTTGCCGTTGAGGTTCGGCATTTCCAGCGTTTCGCTCACGGGCGTGGGATAAAGAACCCGATAGGTCTCGATATGGGCGTCCCAGCCGAAGCCCTGGAATTGCTTCAGGATCCACTCGGCATTGGTCTTGTCATGGGGCGAGCCGACCTGGTTCGGCTCAGCCGCCAGAAGCTTCATCCAGCCGTCCAGCTCATGGGGATTGATCGAGGCGTCGAAGCGCGACACCAGGGTCGCGTCGCCGGAAGGTGTTTGCGCGAAAGCGGCCCCCGCCAAGAGAATACCCGCCAGCCCGAACAGAACAGAACCCCGCATGGAAAACCCCTGACCGATGTTTCGCTGGAGCCATCGTATCGGCGGTTTTCGGCGGCGTCACGCCGGGAATGCGGGAAAAATCAGATCGAGGATTCGATCCACTCTTTAATCTTGGACTTGGGCAATGCGCCGACCTTGGTGGCGGCGACCTGGCCCTGGGAGAAGATCATCATGGTGGGAATGCCGCGTACGCCATATTTTGTGGGAACGTGCGGATTCTCGTCGATGTTGATCTTGGCGATCGTCACCTTGTCGCCCAGTTCGGCGGACAATTCGTCAAGCGCCGGGGCGATCATGCGGCAGGGACCGCACCATTCGGCCCAGAAATCCACCAGGACCGGCTTCTTGGCGTCCAGAACATCGGCCTGGAAGGAGGCATCCGACACTTTGATGGGCATGGGCTTATCGTCCTTTCGTGCGCACCTTATCTAGGAATGGACCCCGTCAGGGTCAAGCCGCCTTCGGATCAGGGCCATTTGACGGTCCAGGACGGCATCGGAAAGCCGCATCAGGGAAGGCCCATCGGTCCAGACCAGGCCGCAGACGATTCGCTTATCCGGGAATATCCGGCCGGCGGCGGCGCGGTAGAGCGCCATCTGGGCAAGGTAAATGGGATTGACGTCTTCCTCACGCGCCGGGGGCGGGCGGTTGGTCTTGAAATCCACGATCAAGACTTCCGTGTCCGTCACCGCCAGCCGGTCCACCCGGCCATTGACTTGAGCGCCTGGGCCCAATTCCGGCAGCGCCGCGAGGAAGGCCACTTCGGCGCGGCTTGAGGGCGCGAACACGGGCGCGAATTGCGGATCGTTCAGACAGTGTGAGCGTTTCCTGGGCGAGCGCGGCCGCGCCGTCCCTATCGAAGCCTTGCGCGGCAGCGAATTTGATCGCCAGTGCCTGGCGCGCGTCGGGCTCCATGTCCGGCAATCGCGCCAGCAAGGCATGCACGACATTGCCGCGCCGGAAGCGATCCGCGCCCGCCGCCAATGGCGACAGGGGCGCCTGCTCCGGCATGTCGAGCGCATCGGAGGGTCGGATCAGTCGCGGCAGAGACATGCTCGGGCGGCGCGGGCCGCAACATCCAACCGGGCAGGGGCCTGGTTGTTGCCACGGCAGCGGCGCCCGCCGCGCGCTTCTCCATCTCGATATGGCCGATGGCTTGGGCGGTCTGGCCATGGCGGGTGATGGGCCGGCCCAGCGATTGCGCCGCCGCGCGCGCCAACTCGTACCAGGAGCCGTCGCGCACGCCGCGCCTGTTCTCGAAACCGCAGACATAGAGCCGGTCGCGCGCCCGGGTCAGCGCGACATAGAGCAGGCGGCGATGTTCGCGCAACGTCTCTTCTTGTTCCGCGCGCTTGGCCGCCTTGACGCGCTCGGAGGCCTCGGCTTCCCCCAGCGGGAACAGCACGTCCGTCCCGTCATAAAGCAGATGGCCTTTGCGCGAGGGCGGATCGGGCAGAGTGGTGGTGTCGGGCAGGATGACGATGTCGGCTTCCAGCCCCTTGGCGCCATGCACCGTCATCACCCGCACTTCGTTGCGGCCGCGCTCCATGTCGCGCTTGATCTCGGTGTCGCCGCGCGCCAGCCAATCGAGGAAGCCTTCCAGCGACGGCGTGTGAACGCGTTCATAGTCCAGCGCGAGCGAGAGAAATTCGTCGATCGCATCGGCGGATTCCGGTCCCAGGCGAGCGACGAGGTCGCGCTTCTTGCCCAGCGCCGCCAGGGCATGGGCGTAGAATTCGAACGGCGGCGCGTAATCGGCGCGTGCCAGCATTTCGGCCAGGAAGATGTGCGCCGCTTCGAAGATTCTCTGGTTCTTTCGTTCCGTCAGCGATTGCCAGACCGTGCCGGTGCGCCCATTGCAAAGAAGGAAAATCTCGTCTTCGCTCAAACCGCACAGCGGTGAGCGCAGCAGGGCCGCCAGATTGAGATCGTCCTCCCGCTGCAGCACGAAATGGCCCAGCGCCATCAGGTCCATCACCGCGATCTGCTCGGTCAGGGTGATGCGATCGGCGCCGGCCACCGCGATCGCGCGCAGCTTCAGCTGCCGGATGATTTCGCCGCCGAACGGCTCGCGCCGCGGCAGAAGGATCATGATGTCGCCGGGCGCGATGGACTTTTCGTGGCCCGGCAGAATGGCGCCCTGGTCGAGCCATTCGCGAATCTGGTCCGCCACGCGCTGGGCGAGGATGACGACGGGACTGTCGGGCTGCTCGGCATCGACCGGCAGATAGGGATCGACGGTGACGGCAGGCGGGGGTGCCAGCGCCGTCCAGAACTCGATGCCGCCCTTGGCTTCGGCGCGATAGGCGAGATGTTCGATCGGCTGGTCGCGCGACGTCAGTCCGGCCCGCGCCGCCGCATCGGCGAACACCTGATCGACAAATCGCAGAACTTCCGGCGCCGAACGGCGCGAGGTGAGCAGCGGCTGATCGACGAAGGGCTGCTCGGCCTGGGCGGCGAGACGTTCGAAATGATGCCGGTTGATGTCGAATTGCGTGGGATCGGCGCCCTGAAAACTGAAGATGGACTGCTTCTCGTCGCCCACGGCGAAGATCGTGCGGGAAAGTTTGCGCTCCCGGCCTTCTCCGGCGAAGAATTCCTCGGTGAGCTTGCGTATGATCGCCCATTGCTCGGGACTGGTGTCCTGGGCTTCGTCGATCAGGATGTGATCGATGCCGTTGTCGAGCTTGTAGAGCACCCATTGCGCGGCATTGCGATGTTCCAGCAGCGCCAAGGTCTTGACGATCAGATCGTCATAATCCAGCACGCCGCGGCGGGTCTTGGCGCCGGCATATTCGCGGCGCACGGCTTCGATGATGGTCAGCGCGGCTTCCGCCAATCTCGCCGCATGGGCGGCGCGGTGCCGGTCCTCGGCCTGGCAGAACCGGTTTTGCAGGTCCGCCAGATAGGCGAGAAGATCGGGGCGGGCGTCGGCCAATGCTTTGGAAGCGAGCTTTTGCCGCGGCGCGCCATCCTTGGTCAGCAGCCATTCGCGGAAAAGGGCAAAACTATCCGGCGCGAAATCCAATGCCAGGATTTGCCCCAGCCGCGTCCCGGCCTCCGCATCCGTCTTGCCGCCGCGCATCAGCCAGTCGCGCGTCGCATGCAAAATCTCGATCTCCGCGCGCAACGCGGCGCAGAAATCGCCAGCCGCATCCGCGCCCCGCTCCGCGCCATGGGCACGCCATATCGCCTCCCCGAGGGACCGATCGCCCAGACCGTCAAAGAAACGATCCATCTTGCGCCGGTCATTGCCCAGCGCCGCGTTGAGAAGATCGCCCAGCCGTGTCTCGCCTGTTTCCGTCGCCAGCTGCGCGATCGCATGGGCGAGCCGTGTCTCGCCCGCACCCGCGCGTTCCAGAACCATCTGACGCGCTTCGGCGATCAGGGCGCGGGCGGAGGTTTCGTCCAGTACGTCGAAGCCGGGAACCACGCCTGCCTCGATCGGAAAGCGGGACAGGACGATCTGGCAGAAGGCATGCAGCGTGAGCACCTTGAGTCCGCCCGGCGTCTCCAGCGCCTTGGCGAAGAGGCGGCGGGCCTTGGGCAGATCGTCCGGCTCGGCGCCAATCTCGCGAATATTTCCGGTCAAGCGATCGTCCGGCAGCATCGACCATTCGCCAAGTTGTCGAAACAACCGGTGCTGCATTTCCGCCGCCGCCGCCTTGGTGAAGGTGAGGCACAGGATTTTTTCGGGCCTGGCGTCGGCCAGCAACAGCCGCGCCACCCGGTTGGCCAGGGTATAGGTCTTGCCCGCGCCCGCGTTGGCCGCCACCCAGGCCGAGAGAGTGGGATCGGAGGCGCGAATGGATTCGCTCATGCCTCCTCCGAACCGGAGACCGACCATTCGCGCACGCGCGCCAGATGGTCGTAATCGCCCTCGGAGGAAAGGCTGAACGGCCGCACGCGTGAGCGGTAGGGCGTCGCGGGATTGTCGAACAGGGCGACGCGCGCGGCCAGCTGGCGCACGGCCTTCCCGATCAATTCCGGAACGTCCGGGATGGACTGTGCCTTGCCGCCTTCCACGCCGCCGGAAATATGGAGATAAAGCAATTCCTCGACGGCAAGCTTTTCCAGTCCGGGAAATCCGCCCGCGGACAGGATCGCGCCTTCCAGCGGCAATTGCGGGGTCAGCAATTCGCGAACCTGCGGCATGCTGGGCGGCTTGCCGCTCTTATAGTCCAGGATTGCGGCCTTGCCGTTCTTCAACAGGTCGATGCGATCCGCGACGCCGCTGAGCGTGAAATCGCCGCCGGGGCCGGGGAAAATCATCTTTCCTCTGATTTCCAGGACACTGCGGGCAATCCCGTCCGCCCGCTCGCGTTCCAAATCCACGAACCAGCGCGCCGCATTCTCGAAGCGGGGACGCCACACCGCCAATGCGGCCTTGGGAATGGCGAGTTCGGCAAAAACGCTGTCGGCCGTCGCCATCAGTTGCGCCACCGCGTCTTGCGGCGGCCGGCCCGGAAAGCGGCGCTTGTACAATTCCAGCACGCGATGCAACGCCGTGCCGCGTTCCAAGGGGCCGATGGGCGCGTCCAGCGGATCCAGCGGCCGCAGCCTCAAGACATGCCGGGCATAGATGGCATAGGGATCACGCAACCAGGTCTCGATTTCGGTGACGGAAAGCCTGCGCGGTCTGGCAGCGACCGCGGGCTTGGGCGCCGGTGGCCGGATCGGTGGCGCGGGATCGACTTCGCACAGACGGCGCGAATCTTCACCGCAGGAGCCTTCGGAGATCTTGAGGTCGAGGCCACCGGTCAATTGTGTCAACCGCTGCAGCCAGCGCGAAGCGATGGTTGGCGCGCCTTCCGCCTTGGCGGCGCGGGTCAGCAGCACTTCGCCGCCGGCCATCAAGATCGCGAAGTCATGCGCCGCCAGGCCGATGCCGCGCTCCGGCTGTTCCAGGCCCAGGGTTTCGCGCATCGGCCGCGAGAACCAGGGATCGGCCGGCGCGGTTCCAGGCCAGGTGCCTTCATTCAATCCGCCCAGGATCGTGCGGTCGAAGCTTTGCAGCCGCGCCTCCAGCGGGCCCAGTATTGCGATGGCGCGATGGCGATTGAATTTGGGCCGCACCGATTCTTTCATCATCAACGCCCGCAACAGCTCCGGATAATCGCGAGGCTCGAACAGCGGTAGTTCGGGCGCGCCGTCACGAAATTTGTTGAAGAACTCTGATGCGACCTCTCCATCGACATCGCGCCAGATCGGGCAATTCTGGGCATCGACACCGGACAGCCGTTCGGCCGCTTGAAGATGAACCGCAATGAGCTCGTCCAGCGGCAGATCCATCTTTGCGAAGGCCTTTTCCAGCGGCGACAGGATCGCGGCGACATTTGCCCACCACGCGGCCAAGGCAGCACAAGACGCCGCAGCGTCCTTATTCCGCGCTTCCACACTGGCACTCAAAATCGCCTTAGCGATTCCGCTCAGTCCCGGGTCGGGTCGCGGTCCGCGTAGCGCCAACCTGTCGAGCGCGCGGGCTTGATGCCGAAATTCCGCTGGGTCATCGCCCATGCTGGCAAATGGATGTTTCAACAGTGCCAGGAGCGGCACCGGCGCGAAATCCGCTTCCGACGCTTCCGCCAGCAGGCACAGAAAGGCGCCTGCGCTGGTATGCGCCAGCGGGCGGCCGGCGGAATCGTCGATCGCGATGTCCCATCGCCCCAACTCACCGGCCACGCGCCGCGCCAGCATGCGATCGGGCGTAACCAGGGCGGCGGTCCAGCCTTCCTGTTCCAGGGTCTCGCGCAAGGCGAGCGCGATCACCAGCGCTTCCTGGGCGGGATCGGATGCGGTCACCAGGGTCACGCCGCGCAGACCTTCGGCGATGTCGCCACCACCCGCGTCGGCCAGCGCGCGCCAGGCATCGGTGGTGGGCGCGGGACGCAGGCTTTCGCGCAACAGCGTTTCGCGCGCGGGATTGGGGCAGGAGCCATGCCAGTCCCTCACATCGGCACGCGCGGCGCCGATGGAGTCCAGCAACTGCTTCAGGCCATATTGCGGGTGACCGGGGTCGAGTTCGCGCCAGCTTCTTTCATCCAGGGCGCGATCGAGCCCCGGCAACACCAGCGCGCCCTTTGGCAATCGCGCAATCACGCCCAGAAGTTTCGCGGTGGCGGGAATGGAGCCCGTGGAGCCGGCAGCGATCACCATACCGGGCGGCGGGTGCTTTTCCAGCCGCTCCGCGAGTGTCGCCAAGGCCAGATTGCGTCGCGCGGCGGGATTGATCGTGCCTTCCGCCGCCAGGAGTGACGGCCATTCATCGCGGATAAGCGCGAGGAAGCGCGTGACGTTTTCCCAATGCGCCGCCAGCGCCAGCGGCGCCAATTCTTCCAGTCTGGCAAGATCGGCGCCTTGGCGTTCGACGTCGTCAATCACCCGCGCCAGGCTTTCCGCCAGGGCGGAAGCCTGCGCGAAGCCCATGCTCTCGCCCCGGCGCGCGCTCCATTGCCGGATCAGGGCGGCGAGCAGCAACTGACGGCGAATGGGTGAAATCGGCGGCGGCAGCTCCAATCCTTCGCCGGCATTGTCGAACAGAAGATCGTCCTCATCGCTGTCGCCCAGCGCGCGGAATTGCGGCAGCAGGGCCGCCCCGCCCAGCACGCGCGCGAAAGGCTTCGCCGAAGCTGCGGGCGGCACGCCGGGTCGGCAGATAGATGGTGACTTCGGACAAGGCGAGAGGGCCGCTTCCCACGCGCTCCACCAGACCGCGCGCCAGAGTTTCCCCGAAGGGCGCACTGGCCGAAATGGTGAAGATGCCGCTCACGCCCGTCCCAGCCGGGCTAAAAACGCCTCGGCATCATCGCGCGCTTCGGGACTGCCGATATGCAGCCACAGGCCGTCCAGGCGCATGCCATAGAGACGATCCCTGGCGATGGCGCGGTCCCACATCACATTGGTCGAAAAAGCCGGCGCGGGCGGATCGGCGAACAGACGCGGATGGGCGATCTGCACGCCGGGAAAAGCGAAGGGCGAGATCACGCGGGCGGGCACCCGGCTGACATGGCCGGTGGCGGAGAGGCGGAAATCGCCCCGCCAGCCGTCATACCCCAGGGACGACACCATCGCGGCCAGCAGCAAAAGGCCGTCCATACGGGTTTCGTCCCAAAGCCGCATCATGGTCGGCAGCGCGGAACTATAGCCTTCGACCCAGATGGAATCCGAATTGAGAATGAAGAAGGGCTCGTTTTGGAAATGCGCCAGCGCCTTGACCACGCCGCCGCCGGTATCGAGTAGCGCGTCCTCTTCCGCCGAATAGCGGATTTCGATGTCGCGGCGCTTGTCCAGATAGGCGCGCAGCATCTCGGCCTTGTAGTGAAGATTGACCACGGCCAGCTTCACGCCCGCCGCGACCAGCCGGTCCAGGGCATGGTCGATCAGCGGCTTGCCGCCCACCTTGATCAAGGGCTTGGGGCGGTCGTCGGTGAGCGGGCGCATGCGTGTGCCCAGTCCCGCCGCCATGACCATGGCGCGGCGGATCATGTGGATTCCAGTTCCGGCAAGTTGCGCCGCGCTTCGGGAATGACGCGGTCGTACCAGGCGCGTAAGTTGCTCAGCAAGGGATGCTCCAGATCCCGCTCCAGATACGTCCAGACGCGCGGCAAATAGGACAGATAGCGCCGCTTGCCGTCACGGGCATAGAGCCGGGCGAATATGCCCACGATCTTGGTGTTGCGTTGCGCCGCCATCACCGCCATCTCGGCGCGGAACCGCGTTTCGTCCAGCGGCGTGCCTTGCGCGCGCATGGCCGCCAGATAATGCGCGGTGGCGATCTCCGCCAAGGCGGGCGAGACCTCGCGGCGCGCATCCTCGACCAACGAGATCAAATCATAGGCCCGGCTTCCCGCCACGGCGTCCTGGAAATCGATCAACCCAATGCGGGCAAGCCCCGTCCGCTCCGGCAGCCAGATCAAATTCTGCGCGTGATAGTCGCGATGGACAAAGACCGGCTCGCTGTCCGCGATGGCGCCAAGCGCGGCGCGCCACAGATTGCGATGCTCGTCCCGCTCCTGCGCCGTGGCGGTGCGGCCCAGCGCCAGCGGCAGGAACCATTCCAGCATCAGGTCGGTTTCGGCGACCAGCGCGATCTCGTCATAGGCGAAGAGGGGAGTCTCCGGCGCCAGGGATGCGGGGGCCTTGTTTGCGTGCAACTTCGCCAGAACCTCAACCGCCGCCTTGTATAATTCTTCCTCGGATGCGCCCTGGGTGACGACCTCGGCAAACAGCGCGTCGCCCAGATCCTCGAGCACCATCAGGCCTTGGGCATAATCGGCGGCGTGGATTGCCGGCGCCGAAAGCCCGTGCCCGCGCAGAAACTCCGCGACCGCAGCGAAGCGTCTGCAATCGGCGCCCGCCAGCCGGGCCACGGCATTGTAGCCCATCGCGCGGCGCGCGACTTCGCCGGCATCGGCGGGCGCGACCGCCGTCTCCGCGCCTTGCGGCTGATCCATCAGCAGGGCGCGGCGCGGACCATGGACGAGACGGGCGTAGCGGCGGGTGGATGCGTCTCCCGCCAAGGGGGCGATTTGCGCTTCGCCCCATCCCGCCGCGTGCAGGAATGTCCGGGGATCAGACATAGGATGTTTCCAGGCTTCGCCAGCGCTTCGAACCCTCGAGGATGGCCCGGCGCTCAGGCTCGGCTTGCAGGTGCACGGTCAGGGCGTCCTGGGGAAGCCGGTCTTCCGCGCGTTCCGGCCATTCGATCAGGGCCGCGCCGTTTTCCAGCGCGTCGTCCAAGCCCAACTCTTCCAGTTCGGAAGCGCGCTTGACGCGATAAAGATCATAATGGCTGACGGCCAGATGCGGCGTGTCATAGGGCTGCACCAAGGTGAAGGTCGGGCTGGGCACGGTTTCCTTCACGCCAAGGGCGGCGAGAATGGCGCGGGCCAAAGTGGTTTTGCCGCTGCCCAGATCGCCTTGCAGCAGCACCGCGTCGCCGCGCGTCAGCCGGCCGGCGATAGCCCCGCCCAGCGCCGCCGTCGCCGCCAGATCCGGCAGCGTCACCGTCATGCGAAACCTGTCCGTCATGCCCTGTTCTAGCCCGCGCCCACCCTTCGCCTCAACGCCCGAAAGGGCGTTTGCGCGGGCCGTGGGCGCATGCTAGCCCCCGCCCGGAATTCGCGGAAATATCATGCCGGAACATATTGTCATCGTCGGCGCGGGGCAGGCGGGCGTGCAGGCGGTCCAGAGCCTGCGCGGCGAGGGCTTTGCCGGCGCCATCACCATGATCGGCGACGAGGCCTATCCGCCTTACCAGCGGCCGCCGCTCTCCAAGGCCTATCTCCTGGGCACGTTCGCGCGCGAGCGGCTGTTCCTGAAGCCGGACGCCTTTTATCGCGAGGCGGGTTGCGAGCTGATTCTCAACGCCACGGTCTCCAAGGTCGACCGGGCCGCGAAGACCGTGTCGCTCAAGGATGGCAGGACGCTGCCTTACGACAAGCTTCTGCTGGCGACGGGCACGCGGGTGCGCAAGCTCGCCTGTCCCGGCGCGGATCTGCCCGGCCTTCATTATCTGCGCGACATCGCCGACGTGGACGGGCTGCAGGCCGTGTTCAAACCCGGCGCCCGCATCGCCATTGTGGGCGGCGGCTATATCGGCCTGGAGGTCGCCGCGGTCGGCGCCAAGCGGGGGCTGGATGTGACGGTGTTCGAGGCGGCGGACCGGCTGATGGCGCGGGCGGTCTCCAAGCCGGTTTCGGATTTTTATGCCGCCGAACATGCGCAGGCAGGCGTGAAGTTAAAGCTGCAACACCAGTGTCGAACACTTTGAAGGAAAAGGAAAAATAGAGATCGTCAGTGGCCGGTGGAATCGCTTACCCGACCGACATCGTGCTGGTGGGAATTGGGGTGGTCCCCAATGATATGTTGGCATGCGAATCCGGGCTTCCCTGCCAGGACGGGATCATCGTCGACCGCAATGCCATGACGGCCGACCCCTCGATTTTCGCGGCCGGGGATTGCACCCGCCATTATGGCCGCGAGGGCGTGGAGATCCGGCTGGAATGCGTGCAGAACGCCATCGATCAGGCCAAGCACGCGGCCCTGGCCATGCTGGGCCGGCCCAAGGCCTATAGCGAAGTGCCCTGGTTCTGGTCGGACCAATATGACTTGAAGCTGCAGATCGCCGGACTGGCGCGGCCGACGGACCGGCTTGTGCTGAGGGGCGATCCGGCATCGCGCAAGTTCGCGGTGTTTCATCTGCGCGATGGCGTCGTGGCGGCGGTGGAGGCGGTCAATGCCGCGCCGGAATATATGATCGGCAAGAAGCTGATCGCCGACGGCCTCTCCGTCGCGCCGGAACGACTGGCCGATCCCTCCATCTCCATGAAGCAGATCGCGTCTTAAAGGAAGCAACGTGCCCAAGGTCACCTTCATTCAGCCCGATGGCGCCGAGCAGACGGTGGAGATCGCGCTCGGCTGGTCGGTGATGGAAGGCGCGGTGCGAAGTCTGGTGCCCGGCATCGATGCGGATTGCGGCGGCGCCTGCGCCTGCGCCACCTGCCATGTCTATGTCGATCCCGGCTGGCTGGCGGCACTGCCGCCAAAATCCGAAATGGAAGAAACGATGCTGGATTTCGCGCAGGCCACGGCGCCCAACAGCCGGCTGTCCTGCCAACTGCGCATGACGTCCGACCTGGACGGCCTCGTGGTTCGCGTGCCCGTTAGTCCAGCACTAAGCGTTCACGAGATTAGCGACTCGTGCCGCTGTCGGCGATGCGACGCGGGATGTGACAGCGGACCAGGGTGCCGTTGGCGCTTTCGATTTCCACCCAGCCGTTATGCAGTTCCAGGAAGCGGTTGACCAATGCCAGGCCCAGCCCGGCGCCGGCGCGGGTTCCCGCCTGGCTCTGGGCGGCGAAACGCTCGAAGACATTGGCTTTCACGTCGGGCGCCAGACCGGGCCCATTGTCGGCGACGGTGATCTGCACGTCTTCGCCCACGATGCGCCCCGACAGGCGGATGATCGCCGCCGGCGCGGCGTGAATTTGAAGGCGTTGGAGAGAAGGTTGAAGACGATCTGGCGCATGCGCCGGGGATCGGCCAGGAAGAGGCCCGCGTTCGGCTGGCAGTCCAGCTCCAATGTCAGGCCGACCTTGCGCGGCCCAGTCGCGGGCATGATTGGCGACATCGGCCAGAAGGCCGTAAAGGTCGATGCCGTTCCAGCTCGAGCCGCAAGGCTCCGGATTCGATCAGCGCCAGATCGAGAATGTCGTTGACCAGGTCCTTCAGCGTGTTCGATCCCGCCACGATGGCGTCGACATATTCGCTCTGGCGCGGATTGAGCGCGCCGGGCACGCCCGACGCCAGATGCTCGGCGAAGCCCATGATGGTGTTGAGCGGCGTGCGCAGTTCATAGGACACATGCTTGATGAATTCGGATTTGAGCCGGTCGGCCGCTTCCAGCGCATCGGCGCGGTCGCGCAAGGCCGTTTCGATGCGAAAACGATCGGTGACATCGGCGAATGTGACCAGGCTGGCGCCATCGGGAAGCGGTGAAAGACCCAGCGACAGGATGATGCGGTCGTTGCGCTCGACTTCGCCCAGATCGCGCGCCATGCCGCCTTCCGAAACGATCGCCTGGATCAGGCGATCCCACATCGCGCCGTCGCCGAATTTCGCGGTGCAGAGCGCGGCGATGGAGCGCACATGGGGCTCGCCGCGCAGCTCCTCCGTGCCCAGCTCCCAGATGCGGGCGAAGGCGGCATTGTGCAGTTTCAGCCGGCCGTCGGGGCCGAAGACGGCGACGCCTTCCACCAACGTATCGAGGGTCGCCGATTGCACCTTGATCAAGGTGTTGTAGTTGGATTCCAAGGTCAGTTTTTCGCTGACATCTTCGTAGAGGAAGGTGAGCCCGCCGAAGGGATGCGGCTGGCTCACCACCCGCAGGGTCTGACCGCCCGGAACGTGCCAGAGCTCCTCGGTGGTGCGATCGCGGGCATTTTGGTAGAGCGCCAGCCGCCCCCGCTTCCAGGATTGATAATCCCGCTGTTCGGGCAGTTTGCGTCCCTCGCGCAGGCGGTCGAGGATTTCGCCGTCGCCGGGATGTCGGTCCAGCCATTCTTCCGACAGGCCCCACAATCTGGCGAAGGCGCGATTGTAGAATGTGAGCTTCTGCTCGCGGCTGAAGATCGCCACGGCGGTGGCAAGCTTGTCCAAGGTGTCGACATGGGCGTCGACATGCTGCTGCAGGCGGGCTTCCGCGGCTGCCACATCGGTCACGTCCATGGCGGTGCCGATAATGCCGGCATCGCCAAGCGGGATTTCGGTGAAGGTGACGGCGCGGCGCTCGCCGCCCACCACGGCAAAGCGCCTGGCCTCAAGCGTCTTGTTCTGGCTGCGGGCGGATGCGGCCAGGTCGCGCTCGGTCTTGTCCAGCGCGGTCTGGGAGGCGCGCGCGGCGGCGACGTCGGCGGCGCCCGTCGATGCCAGAAAGGCGTGATTGCCCCAACTGAGCGCCAGGCCCTTGTCGCGCAGCCAGACCGGAATGGGCAAGGCGTCCAGGATGGCGCGGAAATCGGCGGATGCCGTTGCCGCCGAGGGTTCTTCCAGCCAAACCGCCGCCATGGAACCCACGGCGCGGCCGCGCGCCATCAGCTTGCGTCCGTCGGCATCGCTCACGGGAAGCTTGAAGGCGATGCCGCGGTCGGAAAGCTCATCCAGCGCGGTGGAGAGCGCCAGCGCGTCCGGTCCCTTGAGACAGGAATCCAGCATCTGCTCGCCGCCGCCATAGGAGAAGGGGCCGGACCCATCGCGGCCCCAGACCACCAGCGCTTCGCGCCCGGCGCCCAGAAGCGCGTCGCGCTCGCCCACCGCGCTTCGGGTGCGCGCGCCGCTGACGCGCAAGGTCCGCCGCAGACGCCGGGCATTGCGCTGTTCGGCCAGCGCCCAAAGGCAGGCGGCGATCGCCAAGGCCACCGCACCGGCAGCCAGGGCGCTCAGCACCACCAATTGGCCGGTGTCGAAGCCGATGGTCAGATCGACCGGGTCTGCCGCCCAGGCCGGAAAGGGCAGGGCCAGGGCCCAGGCCAAGGCGGCCCAACGCCCAAGCTTTCTCCCTCCCATATGTCCCAAAATGGGACTCATGCCTGCTTGTCCCCTCGAACCGCCTCGAATCGGCGAATCACTTTAGAATCAACAACATACCGGCAGGGGGCCATCCGGCATAGGGATTGTGGTTAATAATGTATGAAAATCCATATGCGGCCCACAGGCCCATATTTTGCGGCCTGTGGATAATTAACGAGTCGCGTCAAGATGTTAGCGAGCGGTCTCGGGCGTACGCGCCTGTCGCGTCTCAGCCAGGCAGCAAATTCTTGAAGTAAGGCCGTGGACGATATCCGCGCGCGCGCATGCAGCGGCCATAGACCGCGTTGTAGATGCGGTTCTTCTCATAACGGGTGCCCTCCGCCATGCCATGAATGTCATAGGCGAGATAGTCGTCGGCCTGGAGGCCGCAGGCATTGTTGTCCGCTTCAAATTGTTCGGGTGAGACCCCCGACGCTTCGAAGCCGTCGCCGCCCTGGCGGATCAGGCTGCTGCAGCCGGCCAGCGCGGCGAATGCCAGGCAAAGGAAAAAGGCGCGCATCCGGCTTGGTAGCGCGCCTCTTTCGGCTTGTCATCCCGGCGAGCCGGGTTGTTCCTAATATCTGTAGGTATCGGGCTTATACGGTCCCGCCTTGGGAATGTTGATGTAATCGGACTGTTTGGTGGAAAGCTCGGTGAGATGCACGCCGATCTTGGCCAGATGCAGCCGCGCCACTTTCTCGTCGAGCTGCTTGGGCAGGGTATAGACCTTCTTCTGGTATTTTCCCGGATTGGTGAAGAGTTCGATCTGCGCCAAGGTCTGGTTGGTGAAGGAGGCGCTCATCACGAAGGACGGATGGCCCATGGCATTGCCCAGATTGACCAGCCTTCCTTCCGACAAAAGAATGATGCGCTTGCCGTCGGGAAATTCGACTTCGTCGACTTGCGGCTTGACGTTGTGCCACTGGAAGTTCTTCAGCGCGCCGACCTGAATTTCGCTGTCGAAATGGCCGATATTGCAGACGATGGCGCGGTCCTTCATCGCCCGCATGTGGTCGACGGTGATGACGTCGACATTGCCGGTGGCGGTGACGAAGATGTCGGCGCGGGGCGCGGCTTCTTCCATGGTCACCACTTCATAGCCTTCCATCGCCGCCTGCAGCGCGCAGATGGGATCGATTTCGCTCACCATCACGCGGCAGCCGGCCTGGCGCAGCGAGGCGGCGGAGCCTTTGCCGACATCGCCGAAGCCCGCAACCATCGCCACCTTGCCCGACATCATCACGTCGGTGCCGCGGCGGATGCCGTCCACCAGGCTTTCGCGGCAGCCATAGAGGTTGTCGAATTTCGACTTGGTGACGCTGTCATTCACATTGATGGCGGGGAAGAGCAGCTTGCCTTCCTTTTCCATCTGATACAGGCGATGCACGCCGGTGGTGGTCTCTTCCGACACGCCCTTGATGCTGGCGGCGAGCTGGGCGAACCAGCCCGGCTTTTCCTTCAAGGTGCGCTTGATCAGCGCGTAGAATACTTCTTCCTCTTCATTCTCCGGCTTGTCGAGGAATGCGGCATCGCCTCTTTCGGCGCGCAGGCCCGCATGCACCAGCATGGTGGCGTCGCCGCCATCGTCGAGGATCATGTTGGGCAACCCGCCATCACCCCATTCCAGGATGCGGCGGGTATAGTTCCAGTATTCGACCAGGCTTTCGCCCTTGACCGCGAACACCGGAATGCCCTTGGCGGCGATCGCGGCGGCGGCATGGTCCTGGGTCGAATAGATGTTGCAGGACGCCCAGCGGATATCGGCGCCCAGCGCGGCCAGGGTCTCGATCAGGACGGCGGTCTGGATGGTCATGTGCAGGGAGCCGGCGATGCGCGCGCCCTTCAGGACCTGCTTGGGGCCATATTCGGCCCGGGTCGCCATCAGGCCCGGCATCTCGATCTCGGCGATGGCCAGTTCCTTGCGGCCCCACTCGGCCAGGCTGATGTCCTTGACGACGTAATCGGTGCTGGCGGCCATGTGCGGAGATTCCCTCGATTGCGGGCCCGCTCATAGCAGGGGGCTTTGGCAGGGGCAAGAAGGATATAAAGAAAACTGCATATCTATGACCGCCTGCAGCACCCGCGATGGTTTATGGCCCTTCGACCTTGTAACCGGCCGCGCGCAGCAGCGCGGGCACCCCTTCGGCGCCAGCCAGATGTCCCGCACCGACGGTGATGAAAAAGACGCGTCTTTCCCGGAGCATGGTCTCGATCTGCAAGGTCCAGCGCCGGTTGCGGTCGGTCAGCAATGCCTTCTTCACATCGGGCTGGTCGGCCAGTTCGGAATTCATCAGCGCGGCAAGCTTGTCGGCCTGGCCCTTGCTCCAGGCTGAAATCATGGCCGCGAGATCGTCGTCGCCCTTCCGATAATCCTTGAGGTCGGATTGGAATTCCTTGAGCTGCAGATCTTCGTCGCTTCCGGCCAAAAGGCGGAATTGCTGCTCGATCGTCTCGAAGAAACGCGTCTGCTTGTGCGCCTTGGCGGCGATCGCCATGACGGCGCGATCCACGCCCGCATCCGCGGAATATTGCTTGGCCTCGCCTTCGGCCACCAGCAATTGCAGCGATATCAGCCAGGGCCGCTCATGGTCCACCACGTCCGGCGGCAGATGCGCCTGCGCGATTGCGGCATCGAAATCGGCCCGTGCCGAGGGCTCGAGCGAAGCCCGCAGCGATTGCCCCGGCGGCAGCATGCCCATCTCGCCGACCAGGCGGCGGATTTCGGCCTGCGCTTTTTCGTCCGCGGAGACTTCAAAGACAAAGACATTGGCCTTTGCCATGGCCGCTTTGATCGCGGGCGTGCGCCAGTCGATATTTTCCGGCAGGAGGTGGATGGAGCCGAGCAGATAGGCTTCGCCATCGGGTCCTCGCACATGCCATATCGCGGGATGGGCATGAACGATTGGCGCCGCGGCGGCCGGGGCGAGGAGAGCGAGAAAAGCGAGCAGTGCAGCAACCAGGCGTCGAACGCGCATCTTGTCCTTCCTGCCGCGCACGGCCAAAGACGCTGTCGCGCGGCCACGCTTGGCGTGAACGATAGCCGCAGCTTGCGGCTATCGTTCACTCCTCTCCGAATTTCGCCTCGATCAATGCCAGCATCGCCGTCATCGCCGCATCCGCGTCCGGACCTTCCGCTTCCACGCCGATCTCGCTCCCCAGGCTTGCCGCCAGCATCATCAGGCCCATGATCGAGCGGGCGTTCACCCGGGTGCCGTCCTTGACGATGGTGATTTCCGACTGAAAGCGAGCCGCCGCTTCCACGATCTTGGCGCTGGCGCGCGCGTGCAGGCCGCGCTTGTTGGTGATTTTCGCGACTGCCCGAAACGGCTCGCTCACGCAGGCGCGCCCAGATCCGCCGAGCCGGCGCGCATATATTTGCGCCCCGCTTCGATCGCCTCTTTCACGGCTTGCTCCAGCGGCAATTTGTTGCGGATGTCGATCAGCTTGATCAGGCTGGGCAGGTTGACGCCCGCCAGCACTTCGATCTTGGTGCGGTCGAGCAGGGTCAGCGCCAGATTGCAGGGCGTGCCGCCGAACATGTCGGTGGCGATGACGACGCCCTTGCCGGTATCCACCGCCTTGGCCGCCGCCGCGATTTCGCGCTGGCGGCGCTCGATGTCGTCTTCCGGTCCGATGCAGACGGCGCGCAGATTGGTCTGCGGCCCCACCATATGTTCCATCGCCGCGATGAATTCCTGCGCGAGGCGGCCATGGGTAACCAAAACAAGTCCAAGCATGAAACTGTCCGTTGAAAGCAGGGGAAAATAGGCCCGGCGTTTCTCAACGCAAGGCTTATTTCCGGCTTTTCTATGTGGGGTTAAAATCCTCGCGGAACAAGCCTTGGGCAAAAGCGGCCAAGGCCAGGCGAATCCGGGCCGGCGCGGAGGGCATGGCGCCGTCCAACAGGATGAACGGCACTGGCTCAGTCATCGTTAACGGCCCCGGCGGTTTGTAAAAGTCGGCTTCCGGCAGCCGCCTGGCCGTTGTCGTCAGCCTTACCGCCAATGCGAGTCTCACGGTTTTGCGGAAAGGCAAGGCGACAACACCCAGGCCGCGCACTTCGATCAGGCCGGCGATGGATCTGAGGGGCTTGGGCGTATAGCGCCTTGCGGGAAACATAAAGCTCGGTCCGGTCATCGGCGACCAGCCTGGCGCCATCGTCGATCAGGCGCAGCGCCAGGTCCGATTTGCCGGCGCCGCTGTCACCCAGGATCAGCACGCCCTTTGTCCCGATCGCGACGCAGCTGGCGTGAATATTGGCCGTTCGCATGTTGCGCTCAAATTGGCTTGACGGGCAGTTCGACGACAAAGCGCGCGCCGCCGCTGGCCTGGCCGTCGCCGCGCGGCGGGCGGTTTTCCGCCCAGATGCGACCGCCGGCATTCTGGGTGATCTGGCGCGCGATCGAGAGGCCCAGTCCCGAATTCTTGCCGAAGGGATCGCCCGGCCGTTCGGTATAGAATCGCTCGAAAATGGATTCCAGATTGTCGGGCGGAATGCCCGGACCGGAATCTTCCACCGTCACGCGCGCGAAAGCGTGATGCATTTTGGCGGTGATGGTAATGGTGCCGCCGTTCGGGGCTGAACGAAATCGCATTGTCGATCAAATTGCGGAACACCTGGCCCAATCGTTCGTCATGGCCCATGACCTTGGTACCGGCGGGAAGTTCGTCGGCGAGCGTCACGGTCACATTCTTGCCGCGGTCCGTGACGTCGTAAATATCGACGATGGTCTTCAGGAGATGCGACAACTCGATCTCGCTACGGGCTTCGCGCGACAATTCCGCATCGAGCCGCGAGGCGTCGGAAATGTCGGTGATGAGCCGGTCGATGCGTTTCACATCGGCGCGGACCAGGCCCATCAATTTCTGCCGCGATGCATCGTCGGGCGCGCGCACCAGCATTTCCATCGCCGAGGCAAGAGAGGTGAGGGGGTTTTTCAACTCATGCGCCACGTCGGCGGCAAAGCGTTCGATCGCGCCGATGCGGTCATAAAGGGCCGCCGTCATTTCCTTCAGGCTGTCGGCCAAGTCTCCGATCTCGTCATGGCGTTCGGGAAAACCCGGAATGGCGTCGCGCCCGCCGGAACCGAAGCGCACCTGGTCGGCTGCCGAGGCCAGCCGCCGGATGGGTTCGGCGATGGTGCCCGCCAGATACAGGGACGACAGCAGCATCACGCCGAAAGCGACCAGGAAGACTTCGAACAGGATGAAGCGCTCCTGGCGCAGGATGTCGTCGATGTCGCCGCCCTCGGTGGTGAGAAACAATTCGCCGTAGATGGCACGGAAACGCTGGATCGGCACCGCCACCGACAAGACCAGCTTGTTCTGGTCGTCCACCCGCTCGGCGCTGGAGGTCTGGCCCGTGATCGCGTCGTTGACTTCCTGATAGATGCGGCCGTCCTCGCCGCCCTCGGAATAGGAGGCGAGTTGGGTGAAAGGGCGCACGCCCATCACCCCGTCATAGATGCGCCGCCCCCATTCCTTGACCCGGCTCCAGCGGTCCAGTGGCGGCAGTTCCGCCACCTGCACCACATTGCGCGCCAGAAGCAGCCTTGTGTCCACC
Organism: uncultured Alphaproteobacteria bacterium; assembly: GCA_963769055.1. Classification (GTDB taxonomy): domain Bacteria; phylum Pseudomonadota; class Alphaproteobacteria; order Micropepsales; family Micropepsaceae; genus Rhizomicrobium. The sequence goes on from CAVYKF010000011.1 coordinate 150,391, forward strand.
ACCAGATGGCCGTTGGGCAGATAGAGCCGGCCGCGCAGGCGGGTCGGGGCGATCAATTGGCGCAACAGGGGTTCGGCTTCTTCAACCCGCAAGGTATGGGTTTGCGGGTCGGTGGCGTATTCCGCCAAGGTGCCCGCCACGATGGCGGCCTGTTCCTGGATGCCGGTGAGTCGCTCTTCCACCAAACCGCGGCCGGAGGATTGCACGCCGATAACGCCACCGGTCAGGATCAGCAGCGCCAAGGCATTGAAGGCGAGGATGCGCCAGGTGAGGGCGGAGAAGTGGGGAAACACGCCCCGGTTTACTCCTTGTAGCGGTAACCCACGCCGTAAAGCGTTTCGATGGCATCGAAATCGTCTGCCACAACCTTGAATTTCTTGCGCAGCCGCTTGATGTGGCTGTCGATGGTGCGGTCATCGACATAGACCTGATCGTCATAGGCCGCGTCCATCAGGCTGTCGCGGCTTTTGACGAAGCCCGGCCGCTGCGCCAGCGCCTGCAGGATGAGAAACTCGGTGACGGTGAGGCGCACCGGCTTGCCGTCCCAGGTGCATTCGTGGCGCTGCGGATCGAGCGCCAGCTTGCCGCGCACCAGCGCCTCTTTCTTCTGCTCGCCCGGGGCCGCCGGCGCGTTCTTGGCTTCGGCGCGGCGCAGCACCGCGCGCACCCGCTCCAGAAGCAGGCGCTGGGAAAAAGGCTTGCGGATGTAATCGTCGGCGCCCGCATTCAGGCCCATCAGCTCATCGATCTCCTCGTCCTTGGAGGTGAGGAAGATCACCGGCAGGTCGGCGGTCTGGCGCAGCCGGCGCAGCAGCTCCAGCCCGTCCATGCGAGGCATCTTGATGTCCAGGATGGCCAGGTCGGGCGGCGTGGTGGTCAGCGCGGTCAGCGCCGCGGCGGGATCGGAAAAGCTGCGGACATGGTAGCCCTCCTGCTCCAGCAGCATGGTAACGGATTCCAGAATATTCTTATCGTCATCGACGAGAGCAATATTGGCCATAAAATTTCCGGGCGGGTCGCGGCGGACCTTAGTATAAGCCCCTGACCGGCAAAGCAAAGACTTATGGAACCTTGAGAACTCCCTGTGGACAGACCCGTTCCCTATGAACCGCGCCGCTTCCAGAGCGCGGTCCCCTATTATGAGCGCTACCGGCTGGGATATCCCGAGCGGTTGATCGCGCGCGTGGTGGCGCTGTTGAGGCTTGCTCCCGGCGATGCGGTGCTGGACCTGGGCTGCGGTCCCGGCTCGCTGTCCGTGCCGTTCGCCCGGGCGGGTCTGGCGGTCACCGCCGCAGATCCCGAGCCGGAGATGCTGGCCGCGGCGGCAATCGCGGCGGACGAAGCGGGCGTGGCGCTCAAGCTGTGGCGGGGCGGCTCCTACGACCTGAAGCCCGACATGGGACCTTATCGCTTGGTCAGCATCGGCCGGGCCTTTCACTGGATGGACCGTCTCGCGACCTTGGCCATGCTGGACAAAATCATAGCGCCGGGCGGCGCGGTGGCTTTCTTTCACGATGCCCATCCGGTGCTGCCGGAAAATGCCTGGTTCAAGACCTTGTGCAAGGTCGGCGACAAATATGGCCGCGCCGCCCAGAAACACATCGGCGAACGCAAGGCGCTTGGCCATCGGCGCTACGAGCCGTTCCTTTATCAATCGGCCTTTACCAGGCTGGACGGGCTTAGCGTCACCATCCGCAAACCCATCAGCGCGGACGAGATCGTGGGCCGCGCCTTCTCGCAATCCACATCCTCTCCGGAAAAGCTGGGAGCGCAGGCGGACGCTTTCGAAGCCGAACTACGCGACAGTTTGCACGCGCTTTCGCCGGACGGACGTTTCATTGAAATCGCCGAGATGGTGGCGCTGGTGGCGAGACGAGAAAGTGATTGAGATCGACAAATTGCGGCGTGGAAAAATTTATGACCTGACCGCCGGCCTGCCGTTGATATTTTGGTTTGGTTATAACGCATGGAAGTTACGCCCCGACCTTTCCGCCGACGCGCGCGCCGTGCTGCTGGAACCGGACAGCCTGATGGCGAATTTGCGCTTCTTCGCCCTGTTCGCCAGCGTCGCTTTCAATCTTCTGCTGATCTATCTGGTGGTCGCGCGCACCGAGCCGGTCCGTCGCGCATCCGGAATCGTGCCGCGGTTGTGCGGATTTGCCGGCACCTTTCTTGGCGTCGGAATTCTGCATCTGAAGCCTTTGGCCTTGTCCCTGTCCTGGCAGATGATTGCGACCGCGCTGGTCTTCGCGGGCAGCCTGGGGTCGACCATCGTGTTGGCACGGTTGGGCAAGTCCTTCTCGATCATGCCGGAGGCCCGCGCCCTTGTGACGGGCGGACCTTATGCCTTCGCCCGGCATCCTTTGTACGCGATGGAGATCCTCACCCTGGTCGGCACGGCGATCCAGTTCGCCCAACCCTGGGCCGGGCTGCTGGCTCTGGGCGTGGTCTTGCTCCAGGTGGCGCGCACCGTCTTCGAAGAGCGCGTGCTGATGGATGCCTATCCGGAATATGCCGCTTATCGCGCGCGAGTGAAACGTTTTGGAGTGATCTAGAATTTCCGCATCACGCAAATCGACTTACCCCAAGTCTTTCCGGACTATCTGTAGCCAAGCCACTTGGCAGTCAGCATGAGGGCGAGGCAGAGGAAAAATAGAGCTCTCGTACCCCAAATTATTTTGTTCAATTTTGGATCGTTCAAATTGCGGTATTTGCTTCCAAACATGAATCCTAGAGTTAAAAGGCCGTTCCTGATCGAATTGTTGAGAATGATTGAAGGGCTGCCCAGATCTGTCCATATCTTACGATGGGCATTCTTCAAATAATTCATCAAGTAACCAACCGACACCATATAGATTATAGCGATTGCAAGGACGCCCCAGACAAATGGTGGTGCAATATAGGTCACTAGAAGCTCTTTCTTGGGCGTCGGAATGGATTTCGCGACGCGCTGCTCCATCCTCATGCTTCGACAAGCTCAGCATGAGGAGTTCATGCTTTCTCGAAGCTTGGTCGTGCCCATCCTCCCCTTCGGCGCGAAGCGCCTGGAAGGGGAGGTGGCCGTAGCACCGATCAGGTGCGAAGGCCGGAGGGGTTCAAAAAATCACTCAGACGAACTCGACTTTCAAGATCTCATAAGACCGTGCACCGCCGGGTGCGGCGACTTCCACCGTGTCGCCCTTGCTCTTGCCGATCAGGGCGCGCGCGATGGGCGAGGACAGCGAGATGCGGCCCTTCTTGGCGTCGGATTCGACATCGCCCACGATCTGGTACCTGCGCTTCTCGTCCGTATCCTCGTCGACCAGGGTAACGGTGGCGCCGAACTTGATGCTGGTCCCCGACAATTTGGAAATATCGATCACTTCGGCGCGGCCGATCTGGTCTTCCAGTTCCATGACGCGGCCTTCGATGAAACTCTGGCGTTCCTTGGCGGCGTGATACTCGGCATTCTCCGACAAATCGCCATGGGCACGCGCTTCGGCGATCGCCTTGATCACCTCATGGCGGTCCACGTTCTTGAGCCGGTTCAGTTCGTCTTCCAGGGCCTTGAAGCCCGAAGCCGTCATCGGAATTTTTTCCATAATCGTCGAATCCCGTTGGGCCAAAAGAACCCTCCGTCCGGCCTTATGGTCCGGAGTGGGGTCTCTCAGCCGCGCTAAAACTTTGATCCTGCTGGGTTTCTTAAGGTTGGGGTATCACCCAGCCGGTAAACTGTAAGACTGGAGGGGGGCGACTTCAAGGGACTGGCCCTTCAGTGCTGCTATGGCCTCGGTGGCGGCCTTGGCCCCCGCCAGGGTGGTGTAATAGGGCACCTTCAAGGTCAAGGCGGCGCGGCGGATGGACGAGGAATCGGCCAGCGCCTGCACGCCGTCGGTGGTGTTGAAGACGAGGTGGATTTCGCCGTTCTTGAGGGCATCCACGACATGCGGCCGGCCTTCCAGCACCTTGTTGATGGTTGCGACCGGCAGGCCCGCCTGCGCCAGCGCCCTGGCCGTGCCGCCCGTGGCGATCAGCGAGAAGCCCATGGCAACCAGGTCCCGCGCGGGCGCCACGATCAACGCCTTGTCGGCATCGCGGACCGAGATGAAGACGGTGCCGCCCACCGGCAGGCGGGTGCCGGCGCCGATCTGGCTCTTGGCGAAGGCGCGGGCGAAACTGACATCGACACCCATCACTTCGCCGGTGGATCGCATCTCCGGTCCCAGGATCGTGTCCACGCCGGGGAAGCGGGCGAACGGCAGCACCGCTTCCTTGACCGAGATGTGATCGGGAGCGGGCGGCTTGAGATGGAAGCTGGCGAGCGTCTCGCCCGCCATCACCCGGGATGCGATGGCGGCCACGGGCAGTCCGATGGCCTTGGCGACGAAGGGCACGGTGCGGCTGGCGCGGGGATTGACCTCCAGCACGTAGATCTCGTCGCCCTGGATGGCGTATTGCACGTTCATCAGTCCACGGACTTTCAGCGCGACCGCCATGGCCTTGGTCTGGCGCTCGATCTCGGCGATGATGGCGGGCTTGAGGGAGTGGGGCGGCAGCGAGCAGGCGCGAGTCGCCGGAATGCACGCCGGCTTCCTCGATATGCTCCATGATGCCGGCGATGAACACTTGGCCGTCGGCGTCGCAGATCGCATCGACATCGACTTCGATGGCGCGATTGAGAAAGCCGTCGATCAGGACCGGATTGTCGCCCGAGATGCGGAACAGCTCGCCCGACGCCACCTGTTCCTTCAGCTGCGCTTCGTCCGACACCACGACCATGCCGCGACCGCCGAGAACATAGGAGGGGCGCAGGATCACGGGATAGCCGATCTCGGCGGCGGCCCTGACAGCTTCCTCCGCCGTCATGACGGTGGCGTTGCGCGGCTGCTTGAGGCCGAGTTGGTTGAGCAGTTTCTGGAAGCGCTTGCGGTCTTCGGCCAGATCGATGGCGTCGGCGCTGGTGCCCAGGATCGGCACGCCTGCGTCGCGCAGAATATTGGCGAGCTTGAGCGGGGTCTGGCCGCCGAACTGCACGATGACGCCGGTCAAGGTGCCGTTTTCCTGTTCCTTGGCCACGATCTCCAGCACGTCTTCGGCCGTCAGCGGCTCGAAATAGAGCCGGTCGGAGGTGTCGTAGTCGGTGGAGACGGTTTCCGGATTGCAGTTGACCATGATGGTCTCATAGCCGCGCTCCGACAGCGCGAAGGCGGCATGGCAGCAGCAATAGTCGAACTCGATGCCCTGGCCGATGCGGTTGGGACCGCCGCCCAGGATGATGATCTTCTTCTTGTCGCTGGGATTGGCCTCGCATGCGGTGTGGCCGTTCACCGGCATTTCGTAGGTGGAATACATGTAAGGCGTCAGCGCCTCGAATTCGGCGGCGCAGGTGTCGATGCGCTTGTAGCAGGGCCGGATGTTCAGCGCCTGGCGCGCCGCGCGGACCTCGGCCTCCTTCCGGCCCGTCAGCTTGGCCAGGCGGGCATCCGAGAAGCCCATGGTCTTCAGGCGCCGCAAGGATTTCTCGTCCGTTGGCAGGCCATTCTTTTTGACTTCGGCTTCGGTGGCGATGAGGACTTCGATCTCGCTCAGGAACCAGGGATCGTAGCCGGTGATCTTCTGGATCTCCTCCAGCGGAAAGCCATGCCGCATCGCCTGGGCGGCATTGAGCAGCCGGTCCGGCGTGGGCCGGGCCAGCGCGGCGCGGATGGCGGTCTTGTCGTCCGACAGGGCGGTCTCGTCAAAGCCGGTCAAGCCGGTTTCCAGCGAGCGCAGGGCTTTCTGCATCGACTCGGCGAAGGTGCGGCCGATCGCCATGGCTTCGCCCACCGATTTCATGGCGGTGGTGAGGAGCGGTTCGGCGCCGGGGAATTTCTCGAAGGCGAAGCGCGGAATCTTGGTGACGACATAGTCGATGGTGGGCTCGAAGGAGGCCGGGGTGACCTTGGTGATGTCGTTCTTGAGTTCGTCCAGGGTGTAGCCGACCGCCAGCTTGGCGGCGATCTTGGCGATGGGAAAGCCGGTGGCCTTCGATGCCAGCGCCGAGGAACGCGAGACGCGCGGGTTCATCTCGATCACCACCATGCGCCCGTCCTTGGGGTTGACGGCGAACTGGACGTTGGAGCCGCCGGTCTCGACCCCGATCTCGCGCAAGACCGCGATCGAGGCGGAGCGCATGCGCTGATATTCCTTGTCGGTCAGGGTGAGGGCGGGGGCGATGGTGATGGAGTCGCCGGTGTGCACGCCCATCGCGTCGATGTTCTCGATGGAGCAGATGATGATGGCGTTGTCGGCCTTGTCGCGCACCACCTCCATCTCGAACTCTTTCCAGCCCAGCACCGATTCCTCGATCAGCACTTCGCGGGTGGGCGAGGCGTCGAGCCCGGCTTCGACGATGGCGAAGAATTCCTCGCGATTGTAGGCGATGCCGCCGCCGGTGCCGCCCATGGTGAAGCTGGGACGGATCACGGTGGGAAGCCCGACCTGGTCCAGCGCCGCCAGCGCCTTGGTGAAGCTCTCCGGCGACAATTCCATCATCGGATTGTTGGCGTCGTCATAGACGATATTGCCGGCGGTATCCTTCTTCTGGCGCAGCTGGCCCTTCAAGGTGATGCCCTTGGGCACGTCCAGGCCGATGGCGATCATCGCCTGCTTGAAGCGCTCGCGATCCTCGGCCTTGTCGATGGCGTCGGCGGTGGCGCCGATCAGCTCGATATTGTGGCGCTCCAGGGCGCCGATCTTGCGCAGCGACAGGGCGGTATTGAGGGCGGTCTGCCCGCCCATGGTGGGGAGCAGGGCGAAGACCTTGCCGGGCGGCACATTCGGCCGCTCGCGGGCGATGATCTTTTCCACGAATTCCGGCGTGATCGGTTCGATATAGGTGGCGTCCGCCATGTCCGGATCGGTCATGATGGTGGCGGGGTTGGAGTTGACCAGCACCACCCGGTAGCCTTCCTCGCGCAGCGCCTTGCAGGCCTGGGCGCCGGAATAGTCGAACTCGCAGGCCTGGCCGATGACGATGGGTCCCGCGCCGATGATCAGGACGGTGTGGATATCGGTGCGTTTGGGCATGACTACTCGCGCGAAAACGGGTCGCGCGAAGGGCGCTCCCGGGCCGGCCGAATTGCAGGTTAAGGGGACCGTCTAGACGGGGTTGCGGCAAACCGCAACCCCCTGTTTTTTCAAGGTCGCGCGGCCAACGGAAAACCACGGCCCGTCATTGTGCATAACTGTGTCGCCGGGCCGTGCCGGTACGCTGGCGTTACCGGCTCCTGGCCGACGCTCCTAACTTTTCCAGCGCAGCGTTCGTTCCTGCACAGGATTGACGAACTCCGTGCCGGATTCGAGGGATTCCGCCCAGGCTTTCTTGACCCGGTGATACCAGATCGCGGGCTGGTCGGAAGTCCTGGATCAGCATCAGATTCGGAGAGAATTTCAGACCCTCGCGCTGCAGTTCCACCATCTTGCGGTCGTCGGCGATGAAGGTGGGTCCCAGGGCCATGAAGAAGGGCCGGATGAAGGACAGCCATGCCGGCCAATAGAAGACCTGGATGATGTCGGTGTGCTCGGCCTCGCGGGGCGTGCAGAGGGTCAGACCGACCACTGTGAATGGCCTGCCGAACAACCGGCCCTTGATGATCTCGAAGCGGGTCGAGGGAAGCTCGAATGTGATCTCGGTTGTGACATCGCCGAGCAGGCTGTAGGCCGGCTTGGAGGGCTTGTGCGGCGTCATCACAAAGCCGGTTGGCAGAGGGGCGTAATGTTTCTCCTTCAAGCGCGGCGTCCGCTTCCACCACCAGTGGTCGTGGACATAGGCGGCGTGAACCGGGTCCATCAACCCGATCACGGCATGATCGATGTCGCAACGAAACGTCTGGATCTCCGTCCAGCGGGGCTTGGGGTCGGCGATCGCGATGCGGGGCGGCTCCGATTTCGGCACTTCGTTTTTCGCGGCGACATAGACCCAGAGCAGTCCATCCTGCTCGCGCAAAGGATAATGCCGTACGCGGATCTTCGCGGGATCGAGATCCTGGCCTTCCACCAGCGAGGGAATCGCGCTGCAGACGCCGTCGCGGCGGAAGCGCCAGCCGTGATAGGGGCACTGGACCGTGTTCTCCGACAGGATTTTCCCAGCCGACAGCGGCACGCCGCGATGGGGACAAATGTCGCGCATGGCGAAAGCCTGGCCGTCGCGCATGCGGCCCAGCAGCACCGGCTCGCCCAGCAGCATTTCGCGGCGCATCTGCCCCGGCTTCAGGCTGGACGCCAGCGCCGGCATGTACCAGAGGCCGCGCAGGGGCTCCGCCTCGGCGGCCATCAATTGGGGGCGCCGAAAGAGATGCCGGGCGGCAGGCCGGGTTGTTTTTCCGGCGCGTCCGCCTTGGTCATCAGCCCGTCGCGCGTCATCATCAAAAGCCGCCCCTTGTCCGGCGACAGCTTATAGGCCCATCCGGCCGCGCGCGCATTAATCATGCTGGCTTCCTGGCGCTGCATGGTGGGCGTGCCCGGATCGGCCTGGGCGGAAATCCGGATCCAGACCGCGCCATTCGCCGAAACCGCATCCATGTGAACATTCTGCATGTCGAAGGTATGCGCCGACAAATGCGCCGCCCTGGAGAAGTCGATTTGCGAAGCCGGCGCGACATCCGCGAAGGCAAAGCCGGTGATCAGCTGCGGGATCAGATTGACGCTGGCGCGATTGACCTCGAAGCCCTTGGGCGCGGGCGCGCCCTGCAGCTTATATTCCTGGTCGGACGGATGCTCGCGCGCGATCGTGAAGGCGGCGCCTGTCATGGGAGTGATGGTGACGCTATTCAACCGCGCCGCGTCGATAGTCATGACCCCGGTTTCCAGCCAATCGGCGACATTGCCGTGCGGGGTGAAGACGGCGCGTGCAAGATAGCTTTGATTGTCGCCGGGATGGCGCACGAACAGGCCGGTCGCGCCTTGGGCGTTCTGCAACTCCGCGCTGTTGCCGGTGATGACGGCGGCCAACGCGTTGCCGGCACGGTCGGTGACGGTGATGGCGATGCCGGTGCCTTTGGGCGGCGCATCCAGTCCCAGATAGGACAGCCAATCGGCGCGCGCGGTCTTGGGTTCGACCGTCTCCAGCGCCGCCAGGCCGATCAAGGTGTGCCGCACCTGTTCGAAATCGGCGGGATAATTGCCGCGCGCCGGCAGCACCCAGCCCTTGGCGGGTTGATAATCGACATCGAACGCGCCGTCATGGGAAACGATATGGATGCGGGTGGCATCCTTCACATGCGCGGCAAAGCCCGGCAAGAATTCACCGGACGTGAATTGCGCCTGATTTTCTCTGCGCGCGGATCGCCAACACAAGTCCGGCAAGCGCGACGCTAACGATTGCCAGCGTGCCCAGTATGATCAGGTTGCGGCGGCGGAAATCCATCATGCCGCCCTCCGTGCCCGGCGGGCGCGGCGGATCATGCCCAAAACCAGCGCGAAACCCGCGACCAGGATCGGCACGCCGAAAATGTTGAGGAAGGCCAGGCGGTTGCCCAGCGCGTCGACTTCGGCACGCAGATTATGTTGCACGTCACGCAACTGGGCCCGTGTTTCCGCCATGCCGCCGCGGATTCGCTCTATCTCGTCTTTCTGCTTCTGGGAGAGCGTGATCGCGTTGCTGCCTGCGCCCTGCTGCAATTGCTGCAGGGTCTGCTGCGCCTGGGTGAGGCTGGCCTGAAGCCGGTCCTGGGTCTCGCGATATTTGATCTCGGCGCTCTGCTGCAGCGCCTGCACCACGGTGAAGGGCCGGTCGCTGGAAGCGCGGGTGCGCAGCGAGATCAAATCGTCCGAGCCGGTCAGATTTTCCACCGCATTGAGGATCAAGGCGCCGTTGTCGGCGAAAGGCTCCGCCACGGGCCGGCCCAGCTGGTTGGAGACGTGAACCCAGAACCGGTCATCCCAGACATCGCTGTCGGCGACGATCACCAGCTGCACATTGCCCTTTTGCACCGCGCCCGGCGCATTGGGGAAGGCGGTCTTGGCTGGACCGGTGATGCGGGCCGCCAGGGCGTAACGCACGCCGGTGGGCCGGACCATATCGATCAGATGGCTGGGATCGCGCAGGGCCATCAACTGCGCCCGGTCCATCATGTTGGCCTGATCGGACGAGGCGATCAGGGTGCGGAAGATGGTGGTGGCGCCGCGCATGGGCGCGATTTCGCCGGTCGTGGCCATGTTCAGGTTCTGCAGCGAGGCGGTAACCGGATCGCGCGGGTCGAAATCCTGCGTCGTCAGATGCAGCCATAACGGATAGGCAATCGCCGGTTCGCGCGGATCGTTGCTGCCTGCCACCTGCTGCGCCGAAGCCCGGTCCAGGAGCACCATGTTGGCGGGAAAATCCACGCCCCAGCTGTGCAGCAGCGGACCAAGATCGGAGGAGACGGCGGCCTGCGGATTGCCCTGCTGCACCAGCTCCGACAGGGGATCGACGAAGATCAGGGCGCGATGGCCGCCGAGAACGAAATTGTCGACCGCCAGTTGCTGCTGGGGCGACATCTGCTGCGGATGGGCAATGATCAGAAGATCGATATTGGCCGGAATCGCCGTGAAATCATTGGCCAAGGTGGTGACGTCATATTCCTGCGCCAGCGCGGCGTAGGAGGCCAGAGGCTGCGGGTTCTGGGGAGCGCCCATCACGGGCAGGGAGGTGAGCAGGCCGATGGTGGGCTTCTTGGGCGTGGCCAGATGATAGATCAGCGCGGACAGATCATATTCCAGATAGGCCTCGCGCTGGGACGCGAAATAGGCGATGGCCTGATGGCCGTCGATGCTGTTGGAACCGGCAAGGCCGAAATAGACCACATCGCCCCGGTCGGTGGGCGCGGGCGTCAGCCCGGCGGCGCTGGCCTGGTCCTCTTCCGGCGTGAAGGGCTCCGGATCGATTTCCTGAAGGATCAGCTTGCCATGGCCCAGCGCCACATACTCGCCCAGAAGGTCGCGTACCCGCTTGGCGTAAGCGGCGGTAGAGGCATAGCGCGCGCCGGCGGTGCGCGAATAATAGAATTTCAAGGTCACCGGCTCTTGCAGCTTGGCCAGGATGTTGCGCGTGCCCTGGCTCAAGGTGAACTGGCGGTTCTGGGTCAGGTCCAGCCGCGCATTGGTGAAGAAATTATCGGCGAAGATGTTGGTGCCGATGAACAGAATTGCGGCCAGCGCCAGTGCGGAGAAGGCATATGTGCGGCGGGAAATCATGTCAGCCGCTCTTGCGCAGATCCACGATCAGCATGTTCGCGTACAGAAACAGGCCGATCAGGGAGAAAAAGAAGATCAGGTCGCGAAAATCGATCACGCCGGCGGTGATGGCCGCGAAATGCGTGAGGAAGCTGAAGGACGAAACCGCCTCCACCAGCGGCAAGGGCGCCCAGCTGCGGAAAGCATCCAGCACCAGCGGCGCGCCGGAAATGGTGAAGAGGAAACACACCACCACGCTGACGATGAAGGCGATCACCTGGTTCGAGGTGGCCGAAGAGATGCAGGCGCCGATGGAAAGATAGGCGCCCGCCATCAAGAAACTGCCGATATAGGAGGCCAGGATCACGCCATTGTCGGGATGGCCCAGATAATTGACCGTCAGCCAGATCGGAAATGTGAGGAGGAGCGCCAGCCCGGAGAAAACCCAGGCGGCGAGGAATTTGCCCAGCACCGTGGCCCAGAGCGGCACGGGCAAGGTCAACAACAGTTCCATGGTGCCGCTGCGGCGCTCCTCCGCCCAAAGCCGCATCGCCAGCGCCGGCACCAGGAACAGATAGAGCCAGGGGTGATAGCCGAAGAAAACGGAAAGATCGGCGACGCCATTGTCGTAGAAATGGCCGACATAGAAAGTGAACGCGCCCATCGCGAAGAGGAAGATGACGATGAAGACGAAGGCGAGGGGGGTGGCGAAATAGGATTTGAATTCCCGCGCGAAGATCGGCCACAAGACGTTCATGCCGCAACTCCGCTGGTTGCGGTGTCGCGCGTGGTGAGCTGGCGGAAAACATCGTCCAGCCTGCCCGAGGGCGAACGCGCCGCAAGCCCGGCCGGCGTGTCGTCGGCGACGATGCGGCCCTGGTCGATGATGACGGCGCGGGTGCAGATCGCCTCCACCTCTTCGAGAAGATGGGTGGAGATGACGATGGTCTTGTCCTTCGCCATGGCGCGGATCAGCCCGCGCACGGCATGCTTCTGGTTGGGATCCAGCCCGTCGGTGGGCTCGTCCAGGATTAGAACCTCCGGATCGTGCAGGATTGCCTGGGCCAGACCGACGCGGCGCCGAAACCCCTTGGAGAGGGTTTCGATCGGCTGATCCAGCACGCCCTGGAGTTCGGCGCCCGCAACGGCGCGATCCGTCGCCGCCCGTGCCGCGGCACCCGACAATTCCCGAACCCCGGCGATGAAATGAAGGAACTGGCGCGGCGTCATTTCGCCATAGGCCGGCGCCCCTTCCGGCAGATATCCCAGCCGCTTCTGGGCGGCGATGGTGTCGCTGACGATGTCATGGCCGCAGATTCGGACCCAACCCTCGTCCGGGGCAAGATAGCCTGTCGCCATCTTCATGGTGGTGGATTTGCCCGCGCCATTGGGGCCCAGGAAACCCAAGACCTCGCCCGGCCGAACGCTCAGGCTCAGGCCGCTCACCGCGGTGACCGGGCCGAAACGCTTGGTGAGGTTCTGAATTTCGATCATAGTCGTGGGGAACCAGGGTTTTCTCCCTGTAGAGAAATCGAAACGGAGCTGCAAGCGGGTCACTCGTCACGGCCCGGCAGGGAGTCTCGCGTGGTCAATCTGAAGATCCTGCGCCGCGCCATCGCGGTGGGCATCATGTTCGAGCTGCTGCTGGTGGTGGCGGCGCATTACCGCCCCTGGCTCAAGCCCACCTTCCTGCTGTTCGGCTGCATGCTGATCGCGGGCGTGGCGGGGCTGCTCTACGCCCGCGACCTGGCGCGGGGCTTCCGCGCCGGTGCCCTGGGCGGCGCGGCGACAGGCGCGTTGTGCGGCCTCGTGGCGGTGGCGGCCGCCAATCTGTTCGGCGATCGGCCTGACCTCTACATTCCCTATGGCGTGATGGTGCTGACCCTGACCGGCGCGGTCGGCGGCCTGTTCGGCCAGCTCGACGCGCTGTTCAAAGCCTTTATCCGTTCGCAGCGATGAGAGGGAAGCGTCGGTTGGCGCGATCAGGCCAAACCCGGAAAGGGCTGGGGGGCTTGAAGTTCCAGGCCGACTCAAAAAGCACGGCCAACCGACGAAGACATGCTCGTTCTCGAAAGCGGCCAGCACATGGTTCAATCGTGACCATTTCTGGGCAGTGATTACAAATGCGAAAGACTTGCGGGGATCCGGTTCCCGGCACATCATGGCGGCAATGGCGGAAGAACCCATAGCGTTTCACCGCGCCGCGTCCTTCGTCAGGGACGCGACGCGGGAATTTTCCGGAAAATGGCGTTGCCGTCCCTGTGACGCGCTTCGATCGCAGCGAACTCAACCGCATCCTCACCGTCTATGGCCGCATGGTCGCGGCCGGGGAATGGCGGGATTACGCCCTGGATTTTCTGGAGGACGTGGCTGTTTTCTCCATTTTCCGGCGCGCCAGCGAAATGCCGCTCTTCCGGGTGGAAAAACATCCCAAATTGCGTCATCGCCAGGGCCAATATTGCGTCATCGCTGCGGGCGGTCTGGTGATGAAGCGTGGTCACGACCTGGCCCAGGTGCTCAAGGTCTTTGACAAGAAGCGGCTGCAAGCCCTTGCAGATTAAATAAAAAGCCCGGTGTCGCCACCGGGCTTTTTTACTTTCGAATCCGCTCGGGCTTAGCGGCGGTTTCCCATGAAGCGCAGCAGGAACAGGAAGATGTTCAGGAAGTCGAGATAAAGCGACAGCGCGCCCATGATCGCTTTCTTGCCCGCAATCGTGCCGTCGTCGCCGGCAAAATAGAAGTTCTTGATCTTCTGCGTGTCATAGGCGGTAAGGCCGGTGAAGATCAGGACGCCCAGAATGCTGACGACGAAGTTCACCGCCGCAGACTGGAAGAAGAAATTCACGACCATGGCGATGATGATGCCGAACAGGCCCATCATCAGGAAGCTGCCGAAACCGGTCAGGTCGCGCCCGGTGGTATAGCCCCACAGGCTCATGGTGCCGAAAGTCGCCGCCGTGACAAAGAATGTCGTGGCGATGCTGGCGCCGGTATAGACCGCAAAGATCGAAGCCAATGAGGCCCCGACCAGGGCGGCATAGACCCAGAACGTCGCCTGCGCCGCGCCATAGCTCATCTGCGCGATGCGAAAAGACAGAAAGAACACCAGCCCGAGCGGCGCCAGCAGAACCACCCATCCCAGAATGGTCGGCTGCAGAGCGACGCCGCGCGCGCTCGCAACCTGCTGATACAGGACATTCATCAGTGGCGGAATTGGCTGTCAGCCAAGCCACCACGCCGGTAAGCGCCAGCGCGCCGACCATGTAATTGTAGACGCGCAGCATGTGGGCGCGCAGGCCGGCATCCACCGTAAGAACGCCGCTGGTCGCGCCGCGTACAAGCCGATTGTCATAGTCCGCCATGAGGAACTCCTTTGAACCCTCAGTATATCGTGATTTGCGTCAGGGGTATCAAGCAGAAGGCCAAAAATTCGGAACTGTCCTAAATCCCGGATTTCCTGAAGTTAATGTGGGTTGCGCCTAGGCGTTGCGCAGGCGCTGGGCGGGCCGGGCGTTTAGGGCCGCGATGGCGCCGAAAAGGCCGAAAAGCAGGGTTGCCGAGCCGCCGCCCGCCACGGTCCAGAGCGCCGCCTGGGCGTCGAAGACAAAGGTCGTGTCGAGAACCTCGCGCGCGATGATGCTGGCCGCCAAAGTGCCGGCGCCCAGCGCGATGACGCCGGTGGCGACACCCAGGAGGCCATATTCCATCACATAGACCAGCGCGATCTGCGCCCGCGTCGCGCCCACCACTTTCAGCACCGTGGCGTCGTAAAGCCTGGTGCGCGCGCCCGCCGCGATGGTGCCCGCCAGGACCAGGAGGCCGGCCAGGATCGTCACCAGGCTTGCGGCGCGAATGCCCTGCGCCAGTTGCTGCAGCAGCGTGTCAATCTGGGCGATGGCGTCCTTGACCCGCACGGCGGAGACGTTGGGAAATTTTTCCGTCACCGCCATGTACATCGCATTCTCTTCCTTCGGCGCGACGCGAACGGTCGCCAGGAAGGAGTGCGGCGCCTTGTCGATCAGGCCGGGCGACAGAACCAGGATGAAATTCTGTCCGCCGCTGCGGAAATCCACCTTGCGCAGGTTGGCGATGCGGCCGTCGATCTGTCGCCCCAGCACGTTCAGAGACATGGTGTCGCCCACCTTCAGCCCGGTGCCTTTGGCGACTTCCTGATCCAGCGAGATCAAGGTCGGACCGGTATAGTCCGGGGCCCACCAATCGCCGCTGGTGATGACCGTGCCGGGCGGCGGCGTGGTCGCATAGGTGATGCCGCGGTCCCCCGACAGGGCCCATTTGACGTCGCTATCCACCTTGGCTTGCGCGGACGGCACGCCGTTCAGCGAGGTAATCCGTCCACGGATCATCGGGGTTCGCTTGTAATCCTGCCGGGATTTGAAGGCCGCGATGGTGCGGTCGAAATCTTCGGTCTGGTCGGGCTGGATATCGACAAAGAAGAAGCTGGGCGCGCGGCTGGGCAGGGCTTCGTTCACTTCCGCCGCCATGGTGCGGTCGAGCAGGATGACGGTGGCAAGCAAGGTCAGGCCCAGGCCCAGGGCCGTGACCACGCCTTGCGTCGCCGCCCCCGGCCGGGTGAGATCGCCCATCGCGAGGCGGACGAGGGGCGAAGCGGGCGCGGCAGCTTGCGCAAGGCTCGCATCAATCCCTCGGCCACCAGCCGCAGGAAGGCCAGAAGCACGATGGCGCCGATCAGAAAGCCGCCCGCGTAGAGCGGCGACGGCGCCAGGACCAGCATCAAACCCGCAATGCCCAGGCCGGCCGCCCCGGCCACGAGCAGGTAGCTGAAGCGAAGGCGCGTCCGGTCTGGCGCCACGGTCTCGCGCAACAGGCTGGCGGGCGGAATTTCGCGGGCGCGGCCCAGCGGCGGCACCGAGAAGACGATAGCCGAAAGAAGGCCGAAGCCCGCCGCCAGCAGCAGGGGTCCCGGATAAATTCCCAGCGCCGGCGGCAGGGGCAGCACATTGGCGTAGAAATGCGCGAGCAGGAACGGCGCGGTGGCGCCTATCGCGACCCCCAGGATCAGGGCGCCGGTCGCGATCGCCATCACTTGCAGGAAGAAGATCAGGAACACCAGCCGCCCGTCCGCGCCCAGGGATTTGAGAATGGCGATATCGAATCGCTTGCGGTCCAGAAAGGCCGACACGGCTTCGCTGGCGCCGACACCGCCCACGCCCAATGCCGTCAAGCCCACCAGGGTCAGGAACATCGCCACCTGCTCGACAAAGCGGCGAATGCCGGGGGCCGCGTCGTTGCGGTCGCGGATCTGCCAGCCTGCGTCGGGAAAGGCGCGCGCCGCATCGGCCTTGAAGCTTTCGATGGTCGCCCCACGCCTTTCGGCATTGGGCGTGAAGGCGAGGCGGTAGGTGTAATCGATCAGGCTGCCCGGCTGCTCCAGGCCGGTGCCGTGAAGCGCCCGGGCGGAAAACAGGATGTGCGGCCCCAGCGAAAAGCCCATCGAGATGCGGTCGGGCTCGCTGTCGAGGGTGGCGATGATGCGGAACCTGGCATTGCCCAGCTTGAGCAGATCGCCGCGACCGACATGCAGCCGATCCAGCAGGGTCTGCTCCGCCGCCGCGCCGCAGATGCCGTCATCCTCGCAATGCAGGATGTCGCCAAGGCTCTGCGCGGGCGTGAAGCCGGGCTTCCCGAACAGGGGCCAGGCATCGTTGACGGCTTTGACTTCGACCAGTTCGCGCTCGGCCTGTTTGCCGTCGCGCAAGGCGTAGGCCATGGATTGCATCGAGATGGTGCTCGAGAGGCGGCCATAGCGGGCAAGGAACGCAAGTTCCTGCGGGCTGGCCGGGCGATGCACAAAGGTGACGGCGACGTCGCCGCCCAGGAAGGTCTGGCCGGACTCGCGCAAGCCGGTGAGAAACGCGTCGCTGAGCGATTCCACGCCGGCAATGGCGGCGGTTCCCAACAGCAGGCAGAGGAAAAAGATGCGAAAGCCCTGCAAGCCGCCGCGCAGCTCGCGCCGCGCCAATTTCCAGGCGAGAGAGACGCTGTTCACGCGGGGACCATCACACCTTGGAACATTTCATCCGCAACAATGTGTCCGCTTTCCAGCCGCACCACGCGCTGGCAGCGCCGCGCCAGATTTTCCTCGTGCGTGACCAGAAAAAGCGTGGCGCCACGCTTGGCATTCAACGCGAACAAGAGATCGGCGATGGCCTCGCCATTGGTGCTGTCGAGATTGCCGGTGGGTTCGTCCGCGAACAGGATCTGCGGCCGGGGCGCCATGGCGCGCGCCAGCGCCACGCGCTGTTGCTCGCCGCCGGATAATTGGCCGGGATAATGATGGCCGCGGTCGCCAAGTCCGACCGCTTTCAACTCCGCCGCGGCACGATCCCAGGCATCCTCCGCGCCGTTCAGTTCCAGCGGCACCGCGACATTTTCCATCGCCGTCATGGTGGGAATGAGATGAAAGGATTGAAACACGATCCCAACGCGTCCGCGCCGGAAGCGCGCCGCCGCGTCCTCACCCATATTGGTGATGTCGGTCCCCGCCACGCTGATCCGTCCGCCGCTCGGCCGCTCCAATCCGGCCGCCACCATCAGGAGCGAGGATTTGCCCGATCCGGACGGACCTGTCAGCGCCACCGTCTGGCCGGCCGGCACGGCAAGGGAAACGTCGTGCAGGATGTTGACGGGTCCCGCTGCGCTCGACAGCGTCAAGGCCACCTTGTCGAGCAAGATGGCTGGCAATTTGTCGGAGGACGGGGGAGTCTGCATATAGGGCTCAATAGGATAAGATGGCACGTGGCGATCATGACCGGCCGATTCAAGTTCTTCCTTAGCACGGGGCTGGCGCTTTCGCTGCTTGCCTGCTTTGCCAATTTTGGCGCGGCCTATGCGCGGCCGGTCCGGATTCTCGCCATGGGCACCAGCTTGACCCAGGGATATGGCTTGCCCCCCGGAACGGAGTTCACCACCCAACTGCAGGCGGCGCTGAAAGCGCAAGGCATAGACGCGGAGATCGTCAATGCCGGCGTATCGGGAGATACCAGTTCCGGCGGCCTATCGCGGTTGGACTGGTCTTTGGCCGATCATCCCGACGCGGCGATCCTGGAATTGGGTTCCAACGACATGCTGCGGGGCGTGCCGCCATCGGTGACGGAAAAGAATCTGCGCGCCATCCTCTCCACCTTGCAGAAAGACCATGTGCCGGTGCTGTTGACCGGCATGCATGCCCAGCGCAATCTGGGTGCGGATTATGTGGCGGAGTTCGATGCCATCTATCCGCGTCTTGCCAAGGACTATCCTGTTATCTTCTACCCCTTCATCCTGGATGGCGTGGCGCTCAATCCCAAGCTCAACCAGGCCGACGGCCTGCACCCCAATCCGGCCGGCGTGAAGGTGATCGTCGCGCGCATTCTGCCCGACGTAAAAAAGCTGATCGCGAAGGCGGCCGGCTTGAAGAACGGCCGCTGATGTT
This sequence comes from uncultured Alphaproteobacteria bacterium, assembly GCA_963769055.1. Lineage (GTDB taxonomy): Bacteria > Pseudomonadota > Alphaproteobacteria > Micropepsales > Micropepsaceae > Rhizomicrobium. The sequence goes on from CAVYKF010000011.1 coordinate 169,016, forward strand.
CCGGCGGCTCCTTTCGGTGGGCGGGTTCACGCTTTTGTCGCGCATCACCGGTTTCGTGCGCGACATCCTGATGGCGGCGATCCTGGGCAATGGATTGCTGTCGGATGCCTTCCTCTTCGCCTTCCTGTTTCCCAATTATTTTCGCGCGATTTTCGGCGAGGGCACCGTCAACCCGGCCTTCCTGCCGCGCTACGCCGCGCTGCATGCCAAGGGCAAGGTCGACGCCGCGGCCGAGTTCGCGAACCGGATCTTCTCCTGGCAGATGGCGGCGCAAGCCGTGATCCTGGTGCTGGCCCTGGCCGCCATGCCGCTTCTGGTGGATGCATTTGTCCCGGGCTATTCGCCCCTGCAGCGGAGCCTGACCGTGTCGCTCGCGCGCATCACCTTTCCCTATCTGATCCTCACCGTGGTGGCGATCCAGCTGTCGGCGATGCTGAACGCGATCGAGAAGTTCTGGGCGGCGGCGGCCTGGTCGAATTTGCTCAACCTGGCGATGATTGCGGGCCTGCTGGCCTGGCACTGGTTTCCCAACGCGGCCTATGCCGCCGCCTGGGGCGTGGCGTTGGGCGGCGTGGCGCAGCTTCTCTTCATGCTGTGGGCGGGAAAGCGCGGCGGCTTGCGGTTGCGGATTGTCGCTCTGGTGTGGACGCCGGAAATCAAGGAATTCTTCAAGGCCTTCGGCATCGTCACCTTCGGTGCCGCCAGCGTGGTGGTCGCGCCGCTGATCGATTTTTTCATCGCCAGCTACCTGCCCGTCGGCAGCCGCACCGCCCTTTATTATGCGGACCGCATCAATCAGCTTCCCCTGGGCGTGCTGGGGATCGCGCTGGGCACCGTGTTGCTGCCGGAAATGTCCACGCGTCTGGCCAAGGGGGATCGGGCCGGATCGGATGCGGCACAGAACCGCTCCGCGGCGATGACCTTGCTTCTGACTTTGCCCTTTGCCGTCACGTTTCTCGTGATACCGGGCACCATCATGCGGGCCGTCTTCGCGCACGGCGCCTTCGACCAGAAGGCGGCGGCGCTTTCGGCGGTGGCGCTGGCGGCTTATGGCGCGGGCCTTCCCGCCATGGCGCTGGTGCGGATCGTGGCGTCCACTTTCTATGCCCGCCACGACACCATGACGCCGGCGCGCGCCACCGTGACCGCGATCGTTTCCAATATCGTGCTGAAGATCCTGTTCGTGTGGGGATTTCACCTGGGCGTGGCGGGCGTGGCGCTGGGCACGGCGCTGGGCGCCTGGATCAATGTCGCAATCCTGACCTGGTCGGGCAGAAGCCGGGCGCTGCTCGCCATTGAAACGACATTCGTTCGGGCCTTGCCGCCCGCCTTGTTGGCGGCCATGGCGACGGCAGCGGGCGCCTGGCTGGGCGCAATGCTGGGCGGGATGGCCATGCCGGGCCATTACACGGATATCGCCGCGCTTGCGGGGGCGATGATCTGCGCCAGCCTGGGCTATGGCGCAGTCGTGCTTCTGTTTCGCACGCATTTGCCGTTGGGCCGGCTGGCGCGATGAGGCTTTTCGTGGCGGTGCCGGTTCCACAAGTTGTGGCGCAAAGCATCATGCTGATCCAGGGCGGCGTGCCTGGTGCGCGCTGGCAGACGAAAGAACAGCTGCATCTGACCTTGCGGTTCATCGGCGAGGTGGACGGGCGCGACGCCGCCATGCTGGATGACGTGCTGGCGAGCATCCAGGCGCCCGCTTTTAGTCTGCAACTGCATGGCGTCGGCCAGTTCGGAAACAAGCAGCCGCATACGCTGTGGGTGGGCTTGCGCAAATCCGAGGCGCTGGAGCATCTGCAGCGCAAGGTCGACAATGCCATCCGCCGTGTCGGCCAACCGCAGGATGCCCATAAATTCACGCCGCATATGACGGTGGGGCGGCTGCGCAATCCCGATGGCGGCAAGCTGATCGAATGGTTGACGCACAATGCGCTCTACACCAGCGCCGAATTCCGGGTTGACGCGTTTCATCTCTATTCCAGCCGGCTTACCAGCGACGGCAGCGTCTATGCGGTCGAACGCGAATTTCCTTTGGAGGAGCAAGATGGCGAAACTACCGATTGAAGACCTGAAAGCGGCGTTGAAGCGGTTGCCCGACTGGAAGCTGGCCGAAGGGCGCGAAGCGATCACGCGCAAATTTCAGTTCGTGGATTTCGACGCCGCCTTCGCCTTCATGACGCGGGTGGCATTGCTGGCGGCGAAGATGGATCACCACCCCGAATGGTTCAATGTCTACAACAAGGTCGAGGTGACATTGGCTACCCATGACGCGGGCGGCGTGACGCAAAAGGATATCGAGCTCGCCACCGCGATGGACGGCTATGCCGTGCTCATGACTGGCGGATGAATCGGATATTCCAGCGGTTTGCCGCCCAGAGCAGGACGCTGCCGACCAGCGGCGACAGGATCGCAGCCAGCAAAAACCACCAGAAGGGATGCCGCACCGACAGCTTGGCGGCATAGGCGACGCCGATGGACGCCAGGATCCAGAGGAAAATGAACATCAGATCTTCGCGTTCTTGACCAGGTCGTCGACCACGGAGGGATCGGCCAGGGTTGAGATGTCGCCCAGGCTCTTGATGTCGCCTTCGGCGATCTTGCGCAGGATGCGGCGCATGATCTTGCCGGAGCGGGTCTTGGGCAGGCCCGGCGCGAACTGGATCACGTCCGGCTTGGCGATCGGGCCGATCTCATTGCCCACGAATTTCTTCAACTCCTCCGCCAAGGCGTCGCCGGGCACGACGCCTGTCTTCAAGGTGACATAGGCATAGATGCCCTGGCCCTTGATGTCGTGGGGATAGCCCACCACGGCGGCCTCCGCGACCTTGTCGTTGCCCACCAGCGCGCTCTCGAGTTCGGCGGTGCCGAGCCGGTGGCCGGAGACATTGATGACATCGTCCACCCGGCCGGTGATCCAGTAATAGCCGTCCTTGTCGCGGCGGCAGCCGTCGCCGGTGAAATATTTGCCGGGATAGGTCCGGAAATAGGTGTCGATGAAGCGGCGGTGATCGCCATAGACGGTGCGCATCTGGCCGGGCCAGCTCCGTGCGATGCAGAGATTGCCGGTGGCGGCGCCTTCCAGCACCTCGCCTTCGGCATCCACGATCTGCGGCACGATCCCGAACAGGGGCTTGGTGGCCGAGCCGGGCTTCAGGTCGGTGGCCCCGGGCAGGGGCGAGATCAGGATCCCGCCGGTCTCGGTCTGCCACCAGGTGTCGACCACCGGGCAGCGGCCATCGCCCACCACCCGGTGATACCACAGCCAGACTTCCGGATTGATCGGTTCGCCCACGCTGCCCAGCAGTCTCAGCGATGCGCGGCTGGTCTTCTTCACCGGTCCGTCGCCCTCGCGCATCAGGGCCCGGATCGCGGTGGGCGCGGTGTAGAAGATGTTGACCTTGTGCTTGTCGATCACCTCCCAGAAACGCGAGGTGGTGGGATAGTTGGGCACGCCTTCGAACATCAGGGTGGTGGCGCCGTTGGCGAGCGGGCCATAAAGGATATAGCTGTGGCCGGTCACCCAGCCGACATCGGCGGTGCACCAATAGACGTCGCCCTCGTGGTAATCGAAGACATAGTGATGGGTGGCGGCGGCATAGAGCAGGTAGCCGGCCGAGGTGTGCAGCACCCCCTTGGGCTTTCCCGTCGAGCCGGAGGTGTAAAGGATGAAGAGGGGATCTTCCGCCCCCATCGCCTCGGCCGGACAGTCGCTTGAGACCCTGGCGGCCTCCTCGTGATACCAGCGGTCGCGGCCTTCCCGCATCGTGACCTTGCCGCCGGTGCGCCGAACCACGATCACGTCGCGGACCGCGGGCGCCTTCTTCAGGGCCTCGTCGGTATTGGCCTTCAGGGGCACCGGCCGGCCCGCCCTGAGGCCCTCATCGGCGGTAATCACCAGACGCGAATCGCAATCGGTGATCCGCCCCGCCAGGCTGTCGGGCGAGAAGCCGCCAAACACCACCGAATGGACCGCCCCGATCCGGGCGCAGGCCAGCATGGCATAGGCCACTTCCGGGATCATCGGCAGATAGATGGTGACCCGGTCGCCCTTCCGGACGCCCCGGGCCTTGAGCACATTGGCGAAGCGGCAGACTTCTTCGTGCAGCTGCCGGTAGCTGATCCGCTTGCTGTCCTTGGGGTCGTCGCCCTCCCAGATGATCGCGGCCTGGTTGCCGCGCCGCCCCAGATGCCGGTCGATGCAGTTGGCCGCCACATTCAGCGCCCCGTCCTCGAACCATCTGATATGCAGATTGTCCGGCTTCCAGGAGACGTCGCTCACCCGGGTGAACGGCTTCATCCAGTCCAGCCGCCCCGCTTCCTTCCCCCAGAACCCGTCCGGGTCCTCAACCGATTGCGCATACCGCGCGCCATACTCCGGCGCGCTCACAAACGCGCGCTTCTTCCAATCCCCCGGTACCGGGATGATCTCGTCACTCATAGCGTTCCTCTTTGGGACCCCTTACTCTAAGCTCCCAATCCCAGGCTGTGGAGATTAGGGCATGGCGGGCACGAGGCAAACAGGTGGAATATCCAAAATCAAAACCACCATGACCGATGCCGCCATCAAGGAGCGCACCGGCAAGGATTGGGCGGGCTGGTTCGCGGCACTGGACAAGGCGGGCGCCGCCAAACTGGACCATAAGGCCATCGCCAGGCTGGCGCGCGAGGATATGGGCGCCGGGGCCTGGTATGGCCAGATGGTGGCGGTAAGCTACGAGCGGGCGCGAGGCATCCGCGCCATGAACCAGAAATGCGACGGCGAATTCTCGGTCAGCGTCACCCGGGTCATGGATGTGTCATTGCCCAAACTTTACGCCGTCGCCACGGCAGCGCCGCAGGCCTGGTTTCCCAAGGGGGCTTTCGAGGAGACCTCCCGCACCAGGGACAAATACTGGCGGGGAAAATGGAAATCGGGCCGGCTGGAAGTCGGCTTCTACGCCAAGGGCGCGGGCAAGGCGCAGATCGCCTTGCAATCCAACAAACTGCCCAATGCGGAGGCGGTGGAAAAGGAGCGCATGGTGTGGAAGAAGGCGATCGACAAGCTCCAGGAAATTATCGAGGCCTGATGCAACTACATCTATCCACCTGGCCGGAGATCGAGGCTTATCTGGCAGGCTCCAAGGCCATACTCATCCCCATCGGCTCGACCGAGCAGCATGGCCCCAACGGGCTTTTGGGCACCGACGCGCTGTGCCCGGAAATCATCGCCAGCCGCGCCGGCGACGAAGCCGGAATCCTGATCGGGCCCACCTTCAATGTCGGCCAGGCCCAGCACCACATGGCTTTTCCCGGCACCATCACGCTCAAGCCTTCGACCATGATCGCCGCCATGCGGGATTGGACTGAGAGCCTGGTCCGGCACGGATTCGAGCGCATCTATTGGCTGAACGGTCACGGCGGCAACATCGCCACGATTACCGCGGCCTTTTCGGAAATCTATCACGGCGTGACATTCGCCGGCGCGGGCGCCAACTATATCAATGCCAAGAATGGGCCCCCGCTCCGCTGTCATTTGCGCAACTGGTGGGAATTGCCCGGCGTGATGGATCTGTGCCGCGAGCTTTTTCCCGTGGGCGAGGGCAGTCACGCCACGCCAAGCGAAGTCTCGGTGACCTATTTCGCCTTTCCCGAAGCGGTAAAGAGCGTGGCGATGTCGCCCAGGATCGCGCCCACCGGCCCGATCCGCGATGCGGAGGATTACCGCCGCCGCTTTCCCGATGGGCGCATCGGTTCCGACCCCTCTCAGGCCAATGCGGAAGCCGGCGGCCGCATCGTTGCGGCGGCGGTAAAGGCCGTCATCTCGGAATTCCGTCAATTCGAGGCCGCGTGATGAGCGATTTTGTTTTTCCGCTGGCTCAACCATGGATCGGCATTGCCGGGAGTCCGTCGCGCTACCCGGTGCGGCGGGTCTGGTGCGTGGGACGCAACTACCTCGCCCATGTGCGCGAGTTGGGAAACGACACGCGCGAGCCGCCGCTGTTCTTCTCCAAGCAGCCCGACATGCTGGTGCCTGGCGGTGGTGCCATCCGCTATCCGAGCCAGACGAAGAATTATCACTACGAAGCCGAATTGGTGGTGGCGCTGAAGAGCGGTGGAGAAAATGTCGCCGTGGCGGATGCGGACGCCCTGATCTTTGGCCATGCCGTGGGACTCGATATGACGCGGCGCGACCTGCAGAAACAGATGCAGGACAAGGGCCGGCCCTGGGAGGCGGCGAAAAGCTTCGATCAAAGCGGGCCGATAGGGCTGTTGACACCGTCCGCGGGTGTACTGCCGATTGCGCGGATCCGCCTGTCGGTCAATGGGACGGTCAAACAGGACGCCGATACCGCCCAGATGATCTGGAGCGTGCCGGAAATCATCTCCCAACTGTCCCGGCAGGTTTCACTGGCGGCCGGCGACGTCATTTTCACGGGAACGCCGGAAGGGGTGGGGCCGGTGGTGCGCGGCGACCGGCTACTGGCGGAGATCGAAGGCCTGGAACCGCTCGCCGTCACGATTGCGTGACGGCGCCGTCAGGCCTAAATTGCCGCCTTCCCAGGGGTGCCCGCTCCGGCAGGCTGAGATCGCAATCCCGCGAATCCCTTAGAACCTGATCCCGTTCGCACGGGCGTAGGGAGAGGCCAGATGAACAAACCCATTCTCAATTCCAAGTCCGTTTCCATCACGCGCGGGCCGCTGCCCGGCTCGAAGAAGCTGATCGTGAACGGCGTGCCGTTCCGCCAGGTAGCCCTGTCCGGCGGCGAGCCGCCGGTCCGGCTCTACGACACATCCGGTCCGTATACGGACGATAGCGTGGCGATCGATATCGAGAAGGGATTGCGCGCCTCGCGCCGCGACTGGATTCTGGCGCGCGGCGACGTGGAGGAATATCACGGCCGCGGCCGCAAGCCGGAGGATGACGGCCTCAAGCGGGGCGAGTTGCTATCGGTGCCGCAATTCGACCGTTCGGCGCTGAAGCCGCTGCGCGCCAAGCCGGGCCGCAATGTCAGCCAGCTGCATTATGCCCGCCAGGGCCTCGTCACCGAGGAAATGAAATATCATCGCCGCGCGGGAAAATCTGGGCCGCAGCGCGCTCGCCGACGGCAACAGCTTCGGCGCCAATATCCCGCCCGAGATCACGCCGGAATTCGTGCGCAGCGAGATGGCGCGCGGCCGGGCCATCATTCCCGCCAACATCAATCATCCCGAGACCGAGCCGATGATCATCGGCCGCAATTTCCTCACCAAGGTCAATGCCAATATCGGCAACAGCGCGGTGACCTCCGGCGTCGCCGAAGAGGTGGAAAAGCTGGTCTGGTCGATCCGCTGGGGCGCGGACACGGTGATGGACCTCTCCACCGGCCGCCATATCCACACCATCCGGGAATGGATCATCCGCAACAGTCCCGTGCCGATCGGCACGGTGCCGATCTATCAGGCGCTGGAAAAAGTCGGCGGCGTCGCCGAGGAACTGACCTGGGAGCTTTATCGCGACACCTTGATCGAGCAATGCGAGCAGGGCGTGGATTATTTCACCGTCCATGCCGGGGTGCGGCTGGCGCATATCCCGCTGACCGCCGATCGCGTCACCGGCATCGTCAGCCGCGGCGGCTCCATTCTCGCCAAATGGTGCCTGGCGCATCACAAGGAGAATTTCCTCTATACCCATTTCGAGGAGATCTGCGAGCTTCTCAAGCAATATGACGTGTCCTTCAGCCTGGGCGACGGATTGCGCCCCGGTTCGACCGCCGACGCCAATGACGCGGCCCAGTTCGCCGAACTGGAGACGCTGGGCGAGCTCAACCGCATCGCCCAGAGGCACGACGTCCAGGTTATGATCGAAGGCCCCGGCCATGTCCCGATGCACAAGATCAAGGAGAATATGGACCGGCAGCTCGCGGTCTGTGACGAGGCGCCGTTCTATACCTTGGGACCGCTGACCACCGACGTGGCGCCGGGTTACGACCATATCACCAGCGCCATCGGCGCGGCGATGATCGGCTGGTTCGGCACCGCCATGCTTTGCTATGTCACGCCCAAGGAGCATCTGGGGCTGCCGGACCGCGACGATGTGAAGGCGGGGGTGATCGCTTATCGCATCGCCGCCCATGCCGCCGACCTGGCCAAGGGCCATCCGGCCGCGCGGCTGTGGGACGACGCCATGTCCAAGGCGCGGTTCGAATTCCGCTGGCGCGACCAGTTCGCGCTCGCGCTCGATCCGGAAACCGCGCAGCTTTTCCATGACGCGACCTTGCCGGCGGAAGGCGCCAAGGTGGCGCATTTCTGTTCCATGTGCGGACCGAAATTCTGCTCCATGAAAATCAGCCAGGAAGTGCGCGACGCCGCCAAGGGCAAGAACGACACGCTCTCCACCGCGGAAATCCGCGCCGCCATGGCGAAGAAGGCGGAGGAGTTCAAACGGAGCGGCGGGGAGATCTACCTGCACAAGCCGGCGGCGGAATAAGGTGGGGAAGGGGCATGCTACGAATTCTCGCGGCGAGTTTTGCGGCGTTATTAATGTCCGCGCCTGCTTTTGCCATCGCGCAGTATCCGCCATCATTTAGGACGCGCGAAATCCCCACCAACGGCACGATCTTGCATGTCCGCATCGGCGGCAGCGGGCCGGCGGTCGTACTGCTGCATGGGTTCGGCGACACGGGCGACATGTGGGCTCCGGTGGCGGCCAAGCTGGTCGCCAATCATACCGTGATCGTGCCGGATTTGCGTGGGATGGGCCTGTCGGCACATCCTGATGCTGGTTACACCAAAAAGAACGAAGCGCTGGACATCGCCGGCGTGATGGATGCGCTCAATGTGCAGAAGGTCGATCTGGTCACCCACGACATCGGCAACATGGTGGGTTATGCGCTGGCGGCGCAATTCCCGGCCCGTATTACCAAATGGGTGGTGATCGACGCGCCGCTGCCGGGAATCGAACCGATGTGGCAGGCCCAGCTGGTCAATCCCAAAACCTGGCATTTCAATTTCTGGGGCCCGGATGAGGAACGGCTGGTGGCGGGACGAGAACGCATCTTTCTGGACCGCTTCTACAATGAGTTATCGGCGCATCCCGAAAAGATCGATGAAGCAACACGTGCCCATTATGCCGCGCTTTATGCGAAGCCGCGGGCCATGCATGACGCCTTGGAGCAGTTCCATGCTTTCCCGCAGGACGGCGTCGATAACCGTGCCTTCGCCGCAAAGGTCAAGCTCGGCATGCCGGTGCTGGCGCTGGGGGCGGAGAAGTCATACGGCAACACTATGAAAGGAGACCTCGACAAGGTTGCCGCCAATGTGACGGGCGGCGTGGTTCCTGATTCCGGCCATTGGATCATGGAAGAGAACCCTGCCGCCACCACCAACCTGGTCACCGACTTTCTGGCCAAATGAGCCTCATTATCCGCTTCGCTACGGAGGATGACCGGGACGCGATCTGGCGCATCATGGAGCCGGTCATCCGTGCCGGCGAAACCTATGCCCTGCCGCGCGACATGGCGCGGGAGGATGCGCTGGCTCACTGGTTCGCGTCCGAACGGGAAGTCTTTGTCGCAGAAACTGACGGGCAGGTTGTTGGCACAACCTATCTGCGCGCCAATCGGCCGGGTCCTGGCGCCCATGTCGCCAATGCCGGGTTCATGGTCGCAAGCGGGGTGGGCGGGCGCGGCATAGGCCAGGTACTTTGCGAACACGCGCTCATCGCCGCGAAGGCGCGGGGATTTCGGTCAATGCAATTCAATTTCGTGGTCGCCAGTAACGAACGGGCGGTGCGGCTATGGCAGCGTATGGGTTTTTCAATCATCGGCCGTGCGCCTGATGCATTCCAGCATCCCGCATCCGGATTTACCGATGTGCTGGTGATGTTTCGCAAGCTTTGATTTAAGACGTCCATGCTGATCCGCCGCGCTACCCAAACCGACGCGCCCGCCATCCTTGCGCTGGTGCCGCGTCTGGCGACTTCCTTCACCCCGCCGCCGTGGCGAGATCCGACTGCGATGGTCGCAACCGACCTCGCTGTTATGGCCGAAGCGATCCGTTCCACTGCCGAAGACCCCGCGGTGTTCGTCGCGGATGTCGAAGGCGTTATCGCGGGCTTTATCCATGTTTGTTCGCTCGAGGACTATTATCGCCGGCGCAAGCACGGTCATGTCGCCGATATCGTGGTGGCGGAAGACTCTCAAGGGCGGGGCATTGCAACGGCACTGCTGGCAAGGGCCGAGGACTGGTCGCGCGCCCAAGGCTATGACTGGATGAGTTTGGGCGTATTCGAGCAGAATATCCGGGCGGAACAGCTTTATGAAAAATTGGGATTTCGCCGCGATGTGATCCGCTTGCTGAAGCCGCTCTGACGATTATTATCGGAACAATCCGTGCGGCCCGGTCAGGTCGCTCATCAGCATCAGCTTGACCGCGAGGCCGTCGGTGGCGGGCGTAAGGCCGAAGCCGATGCCGGTTTCGATGGAGATGGGATCGCCATCGTAATCGGCGACCGCCCAGAGCTGGTGCCATTGCTGGTCGCCGGGGACGAAACGGCGGAGTTGGCCGAAATCGTCATATTCCTCCGCCGCGATCGTCCATTTGTCGTTCAGCTTATAATCGAGCCGGGTGGCGGGCACGAATTCCAGGCCGGCGACCCCCTTGTAGGAATTGTCCACGATGGGATTGAAGGTGATGCTGAAGCCGTCGCCGAAACGCCAGCCGATGATGGGGCGAATTTCGCCGGTATTGACTTGGCTGTCCCATTGCCTCTGGTTCCAGCTGAACTCGAAATTAACGCCGTAATAGAAATCCTTGTCTTCGTTATCGGGCTGCACGAACAGCGCCCGCAGCTTGAACCCGTTATAGGTCGCGCCTTGGCCGTCGGTGACGGAATAAAGCGGCATGTAGAAGCCCGCCTCGAACCAGGGCGTCACCCCGTAAGCCCATTCCAGCACGCTGCTATAGGCGTGATTGTTGGTTAGACCGCCCGGAAAATCCGGTGTCTTGAGGCCGCTAGGCGTGTAGTTGTTGTGCCAGGCAAGGCCCAGCACGCCCGGCGCTTCGATCTCTCCGGTATAGACTTGGATCTCATCGGTGACGGCGAATGCGCCGTTGGCGGACGCGAAGAGGAAAAACCCGATCAGGCAAAATTGGCGCGGCGTCATCAAGCTCTCCCCTGCATTTGCCTGATAGCGCGGACCGGGCAGCGATTCATCTGCGAACTTTCGCAAAAGATGGCAAGCCGCCGATTTTGTCTGAGAATGCGTTTCAGTTACCGAAGGGCCGATTGCCGGTGGCGGCGTTGTAAATGAACAGCACGATGATCGCCCCGATCACGGCCACGAACATCGAAACGAAGAAGCCGTGAAATTCGTAACGAAATCCGGTCAACTGGTGGAACAGCCAGCCGCCGACCACGGCGCCCAGCAGGCCAAGCGCGGTGTTGACCATGCAGCCTTCGCCGCGGCGGTTGACGATCTTGCTGGCGATCCAGCCGGTCAATGCGCCGAAAATTATCCAACCCAGTACGAACATGATTTCAAATCCAAAAAATCAATTCAGGCTCACATATATCATGGTGATGGCGGCGGCCGCCATCACGGCGGTGGAAAGCCAACCCAAGCTGCTCAATACGGGACCCGCGCTGTAGCGGCCCATCTTGCCGCCATGGCGCGCGACATACATCATCGCCGCCATCAGCGGCACCGCGATGACGCCATTCAACACCGCGCTCCAGTACAGCGCCTTGATGGGATCGAGGCCGGAATAATCGATTCCCAGGCCGAAAAAGATCGCCGCGCCGATGACCGTGTAAAAGCCCTTGGCCTGCCAGGGCATGTTGTCGAGCCCGATTTTCCAGCCGCGCGATTCTCCCACCGCATAGGCCGCCGATCCCGCCAGAACCGGAATGGCAAGCAGGCCCGTTCCGATTATTCCCATGGCGAAGAGCAGAAACGCGAAGTGCCCCGCCAGCGGTTCCAGCGCCTTGGCCGCGTCCGCGGCGGTCTGGATGTTGGTCTTGCCGGCCTGGTGCAAGGTCGCGGCGGTCGAGATCATGATCGCCACTGAAATGAGGTTGGAAATGAGCATGCCCACGATCGTGTCCACCTCGATTCGCCACAGCGCCGCCTTGGCCTGGCGGGGCGCCTTCAGGAGCGGTTTGGAGCGGGCGCGCTGGTCCACTTCCTCGACCTCCTGGGCGCTCTGCCAGAAGAAAAGGTAAGGGCTGATGGTGGTGCCGAAGATCGCCACGATGGTGGTGGCGGCGCTTTCCGAAAGATCGGCATGGAAGCCAATCAGGCCCAGTCCGATCGCGCTCCAATCGAGATGGAGCATGAATATCAACGCGACATAGGCAAATAGCGATAAAGTGAGCACCGTCAAGAAACGGGCATAGCGGCGATAAGGGATGAAAAGTTGCAGGACCAGGGAGACCAGGGCGAAGAAAATCGTGAATTCGTGCTGGCCGAAGCCCGTCACCAATTTCGCGGCCTCGCCCATGGCCGCCAGATCGGCGCCGACATTGACGGTGTTGGCCAGGAAGAGCAGCGCCACCAGCCCGCTCACCAGCCATCGCGGCATCACGTCGCCCATGTTGCGGGCCAGGCCGTGGCCGGTCACCCGTCCGATCAAAGCGCTCACCATCTGGATCGAGGCCATCAGCGGGAAGGTCAGAACCATGGTCCAGAGCAGATTGAAGCCCGATTGCGCGCCGGCCTGGCTGTAGGTGGCGATGCCGGAGGGGTCGTCGTCGGCCGCGCCGGTGATCAGACCGGGCCCCAATTGGCTCATCACCGCGATGCGCGAGAGCCGGGCGGCGAAGCCTTTCTTGTGTTTCGCGGCGGTCATGCTGAGCCTTTTGAACGGAAAGGAAGAGGCCAGGATTTCAGGAACGGCGTCAAAGTGTATTGTGTCAACGCTTCGCTAGTGGAGAGGTTCGCATGAGAGTGATTGCCGCCGCCAGCTTCGCGGTCATTCTTGTCGATCCCTTGGCGGCTGAGGCTGTGTCGGCCGCCGTGCAATCCCCCTGTTTGCGCCAGGACATGGTGAAGGACTGGAAAGTGTTGGATGACAATACCTTGATTGTCACTGACCGGATGAACCAGAAATTCCGGCTTTCGCTCACTGGCGCCTGTCATGACCTGCAATTTCAGACGGCTCTGGCGTTCAAGCCCTTCGGCGGCAGCACCCTGTCATGTCTGGCCCGCAACGACTCGGTACTGGCGCCCCCGCCGGTTGGAAACGCACCGGTTCAGCGCTGCCTGATCACGGAAATCCGCGCCTATACGGCCGCGATGGAAAATGCCGATGAAATGGCGGAGGGCTCGTTGCATCATCACCCGGACACAAACGGCGCGATTGGTGCGATACCGTGATATTATTGGGAAGGTCCGGAATTTCTTCCCCCGCACGGCGATGCCGTTAGTGGGGGAATGACGACTGCTAGGCCGTTTGCGGCCGTGGCAGACAGTTGGGGAAAAAATCAAAATGCGGGGCTATTTCGGCGTCGGGGTTGACGGCATTTCCAAGCCGATGAATCTGGGCAATCTGGTCCGGATCGCGCACGCCTTCGACGCCAGCTTTTTCTTCTCCATTGCGCCGCGCCTGAAATTGTCGGACGCGCAAAGCGACACCTCGCGCGCGCAAGGCGTGTTGCCCTTCTATTCCTTTCCGCGCCCCGAGGACCTGCGGTTGCCCTTGGGCTGCAGGCTGGTGGGAGTGGAGATCACCGATGACGCCGTCGAGCTGCCGCGCTTCCGTCATCCCATCCGGGCCGCCTATGTGTTCGGCGCTGAGAGATTCTCGCTTTCGCCCCAGGTCCTCAAGGCCTGCGAATTCGTGGTGAAAATTCCCACCCGATTTTCCATCAATGTCGGCATGGCCGGAGCGATCGTGCTTTATGACAGGTTGATTTCTCTGGGCGGTTATGGCGCGCGGCCCGTGATGGCGGGCGGAGAGGGCGCCGAGGTGCCGCCGCCGCATACATGGGGTGCGCCGCTTGCAAGGCCCCGCGATCCGGCGCCCGGCTAGTGCGCGACGGCCTGTGGTCAAGGCCTCGCGTGGAAAAATAGGCTGCTTTTCAAGTCGGGGGCGGCATGTTAGTTCCACCCCATGACTCCCGCACTTTCTATCTCGCATCTGCGCAAGGTTTATCGCAGCGGTACCGTCGCGGTCGAAGATATCTCGCTGACGATTCCGGAAGGCGAATTTTTCGGATTTCTGGGGCCGAATGGTGCGGGCAAATCGACCACCATTCACTGCATCACCGGCGTGGCCGAGCCGAGCGCGGGAAAGATCGAGATATTCGGCGTCGACGCGGTGAAAAACTACCGCGAGGCGCGTCGCCTGGTCGGTCTCTGTCCGCAGGAATTCAACGTCGATCCCTTCGCCAATCCGCGCCAGATCGTGGATTGGATGGGCGGCTATTTCGGCATGGGCGCGAAGGCGCGCAAGGAGCGGATCGATTACCTGATCGAGCGATTCGACCTTGTTCCGCATCAGAAAAAGCAATTTCGCGAATTGTCCGGCGGCCTGAAGCGCCGGGTGGTGCTGGCGCGCGCCCTGATCAACGACCCCAAGCTCATCATCCTGGACGAACCAACCGCCGGCGTGGATGTGGAGTTGCGCCGGGTGTTGTGGCGCTATTTGGCCGAGATCAACAGGGATGGCCGCACCATTCTGCTGACCTCCCATTACCTGGAGGAAGTCGAACGCCTTTGTCGTCATGTGGCGATCGTCAACAAGGGCAGGATCGTGCGCGAAGGAACCAAGGACGAAATCGCGGGTATCCCGGGCGGCCTGGAAAATGCCTATCTGGCCGCGACCGGCGCCGAACCCGATCATGTGGCGGGCCAGTGACATGAATCACGATGTGATGGGCGTCAATTGGATCGGCCTTTTCACCATGGTGCGGCGCGAGGTCTCGCGCATGGCGCGGGTGCCGATTCAAGCCTTCGTCGCGCCTTGGATATCGGCTCTGCTGTTCATTTTCATCTTCGGCTCCGTCGTGGGCGGCAGGATCTCCCAGATCGGCGGCCATAAATATCTGGAATTCGTTCTACCCGGCGTGCTGATGCTGAACATCGTCAATGCCGCGTTTTTGCAGGCGTCCTCGGCGATCTATTTTTCCCGCTTCATCAAATTCGTCGAAGAGATGCTGGTCGCGCCGCTTTCCTATGCGGAGATGATTGTCGGAAATCTCAGCGTGGTCGTGCTCAGGGCCACCATCACCGGCATCGGCATTCTTCTGATGGGCATCGGTTTCGGCGCCACGCACATCAATTCCTGGCCGATGTTTCTGTTCTGGGTCGTGAGTGTTTCGGCCATCTTCGGCCTGCTCGGTCTGATTATCGGGTTGTGGTCCAAGAGTTTCGAGCAGCTCAATATGCCGGTGGTGTTCTTTCTGACCCCGCTTTCGATGATCGGCGGCGTGTTCAATACCGTCGGAATGCTGCCGCATCGGCTGCAATGGCTGGCCTATGCCAATCCCTTCTTTTATTTCATCAACGGTATTCGCGGCGCCATGATCGGTTTTGACGAGACCCCGCCGGGCCTGGGAGTCGGATTGACCTTGCTGCTGCTGGTCGTGCTGGGCGTGACGGTCTGGCGTCTCTATTCCAAGGGCTATGGCTTGCGCGAATAGCTGGCGTTGCGGGCCGGGGGCCGCTTCGTTATTCTTGCGGAAAATCGGCGCGAATCCCATGAAATCGCCCGAATTCGGCCCCATACACGGTTGGCCGGACAAGCTGGAGCATTCATGATTCGCAAAATTCTGCTGGGTTCCCTCTGTGCCTTTTCGCTCGTAACCCCGGCTTTCGCCGATGCCGCCAATCTTTTGGGGGTGTTCGGGAACTGGTCGGCCTATTCTACAGGGACGGGAAGCAGCATGACCTGTTACGCCATGTCCCAGCCGCGCGCCATGCAGCCCAGGAATATCAAGCGCGCCGCCACCTATCTGATGGTGTCGGACTGGCCTGGCCGCAAGGTGAAGGCCGAACCCGAAATCGCGCCCGGCTATGAATATAAAGAGAGCGCACCGGTGAGTTTGGCGGTGGGCCCCGACAAGTTCATTTTTTTTGCCCGCAATGACGCCAAGAACGGTACGGCCTGGCTGCAATCGCTGGGCGATACCCAGCGGCTGATCGATGCGATGGGCAAGGGCGTTTCGGCGGTGGCAACGGGAACCTCGGCGCGGGGCACCAAGACCACCGACACCTATTCGCTGGCGGGATTCAACGACGCGCTCGCCAAGATCCATGCCGTCTGCAACATGTAATTCCCTGATCGGGCTGGACCCGGCCGCGCTGACGGCGGCGCTGGCCAGGACGGGCGTGCCCGAGAAATCGGCGCGGATGCGCGCGCGCCAGCTATGGAACTGGACGTACGTGCATGGCGCGCGCGACTTCGCCAGCATGAGCAACCTGGCCAAGGATTTCCGTGCCGAGATGGCGGCGCATTTCACCTTGGCCCGGCCGGAGATCGTGACCGAGCAGATTTCCAGCGACGGCACCCGCAAATGGCTGCTTCGAACCGGGCCGGGGATCGAATTCGAAACCGTCTATATTCCGGAGGCCGATCGCGGCACGCTCTGCGTGTCGTCGCAGGTGGGCTGTACCCTGAATTGCCGCTTCTGCCACACCGGCACGCAAAAACTGGTGCGCAACCTCACGCCGGCGGAGATTGTCGGCCAATTGCTGGTGGCGCGCGACAGCCTGGGCGACTGGCCCAGCACCGCGCCGGGGCGCAAGGTGACCAATGTGGTGATGATGGGGATGGGCGAGCCGCTCTATAATTTCGAGAATGTCAAAGCCGCGCTGGCTGTCGTCACAAACGGCGACGGCCTGGCTCTGTCGAAGCGCCGGGTCACGCTTTCGACCGCCGGCGTGGTGCCGATGATCCCGCGCGCGGGGACCGAGATCGGTTCGGGCCTCGCCATCTCGCTGCATGCGGTGAAGGACGAGTTGCGCGACGTGATCGTGCCCATCAACAGGAAATATCCCCTCAAGGAACTGCTTGCGGCCTGCCGCGCCTATCCCGGCGCGTCCAATTCGCGGCGCATTACCTTCGAATATGTGATGCTGAAGGGCGTCAACGACACGCTCGCCGAGGCGCGCGAACTGGTGCGGCTGCTGGCGGGGATTCCCGCCAAGATCAACCTGATTCCGTTCAATCCCTGGCCGGGCGCGCCCTACGAATGCTCCGACTGGGCGCAGATCGAGAAATTCGCCGAAATCGTCAATAAGGCGGGCTATGCCTCGCCCGTCCGCACGCCGCGCGGCCGCGACATCATGGCGGCCTGCGGACAGCTCAAAAGTGAAAGCGTGAAGGAGCGTGCCTCGGCGCGGCTGGCGGCCGAAAAGCTGGCGGCGGTGCAGTCCAACCAACTCGCCAGGATGCCGAACTGACATGCCCCGGCTTCTGGTTATCGCCGGGCTTTTGTTGGTGGCGGCGGGACTGCTGTGGCCATGGATCGTCCGGCTGGGGTTGGGGCGGCTGCCCGGCGACATCGCAATCAAAAGCGAGCATGGCGCGTTCTATTTTCCCATCGTTTCCTGTCTGGTGGTCAGCGCCGTGATTTCGCTGATTTTCTGGCTTTCGGGGCGCTAGCCAAACCCCCGAAAATCCCTATAGTCCCGGCGATTTTCGGGAACATTCCATGGCCAAGCGCGACATCAAGAAAGTGGTCCTTGCCTATTCGGGCGGCCTGGATACTTCGGTCATCCTCAAATGGCTGCAGACCGAATATGGCGCCGAGGTGGTGACCTTCACCGCCGATCTGGGCCAGGGCGAGGAGATCGAGCCGGCCCGCAAGAAGGCCGAGACCCTGGGCATCAAGCCCGAGAATATCTTCATCGAGGACCTGCGCGAGGAATTCGTGCGCGACTACGTCTTCCCCATGTTCCGGGCCAACGCGCTGTACGAGGGCGTCTATCTGCTCGGCACCTCCATCGCCCGGCCCCTGATCGCCAAGAAGCAGATCGAGATCGCCGAGAAAGTGGGCGCCGACGCGGTGGCGCATGGCGCGACCGGCAAGGGCAACGACCAGGTGCGCTTCGAACTCGCCTATTATGCGCTCAAGCCCGACATCAAGGTGATCGCGCCCTGGCGGGAATGGAACCTCACCAGCCGCACCAAGCTGCTGGAATTCGCCGAGGCGCATCAGAATTCCCATCGCCAAGGACAAGCGCGGCGAGGCGCCGTTCTCGGTGGACGCCAATCTTCTGCATTCGTCCTCCGAAGGCAAGGTGCTGGAGGATCCGTCCAAGGAAGCCGACAGCATCGTCTATCAGCGCACCATCTCGCCGGAGGATGCGCCGGACAAGGCGACCATCATCGAGATCGGTTTCGAGAAGGGCGACGCGGTCTCCATCGATGGCGAGACGCTTTCGCCCGCCACTCTGCTGACGCGGCTGAATGCGCTCGGCAAGGCCAACGGCATCGGCCGCCTCGATCTGGTGGAGAACCGCTTCGTCGGCATGAAGTCGCGCGGCGTCTACGAGACGCCGGGCGGCACCATCCTGCTCGCCGCCCATCGCGCCATGGAAAGCATCACGCTGGATCGCGGCGCGGCGCATCTGAAGGACGAGATCATGCCGCGCTATGCCGAGCTGATCTATAACGGCTTCTGGTTCTCGCCCGAGCGCGAGATGCTGCAGGCCCTGATCGACAAGAGCCAGGAATTCGTCACCGGCACGGTGCGGCTCAAGCTCTACAAGGGCAATGTCAGCGTGATCGGCCGCACCTCGCCTTATTCGCTCTACAAGAGAGCCTGGTGACCTTCGAGGACGACAAGGGCGCCTATGACCAGAAGGACGCGCAGGGCTTCATCAAGCTGAATGCGCTGCGGCTCCGGACGCTCGCCATGCGCAAGCGCCAGGCCGGGAAGAAATGACCGCAAACCAGGCCCAGATCGATTACTGGAACGGTCCGACCGGCGAAAAATGGGCCAAGCATAGCAGCGAGACCGACCGCAATCTGGCGGAGGCCGCCGACGCGGCGCTGAAGCTGGCAAACGCCCGGCCCGGCGAACGGGTGCTGGATATCGGCTGCGGCGCCGGCGTCACCAGCCTGATGCTGGCGGATGCGGTCGGCCCGGATGGTCATGTCACGGGCGTGGATGTTTCCCGGCCCATGCTGGCGCTGGCACGCTCGCGAACCGCTGGCCGGAAACATAGAATTCATCGAAGCCGATGCGGCGCTTTATCCCTTTCAGCCCGATCACGATCTGATTTTTTCGCGCTTCGGCGTGATGTTCTTTGTCGATCCGCTGGCGGCCTTCATCAATATCCGCAAAGGCGCGGCCAGGGGCGGTCGCCTCGCCTTTGTCTGCTGGCGCGCGGTGGCGGAGAATGAATGGGTGGCGCTGCCCTACCAGGCGGCGAAGCCCATGTTGCCGGAACAGAAACCGGTACCCCCGCACGCGCCAGGGCCTTTCGCCTTCGCCGATGCCGATCGGCTGCGGGGAATTCTGACCGATGCGGGGTTTTCCGCCATCGGCATCGAGAAATTCGACGGAATGATGGATCTGGGGCCGTCGCCCGCGCATGCCAGTTTTCAGGTCACCCAGCTGATGGGTCCCACGGCGCGGGCGCTTCGAGACGTCGACGATGCGACACGCGCCCGCGCGCAGGACGCCATCAGCCAGGCGCTGGCCAGGTATCAGGCCGAGGCTGGGAATATCCGGCTTGGCATCGCCTGCTGGCTGGTCAGCGCCAAGGCCGGTTAAATCGGTCCCGGTTTCCAGACGCTGGCGCTGTTGGCTCCTGGCCGGCGCGCCTAGATGTCCACCGAGGCGTAGAGCGCGTTCTCCTGGATGAATTCGCGGCGCGGTTCGACCACATCGCCCATCAGCTTGGCGAACAGCTCGCCCGCCTCGTCGGCATGCTGCACCTTGACCACCAGCAGCGAGCGCGCGTTCTCGTCCAGCGTGGTTTCCCACAGCTGTTCCGGATTCATTTCGCCCAGGCCTTTGTAGCGCTGCAGGGCCAGGCCCTTGCGGCCCCATTCGAACACGGTTTGCAGCAAGGCCGTCGGCGAATGGATTTCGCGCGTCTCGTCCTTGCGCTTGAGCGTGCCGGACTTGAGATAGGTCTGCTGCAATTCGCCCGCCATCTTGTCCAGCTTGCGGGCATCGGCGCTCGAGATCAGGGCGCCGTCGATCGCCACGGCCTCGCGCACGCCGCGCACTTCGCGCCAGAATTTGAGCCCGCCGTCCGGCGTCGGCTCGCCGTGCCAGCCGCGCTCGAATTCCTCGCTCAGGGAATCCAGCCGTTGGGCGATATAGCGCGCCGCTTCCGCGGCCTTGGCGCTGTCGGCAAGGATTTCCGGATTCATCGCGCCGGCGATCGCCGCCTGCTCCAGCACGAAGCGCGGATAGTGACGCGGGAAACCTTCCAGCGCCGCCACGGCGTTGCGCGCGCTGTTCACCAGCATGGTCAAAGTCGGCGCCGGTCACCGTCTCGCCGGTGTGCAGCGTGAAGGCGGCGCCGGCCGTGCCTTCCTCGATCAGGTAATTCTGCAGCTCCGCTTCGTCCTTCAGATAGCGCTCCGACTTGCCGCGCGCGGCCTTGTAGAGCGGCGGCTGGGCGATGAAGATATGGCCGCGCTCGATCAGTTCCGGCATCTGGCGGTAGAAGAAGGTCAGCAGCAGCGTGCGGATATGGGCGCCGTCGACGTCGGCGTCGGTCATGATGATGATCTTGTGGTAGCGCAGCTTGTCGGGATTGAATTCCTCCCGCCCGATGCCGGTGCCCAGCGCCGTGATCAGCGAGACGATGCTGTCGCGACGACAGCATCTTGTCGAAGCGGGCGCGCTCGATGTTCAGGATCTTGCCGCGCAAGCGGCAGCACGGCCTGATTGGCGCGGTTGCGCGCCTGCTTGGCGCTGCCGCCCGCCGAGTCGCCCTCGACGATGAAGATTTCGCATTTGCTGGGATCGCGCTCCTGGCAGTCGGCCAGCTTGCCGGGCAGCGAGGCGCCGTCCAGCGCGCCCTTGCGGCGGGTCAGTTCGCGCGCCTTGCGGGCGGCTTCGCGGGCGGCGGCGGCTTCCACCACCTTGCCGACGATCGCCTTGGCTTCGGCGGGATGCTGCTCGAACCAGGCGCCCAGCTGATCGATCAGGGCGCCTTCCACCACGGGGCGCACTTCGCTGGAGACCAGCTTGTCCTTGGTCTGGGAGGAGAATTTCGGGTCCGGCACCTTGACCGACAGCACGCAGGTGAGGCCTTCGCGGCAGTCGTCGCCGGTCAGCGCCACCTTGTCCTTCTTCGCGCTTGCCATGTCATCGGCATATTTGGTGACGACGCGCGTCAGCCCGGCGCGGAAGCCGGCCAGATGGGTGCCGCCGTCGCGCTGGGGGATGTTGTTGGTGAAGGCCAGCGTGCTTTCGTGATAGCTGTCGTTCCAGGTCAGCGCGATTTCGACGGTCATGCCGTCGCGCTCCGACATGATCATCATCGGGGCGGGGATCAGGGGGTTCTTGGCGCGGTCGAGATATTGCACGAACGCCTTCAGGCCGCCGTCGTAATGCAGCGTGGTTTCCTTGAGCTCGACGCCGCGCTTGTCGGCGAGCACGATGGTGACGCCGGAATTGAGGAAGGCCAGTTCGCGCAGCCGATGCTCCAGCGTGGCGTAATCGAATTCGGTCTTGGTGAAGGTGACGGGCGAGGGCAGGAAGGTGACTTCCGTGCCTCTGCGGCCGGGCGCGTCGCGCACGACTTTCAGCGGCGCCACGGCGTCGCCGTTGCGAAACTGCATGTAGTGTTCCTTGCCGTCGCGCCAGATGCGCAGATCGAGGAATTCGGACAAGCGCGTTCACCACCGACACGCCCACGCCGTGCAGGCCGCCGGAAACCTTGTAGGCGTTCTGTTCGAATTTTCCGCCGGCATGAAGCTGGGTCATGATGACCTCGGCGGCGCACACGCCTTCTTCTTCGTGGATGTCGGTGGGGATGCCGCGGCCATTGTCGCGCACCGTGCAGGAACCGTCCGGATTGAGCTCGACGTCGATGCGGTCGGCATGGCCCGCCAGCGTTTCGTCGACGGCATTGTCGACCACTTCATAGACCATGTGGTGCAGGCCCGAGCCGTCATCGGTGTCGCCGATATACATGCCGGGACGCTTGCGCACGGCATCGAGGCCCTTCAGGACCTTGATGCTGCTGGCGCCGTATTCGGCTGTTACCTGATTTGCTGGAATTTAACTCATAGCTTCGGACATCTACTTCACCATGATCGCAATACCGGCACCGGCCATAACGACACCGGCACCTCTGTTGATTCGGCGCCGCGCCTTTGCGCTCGCCACAATATCCTTCAGCCGCGCCGCCGCGCCCGCATATCCCATGGTGATGGCCGGGATCAGCACCAGGGTGGCGCCCACCAATTCCAGATAGCCCGGAAGGGTGAGGCGGTTCAGGTCGATGGCGGTGGGCTGCAGCGCCACGAAAAACGCAATCGCCTTGGGATTGGAAAGCGTGATCCCCATCTGGGTGAGGAAGCCGCGGCTGGCGCTTTCCGGGATGATCTCCGACTGCTCGGAGACTTCCGACGTCCAGTATTTGTAGCCGAGGAAGAGCAGATACAAGCCCCCCGCGATCTTGATGACCTGGAACAGCTGCCCCATGGTTTGAGCGATCAAGGCAAGGCCGAAAGCCGACAGGGTCATCAGGATCAGATCGCCAACCATGATGCCCATGCAGGCGGGAATCGTGGCCCGGAAGCCCGATCCCAGGGCGCGGGCGACGATGGAAATGACGCCCGGTCCGGGCGCCGCGATGGCGACCGTATAGAGCAGGCAATAGAGGAGAAAATTGTGCAGCGGAATCATGTGCCCGCCTCGCGGAAAACCCCATCCCGCACTTCGAAAATCTGGGCGCGGGCCTTTTCGAACAGGGAAAGATCGGTGCCGGTCATCCAGGCTTGCGCCCCCAGATCGGCGATTTCCTCGAACAAGGCGGCTCGGCGGATGGCGTCCAGATGCGCGGCGATCTCGTCCAGCAGCAGCAGCGGAGCCATGCCGTCGCGCGCCCGCGCCAGTTCGCGCGCGAATGCCAGCATGATCGAAATCAGGAGCGCTTTCTGTTCGCCGGTGGAACAGTCGCGCGCATCCGTGCGCTTTTGCGTATGACGCGCCGCGAGATCCGCGAGGTGCGGTCCCGCATGGGTGCGCCCGCTCTCGGCGTCGCGGATACGGGAGCGGCCCAGCGCGTCGCGCAAGGCATCCGTGCCGGCGAAATCCTCGCCCTCGAGCCACAGGGTGGCGGCGGGAAAGGCGCCGCTCCGCTCGGCAAGGGCGTGATTGAGGCGCCTCACCGTGGCCGCGCGCGCGGCCGCGAGCGTGACGCCGGCTTCGGCCATTTCATTTTCCAGTCCATCCAGCCAGGCGGGATCGCGGGGGCCATATTTCAGGAGACGCGCCCGTTCCCGCATCGCGGTTTCGTAACGGGTGGCGGCGCGGCCATGGCCGGCGTCAAAACCCAACACCAGCCGGTCGAGAAACCGCCGCCGGCCCGAGGCGCTTTCGATGAACAGACGGTCCATCGCCGGCGTCAGCCACACCATCTGCACGATCTCGCCCAGCTCGGCCGAACTCCTGGCCTCGACGCCGTTCAGGCGCACATGCCGCTTATCAAAGCGGTTGCCGCCGTCCGTCCGGCCGGAGGCCTGTCCGGTCAGGCCGGTGCCGATTTCGTAATCGGTTTCCGCCGCGCCGGACGGTTGCCGCCACCGCCCACAACGCGTCGGACGGCTGCGCCGGGCCTTTGCGGACATGCTCGGCCAGCTTGGCGCCGCGCAGGCCCCGGCCCGGCGACAGGAGCGAAATGGCATCCAGGACATTGGTTTTTCCCGCGCCATTCGGTCCCGCCAGCACCACCGCGGCACCCGCCGTCGTCAATTCGCCAGCGGCATAGGAGCGGAAATTGGTGAGACTGAGCCGCGTCACGGCCAGCCTTGCCGGAATGGCGCGAGCCTCGCCTGAAAGGCGCGTGTCGAGCGCGGCGGTCAATACTCAGACCCTGAGCGGCATGAGGACGTAAAGCGTGCGCGCGTCCTCCGCGTCTTCGATAATGGCGGGCGAGCCCGCGTCCGACAGCAGGAAGCGCACTTCCTTGCCTTCGATCTGGCCGGTGATGTCCAGCAGATAGCGGGCATTGAAGCCGATCTCCAAAGGCGAGGCGCTATAGGTCGCGCCCACGTCCTCGGTGGCGGTGCCCGATTCCGGATTGACCACCGACAGCGTCACCTTGTCCTTGGACACGTTGAGCTTCACCGCCCTGGTCTTGTCGGCGGAGATGGTGGAGACGCGGTCCACCGATTGCGAAAACTCCTTGGCTTCCAGCGCCAGGGCTTTGTCGTTGCCCGAGGGAATGACGCGCTCATAAGGCGGGAAATTGCCGTCGATCAGCTTGGACGTCAGCTCCACGCCATTGAAACCGAACTGGATCTTGGTATCGGACAGCGATATTTCGATGGCGCCATCGGCATCGTCCAAGCAGCTTGCGCAGCTCGCCCACGGTTTTCCTGGGGATGATGACGCCCGGAATTTGGGCCGCGCCATCGGGCAGTTCCAGTTCATACCGGGCAAGACGATGGCCGTCGGTTGCGACCGCGCGCATGACCGGGGGCTTGGCGTCCTTGGCGGCATGGATATAGATGCCGTTGAGGTAATAGCGCGTTTCCTCGGTCGAGATGGCGAAGCGCGTCTTGTCGATGATGCGCTTGAGGTCGTCGGCCGCCAGCCGGAAGCGATGGGGCAGGGTGCCCGCCGTCATCTGGGGGAAATCCTCTTTCGGCAGGCAGGCCAGCTCGAAGCGCGAGGAGGCGGCCGAGACCGCCAACCGTCCGCCTTCGCTGGTCAGCAATTCCACCTGCACCTGGGCGCCGTCCGGCAGCTTGCGGACAATGTCGTACAGCATGTGGGCGGGCGCGGTGGCCGAGCCGTTGCGCAGGATGTCGGCGGGAATGGATTCCACAATCTCGATATCCAGGTCGGTGGCGGTGAGCTTCAAAGCGCCTTTGCCGGCTTCCAGCATCACATTCGAGAGGATCGGGATGGTGTTGCGCCGTTCTACCACGCTCTGGACATGGGAAAGCGCCTTCAGGAATGCGCCGCGTTCAACATTGATCTTCATCGGTCTGATATGCGCCTCGCCAGGAAGCGTCCCATCGCTGATAAAAGCCCGTTTCCGGACGGCGGTTCGGTGGACGATAAGTGCCCCGGAAAACCCCAATTTTCTTGTGCTTTGGAGCGGATGCCGGTCGCCCAGAGGCGGCCCCAAGACTCAAGTGGAGGACCATACCAAAAGGGGGGCGAAAGGGCAAAAAAAACGCCGGTAAAACCGGCGTTTTTCTGCCCGAAAATGAGGCGATTTTTCGTGCCTTTTTTCAGCCCTAAAGCTCGCCCCGGCGCTGGAGCATCTGGCTGAGGAAATCGACCTCCTGGCGGAACAGCGGATCCTCGTCGATCAGGGCCTCGATGCGGCGGCAGGCATGCAGAACCGTGGTGTGGTCTCGGCCGCCGAAACGCCGTCCGATTTCGGGCAGTGAACGGGTGGTGAGCTTGCGCGACAGATACATCGCGACCTGGCGGGGCCGGGCGACCCGCCGCGCCCGCTGCGGGGAGTGAAAATCCTTGACGTCGAGCTTGTAGAATTCGGCGGTCTTTCTCTGGATGTCCTCGATCGAGGTCTTGATGCCGGGGCCGGCGCGCAGGCCGACGGCTTCTTCCGCCGTCTCCAGTGTCACCGGCTTCTTGGTGAGATCGGCATAGGTGGCGAGTTTGGTGAAGACCCCGATCATCTCGCGGGGGCTGGCATCTTCCAGGTCGGCGATACGCTCGAGCACCGCCGGCGGCAACACCACCTCAGGCTTGTGCCGGGCGAATTCGCTGGCGCGCGCCTTCAGGATGGAAAGCCTGGTATCGCGGTCCGGCTTATCGAGCGCGATGCAGAGCCCGCCGGCGAGCCGGGATTTGACGTCGGCCCCCAGGCCTTCGAGCGCCTGCGGCGCGCGATCGGCGGCGATCACCACCCGGCGCCGCAGATCGGCAAAGGCATTGACCGTATAAAGGAATTCCGAGGCCGTGGCGGTCGAGCGGCAGATATGCTGCAAATCGTCGATGATCAGCACTTCGGCGGTGCGCAGCTCTTCCTTGAAGGCCAGCGTGTCCTTGCGATAGAGCGCGCCCAGGAAATGCCGCATGAAATCCTCGGCGCGAAGGAAGAGCGTGCGCCGGCCGCGCTTGCGGAACTCCAGTGCCGCCGCATTCAGAAGATGCGTTTTGCCGAAGCCGAAACCGCCATGGATGTAGAGCAGGGGAATGTCCGACTGCTGGCCTTCGGCGAAGGCGCGCGCCGCGCCATGGCCGAACTCGTTGTTCGGTCCGGGAATGAAGCTGTCGAAGGTCTGCTGGGGATGCAGCATGCGGGTCCATAGACCTCGCGCTCCGCTCTCGTCATCCGGCCCGCGCGCCGGCGACGGCAGATAGGAAATATTGGCGGATGCGGACGAAGGGGCCTCGCGCACCACGCCTCCCGCCACCATCGGCGGCGGGGCAGCCGAGATCACGATCGAGATGGATGCAGGCTCCGCACCCTCGGCGCGGAACGCCCGTTCGATCCGCGCGACGTAATGGTTCGCCACCCAATTGCGCACAAACGGCTTGGCCGCGCCGATCTTGAGCTCGTCCCGCTCAGAGGATTCCAGACTCAAAGGTCCGATCCAGGCCTCGAACACCGGATCGCCCAATTCGCGCCGCATGCGTTCGCGCACCGCCGCCCACGCATTCGGCCAGTCCGGCCGCATCGGTTTGCCCGTCAGATGTCCCATATCTCAAAACCCGCTTTTGTATCAGCACGCGTGGGCCGCGTGTCCGCCGAGCTTTTAAAAGCTCTTATCTCTATTCTTCAGGCCCTTATCATGCACTGTTACCTCGTCGCATGAATTCCCCCTTCATGATTGTCGCCAAGGAAGGCCCGCCGCCTTCCAGCCATTTGTCCGGCCACGATGGCCTTCGCCATCGATGTCGCCTTCGAAGCCCCCCGCCACGTTAAAGGCTTTTTCAAAACCCGCGCGCGTCATCGCCATCGCAGCGGCGCGGGAGCGCGCGCCCGAGCGGCAGAGGAAGAGCACGGGGGTCTGCGGTCCGGCGCCCGCGAGCTGCAATGCTTCCACAGCGTCAGCAGCAAAACCGGGATTCGGCTGCATGGTGGGAAAGGACTGCCACTCGACGCAATGCGCCCTGCGCCCGAGGACGGAGAGGTCGGGCAGGCCGACAAAATTCCATTCGGCCACCGTGCGGACATCAACCAATTGTGCTTCGGGGTCCTGTTCCAGAAGCGCCCACGCCTCGGCAAGCCCAAGGTCGCCTGCGTATTCGGGAGAAGAGGAGGATGACATCGCCGCCGGCCTTGAGAAAGTTCGAGCATTGCCGGGGTCGTCGCCCAGCATAAAAGGTTCACAATTTCAAGGATTCAGAGCGGTCTAGACTTTGTACAACTGTCTTTTAGACCATTTGATCCGTCGAATACTTGACTATTACTGTCTTTATATTTCGACATATCTTGGTACCCGCCCCGACCGTTAAGGAAGATACGATCAAGTCGGGCGCACGCACAAGAGGAATAAAACTAGAACAAAGCCTGATTCGACAAAATTTTTCAGTTTTGCAAATTGCGCTAACTGATTGTGCAGTATACGGAAAATACCATCGTTTGACCAAACCGCGTCGAATTAGTGGGTTAGCATCGGCCGCCGTCATTGTTGCATTGCCGAAACATCACATACACGTGAATGTCAGCACACTGACAATAAAAAAAGCCCGATTTCTGGGATCGGGCCTTTTCTAGACTTGGCTTTGTTTTGAGATTCCGAAGCGATTCCAGCGGCTTCGGTTACTTTTGCAGTTTTGCGACCCGTTTGGTCAGGCGCGAAACCTTGCGCGATCCGGTGTTCTTGTGCAGCACGCCCTTGGAAACCCCACGCATGATCTCGGGCTCGGCGGCCTTCAGAGCCGCGAGGGCGGCCGTCTTGTCGCCCTTGGCGATCGCCTCTTCCACCTTACGGATAAAGCCGCGGACGCGGGTCTTGCGCGAGGTGTTGATCGCGGTGCGCTTGGCCGTGGTGCGGACGCGCTTGCGGGACGAGGCAATATTGGGCATGGGCCTTCCTGGGATTGGGAAAAGAGGCGGGCCTATACCGCTTTGAGCGCATCGCGTCAATAAAAGCGGGACACGGGCCTATTTTTGGCAGGCGGGGCAGTAAAAGGTCGAACGGCCGGCCTGGACGATGCGCTTGACTTGCCCTTGCACCCGCGCGCGACGCACGGTTTTCCCTCCCGGCCATAGACGCGGAAATGATGCTGAAAATTGCCGGGATCGCCGGTCGCCTGGGCATGATCCCGCAAGGTAGAGCCTCCCGCCGCAATGGCGTGCTTCAAGACGGTTTTGATGGCGCGCACCAGGCCCGCGATCTCCTCCTTTCTGACCGTGCCGGCGAACCGTTTGGGCGAAAGGTGCGCAAGAAACAACGCCTCGCAGACATAGATGTTGCCAAGACCCGCAACCACACGCTGATCCAGCAGGGCCGATTTGATCGGCGTTTTTTTGCCATCCAGAGCCTTTGCCAGATAGGCGGCGTCGAAATCCTTCGACAGCGGTTCGATGCCGATGTCCTTGAACAACCGGTCTTGGTTCAGGCTCCCGGTCGCAATCAATGCCATCAGGCCGAAGCGGCGATGATCGGTGAAGACGATGCGCGCCGGCGCGTCGGTTTCCAGCACGACGTGATCGTGCTTGCCATGGCCGGCGCCATCGGGCGCAGGGCCATAGACATAATCGCCGAGCCGCTGGCGACGGCCTTTGGAATAGACGCTCATCCGCCCCGACATTCCCAGATGGATCACCAAGGTTTCGCCGCTGTCGAGTTCGGCCAGGATATATTTGGCGCGGCGGGTGAGTTTACGCACCACGCGGCCGGCCAGCCGCTCGCGCGAAATCGGGGCGGAAAGGGACGCCGCAGATCTTTGCGCCGAACCAGGGCGTGCGTGATGATGCGGCCTTCCAGCGCGGGCACAAGCCCCAGGCGCACGGTCTCGACTTCGGGTAATTCGGGCATGGGTTTATCTAGCCCATCGCACCCCGGCCGCGCTATGGTCGGACGCATGAGCGACAGCAAAACCGCCAGCTTCGGTTTCCGCGATGTGCCGGAGGCCGAAAAGGAAGGCCTTGTGCGCGAGGTCTTTTCCTCGGTCGCGGCGCGCTATGATTTGATGAACGATCTCATGTCGGGCGGCATCCACCGCATCTGGAAGGACGCGATGGTGGAATGGCTCAATCCCCGGCCGGGCTGGCGGATATTGGACGTGGCGGGGGGTACCGGCGACATCGCCTTCCGCATCGCGGAGATGGCGCGCGCACGCGGCGGGGAGGCGGCGATCACGGTCTGCGACATCAATGCCGACATGCTGGACGAGGGTCGGCGCCGCGCGAAAGCGAAGGGCGAAAACACCATCGACTGGGTCTGCGGCGATGCCGAAAGCTTGCCGTTTCCGGACGCGCAGTTTGACGCCTACACCATCGCCTTCGGCATCCGAAACGTCACGCATATCGACGCGGCGTTGCGCGAAGCATGGCGGGTGTTGAAGCCGGGCGGCCGTTTTCTCTGCCTGGAGTTTTCGAAAGTGAATATGCCCGGCCTTGATGCGCTTTATGACGCCTATTCCTTCAAGCTGTTGCCCAAGATGGGCGGGTTGGTGGCCGGCGACGCGCAATCCTATCGCTATCTCGCCGAAAGCATTCGCCGCTTTCCGCCGCCGGACCAGTTCGCGCGCATGATCGCGGAGGCGGGCCTCGACCAAGTCAAGATCCGCATCCTTTCCGGCGGCATCGCGGCGATGCATTCGGCTTGGCGCATCTGATGAGCGATTTCTCAAGCATGCTGCGGCTGTGGCAGTCCGCGCGGGTCCTTGCGCGATACGACGCGCTGCTGCCGGGAGAGTATCGCGCGGCGCTTCCGTTGGGCGCCCGTGCCGCGCGCGTCATTCTGGGATTTGGCGGAGTACGCGAAATCGGCCCACCCGGCGTGCGGCTGGCGCGCGCGCTGGAGCGCTTGGGACCGGCCTACATAAAGCTGGGCCAGATGCTGGCGACGCGGCCCGATATCGTGGGCGAGGACGTGGCGCGCGCCCTGGAGCATCTGCAGGATCGGCTGCCGCCTTTTCCCGACGCCGCCGCGCGTGCCGCCGTCGCCGACAGTTTGGGCCAGCCGGTGGAGAAGTTTGTTTTCCTTTTTCGGCGCTCCGATCGCCGCCGCCTCCATCGCCCAGGTGCATCGCGCCACCACGACCGGCGGCGCCGACGCGGCGGTCAAGATCCTGCGCCCCGGCATCGAAGCGCTGTTTCGCCGCGATCTGGAGGCTCTGGCCTTGTTCGCGCGCCTGGCCGAGCGTTTCTCGGCCGAGGCGCGGCGTCTGCGTTTCATGGCCCTGGTGGAGACGCTGGCCGCCTCGGTGGCGCTGGAGCTTGATCTGCGCATGGAAGCGGCGGCGGCCTCCGAGCTTTATGATCGCACCCGCGGCGACGCGGAATTCCGGGTGCCGCATGTGGACTGGACCCGCACCTCGGCGCGGGTGCTGACCAGCGAATGGATCGACGGCACGCCGATCCGGGATGCCGAAGCGTTGCGGGCGGCCGGCCATGACCCCAAGAAAATCGCCCTGACCTTGGTGCGCAGCTTTCTGACCCAGGCCCTGCGCGACGGCTTTTTCCACGCCGACCTGCACCCCGGCAATCTGTTCGTGGACAGCGGCGGACGCCTGGTGGCGGTGGATTTCGGCATCATGGGACGGCTGGACGCCGGCATGCGCCGCTTCATGGCGGGGACGCTGGCGGGGTTTCTCGCGCGCGATTACCGGCGCGTGGCCCAGCTGCATTACGACTTTGCTTTCGTGCCGCCACACCATCCGGTGGATACCTTTGCCCAGGCGCTTCGCGCCATCGGCGAGCCGATCTTCGGCAAGGGCGCGCGCGACGTCTCCATCGCCCGGCTGTTGGGGCAACTGTTCGAGACCACGCGGCGCTTCGACATGCAGGCCCAGCCGCAACTGGTGCTGCTGCAGAAGACCATGGTGGTGGTGGAAGGCGTGGCGCGGAGCCTCGATCCGGATTTCGACATCTGGGAAGCGGCGCGGCCGGTGGCCGAACGCTGGGTCTCGGACAATCTGGGGCCGGAAGCCCGGCTGGCGCGCGCGGCGGAAGGCGTCAGCGCGCTGGGCAAGCTGGCGGAAGATCTGCCGCAATTGGTGCGCAACGCCGAACAGCTTTCCCAGATGGTGGCGGAAGGCGGGGTGCGGCTTCATCCCGAGACCGCGCGCGAGATCGCTTGGGAGCAGGATCGCAAGAGCCGTCCTCTCCGCGTGGCCCTGATCGCGCTTTTGGCGGTGATCGCCACCGCGCTGTTATGGCGCTGGCACGGAGCGCTTTGACAGCAAGCGCAAAACGTGTGGTGAGGAGCAGGGCGGCTACCAGCAGGCCGAAGGCGAGGCCCAGCCAGATGCCAAGTCCCTTCATTCCGAGGCCGAAGCCCAGATATGCGCACATGGGCGCGCCCGCCAGCCAATAAGACGCGCCCGCCAGCCACATCGGCCCGCGCGCATCCTTCAATCCGCGCAGGCTCATCGAGGCGGTTACTTGCAACCCGTCCACCAGCTGAAACGCGGCCGCGACATGCAGGAAGGTGACGGCCAGCGCCAGCACGTCGCGGTTGGCGGCGCTGTCGGGTAGCCACAGTCTGGCGATGCCATGCGGAAACAGCAGCAACACAAGCGCCGCGCACAGCATGAAGACCGCGCCGAGCCCCATGGCGGTGAAGCCGGCCCGCCGCGCCGCATAGACATCGCCCGCGCCCGCCGCCAGTCCCACCCGCACGGTCGCGGCCAGACCGATGCCCAGCGGCACCATGAAGGTGAGCGAGGGAATGGTGATCGCGATCTGGTGCGCCGCCAGCGCCGCGATGCCGAAGGTCCCCATCGCCAGGGTCGCGGCATTGAACAGGGCCACTTCGAACAGCATGGTCACGCCAATCGGCAGGCCGAGATGGAAGAGTTCCGCCAGCGCGTGCCAATGCGCTTGCGCAAAGCGGTTCAGGAAACGGTAGGCTCTAAGGCCGGGCGTCCTGAGCGCGATGATCGTCATCGCCACCAGGGTGAACAGGTTCGAGGAGGCGCTGGCGAGGCCCGCCCCCATCAGCCCCAGCCGTGGCAGGCCGAAATGGCCGAAGATCAGGCTATAATCGCCAAGCGCGTTGAACAGGATGGCAATACCCATCACGATCATCGGCGGCACCGGCCGGCTGAGCGAGGTGGAGAAGTTGCGCAGGACCTGGAACGCCAGCGAACAGGGCAGGCCGAACGCCAATGCCGTCGTATAAATTCCGGCGTCCGCCGCCAGTCCCGGCTCCTGATGGAGCAACAAGAGTATGTCGCGGGTGAAGAACAGAGCCGTCAGCAGGGGCGGCGACATCAGCGCCACCGACCACAGGCCCATGCGCACCACCACGCGCACTTCCCGGCGCTCGCGCGGCTTGACCGATTTGGCGTGACGGCCCACGACATGGGCGATCATCGGCGAGACGGCGGAAACCGGCCCGGTGCCCAGCAGCCAGATGAAAAAGAAAACGGTGTTGCCGATGGCGCCGGCCGCCAGCGCCTCCTTGCTGAAATGGCCCAGCATCACCGTGTCGGTGGCCAGGATGACCATCTGGGCGAGCTGGGTTGCCGCCATGGGTACCGCCAGGCGCGTCAGTTCGCGCGCCTCCGCCAGCCATGCGGCAAGGCTGTGGCCGGTGACGCGGGGACCGGGATCGGTGACGTCCAGGCTTGTGTCCATTGCCTCTTTTACCGGATTCGAATGACAAAGGGGCGCAGGGGCGCCATGCATCCGGCTGGTGTTTGAGCGGTTTGCTCCTTAGCGTCTGGGCATGAAAACCCTCAACATCGCCCATCGCGGCGGCGCCGGTCTGAGACCGGAAAACACGCTGGCGGCGTTCCGCGATGCCATCGCGTTGGGCTGCGACGGGGCGGAACTGGATGTCCAGCTTTCCGCCGATGGCGTCGTGGTGGTGCATCACGATTTCCGGCTCAATCCGGCAATGACGCGCCTGAATGGCGATTGGCTGCAGGGCGAGACGCCGCGGATCAAGGACCTCCGCTTTGCCGAGCTGCGGACGTTCGATTTGGGCCGCCCGGATCCCGCAACCGAGTATGCGCGTCTTCATCCCGCGCTCGCGCCGGCGGATGGCGCGGCGATCCCGTCGCTGGCCGAGGTGGCGGCGCTGCCGGCCCCGCGTTCCTTTCTTCTGCTGGTGGAGCTGAAATCCTCGCATGACTCGGCGTCCGCCGATCCGGTCGCGCTGGCCGATGCGGCGCTGGAGATCATGAGGGACCGGCTTGCGCGCACGATTTTCGTGGGCTTCGACTGGCGGGGACTGGCGCGGATCAAAAGCCATGTGCCGGATGCGCGCTGCTGGTTCACCACCGACAAACTGCAAGGCGACGCGCGCCCGGTGCTGGACGTGATCAAGGCGGCCGGCGGGGATGGCTGGTTTCCCGCGCATGAGGACGCCACCGCGGAGATGATCGCCGAAGCACGGAAACGCGCGCTTCAGGTGGCCGCCTGGACCGTCAACGATCCCGCCGAGATGACGCGCCTGGTCGGCCAGAATGTTGATGCGATCTGCACCGATCGCCCTGATCTTTTCCTAAAGACCTTCGAACAGGGCGGTTGAAAGATAGCGCTCGGCGAAGGAGGGAATGACCGCGACGATGGTCTTGCCCTTGTTTTCCGGCCGCGCTCCCACTTCGAGCGCGGCGGCGATCGCCGCACCCGAGGAGATTCCCACCGGAATGCCTTCCAGCTTGGCCGCCTGGCGTGCTGTCTCCAGCGCCGTCTCGTTGGAAATGGTGATGATCTCGTCGATGACGTTCCGGTCTAGAATGGCGGGCACGAAGCCCGCGCCCAGGCCTTGAATCTTGTGAGGGCCGGGCTGACCGCCGGAAAGTACGGCGCTGTCTTCCGGTTCCAGCGCGATCATCTTGACGCTCGGTTTGCGCGCCTTGAGCACCTGGCCGACCCCGGTGATGGTGCCGCCGGTGCCCACGCCGGAAATCACGATATCGACCTTGCCCTCGGTGTCGTTCCAGATTTCTTCGGCCGTGGTGCGCCGATGGATATCGGGATTGGCGGGGTTCTCGAATTGCTGCGGGATCACCGCGCCCGGAATCTGGGCGACAAGTTCCTGGGCCCGGGCGATCGCGCCTTTCATGCCCTTGGCGGCGTCGGTCAGCACCAGCTCGGCGCCCATGATCAGCAGCATCTTGCGCCGCTCGATCGACATGGATTCGGGCATCACCAGGATCAGGCGATAGCCCTTGGCGGCGGCGACAAACGCCAGCGCGATGCCGGTGTTGCCGCTGGTCGGCTCGACCAGGGTGGATTTCCCAGGCGCGATGTTGCCCTGCTTTTTCCAGCGCCTCGATCATGCCACGCCGATGCGGTCCTTGACCGACGCCAGCGGATT
This sequence comes from uncultured Alphaproteobacteria bacterium, assembly GCA_963769055.1. GTDB lineage: Bacteria > Pseudomonadota > Alphaproteobacteria > Micropepsales > Micropepsaceae > Rhizomicrobium. The sequence goes on from CAVYKF010000011.1 coordinate 203,552, forward strand.
GAAGAATTCCAGCTTGAGCAGGATATCGGCCTTGGCGCCCGGCCTCCCGAGCCATGCGGTGGATCCGCACCAGCGGCGTATCGCCGATGGTTTCGGTGATGGAATTATAGATGCGGCCGCGGCCGGGTTTGCCCGTCTGCATGAATGCTCCTGTCAAATTGCGAAATCGGCGCCGGCCCCGCCGGTCACGTCCACGCCATGGGCGCGGGCGCGCTGGCACAGATCCTCGATCGTGATCGCATCGAGCTGCGCCATGATGTCGTCCTGCAGGGTCTGGATCAAAGGGCGCGACGATGCGAAGGCCCAGTTCGGAGCGGGGACGGATTTTTTCTTCCTCGACATCTTCGATGCTTTCGGCGACGCGCACGACATCGCCCACCGAAATGCGGCGGCGTTCGCGCGCCAGGCGATAGCCGCCGCGCGGACCGCGCACGCCCTTGAGGATGCCGGCGCGAACCAGCTGTTGCATGACCTGCTCGAGATAACGCTGCGGCACGCCCTGGCGGGCGGTGATTTCCTTGGCCTGCACGGGTTCGGGCCTGGCATTGAAGGCGATGTCGATCACCGCTTCCAGCGCCAGCAGGGTCTTTCGGGACAAGCGCAGCATCATGACGTTTTCACCGTCATGCCGGTCGAGCCGAAGCCGCCGGCGCCGCGTGCGCTGTCCGAAAGATTTTCGCTTTCGACGATCTGGGCCTGTTCATGGCGGGCGATCACCATCTGCGCGATCTTGGCGCCGCGCGCGATCTTGAACGGCGTGTCGCCGTGATTGATGAGGATGGCCTTGATCTCGCCGCGATAGTCGCTGTCGATGGTGCCCGGCGCGTTCAGCACCGTGACGCCGTGATTGAGCGCCAGGCCGGAGCGGGGACGCACCTGGGCTTCGACACCCGGGGGCAACTCGATGGCGATGCCGCAGGGAATGGCCGCGCGCTGGCCGGGCCGAAGCTCGATTTCGCCTTCGATGGCGGCCAGCAGATCCAGGCCCGCGGCCCCGGCGGTGGCGTAATGCGGCAGCGCCAGATCGTGGCCGTTGGCAAGACGTTTCAATCCGACTTTCATGAGACGCCGTCCTGGAAATTTCGGGCGATGTTTTGGACCAGCCGCCGCGCGACATCGGCTTTGGACATTTCCGGCCAGCTTTCCTGCGCCGAGGCGGTGATGAGATGGACCTGGTTGCGGTCGCCGCCCATCACATTGCCGGAAACATCGTTGGCAACGATCCAGTCGGCGCCCTTTTTCGTTCGCTTGGCCGCGGCATGAGCCAATACCTCGTCGGTCTCGGCCGCAAAGCCGACGACCAGGCGCGGACGATTTGCGTGGCGCGCCAGTGTGGCCAGGATGTCGGGATTTTCGACCAACCGGATGGCGGGGGCACTGTGCTGCGCATTTTTCTTGATCTTGCTGTTGGCGGCAATGTCAGGGCGCCAATCGGCAACCGCCGCGCTCATGATCGCAATGTCGGCGGGCAATTCGGCCTCGCAGGCCGCCAGCATTTCGCGCGCCGTGGTCACTTTCAACAGCTTCACATGGGACGGCGCCGCGATATCCACCGGTCCGGAAATCAGAACCGTATCGGCGCCCGCATCGGCCAGCGCATCCGCGATGGCATAACCCTGCTTGCCGGACGAACGGTTGGCAAGAAATCGCACCGGATCGAGCGGCTCATGGGTGGGCCCCGCCGTGACCAGCGCCTTGAAGCCGTCCAGCGAACCCTTGCGCGCAGTCAACGCTCTTTCGATCGCCGCGGTGATCTCGAGCGGCTCCGCCATGCGTCCGGGACCGAATTCGCCGCACGCCATCTCGCCGTCATTGGGTCCGACAAACAGGACCCCGTCGCGCGCCAGTGTCTCGGCGCTGCGGCGCACCGAGGGGCTTTGCCACATGCGCACATTCATCGCCGGCGCCATCAGAATTGGCTTGTCTGTCGCCAATAGCGCCGTGGAGGCAAGATCGTTGGCGAGACCGGCAGCCAGCTTGCCCATAAGGTCGGCGGTGGCGGGCGCCACCACCACCAGATCGGCGGCGCGGGACAATTCGATATGTCCCATCTCGCTTTCGTCGGTCAGGCTGAAAAGGTCGGAATAGACCTTCTCGCCCGAGAGCGCGGAGACGGACAGAGGGGCGACGAACTCGGCGCCGGCGCTGGTCAGAATGGCGCGGGTTTTTACCCCACGCTCTGCCAGCCGCCGGATCAGCTCCAGGGATTTATAGGCCGCGATGCCGCCGCCAATGACGAGAAGGACGCTTTTGCCGCGCATAGCTGTAAAATCCTGGCCCGCCGCAAAAATACGGCGGCAACAGCGGGAAATATAACAAACCACGATGGAAAAGTGTAATTCTTTGCCAAACTGGATAATGTTTGAAATTCAGGATGTTACGGATGGACGCGGGTTAATGATTCGCTAAACATAGTGTGTTCGAATCAGCGTCAGCCTAGGGGGCGGTTGCATGACTTTATCCAAATCCGGTCTTGGCCGGCGGCCAAAATCTCATCTCACCACGCCAGAGATCATGCGCCTGGCTTCGGATTTTGCCGAGGAGCATGGCGCCGATGCTTGCGATTATGCCTATCGCGCCGTGGTCTGTCTGGAAGCGGAAGGCGAGGGCGAACGCGCTTATATCTGGTTCCTGATGCTGATTATGCTTGGCGATATCGCCAGCCATCGGCTCAATCCCGACGGCCCGCTGACCATTCATTGATTTTGCGGGCCGCGCGGAATTTCTTCCCGCAAGGCGAAGCTTGGGGAGGGGAAGGTGTGCGCCAGTGGGCTTGCCCGCGCGGCGCCGCGGATGGGGGCGAAAAAAAAACATCCATGCGGTAGCATGCCCATCCGGACCAAGCCCAGGACAACATGCCCCTCGATCCGCTGGTAAAAGCCTTCCTCGATCAGGCAGCGGCAATCCCGCGGCCCAAGGCATGGGACATGCCGCTCGGGGCCGCACGCAGAAGCTTCGCCGGCATGATGGCGTTGGTCGGGCCCAAGGATGTACCGGTCGGCAAGATCGCGAATTTCAAAATTCCGGCGGCGCATGGTGAAATAAGCGCCCGCGCCTATGGGCCCGTCGCCGCGGGCGGGGAGGCGTTACCGGCGCTGGTCTATTTTCACGGCGGCGGCTTCGTGGTTGGCGATCTCGACACGCATGACGGGCTCTGCCGCTTGTTCGCGCATGAAGGCGGCTTTCGTGTGATCTCGGTGGACTATCGCCGGGCTCCCGAACACAAATGGCCTGCGCCGCTGGCCGATGCCACCGTCGCGCTGCGCTGGATATTCGAGAATGCCTCGGCATTGGGCGTGGATGCGGGGCGCATCGCGGTTGGCGGAGATTCGGCGGGCGCCCTGCTGACTGCCTCGCTCACCCATGTGATGAAGGAAAGCGGCGGCGCGGCGATTGCCTTCCAGCTGCTGCTTTTCCCGGCCACGGATCTCGCCGGCCATTTCGCGTCGATGGAAAAGTTCGGGGTGGGCTATTTCATGGACAAGCAGACCATCGATTGGAACAATGAACAGCTCCTGCCGCCGGGTGCCGACCGGGCTTCCCCTCAGATATCTCCACTTCGAGCGAAGGATTTCGCCGGATTGCCGCCCGCCTACGTCATGCTGGGCGGATACGACCCGCTACACGATGAGGGACTGGCCTATGCCGAGAAATTGCGCGGTGCAGGCGTAAAAGTCACCGTCGCCGATTATGACGACATGGTGCATTGCTTTATCTACCTGCAAACCGTGCTGCCGCAGGCGCATGAGGCTGTTGCCGCCGCCGCGAAAGCGGTGCGCGATGCATTGGCGGTGGCTTGAACGAAGAGACGGTAAGCCGAAGGCTTACTTGATCTTGCCTTCCTTGAACTCAACATGCTTGCGCAGGACGGGATCATATTTCTTGATCGAGAATTTTTCCGTCATGGTGCGGGTGTTCTTCTTGGCGACATAGAAAAAGCCGGTCTTGCCTTCGCTGTTGAGGCGAATTTTGGCAGTGGTGGGCTTGGCCATGGCGGACTCCGGAAGAGGCAGGTCGAGAGGGGCGGTTTTTGGGGGAAGCGCCCCATTCTGTCAAGCGGACTGGGGCAAATTCCTGGAATTCAACGCTTTTTCGGCTTGAAGCGGTGTTTATTCCGCGACCGGGCGGCGTTGCCCGGCTTTGCCGGGGGACGTGGCCGAGAAGACTTTGAACCGCCCTCGGCCAGTTCAAAGCGCAAGCCCCCCGTGATGGGCGCAGCCTCCACCAGCTTGACGGTCACGGTGTCGCCCAGACCATAAACGGTCCCGGTGCGCTCGCCCCGCATCGCGCGCGCCTTTTCGTCGAAGCGGAAATATTCCGCTCCCAACGAACGGGCCGGCAGCAGGCCCTCGGCGCCCGACTCCGCCAGACGCACGAAAAGCCCGAACTTGGTGACGCCGGTGATGCGGGCTTCGAAGATCGTGCCGACCCGATCCTGCATGAAGGCGGCGACATAGCGGTCGGTGGAGTCGCGTTCCGCCGCCATGGCGCGGCGTTCGGTCAAGGAAATGGCTTGCGCGATTTCCGGCAATTGCTTGATCTCCTGGTCGGTGAGCCCGTCACCGCCCGCCAGCTTGAGGCCCCGGATCAGGGCGCGATGGACGATCAGATCGGCATAGCGCCGGATCGGCGAGGTGAAATGGGCATATTTCGCCAGATTCAGGCCGAAATGGCCGATATTGGCGGCATCATAGATGGCCTGTGCCTGGCTCCTGAGCACCACGTCGTTCATCACCGCCTCGTGCGGCGTGCCCTTGGCCTGGGCGAGGATGCGGTTGAAGGTTCCGGGCTGCATCACCTGGCCCTTGGCGAAGTTAATGTTCAAGGTACGGAGGAAATCGGAGAAGGCGTAAAGCTTCTCGCGCGACGGCGTGTCGTGGATTCGGTAGATGAGGGGCGTGCGGGCCTTTTCCAGCGCCTCGGCGGCGGCGACATTGGCCAGCACCATGCATTCCTCGATCAGGCGCATGGATTCCAGCCTTTCGCGAAAGGCGATGCTGGCGACATGGCCGTCGGCGCCCAGCTGGATGCGCCGTTCGGGAAGATCGAGGTCCAGGGGACTGCGTTTTTCCCGCGCGATGACGAGGCTTTTGTAGGCCGCCCAGAGATCGGCCAGGGTTTTGCGCACCGTCGCATTCATTTCGGCGTCGGGCTTGCCGTCGAAAGCGGCCTGCGCGCGCGCATAGGTGAGCCGCGCCGCCGAGCGCATCACGCCGCGCATGAAGGCATGGCCGCGCTTGTGGCCATGGGCGTCGAAGACCATGCGCACCGCCAGGCAGGGACGGTCCACGCCTTCCTTCAAGGAGCAGAGATCGGCGGAGAGTTCCTCCGGCAACATCGGCACGACGCGGTCGGGGAAATAGGCGCTGTTGCCCCGCTTCAGCGCTTCCCTGTCCAGCGCCGAGCCCGGCGTCACATAATGGGCGACGTCGGCGATGGCCACGAGAATGACATGGCCGCCTTTGTTCGCCGGATCGTCGTCCGGCCCGGCCCATACCGCGTCGTCATGGTCGCGGGCGTCCTCCGGATCGATGGTGACGAGGGGAATGGCGCGCAGATCCGCGCGCTCCCGCGGATCGACAGGTTTCGCGGCCTTGGCCTGGTCCAGCACGCTCTGTGGAAAGATCGTCGGAATGCCGTGGGCATGGATGGCGATCAGGCTGATGGTGCGCGGGCTGTCCATGCTGCCGATGCGCTCGACCACGCGCACGCGGGGGAAGCCGGCGACTTTGCGGCCGATCGGCTCGCACAACACCAATTCGTTATGTTTCGCGCCGGCCGCCTCGCTCTTGTCCAGGGCATATTCGCCGCGCGCCTTGCGATCCACCGGCAAGACGCGGAAGCCCAGCTCACTGCCGCGCAAAACGCCGAGGATGCGATCCGGACCTGCTTCGCTTTCCAGCCGGCGCACGATCTTGGCTTCGTAGCCATCTCCGCGCCGTTCCAGCCGCGCCAGCACATGCGCGCCGGCCGCCAGCGCCGCCCCGTCCTTCGGCGGCATGACGTGGATGATCGGCGGTATCGCCGGTCGACTCCCAGTCCCTTGGTGCGGCCAGCAACTCGCCGTCCGCGTCCAAGCCGGTGATTTCCAGTATGGCGATCTCCGGCAGCTCGCCCGCCTTGATCAGCCCGCGTCTGGCTTTTCCGGCGATGGCGCCTTCCGCTTCAAGCTCCTTGAGCAGGCGCTTGAGCAAGATGCGATCCGAGCCTTTGAGGCCGGTCAGGCGCGCCAGGTCGCGCTTGGTCGCGCCGGGATGTTCGGCAAGCAGGGCAAGCAGGCGAGCCTTGTCGAGAGGAGGCGCGTTGGCGGCCCGGCGCGGCAATTATTCGCCCGCCACGGGTTCCGGCTTTTTCTTTGCCTTCGCCGCTATCTTCTTTTTTGCCGCAGATTTCTTGGCCACCGGCTTCTTCGCCGGCGATTTCGGTTTTTGCTTCCGTTTTCGGCTTGGGCGCCGGTTTCTTTTTCTTCTTCTTTCCGCCGCCCTTTGCGGCGCGTTCCGCGATCAGCGCCAGCGCCTGCTCCAACGTCACCTCCATCGGGTCATTGCCGTCCGGGATGGTGGCATTGATGTCGCCGTCGCTGACATAGGGACCGTAGCGGCCTTTCAGCACCTTGATGGTGTTGCCGTCGCCGTCCTGGCCCAATTCCTTCAAGGCCTGCGGTCCGCGCCGGCCGCCGCCCTTGGCTTTCTTTTCCGCCAGCACGGTGACGGCATGATTGAGCCCGATCGTGAAGACATCGTCCGGGGATTCCAGCGACGCATATTTGCCGTCATGGGCGACATAGGGCCCGAAGCGGCCGAAATTGGCCGTGATCATTTTTCCGTCTTCGGGATGGGCGCCCACTTCGCGCGGCAGCGACAGCAATTTCACCGCCAGCGCCAGATCCACGCTGGAAGGATCGGTGCCCTTGGGCAGGCCGGCGCGCTTGGGCTTCTTGTCTTCGCCCAACTGAACATAGGGTCCGAAGCGGCCGGAACGCAGCGTCACCTGCTCGTCCGTGCCGGGGAACAGGCCCAGTTCGCGCGGTGCGGCATCGCCTTGACCCGGCTTGGCGCCGATCTGGCGGGTGAAGCGGCATTCCGGATAGTTGGAGCAGCCGACAAAAGCGCCGAAGCGGCCGAGTTTCAGGTTCAGCCGGCCATCGGCGCAGGCGGGACATTTGCGCGGATCGACGCCGTCTTCGCCGGGAGGGAAGATATGCGGCCCCAGCACGTGATCGAGTTCGTCGATCACCTGGCTGATCTTGAGATCCTTGGTCTCGCCCACCGCGGCGGAGAAATCCTTCCAGAAATCCCGCAGCAATTGCTTCCAGTCGAGCGCGCCGGCCGAGACTTCGTCCAGCTTCTCTTCCAGATCGGCGGTGAAGTCGTATGCGACGTAGCGGTGGAAGAAGCTGTTGAGGAAGGTGGTGACCAGCCGGCCCTTGTCTTCCGGATAAAAGCGATTGCGGTCCATGCGCACATAGGCGCGATCGCGCAAGGTGGAAAGAATGGTGGCGTAGGTGGAGGGCCGGCCGATGCCGAGTTCTTCCAGCTTGCGCACCAGACTGGCTTCGGAATAGCGCGGCGGCGGCTCGGTGAAATGTTGCGCCGGCGTGACCTTTTCGATCTTGCCGGCGTCGCCGGCCACGACCTTCGGCAGCTTCGAGCCTTCCTCGTCGGAGGTGTCGTCTTCGCCTTCCAGGTAAAGCGTGAGGAAGCCGTCGAACAAGGTGACGGTGCCGGTGGCCCGGAGGGTGATCTGCTTGTCGGCGGAGATCACGTCGACCGTGGTGCGCTCCTGCTCCGCGGATTCCATCTGGCTGGCGACCGCGCGCTTCCAGATCAGCTCGTAAAGCCGGGACGCGTCGGCATCGAGATAGCGCGAAACCTCCTCGGGCGTGCGCGCGAAGCTGGTGGGGCGCACCGCTTCGTGGGCTTCCTGGGCATTCTTGGCTTTGCTGGTGTAAATCCGCGCCGCCTGCGGCACATAGCGGGCGCCGTATTTCTTGCCGATCACTTCGCGCGCTTCGGCGGTCGCTTCCGGCGCCATGGTGATGCCGTCGGTACGCATATAGGTGATCAGGCCGACCGTCTCGCCGCCGATATCGGCGCCTTCATATAATCCCTGGGCGACCTGCATGGTGCGCTTGGCGGCAAAGCCCAGCTTGCGCGCGGCCTCTTGCTGCAAGGTCGAGGTGATGAAGGGCGGCGAAGGATTGCGCTTGACCGGCTTGGCCTCGACGCTGCCGATGGAGAATTTCTGCGCCTCGATGGCGCCGACCGCCCGCTTGGCGTCGGCTTCATTGCGCCAGCGAAAGCTTTTCCAGCTTCTTGCCGTCGAGCTGGATCAGGCGGGCGGGAAAATCGCCCTTGGCGGTGGAGACATCGGCATCGATGCTCCAATATTCCTGGGCCTTGAAAGCCTCGATCTCGACTTCGCGCTCGACCACCAGCCGCAGCGCCACGGATTGCACGCGCCCCGCCGAGCGCGCGCCCGGCAGTTTGCGCCACAGAACCGGCGACAGGGTGAAGCCGACCAGATAGTCGAGGGCGCGGCGCGCCAGATAGGCGTCCACCAGCTCTTCGTTGATGTCGCGGGGATGGGCGATGGCCTCCAGGATGGCGGATTTGGTCACCGCGTTGAACACCACGCGCTCGACCGGAATCTTGCCCAGCACCTGTCTCTGCTTGAGCACCTCCAGCACGTGCCAGGAGATCGCCTCGCCTTCGCGGTCCGGGTCGGTGGCGAGGATCAGCTTGTCGGCGCCCTTGACGGCGTCGGCGATGTCCTTGATCCTTGGACTGGGCGCGCTCGTCGACGTCCCAGACCATCGCGAAGTCGTCGTCCGGCTTTACCGAACCGTCCTTGGACGGCAGGTCGCGGATATGCCCGAAGCTGGCTAGCACCTTATAATCGCTGCCCAGATACTTATTGATGGTCTTGGCTTTGGCGGGGGACTCGACGACGAGAACGTTCATACCGGCTGCTTTTCGGACCTTTGGGGGGCTTATCTGGGGTCGCGGAGCCGGACGACAAGGCAGGGAACCGCGGAACAGGGCCTTTTTTGGTGAATGCGGCGGGACACTGATGGAAGGGAGACAAGCCTGTCAACGCCCGCCAGGCATCCGGGATGAAGCTGTTGGTTGAATAATGGCAGCTATCGACCAGTTTTTAACACTATAAGTTGTATTTTTCGACCTCCGAACATGCGGGAAAAACCCGGTTACTTGGTCCTTCACCTGCCCAAAGGCGAAATTCGGGACCGCCACCCGGAAATTTTTGAGATTCGGCACGATCGGCCAGCGGATCTGGCGGTCAATTGGCCGGCAGATCGGTCCAGCTGACCCGGTTTCCCGGATGGCGACGGCACCGTCCGGCCAACTCCAGCTCCAGGATTACGGTCAGAATGACGGCCGGCGAAGCGCCGGTCTGGCGGATGAGTTCGTCGATCTCGACGGGCGTCACGCCAAGCGCTTCTTCGATCCGGGGACGCATGCGGTCCGCCTCGGCTTCCAGGGATCCGGCATCGCCGGGGGAATAGGGCAGGCCATTGTCCGGCTCGCGAAATCCGCCGCCGAGTATGGGGCGCAACACGGCCAGGATGTCGTCCGCGCTTTCGGTCAGGGTCGCGCCCTCGCGGATCAAGCGATTGGCGCCCCTGGCGCGCGGATCGAGCGGCGATCCGGGAACGGCGAAAATTTCGCGATTCTGCTCAAGCGCGTAATTGGCGGTGATGAGGGAACCGGAACGCTCCGCCGCTTCCACCACGACGACGCCGCGGGACAAGCCTGAAATCAACCGATTGCGGCGCGGGAAAATGCCGGGCCTGGGGCGCCTCGCCAAACCGCATTTCCGATATAACGGCGCCGCGCTCGGCGATGGCGCGATAAAGGGCTTCATTCTCCGGCGGGTATATAACGTCCACGCCGCCGGCGACCACGGCAACCGTGCCATGCTCCAGTCCGGCTTCGTGCGCGGCGGAATCGATGCCGCGCGCCAGGCCCGAGGCGATGACAAGCCCGGCTTCGCCCAGATCGCGCGAAAGCATAAAGGCGAATTTGCGCGCCAGCGCGGAAGCGTTGCGGGCGCCCACCACCGCGATCATGTCCTTTTGCAGCAGATTTATATGTCCGATCGCGGATATCAGCGGCGGCGGCGGATCGAGCGCGGCAAGTCCGGTTGGAAATTCGGGTTCGCAGGCGGCGATCAATCGGCCGCCCAGTTTTTCCAACTGCTCCAACTCGCGCGCCGCATCGCTTTCCGGCGGCAGGACAAAATTCTTGCCGCCGCCGCGCCGCGCCAGGCGGGGCAATTCCTCCAACGCCGCCGAAGCGCGGCCGAACCGTGCCAGCAGCTGTGCGAAGGTAACCGGACCGATCGCAACCGTGCGGGCAAGCCGCAGCCAGGCAAGCCTTTCTGTCGAATCCAGAATACGGCTCATTGCGTCTTGGCGCCTTTCGACCCGATGCGCGGTTCTTCGCCACGCAGGAGCCGGCGGATATTTTCGCGATGCATGAAAATAATGACCGCCGCCAGGAGAAGCGCGAGCGGCGTGTAATCGCCATGTCCGAAAAGAAAGAAATAAAGCGGTGACAACGCGATGGCGATCAGCGCGGAGAGCGACGAGATGCGCCAGATGAGCGCCGCCAGAAGCCAGGTGGCCGCCGTCAGCAAGCCCACCGGCCAATAGAGCGCAACTGTCACGCCCAGGAACGTGGCCACGCCCTTGCCGCCCTTGAAGTTCAGCCAGACCGGAAAGATGTGCCCCAGTATGGCGGCCAATGCCGCGAAAATCTCGCATCCCGGCGGCAGGAATTGCCGTGCGATCAGGACGGCCGCCGCGCCCTTGAGGCCGTCGCAGCAGCAAGGTCGCCGCCGCCGCCCATTTCTTGCCGGTGCGCAGCACGTTGGTGGCGCCGATATTGCCGGAGCCGATCTTGCGCACATCGCCGGCGCCGGACGCGAAGGCAAAGAACAAGCCGAACGGAATGGATCCCAGAAGATAGCCCAAGACCAGCGCTTCAAGCACAAAGGAAGGGGGAACGGGGCCGATCATCGCCGCCACGATAGGAAACTTTCGCCGGCAAATCTATCGGCCGGCAAGCCCGCTCGCAGAGGCGCGCGAAAAGACACATTCGCCGGCGACGAAGGTCATCTGGGCGCGGCCCTGGAATTTGCGGCCCTCGAAGGCGGTATTGCGCGCGCGCGAATGAAGCTTGCGCTCGATCCAGGACAAAGGGTTCATCAGGGTCCAGCAGCACCAGGTCGGCGGGCGCGCCCTTCGCCAGCGTGCCGGCGGCCAGACCCAAAAGCCGTGCCGGGGTCGCGGTCACCGCCTGCCAGCATATGCGCCAGGCCGGCGTGGCCGTCATGATAAAGGCCGAGCGACACCGGCAGCAGCGTTTCCAATCCCACCGCGCCGAAGGCGGCCGTGCGCGAAGGTCTGGCGCTTGGTGTCGGCGCCCTGCGGCTCGTGGCTGGAGACGATCACATCGATGGTGCCGGTGGCGACGCCATCCACCATCGCGGCGCGGTCGGCTTCCGAGCGCAGCGGCGGCTTCACTTTGAGGAAGGTGTAGTAGGAGCCCACATCCAGCTCGTTGAGCACCAGATGATGGGCCGAGACGCCGCAGGTTATCGGCAGGCCGCTGCGCTTGGCGTCGACAATGGCATCCAGCGCGGCGCGGGTGGAAATCTGACCGAAATGGTAGCGCGCGCCCGTCATCTCGACCAGGCGGAGGTCGCGCTCCACGATGATCGCCTCGGCCAGCGCGGGCGCGGCGGGCAGGCCCAATCGCGTCGCGAATTCGCTTTCGGTGATGGCGGCGCCTTCGACCAGTTCGGGGTCTTCGGCATGGCCGACCACCAGCGCATCGAAGGTGGCGGCATAGGACAAGGCGCGGCGCATGACGCGCGCATTGGCGATCGTGCGGTCGCCGTCGGTAAAGGCGATCGCGCCGGCCTCCTTCAGAAGACCGATCTCGGTCATGATCTCGCCCGCCAGGCCGCGGGTTAACGCCGCCATCGGCGCGACCCGCACTTTCGCGGTGGCCTGGGCGCGGCGGCGAATGAAATCCACCAGCGACGGCTCGTCGATCACCGGATCGGTATTGGGCATGGTGACGATGGTGGTGACGCCGCCCGCCGCCGCCGCCTCGCTGGCCGACGCCAGGGTCTCGCGATGTTCGCTGCCCGGCTCGCCGGTGAAGACGCGGCAATCGATCAGGCCGGGCGCCAGCACCAGGCCGCGGCAGTCGATGATTTCGGGATCGCGCGGCTCGGCATCGTTGAACAGGCGCGGACCGACATCGGCGATCCGGCCATTCTCGACCAGAAGTCCGCCCTTGGCGTCCAGGCCGGAAGCCGGATCGATCAGCCGGGCGTTGCGGAAGGCGAGGCGTCCGGTTTTTCCGCTCGGGCCGCTCATGTCATGCCTCTCGCCAAGGCGTCCAGCACCGCCATGCGGATGGCGACGCCCATCTCGACCTGCTCGGCGATCAGGCTGACTTCCAGATCGTCGGCGATGTCGGAGGCGATCTCCACGCCCCGGTTCATCGGCCCCGGATGCATCACCAGCGCCCCCGGCTTGGCACAGCTCGAGCTTCTCGCGGTCCAGTCCGTAGAAGCGGAAATATTCCCGCGTCGAAGGCACGAAGGCGCCGGTCATGCGCTCCAGCTGCAGGCGCAGCATCATCACGATGTCGACGCCGGCCAGGCCCTGTTTCATGTCGGTGAAGATCTCCACCCCGAAGCGCTCGGCTTCGGCCGGCAGCAAGGTGCGCGGCGCGATCAGGCGCACGCGCGCGCCCAGCATCGCCAGAAGACGGATATTGGAGCGCGCCACGCGGGAATGCAGGATGTCGCCGCAGATCGCCACCGTCAGCCCTTCGATGCGGCCCAATCTCCGGCGGATGGTGAGCGCGTCCAGCAAGCGCCTGGGTGGGATGTTCATGCGCGCCGTCGCCGGCATTGACCACGCTGCAATCCAGCTTGCGCGACAGAAGCTCGGCGGCGCCGGAATCCTGATGCCGCACCACCAGAATGTCGGGGCGCATGGCGTTCAGGGTCGAGGCGGTGTCGATCAGGGTCTCGCCCTTGGACACCGACGACGTCTTGACCGACATGTTGAGGACATCGGCGCCCAGCCGCTTGCCCGCCAGCTCGAAACTGGACTGGGTGCGGGTCGAGGCTTCGAAGAAGAGGTTGATGAGGGTGCGGCCCTTGAGCACCGCGGCTTTTTTGTTTGGCGCCCGGCTTTGCGCCACATAGCTCTCGCCAAGGTCGAGCAGCGCCACGACCTCGGGCACGGAAAGGCCTTCGATCCCAAGCAGATGGCTTGTCTTCAGGATCGGGGAAAGGCTCGCGGATGTCATTAAAGCCCGGTGTATAGCGGCGGATGGGCAAGGCGGCAAGCCGCCTTTTCCGCCTCGGTTAAGCAGCCATTTCTTCCAGCGTCTTCCCCGCCGGCTCGGGCAGGAACAGGATCGCGGCCAATGTGACGGGAACGGTGATCAATAGCGCCTGGATCGCCGGTCCGTGGCTCTGAAAATGATCGTATAACCGCCCCTCCAAGGCCAGCGCCGCCGCGCCCGCCAGAATCTCCACCAGATAGCGCAGGCCCGATACCGTGGCGCGATAGCGGGTGGGCACGATCTCCATCGCGAAGCCCGCCAGCAGCGCGTCGCCGGCGAAGAATCCGAAGAAGGACAACGACCCATAGGGGCGGCAACAGAAAGCCGGGCACGCCGGCATAGAACAGCGCGAAGGCGAGGCCCGCGAAGGCCACGATGGCCAAGGTCACCGGCCTGCGGCCGATGCGGTCGCTGAGCCGGCCGGTCAGGATGGTCAGCACCAGGCCGATCAGGCCTCCCGGGATGAACAGCAGGGTGATCTGGCCGGGCGTGTAGCCCTGGACCGTCTGGAGATATTTGGCCGACAGCACGCTGGCCGAGGAGACGCCAAAGCCGAAAGCCGCGACTGCGGTCAGGATGATGGCGATGCGGCCGGGATATTGCCGCACCAGATCGCGCAGCAGCGACATGCTGTCCGCCAGTTTCGAGCGTGCCTTGTGCAGATCCTCCTGCGCCGCGAAGCGTTTCGTCTCCGGCAGCCGGCGGCGCAGATATGCGACCAGGAAGAGGGGAACGGCGCCGATCACGTAGATCGCGCGCCAGCCGAACGGCAAGAGATTGACGGCGGCGAATATCAGCGAGGCGAGGCCCGCGCCGGTATAATACATCGCGCTCAAGCCGCCGCTGGCCCAGCCGCGCGCCGCCGCCGCGACTTCCTCGGCGATCACGACAAAGCACAACATCTCCTCGGCATAGCCGAAAACGCGCGTGCAAAACTGGGCCCAGACGAATTGCGCGGAATTGTCGGTGAAGGCGGTGGCGAGGGTGGCGATCGCCTGGCCCAGGATGGTGATCAGCAGCAGCCGCCGCCGTCCCACCAGATCGGCGGAGGCACAGATCGCAAGCGCGATCAGCGCCGCCAGCCGGAAATAGGCGACGATCAGCGCCACCTGATTTTCGGGAATATGGAAGCTCAGCTGGATCTGCGGGATCGCCAGGCCATAGACGTTGAGATCGTAGCCGGCGAACAGGGCGGCCGCGCCCACCAGCAGGAAGACGCGCTCCTGCCGCCAGACCATTGCGGCCGGCGGCCGCAATCCCGGCGGCAGCCAGGCGAACCGGGCGGGGGCGGAATCGTCCTTCATGCGCCGGAATTTCTCAAATGGCGCAGCCGGTCCAGCGCACCCTGCAGGATGTAAGCGGCCGCCATCTTGTCCACCACTTCGCCCCGCCGCTTGCGCGAGGCGTCGGCGTCCAGGAGCGCGCGGGTCACCGCCATGGTGGAAAGGCGTTCGTCCCAGAAGACCAGGGGGAGATCGCTGTGATTTACCCAGTTGCGGCCGAAGGCGCGGGCCGACTGGGCCGGAGGGTCCGTCCGAGCCGTCCATGTTGAGGGGCAGGCCCACGATCAGCCCGCCCACGCCCTGCTCACCTATTATAATGTCCAGCCGGGCGGCATCGGCGGAGAATTTGCCTCTTTTGAGGGTTTCCATCGGGGTCGCTACCGTCAGAAGCCGGTCCGAAAGAGCCAGCCCGATGGTTTTTTCGCCCAGATCCAGGCCCAGCAGCCGCGCGTTTGGGGTTAAGTTGAGGCGGTCCAGTTCCGTCACCGCCATTGAATTTCCGACCTTCTTTTCCCGCGGCTTGGGCTTGCGTCGTCGCTGCTTGCCAGTCCGGCCCGTGATTGCTAGCAAGTCCGGCGCTTTTCTAACAGATCGGGACGCCCAAATGTCCGTCGACAAGGACACCGTGCGACGCATCGCCAAGCTGGCCCGGCTGGCCGTGCCGGAAACGCGCCTCGAGCCCATGGCCGGCGAGTTGAACGGCATCTTCCAGTGGGTGGAGATGCTGAACGAGGTGAATGTCGAGGGCGTGCCCCCGATGACCTCCGTGGTCGCCCAGAAGCTCAAATGGCGCAAGGACGAGGTCACCGACGGCGGCGTCGCCGAGGCGCTGATGCAGAACGCGCCGGAGCGGGAAGACACATTCTTCGTGGTGCCCAAGGTGGTGGAATGAGCGTCACCATCGCCATCGAAACGCCGTTGTCCGACGATGTCCGCCGCCTGGTCGCCGCCCTGAACGAGACCGCGCTTGAGCTCACGCCGCGCGAATTCACGCATCACCTGACGGTCGAGCAGATGGCGGGACCGGAGATGACGGTGTTCGTGGCGCGCGACTTCGTTATCGGCGGCCTCCGGCCGCGGGGGCAAGGCCGTGGCGATGGGCGCGCTGCGCCGCCATGCCGGCGGCATCGGCGAGGTCAAGCGCATGTACACCATGCCGGATTGCCAGGGCCGCGGCATCGGCGGCCGCATCCTGGCCGAGATCGAGGCTTTGGCGCGGCGCGAAGGGCTGAAATCCCTGGTGCTGGAAACCGGCACCAATTTCTTCGCCGCCCTGCGGGTCTATGAGCGCCACGGTTTCCGGTCGTCGGGACCGGTGCTCGATTATCCCGCATCGCCGCATACCGCGTTTTTTGAAAAACCCTTATCCGTCAGCGTGCCCGCATGAGCGATCCGGTTCCCATGACCCTGGCCGAGGCGCGCGACGCGCTGAAAGCCAGAAAGATATCTTCGACGGAGCTGACCTCCGCGCTTGTCCGGTTCGGTCGAACAGTCGCGAAAGCTCAATGCGTTCGTGACCGAAACGCCGGACCGCGCGCTGGCGATGGCCGCGGCTTCCGATGCGCGGCTGGCGAAAGGCGAGGGCGGCGCCCTCGAAGGCCTGCCGCTGGCGATCAAGGATCTTTTCTGCACCAAGGGCGTGAAGACCACGGCGGGCAGCCGGATCCTGGGCAATTTCATTCCGCCCTACGAATCCACCGTCACCCAGAATTTGTGGAACGCCGGCGCGGTCCTGCTGGGCAAGACCAACATGGACGAATTCGCCATGGGTTCGTCCAACGAGACCAGCGCCTTGGGCCCGGTGTTCAATCCCTGGCGGGCGCAAGAACAGCAACGCCAATCTGGTGCCGGGCGGTTCGTCCGGCGGTTCGGCCGCGGCGGTGGCTGGCGATCTCTGTCTCGCCGCCACCGGTACCGATACCGGCGGCTCGATCCGCCAGCCTGCCGCGGTGACCGGCATCGTCGGGCATCAAGCCGACTTACGGCCGCTGCTCGCGCTTCGGCATCGTCGCGTTCGCCTCGTCGCTGGACCAGGCCGGGCCCATGACCAAGACCGTGCGGGACGCGGCCATCCTGCTGGGCAGCATGGCGAGCGTGGATCCGAAGGATTTCACCAGCATGGACGTCGCGGTTCCCGATTATGAGAAGCAGCTGGAAGGCGGCATCAAGGGCCTCAAGGTCGGCATCCCGAAGGAGTACCGCATCGACGGCGTGCCGGCCGATATCGGCGCCTTGTGGGACAAGGGCGCCGCCTGGCTGAAGGCCCAGGGCGCGGAGATCGTGGAGGTCTCGCTGCCCCACACCAAATATGCATTGCCCACCTATTACATCGTGGCGCCCGCCGAAGCTTCGTCGAACCTCGCCCGCTATGACGGGGTGCGGTTCGGCCACCGCGCCAGCCGGCATTCACGACATCACCGAATTGTACGAGAAGAGCCGGGGCGAAGGCTTTGGCGCCGAAGTGCAGCGCCGCATCCTGATCGGCACTTATGTGCTGTCGGCGGGCTATTACGATGCCTATTACGCGCGCGCGCAGAAACTGCGCACCCTGATCAAGCGCGATTTCGAACAAGGCGTTCGAGAAGCTGCGACGTGCTCCTGACCCCCGCCACGCCGGGCCCTGCCTTCGGCGTCGGCGAAAAGACCTCCGATCCCGTTTCCATGTATCTGAACGACGTGTTCACGGTGACGGTGAACCTGGCCGGCTTGCCGGGCCTTTCGGTGCCGGCCGGTCTCACCGAAAACGGCCTGCCACTGGGGCTGCAGCTGATCGGCAAGGCCTTCGACGAAGGCACGGTGCTGCGCGCCGGCCTCGCGATCGAGCAGGCGGCCGAATTCCGGCACAAACCCGCCAACTGGTGGAGGGCGGCATGAGCGCGCCCCAGCCGAAATTGATCAAGGGCCAGACCGGCGACTGGGAGATCGTGATCGGCATGGAGGTCCATGCCCAGGTCCTGTCCAAATCCAAGCTGTTTTCCGGCGCTTCGACGGAATTCGGCGCCGAGCCCAATAGCCAGGTCTCCTTCGTCGATGCCGGCGATGCCCGGCATGCTGCCGGTGATCAACGAGAAATGCGTCGAGCAGGCGGTCCGCACCGGGCTGGGGCTGAAGGCGAAGATCAATCTTGTCCAGCGTCTTCGACCGCAAGAACTACTTCTACCCCGACCTGCCGCAGGGCTATCAGATCAGCCAGTACAAGAACCCGATCGTGGGCGAGGGCGAGGTCATCATCGACCTCAAGGACGGCGAAAGCCGCCTGGTCGGGATCGAACGGCTGCATCTGGAGCAGGATGCGGGCAAAAGCCTGCACGACCAGCATCCCGACAATTCCTATGTCGATCTCAACCGTTCCGGCATCGCCCTGATGGAGATCGTCACCAAGCCGGACATGCGCTCGTCCGACGAGGCGGCGGCATTCTTGCGGAAATTGCGCGCCATTGTCCGCTATCTGGGCACCTGCGACGGCAACATGGACGAAGGCTCGATGCGGGCCGACGTCAATGTCTCGGTCCGCAAGCCCGGCGGGCCTCTCGGCACGCGCTGCGAGATCAAGAACGTCAATTCCATGCGCTTCATCGCCCAGGCGGTGGAATATGAGGCACGCCGCCAGATCGAGATCATCGAGGGCGGCGGCACGATCAAGCAGGAAACCCGGCTCTATCGACAGCCGCCAGGGCGAAACCCGCTCCATGCGCTCCAAGGAAGAGGCGCATGATTATCGCTATTTCCCCGATCCCGACCTCCTGCCGCTGGAATTGGATGCGGCCTGGGTGGCGGAGATCGAAAAATCGCTGCCGGAACTGCCGGACGAGAAGAAGGCGCGCTTCATGGGGCTGGGACTTTCCGCCTATGACGCCTCGGTGCTGGTGGCGGAACGCGATCTTGCAGATTATTACGAAGAACTGGCCAAGGGCGTGGACGCCAAGGCGGCAGCCAACTGGCTGAACAACGAGATATTGGGTCGTCTCAATCGCGATGGGCTATCCATCGCGCAGGCGCCGGTCAGCGCCGCCGCCAACAATGCCATCGTGGCGATGATTTCGGACAAGACCATCTCCGGCAAGATCGCCAAGGATCTGCTCGATATCGTCTGGAGCGAGGGCGGCGATCCGCGCGCCGTCGTCGAAGCGCGCGGCTTGCGTCAGGTCACCGACACCGGCGCGATCGATGCCGCCATCGAAGCGGTGATCGCCGCCAATCCGGAAAAAGTGGAAGAGGTGAAAGCCAAACCCAAACTCGCCGCCTGGTTCGTCGGTCAGGTGATGAAGCAGACGGGCGGCAAGGCCAATCCGGCGGCGGTCAACGCCGCGCTCAAGCTGCGACTCAATTTGCCCGACGAGGGGTGATTCGTACAAAAATGCGCAAACGCGGCAAATCGCCTGCCGAAACGCTCGAAAAATACTCCGTGTACGGAATGTACGCATATAACCCAATAAAAATAGGGTTTTTCTGCATTTCGCAAAAATCGGGCTTTCGCAAAAGCCAAGGTGGAGTTGCATTTTTAAATGCAAGTCTTTCATATTGTTCGCGTTTTGGGGGGTGACATGAGTCGCCTCAGACCCGAACGAACATAGAGGAGTTGATCATGGCTGCGAAGAAGAAGGCCAAGAAGGCCACCAAGAAGAAAGCCGCGAAGAAGAAGAAGAAGAAATAGGTTGAATTGACCTAAGGTCAATTTAACGCTCACGGTTCCGTCCCTTTGAGGACGTTCCGCTGGCAAAGGTTATGGCCGCGGCTTCCAGGCGCTAATGGCGCTGTTCGGGTGCCGCGGCCAAGCCCGTTTAGGGGTATCGCGCCGGCCATCGCAAACCCACGAGCCGTATTCGGTCACCGCCGGATTATGAAGTTTACAATCGAAGGCAGCGCTCCCGGCGCAATTTCGGGAGCGGTCCCGCGCTAGAGTCGCGTGGCGAAAAATGACACGATGGCTCCGAAACGCTATCGGAGTTTGTCATGGCCCGCGCAAGAAAGAAGACCGTCAAAAAGCCCGCCCGGAAGAAATCCGCCGGGAAAACGGCAAAGCCCATCGAGCTTTACTATTGGCCGACGCCCAATGGCTGGAAGATCTCCATCGCCCTGGAAGAGATGAAGCTTCCCTATGTGATGAAGCCGGTGAATATCGGGAAGGGCGAGCAGTTTGATCCCGCCTTTTTGAAGATTTCGCCCAACAACCGGATGCCTGCGATCGTCGATCCGGAGGGACCGGGAGGCAGGCCCATTTCCGTCTTCGAGTCCGGCGCGATCCTGCAATATCTGGGACGCAAAAGCGGCAAACTCTATCCTGCGGACGAACGCGGCCGCGTCCAGGTCGAGGAGTGGCTGTTCTGGCAGGTGGGCGGGTTGGGCCCGATGGCGGGGCAGGCGTTTCATTTCCTCAGCTATTCCCAGGAAGATCTGGCCTATGCCAAGAAACGCTATACCGATGAGGTTCATCGCCTCTTCGGCGTGATGAACAAGCGCCTTGCGAACCGCAAATACCTGGCCGGCGCCTATTCCATCGCCGATATCGCCTGCTGGGGCTGGGTTGTCGCCGCGATCAATTTCCAGCCGCTGGACGAATTCCCGGCACTCAAGGCCTGGCACGAGCGCATGGGTGCCCGGCCGGCGGTCAAGCGCGGGCACGCGCTGGGCGCGGAACTGCGCAAGCCCATGACCGACGAACAGAAGAAAATCCTGTTCGGCCAAAGAGCTAGATGACACGGGCACGGACTTTCTTCCCCGTGAAGCCGAGCAGCAAAGCTCCTATGGAACTCTTGCCGGCCGAACGCCCGCGAGGGCAGCGGCGACGTCCCGGACGCAGGGCTTTAATAAAGCCTTTTCCATCCCTAATGCCGCGTAAACCGTAAGGCTAATCCATATTTACCGCGTCTTAGTTTCTCCGGCTTCACCATGCTCCCACGCGAAACCGAAATCGGCTTCGCATGGGCATGGGGAGGAATGTCGTGGCGTGCATCGATGTGGATTCTTTTGGCGCAATATGAGCGCGATGCCCGAACCGGGCGCGCCGAGGCGCTTTACAATTTGGGTTTGGCCTATTCGACCGGCCAGGGCGTGGCCCAGGATTATGTCGCCGCCCACAAATGGTTCAATCTCGCGGCCATGCGCGGCAGCGATGTTGCCAAGAGCTGGCGCAACCAGATCGCGGGCGAGATGAATGCGGGACAGATCGCGCAGGCGCAGAAACTGGCGCGCGAATGGCTTAATATCTTCCGCTGAGGGTCAGTTGGTCTTCGCGCGCGCGGGCATTGTGACCGGCGCATCCAGCACCGGCAGGCGTGGGGGCGCGGCCGGCGCGTAAAGATCCGCCATGATCGTCAGCGGCTGGTCCCGGCCTGTCAGGCGGTTCTTGTAAATCTCCATATTTTCCAGCACCCGTTCCACATAATTGCGGGTCTCGCCGAACGGGATCAACTCGATCCAGTCGACCGCATCCACGCCGCCCCGGCTGGGATCGCCATTGGCTGCGACCCATTTGCGCACATTGCCGGGCCCCGCATTATAGGCCGCCGTCGCCAGAACCAGGGAATTGTTCCAGCTGTCATAGTGACGGGCGAACTCGATCATGCCGAGTTGGATATTGTAGTTGGTGTCGGTCAGCAGGTCGCCGGGTCGATAAGGCAGGCCGCCCTCCCGCGCCGAAGTCTTGGCTGCCGACAGCATCACCTGCATCAAGCCGCGTGCGCCCGCAACCGATACCGCCTGAGGATCGAATTCCGTTTCCTGCCGGATCAGGGCGTGCACCAGCGCGGGCTGAGGCGCGGGTCCGGAGGCGGGATAGGCGGGAAGATTCAAGGTCGGATAGGCAAAGCCGAGCATCGGCGAGCCCGCATAGCCCGCCCCCTTGGCCAGCCGGACCGCGATTTCCGGGTAGCCCCAATCGCTCAAGGATTGCAGGAATTCCTTGAGGTGCGATGGCGCGCGGTAAGTCTCCGCTTCGCGTTCGGCGAAGAAACGAAGATCGTCTTCCTGGCCCAGCTCGGCCAGCACCTTGATTTGAGGCATCAGCACGTCGCGTTCGATCTCGCTCTTGGGGACGGCCGGGACGAGGGTGTCGTTCAGACGCAGGACCGGCGCATTTTCGGTGCGCGCGAGTGCGAGTTGGCCATAAAATGTGTCGGGGTAGGCGGCGGCAAGACGATAATGGCTGTAGGCGCTTGCCGTGTCGCCCAGCGCTTCGTGGGCGCGGCCTTGCCAGTATTCGGCGCGCGACTTGCTGATCGGCCGTGAAACGCTGGCGCCCAGATGCTGGAAATAGGTAAGGGCGCGCATCGCGTTCTTTCAGCAGGCGCAGCGAGATGAACCCGGCCAGGAACTGCTGCTCGGGATATTGGTCACCCAGCGGAAGTTGGGCGTGGTCCACGAGTTCCAGGGCCAGGCGCGGGTTTCCGGCGGCCAGCGCATCGCGCGCCTGCACCGTTACTTCGTTCCACCAGCGTTGGGTATGGTCGCGGGCCAAGGCGGTCGGCTCCACGCGCAGCAGCATGGCGTGGGCTTGCGCATCCTTGCCATCGGCGCGCAGGGCCCGGGCCCAGTCATAGAGCAGGGTGGGGTCGGTAGAACCCGAAACTTTCGCCAGTGCCGCCCTGGCATGGGCGAGACCCGCCGAGAGCGCGATGCGCGCCTGCGCCAGCGCCGCGGTCTTGGCGTCCACCCGCGCCATCTGCCGCCGTGCCGCTGTTATTTCGTTGCGCCACAACAGCGCGTCCAGCCGCGCCTTGTCGGATTCCGGGGTCAGATAGGCCGCGTCCCGCTGCACGATTCCGGCTTCCGTCGCCTCGTCGAAACTGCCATTGCTCCAGCCTTGACGGATCAGCGCGCCGCCGCGCGCGGTGTCGCCGCCGGTTGCCAGCGCCTCGCCCAGCCGGACTTGGCCAATGGCGGAAACGGGCGCGCGCTGCCCGAACCATTGGATGATCTGGGCCGGCGTCATCTCCGGCGTAATATCGGCCTCGGCGCGGGCATAGAGCGTATTGCGCAGGGGCCAGTTCGCCGCCATCTTCAGCGCCGCGTCGACATCTGCGAATCTGGCGCCGCTGTTTTCATCCAGCGCATAACGCCATTGCAGCAGCTGGCGCGCCACCGTGTCCTGGCCTTGATCGCCAAGGGCGATCGCGTCCACCCAGTCGGACCGGGCCGCTGCCGCGAAAGCGCGGGTGAAAATATCGTGATCGGCCGCCGAGAGGATATGGATGTTGCCGGTCCGGGCCATCGCCACGCCCGCATCGCGTTCGGGCGGCGTCATCGCCGCCCGCGAGGCAGGCCCCTGGATGCGCCCGGCCGCTGCCAGGCCGCCGACGAGGAGAACGACAAGGACGATGCCGATATGCTTCAAAGCCATGGCCGACGCGCTTGTTAAATCTGTAACTTCAGCTTAGACGGATGCTGCCATCCAAGGCCATAATGGAAAGCAGGCCGAATTGAGACGGCCAACCTAGTGGAACTCAAGCGCATGACCAGCATCCGCGAACGCATCAAAGGCTCCATCCCCGCCCTGATCACGCCGATGAAGAACGGCAAGGTGGACGAATCGGCTTTCCGCAAACTCGTCTCCTGGCAGATCGAGCAGGGCAGCCAGGGACTGGTGCCCTGCGGCACCACCGGAGAATCACCCACCCTCAGCCATGAGGAGCATGTGCGGGTGATACAGATCTGCGTCGAGGAAGCGGCGGGGCGGGTGCCGGTGATTGCAGGCGCCGGCTCCAATTCCACGGACGAAGCCATTTCGCTGCACCGCCATGCCAAGGAGGTGGGAGCGGACGCTGTGCTCTCCGTCACCGGCTATTACAACAAGCCGTCGCAGGAAGGGCAGTACCGCCATTTCAAGGCCATGGCCGAGGCCGTGGACATCCCGATCCTGCTCTACAACATCCCAGGCCGCGCCATCGTGGAGATCAGTGTCGAGACTATGGCGCGACTGTCGGAGATTCCCGCCGTCATCGGCGTCAAGGATGCCACCGCCAATCTGATGCGACCGACGCGGGAACGGAATGCCTGCCGCAAGGGCTGGCGGCTCAGCTCTCGGGCGAGGACGGTACCGCGCTCGGCTACATGGCGCATGGCGGACATGGCTGCATCTCGGTGACCGCGAATGTGGCGCCGAAACTTTGCGCCGAATTCCAGGATGCCTGCCTGCGCGGCAATTACGACCGCGCCCGCGAGCTGCACGACCGGTTGATGCCGCTGCATGACGCCATGTTCTGCGAGCCCAGTCCCGCGCCGGTCAAATACGGCGCTTCGCTCCTGGGCCATTGCACGCCGGAGGTACGGCTGCCGCTGGTGGAATTGACCGACCTCGGCCGGGCGCAGGTCAAGAATGCCATGAAGGGCTGCGGCCTGATCGCGTGATGGCCAAGAAAAAAGACGACGGCTTCAAAATGATCGCGGACAATCGCAAGGCGCGCCACGCCTATGCGATCGATTCGGTGCTGGAAGCCGGAATCGTGCTGACCGGCTCGGAAGTGAAAAGCCTGCGCACCGGCAAGGCGACCATCGGCGAAAGCTATGCCCAGGCCAAGGATGGCGAGATCTTCCTCGTCAACGCCTATATCCCGGAATACACCCAGGCCAGCCGCTTCAACCACGAGCCCAAGCGCACCCGCAAGCTTCTGGTGCGCAAGTCCGAGATCGCCAAACTGTCCGTCGCCGCCCAGCGCGAGGGCATGACGCTGATCCCGCTCAAGATGTATTTCAACCCCAAGGGCATCGCCAAGCTGGAACTGGGCATCGCCAAGGGCAAGAAGCTGCACGACAAGCGCGAAAGCGAAAAACAGCGCGACTGGCAGCGCGACAAGGCACGGCTGCTACGAAATCGCGGCTAACGCTTTGGCCTTGGCCACCACAGTCTCGAACATCTTCGTGGTGAGGACTCCGGTATTGGTGTTGTAGCGCGAGCAGTGATAGCTCGAGATCAAGGTGAATCTTCCGAGCTTCTCGTAAGCCATCCCGTGCCTGAAGGGATGCAGGGCCTTGCGCGCGCCGAGCGTGTCGCAGACCGAATCATGGGCGATCTTTCCCAGCGCCAGGATGACTTTCACATTGGGCAAAGTTTCCAGTTCCGACTTCAGGAACCGGCGGCAGGTCTTGATTTCCGAAGGCTCGGGTTTGTTTTGCGGCGGCACGCAGCGCACCGAATTGGCGATGCGGCAATCCACCAGTTCCAGCGTGTCGTCGGGGCGTTCGTCATAGGTGCCGCGCGCCAGCCCGTGCTTGAGCAAGGTGGCGTAGAGCAGATCGCCCGCCCAATCGCCGGTGAAGGGCCGCCCGGTTCGGTTCGCCCCTTGCAATCCCGGCGCCAGGCCCGCGATCAGCAGACGCGCGGTGAGCGGCCCGAAGCTGGGAACCGGCGCGTTGAACCAATCGGGGTATCGGGCGCGGTTGTCCGCCCGGAAAGCGGCCAATCGCGGGCAGAGCGGACAATCATGCGCAGGCTGTTCGGGCGTTTTCACGCACGCGGCATAACCGGATTCAGACGGCCGGCGCAAATTGGGGCGTCTTGCCGCCCTCGCGGGCGATCTGGCTCTTGAGATCGTCCAGCTCGATGAAATTGTCGGCCTGACGGCGCAACTCGTCGGCCACCATCGGCGGTTGGGTGCGGATGGTGGAGACCACCGAGACGCGGCGCCCGCGCCGCTGCACCGCTTCGACCAGGCGGCGAAAGTCCCCATCGCCGGAAAAGATCACCACATGGTCCACCCAGGCCGACATTTCCATCACGTCGATGGCGAGTTCGATATCCATGTTGCCTTTGACCCGGCGGCGGCCCTGGGTGTCGGTGAACTCCTTGAGCGGCTTGGTCACCACCGAAAAACCATTGTAGTCCAGCCAGTCCACCAGCGGCCGCAGCGGGGAGAATTCCTGGTCCTCCGCCACCGCGGTATAATAAAAGGCACGGACCAAAGTGCCCTTGCGCGCGAACAGTTCCAGCAGGCGCTTGTAATCGATGTCGAACTGCAGCCCTTTGGCCGCGCCATAAAGATTGGCGCCGTCGATGAACAAAGCGAGTTTTTCGGACGGATAAAAAAGCATTATGACCTCCAAAAAACCGGACCCCGAAGGATCGCAGGGCGAATTGCCCAATATCTTCATCGCGCTAGGCGCCAATATTCCGTCCACTATCGGGTCCGCCGCGGGCCACCCTGAAAGCCGCCCTGGCAGCGCTCCAAGAGCGCGGCGTGCGGATCCTGGACGTCTCCACCTTTCATCAGACCGAAGCTTGGCCCGATCCCGCCGACCCGCCTTTCACGAATGCCGTGGCCAGGATTGGAACAAAACTCCAACCCTTTGCTCTGCTGGGACTTTTGCACGAAGTGGAAACTGCCTTCGGCCGCAAGCGTTCCGTTGCCAACGGCCCTCGCAGCCTGGATCTTGACCTGATCGACTATCAGGGCCGGGTAGAGGGTGGGGCGGTGGACCTGCCCCATCCCAGAATGGCGGGGCGGCGCTTCGTGCTGGAACCACTGGCGGAGATCGCACCCGGCTGGCGGCATCCTGTTAGCGGCGAGACGGTTGAGGCCTTGCTGGCGGCACTGGACTAGCCTCTCTTCTATTTTCTTGCCGAACTCGGGGTTTTTCTATATGTGGCACCCTCAAGATCCCCGTTATCCGGCCTTAGATTTTGCTTTCAGATCGTCCGGTAACTCGCTGAATAAAAAGGACTTCCATGGCCCGCGTGACTGTCGAAGATTGCGTTGACAAGATTCCAAACCGGTTCGATCTGGTGCTGGCGGCAGGTTTTCGCGCCCGCCAACTCTCCGGCGGGGCGGAGCCGCTTCTGGAGCGGGATCGCGACAAAAACCCGGTTGTGGCGCTGCGCGAGATCGCGGCCAAGTCGTTGAAACCGGAAGAGATCAAGGAAGACTATATCCGCTCCCTGCAGAAACATGCCGAGGTTGACGAGCCGGAGGAAACCCGCCCCGAGGCCGATGACCGCGAGGATCCCTCGCATCGCCAGGTCACGGAAGAGGAGCTTCTGCGCGCGCTTACGACCGAGGCTCAGCGCCGGGCTGAGCCCCAGCCTGAGCCCGAGGCAGACTACGAAGAGTAGCTCGCGCCGTCTTTTTGAGCCTTGGCGTCGTCGCGCGTGCTCACGTGCATTTGCACGCTCCGCGCGACGCTCCTAGCCAAGTCTCAAAAACCCTGGCGCTGGCAGGGACGCATTGGTCAAAAGGCCGCGCGTCACCAAGGAATTCCTATATAATAGCGCTATGAGTGCCCCATCCGTCCCCGCCGCGGTTCCTCCGGGAACCGCGAATGCTTCTGCTGTCCCCGCAGCGGGAATGCCGCGCGGACGCCGCCGGCTCATGCGACAGGCGGACCTGGTGGAACGGGTGACGGCCTATGATCCGGGAGCCGACGAAGCCCTGCTGAACAAGGCCTATGTCTATGCCATGACCGCCCACGGCAAGCAGTTCCGTGCCTCGGGCGATCCGTACTTCGCCCATCCCCTGGAAGTGGCCGCCATCCTCACCGAACTCAAGCTCGATGTTCCCACCATCGTCACCGCGCTCCTGCATGACACGATCGAGGACACGCTCGTCACCTATGACGACATAAAAAAGAATTTCGGCGAGGAAATCGCCAACCTTGTCGACGGCGTCACCAAGCTGTCCCAACTCGAACTTTTTTCCGAGCGCACCAAGCAGGCGGAGAATTTCCGCAAATTGATGCTGGCGATCACCAGCGATATCCGCGTGCTGCTGGTCAAGCTGGCGGACCGGCTGCACAACATGCGCACCTTGGGCTTCATCGACAAGCCCGAGAAGCGACGCCGCATCGCGCAGGAGACGGTGGACATTTATGCGCCGCTGGCCGGGCGCATCGGCATGCAGAATATGCGCGAGGAACTGGAAGACCTGGCCTTCGCCGAACTCGATCCGCACGCGCGCAATTCCATCGTCACGCATTTCGCCCGCCTCGACATGGTGGGCGGCGACCGGGTGGGCCGCATCGCCGACCAGATCAAACGCAAGCTGGCCGAACACGATCTCGATGCCTGGGTGTATGGCCGGGGCAAGCGGCCCTTCTCGATCTGGCGCAAGCTCCAGACCAAGAAGCTCAATTTCGAGCAGCTTTCGGACATTTTCGGCTTCCGCGTCATCGTGCGCGACACTGCCGATTGTTACCGGGCGCTGGGCATCATCCACACCAGCTGGCAGATGGTGCCGGAACGTTTCAAGGATTTCATTTCGACGCCGAAGACCAATGGCTACCGTTCCATCCACACCACGGTGATGGGACCGGAAAAGCAGCGCGTGGAAATCCAGATCCGCACCCAGGAAATGCACGACGTGGCCGAGCGCGGCGTTGCCGCCCATTGGCGCTACCGCGAGCATGTGCCGGTCAAGGGCGATGAGAGCGCGGCCTATGGCTGGCTGCGCGACATGGTCGATCTGCTGGAGCGCGGCGACAGCGCCGAGGAGGTGCTGGAGAATTCCCGCCTCAACATGTATGCCGACCAGGTCTTCTGCTTCACGCCCAAGGGCAATCTGATTTCGCTGCCGCGCGGCGCCACGCCGATCGACTTCGCCTATGCGGTGCATACCGATCTGGGCCATACGGCGGTGGGCGCGAAAGTGAATGGCGGGCACGTGCCGCTGCACACGCCTCTGCGCAATGGCGATCAGGTGGAAATCATCTCCACCAAGGAGCAGGCGCCGTCGCCTTTGTGGGAGCAATTCGTCGTCACCGGCCGGGCGCGGGCCGAGATCCGCCGGTATCTGCGTCACGCCCAGCGCGGCGAGCATGTCAAGTTGGGCCACAAGATCCTGGAGAAGACCTTCGCCGAGCACGGCGCGCAACTCAGCGACAAGGCGATCGGCGAAGTGGCCAAGAAGCTCAGGCTGTCCAAGGCCGAGGACGTCTACGCCGATGTCGGGCGCGGCGCACTGAGAGGACATGAGGTCTTGGCGGCGGTGTTTCCCGAACTCAAGCGCGCCGAAAAGCCGCCCATCCGGCAGGGTGGTCCCTCCGACGCCTCCACCAAACCCATCTCCATCCGCGGCTTGACCGAAGGCATTGCCTATAATCTGGCGCCCTGTTGCCACCCGTTGCCGGGCGATCGCATCGTGGGCCTGATGACGCCGGGCGAGGGTGTGACGGTCCACACCATCGACTGCGCCGAGCTCGACAAGGCGCAGAACATGGACGACTGGCTGGACGTGAGCTGGGGCCGCAACGCGGCGGAAAGCGGCCCATCCGTGGCGCGCGTCGCGGTGCGGGTCAAGAATGAGCCGGGCAGCCTGGCGGCGGTGATGACGGTGATCGCCGCCAATGGCGGCAACATTTTCAACATGAAGGTGATCGCACGCAATCCGCTTTTCTTCGAATTCATCATGGACATCGAAGTTCGCGACGTTGCCCATTTGCAGAATATCGTCGGTGCGCTACGGGTGAACAACGCGGTCGAATTGGTGGACCGCGTGCGCGAGGCGGACGCTTCGGCAAGTTCCAGCCATGAGGGGCATATTTCGTGAACGTCGATCAAGTGCTGAACGAATTCAAGAAGTCCGGCGCGTTGCTGGAGGGGCACTTCATCCTGTCGAGCGGACTGCATTCCGACAAGTTCCTGCAAAAGGCATTGGTCTTTCAGGACGCCAAGCGCACCGCCAAGCTGTGCAAGGCGCTGGCCGCCAAAGTGAGGAAAGAAGTCAAGGACGAGATTACCGCGATTGTCTCGCCCGCGGTCGGCGGCATCGTGCCGGGCTATGAGATGGGCCGTCAGCTGGGTCTTCCCGCCATGTATGTCGAACGGGTGGACGGCAAGTTCCAGCTCCGCCGCAATTTCACGCTAAAAAGGGGCCAGAAGGTCCTGATGGTGGAGGATATCATCTCCACCGGCGTCTCCTCGCGCGAGTGCATTGCCGCGATCAAGGCGATGGGCGCGAAAGTGGTCGCGGCCTGTTGTCTGATCGATCGCTCCGCCGGCAAGGCAAAAGTCGGCGTGCCGCTGATCGCGCTGGCGGAATGGAAGGTCCAGGCATGGCCAGCGGATAAATTGCCGGCTCATCTGAGGAACATTCCGGCCGTAAAACCCGGCTCCAGGGGACTTGCTTGAAGGCGACAGGAAAATCGGCGTGAAATCCCTCCGGCTCGGCGTCAATATCGATCATGTCGCAACCGTGCGCAACGCGCGCGGCGGCGACAATCCGGATCCGATCCGCGCCGCGCTGATGGCGCAGGCGGCCGGCGCCGACGGCATCACCGCGCATCTGCGCGAGGATCGCCGCCATATCTCCGACGAGGACATCGCGCGGCTGTCGCGCGATCTGGAAATTCCGCTCAATCTGGAAATGGCCGCGACCGAGGAGATGCTGGCGATCGCGATCAAGGCGCGGCCGCATGCCGCCTGCATCGTGCCGGAGAAGCGCGAAGAGCGCACCACCGAGGGCGGCATCGACGTGGTCGGCCATTTCGCCCGGCTGAAGCCGATCGTCAGCGCGCTGGGTGCAGCGGGCATCCGCGTCTCGATGTTCGTCGAGCCCGACCGCAAGCAGCTCGACGCTTCGCGCGAACTGGGCGCGCCGGTGGTCGAACTGCACACCGGGGCCTACGCCAATGCCCGAGGGCGGCGAGCGCGACAGGCTGCTGAAGCATATCCGCAACGCGGCGGAATTCGGCGCCGATCTCGGCCTGGAAATCCATGCCGGCCATGGCCTTACCTATGAAAATGTGGGACCGGTCGCCGCCATCCCCCAAATCCGCGAGCTCAACATCGGTCATTTCCTGATCGGGGAGGCGATCTTTACCGGCCTCACCGACTCGATCCAGAAAATGCGGCGTCTGATGGATGACGCCCGCGCATGAAGCGCGGAGTACCATGCGGTGGCATGATCCTCGGCTCGGCAGCGACCTGATCGATATCCGCCGCATCGAGAAGACGCTTGAAAAACATGGCGAACGATTCATCGCGCGGATCTTCACCGATATCGAGCGCGCCAAATCCGAAGGCCGCGCCAACCGCGCGGCCTCCTACGCCAAGCGGTTCGCCGCCAAGGAGGCCTGCGCCAAGGCGCTCGGCACCGGCCTCAGCCGGGGCGTCTTCTGGCGCGACATGGGGGTGGTCAATCTGCCCTCCGGCAAGCCCGACAATGAAACTGACGGGCGGGGCGCTGGCCCGGCTTCAGGCCCTCACGCCCCCGGGCCATCGCGTGCAGATCGATCTGTCCATTACCGACGATTTCCCGCTGGCCCAGGCCATCGTCATCATCTCGACGCTCAACGAGAATTAACAAGGAAATCCTTGACAGTGCGGGCGGGGGATCGTTTCTGTCCCGCGATCCCCCAAGCAACCGGAACTCATGGCCGACACCCCCACCCAGAGCAAGCAGGCCGCCCCGGCGAAACAGGCCCAAGTCAAACAGGGCGAATCCTGGTCGGAACTGGCCAAGACCGTCATCTATGCCGGCCTGATCGCCATCGTGATCCGCACCTTCCTGTTCCAGCCTTTCAACATTCCCTCCGCCTCGATGGAAGGCACGCTCCTGATCGGCGACTATCTGTTCGTGGAGAAATTCGCCTATGGCTATAGCCGCTACACCTTTCCCTTCGGCGGCTGGCCGTTCGGCGACGCGCTGCATGGCCGTTTCCTCGCCCGCTCGCCTGAGCGCGGCGACGTCATCGTCTTCAAATTTCCCCAGGACAATTCCACCGACTTCATCAAGCGCCTGATCGGCCTTCCCGGCGACCGCATCCAGATGAAGGACGGCGTTCTGTGGCTGAACGGCAAACCGGTTCCCAAGGTGCGGGTCGCCGACTATGTCGAGACCGTCGATGGCGCAGGAACATCATGTTCCGCAATATCGCGAGACCCTGCCGGGCGGCAAAAGCTATCTGACGCTCGACCGCTATCCCGAAGGGCCCGGCCGACAATACCGACGTCTATGTCGTGCCGCCCGGCCATTATTTCATGATGGGCGACAATCGCGACAATTCCGCCGACAGCCGGACCGAGGTGGGCTACGTTCCGGCGGAAAATCTCGAAGGCAAGGCGGAATTCCGCTTCTTCTCGACCAACGGCAGCGCGCGCTTCTGGGAAATCTGGAAATGGCCCTTCGCCATCCGCTATACGCGTCTTCTGACGCCGATCCACTGAGTGTTTTGCGCGATCTCGGTTCCCTCGAAGAAAAACTCGGTTATCGCTTTTCCGATCGCGAGCTTTTGAAGCGCGCACTTACGCATGCCAGCGCCACGCCGGCGCTTTCCAACGAAAGGCTGGAATTTCTGGGTGACCGGGTGCTGGGCCTGGTGGTCGCCGAGACGCTGCATGCGCGCCACGCCGGCGAGAGCGAAGGCGCATTGACGGTGCGGTTTCATGCGCTGGTGCGCGCCGAGGCCTGCGCCCGGGCGGCGGAAGCGGCCGGTTTGACCGACTATATCAAACTTGCCGGCACCGGCTTCGACAGCGTCCGCGCCAGGGCGGCCATTCTCAGCGATGTTTGCGAAGCGGTGATCGCGGCGATCTATCTCGACGGCGGCATGGCGGCGGCGCGCGCCTTCATCGCGCGTTATTGGTCGGGGATGTTCGAAGATCCGGGTCAAGGCGCGGAGATGCGCGACGCCAAGACGCGGCTGCAGGAATGGGCGCAGGGCGAAGGCTTGCCCACGCCCGGCCTATCGCGAAATGGCGCGCTCCGGCCCGGCCCATGCGCCGCATTTCACGATCGAGGTTCTGGTGCAGGGCGAGCCGCCGCAAACCGGCGAAGGCGGCTCCAAGCGGGAAGCAGAACAGGACGCCGCGGCCAAGCTGCTGGCGCGCGTGCGGCCATGACCACGGCGCTGCGGCTTCTGTGCCGTCATCGGCGCTCCCAATGCCGGCAAATCGACCCTCACCAATGCCCTGGTAGAATCGAAGGTCGCCATCGTCAGCCCGAAGGTGCAGACCACGCGCATGACGGTCAACGGCGTGGCGATGGCGGGCGAAACCCAGATCGTGTTCGTGGATACGCCGGGCATCTTCCGGCCCCGCCGCCGTCTCGATCGCGCCATGGTCGGGGCGGCCTGGGCAGGGGCTCAGGACGCCGACGCGATCCTGCTGGTGGTGGACGCCGCCGATCTCGCCGCCAATGCAAATTCGCCTGGCGCGCGGGATACCGACTCCATCCTGGCCGGACTGAAGGACGTGAAAGGCAAGAAAACGGCCCTGGTCTTGAACAAGATCGACGGCATGAAGCGCACCGATCTGCTGCCGCTGGTGGAGAGATTTCGCGGCGCGGAGCTTGTTCGAGGACGTTTTCCTGGTCTCCGCCCTCAAGGGCGATGGGATCGCCGATGTCGAGAACTGGGTTGCGGCGCGCATGCCGGAAGGTCCCTGGCTTTATCCGGAAGATCAGGCGGCCGACATTCCCATGCGCCTGCTCGCCGCCGAAATCACGCGCGAGAAGATCTACCATCGCCTGCATGACGAATTGCCCTATGCCAGCGCCGTCGAAACGGAAAAGTGGGAGGACCGCAAGGATGGTTCGGTCCGGATCGATCAGGTGATCTACGTCCAGCGCGACGGCCAGAAGGCGATTGTGCTGGGCAAGGGCGGTCAGACCATCAAGACCATCGGCGAATTGGCGCGCAAGGAAATGGAAGATCTGTTCGGCCGCCGCGTGCATCTGTTTCTGTTCGTCAAAATTCGCGAGGATTGGGCGGAGAGCCGGGAGCATTATCGCGAAATCGGCCTGGACTATCCGGATGACTGATTTTACCCCCATCTGTCCGCCACGCGGGCAAGCCCGCTAAGCGGACGTCCGATACGCTGTCGCTATCGAACTCCCCCGCCAAAAGCTTCGCTTTGCGGAGGAAGAAATCCTGTGTTTGGGTAGGCGATGGAATGGACGTGATGCCGCGATCGTGTTGTCTGCGCGTCCTTACGGTGAGACCGGTCTCATCGCGGATGTGCTGACGCGCGAGCATGGTCGTCATCTGGGCCTGGTGCGCGGCAGCAAGGCGCGCGCGGCCTTGCAGCCCGGCAACGGGCTATCGCTGACCTGGCGGGCGCGCTTGCCGGAGCAGCTGGGCAACTATGCGATCGAACTGGCGCGCGCGCGCGCCGGCGCGTTGATGGAAAGCCGCGACAGCCTGACCGGTCTCAACGCCTTTTGTGCCGTCGCGGGGGCGGCGTTGCCGGAACATCAGGTACATGCGGGGTTGCACGATGCCGCCGAAATCCTGCTCGATGCCATGGCGGCGGAAGATTTCGGCCATTGGGGGCCGCTCTATGTGCGCTGGGAAGCGGGTTTGCTGGAAGCGCTGGGCTTCGGCCTCGATCTGTCGCAATGCGCCGCGACCGGCACCGTCCGGGATCTCATTTACGTTTCACCGCGCACCGGCCGCGCCGTGTCGGAGGCCGCGGGCGCGGACTATGCGTCGCGGTTGTTGGCGCTGCCGCAATTCCTGTTGGGGGCGTCGCCGGCCCCCGATCTGTCCGCAACCCGTGCCGGATTGAAACTGACGGGGCATTTTCTTCTCGAACGCGTTCTGGTTCCCCATGGCCGCGAAATGCCGCAAGCCAGACACCGGCTGGACGCGCTCGCGGACAGCCAGTCGAGATAAACTGGACGCGCTGGCTTCGCGCGAATCACATTAGAAACGCCGGGATGGGCGCAGCCGTTAAACCCGACGAAATCCGTTCCGAGCCGTTGGCGCGCGCCCTGGCCGAGCGCTATCTGGCTTACGCGCTCTCCACCATTACCCAGCGCGCGCTGCCGGATGCCCGGGACGGCCTGAAGCCCGTGCATCGCCGGCTGCTGCATGCGATGCGGCTCTTGGGCCTCAATCCCGCCGCCGGGTTCAAGAAATGCGCCCGCGTGGTGGGCGACGTGATCGGCAAATATCACCCGCATGGCGATCTCGCGATTTACGAGGCGCTGGTGCGCCTGGCCCAGGACTTCGCGCTGCGCTATCCGCTGATCGAGGGGCAGGGCAATTTCGGCAATGTCGACGGCGATAACGCGGCCGCCATGCGCTACACCGAAAGCCGGCTCACCGAAGCGGCGCAGGCGCTGCTGGAAGGGCTGGACGAAAACGCGGTGGATTTCCGCCCCACCTATGACGGCGAGGAGGAAGAGCCGGTGGTGCTGCCGGCGGCCTTTCCCAATCTTCTCGCCAATGGTTCCTCGGGCATCGCGGTCGGCATGGCGACCTCGATCCCGCCGCATAATCTGGGCGAATTGTGCGGCGCGCTGGTGGCGCTGATCGAAAATCCCAACCTGCAGGAACGCTCGCTGCTGAAATTCGTGAAAGGTCCCGATTTTCCAACCGGCGGCATCGTGGTCGAGGATCAGGCGGCGATCGCCGAGGCCTACAAGACCGGACGTGGCGGCTTTCGCTTGCGGGCGCGCTGGGAGAAGGAAGAGGGCGCGCGGGGCGTCTACCAGATCGTCGTCACCGAAATTCCGTACCAGGTACAGAAGGCCAAGCTGATCGAGCGCATCGCCGAGCTTCTGGACCAGAAGAAGCTGCCGCTGCTCGATGACGTTCACGACGAAAGCGCTGACGATATCCGGATCGTGCTGACGCCGAAGAACCGCGCGGTGGACGCCAATCTCCTGATGGAGCAGTTGTTCCGGCAAAGCGACCTGGAAGTGCGCGTGCCGCTCAATCTCAATGTCCTGGATCGCGGCCAGGTGCCGGGTGTGATGAGCCTGAAACAGGCGCTCAAAGCCTTCGTCAATCATCGCCGCGAAGTGCTGGAGCGCCGCTCGACCCACCGGCTGGAAAAGATCGCGTCGCGGCTGGAGGTGCTGGAAGGCTATCTCGCCGTCTATCTGAACCTCGACAAGGTGATCAAGATCATCCGCACCGAGGACGAGCCGAAACCGAAATTGATGAAGGCCTTCGGCCTGAACGAGAACCAGGCCGAGGCGATCCTCAACATGCGGCTTAGGGCCCTGCGCAAGCTGGAAGAGATGGAGATCCGCGGCGAGCATGCCGATCTCACGCGGGAGAAGAAGGATCTCTCGAAGCTTCTAGGTTCGGAAAAGCTCAAATCCGAAAAGCTGATCGAGCAGGTCCGGGAAATCGACGCCAAGTTCGGCGCCAAGACCAAATTGGGCAAGCGCCGCACGGAAATCGCCGGCGCCCGGGATGTGGCGGAACTATCGGCCTTGGCCGAGGAAGCGGTCGAGTTGGCGAGTGCGGTGGAGAAAGAGCCCATCACCATCGTTTGTTCCCAGAAATTGTGGCTGCGCGCATTGAAAGGGCATCAGGAGGAAAGCGACGCGGTCAAATATCGCGAAGGCGATCGCCGGCGTTTCTGGTTTCACGCCCAGACCACCGACCGGCTGATGATGCTGGCGACGGATGGGCGTTTCTTCACGCTGGATTGCAGCAAGCTGCCGGGCGGTCGCGGCAATGGCGAGGCGATCCGCAGCTTCATCGATCTGCCGCCGGAAGCCGATATCGCGGCCATGTTCGTGCATGTGCCGGGCCGCAAGCTTCTCTTGGCCGCAACCTCGGGACACGGTTTCGTCACCGCCGAGGACGACGCCATCGCCATGACCCGGAACGGCAAGCGGGTGATGAACGTCAAGCCGGGGATCGAGGCGGCGGTGGCGCGTGCGGTGGAAGGCGACCATGTCGCGGTGGTGGGCGAGAATCGCAAGCTGCTGATCTTTGCGCTATCCGACGTACCGGAGATGGCGCGGGGACAGGGCGTCTACCTGCAGCGCTACAAGGACGGCGCCTTGCTCGATGCCATCGCCTTTGCGTGGAAAGACGGGTTGTCGGACGAGAATAATCGCAATTTTCCGTCGGCCGAGTTGAAGGAATGGAGGGGCGAACGGGCACAGGCCGGGCGCCTTGTGCCGCGCGGCTGGGCCAAATCCGGCCGATTTTGCGCGCCTTGAAAACCAGGCCGCTTCCGGCACGCACGGTCTTCTTTCCTTCCTTCATTCCGGCAAACGATCGTCATAGTCCATTCCGTAGTGATCTCTCGTTGGTCAGGAATGGCCGGTCATGAGCCAAAGAATGATGATGATGGGCAATGGAATGCCGATCGCCCAAAGCAGTATCGAGCGCATGGATCTCTCCCGGTGAGGTTGGCTAGATAACAGCCGTGTCACCAGGAAGTTCCCCTCTCTGCTCGCCACACGGGCAAGCTTCGTTTTTACGACCGTCTGATTTCGTACAGTGCGATCGCCGCGGCATTCGAGACGTTCAGACTTTCCATCGCGCGCTCGATGGGGATGAAGGCGGTGCTGTCGCAGTGTTCGCGAACCAGGCGGCGGATGCCGTCACCCTCCGAGCCCAGCACCAACGCGATATCGCCCTGGGACGCGGCCTGCGCCAGCGTCTGCTCGCCGTCGCCTGCCAATGCGACGCGCCAAAAGCCCGCTTCCGCCAATTGGTCGAGCGCGCGGGCGATATTCACCACCTCGACATAGGGCACGGTTTCAAGCGCGCCGGAGGCTGCCTTGGCCAGCGCGCCGGATTGCGGCGGCGCATGGCGGTCCTGCACGACCACGGCGGTCGCCCCGAACGCGGCAGCGGTCCGCAGGATCGCCCCCACATTGTGGGGATCCGAGAGCTGGTCCAGGACCAGGACAACACGGCGGCGTCCGCTGGGTTTGCCCTCAAGGACGTCCTTCAGGTCGCCGCCGGGAAGCGGATCGCAGGATAAGGCCGCACCTTGATGTACCGCCCCCGGTGGCAGCAGGCGGGAAATCGCATCGGCGTCCGCCGGTTCCACCCGGACCCGTCCCAGGAGTTTTTCACCCAGGCTTTCGGCGGCGCGAGCGGTCAGGACAAGGCGGTGAACCTTCCGGCGGGGGTTGGCCAGGGCGGCCTGAACGGCGTGCAGGCCATAAACCCAGTTTTCCGCCTTTTCCGTACCCCGCCCGGCAAGTCTGGCATTTGGTGGTGTGGGTCCCCGGCCGGACAGTTTGTGGCGATTTTTGCGGAAATTTTTGGGGCGCATGGCTGGCCTTATAGAGAAGTGAGGGCAAGGGACAAGCAGCCCAGCCAAGAAAGGCAGAATTCCGCCATTTTCTCCCGACTTAAGCCCTTGACACCCAGACCCGATTGACCAATAACCCGCGATCCGCAGCCAACCTTTTGGAGGCATTATTTTCGCTCGTCCGGACCGTAACGGGCGAAGCTTGCGCGCCGGTCGGTGATTGGGTTCAACCCGTTGTCCCAGTTTGAAAATTGGCAAATGGAGGGGTGCCCGAGTGGCTAAAGGGGACGGACTGTAAATCCGTTGGCTACGCCTACGTTGGTTCGAATCCAACCCCCTCCACCATCGGTCTGGGATGGCGCGTGAGAAGACGAAGGAAGTCGAATAAGGCGGGTGTAGCTCAATGGTAGAGCAACAGCCTTCCAAGCTGATGACGAGGGTTCGATTCCCTTCACCCGCTCCAATGGTTTGAAGTCCGGTTCGGAAAACCGGGCGAAAAGAAGAGACGAAGGAATTTCAGGTTATGGCGAAAGCAAAGTTTGAGCGTACGAAGCCGCACTGCAACATTGGGACGATTGGCCATGTTGACCATGGCAAGACGTCGCTGACGGCAGCGATCACGAAGGTGCTGGCGGAGACGGGCGGGGCGACGTTCACGGCGTATGACCAGATCGACAAGGCGCCGGAAGAGAAGGCGCGCGGTATCACGATTTCGACGGCGCATGTGGAGTATGAGACGGCCAAGCGGCACTATGCCCATGTCGACTGCCCCGGCCATGCGGACTATGTGAAGAACATGATCACGGGCGCGGCCCAGATGGACGGCGCGATCCTGGTTGTTTCGGCGTCGGACGGCCCGATGCCGCAGACCCGCGAGCATATTCTGCTGGCGCGCCAGGTCGGCGTTCCGGCGCTGGTTGTGTTCATGAACAAGTGCGACATGGTGGATGATCCGGAGCTTCTGGATCTGGTTGAGATGGAAGTGCGCGAGCTGCTGTCCTCCTACCAGTTCCCGGGCGACGACATTCCGATCGTGCGCGGCTCGGCCTTGATGGCGCTGGAGAACAAGGAGCCCAAGCTCGGCCATGACGCGATCCTGGAGCTGATGAACAAGGTTGACGAGTATATCCCCCAGCCGGAGCGTCCGATCGACCAGCCGTTCCTGATGCCGATCGAGGACGTGTTCTCGATCTCGGGCCGCGGCACGGTTGTGACGGGCCGCGTCGAGCGCGGGATCGTGAAGGTTGGCGAGACGGTGGAGATCATCGGCATTCGCCCGACCACCTCGACGACGGTGACGGGCGTGGAGATGTTCCGCAAGCTCCTGGACCAGGGTCAGGCGGGCGACAATATCGGCGCGCTTCTGCGCGGCATCGAGCGCGACGGGGTGGAGCGCGGCCAGGTTCTGGCCAAGCCGGGCTCGGTGACGCCGCACACCAATTTCATGGCGGAAGCCTACATCCTGACCAAGGACGAGGGCGGCCGCCACACGCCGTTCTTCACCAATTATCGCCCGCAGTTCTACTTCCGGACCACCGACGTGACGGGGATCGTGAAGCTGCCGGCGGGCACCGAGATGGTGATGCCTGGCGACAACGTGTCGTGCGAAGTCGAGCTGATCGTTCCGATCGCGATGGAAGAGAAGCTGCGCTTCGCCATCCGCGAAGGCGGCCGCACTGTTGGAGCTGGAGTGGTTGCGAAAATCATCAAGTGATGATTTTCGCGGGCGGCGTGGCGTCGTCGCAAAGATCATCAAGTAAGTCGCTTACCCAAGGTCGAACGAGCAAAGGCAGAAGCGAGAACGGCAAGGGATTGTAATCAGAATTGCAGTGCGACGGCGCGCGAAGCGCAATAGCCGGAGCGCTGCATCAAGGAGTGTAGCTCAGTTGGTAGAGCATCGGTCTCCAAAACCGAGGGCCGTGGGTTCGAGTCCCTCCACTCCTGCCAGTTGAGAGAAGAAGAAGAGAGAATGGCCGAGTTGACGAAAAAGACGGGTGAAGAGGCGGGCGTCGACGCGCCGCCGGCGCGCCGCGTCGGACCGGTCGAATTCTTCCAGCAGGTCCGCCGGGAGATGAAGAAGGTCACTTGGCCGAGTTGGAAGGAAACCTGGCTCACCACCATGATGGTCTTCATCATGGTCGGCCTCACCATGGTGTTCTTCTTCGTGGTGGACACCGTGCTCGCCTTTGGCGAGCGTCTATTGATCGGGGCCGCAGGATGAGCGAAGCCGCAGTGAAATCCGACGCCAAGTGGTACATCGTCCACACCTACTCGAATTTCGAGAAGAAGGTGGCGGAGGAAATCCGCCGCCAGGCCAAGATCCAGGACCTCGAGGACTTCGTCGCCGACGTGATCGTGCCGACGGAGGACGTCATCGAAGTGCGCCGCGGCCAGAAAGTCAGCTCCGAGCGGAAATTCCTGCCCGGCTATGTCCTCCTGCAGGCAAAGCTCACCGATGAAATCTACCATCTGGTGAAGAATATCCCGAAGGTGACGGGCTTTCTGGGCCAGAACAACAAGCCCATGGCGCTGCGCCAGGCCGAAGTCGATCGTATCCTGAACCAGGTGACGGAAGGCGCGGAGCATCCCAAATCCACCATCACCTTCGAGATCGGCGAACAGGTACGGGTGGCCGACGGTCCGTTCACCTCCTTCACCGGCACGGTCGAGGAAGTGGACGAGGACCGTTCGCCGGCTCAAGGTGGCGGTGTCGATTTTCGGCCGCGCCACCCCGGTCGAACTGGAATACACGCAGGTGGAGAAGGTTTGAGCCAGTCCGAGGCGGTGTTCGGACAACCAAGCTCGAGACGAAATCGGCTTGTAATTGGAATCTGCAGGGCGAGGGGCCCGCGCAGCGGATAGCCCCGAGACCCTGCACAATGCGGGAGAGGCGAGAGCTTCGTTTGAACCGCTAAGCCGCAAGAAGGAGGCGGTGACGCATGGCAAAGAAGATTACCGGTTACATCAAATTGCAGGTGCCCGCGGGCGCGGCCAATCCGTCGCCGCCGATCGGCCCGGCGCTCGGCCAGCGCGGCCTCAACATCATGGAGTTCTGCAAGGCGTTCAACGCCAAGACCCAGGACCAGGAAAAGGGAATGCCGATTCCGGTAACGATCACCGTCTTTTCGGACAAATCCTTCACCTTCGAGATGAAGACGGCGCCCGCCTCGTTCTTCCTGAAGAAGGCGGCGAAGCTGACCAGCGGCTCCAAGACGCCCGGCATCGCCAGCGCCGGCAGCGTCACCCGCGCCCAGGTGCGCGAGATCGCCCAGGCCAAGATGAAGGACCTGAACGCCAACGACATCGAAAACGCGATGCTGCATGATCGAGGGCTCGGCCCGCTCGATGGGCATCACGGTGAGGGACTAACCGCCATGGCAACCTCCAAGCGTTTCAAGAAAGCCGTCGAAGGCATCGATGCCGCCAAAAGCTATACCGTCGAAGAGGCGGTGAAGCTGGTCAAGGCGCGCGCCACCGCCAAGTTCGACGAGACCATCGAATTGTCCCTCAATCTGGGCGTCGATCCCCGCCATGCCGACCAGATGGTCCGCGGCGTGGTCTCGCTGCCGTCCGGCACCGGCCGCTCCTTGCGCGTGGCCGTGTTCGCCAAGGGCGCCAAGGCCGAAGAGGCCAAGAAGGCCGGTGCCGATCTGGTCGGCGCCGAGGATCTGGCCGAGCAGGTCAACAAGGGCGTGATCGATTTCGACCGCTGCATCGCCACCCCGGACATGATGGGCGTGGTCGGACGGCTCGGCAAGGTGCTGGGCCCGCGCAACCTGATGCCGAACCCCAAGGTCGGCACCGTCACCATGGACGTGACCCAGGCGATCAAGGACGCCAAGGGCGGCGCGGTCGAATTCCGCGTCGAGAAGGCGGGCATCGTGCAGGCCGGCGTCGGCAAGGCCAGCTTCGCCGAGGATGCGATCGTCGCCAACGTGAAAGCGTTCATCGACAGCGTGCTCAAGGCCAAGCCGTCGGGCGCCAAGGGCAATTACATGAAGAAGATTTCCATCTCCTCGACCATGGGGCCGGGCGTGAAGATTTCGCTGGGTTCGGTCGGCGCGGGTGGCGTGACATAGGAAGTTTTGGCCGCTCGGGGCGGGCCTGAATTCCGGCGGACGATCGCCGGGACTGTCCGAGACTGCTGGAGTCCGAGAGGACTTAAAACTCTCCAGCACAGACAGGGAAGGAACCGGATTTCGGGGAGAGATCTCCGCTTTTCGGGTTTGGACCCTGGGGCAGAGTGTAGAGCAACAGGGTGGGTGTCCGGATCGTCACGGATGTCCGCAAAGGAGAGCAAAGTGGAAAAAGCCAAAAAGGCGGAAGTCGTCGAGGACCTGAATGGCGTCTTCGCGAAGGCCGGCTCCGTGGTGGTCGCCCACTATATCGGCATGACGGTGGCTCAGATGAGCGATCTCCGTTCGCGCATGCGCGCGTCCGGGGCGTCGTTTCGTGTGGCCAAGAACCGTCTGGCGGTGCGCGCTCTGAAAGGAACGGCCGTCGAGGGCATTGCACATCTTTTCAAGGGGCCGACCGGCATCGCAGTCAGCGATGATCCGATCGCCGCTTCGAAGGTGGCGGTGGCCTACGCCAAGGATAACGACAAGCTTGTCATCCTGGGCGGATCGGTTGGAGCCACGGCTCTGGATGCGAATGGCGTCAAAGCCCTCGCAGCCCTGCCGTCGCTCGATGAGCTCCGGGGCAAGATCGTGGGCCTGCTCGTGGCGCCCGCGACCAAGATCGCCGGCGTCGTACAGGCGCCTGCCGGTCAGCTTGCCCGCGTCATCGGGGCCTATTCCAAGAAGGAGGCGGCTTAGGGAGCGTCGGCCAGGAAAAGTGGACTTCCGGTTTTCCGTCCGGCCGCGCGACCAAAGTGATGCGACTACTGTAAACATCCAAACCCGAAACTAACTAAGGAACTTTAGAAATGTCGAAGATCGAAAAACTCGTTGAAGACCTGTCGACCCTGACCGTCCTGGAAGCCGCGGACCTCGCCAAGCTTCTGGAAGACAAGTGGGGCGTTTCCGCCGCCGCTCCGGCGGCCGCTGCTGCCGCCCCGGCCGCCGCCGCCGCCGCTCCGGCCGCGGAAAAGACCGAATTCACGGTCGTTCTGACGGATGCGGGCGACAAGAAGATCAACGTGATCAAGGAAGTGCGCGCGATCACCGGCCTCGGCCTCAAGGAAGCCAAGGACCTGGTCGAGGGCGCTCCCAAGGAAGTGAAGGCCGATGTCTCCAAGGACGAGGCCGCCAAGATCAAGAAGCAGCTCGAAGACGCCGGCGCGAAGGTCGAGCTGAAGTAACAAGGAGGCAACGCGGGTTGAAAAACCGCGGTGTCGTGCATATTTCGTTCACCCGCCCCCCTTCGGTGATTCGCGCGCCGAAGGGGTTGGTGGCTTTCGCCATTGGTTATGAATTGCTGGTTCCCACCCAAAGGCAAACAGAACGGCGCCTGAGCCGTAAAGGATCCTAAGGAATGACTTTCCTCCTTCACCGGACGCAAAAGACTGCGGAAGAATTTCGGCAAGATTTCCGAGATCGCGCAAATGCCGAACCTCATCGAGGTTCAGCGCACTTCCTATGACCAGTTCCTGCAGCTGGTGAAACCGGATGGCGGCCGGGGCGACGAGGGGCTGGAGGCGGTATTCCGCCAGGTCTTCCCGATCAAGGATTTCAGCGAATCCTCGCTGCTCGAATATGTCGATTATCACTTCGAGGACCCGAAATACGACGTCGAGGAGTGCCAGCAGCGCTCCATGACCTAT
This sequence comes from uncultured Alphaproteobacteria bacterium, assembly GCA_963769055.1. Taxonomy (GTDB): domain Bacteria; phylum Pseudomonadota; class Alphaproteobacteria; order Micropepsales; family Micropepsaceae; genus Rhizomicrobium. Next base: position 246,875 of record CAVYKF010000011.1, read on the forward strand.
GCCGCGCCGCTCAAGGTGACGTTGCGCCTGATCGTGTTCGATGTGGACCAGGAAACCGGCGCCAAGTCGGTCAAGGACATCAAGGAGCAGGACGTCTATATGGGCGACGTCCCGTTCATGACCGAGAACGGCACCTTCGTCGTCAACGGCACCGAGCGCGTCATCGTCTCCCAGATGCACCGCAGCCCGGGCGTCTTCTTCGACCACGACAAGGGCAAGACCCATTCCTCGGGCAAGCTGCTTGTTCGCCGCCCGCGTCATTCCCTATCGCGGTTCCTGGCTCGACTTCGAATTCGACGCCAAGGACATCATCCATGTCCGCATCGACCGCCGCCGCAAACTGCCGGCGACGACGCTGCTTTACGCGCTCGGCCTGACCCAGGAAGAGATCCTGGGCTATTTCTATTCCAAGATCGCCTTCAAGCGTCAGAAGGACGGCAGCTGGACCACGCCGCTGGATTCGACCTGGATGCGCAACGCCAAGTCCTCGTCGGACTGGAAGAACGCCAAGACCGGCGACGTCATCCTGGAAGCGGGCGCCAAGATCACGGTGCGCGGCCTGCGCAAGCTGGCAGGAAGAGGGCGTCAAGTCGGTCGCCTTCGCCGAGGACGAATTGATCGGCCGCTACACCGCGCTCGACATGGTCAATCCGGAAACGGGCGAAATCTATGTCGAGGCGGGCGACGAGCTGACCGCCGACAATCTGGCGACCTTGAACGAGGCCGGCTTCCACGAAGTCGAAGTCATCAATGTCGACGGCATCAACATCGGCGCCTATATCCGCAACACGCTGGCGGTGGACAAGAACCATTCCCGCGAAGCGGCGCTGATCGACATCTATCGCGTCATGCGCCCGGGCGAGCCGCCGACGCTGGACACGGCCGAGACCCTGTTCGGCCAGCTCTTCTTCGACTCCGAGCGCTACGATCTGTCGGCGGTCGGCCGCGTCAAGATGAACATGCGCATGGGCCTGGACGCGCCCGACACGATGCGGGTGCTGCGCAAGGAAGACATTCTCGCCATCCTCAAGGCGCTGGCGGAACTGCGCGACGGCCGCGGCGAAATCGACGACATCGACAATCTCGGCAACCGCCGGGTGCGCTCGGTGGGCGAGCTGATGGAAAACCAGTTCCGCGTCGGCCTGCTGCGCATGGAGCGCGCCATCAAGGAGCGGATGAGCGCCGTCGATATCGACACGGTGATGCCGCACGACCTGATCAACGCCAAGCCGGTGGCGGCGGCGGTGCGCGAATTCTTCGGCTCCTCGCAGCTGTCGCAGTTCATGGACCAGACCAACCCGCTGTCGGAAGTGACCCACAAGCGCCGCATGTCGGCGCTTGGACCTGGCGGTCTGACCCGCGAGCGCGCCGGCTTCGAAGTGCGCGACGTGCATCCGACCCATTACGGCCGCATCTGCCCGATCGAGACGCCGGAAGGCCCGAACATCGGCCTGATCAATTCGCTCGCGACCTATGCGCGGGTGAACAAGTACGGCTTCATCGAAAGCCCGTACCGCAAGGTGGTCAACAAGCACCTGACGGACGAGGTCGTCTATCTGTCGGCGATGGAAGAGGCGAAGTACACGATCGCCCAGGCCAACGCGACGATCGACAGCCGCAACCGTCTCATCGACGAGCTGGTGTCCTGCCGCAAGGGCGGAAACTTCGTCATGACCACGCCCGACCAGGTGGAGTTCATCGACGTTTCGCCCAAGCAGCTGGTCTCCGTGGCCGCGGCGCTGGTGCCGTTCCTGGAGAATGACGACGCCAACCGCGCCTTGATGGGCTCGAACATGCAGCGTCAGGCGGTGCCGTTGCTTCGTCCGGAGGCGCCGCTGGTCGGCACCGGCATGGAGGAAGTGGTGGCCCGGGATTCCGGTGCCGCGATTTCGGCCCGCCGCACCGGCATCGTCGATCAGGTCGACGCCACCCGTATCGTCGTGCGCGCCACCGAGGAAACCGATCCCACCAAGCCGGGCATCGACATCTATCGCCTGCGCAAGTTCCAGCGCTCCAACGAGTCGACCTGCATCAACCAGCGTCCGCTGGTGAAGGTGGGCGATCTGGTGCGCAAGGGCGACATGATCGCCGACGGTCCGTCGACGCAGTTGGGCGAACTGGCGCTGGGCAAGAACGCGCTCGTCGCCTTCATGCCGTGGAATGGCTACAATTTCGAAGACTCCATCCTGATCTCCGAGCGCATCGTGCGCGACGACGTCTTCACCTCGATCCATATCGAGGAATTCGAGACCATGGCCCGCGACACCAAGCTCGGGCCGGAGGAAATCACGCGCGACATTCCCAATGTCGGCGAGGAAAACCTCAAGAATCTCGACGAAGCCGGCATCGTCTATATCGGCGCGGAAGTGCAGGCGGGCGACATTCTGGTCGGCAAGGTGACGCCCAAGGGCGAAACCCCGATGACGCCGGAAGAAAAGCTGCTGCGCGCCATCTTCGGCGAAAAGGCCGCCGATGTCCGCGACACCTCCTTGCGCGTGCCGCCGGGCGTCACCGGCACCATCGTCGAAGTGCGCGTCTTCAACCGCCACGGCGTCGACAAGGACCAGCGCGCCATGTCGATCGAGACGCGCCGAGGAAGAGCGTCTGGCCGAAGACCGCGACGACGAGCTTTCGATCCTGGAGCGCAACATCTTCTCGCGCCTCTCGGAGATCCTGCTCAACAAGACCGCCGCGTCGGGCCCCAAGGGCATGGCCGCGGACACCAAGATCACCCAGAGCGTGCTGGATACGATCCCGCGCCATCAATGGTGGCAGATCGGTCTTCGCAACGAGAAGGCGATGGCCGAGATCGAGGGCCTGCGCCAGCAGTACGACGACAGCAAGCAGCGCCTCGACAAGCGCTTCGCCGACAAGGTGGAGAAGCTGCGCCGCGGCGACGAGCTGGCGCCGGGCGTGATGAAGATGGTCAAGGTGTTCGTGGCGGTGAAGCGCAAGCTGCAGCCGGGCGACAAGATGGCGGGCCGTCACGGCAACAAGGGCGTGATCAGCCGCATCGTGCCGATCGAGGACATGCCGTATCTGGAAGACGGCACCGCGGTCGATGTGGTGCTCAATCCGCTTGGGCGTGCCGAGCCGCATGAATGTCGGCCAGATCCTGGAGACCCATCTGGGCTGGGCCTGTTCGGGCCTGGGCCGGCAGATCGGCGACATGCTCGACAAGGTCAAGCGCGACGGCAAATACGAGCCGCTGCGCCGTCACCTCAAGCACATCTATGCCAATGACGAGCGCCTGGCGCAGATCGACGAAGGCGGGTTGATGGAACTGGCGGAAAATCTCCGTCCCGGCGTTCCCATCGCAACACCGGTGTTCGACGGCGCCAAGGAGCACGACATCGTCGAGATGCTGGATCAGGCCGGCCTGTCCCATTCCGGCCAGGTGACGCTGTTCGACGGCCGCACGGGCGAATCCTTCACGCCGTCCGGTCACGGTCGGCTACATCTATATGCTGAAGCTGAACCATCTGGTGGACGACAAGATCCACGCCCGTTCGATCGGGCCTTACTCGCTCGTCACCCAGCAGCCGCTGGGCGGCAAGGCGCAGTTCGGCGGTCAGCGCTTCGGCGAAATGGAAGTCTGGGCGCTCGAGGCCTACGGCGCCGCCTACACGCTGCAGGAAATCCTGACCGTGAAGTCGGACGACGTGGCCGGCCGCACCAAGGTCTACGAGGCGATCGTCCGCGGCGAGGACACGTTCGAAGCCGGCATCCCGAAATCGTTCAACGTGCTGGTCAAGGAAATGCGTTCGCTGTCGCTCAATGTGGAACTGGTCAACGGGCCGACGCCGTAACGCGTCGCCCGTGCCGGTTCGAGAACAAGTTATGCTATTGCTGAGAAAGGCTCGTACATGAACCAAGAGCTGATGAATGTCTTCGGCCGGCGAAGGAAGTCCCCACCTTCGACCGCATCAAGATTTCGCTGGCCAGTCCCGGACCAGATCCTGCGCTGGTCGCACGGCGAGATCAAGAAGCCGGAAACGATCAACTACCGCACCTTCAAGCCGGAGCGCGACGGGCTGTTCTGCGCCCGCATCTTCGGACCGGTGAAGGATTACGAATGCTTGTGCGGCAAGTACAAGCGCATGAAGTACAAGGGCATCGTCTGCGAGAAGTGCGGCGTCGAAGTGACGGTGCAGAAGGTGCGCCGCGACCGCATGGGCCATATCGAGCTGGCCATCCCCGGTCGCGCATATCTGGTTCCTGAAGTCGCTGCCCAGCGCGCATCGGCCTGATGCTGGACATGACGCTCAAGGATCTCGAGCGCGTTCTCTATTTCGAGAATTATATCGTCATCGAACCCGGCCTGACGCCGCTCAAGGAGCGTCAGCTCCTGACGGAAGACGAGTTCTACAAGGCCCAGGACGAATACGGCAACGACAGCTTCACCGCCAAGATCGGCGCGGAAGCGATCCGCAAGCTGTTGATGGCGATCGACCTGGAGAAGCTGCGCGACGAATTGCGCGTCGAGATCGCCGACTCCAACGGCGGCGAGAAGCAGAAGAAGCTGGTCAAGCGCCTCAAGGTCGTGGAAGCCTTCATCGAATCCGGCAATCGCCCGGAATGGATGATCCTGACCGTGGTGCCGGTGATCCCGCCGGAACTGCGCCCGCTGGTTCCGCTGGACGGCGGCCGTTTTGCCACCTCCGACCTCAACGATCTCTATCGCCGCGTCATCAACCGCAACAACCGCCTGAAGCGCCTGATCGAGCTCAAGGCGCCGGACATCATCGTGCGCAACGAAAAGCGCATGCTGCAGGAATCGGTGGACGCGCTGTTCGACAACGGCCGCCGCGGCCGCGTCATCACCGGCGCCAACAAGCGTCCGCTGAAGTCGCTCGCCGACATGCTGAAGGGCAAGCAGGGCCGCTTCCGCCAGAACCTGCTCGGCAAGCGCGTCGACTATTCCGGCCGTTCGGTGATCGTGGTCGGTCCGGAACTGAAGCTGCACCAGTGCGGTCTGCCCAAGAAGATGGCGCTGGAGCTGTTCAAGCCGTTCATCTATTCGCGGCTGGAAGCCAAGGGCTTCAGCCAGACGGTGAAGCAGTCCAAGAAGCTGGTCGAGAAGGAAAAGCCGGAAGTCTGGGATATCCTGGAAGAGGTGATCCGCGAGCATCCGGTCCTGCTCAACCGCGCGCCCACGTTGCATCGTCTGGGCATCCAGGCGTTCGAGCCGGTGCTGATCGAAGGCAAGGCGATCCAGCTCCATCCGCTGGTCTGCACCGCCTTCAACGCCGACTTCGACGGCGACCAGATGGCCGTGCACGTTCCGCTGAGCCTGGAAGCGCAGCTGGAAGCGCGCGTGCTGATGATGTCGACCAACAACATCCTCTCGCCCGCCAACGGCAAGCCGATCATCGTGCCGACGCAGGACATCGTGCTGGGGCTCTATTACTTGAGCCAGGAACGCGCCAAGGAACCGGGCGAGGGCATGATCTTCAACGATATCGGCGAGATCGAGCATGCCTTGTTCGCGGGTGTCGTCACGCTGCACGCCAAGATCAAGGCGCGCTACAAGACGGTCGATGCCGAAGGCAAGCCGATCGTGCGTCGCGTGGAATCGACGCCGGGCCGCATGATGATCGCGGAGATCCTGCCGCGGAATCCCAAGATTCCGTTCGAGCTGGTCAATCGCCTGCTGCGCAAGCAGGAGGTCACCCACATCATCGACGAGGTCTATCGTCACTGCGGCCAGAAGGAGACCGTGCTGTTCTGCGATGCGGTGATGAGCCTGGGCTTCCGCGAAGCCTGCAAGGCCGGCATCTCGTTCGGCAAGGACGACATGGTCGTTCCCGCCACCAAGCAGAAGCTGATCGACGAAACCCGTCATCGCGTGCGCGAATATGAGCAGCAGTACCAGGACGGTCTGACCACCGACAAGGAGAAGTACAACCTCGTGGTCGATACCTGGTCGAAATGCACCGACATGGTCGCGGCCGAAATGATGAAGGAAATCTCCGAGCCCCGCATCGACCCGGAAACGGGCCGGGTGATGGAGATGAACTCCATCTACATGATGTCGCATTCGGGCGCCCGCGGTTCGCCGCAGCAGATGAAGCAGCTCGCCGGCATGCGCGGCCTGATGGCGCGTCCCGACGGCTCGATCATCGAGACGCCGATCCTGTCGAACTTCAAGGAAGGCCTCACCGTTCTCGAGTACTTCAATTCGACCCACGGCGCCCGCAAGGGTCTGGCCGATACGGCGCTCAAGACGGCGAATTCGGGTTATCTCACCCGCCGTCTGGTCGACGTGGCCAATGACTGCATCATCACGGCGGAAGACTGCGGCACCAAGAAGGGTGTCACGGTCCAGGCCGAAATCGATGGCGGCCAGGTGGTGTCCTCGCTCAGCGAACGCGTGCTGGGCCGCACCACCGCGGAGGACGTCAAGCACCCGGATTCGGGCGAAGTGATCGTCAAGCGCGGCCGGGAAGTCACCGAAGACCTGGCCGAGAAGATCGAAAGCGCGCACGTTCAGAAGGTGCGCGTGCGTTCGGTGCTGACCTGCGAGCTGCCGGAAGGCGTTTGCGGCAAATGCTATGGCCGCGACCTGGCGCGGGGCACCTCGGTCAATATCGGCGAGGCGGTCGGCGTTATCGCCGCCCAGTCGATCGGCGAACCGGGCACCCAGCTTACCATGCGGACCTTCCATATCGGCGGCGCGGCGCAGGTGGCAGGCCAGTCCAAGGTCGAAGCGTCCTATGACGGCAAGATCCGCATCGTGAACCGCAACATCGTCAAGAATTCCGACGGTGAGCTGATCGCGATGGGCCGCAACATGCAGCTGGTGATCACCGACAATAAGGGCCAGGAACGGGCGACCTATCGCATCGTTTATGGCGCGCGCCTGAAGGTGGATGAGGGCGCCACCGTCAAGCGGGGCGACCGGCTGGCGGAATGGAATCCGAACGCGCTTCCCGTGCTGACCGATGTCGAAGGCACGGTGAAGTACGAGGATCTCATCTTCGGCGTCACCTTGCGCGAAGTGTCGGACGAAAAGACCGGCGTTTCCAACAAGGTGGTGATGGACAGCCGCGGCACGGGTTCCAAGAACACACCCGATTTGCGTCCGACCATTGCGATCGTGGACAAGAAGGGCAAGGTCATCCAGCTGCCGGGCGGCGGCGGCGAGGCGCGTTACGCGATCTCGGCCGACGCCATTCTGTCGGTGGAGGACGGCTCGGAAGTCCGCGCCGGCGACGTGTCTGGCCCGTATTCCCACGGAAGGCGCCAAGACCCGCGACATCACGGGCGGCCTGCCGCGCGTGGCGGAGCTGTTCGAAGCGCGCAAGCCCAAGGAAGCGGCCGTGCTGGCCGAGACCGACGGCTTCGTGGAGTTCGGCAAGGACTATAAGAACAAGCGCCGCGTGATCGTGAAGCCCAAGTCGGACAAGATCGAACCGACCGAGTATCTGATCCCCAAGGGCAAGCATATCAGCGTGCGCGAGGGCGATTACGTCGAGAAGGGCGATTACATCGTCGAGGGCAATCCCAGCCCCCACGACATTCTGCGCATCAAGGGCATGGAGGAACTGGCGACCTATCTGGTCAAGGAAATCCAGGACGTCTATCGCCTGCAGGGCGTGAAGATCAACGACAAGCATATCGAAGTGATCTGCCGCCAGATGATGCAGAAGCTCGAGATCATCGACGGTGGCGAAACCACCCTGATCGCCGGCGAGCATGTCGACGCGGTCGAGCTGGAAGAGGCCAACAAGAAGGCCGAGCTCGAGGGCCGCAAAGGCGCCGATGGCAGGGCGATCCTGCTGGGCATCACCAAGGCCAGCTTGCAGACCCGCTCGGTATTCTCGGCGGCGTCCTTCCAGGAAACCACCCGCGTCCTCACCGACGCGGCGGTCAACGGCAAGGTCGATATGCTGGAAGGGCTGAAGGAGAACGTCATCGTCGGACGCCTCATCCCGGCCGGAACGGGTGGCGCGATTGCGCGCCTGCGCCATATCGCGACCGAACGCGACAAGGCGATCCAGGCGGAAGCGGCGGCGCAACAGCCGATCGCGGCCCTGGAAGCACCAACCGCTGCGGAATAGCGCCGGGCGGATTTCAAGAAAGCAGGGCCGCCCCGCGAGGGCGGCCCTTTTTCTTTGCCAAACAAGTCCCATATCCAAAGCGTGAATCAGGAGGCGGCGCGACAACGGTCGCGCTAGCATTTGGCCATGAAACTGCCCGAACCTTTTTCCTGGACCCGCGAAGAATCCCGCAGCGGCAAATTCGACGGAAAGTTCCTGATCGGCGTTCGCACCACCGGGATCTATTGCCTGCCATCTTGCCCGACCCATCCGCCCAAGAAAGAGAATGTCACGCTGTACCGCACAGAAGCGGAATGTCAGGCGGCGGGGTTGCGCGCCTGCAAGCGCTGCCGTCCTGACCTATTCTATCGCGGCGAGGATGAGAATATCGCCCTGTTCGAAGGACTGATGGCGCGCGTGCGCACGGCGCCCGCCAATTTCTCCGATGCCTCGGCCTTGGCCAAGGGTGCGGGCGTCAGCCTGACCAAATTGGGTGCCCTGTTCCGGGACCATGCACATCTGGCTCCGGCGCAATGGCTGCGGCGGGAACGCGTGCGTCATGCCGCCGATCTTCTTCTCGCCGGCAACGCCAAGGTGGTGGATGTGGGTTACATGGCGGGCTTTGAAAGCGAATCCGTCTTCCACCGCCAGTTCCTGGCACTGACGCGCATGACCCCGGGTGCCTACCGGGCGCTATCCAATGTCTTTCTGTTGCAGATGCCTGCCGGTTACCGGGCCAAGGAAGTGCTGGCGTACCACGCGCGCGATCCGGAAAGCTTGTGCGAGAAAAGCGAGGGAAACAGAATCTGGAAAGCGTTGCTCACCGGCGATGGTCCCGCCGTGCTGGAACTGTCGCTGGAAAAGGAAGGCATCTGGGCCCGGGTGCAAGCCGACAAGAAACTCGGCCGCGCCAGCTTGGCGTTTCTGCATGAATCGGCGCTGAAGATGTTGGGACTCAACAACGAGACGGCACCGTTCGAAAGCCGCCACGCGGAATTCACCGCTCCGCGGCGGGGCCTGCGGCTGCCCAACATCCCGACCGGCTTTGACGGCCTGGCCTGGGGCATCATCGGCCAGCAGATCAATGTGAAATTCGCGTCCAGCCTGCGCAGCGAGATCATCCGGATGGCCGGCGAAAAGGTGGGCGGCATGCGCGCCCATCCCACGCCCGAACGGGTCGCCAATATGAGCGTGGCGGTGTTGAACAGGCGGCGATTCTCCCGTTCCAAGGCCGCTTATCTGATCGGCGCGGCCGAGACAGTGGCCAAGGGCAAGCTGGATATCGAGAAATTACCGCGCGAATCGGCGGTGGCGGCGGAAAAAAAACTGACCGGCCTTCATGGCGTGGGTATCTGGACGGCGCGTTACACGATGCTGCGCGGCGGCTTCGCCGACGCGGCGCCCGTGGGAGACAGCGCGTTGGCAACCGCTTTGCAGCGGCTTCATCGACTTGAGGAACGGCCGGATCATGAGCAGGTCAAGACATTGATGGCGGAATTCTCGCCGCATCGCAGCCTCGCCACCATGCATTTGTGGACGTATCTGAAGGAACCCGGCCTCAAGGAGCCGGCGTGAAGCGCTATTGGGACACGATCGAAACGCCGTTCGGCATCTTCGCCGCCTGGGTGGACGTGGAGGGACGCCTGCTGCGGTTCAGATTCCGCGTTGCGGACGCGGCCGAGGTTGATCCCGCGGCGGAACGCGATTCCAAAGCGCTCGGCGAGGTGCGCCGTCAGGTGGCGGAGTATGCGGACGGCAGGCGTCAGGAATTCGAATTCGAGCTGGATGCGGAAGGTCCTGACTTCGACCAGCTGGTCTGGAAGGCGCTGCGCGACATCCCGTTTGGCCGCACCACCTCCTACGGGGCCGTCGCCAAAGCCATCGGCCATCCCAACGCCGCGCGGGCAGTCGGCGCGGCCAACGGCGCCAATCCGATCGCCCTGATCGTGCCCTGCCATCGTGTGATCGGCAGCGATGGCAGCCTCACCGGCTTCGGCGGCGGATTGCCCTTGAAGCGGCGGCTGTTGGAGCATGAGGCGCGGGTGTCCGGCACGCGCTTCGACCTGTTCGGATAATCAAGGTTGCTTTGCCGTTTTAATGGAAAAGAAGGCCTTGCCAGGTTCCTGGAGCGGATGCCAACAGTCCGTCCCTGTCCGACCCGTCTGGCGGAGCGGAGCCGATTTGGTCTAGGCTTGCCGCCGGAGAGGGTGATTGCGGCCGATGAAGGCAAGCGCGACGCGGCGTTCGGACGGGAGACGGGGTTGGCGGGTCATCGTCGCCAGTCTCCTGCTGATCGCCTTCACGCTGCAGTCCTACATTACCCAAACCCATATCCATAGCGCGTCACCGGTCGCAATCTCCAAAGCCCTGGCCGGGTCGCATGGCAAGGCGCCGATCGACGATAGTCCGATGGACTGTCCCTTCTGCCAGGCGGTCGCCCATGACGGGCCCTTCTTCCTTCCCGGGGCGCCGGTTCTGCTCCTGTCCATGATTTGGGTGGAACTGGCGGCACCGTTCTTCAGCGCGCGCATGAATGCTGTTGTGCCCGCGCACAATTGGCAAAGCCGGGCTCCGCCCCACCACTGATCGGAAATTCCCTATGTCGCAACAGCCGTGAAATCCGGCTTTGCGCCCATAGCCATGGCGCCCTTCAAGGACCGCCTGCGATTACCTTTTCAGTGGAGATAATTCATGCCGTCAGAGATGCGCTTTTCCAGGGCCGTCTCGCCGCTTGCCGACAAAATCACGCGTCGAGCCATTCTCTTCATTGCGGTTCCGCTGCTGCAGCTCGCCGGTTGTGCGGTCGGCCCGGACTTCAAGAAACCCGCGGCGCCTCCGGTCGGCGACTACACCGCCGCACCGCTCTCAACCACAACCGCCACGCCCGAGGAGGCCGGCGGGGACGCGCAACGATTTCTCAAAGGCAACGACATTTCGGCGGATTGGTGGACCCTGTTCCAATCCAAGGACATTGATGAGCTGATCCAGCTGTCGTTGAAGAACAATTCAGACTTGAAGGCGGCCGAGGCGACGCTTCGGCAGGCGCGTGAAAATGCCCTCGCCCAGCGCGGCGCCTTCTATCCTTCGCTCTCGGGGGGTTTTTCGGCGTCGCGTCAGCAGCAACCGACGACGCTCGCCCCTGTCCCCAACTCCAACACCTTTCAGTATGACCTGTTCACGCCCCAGTTGAGCATTTCCTATATGCCCGATGTTTTCGGGCTTAACCGCCGGACGGTGGAGTCGTTTGAAGGCCCAGGCCAGCGCCGTGCGCTATCAAATGCTCGCCGCATACACCACCCTGGTCGATAATGTGGTGGTTGCCGCGATTCAGGAAGCCTCGACCCAGGCGCAGATCGATGCCACGCAGCGGCTGATCGACAGCCAAGCCAAATCGGTGCAGATCCTCGAATACCAGCAGGCCAAGGGCTATGCCAGCGGCGTCGATCTCGCGGCGCAGAGATCGCAGCTTGCCGCGGCCGAGGCCACGCTGCCGCCGCTGCTGAAACAAAAGGCTCAATTCCACGATCAACTTGCCGTTCTGACCGGCCGGTTTCCGAGCCAGGCGCCGGCGGAAAAATTGGCGCTTTCCGGTCTGCAGATTGCCGGCCGATCTGCCGGTCAGCCTTCCATCGGACCTGGTCACCCAGCGTCCCGACGTGCTCCAGGCCGAGGCCAATCTGCATGCGGCCAGCGCCCAGATCGGCATCGCCGTGGCCAACCGATTGCCCAATATTCAGCTCACGGCGGGCGCCGGAAGCACGGCATTGGCCCTCAATCAGCTGTTCACGGCGGGAACGGGATTTTGGAGTGTCGGCGCGGCGCTGACCGCTCCCATATTCAATGGCGGCACGCTGCTGCACCAGGAGCGCGCGGCGCGGGCCGCCTATGACGCAGGCGGCCCAGCAATATCGCAGCACGGTCCTGACCGCGTTTCAGAATGTGGCGGACACGCTGACGGCGCTGGAAGAGGACGCAAAAGGCCTGAAGGCGGCCGCCGCCGCCGATGCAGCGGCCAAGATCACGCTCGATTTGACGCAACGCCGATTGCAGGACGGTTACACCGGCTATCTCGGCCTCTTGATCGCCCAACAGGCCTATCAACAGGCCGAAATCAACCTCATCCAGGCGCAGGCCAGCCGCTATGTCGACACGGCGGCGTTGTTTCAGGCGCTGGGCGGCGGCTGGTGGCACAACACCGATTTGAACGAGGAGCAAGAATGGTTAAGCCGCACAAAATTGCCGGAGCAGTGATGGCGGCGGCGCTGGTCGATCGCAAGCTGTTCGCCGAAATCCGATACCCAGGCCGCGCCGCAAGGGAAGAACGTGACTCTGACGCCGGCGCAGCGGCAGAAAATTCACCTCTACACCTGGTCGCCGTCCAAATTCCGCAAGACCATCGACACCACCGGGATGGTGGATTTCGACAACGACCAGGCCACCAGCGTGCTGGCGCCCTTCTCCGGTCCGGTGTCGCGGCTGCTGGTTTCCCCCGGCGACACAGGTCCAAAAGGGCGATCCGCTGGCGGCGGTGGATTCACCGGATTTTGCGACGGCCATCAGCGCCTATCGCAAGGCGCTGGCCACCGCCCAGAACTGCCCGCCAGCTCGCCGATCTGGACAAGGATCTGATCCCGCATCACGGCGTCTCCCAGCGCGAAGCCGAACAGGCCCAGACCGATGCCGCCAACGCCGAAGCCGATCGCGACGCCGCCCTGCAAGCCCTCGTCTCGCTGAGCGTTGATCCGCAGACCATCAAGGACATTCAGGCAATGGCAAGCCGACTGCGCGGGTCGAAGGGCTGATTCGCTCGCCGATCGCCGGAACCGTGGTGGAAAAGCTCATCACGCCCGGACAGCTTCTGCAGGCGGGCACCACGCCGTGTTTTACCGTCGCCGATCTTTCCCGCGTCTGGGTGATGGCGCACCTCTTCGGTTCGGACCTTGCTTCGGTCAGCGTCGGCGACCCGGCCGAAGTGCACGACCGGCATGGCGTCGCAGAATCTTTTCCGGAACGGTGGACAACATCTCCGCCCTGGTGGATCCCGACACGCGCTCGGTGGCGGTGCGCGTGGTCGTCAGACAATCCGGGCGACTTTCTGAAGAAACAGATGTATGTCCGCGTGCTGATTCAGTGCCCGCCAGGAAAGCACCGGCCTGCTGGTGCCGGTTTCGGCGATTTTGCGCGACGACGAGAACCTGCCGTTTGTCTATGTCGCCCAGCCCGACGGCAGCTTCGCGCGGCAGCACGTGACCCTGGGTTATCGCGCCGGCGACCAATACGACATTGCCGCCGGCCTCAAGGCCGGCGACCGGATCGTGGTGGAAGGCGGCATCTTCGTTCAATTCATGCAAAACCAATGAGCGACCATCCGCCTCCGACCGGATCGCCGCCGCGAACGGCTTCGATCATGAACCGGATCGTCGCCTCTTCGCTGCGGCAGCGCTTTCTCGTCGTCCTGATGACGCTCGTGCTGATCGGCGCCGGCATCGTGGTCGCTGAACCGCCTGCCGGTGGATGCCTATCCCGATCTTTCGCCGCCGATGGTCGAGATCATCACCCAATGGCCCGGGCACGCCGCCGAGGAAGTGGAACGGCTGATCACGGTGCCGGTCGAAGGTCGGAATGAACGGCATTCCGCAGATGACCACGCATCCGTTCCATTTCGCTCTACGGATTGTCCGACGTCATCCTCACGTTTCACGACGGCACCGACAACTACTTCGCCCGCCAGCAGGTGTTCAACCGGCTTTCCGGCCTCAGCCTGCCGAGCGGCGTGACGCCCTTCGGTGTCGCCGCTGTCTTCGCCTTCGGGCCTGATCTATCGCTACGTGCTGCAAAGCCCCGACCGCTCGCCGATGGAACTCAAGACGATCGAGGACTGGATCGTCGAGCCCCAATACAAATCCGTTCCCGGCGTGGCGGACGATTCGGGGTTCGGCGGCGAAACCATGCAATACCAGGTGCTGCTCGATCCGGCCAAGATCGCCGGCGGTCGGCTTGTCGGTGCCGCAGGTGGAGAGCGCGCTGGCGGCCAACAACGGCAACGCCGGCGGCGGGTTCTATTCGCAAGGCGGCCAGTTCTATTACGTGCGCGGCCTGGGCCGCATGGAGACGCTGGAGGACATCGGCAACGTGGTGCTGGCGGTGCACAACGGCACCCCGGTGCTGGTCAAGGACGTCGGCCGCGTGGTCATCGGCATCGCGCCGCGCCTGGGCGAGTTCGGCTACGAGAAACAGGACGACGCCGTGGAAGGCGTCATCCTGATGCGCACCGGCGAAAAGACCCAGGACGTGCTGAAGCGGGTCGAGGCGAAGACCAAGGAACTCAACGACAAGATCCTGCCCAAGGACGTCAAAGTTCATTCCGTTCTACGACCGCAGCGATTTGATCGCGCTGACGACGCAGGTCGTGGAGCGCAACCTGTTGCGCGGCATGCTGCTGGTCGTCGTGGTCCTCATCTTCTTTCTCTACGATTTCCGCGCCGGATTGATTGTCGCCACCACCATTCCGCTGGCGCTGCTGTTCGCGTTCATCTGTCTCGATCTGCAAAACGCCTCGGCCAACCTGCTCTCCATCGGCGCGGTGGATTTCGGCATCCTGGTGGATGGCGCGGTGTTCATGGTGGAAAACATTTTCCGCCAGATCGCCGCGCGCGAGGGAACGCCGCTCAACGTCAGGGAAATCATCAAGGATGCCGCGGCGGAGGTGGATCGCCCGCTGTTCTACGCCGTCGCGGTGATCGTGGCCGGCTTCCTGCCGATCTATGTCTTGTCCGGGCCTTCCGGCACGCTGTTCAAGCCGATGGCGGACACGATGATCTTCGCGCTGGTCGGCTCCCTGATCGTCACGCTGACCTTGCTGCCGGTGCTGTGTTCCTGGTTCATGCGCAAGGGCGTGCGCGAGCGGCGCAACGCCGCCTTCGAAGCCATCAAATCGGCTTACACCAAGGGCCTCGATTTTTGTCTCGCCCATCCCTGGGGCACGACGTTCGCCTCGGCCATTCTGCTGGCCGGTTCGCTGCTGCTCGTTCCCGCGCATCGGCGCCGAGTTCATGCCGCATCTGGATGAAGGCGCGCTGTGGGTGCGCGCCACCATGCCCTACACCATTTCGTTCGACGAATCGGCGAAGATCGCGCCCAAGATGCGGGAAGTCTTGCGCTCCTTTCCCGAAGTCACCACGGTCGCCTCCGAACTGGGCCGGCCCGACGACGGCACCGATCCGACCGGCTTTTTCAACGTCGAGTTTTACGTCGGGCTCAAACCCTACTCGCAATGGACCGGCGCTTATCGCACCAAAGCCGCGCTGATCGAGGCCATCAACCAGAAGCTCCAGGCATTTCCCGGAATCATCTTCAACTACACCCAGCCGGCGGAGGACGCGGTGGACGAGGCGGAAACGGGCTTGAAAAGCGCCCTGGCGGTCAAGGTCTTCGGCTCCGATCTGGAGACGCTCGAGCAAAAGGGCAAAGCCATCAAACAGGTCCTGGAGCGGGTGCGCGGCATCCGCGACGTGACCCTGGTGCAGGAACTCGGGCAGCCCAGCCTGACCATCAAAATCGACCGCGCCAAGATTGCCCGCTACGGCTTGAACGTCGCCGACATCAACGGCCTGATCCAGACCGCCATCGGCGGCGACGTGGCCACCCAGGTGGTGCAGGGCGAAAAGCAGTTCGATCTGGTCGTCCGCCTCGAGCGCCAATACCGGGACAACCCCGAGGAGATCGGCAACATCCTGGTGGCCACGCCCGGCGGCCAGCAAATTCCGCTGAAGGAATTCGCCGACATCCAGGTGACGAACGGCGCCTCGTTCATCTACCGCCAGGACAATTCGCGCTACATCGGCGTCCAGTTCTCGGTGGAAGGACGCGATCTCGCCGGCGCGGTGGACGACGCCATGCAGCAGGTCGAACGGAAAGGTTGCCTTGCCGGAGGGCTACCGTCTGGATTGGGGCGGCGAATACACGGAATACACCGCTTCGCGCCGGCAGCTGAACGTCATTCTGCCGCTGACCCTGTTCCTGATTTTCCTGCTGCTGTTCGCGCTCTACAGCAATTTCAAATTTCCCGTTCATCACCGTGCTCGGCGTGGTGCTGTCGGCGCCGGTGGGCGGCATCGTGGCTCTCTGGCTCACCGACACGCCGTTTTCGGTTTCTTCCGGCATCGGCTTCCTCGCCTTGTTCGGCGTCTCGGTGCAGACGGCGGTCGTCTATATCTCCTACGTCAACGAACTGCGCCGCGACGGCACGCCACTCGCCGAGGCCATTCGCGAAGGCGCGATCCTGCGGCTGCGCCCGATCATGATGACCGCGCTGGTGGCGGCGTTGGGGTTGTTGCCGGCGGCGCTGGCCACCGGTGTCGGCACGGATTCCCAGACGGCCGTTTGCCCTGGTCATTGTCAGCGGCCTGTTCACGCGGCTCTTGATCAGCGTCTTTCTGATGCCGGCGCTCTATGCTCTTGTCGCGCACCGAGATGACAGGTTGGAGGTCTGAGCGGGCGGTCCCAACGATTCCCCAGCGCGCGCAAAACCGGTTCCCGGTGAGAGGAGAGGGCGGCAATCATATTGCGACGGGTTGGCTCGGGCGCGCTGGCCAGGGCGCGCTCGAACCAATGCAGTGCGCCGGCAATGCAACCTTCGGCCGCGATCATATCGGCATAATTGAATGCGCCGCGAAAATAGCCGCCTTCGGCGGAGCGGCGATACCAAACACGGGCCAGCCCCAAATCGCGCGGCACGCCCCAGCCCTGCTCGTAACAGCGGCCCAGCAGGTTCATGGCGCGGACATGGTCCTGTGCCGCGGCAAGGCCATAGCTATGAAACGCCGCATGCCGATCGCGCTTGACGCCCACTCCCGAAAGCAGCATGTGACCGAGATTATATTGGGCCCAGTCCAATCCTGCTTCGGCAGCGACGCGATAATGGCGCGCGGCTGCGCCGAGATCTTTTTCCGTGCCCCAGCCATTTTCGAAACAGCGGCCCAGCATATTGTGGCCATCCGCGTTGCCGTTTTCCGCCGCGCACAGAAAACAGGCAAACGCGGCGCGTGGGTCGCGCGCCACCCCTTCGCCTTCGAGCAGCATGCGGCCCAATCTCAGCTGCGCTTCGGCGATGCCGCAATGGGCCGCGGCCTCCACCCATTGCGCCGCATCGCCGCCACCAAGTATGGCGGATAGTTCCCGCGGCTTCATCATGGTCAGCGCCGCCACGCGCCAGGCCTCGCGGGCCGTTGGCTTGTTCACGGCGCGCCCCACTTGCGTACCAGATTGTGATAGAGGCCGGTCAACCGCAGGATCTCCGGATGATTGGCATCGCCGCCGCCAAGAATCCGGATTGCTCGGTCGAGATCGAACAGCATGGCGCGCTCGGCATCGTCCTTGACCATGCTCTGCACCCAAAAGAAACAGGCCAGCCGTTCGCCCCGTGTCACGGGCATCACCCGGTGACAGCTGGTGGCGGGATAAAGGACCATGTCTCCCGCTGCCAGCTTCACCGATTGGGTGCCATAAGTATCCTCGATCACCAGTTCGCCGCCGTCATAGCTTTCCGGCGGGTTCAGGAAGAGGGTGGCGGAAAGGTCGGTGCGAATGCAGAAACGGCTTCCCGGCACGCGGCGGATGGCATTGTCGATATGGGCGCCGAATTCCATTCCATTGGCGTAACGATTGAATAGCGGCGGATACACGCGAGCCGGCAGCGCCGCGCTGAGAAAAACCGGCGCGTCGTTCAGAGCCGCCAATACCCGCTCGCCCAATTCGCGCGCTTGAGCGCAACGTTCGGGCAGTTGTTGGTTGCGCTTTACCGCCCTCGATTGCGGCCCGGCGGTGACGCGTCCGTCGTCCCAAGGCGCTTCGGCCAGGCGGGCGCAAAATTGTGAGACTTGTTCGGCGGCAAGCACCGCGGGAACATGGACCAGCATTACAGTGACAGCCCTGCCGTCAGCAGGACGGTGCGGCCCGCGCCGGGCACGGCGTGGTTCTCGTCCGGCCGCGTGTCGTAAGAACTGGCGTAATAGAATTCGTTGCCAAGATTATAGATGTTGAGCTGTAGGCTGAGATAATCGGTAACAGGATAAGAAATCATCGCATCCACCGTGACATAGGAGGGCAGGTGAGAGGTGATGATGCTAGCCGGAGCGCTCAGCGTGTCCGCTCCTGCTTCGCGCGAGCCGGTCCAATTCACGCCGCCGCCCGCGTGCAAGCCGTTATCGAAATCATAGACCGACCAGAGATTGGCCTGATTGCGCGCCACATTGGGGATCGGGCCAGGGACACCGGCGGCGATCAACCCGACCGCGCGGGGTGCGAGATAAGTGTAGCCCGCGATCAGCTCCCAATTTTCAGTGATGTGCCCCTGGGCGCCAAACTCCACGCCGTTTATGCGTTCGGTTCCCGCCAATGACTGAAGGCCCGGATTGAGCGGATCGCTGATGCGGGCATTGGCCTTGACGGTGCTGAAGGCCGCTGCCGTCAGTCCCAGCTGTCCATCCAGCAGATTGATTTTGCCGCCCATTTCGTAGGTGTGGTCCCGCTCAGGCCCCAGCCCCTGGTTCGACGCCGCCAGGGTCAGGGTTTCCGCCGAGGGATTGAACGAGGTTCCGTAGGAGAGATAGATGCTGGAATTTTCGTCTGGCTTGTAGACCAAGGCAGCGCGCGGGCTGCCGATATTGTCCGCATGGGTAAAGTGCGACGCCTTGCCGATATTCTGATCGAAGCGCGCGCCGAAATGATCGAAGCGGATGGCGCCAACCAGGCTCCAATGCTCACCGATATCCATCGTATCGGTGGCGAACAGGCCCAAGGTGCTGGTTTTGGTAATTGGACGGGAATTCACGGCGGTTTGGGTGCCGGGAAATCCTTGAAAGGGATCCGGTGCCAAGAGAGGCGTGGGCGGGATCATCGTGTTTTGATTGGCAAAGCGCGCAAGCGAGGCACTCTCATTATCGACCTCCACGCCCATGGTGGCGTGATGGCGGACAAAGCCGGTGGCGAAATCGGCGTTGAGGTCCGTTTCGCTCATCAGGGTGGCGATGGTGCCCTTGGAACTGGGACGATCGCGCTCGACGAAAATCGCCGACAGCGGCGTGCCGATGATCGGAAACAAGGGATTGAAAACACTCGACGGCCTAGGGGGCGCTCCGGCCGGCAGGTTTCCGCACAGCGTTCCGCCGGCATAATAGTAGGGCGAGGTCGGGGTGGCGAAGCAATTGGCGCTGCCATAGATCGGATTGGTCTGCCGGGAATTGAACCAATAACTGCCGTAACGCATCTGCTCGCTGATCGAGAAGACCTCATCGAATTTGCGCGTAACCTTGCCGGTCACGATTTCGACATCGGTCTTGAAGCGGTCGTCGGCCGGCAGGGAATAAGCGGAGCGGTGATCGACCGGCGCGGGTGCCCCGAACAGGAACGGGATGCCTGAATCCGGAATGCTGTCTTCCTGCTCGTGCAGATATTGCAGCGTCCACACCGTATCGGTGCCCAGACCATAAGCGAAGCTGGGCGCCGCACCCCATTTCTGGGTGCGGGCAAAATTGCGACCAACGACATTGTTGCGTTGCCCCATCAGGTTGAGACGCACGGCTGCCGTATCATCCAGCAGATCGCTCAAGATATAATTCACATCAGCGGTGCCGCGCATTTCGGCATTGGTGCCGCCGGTCAATGCGAAATCCATGACGGGATAGAGCTGCGGCGCCTTGGAAACCTGGTTGATGGCGCCGCCGGCAGTGCCACGGCCGAACAGGGTGGAAGCAGGGCCCTTCAGGATTTCCAGCGACTCGTAATCGAATGTATCGCGGGTATAGAGGCCGGTGTCGCGCAAGCCATCGAGAAAATAATCGTCGCCGGCCGGAAAACCGCGCAGATTGACCAGGTCGCCATGCGTGCCGCCTTCGCCGGCGTTGAGGGTGATGCCCGGCACGTTTCTCAACGCGTCCTGAAGCGTGCTGACGCCCTGTTCCTTGATCACCTCGGCCGGGATCACATTCACGCTCTGGGGGGTATCGAGCAGCTTTTCCGGCAAAAGGCCGATGGTCAGGCGGCGGTCCGTGACCGTTACGGTCTCGATGGTCCTGGGCTGGTCATCAGTCGCGAGCTGCTGGCCGAAAGCGGCAGAAATTGCGGCAGCAGAGGTGAGGCTGGCGCTGGTGACGCCCAAGCCGGCATGGGAAAGGGTGGGGGACGGCATGAATCTCCCGAAATATGATTATGAGAAGCACTATCAACAACAGAACCATGGCGTTGCGGGCGGGATCTGTCAATGAGACTTATTCGCAAATTTGTCGCAGCGAAGGCTGACCGATTGGGGTTGGGAAAAAGCCGTTGAAATATCCTTTCTTAACCTCCTTGACCCCCCCGGTACCTCTGGATATATAGCGCCACCTCTCAGGGCAGGCTGTCTGCGGAAAAACCGCAAAAACGCTGTTGGGGAGTCAGTTTAAAGAGCTTCGAACGCGCGACTCAGAGGGGTTCCTCTCAGTCCTCCGCAAGTTCGGACGCAGGCGATGCCGCCCGCGTCCGGTTTTGGTTTCGCTCATCCCTTGGCTCGCCGCCTGGGAATGAAAACGAGGAAGTGGAATGCCGACAGTCAATCAGCTTATTCGCAAGCCGCGCGGCGCCAAGCCCAAGCGGAACAAGGTTCCGGCGCTCCAGGGTTGCCCGCAAAAGCGCGCGGTCTGCACCCGCGTCTATACGACCACCCCCAAGAAGCCGAATTCCGCGCTTCGCAAGGTGGCAAAGGTGCGCCTGACGAATGGCTATGAGGCGCTCACTTATATTCCTGGCGAGGGTCACAACCTCCAGGAGCACAGTGTGGTCCTGATCCGCGGCGGCCGCGTCAAGGATCTTCCGGGCGTGCGCTATCACATCATCCGCGGCGTGCTCGATACCCAGGGCGTCAAGGACCGCAAGCAGCGCCGTTCGCTCTATGGCGCCAAGCGTCCGAAGTAAGGAGATCTAGATGTCCCGCCGCCACCGCGCCGAACGCCGCGAAATCACCCCCGACGCCAAATTCGGCGACCTGGTTCTCGCCAAGTTCATGAATAGCCTGATGTATGACGGCAAGAAATCGGCCGCCGAAGGCATCATCTATGGCGCGTTCGACACCATCGCCGCCAAGACCAAGCAGGATCCCCTGATCGTCTTCCACGAAGCGCTACGCAACGTTTCGCCGGCCATTGAAGTGAAGTCTCGCCGCGTCGGCGGCGCCACCTATCAGGTGCCGGTCGAAGTGCGCACCGACCGCGCCCGCGCGCTCGCCATCCGTTGGCTGATCACCGCCGCGCGCGGCCGCAATGAGCCCACCATGCAGGGCCGCCTCTCGGGCGAATTGATGGATGCGGCCAACAATCGCGGTTCGGCCGTCAAGAAGCGCGAAGACACCCACAAGATGGCGGACGCCAACCGCGCCTTCTCGCACTATCGCTGGTAACGGAATTTAGAATTATGGCCCGCACGACTCCGCTCGAACGCTATCGCAATATCGGCATTGCCGCGCATATCGACGCCGGCAAGACCACCACGACCGAGCGCATCCTCTATTATACCGGCAAGAGCCATAAGATCGGCGAGGTCCATGACGGCGCCGCCACCATGGATTTCATGGAGCAGGAGCAGGAGCGCGGCATCACCATCACCTCGGCTGCGACGACCTGCTTCTGGAAAGACCATCGCATCAACATCATCGACACGCCTGGTCACGTCGATTTCACGATCGAAGTCGAACGTTCGATGCGCGTGCTCGACGGCGCGGTAGCGGTGTTCGACGCCGTGGCCGGCGTCGAGCCGCAGTCCGAGACCGTATGGCGCCAGGCCGACAAATATCATGTGCCGCGCATCTGCTTCGTCAATAAGATGGACCGTACCGGCGCGGACTTCCAGCGCTGCATCGACATGATGGTCGATCGCCTGGGTACCCGTCCCATGGTCATCACCTGGCCGATCGGCACCGAATCCGAATTCAAGGGCATCATCGACGTCGTCAAGATGAAGGCGCTGGTCTGGCATGACGAACAGCTGGGCGCTAAGTTCGACGAACTCGACATTCCCGCCGAATATGCCGACAAGGCCGCAGAGCTTCGCGCCGCCCTGGTCGAGATGGCGGTCGAGGAAGACGATGCGTTGATGGAAGCCTATCTGGACGCGGGCAAGGAGCCATCCTTCGAGGATCTGCAGCGCTGCATCCGCAAAGGCGCGATCCATTTCAAATTCGTGCCGGTGATGTGCGGTTCGGCGTTCAAGAACAAGGGCGTGCAGCCGCTGTTGGATGCGGTCGTGGCCTACCTGCCGTCGCCGCTCGACATTCCGCCGGTCAAGGGCGTGGACCTCAAGGGCAACGAGGTCGAACGTCCCGCCGACGACAAGGCGCCGTTCGCGGGCCTTGCCTTCAAGATCATGGACGACCCGTTTGTCGGTTCCATTACTTTCGTGCGCGTCTATTCCGGCACCATCTCGTCGGGCACCGGCGCGCTCAATTCGGTCAAGGACAAGACCGAGCGTGTCGGCCGCATGCTCTTGATGCATGCGAATTCCCGCGAGGATGTGAAGGAAGCCAATGCCGGCGACATCGTCGCCTTTGCCGGCCTCAAGCTCACGACCACCGGCGAGACGCTGTGCGATCCCAACAATCCGGTAATCCTGGAGCGCATGGAGTTCCCCGATCCGGTGATTGAGGTCGCAATCGAGCCCAAGACCAAGGGCGACCAGGAAAAGATGGGCATGGCGCTGGTGCGTCTGGCTCAGGAAGACCCGTCTTTCCGCGTCTCCACCGATCAGGAATCCGGCCAGACCATCTTGAAGGGCATGGGCGAGCTCCATCTGGAGATCAAGGTCGATATTCTGCGCCGCACCTATAAAGTGGACGCCAATGTCGGCGCGCCGCAGGTGGCCTATCGCGAGACCCTCTCCAAGCCCGTCACGGTCAAATATACCCACAAGAAGCAGACCGGTGGTTCGGGCCAGTTCGCCGAAGTCACGATCGATTTCGAGCCGCTGCCGCCGGGTTCTGGCTTTGTGTTCGAGAACGAGGTTGTCGGTGGCGCCATCCCGAAGGAATTCATTCCCTCGGTCGAAAAGGGCCTCAAGGCGCAAAAGGAATCGGGCCTGTTGGCCGGCTTCCCGGTGATCGACTTCTCCGCCAAGCTGACGGACGGCAAGTATCACGAGGTCGACTCCAACGCGCTTACCTTTGATATCGCCGCCCGCGCTGCATTCCGCGAGTTGGCTTCCAGGGGGGCGGTCAAGCTGCTCGAGCCCATCATGAAGGTCGAAGTCGTGACGCCGGAGGATTTCCTCGGCGGCGTGATCGGCGACCTCAATTCCCGCCGTGGCCAGGTGCAGGGCACCGATAGCCGCGGCAACGCCCAGGTTGTCACGGCGATGGTGCCGCTCGCCAACATGTTCGGCTACATCAATACGCTGCGCTCCATGTCCCAGGGCCGCGCGCAATATTCGATGCAGTTCGACCATTACGAGCAGGTGCCGCAGGCGATCGCGGACGAAGTCAAAGCCAAATACGCGTAATCCGCCTTCGCACAACGAAGGCCAAGAGAATTAGAGTTCAGGAGAACAACAATGGCGAAAGCAAAGTTTGAGCGTACGAAGCCGCACTGCAACATTGGGACGATTGGCCATGTTGACCATGGCAAGACGTCGCTGACGGCAGCGATCACGAAGGTGTTGGCGGAGACGGGCGGGGCGACGTTCACGGCGTATGACCAGATCGACAAGGCGCCGGAAGAGAAGGCGCGCGGTATTACGATTTCGACGGCGCATGTGGAGTATGAGACGGCCAAGCGGCACTATGCCCATGTCGACTGCCCCGGCCATGCGGACTATGTGAAGAACATGATCACGGGCGCGGCCCAGATGGACGGGGCGATCCTGGTTGTTTCGGCGTCGGACGGCCCGATGCCGCAGACCCGCGAGCATATTCTGCTGGCGCGCCAGGTTGGCGTTCCGGCGCTGGTTGTGTTCATGAACAAGTGCGACATGGTGGATGATCCGGAGCTTCTGGATCTGGTTGAGATGGAAGTGCGCGAGTTGCTGTCCTCCTACCAGTTCCCGGGCGACGACATTCCGATCGTGCGCGGCTCTGCCTTGATGGCGCTGGAGAACAAGGAGCCCAAGCTCGGCCATGACGCGATCCTGGAGCTGATGAACAAGGTTGACGAGTATATCCCCCAGCCGGAGCGTCCGATCGACCAGCCTTTCCTGATGCCGATCGAGGACGTGTTCTCGATCTCGGGCCGCGGCACGGTTGTGACGGGCCGCGTCGAGCGCGGGATTGTGAAGGTTGGCGAGACGGTGGAGATCATCGGCATTCGCCCGACCACCTCGACCACGGTGACGGGCGTGGAGATGTTCCGCAAGCTCCTGGACCAGGGTCAGGCGGGCGACAATATCGGTGCGCTTCTGCGCGGTATCGAGCGCGACGGGGTGGAGCGCGGCCAGGTTCTGGCCAAGCCGGGCTCGGTGACGCCGCACACCAATTTCATGGCGGAAGCCTACATCCTGACCAAGGACGAGGGCGGCCGCCACACGCCGTTCTTCACCAATTATCGCCCGCAATTCTACTTCCGGACCACCGACGTGACGGGGATCGTGAAGCTGCCGGCGGGCACCGAGATGGTGATGCCTGGCGATAACGTGTCGTGCGAAGTCGAGCTGATCGTTCCGATCGCGATGGAAGAGAAGCTGCGCTTCGCCATCCGTGAAGGCGGCCGCACCGTCGGCGCAGGCGTCGTCGCAAAGATCATCAAGTAAGCAAGCGGACCGGTTCGAAGGACGACACAAATGCAAAATCAGAATATCCGCATCAGGCTGAAGGCCTTCGACCACCGGATTCTCGACAATTCGACGCGCGAGATCGTCAATACCGCCAAGCGCACCGGCGCCCAGGTGAGGGGTCCCATCCCTTTGCCAACCGGCATCGAGCGTTTCACGGTCAACCGGTCCGCGCATGTCGACAAGAAGAGCCGCGAGCAATTCGAAATCCGGACGCATAAGCGTCTGCTCGACATTATCGACCCCACTCCTCAAACCGTGGACGCGCTGATGAAGCTCGACCTGGCGGCGGGCGTGGACGTCGAGATTAAGTTGTAAGGAGCGTCAGGTGCGCACAGGCGTCATCACGCAGAAAGTGGGCATGACCCGTCTGTTTCTGGCAGACGGCACGCATGTTCCGGTTACGGTTCTGAAGCTCGACGGCTGCGCCGTCGTGGCCACCCGCACCTCCGAGAAGGACGGCTATACCGCCGTTCAGCTCGGCTCGGGCCTCGCCAAGCCCAAGAACGCCACCAAAGCCGAGCGCGGTCAGTTCGCCAAGGCCGAGATCGAACCCCGCCGCAAGGTCGCGGAATTCCGGGTCGATGCGGGCAATCTGCTCGAGGTTGGCGATCAGCTTCAGGCCGATCATTTCGTGCCGGGCCAGAAGGTGGACGTCACCGGCGTCACCATCGGCCGCGGCTTTACCGGCGCGATGAAGCGCTGGAATTTCCGCGGCCTGGAAGCGTCGCACGGCGTCTCGATCAGTCACCGCTCGCTGGGCGGCACCGGCGGTCGCCAGGATCCGGGCAAGACCTTCAAGAACAAGAAGATGCACGGCCATTACGGCGTCGACAATGTCACCACCCAGAATCTGGAAGTGGCCAAGGTCGATGTCGAGCGTGGCCTGATCATGGTGCGCGGCGCGGTGCCGGGCTCCAAGGGCGGCTGGGTGATGGTGCGCGATGCCGTCAAGAAACCGCACAAGGATGTGCCGATGCCCGCGTCGGTGAAGAAGCGCGAAAAAGCGGCTGCGCCCGCTGAAGCGCCGAAGAGCGAGGGCTGAAGTTCATGAAAACCAAGGTCCTCAATCTCGACAACAAGGCGGCGGGTGACATCGAGCTGTCCGACGCCATTTTCGGCCTGGAGCCGCGCGCGGATCTGATCCAGCGTGTAGTGGTATGGCAGTTGGCCAAGCGCCGTTCGGGCCAGCACAAGGTTTTGACCCGCGCCGAAGTCAATCGCACCAAGAGGAAGGTGTACAAGCAAAAAGGTACCGGCCAGGCCCGCCACGGCGCGCGGTCCGCGCCTCTGTTCGTGGGCGGCGCCAAGGCGATGGGCCCAGTGGCCCACAGCCATGAATTCGACCTGCCCAAGAAAGTGAAGGCGCTGGGGCTGCGTCATGCGCTTTCGTCCAAGGCCAAGGCGGGCTCCTTGGTGATACTGGACGAAGCCAAGAGCAAGGACATCAAGACCGGCACGCTGGCCAAGCAATTCGGCAAGCTGGGCGTCGGCCGCGCCCTGGTGGTGGATGGCGAGTTCGACAAGAATTTCCAGATGTCGGCTCGCAATCTGGCCGACGTCGCCCTGCTGCCGGTGGCGGGCATCAACGTCTATGACATCATGAGAAGCGACAAG
This sequence comes from uncultured Alphaproteobacteria bacterium, assembly GCA_963769055.1. Lineage (GTDB taxonomy): Bacteria > Pseudomonadota > Alphaproteobacteria > Micropepsales > Micropepsaceae > Rhizomicrobium. The sequence goes on from CAVYKF010000011.1 coordinate 273,316, forward strand.
CTGGTCTTGACCGCTGCCGCCATCAAAGCGATCGAGGCGCGCCTGGCATGAGCATCAATTACGACGTCATTCTCTCGCCGGTGATCACCGAAAAGGCGACGCGCATGACCGAAGCGAACCAGGTCGTGTTTCGCGTAAGCTTGGACGCCACCAAGCCGGCGATCGCCAAGGCGGTTGCAGACCTGTTCAAGGTCAAGGTCAAAACGGTGAATACGGTTGTCGTCAAGGGCAAACGCAAATTCGCCCGCGGCAAACGCTATACGCGCAGCGATTACAAGAAAGCGATCGTGACCCTGGAAGAGGGCCACCAGATCGACATCACGACGGGTCTCTAAACCATGGCTCTGAAACAATATAAACCCTCGACACCCGGCCAGCGTCAGCTGGTGCTGGTGGACAAGTCGGGCCTGCACAAGGGCGGCCCGGTCAAGTCGTTGACCGAAGGCAAGCACTCCAAGGGCGGCCGCAACAATACCGGCCGCATCGTGGTGCGCTGGCAGGGCGGCGGTCACAAGCAGCGTTATCGCGTCATCGATTTCAAGCGCCGCAAATTCGACCAGCCCGCGATCGTCGAGCGCCTGGAATACGATCCCAACCGCACCTCCTTCATCGCGCTGATCAAATACAAGGACGGCGAGCTGGCCTACATCCTGGCGCCGCAGCGGCTGGCGGTCGGCGACACGGTCGTGTCGGGCGAGCGCGTGGACGTGAAGATCGGCAACGCCATGCCGCTCTCGGCGCTTCCGGTCGGCACCATCGTGCATAATATCGAAATGAAACCGGGCAAGGGCGGCCAGGTGGCGCGTTCCGCCGGCACCTATGCCCAATATCTGGGTCGTGACGCGGGTTACGCCTTGATGCGCCTCAATTCGTCGGAAGTGCGCAAGATCCCGCTCACCTGCATGGCCACGGTGGGCGCGGTCTCCAATCCCGATCACATGAACGAAGTCATCAGCAAGGCGGGCCGCAATGTGTGGAAGGGCAAGCGTCCTTCCGTGCGCGGCACTGCCATGAACCCGATCGACCATCCCCATGGCGGCGGCGAAGGCCGCACCAAGGGCGGCCGTCATCCGGTCACGCCCTGGGGCAAGGGGACCAAGGGTAACAAGACCCGTAAAAACAAGCGCACGACCAAGATGATCGTGCGCACCCGCAAAGGCAGGACGCAAAGCTAATGACACGCTCAGTCTGGAAAGGCCCGTTCGTCGACGGCTATCTGCTCAAAAAAGCCGAAGCCGCCCGCTCATCCGGCCGCAAGGACGTGATCAAGACCTGGTCGCGCCGCTCCACCATCCTGCCGCAATTCGTCGGCGTCACCTTCGGCGTCTATAACGGCCACAAGCATATTCCGGTGCTGGTCACCGAGGACATGGTCGGCCACAAGCTGGGCGAGTTCTCGCCCACCCGCACCTTCCATGGTCACTCGGCCGCGGCCGGCGACAAGAAAGCGAAGAGGGCCTGATGGGTAAGGAATCCCGCGCGCGCGTCTTGGCCGACCACCAGGCGATGGCGATCGGACGCAACATCCGCGTCTCTCCGCGCAAGCTCAATCTGGTGGCGCAGCAGATCCGCGGCAAGAAGGTCGACCGTGCGCTCAACGAACTCACATTCTCGCCCAAGCGCATCGCCCGCGACGTCAAGAAGGTGTTGCAGTCGGCCGTCGCCAATGCCGAGAACAATCACGATCTGGATGTCGATGATCTGGTGGTGCGTGAGGCCTCGGTCGGCAAGAATCTCGTGATGAAGCGCTTCCATGCCCGCGCCCGCGGCAATTCGGGCGGCATCGAGAAGTTCTTCAGCCAGATCACCATCGTGGTCGAGGAAAAGCGCGAGGCCGAGAAGAAGCAAGCCAAGCCGGAAGCGAAGGCCGAAGCCAAGACCGACGCCAAGCCGGCCAAGAAATCGAGCGCCAAGGCGCCCGCCAAAAAGCCCGCGGCCAAAAAGTCCGCGAAGGAGCCCCCTGCGCGACGCGCAGCAAAGGAGAAAGTGTAATGGGTCAGAAGGTCAATCCGACCGGCCTGCGTCTGGGCATCAACCGGACCTGGGACTCGCGCTGGTACGCGGGCAAGAAGGAGTATGGAAAGCTCCTGCAGGAAGACATCAAGATCCGCGAATATCTGAGCGACAAGCTCAAGGCCGCGGGCGTCAGCCGCATCGTGATCGAGCGCCCGCACAAGAAGTGCCGCGTGACGATCCATTCGGCGCGTCCCGGCGTGGTGATCGGCAAGAAGGGCGCCGACATCGAGAAGCTGAAGAGCGATGTGCAGAAATTCACCGCCGACGAAGTGCACCTCAACATCGTCGAAATCCGCAAGCCCGAGATCGACGCCAAGCTGGTGGCGGAGAATATCGCCCAGCAGCTCGAGCGCCGCGTCGCCTTCCGCCGCGTGATGAAGCGCGCGGTGCAGACCGCGATGCGCCTGGGCGCGCTCGGCATCCGCATCACCTGCGGCGGCCGGTTGGGCGGCGCGGAAATCGCCCGCGTCGAATGGTACCGCGAAGGCCGCGTGCCCCTGCACACGCTGCGCGCCGACATCGATTACGGCGTCGCCACCGCCATGACCACCTATGGCACCTGCGGCGTGAAGGTCTGGATCTTCAAGGGCGAGATCATGGAGCATGATCCCTTCGCCACCGAGAGGCGCCAGGCCGAAGCCGCCGAAGGCAACCGTCCGCCGCGCGAGCGCGATCGCGCGCCCGCCGCCGCGGAGTAAAGAGAAGAACCATGCTGTCACCCAAGCGCACAAAATTCCGCAAGCAGCACAAGGGCCGCATCCACGGCCCGGCCAAGGCGGGCACATCGCTGAACTTCGGCGCCTACGGCCTCAAGGCGCTGGAGCCGGAACGCCTGAACGCGCGCGAGATCGAGGCCGCGCGCCGCGCCATCACGCGTCATATGAAGCGCGCCGGCCGCGTCTGGATCCGCATCTTCCCGGACGTGCCGGTGTCGAAGAAGCCGGCCGAAGTCCGCATGGGCTCGGGCAAGGGCGCGCCGGAATTCTGGGTGGCGAAGGTCAAGCCGGGCCGCATCCTGTTCGAGATCGACGGCGTCGATCTGGAAACCGCCAAGGAAGCGATGCGCCTGGGCCAGGCCAAGCTTTCCATCCACACCAAATTCGTCGCCCGCAGCGTCTGAAGAGAAAAGTCATGGCGAAAAAAGCAGCAGCGAAATCAACCAAGGCCAGCAAGGCGAAGAAGATCGCCTCGGCCAAGACTTCGTCCAAGGCCGATGATTTTCGCGCCAAGAGCGTTGACGAGTTGAATGATCAGCTCGTGGGCATGAAGAAGGAGCAGTTCAATCTGCGCTTTCAACGCGCCAACGGTCAGGCCGAGAATACCGGCCGCATTCGCGTCTTGCGCCGGGACATTGCCCGCATCCAGACGGTTTTGAACGAACAGCGCCGCGCGCCGGCCAAGGCTTAAGGAACGGATATGCCGAAACGAATTCTCCAAGGTGTCGTGGTCAGCGACAAGAACGCCAAGACCGTGGTGGTCAAGGTCGAGCGCCGCTTCATCCATCCGGTGATGGGCAAGACCGTGCGCCGTTCGAAGAAGTACCACGCCCATGACGAGAAGGGCGAATACAAGGCGGGCGATGTCGTCCGCATTCAGGAATGCCGGCCCCTTTCCAAGCTCAAGACTTGGCAAGTGCTGGAACGCGTCGGCAAGTAACGGCGCGATTTAGGAGTTTATGTCATGATTCAGATGTCCACAGAACTCGACGTCGCCGACAATTCCGGCGCCAAGAGCGTGATGTGCATCAAGGTTCTGGGCGGCTCGCATCGCCGTTACGCCGATGTCGGCGACATCATCGTGGTGTCGGTGAAGGAAGCGATCCCGCGCGGCCGCGTCAAAAAGGGTGAAGTGCTGAAGGCCGTGGTGGTCCGCACCGCCAAGGGCGTGCGCCGTCCCGACGGCAGCCTGATCCGCTTCGACGGCAATGCCGCGGTGCTGGTCAATGCCCAGGGCGAACCGATCGGAACCCGCATCTTCGGACCGGTCACCCGCGAACTGCGCGCCAAGAACCAGATGAAGATCATTTCGCTCGCCCCGGAGGTTCTCTAGATGAGCAACATCAAGAAGGGCGACAAGGTCATCGTCACGACCGGCCGCGACAAGGGCAAGAAGGGCGAAGTCCTGAAGATATTCCCCAAGGAAGATCGCGCCCTGGTCTCCGGCGTCAATGTCGTCAAGCGCCATCAGCGCCAGACCCAGACGCAGCAGGGCGGCATCGTCAACAAGGAATCCACCATCCACCTGTCCAATCTCGCGCATGTCGATCCCAAGTCGGGCAAGGCCTCGCGGGTCGGATTCAAAACCCTGAATGACGGACGCAAGGTTCGCTTTGCCAAGAAGTCCGGTGAGGTCATCGATGTCTGAAGCAGGTAAGGCTGAAAAGCCGAAGAAAGAGGCCAAGCAGCGCGCCGTGAATACCGGCACCCAGGTGGGCGTCGGCGAGCGCGCCACCGAGAAAGGCTACGTGCCGCGCTTCAAGAAGCGCTACAATGAGACCGTGCGTCCGGCCCTGATGCAGAAGTTCGGTTACACCAACCAGATGCAGGTGCCGAAGATCAACAAGGTCGTGCTGAATATCGGCGCGGGCGAGGCGGCGTCGGATTCCAAGAAGATTCAGCAGGCGCTGAACGACTTGACCGCCATTGCCGGCCAGAAGGCCGTGGTGACCCGCGCCAAGAAGGCGATCGCGACTTTCAAGATCCGCGAAGGCCTCGCCATCGGCGCCAAGGTGACCCTGCGCGGCGACGTGATGTACGAATTCATCGACCGGCTGATCACCATGGCGCTGCCGCGCGTGCGCGACTTCCGCGGCATCAATCCCAAGAGCTTCGACGGCCGCGGCAATTACGCCATGGGGCTGAAAGAGCACATCGTGTTCCTGGAAATCGATTACGACAAGACGGAGTCGGTCTGGGGCATGGACATCGTCTTCAACACATCCGCGAAGACCGACGAGGAAGCCAAGGCGCTGCTCGAAGGCTTCCAATTTCCCTTCACGAGCAATTGAGGCTGCCATGGCGAAAACGAGCCAGATCAACCGGAACAAGAAGCGCGAGAAGCTGGTGGCGCAATATGCCTCCAAGCGCGCGGAGCTCAAGAAGATCGCTGAGGACATGAAGGTGCCGGCGGAAGAACGTTTCGCGGCGCGCCTCAAGCTCGCCAAGCTGCCGCGCAATTCGTCCAAGGTGCGCATTCATCACCGCTGCGAGCTGACGGGCCGTTCCAAGGGCTATTACCGCAAGGTGAAAATGTCGCGTATTGCGCTGCGTTCGCTATCCAATTTCGGCCAGATCCCCGGCATGACCAAGGCGAGCTGGTAAGGAGAATCCATGATCAACGATCCGATTGGCGATCTTCTGACACGCCTGCGCAACGGCCAGCTTCGCAGGTCTTCCAAGGTGCGCTCGCCCAATTCGCGCCTCAGGGTACGTCTGCTTGACGTGCTGCAGGAGGAGGGCTTCATCCGCGGCTATGCCGAGGTCGAGTTCAAGGGGCATAAGGAACTGGAAATCGAACTCAAATATCACGAGGGCGAACCGGTCATTCGCGAATTGAAGCGCGTTTCGACGCCGGGCCGCCGGGTCTATTCCTCGGTCGGCGATCTGAAACCGCATCGCCAGGGTCTTGGCGTGTCCATACTTTCCACGCCGCAGGGCGTGATGACGGATAGTTCCGCCCGCGAAAAGAATGTCGGCGGCGAAGTCCTCTGCCAGGTGTTTTAAGGAACCGAACCATGTCACGCATTGGCAAAAAACCGGTCGCACTGCCCAAGGGCGTTACCGCCTCGGTCGAGGGCCAGACCGTCAAGGTCAAGGGTCCCAAGGGCGAGCTCAGCGTCAAGCTGGTGCGGGAAGTCTCCGCCAAGGTCGACGAGCACGGCATCACCGTGACGCCCGACAAGAACCAGGAGCGTTCGGCCCAGATGTGGGGACTGTCCCGCAGCCTGGTCAACAATCTGGTTACCGGCGTCACCACCGGCTTCACCCAGCGTCTGGAGATCCAGGGCGTCGGCTATCGTGCCGCCGTGCAGGGTAAGAATTTGAACCTGCAGCTCGGCTTCAGCCACGATGTGGCCTATCCGATCCCCCCCGGCATCACCATTACATCGGAAAAGCCCACGCAAATCAGCGTTTCCGGCATCGACAAGCAGTTGGTCGGCCAGGTCGCGGCCGAAATTCGCGGCTATCGCCGCCCCGAACCCTATAAGGGCAAGGGCGTGCGCTACGAAGGCGAGTATGTCCGCCGCAAGGAAGGTAAGAAGAAGTAAGATGACCACCGCTCTCTTCAAAAAGCGCCAGGCGCGCACGCGTTACAAGATCGCGGCCAACACGGATCGTCCCCGTCTGTCCATCTTCCGCTCGGGCAAGCATATTTATGCCCAGGTGATCGATGATCGTACGGCCTCGACCTTGGCTTCGGCTTCGAGCAACGAAAAGGAAGGCCGCGCGGCCAAGACCTGGAACCTGGATGCCGCGACCGGCGTCGGCAAGAAGATCGCCGAACGCGCGCTGGCCAAAGGCGTCAAGCAGGTTGTGTTTGACCGCGGCGGCTACATTTATCATGGGCGCGTCAAGGCGCTTGCGGATGCGGCGCGCGAAGGCGGGCTGGAATTTTAAGGAGTTCATAGCGGCAGCGCCGGCAGGACCGGGTTGTTCGCTTAGAAAGCAGGGAACGTATAATGGCGCGTGACGGACAACAACGGGACGACAAGCGCGGCCGCGGCCGCGATCGCGAAGAGCGCGACAACGAATTCATCGACAAGTTGGTGCACATCAATCGTGTCGCCAAGGTCGTGAAGGGCGGCCGCCGCTTCGGTTTCGCCGCGTTGGTGGTGGTAGGCGATCAGAATGGCCGGGTCGGTTTCGGCCATGGCAAGGCGCGGGAAGTGCCCGAAGCCATCCGCAAGGCGACCGAAGCCGCCAAGCGGGCCCTGGTCCGCATTCCCTTGAAGGACGGCCGCACTTTGCATCACGAAGTGCGCGGCCATCATGGCGCCGGCAAGGTTCTGCTGCGCCCGGCACCCGCCGGTACCGGCATCATCGCCGGCGGCCCGATGCGCGCTGTGTTCGAGGCGCTGGGCGTGGGCGACGTGGTCTCCAAGTCGCTGGGCACGTCCAATCCCTACAACATGGTGCGCGCGACCTTCGACGCCTTGAAGAACCAGCAGTCGCCCCGCATGGTCGCCAATCGCCGCGGCCGCAGCGTTGCCGAAATTCTGGCCAAGCGCGAAGGCGCCCCCGCCGAAGCATCGGCCTGATAGATAGAGAGAAGCATTATGGCCGAGAAGAAAACCAAGACGGCAGCCCCCGCCAAGCAGGCAAAAGCGGGCGGTAAGACTGTCACGGTGCGTCAGATCCGTTCCGCCAATCGCAAGCCCGACATCCAGGCGCAGACCCTGCGCGGATTGGGCCTGGGCAAGATCCGCCGGACCCGTACGCTCGAGGATACGCCTTCGGTGCGCGGCATGATCAACGCGGTCAAGCACCTCGTCGAGATCGTCGAAGAAAGCAAATAAGATGAAGCTCAACCAGATCGGCAACAATCCGGGTGCCCACAAGCACAAGCACAAGGTCGGCCGCGGCTCCTCGTCGGGGCTGGGCAAGACTTCCGGCCGCGGCGTCAAGGGCGCCAAGGCCCGCACCGGCACCAAGGTCTATGGCTTTGAAGGCGGCCAGATGCCGCTGCACATGCGCATCCCCAAGCGCGGCTTCAACAACATCTTCGCCAATGATTTCTCGGAGGTGAATATCGGCCTCCTGCAGAAGGCGATCGACGACAAGCGCCTGAAGAATGACGGCAAGATCACCGAGGAGGTCCTGCGCAAGGCCGGCTTGGCGCATAAGAGCCGCGACGGCGTGCGGCTGCTGGGCAAGGGCGCCATCAAAGCCAAGATCGATATCGAAGTCGCCGGCGTATCCGCAGGGGCCCGCGAGGCGGTCGAAAAGGCCGGCGGCAGCGTCACCACCACCTTCCAGAAGAAGGTCTATTCGAACAAGAAGGGCGAGCCGGGCAAGCGCCAGAAGCGCCGCACCGACGCCGCCGCGAAACGGGCGGCCCGCCAGGGCTGAAATATGGGGCGGGGCCGCTCGCAAGAGAGGTCCCGCGCGCTATATTAGAATTCGGTCCGCTCCGGACCGGATGGAGCAGAAGATGCCGTCAGCCGCCGAACAATTGGCCGCCAATTTCAGCTTCGGCAATCTGGGCAAGTCCCAGGAATTGCGGAACCGTATTTTCTTTACCTTGGGCGCGCTGATCGTGGCGCGGCTTGGCACTTATATCCCCATGCCGGGCATCGATCCGGCGTCGCTGGCGCAGCAGATCAACCAGACCAGCGGCGGCCTGCTCGACGTCTTCAATGTGCTGGCCGGCGGCGCGGTCCAGCGCATGGCGATCTTCGCGCTCGGCATCATGCCTTATATCTCCGCTTCCATCATCATCCAGCTGATGACGACGGTATTTCCCGAACTCGAGGCCCTGAAGAAGGAAGGCGAGGCGGGGCGCAAGGTCATCAATCAATATACGCGCTACGGCACGGTGGCGCTGGCCGCCATTCAGGCTTACGGCATCGCCATCGGCCTGGAACATTGGGGTACGGTCGTCATTCATCCGGGTTTCTTCTTCCGGCTGACCGCGATGATCACCTTGACCGGCGGCACGATCCTTCTGATGTGGATCGGCGAGCAGATCACCAGCCGCGGCGTCGGCAACGGCATATCGCTCATCATTTTCGCCGGCATCGTGGCCCGCTTTCCCCAGTTGTTGGGGCAGGCGCTGGAATCGGCGCGCACCGGTGCCACCAATCCGCTTCTGCTGCTTGCCTTCGCGGTATTCGCGGCGGCGCTGGTGGCCTTCATCGTCTTCATGGAGCGGGCGCAGCGCCGCCTGTTCGTGACCTATCCCAAGCGCCAGGTGGGCAACAAGATCTATGGCGGCGAAAGCTCGCATCTGCCGTTGAAACTCAATGTTTCCGGCGTGATTCCGCCGATCTTCGCCTCCTCGATCCTGCTTTTGCCGACCACTGTCGCCAGCTTCAACGCGCAGAATCTGCCGGGCTGGCTGCAGACCATCGTGACCTATGTCAGCCGCGGCCAGCCGCTCTATCTGCTGCTTTATGCGGTTCTGATTCTCTTCTTCGCCTTCTTCTATACTTCGGTGGTGTTCAATCCGGAGGAAACCGCGGAGAATCTGAAGAAATATGGCGGCGTTTTCCCGGGCATCCGTCCCGGCAAGAAAAGCGCGCAATTCATCGACTATACGCTGACGCGCATCACCGTGATCGGGGCCCTGTATCTGGCTTTCGTCTGCCTGATCCCCGAATTCATGTTCTACAAATACAATCTCTCCTTCTCACTCGGCGGCACTTCGATTCTCATCGTGGTTTCGGTCACCATGGACACGGTGGCGCAGATTCAGAGCCATCTTGTCGCCCAACAGTATGAGGGCTTGCTCAAGAAATCGAAGCTGCGCGGGGCGCGAAGGTGAATTTGATTCTGTTCGGACCCCCGGGGGCGGGGAAAGGGACGCAGTCCAAGATCCTCACCGAAACGCGCAGCCTGCCACAGCTTTCCACCGGCGACATGTTGCGTGCCGCGATCGCGGCGGGCACGCCGCTGGGGCTGGCGAGCAAGGCGTTGATGGACAAGGGCGCCTTGGTGCCGGACGAAACCGTGATCGGGATCATCGCCGAACGCTATGACCAGCCCGACTGCGCCAATGGCGCGGTATTCGACGGCTTTCCCCGCACCATCGCCCAGGCCGAGGCCTTGGACAGAATGCTGGCCGAACGGGGCCGCAAAATCGATCTGGTGCTGGAACTAAAGGTGGACGACGCGGCGCTCCTGGCCAGGGTCGAGAGCCGCATCGCGGCAGGCGGCCCTCTCCGGGCCGACGATACGCCCGGAGACCCTCAAGAACCGCCTGGAGGTCTATTACAAGAACACGGCGCCGCTTCTGGGTTACTACCGGGCCCAGGGGAAGCTCAAGAGCCTGGACGGCATGGCCCCGATCGAGACGGTCACCGCGCGAAATCGCCGCCACCCTAGACGGCATGAAGGTTTAGCGCAGGGCGTCTTGGTCCCGGCCTTCTTCCCTCGCGCGGCTGCGCCGCTGGCGGGGGAAGTTGTCCGCTAGCGGGCTTGCCCGCATGGCGGACAGATGGGGGCAAGCAGGTCGGAGGGGGTTGAAATAGCCGGCTGCGACAATAAATCCCGCCTGGCAGTTGACGAGAGGGGGACCATTCCTATAATCCGCGCCCTCGCGACAGTTTTCCTGTCATTTCCGGGCTTTACGGGGCGATTTCGAAGCCGCCCCCGCCTTGTTTTTGACCGGAATGGTTTCGCGCACGAATTTTGTAACTCTTTCAATGGCTTAAATAGCCTCGGAGAATTCCCAAGTGGCACGTATCGCCGGCGTCAATATCCCGACCCAGAAGCGAGTCGAAATCGGCCTTCGCTATATCCACGGCATCGGGCCCCACACCGCCCACAAGATCATCAGCCAGCTGGGTATCGATCCGGCGCGCCGGGTGAGCGATCTGACCGAGTCCGAGGTCATTCAGATCCGTGAAATCATCGACCGCGACTTCCTGGTGGAGGGCGATCTGCGCCGCGATGTGGCGATGAACATCAAGCGTCTGATGGATCTGGGCTGCTACCGTGGTCTCAGGCACCGCAAGAGCCTGCCCGTCCGCGGACAGCGCACCCATACCAACGCCCGCACCCGCAAGGGTCCCGCCAAGGCGATCGCCGGCAAGAAGAAAGTCACCAAGTAAATGGCTGAAGCACAAAAACCCGCCGGCAAGGCGCCCCGCGCCCGCAAGAAGGAAAAGAAGAATGTGGTGGTGGGCGTGGCCCATGTCGCCGCGACCTTCAACAATACGATCGTCACCATCACCGACACTCAGGGCAATACGGTATCCTGGTCGTCGGCCGGCATGATGGGGTTCAAGGGTTCGCGCAAATCCACGCCTTATGCGGCGCAGATCGCCGCCGAGGACGCCGCCAAGAAGGCGGTGGAGCACGGCATGCGCACCCTGGAAGTAGAAGTCTCCGGCCCCGGTTCGGGCCGTAAATCGGCGCTGCGCGCGCTGCAGGCCGTGGGCCTGGTCGTCACCTCCATCCGGGACGTGACGCCGATCCCCCACAATGGCTGCCGCCCGCCCAAGCGGCGCCGCGTTTGAGGTAAAGCATCGCCAGGAAAAGTGGACTTCCGGTTTTCCGTTAGGCGATGCGACAGAGGAATAGTTTTCGGACGTAACACTCTACCCGTCGAACGTATGGGCATGGTCCGACATGCTCGGGACACGATGAGGAAAACATGTTTCAGAAAAACTGGCAGGAATTGATCAAGCCCCAAAAGCTCAAGACCGATGGCGGTCATGACGCGGGCAAAATCGCGACCATCACCGCCGAGCCGCTGGAGCGCGGCTTCGGCCTCACCTTGGGCAATTCGCTTCGCCGCGTGCTGCTGTCGTCGCTGCAAGGCGCCGCCGTGACCTCGATCCAGATCGAGGGCGTGCTGCACGAATTCTCCTCCATCCAGGGCGTGCGCGAAGACGTCACCGACATCGTGCTGAATGTGAAGCAGATCGCGCTGCGCATGCATGCCGAAGGCCCCAAGCGCGTCAGCCTCAGGGCCAATGGTCCGGGCGAAGTGAAAGCCGGACAGATTCAGGGCGTCGTCCGATATCGAGATTCTCAATCCCGATCTGGTGCTCTGCACCCTGGACGAGAAGGTGGATTTCCGCATGGAACTCACCATCGCCACGGGCAAGGGCTATGTCCCGGCCGACCGCAACCGTCCGGAAGACGCGCCGATCGGCCTGATCCCGGTGGACAGCCTGTTCAGCCCGGTGAAGAAGGTCTCCTACAAGGTCGAGAACACCCGCGAGGGCCAGATCCTCGACTATGACAAGCTCACCTTGACGGTCGAGACCAATGGCGCGGTGACGCCGGATAACGCGGTGGCCTATGCCGCGCGCATCCTGCAGGACCAGCTTCAGGTCTTCATCAATTTCGAGGAGCCGCGCGAGCGCGTCGCCGAGGAGAGCAAGCCCGATCTGGCTTTCAATCCGGTGCTGCTCAAGAAGGTGGACGAGCTGGAGCTTCAGTGTCCGTTCGGCCAACTGCCTGAAGAACGACAACATCGTCTATATCGGCGATCTCATCCAGAAGACCGAAGCGGAGATGCTGCGCACGCCGAATTTCGGCCGCAAGTCGCTCAACGAGATCAAGGCGGTGCTGGCGGAGATGGGCTTGCATCTCGGCATGGAAGTGCCGGGCTGGCCGCCGGAGAATATCGAAGACCTCGCAAAGCGTTACGAAGATCAATATTGAAGAAGGGATGGCCCGATCGGCGATGCCGGCGGGTCATGACAGGGATTAAAGCTCATGCGCCACGGCAATCAGGGACGCAAACTCAACCGCACCGCCGCTCACCGCAAGGCGATGTGCGGCAATATGACGGCCGCGCTCATCAAGCATGAGCAGATCAAGACCACTTTGCCCAAGGCCAAGGATCTTCGGCCGGTGATCGAAAAGCTGGTGACTCTGTCGCGCCGCGGGCGCGAAGGATCTTCACGCGCGTCGCCAGGCGCTGGCCCAGATCAAGGACGCCGATCAGGTGACCAAGCTGTTCGACGTGATCGGCCCGCGTTACGCCGGCCGGCCCGGCGGCTATACCCGCGTGCTTGAAGGCCGGTTTCCGTCATGGCGACAATGCCGCGATGGCGATCATCGAGTTCGTGGATCGCGACATCGACGCCAAGGGCAAGGATTCCGGGCCGGTGGAAGTGGCCGAGGATGCGGAGGCCTAGGACGGCGGTATTCCAAAAGTGGTATATTGGGGGCGGCGGAAATGCCGCCCTTTTTTGTTGATTGAGACGGGTTTGAAATTCCGCAATTGTTAGGACGTGAAATAATCGGAAAGACGGTTCCGGAAGGTTGGGCCTGATGAAGACGGTGTCTCTTGCCGTGGGCGGCATGGCCGTGATCGCGGCGCTGGCATTTCTTGCCATGCCGGGGGCCGGCGCCCCACCCGTCGCGCATCTCGTCGCCCCGCAGCCCTTGCGTCTGGCGCCGGCGCGCAACGAGGCGCAACCGTCTTCGATGAACCAGGTTCAATTGACCTTCGCTCCGGTGGTGAAGCGCGTCGCACCCGCCGTGGTGAATGTCTATGCCCGCTCGGTAACCCAGGTTCAGGTCAACCCTTTGTTTAACGATCCTTTCTTTTCGCAATTCTTCGGCGCCACGCCGGAGATGCGCCAGCGCGTGCAGCAATCGCTGGGCTCGGGCGTGATCGTGCGCGCCGATGGTCTCATTCTCACCAACAACCACGTGGTCGACGGCGGCACCGACATCGTCGTGGCATTGAACGACAAGCGCGAATTCAAGGCCAAGGTGCTCACCGCCGATCCGCAAGACCGATCTGGCGGTGCTCAAGATCGACACCAAGGGTGAGCGCCTGCCCACCGTGCCGTTCGGCGACAGCGATGCGGTGCAGGTTGGCGATCTGGTGCTGGCGATCGGCGATCCTTTCGGTGTCGGCCAGACCGTCACCATGGGCATCGTCTCGGCGCTGGCGCGCACCCAGGGCTCGGCCAACGATTATCAGTTCTTCATCCAGACCGACGCGGCCATCAATCCCGGCAATTCCGGCGGCGCGCTGGTCACCACCGATGGCAAGCTGGCGGGCATCAACACCGCGATCTATTCGCGCTCGGGCGGCAATATCGGCATCGGCTTCGCCATCCCGGCAAATCTGGCGCGCCGCGTGGTGGAGGGCGTCGAAGGCGGCGGCGGCGTGCGGCTGGCCTGGATCGGAGCGTCCGGGCAGCCCGTCACCAGTGCGATCGCGGAAAGCCTGGGACTGACCCGCCCGGGCGGCGTCCTGGTAAAGGATGTCTATCCCGGCGGACCGCTGGCCAGTGCAGGCGTCAAGACCGGTGACGTGGTGCTGTCGGTGGACGGCGCGGATGTGGACGACATGCAGTCGCTGAATTATCGCATCGCCACGCACAAGCCGGGCGACAGTGTGAAGGTGCGGGTTGAGTCGGGCAAGAATGCCCGCGACGTGGCCGTGACCCTAGCGCTGCCGCCGGAAAATCCGCCACGCGAAACCGCGGTCATTGGCGGGCGCAATCCGCTGGCGGGCGCGAAGGTGGAGAATCTTTCACCTGCCGCCGCGTTGGATCTGCAGACCGATCTGCTTGCGAAAGGCGTCGCCATTGTTTCCGTCAATCCGCAATCCTATTCGGGGAACTATGGCTTCCAGCCCGGCGACATCGTGCGCAGCGTCAATGGGGTCGGTATCAACCGGGTCGGCGAACTCAATCGCGCGCTGAACAGCGCCAATCACTGGGATCTGGTGATCGAACGCGGTGGCCGCAGGCTGACATTGTCCGTGGACGGCTGATCTTACAAGAAAAGCCATCTTTGCCATTTTTTCATCTTGTTACTGCTTGTTGCCGTGCGATCACTTTCGCGCATCAAGGGATAACGATCCGGACCTTGCTGCATTATCTCCGTTGTGATGGTCGCAACAAAAGGTTCGCATAATGAAGAAACTTGTTTTGAGTTCCGCCGTCGCGCTGCTGTTGGCGGGCGGCGCCGCGCAGGCCGATAGCACGCATACGGACAATTGGTACGCTTCCATTCTGGGGGGTGTGAGCTTCGACCCGGCGCTGATGGCGGGCGGATCACTGCACGGGATGGATACCGGCTATAATGTCGGCGCGCGGGTCGGCTACGGCCTGGACAATCTCCTGCCCATGCAAGGCTGGTCGGTCGAAGCGGAGACTTTCTATAACCACTCCGGGTACAAGGGCGGAGACTTTTCGCATCTGGCGTCCACCAGCCTGATGGGCAACTTGGTCTATCATGTGAATACGGGTTCGCCGGTCGGCATCTATGGCGGCGCGGGCCTGGGCGCGGTGAATGATCGGTTGGGTGGTGACGTTCATGATTCCGCCACCGTTCTCGGCTGGCAGGTGCTGGGCGGGCTGGAATACCCGGTGTCCCAGGACATGAGCCTGTTCACCGAATATCGCTACCAGAACGCGCACGACGCCAATATCGACACCCTGCGCGGGGTGGGGAACACCAGCAACAGTCTTTCGATCGGTATGAAATTCAGCCTTTAATGGGCTTGGCCAACAAGCTCCAAAGTTGAC
Organism: uncultured Alphaproteobacteria bacterium; assembly: GCA_963769055.1. GTDB lineage: Bacteria > Pseudomonadota > Alphaproteobacteria > Micropepsales > Micropepsaceae > Rhizomicrobium. The sequence goes on from CAVYKF010000011.1 coordinate 288,500, forward strand.
TACGGCCGCGCCCCTCTCGCACGAGCGTGAGAGGGGCGGAGCCGGATCTGGGCGCACTTCCCCGCATGCGGCAAAGAGAAGTGCGTGATATATCCCTTCCAATGAGCGATCTGTTTGAATCCGGCGGCCTGGCGGAGGACGCGCCGCGGCCTTTGGCCGACCGTCTGCGGCCTCGAAGCCTGGCCGAAGTGGTGGGGCAGGATCATCTGCTCGCTCCCGACGGGCCCATCGGCCGCATGGTGGCGGCGGGACGGGCGCACTCCATTATTCTGTGGGGGCCACCGGGTACCGGCAAAACCACCATCGCACGGTTGCTGTCTTCCGCCTTCGACCTTCAATTCGAGCAATTGTCGGCGGTGTTCTCCGGCGTTGCCGACCTGAAAAAGACGTTCGAGGCGGCGCGGGCGCGTCGCAAAATGGGGCGGGGCACGCTGCTGTTCATCGACGAAATCCACCGCTTCAACCGCAGCCAGCAGGATTCGTTCCTGCCCGTGGTGGAGGACGGCACCGTGGTGCTGGTGGGGGCGACCACGGAGAATCCTTCATTCGAACTGAACGGGGCGTTGCTCTCCCGCACCCAGGTGCTGGTGCTGCGCCGGCTGGACGATGCCGCGTTGGAAAAGCTTCTGGAACGCGCGGAGGCGCATTACGGCGAGACCCTGAAATTGACGCCCGACGCGCGCGCAACTCTGCGCGCCATGGCGGATGGCGACGGCCGTTATCTGCTCAATCTTGCGGAGGAGGTCGCCAATCTCAAGATCGCCAAACCGCTGGATCCCGGCGGGCCTGATGGCGGCGGTGCAGCGGCGCATGCCGCTTTACGACAAGTCGCGGGAGGAACATTACAACATCATCAGCGCGCTGCATAAGTCCATTCGCGGCAGCGATCCCGACGCGGCACTCTACTGGCTGGCGCGCATGCTCGCGGGCGGCGAGCAGCCGCTCTATATCGCACGCCGGCTGGTGCGGGCGGCGGTGGAAGATATCGGCCTGGCCGACCCCGAGGCGGTGCATCAGGCGCTTGCGGCGAAAGACGTGTTTGATTTTCTCGGCAGTCCGGAGGGCGAATTGGCGCTGGCCCAGTGCGTGCTCTATCTGGCCTCTGCACCCAAATCCAACGCCGTCTATAAGGCGCTGGGCACCGCCAAGCGCGCGGCCCAGGACCATGGCTCGCTGATGCCGCCGGCCCATATTCTCAATGCGCCCACCAAACTGATGAAAAAGCTTGGCTATGGCGCGGGCTACCAATATGACCATGAGGCGGAAGAAGGTTTTTCCGGGCAGAATTATTTTCCGGATGCCATGGCACGGGCGCAATTCTATACGCCCAAGGATACCGGATTTGAGCGCGAGATCGCCAGGCGGCTGGACTATTGGTCGAAATTGCGTGCCAAACGGGCAGGGGAAGATCTGAAATGAATTATGCGGTGATGGCAGCGGTCGCCATTGGCGGAGCGATCGGTTCGGTGGCGCGCTACCTGACGGCGGGCTGGGTCCAGTCGGCTGCCTGGGATGGTTTCCCGTACGGGATATTCGCCGTCAATATCAGCGGCGGCTTCATCATGGGCCTGCTGACGGAGTTAATGGCGCTGAAATGGAATGTCTCGCTGGAGATGCGCGCCTTTCTCACCACCGGCATCATGGGCGGATATACGACCTTTTCCACCTTCTCACTCGACAGCGCGCTTCTGATTCAGCGCGGCTCCTACGCCAGCGCCGCGCTGTATATCGCCGGCTCGGCGGTGCTTTCGATCCTCGCATTGTTTGCCGGACTATGGGCGGTTCGGGTTATCTATGCCTGAGCTGCGCATCATCGCGGAAGATGACGACGGCATTCGCCTGGATCGCTGGTTCCGGCGGCATTATCCGGCCCTGACACACGCACGGCTGGAAAAGCTGTTGCGCAAAGGCGAAGTGCGGCTGGACGGCAAGCGCGCCAAAGCCGCCGATCGCGTTATGACCGGTCAAAGCATGCGCCTGCCGCCGCAGGTTATCCACGACAGAGTGGAGGAAAGACCCAAGGCGGCGCCTATCCAGACATCGCGCAAGCTGGAAGACGCGATCCTTTACATGGACAAACATCTCATCGTCCTGAACAAGCCCGCGGGCCTGGCGACCCAGGGCGGTTCGGGCCTCAAGGAGCATGTCGATGGCATGCTGGATCAGCTCAGCTTCGAGAAAACCATCCGCCCCAAGCTGGTGCACCGCCTGGACCGCGATACCTCCGGCGTGTTGCTGATCGCGCGCACGGCGCAGGCGGCCGCCGGGCTTTCCCGCGCGCTGGCCAGCCGCGACGCCTCGAAAGTCTATTGGGCGCTGGTCAAGGGCGTGCCGAAGCAGAAGCACGGCATCGTCAAGGCGGCCCTGGCCAAGGAAGGCGCGCGCGGCAAGGACGAGCGCATGACCGTGAGCGAAGATGACGACGCCAAGTTCGCCCTGACCGAATATGCCGTGATGGGGCAGGCGGGACGGGAATTCGCCTGGGTGGCGGCGCGGCCCGTCACCGGCCGCACGCATCAAATCCGCGTTCATCTGGCGAGCCTGGGCACGCCCATCGTGGGGGATTTCAAATATGGCGGCGTGGATGCGAAGGGAAAGGGCGCGATTGCCGACAAGCTGCATCTGCACGCCCGCTCGATCGACATCGCCCGTCCGGACGGCGGCCGATTGCAGGTCATCGCGCCCTTGCCGCCGCATATGCTGAAAAGCTGGGAGCTTTTGGGCTTCGATCCGAATGACCAGCGCGATCCCTTCCCGGCCAAAAAGAAAAGAAAATGAAGCGGTTTTATAAAACGGTCACGGTGGACGAGACGCCGGACGGTTTCCGTCTTCTGCTGGATGGAAAGCCGGTTCAAACGCCCGCGCGACAGCCGTTGCTTTTGCCCACCAGGGCGCTGGCCGAAGCGGTCGCGGAAGAATGGCGGGCCCAGGGCGAAGAGATGCGCACCGCGACCATGCCGCTGACCCGGCTGGTCAATACGGTGCTCGATGGCGTGCGCGCCACGCGCGATGAGGTGATCGCGGCGATCCTGCGCTTCGGCGAGAATGATCTTGCTTTCCTATCGGGCGGAATCGCCGGCGGAGTTGGCCAGGCGTCAGCGCCAGTGGGACGACCATCTCGACTGGCTGGCGGGACGGCACGGCGCGCGCCTGGCCGTTACCTCCGGTATCGGGCATGTCGAACAGCCGGCGGAGGCGTTGGCGGCCCTGCGCCAGGCGGTTTCGAGTCGCAACGATTTCGATCTGGCCGCCTTGCATGTGCTGGCCTCGGTCACCGGCTCCCTGGTTCTGGGGCTGGCGGTGCAGGAGGGGCGGCTGACGCCGGAGGACGCTTTCGCGCTTTCCCGCCTGGACGAGGCCTATCAAGCCGAAAAGTGGGGCAGCGACCAAGAGGCGGAGGAGCGGGCGCGGCGTCTGGCGGTGGAAATGCGCCATGCCGCACAACTGGTGAGCCTGTCACGGGCTTGACGCATTTCACCGCCGCAACCAGTCTGGCTTTCGGAGCGTCGGCCAGGAAAAGGCACGAATGAAAGAGATCATCACCGAACTGGAAGAACGCCGCGCGCTCGCCCGGGCCGGCGGCGGCGCGGCGCGGGTTGCCGCCCAGCATGACCGGGGCAAGCTCACCGCCCGCGAGCGCATTGAATTGCTGCTCGATCCGCACAGTTTCGAAGAGTTCGACATGTTCGTCGAACATCGCGGCACCGAATTCGGCACCGAGAAAAATCGCATCCCGGGCGACGGCGTGGTGACCGGCTGGGGCACCATCAATGGCCGCATGGTCTATGTCTATGCCAAGGATTTCACCGTGCTGGGCGGTTCGACCTCCGAAGCGCATGCCGGCAAAATCTGCAAGATCATGGACATGGCGATGCAGAACGGCGCGCCGGTTATCGGGCTCTTCGATTCCGGCGGCGCCCGCATCCAGGAAGGCGTGGCCGCGCTGGCCGGCTTTGGCGAGATCTTCAAGCGCAATGTCCTGGCATCGGGCGTGGTGCCGCAGATTTCCGTGATCATGGGGCCGTGCGCGGGCGGCGACGTCTATTCTCCCGCACTGACCGATTTCGTCTTCATGGTCGCGGGCACGTCCTACATGTTCATCACCGGTCCCGATGTCACCAAGACGGTGACGCATGAAGACGTGACGCCCGAGCAGCTTGGGCGGCGCCAAGGTCCACACCACGCGTTCGTCGGTCGCCGATGGCGCCTATGAAAATGACGTGACCTGCCTGGAGGAAATAAGGCGGCTCTACGATTTCCTGCCGCTCAACAATCGCGACAAGACGCCGACCTGGCCGATCGAAGACGATCCCCGGCGCGCGGAAATGTCGCTCGATACGCTGATTCCCGAAAATCCCAACAAGCCTTACGACATGAAGGAATTGATCCTGAAGGTCATAGACGAGGGCGATTTCTTCGAGATCGGCGAGGCCTTCGCGCGCAACATCATCACCGGTTTCGGCCGCCTGGAAGGGGCGACGGTGGGGTTCATCGCCAACCAGCCGATGGTGCTGGCCGGCGTGCTGGACAGCGATGCCAGCCGCAAGGCGGCCCGCTTCGTGCGCTTCTGCGATTGCTTCAATATTCCGCTGGTGACGTTCGTCGACGTGCCCGGCTTCATGCCCGGCACCTCCCAGGAGCATGGCGGCATCATCAAGCATGGCGCCAAGCTGCTCTTTGCCTATGCCGAGGCCACGGTGCCGAAGGTCACGGTGATCACGCGCAAGGCCTATGGCGGCGCCTACGACGTGATGGCCTCCAAGCATATGCGGGCGGATGTGAATTACGCCTGGCCCAGCGCCCAGATCGCCGTCATGGGTGCCAAGGGCGCGGTCGAGATCATTTTCCGCAAGGATGCGGACGATACCGAGGCGCTCGCGGCCCGGACCAAGGAGTATGAAGACCGCTTCCTCAATCCCTTCGTCGCCGCCTCGCGCGGCTATATCGACGATGTGATCAGGCCGCATTCCACCCGCTGGCGCATTGCCCGGGCGCTGCGCATGCTCAAGAACAAGCAGGTGGCGCAGATCTGGAAGAAGCACGACAACATTCCGCTCTGAGATGCAGCGCAAACACGCCCTGCGGCGGGAAGCGGAAATCCAGGATTTGCTTTGGCTGCGGCTGAAAGTGCTGGCGGGATGGCAGTTCCGCAGGAATTCTCCATTCCAGACGTTCAGCTTGCCGTTTGTCGAACATGGCGCGTTGCTGGTTGTGGAACTGGAAACGGATAGGGCTGGCCGCAGCCCGGTTCGGGATCGCCTGCTGCGCGAAGCCGGCTACACCATCCTGCGCTTTGCGCGCGCGGACGCGGAAGGCAATCTGGCTTCCATCGTTGAGATCATCCGCGCCGTCCTGGAAGACGGAAAAAGCTAGGGAACACCAGGTCGCGACGCATCCAGACGCGCGAGGAACGCCGTCAGCGCTTCGGGATAGGATCGGTATTGGATTTCCGCCAGGCAATTGCCCTTGTCGCCGTCCAGCGCGCAATCCTTCAATCCCCAATCGCTTTTGCGGTCGTAATGATCGAGCATGAATTTCCAGGCTTCGTCGCGGCGGCCCAGGCGCGAGGCTGTCGCCACATAGGAGGCGCAAGCGCCATTGTCGTGATTGGCGCAGCCTTGCTGGAAGTTCGGAAGGTCTCTCTCGTCGCGGGGGCGATAGAGCGGACTCGTGGTGACGTCGACAAGCGCGCCTTCCACCAGTTTGAACACCCGGGTCGGTGCGCCGGCACAGGCATAGCAGGAGAAACGGTAGAGGAAACGATCGTCGCCATGCACGATCTCCTGCTCGCCGTCGCCGTCCGCGTCTTCGGGAATGATCTCCTCGCCATCCCAGCTTCCGCCATCCACGATCCGCCATTGCCCGCCCACCACATCCAGAATTTGTATCTCCGCGCAGCAATGCGCCCCGCCGGAAAAGCGTGAGACGAAGAATTCCGGCGTGCTGTTGGCCGGGTCCATTTCCACCAATGAGATGTTGGGCGGGAATTCGCGCGTGTCCGGACGACGGTCCAGCGAAAGCGTGACGGGTTTGGTCCCCGGCGCGGCGGCGGTGACGAGGATGGGCGCCGGGCTTTCCGGCGCGGGCATGGTGATGGTGATGCTTGCCGCGCCGAATTGCAGACTTTGCTGTCCGGGGGAACGGGGCAGGGGCAACTTCTCCGGCACCTGCGCCTGGGCCGGCAAGATCAGGAGCAGCATTCCGATCGCAAGAGCTTCAATGCGCATCCTCGTCCTCACCCGTTATAACCGGCCGTGCGGCCAACCGCGCCACTTTGCGCGCCGTCAGCTCGATATGGGCAAGGCGGTGGGCCAGGACAGCCATGGCGAAATCCTCCTTCGCGTCCATACTGTTTTTTCGCTCCGTCTTGGGTTCTCGCTCCGGCGTGAGGCGGCCCGCCAGCAGATCCCCAACCCGGTTCCGCATCTCGGCGATCCCGGCATCGGCTCGAACGGGATCGAGGTCCGCCTCGCGCGCCTTCATCAGCACGGGCATGGAGGCAAGATCGGACGCCAGGGCATAATTGGCGCCCAGGAGTTCGTTCAGGGTTGCCAGGGTCCTGCGGTTGGTATTGGGCTCGTCGGCGAGGCGGCGGATGGCGCCGGAAAGCTGGGCCACCGCATCCAAGGCCCGCTTGCGGGCCAGACGATAGGATTGGCGCAGATGCACCCGGCGCAGCGCGGCGTCCGCAAATATGCCGTCGGCCGTCAACAGGTTCTTCACCAGGCGAAGCAAGTCGTTACGTTCCCAGTTCGGAAGAAGGAAGCTGAAAGCGTAGGAAAGCCCCGCGCCGATCAGCGTATCGACCACCCGCTCGAAAAACTGCGGATGGACCAGGGGCGCGGAGAAATGAAGCAGCAGGAGCGAGGAGATCGAGGCTCCCACCGCGGTGACGCGGTATTTGACTCCGGCATAGGCGTGGGAAAGACCGATCGCCAGAACGATGACGGCGAGAAGCAGGGCGGGCGGCGCGAGCGGAATCAGGGCCACCGCCACGGCGCAACCGATCAGGGTTCCGGTGATACGATCCCAGCGCCTTTGCCGGGTTATGCTGTAATTGGCCCGCATGATCAGCGCGATGGTCAGGAGCACCCAGTTGGCATGGGCAAACCGAGGAAAAATCAAAGTGAGGACCAACCCGGCGGTCATGGCCGACGCCAACCGGATGCCAAAGCGCATCGCCGGTTTGCCGAGATCGAACTGCCGAATGAGCACGCCCAGACCGTAGGAGGGGTGCTGCTGGAACAGAGCCAAGTCAAGATCACTGGCGAGGGCCGAGGGATTGGTGTCGCGATCCAGCGCCAGGGCCAGGCCCGCGACATGGCAATCCGCAAGCACCAATTTGTTGGCGGTCACGAAATAGGCGTGATCGATAGTCTCGCCTTCGGGCTCATCGCGATTGGCCTGGCGGATTGCCTCGGTCAGCTCCGCGTCTTCCCTCTGATGCGGATGGGGCGGGACATGGGCATATCGGCTGCGCAACGCCAGGGTCAGGCCCTCCACTTCGTCCGCGACCCGCAGGATGAAATGGTGGATGCGCCATTTCAAGTCGCGTCGCCGCGAGTGCCGCAAAAGTTCGTAATCCGCGTCACTTGAAAGCATGGCCTCGAAGGCGTCGAGCAGCGCGATCAACGTGTCGATCCGCTTCTTTTGGACGGGATGGCTGCTGCGAGAAAAGACCGCGTCGCGTGCCGCCTGCAGCCGGTCCACCAGTGCGGCATGCGCGTCGATCAGGCTGCGAAATGCGGCCGGGCCTTCCGCATCGGGGTTGTAGAGCGCGGCCTTGGCGCGCAGATAAGTGGCAAACCCGCGCATGGCCTCGGCCAGTAGCAAACGCCGGGCACGATCATCGAAAACAATCGCGACGGCTCCCGCATATAAAACGTAAATGATCGCGCCGGCGGTGAAGAGCTCCAGATAGAAGAGCGCGTCGCCATGGGCCGGGAAATGCCGGCCCATGGCATAGACCATGGTCAGCACGCCGGTCATGGACAGGGTAAGCGCGCGCTTGCCATAGGCCGAGATCAGTCCGGTCCACAAACCAGTGAAGGCGGCGACGACGATGAAGCCGTAAGGCGGAAGCCAGACCTGCGCGAAAGCCGTCAACGCGGTAAAGAACACGGCGATGGTGAGCGCCCAGCCCAATATCCAAGGCTTCTGATGCAGGGGATCGGGTTGATCCGAGATGCTGACACAGACCGCACCGGCGGAGGCGGCTACCGCCGCGTCGAAGCCCAGCGCCCAGCCCGCCAGCAATCCGGTCAGGCCCACCCCCACGGCCACGGACAGGCCGTTTTCGATATGGACGCGGAACATTGCCAGGGCCGCGGCACGGGGGATATTCGCCATTCTCATGGGCGTACAGCGGTTTACCGAAGCCTCGCAACCCCCTACTGTTCCAGAATAATTGTCGCGGGATAAACCAGGATGCCGGGCGGCAAACGGGGACGGATTTGTTTCACAAGATTTTGATCGCCAACCGTGGCGAGATCGCATGCCGCATCATCAGGACGGCCCGCCGGATGGGCATAGCCACGGTAGCGGTCTACTCCGATGCCGATCGCGACGCGTTGCATGTCGAGATGGCCGACGAGGCGGTCTTTGTCGGGCCGGCGCCCGCGGCCCAGTCCTACCTACAGATCGACCGCATCGTCCAAGCCGCCCGCGACACCGGCGCCGAGGCGGTGCATCCCGGCTATGGCTTTCTGTCCGAGCGCGAGGCGTTCGCCGCCGCCCTGGCGAAAGCCGGCATCACCTTCATCGGCCCCAATGTCCGGGCCATCGCCGCCATGGGCGACAAGATCGAATCCAAGAAGCTGGCCAAAGCGGCGGGTGTCTCCACCGTGCCCGGCTTCATGGGCGAGATCCGTGACGAGGCGCATGCACGCGGAATCGCGCGCGAGATCGGCTATCCGGTGATGGTCAAAGCCTCGGCCGGCGGCGGCGGCAAGGGGCTCCGGGTCGTCAAGGCCGAAGAAGAGTTGGCGCAGGCCATCCTGTCGTCCCGCAACGAGGCGCAGGCCAGCTTCGGCGATGGCCGCTTGCTGGTGGAGAAGTTCGTCACCCAGCCGCGTCATATCGAGATTTAGCTGATCGCCGACCGCCACGGTAACGTCGTCCATCTCAACGAGCGCGAATGTTCCATCCAGCGTCGTCACCAGAAAGTGATCGAGGAGGCGCCATCGCCCTTCCTGGACGATAAGACCAGGGCCGCCATGGGGGCGCAGGCCGTCGCGCTGGCCAAGGCCGTGGTTTACGACAGCGCCGGCACGGTGGAGTTCATCGTCGATGGCGCGCGCAATTTCTATTTCCTGGAAATGAACACGCGCCTGCAGGTCGAGCACCCGGTGACGGAACTGATCACCGGGCTTGACCTGGTCGAATTGATGATCCGCTCCGCGGCCGGCGAGAAACTGCCGTTCGAGCAAAAGGACGTGAAGCGGGACGGCTGGGCGATCGAGGCGCGGGTCTATGCCGAGGACCCCTATCGCGGCTTCCTGCCGTCCACGGGGCGGTTGACGCGATATCGCCCGCCGCATGAAGGCACATCCGGCGGCGTCACTGTCCGCAACGACACCGGCGTGTCCGAAGGCGGCGAGATTTCCGTCTATTACGATCCCATGATCGCCAAACTATCCACCCACGCGCTCACGCGCGATGGGGCGGTTGGCGCCATGGCCGCTTGCCTGGACCGCTTCGAGATAGCGGGGATCGCGCACAATGTGCCGTTCCTGGCCGCGATCATGCACAATCCGCGTTTCTGCGAAGGGCGCCTCACCACCGGCTTCATTGCCGAGGAATTTCCCGAGGGGTTCAAGGGCGCACCCTTGTCCGATGATAACGCACGTCTATTCGTCGCGGCGGCGGTGGCGGCCAAACTGCGGCGCACCCAGCGCGCCGGCCAGATCAGCGGCGCCCTCAATGGCGCACTAAGACCGGGCGACAGCTTTGTCGCCAGCATCGGGGATCGCGATGTGGCGGTCTGCGACGCGCATCTGGCGGTCGGCAGCCTGCATCTGGCGATTGACGGGAAGATATTCCAAGGCATCACCGACTGGTTTCCAGGTCGTTCGTTGCTCGTGCTGAAGCATGACGGGCAGGAGACCGCATTCCAGATCAGCCGCCATGCCGGCGGCTATCGGCTGATGCAAGGTGGACATGACCTGCTGGTCAGCGTGCGCTCGCCCTACGCCGCCAGAATGGCGTCCCTGATGCCTGCGAAATCGCAGGACGATATGTCCCGCCTGCTGCTCTGCCCGATGCCCGGCTTGATCACGACGCTGTCCGTGGCGGAGGGTCAGCTGGTCAAGGCCGGCGATCCATTGGCGGTGGTGGAAGCGATGAAAATGGAAAATGTGCTGTACGCCGAGCGCGACGGCACCATCGCCAAAATTCTGGCCAAACAGGGTGACAATCTCGCCCGTGACGATGTGATATTGGAATTTAAATGAGATGAGCGAAGAGATCACCTCGCTGCGCGTCCGTGTCGAAGGCATCGTCCAAGGCGTTGGCTTTCGCGAGTTTTTGACAATGGCGGCGGTCCATCGAAAGCTCGATGGCTGGGTGCGCAATCGTTCCGACGGATCGGTGGAGGCGCTGGTGAGCGGCCCGACCAAGGCGGTGGAAGCGTTTGTGGGCGCGGCGACGCAAGGCCCGCGCGGCGCCCGGGTCAGCGCGGTGGACCTGCACAATAGCGAGCCGCCCGCGGAAAAAGGTTTCCAGCAGCGTCCGTCGCTCTAGGTCTTTGTTTTTTCGCGCGATCTTTCGGAAAACCGCTGCACACTTTTCCGGATCGCGCTCTAACCGAAAATCTTTTCGAAGCTCTGTTTCAGCGCGACGTCGACATCGGCCATGCTCGCCACCACGCCCAGATCGGCAAGGCTGGTGACGCCGTGCTGGCGAACCCCGCAAGGCACGATGCCGCCGAAATGGGAAAGATCGGGTTCGACATTCAGCGCCACGCCGTGAAACGTCACCCAGCGCCGGATACGCACGCCGAGAGCCGCGATCTTGTCTTCCCGTGCGCCGCGCGCGACCCAGATGCCGACCCGGCCCTCTCGCCGCTCGCCGTGCACGCCGAACTGCGCCAACGCGTCGATCAGCCATTGCTCGAGATCCCGTACAAAGGCTCGCACATCGGGTTTCCGGCTCTTCAGGTTCAACATCACATAGCCGACCCGCTGTCCCGGCCCGTGATAGGTGAACTGACCGCCGCGTCCGGTGCGATAGACGGGAAACCGGGCATCGATCAGATCGGCGTCATTGGCGCTGGTGCCGGCGGTGTAGATGGGCGGGTGCTCCAGCAGCCAGACCATTTCGCCGGCCTGGCCGTCGGCGATCGCGGCGGCGCGCTGCTCCATCGCCGTTATCGCATCCGGATAGGGGACCGGGCGATCGGATATCCGCCACTCGGTCCGGCTTTTCAGCGAAATGTCCAAATTAAGCTTTCCGAAACCATAATCCGGCACCCTTGCCGCCGATCACCCAATATAGGCACGCGGCATGGCTTCCAACATCGACAATATCAAAGTGCAGATTTCGGTGGTGCTGGGCCGTTCCGTTATCCCGATGCACCAGCTTTTGCGCATGGGCCGCGGCGCGGTGATCGAACTGGATTCCCATCAGGATGACGCGGTCACGATCCTGGCCAATGACAAGCCGGTGGCGAAGGGCGAAATCCAGATCCATGGCGACAAAATCGGGGTTTCAGTGGTGGAGCTGCTGCCCAATTACGAATAAACACAAATAATTCTGTTGAATTATTTATTCTCCACTTCATTCTTGCATTTTCATCTAGCCGACGATAGGTCTTCGGTCCGCTTTCAAGGCTGGACCGCATGCTCCCGCTTGTTCTCACGCCCCTGAAGCTCAAGGTCGGCCTGGCGGGCAGCGGCGAAGCTCTGGCCCGCCGGGCAGCGCTTCTGGCCGAGGCCGGGGTGGAGGCACGCTTGCTCTCCCCAGACGCCTCGGACGAGGTCCTGGCCCCTCTGCAATTGTTGTTCGTGGCCGGTCTCGCGGAAGGCGAGGCCGGGGACCTGGCCAGGCGGGCGCGCGCCTTTGGGACTTTGGTCAATGTCGAAGATGTTCTGCCGCTTTGCGACTTCCATGTCCCGGCCACGGTGCGGCGAGGGGATCTTCTTCTGACGGTTTCGACCGGCGGTACGGCTCCGGGCCTGGCCCGAGCGTTTCGGGAACGGCTGGCGGAACACTTCGGCCCGGAATGGAGCGGGAGGCTTGTCGATCTCGGCAGGCACCGGGCCCGCTTTCGCAGCCAGGGCCTGTCGCCGGCCGAGGTTTCCCAAAAGGTGCGGGACCTGGTCGCCGAGAAGGGCTGGCTGTGAGCGCCACGGCGATCGACGCGCGCCAGCGCGCGCGAACCCGCCGTGGCGACGGCTGCTCTGGCGTACCTGCAGGAAAAAGCCGCAAATCGGGACGCGCACGGCATTCTGGAACTGGCGCTGACCGGCGAATTCCAGGGGCGGGTGGCGGTGGTGTCGTCTTTTGGCGCGGAATCGGCGGTGCTGCTCCACATGGTGGCGGCGATCGACCCTGCCACGCCGATCCTCTTTCTCAACACCGGCAAGCTGTTCGGCGAGACCTTGAGATACCGGGATCGCCTGCAGGAGGTGCTGGGCCTTGGCGATGTGCGCAGCCTATCGCCCGGGCTCGAGGCGCGCCGCGCGCTCGATGGCGATGGTTCGCTCTGGTCGCGCGACGCCGAGGCTTGTTGCGGTTTTCGCAAAGTGGCGCCGCTGGCTCGAGCCTTGAAACCGTTCGCCGCACAGATCACCGGGCGCAAGCGCTTCCAGACCCGCGCGCGCGGCATGATGCAGCCGGTCGAATGGTTCGACGGCCGCTTTCGTTTCAATCCGCTCTGGCAATGGAAGCAAGGCGAACTTGCCGCCTATGCCTTGGCCCACAAATTGCCGCCCCATCCCCTGGTTGCGGATGGGTATCCTTCGATAGGCTGCTTGCCCTGTACCCGCCGCGTGGCGGCGGACGAGGGCTATCGCGCCGGTCGCTGGGCGGGCCTCGACAAGGACGAATGCGGCATTCATGCCGGCACCGACGGCGACGGCATTTAGGCGGCCTGATTTCCTGATTCCGGGCTGACTTGTCTAATGCGGACAGGGTTGCTAAACCCCGCCGCCTACCAGCTTTTTCTACAGACTGTGCGGTCGTGGCGGAACGGTAGACGCGCTAGCTTGAGGTGCTAGTGGGGCAACCCGTGGAAGTTCGAGTCTTCTCGACCGCACCAAGATTTCAGCAAAACCCATTGAAATCACTAGCTTATCTCGAAGTGTGGCGAAATACGAGACTCGCACTTTTTCTGCGGCGCTTTTCTGGCGAGATGATTTCCCCACTCAGGGGAGAGATCATGCAAAAGCCAAAAGCAGCAGACGAACATCCAATCGCTTTCCATTTTGGCCAGGTGCACGGTCTGAAAGCCTTCGCACATGTCCTTATACGCACCCCGTCACTCTGATGACGGCCATACTCAATCTGTGCCTCCTGCAGAAAGGGAACCATCCGACCATCGGCCGATTGGAATCAGAAATATCGTCAAGTGCTCGTCCGGAAAATTGTTTCCAATAACGGGTGATTTTGGCAGCCCGGCTCCCCACGATTTGGGGTCCGTTTCAGGCATATAGAACATGAGGTGCGGAAGCCAATGCCCCTCGCTACGATTGAAATAGGTCCCTTTGGACATCATGTACGACAAGGATCCGGCTTTCGCGACCGGCAGCTCGCCGCTTTTGATCGCCGCTTTGAGCGCTTCGCGAATTTGGGACTCCGAACCCCCCGCCAGCGCAACCTGCGTCCGCTTGATTGTCTCCGGCACCTGAGACTGCGCCGCGACCGCGTTATAGCAGATCGGAGCACGCACGCGGGGATTCCAAAAGTTTGGATCGCCATAACCGGCGGACCAGGAGCGGGCGACCATGCAGACGAAGCCATTTGTTCCCTTTACCGCCCTCTGATAGCCGGTCGTTGTAAAGACGAGGATCTCCGCATCCTTGGCGATCGAGTTCTGGTGCAGCACTTCGCGCAAGAGAGATCTCCGAATCGCGGGGTATCAGATATTGTGCAAGCGGGGCCATGCTTGGATAGGCGGTCTTCACGGTTTGCGCGCTAGCAATTGAACTCAATAAGGACAAAGAAAAAACAAGACCACTGCCGAAAGCTTTCATTTCTGTCTCCCTTGTCTCGCCTTCCTGGGTGAGGTGCGACTGTCTTCAGCGCCACACTCTTGAGTGACGTCACGCTTTTTGGTGGTAAATTTGCACTGGATTGCCGTCGGTATCGGCGATCCAGCCCGCGCGCAGCATGCCGCGGGCGAAATCATGCGGGGCCGAAATCAGCTTGGCGCCCCTTTCCACCAACTCCTTCACGCTTTTGTCGACGTCGTCGGTTTGCAGCACCACTTCGATCCAGCGGCCGTCGCCACCGGGATGCAGTCCGTGATCACTCTCGGCCGCCTCGAAGGTGGCGATCCCCAAGGTGAAACCGTCGAGCTTCAATTCGATGTGACGGATGGGCCCCTTCTCGGGCGTGCGGAACGTCTCCACGAACCCGAATTGTTTGTAGAAAGCCACCGCTCGGGGAAGGTCAGGCGAATAGAGATTGATTTGCGGAGCCCGGAAGGCCGGCGCCGCGGCCGATGCAGCGTCCGAGGAAGCCAGAGCCGCAAGTCCAATTCCACCCTGGAACAGATTGCGCCTCGAGAAGATATTCATATCGTTCGCTCCTGTAGTTTTCCTCTTTTTTCGTTTCCTGAGACATGCTCTGAGCTTCCCTTATCCGCCTTCCTCAGGCCCTTCTTCGGCCAGCTGGCGCAACCGCTCCAACGCCGCGCCCCAGAATAGGTCGTATTTCTTGAGCCACGGTGCCAGGCGCCCGGCCATGGCGGCTGCATCCAAGGAATAGATCTGGTGCCGGCCATCGCGGGTGGCATGGACGAGGGCTGCGGATTTCAGCCCCATCAGATGCTTGGATATGCCCGACGTAACCAGATCCGGAAATCTCGCCGCCAACTGCGTCACGTTCAACGGCCCCCGTTCGGCCAGAAGATCAAGGATGCGTCGCCGCGTAGGGTCGGCCAGTATCTTGAAGAGTGCATCAGTCGAGTCAGTTCTCACCGTCGCCCACCAATGCCGCCAGCTTTTCAAGAATCTTGTGCGCGCTGGCGCCACGCTCATAGTCGAGCACCATGTCAGCCCAATCTGGGCTGCCGGTTCCCGCGAAACCGTCATGGATGACGGTGACTTTTGTTCCTGAGCTTGATGCTTCCAGCGCGATGACGAAACGAGCTGGATGGTCCCATCCCTGATCTTCTTCCGTCCAAGACAGGATGAGCCAGCCCTCGGGCACGAGTTCCAGAACCGTGCCCGAGATCCAAGTTTTCTGGTCCGGACCCAGGAAGCGGTATTTGCCGCCCACATTCAGATCAATTTCCAGATTGGGGCTGATCCAGCGGCGCAGGGCTTCTTGTGAAGCTATGTAGCGCCAAACCTTGCCGGGCGTGGCTCGAATTTCAATGGTGCGTATGACTTGCGGCTGGGTCATGTAATATCTTACCACATGGTAAGATAAGTTTTATACCTAGGTCCGCTTGCCGTCAACCCGGGCCGGATTGAGCGAGTTCTTCAATCTCAATTGTTGGACTAGCTGCCATCACCAAGCCTTAGCGCCGGGCTTGTCAAAGGCTGCTTGAAGGGTTCGGAAGTCGGCGAAATGACCCCATCGGCGACTGCCTTCGGAATTCTTGCGGCATGCGATGCATCCTCCTTGGAGGCCGCAATCGATATCCGGTCTCGCGACCTCGGGCCGCAGGAGTCGATTACATGGCGTACTTCGGGACGTCTGACCTTAAATGGCGCCGCAGGAACTTAGCGCACGACCTTGTCGCGGGCTGAACTGGCGAACCAACAAACCGAAACCTGGAAGATCGGAAAGCACTTCGCGAAAATTCCATTGCCGCGGCCGAAACGGCGACATCACGAATAACAATCCCAGCAACAACACATGTTCTGGAAATTCAATCTCCATCAGCAGCCAGGTTCCGATGTGGAACATGATGAGTATGTATCCCCAGCCGATGTGCAGGCGGGGGCGAAGCGCCACCAGCACGGCCACCAGTTGAACGTAGATCAGGAACAGGAACATTGGCCAAATCAGCCAGTAATTCCTCACCGCAAAATCACCCAGCAACGGGGATGTTCCGGTCGTTAGCATCCTGTCGGCAAGTTGCAGCGCCAGCCCGCGTGGGGCGAAATTCCCTTCAATGCCCTGCAGCAACGGCTTTAAGCCCTGAAACACCTTCCAGGATCCGGCAATGCTGTAGAAAAGCAGGATGAGCATTTGCGTGCTCACGATGACCGTGAGATATGCCATTTTTACCGCGCGCGGCGGGGTATCCGCTGATCCCACGCTCGGCAGAAATACGAAACAGATGCCGATCCACAACCAGGCGTGATAGGTATGATCCATTGCGCCTTGCGAATTCTCGATAGCGACGGTGAGCAAAAACAGGATCGCGAACAAGACGCGGCACAGCCGGTTCGCCGGGAACTGGAACGCCAGAATGCTTGCAGCCAGAGACGCGACCGAAATCCATTCAACAATGTCACTCGCCTTGAATGCCGACAGCCAAGCAACCGGCCATAAAAAATCCCAAGCCGTGGACTCGTTTGCGATCGAATGTATCTCGGAAATCATCAAATAGCTGATGAACACGGAGGCCAGATAATAGAACCGCACGAGGTACCGCGCCCGGCAGAATTGCAAATCTATCCGGCCAAAGACCGGATCTCTGGACGGGCATTTGCTGCCCAGCAGCCTTCGCGTGCGGCGTAAAATCGAGGTCAGCATTTTATCGCCCGGCTTTCGTGTGGGAGGCCAGGATCGTGATATTTTCTATCTCGCCGGTGCGCAGACGGCGGATTGGATCATAAGTCAGGAGAACAACATCGTATTCTGCCGAATGTACGTCGGCCATGTATCTTTGATCGATCAGGCTTTGCATTCGGCCCGCCAATTCTTGATTATGCGCATGCAGGGCCTGGCCCAACGCTTGCACCACCTTCGCGAAATTCACATCCCTCAACTTGGCGTGAATGAAGGTCTCCTTCATGTCGTAGTACAAGCGTGGAGACGGAAGCGTGTGTCCATTGATGCTGCGCACCAGGATTGCGTCTTCGTTCCTCAAACTGCCGCTCGAGGAAAAAAGGCTCCAGTTAAAGAATGGAAAGAGCTCCGGGCGGCTGTCGTCCAGCCGCCCCCTGAGAAAAACAACGCCTGCATAAACGCAGACCAGTAGAGCCGGCAGCAGCCCGATGAGCTTGTATCTTGCGAGATTATTCACGCAGCACCATCATCGTCATTTATCGGCATCGGATAGCCGCAAGGCAAAGCCGGTCGATCGCGACAATCAGGGGATGAAAGGGATCGAGCTGTCAAAACTTACATAAAGACTAAGTTAACCTCGGCCTCCCGAGCAAACGAATTGTCACGTTCCGGCCAAATCGCAGCGCGGGATAAAGAAAGCGCGAAAGGGTGCGGGAGCTGAACAATCGCGCATTCAAGCGATTAAAAGCGCCGACCGGAGAACTGAGCAAGCCAAGTGCCCAGACCGCATCCGCGCCATGATGGTAGACGCCGTCCATTATGACCAGCATGCCCTCGTTGAGGTCAAAGCCCTTCTGTACGGCTTCAGCAACAATAGGACCGCCCTCACGAGCGTTTACGTAATCCAATCGACCAACGATATCCCGCAACCGGACATGCTTCACATACTGGGAGCAAAATGGGCACTCGCCGTCGTAAACAACGATAAGGTGCCCGATAGGCTTAGCCATTCATCCAGTCTGCAATCACATTTTTGTTCAGCATATTCTTGCGGGCTGACATTGACCAGTCGAATTGCGGCCGGCGTTAATCATCCCGGACTGGAACGGCGCATGAAGGCTTATGAATTGCATCGGACATGATTTCTCCGGGCCGCTGTCATATCCGCCGCCGGTGGCCGTGCCCGCTTAATCATTAACAGCCGCCCGGGATTGGCATGGATTCTTGCTGCGAGTCCCTTTGGGTTGAGGGATTTGTGTCGCCTTGGAACGCTTTGATTGGAGGGCCGCTGCAGCCCTCCGCAAGAAACATCGGCGGAAGTGGGATGCAATCAAGCAGTTGATTCGCTACAGGGAGGTGGTCGGCCGCGACCTGCCCATTTCGGCTCGTTCGATCCGGACCGGCGAACTGTTCGTCGATGTCCCGCCGAATAAATCGTAATTTTCGCTTATAGAGCCACCGGCATATTTCAACGCCCCGACATTCTTGCGCTTGATCGTTTCAATCGACAAGCTGCGGTGCTTACCCAAAGACGTTCATCAAAACACTCTCTCGTGAGGACAGCCGTGGCGGCACTCCGCCATGCCAACAAAGGAAATCGGATCATGACTCGCTTCAGGAATTCGCTTATCGCAAGTGCCGTCGCCGCCTTTACCTTTTGCGCTTTCGCCGGCGGCGCGGTGGCGCAGGAGATCATCCACAATCAGGAAAATCCCGATTCACCCTTCGCCAGTTCCGTGATCGTGCCGCCCGGCTACACGACCTATTACATCAGCGGCAGCGGCCCAACGGTGGCCGATCCCAACGCACCCAAGGGCAGCGTCGAAAGTCTGGGCAATACCGCGACCCAGACCGCTTCGACCTTGGCGGGTCTCAAGGAGCGGCTTACACAAGCTCGGCCTGACCTTCGGCGATGTGGTGCAGGCACGGGTGTTTCTGGCCGCCGATCCCACCAATGGCGGCAAGATGGACTTCGCCGGGATGAATGGCGCCTGGCTGAAAGTATTCGGCACCCCGGATCAACCCAACAAACCGGCCCGCGCCACCTTCCAGGCCGCCAATCTTGTGGCGCCCGGCGCCTTGGTGGAAATCGAATTCGTCGCCGCCAAGAAAGTCAAAAGCGCACGCAGACACGCCAAGTAGATCTGTTCGGACCGATGGCCCGGAAAGGGTTCGTCCTCGGCGAACCCTTTCCGGTCTGCAGCTGGCGGAAGGTCTATGCTTTTGGAATTGTCGCGACAGGGAGCCGATCCATGAATTCGAGTGCCTCCGTTGGTGAAACCATTTTGGTCGCCGAAACCGGCATCGGGCGCTATCAGGTCGAGGCGCGGGTCGGGAATTCCACCTTCCTGGTCGACGAGCCGGTTGCGTCCGGCGGTCTGGGCTCCGGCCCCAATCCCTATAATTTGCTCAGCGCGGCATTGGGGGCCTGCAAGACAATGACCATCCGCCTTTATGCCAACCGCAAAGGCTGGCCGCTTGAGCGGGTACAGGTCGCCGTCCATCATAACCGGGCGGATTTGCAGGCTCGCGACGTCTTCGAAGTGGATGTCACGCTGGAAGGCGAGTTGGATGAGACGCAGCGTGCCCGGTTGCTGGAGATCGCGGAGCGTTGTCCGGTCCACATGACGCTCACCCGCGGCGCCGATGTGCGCACGGTCTTGCTGGCTGCCCCCACCGCGCTGGGCAAGCCGGTCGAAGGCCCGGCACATATGAAATGCATGGGAGAGGCATGCGCCGATTGACCGGGCCAGGGCTTGGACGCACAGCGCGGCCGACATTCCATCCCCATCTTTTCGCTTGCACCATCGTGCGAAGGATTGACGCAAGGCGAAGGAATTCCTCTCTTTCCGGACCGCATCGGGACGCCGGAATTATTCATGCTGCACTTGATCAAACTTTGCGTGGGTGTTGATTCTCTTCAAGAATTGGCCGACTGGCAAAAGAAGAGGCTGAAGGAGAAACGCGCCAAGGGGCAGAAACCCGAACTCATCCACGTTACCCGCCAGATGCCGAAGCGAGCTGCCGAACTTCTGGATGGCGGTTCGCTCTATTGGGTCATCCGCGGCCAGATCATGGCGCGCCAGGCCCTGATCGAGCTGCGGGAGGTCAAGAAGAACGGCGTGCCGCATTGCGGTCTGGTCTACGACAAGAAGCTGGTGCCGGTCAGGCCGCGCCCACGCCGCGCATTTCAGGGCTGGCGCTATTTCGACGCCAAGGATGCACCGCCGGACATCGTCGAAGCAAAGGGCGCCAAAGGCCTGCCGGAGGCCTTGAAGCGCGAGCTGGCGGTGCTGGGCCTGCTTTAGCGGGCCGCAATGGCGGCAAAACAGGTCTGCCCGCGCTGGGTCAGCCGGTCGCATACCTCGCGCGCCTGACGTTCGGCAAAGAGGCCGAAACGGGCACGGTACATGGTGTGGCCGTCGCTGGCCTGGAACGGCACCACCAGCCGCGCCGCCTGGCCCAGCACGTCCATCGATTTCTGGGCATAGGCATCGAGTTGCGCCTTGGCGAAAGCCTGGTCGGCGTAAGCGCCGATTTGGATGGTCCAGTTATGGCCAGGCACCGTCAGGCCGGCCTGGTCCTGGTCTCCTTCGCCCGTATCCGTTTGCGGGGCGGGCCGCATCTTCGGCACCGCGGCCACGATTACAGGTTTCGCCGGCGCATCGAAGGTCTGGGCGGGACGCGCGTCCGGCGCGATAACCGGGACGGGAACAATCGATGCAACTCTTGCGTCCTCAGGTCGGGCATTCGGACGAATGGCGGGAATAGGCGTCGCGGCCGCCTGGGCCATGGCAGGCGAAATTGCGGGGACCGGCGCAGAGGGCTGCGCCACCGACGCCAATTGCGGCGCCGCGGCATGGAGGGCAGGGAGCTTCTCGTCAGGTGCGCGGCGCGCCTCCGCGGCGTCTTCATCGTCCGTATCGGGCACCGGCGGCGGCGGCATGGCCGACAAAGCGGCAAACTGCGTGGCCGGATTGGCGGGCTGGGCTGGCAAGGTGAAGCCCGCGACCGCGGGCTGCTGGCTGGCATCGGCCACCGCCTCCCATGGCACCGCTCTGTGCGCCACCAAGGTCGGATTGGCGTCGACCTGGGCAAATGCGGTGTCGAGCAGATGCATCATTTCCAGGTCGCGGCGCACGGCGGTGCGTCCACCCATCACGACACCGATGAGATGCACGCCTCCACGCACCACCGATGACGTAAGATTGAAGCCGCTGGCCACCGTGAAGCCGGTCTTGATGCCGTCGGCCCCCGGATAGCGGCCGATCAGATTGTCGTGGGTGGGATAATAGACCCCTTTGTAATTGAACCCCGCCAATCCGAAATAGGGGAAATACTGCGGATAATCATACGCCAGATGCCGCGCTAGCACGGAGAGGTCCGTGGCGGTCGTAATCTGAAGCGGATCGGGCAAGCCGGATGCGTTGTGGTAATAGGTTTCGCGCATGCCGAGCGCGCGCGCTTTCTCGGTCATCATCTGGGCGAAATGAAGTTCGGTGCCGCCCAATGCTTCGGCGATTACCACCGCCACGTCATTTGCGGAACGAATCACGATGGCGCGGATGGCGGTATCCACCGTGATGGTCTCGCCTGGGCGAAGCGAAAGCTTGGTCGGCTTTTGCTGGGCCGCATGCGCCGACACCGGCATCGGCGTCTGCATGGTGATCTTACCGGCCTTGAGCGCCTCGAAGAGCATGTAGAGCGTCATCATTTTGGTGAGGGAGGCAGGATGACGTTCGGCGCTTTCGTTGCGGGCATAAAGGATCTTGCCGGAAATGCCGTCCAGGACGAGGGCGGCATCCTTGTCCGGATCGGTGGCGCTTCCGGGCATCGGAACGTTCCGGTGCGATCCCGCGGGGGCGCGCCGGAACAGGGACAATGCGTGAGAGTGGCGGGTGGCGGCCTCGGCGGAGGCGCTCAGAATCAGCCCTGCTCCAAGCACGGCCAATCCAAGGCGCCATAGCGGTTTCGTCACTCCAGCCAACCTCGTAAACCCCGAAACAGCGCCACTCCTGTGCCCCAAAAGATCAAATTGTGTCAGCCCATGCAAGGACGAATGACGAATCAACGTTATTTTACCGACGTTTAGGTTGCGTTTACGAGCGCCGCAAAGGGTTCATAAAAAATTTGTTGCGATGCAACAAAATAGCCTTGACGATCCCCTGAACCAGGGGCATATAGCTCATGTTGCAGTGCAACAGGCCGCCGGATTCCCGGGCCGTGCCGGACATGAAGACGAACATGAAAGGTATGACAGATGAGCAAGGAAAAGACGGCCGCCGAAAAAGACTTCGCGACGGCTGAAATCAACTTCAACGCAGGCGCCGATGCCTTCAAGGCCGGCTTCGACAAGGCAATCGCCGGCTATGACAATGTTGTGGGCTACGGCAAGGACACCGCCGAAGCGCTGATCAAGTCCGCTGCGGTCGCGGGCAAGGGCGCCGAGACGCTGCATAACGAGATTTACGCTTACGCCAAGCAGTCGATGGAGGATTCCATTGCTGCCGGTAAGGCGATCCTTGGCGCCAAGTCGGTGCACGAAGCGATCGAAGTCCAGACCGGCTATGCCAAGTCCGCCTTCGAAAACTATGTTGCGGAACTCACCAAGTTCAACCAGCTCTTCACGACCGCGGCAAAAGACAGCTTCGCGCCGCTGCAGAGCCGCGCGCAGGCCTGGGTGGACGTGGTGCAGACCAGCACCGCCGCCTAAGTCTCGCCCGACAAATTAAGTATTACCGGGCCCGGGGCGAAAGCCCCGGGCCTTTTTATTTAACCCAAAAGGAATTTTGGCTTAGTCTGGCGGGACGTGAGGCTGCCATGCCTCGCGGAGTGCGAGGATTGGAACCAGTGCGCGATTTCGGGCGGCGGCAATAACGGCAAGGGCGGCAATACCGGTTCCGGTATCGTCACCCGCACGCGCCCGAAGACCAAGAAGCCGTCGCTCTACAAGGTTCTGCTGCTGAACGACGACTACACGCCGATGGAGTTCGTCGTCCACATCCTGGAGAAATTCTTCGGCAAGAACCGCGACGAGGCGGTGCAGATCATGCTGCATGTCCATCGTCACGGCGTGGGTATTTGCGGCGTCTTCACCTTCGAGGTGGCCGAAACAAAAGTGGCGCAGGTGATTGAATTCGCCCGCCGGCACGAGCATCCTTTGCAGTGCACGATGGAAAAGGAATAGCTGATGCCATCCTTGTCGCGCAGCCTCGAGCAGGCGCTTGCATCGCGCGATCAAGCTCGCCAGCGACCGGCATCACGAATATGCCACGCTGGAGCATCTGCTGCTCGCCCTGATGGACGACGCCGACGCCGGCCAGGTGATGAAGGCCTGCAACGTCGATACCGAAGCGCTGCGCCGTCCGCTGCTGAAATACATCGATGACGAGCTTGCTCACCCTGGTGATCGAAGACGGCGAGGACGCCAAGCCCACCACCGGCTTCCAGCGCGTGGTGCAGCGCGCCGTGCTGCATGTGCAGAATTCCGGCCGCGACGAAGTGACCGGCGCCAATGTGCTGGTGGCGCTGTTCACCGAGCGCGAGAGCCATGCCGTCTATTTCCTGCAGGAGCAGAACATGACGCGGCTCGACGCCGTCAGCTACATCAGCCACGGCATCGCCAAGCGTCCCGGCATGAGCCAGCAGAAGCCCGTGCGCGGCACCGACGAGGACGAAGAGGCCGAGAAGCCGCAACAAACAGGGCAACGGCGCGCTCGGAAGCTATTGCGTCAATCTGAACGAGAAGGCCAAGCAGGGCCGCATCGATCCGCTTGATCGGCCGCGAGGCCGAGGTCGAGCGCACGATCCAGATCCTCTGCCGCCGCCAGAAGAACAATCCGCTGTTCGTCGGCGATCCCGGCGTCGGCAAGACCGCCATCGCCGAAGGCCTGGCGCGCAAGATCGTCAAGAACGACGTGCCGGAAGTTCTGCGCGTGCACGCATCTATGCCCTCGACATGGGCGCGCTGATCGCCGGCACGCGCTATCGCGGCGATTTCGAGGAGCGGCTGAAATCGGTCGTGAAGGAACTGGAAGGCCTCACCGGCGCCATCCTGTTCATCGACGAAATCCACACCGTGATCGGCGCGGGCGCCACCTCGGGCGGCGCGATGGATGCCTCCAACCTGCTCAAGCCGGCGTTGCCGGCGGGCACGCTGCGCTGCATCGGCTCGACCACCTACAAGGAATACCGCCAGTATTTCGAGAAGGATCGCGCCTTGGTGCGCCGCTTCCAGAAGATCGACGTGGCCGAGCCGACGGTGGCCGACACGATCAAGATCCTGAAGGGGCTCAAGTCCTATTTCGAGGAGTACCACAAGGTCCGCTACACCGCCGATGCGATCAAGGCGGCGGTGGAGCTTTCCGCGAAATACATCAACGACCGCAAGCTGCCGGACAAGGCGATCGACGTCATCGACGAAGTCGGCGCCTCGCAGATGCTGCTGCCGGAAAGCCGCCGCAAGAAGGTGATCGGCGTCAAGGAGGTGGAGGAGGTCGTCGCCAAGATGGCGCGCATTCCCTCCAAATCCGTCTCCAAGGACGATACGGCGGCGCTCAAGTCGCTGGAAAGCGATCTCGGCCGCGTGGTCTTCGGCCAGGAAAAGGCGATCCATGCCCTGGCGAGTGCCATCAAGCTGGCGCGCGCGGGCCTGCGCCAGGCCGAAAAGCCCATCGGCTGCTATCTGTTCTCCGGTCCCACCGGCGTCGGCAAGACCGAGGTCGCCAAGCAGCTGGCCAGCATCATGGGCGTGGAATTCCTGCGCTTCGACATGAGCGAATATATGGAGCGCCACACCGTCAGCCGGCTGATCGGCGCGCCGCCGGGCTATGTCGGCTTCGATCAGGGCGGTCTTTTGACCGACGGCGTCGACCAGCATCCGCATTGCGTGCTGCTGCTGGACGAAATCGAGAAGGCCCATGGCGATCTCTTCAACATCCTGCTGCAGGTGATGGATCACGGCAAGCTCACCGATCACAACGGCAAGAAGATCGATTTCCGCAATGTGGTCCTGATCATGACCACCAATGCGGGCGCATCCGACGCCGCCAAGGAAGCGATCGGCTTCGGCCGCGGCAAGCGCGAAGGCGAGGACGAGGAAGCGATCAAGAAGCTGTTCACGCCGGAATTCCGCAACCGCCTGGACGCGACGATCACCTTCGCGCCGCTATCGCGCGATACCATCGACAAGGTGGTGGAAAAATTCGTGCTGGAGCTGGAAGCGCAGCTTGCCGACCGCGACGTGACCTTCGACCTGACGCCGGAAGCAACGCGCTGGCTGGGCGAAAAGGGCTATGACGACGCCTTCGGCGCGCGCCCTCTGGCGCGCGTGATCCAGGAGAATATCAAGAAGCCGCTGGCTGACGAGATTCTGTTCGGCCAGCTCAAGGGTGGCGGCACGGTGCGGGTTCTGCTGGATCGCGAAAAGGACGCGCTCGCCTTCGAGTTCATTCCCGCCGCCGAGGCAAAGCCGCGGGCGCCTCAGAAATCGCCCAAAGGGAAGAAGCCGGCGGCCAAGGAAGACGTTTAATGCAGACCCTGTACTGATCGCTTGGCGGCACGGGATCTGCAGATTCCAATCGCAATCGATTGCCGTCGGCAGCTATGAATCTTCGGCCTGGGCGCTCGACTGCCCACTCGCGTTACAACAATCATAAGGCTTGATCTGGCGACAGATTAAGTTGGGCCGATTTTTTTATTAAAGCGCGCTTCGGATCTTCGCCGCGATGGGCTCCAGGCTCTTGGGATCCACCATGGCGCGGGCATGCAGGCCCAAATCCACGCCCGCGCTGCGCGGTATGATGTGGAAATGAACATGGAAGACGCTCTGGCCGGCGGGGGCACCGTTCAGCATGGCGAGCATGACGCCGGGAGCGTTGAGGCCCTTCTTGACGGCCTTCGCCACCTTCTGCGTCACCGTCATCAGCGCGGCCGCGCCTTCAGGCGATAGCTCAAGAATATTTTCCGCCGGCTCCTTGGGGATCACCAGCACATGGCCGTCCGCCTGGGGCATCACGTCCATGAAGGCGAGGCAAGTCTCGTTTTCGAAAACCTTCACGCAGGGAATTTCGCCACGCAGGATCTTGGCGAAGACATTGTTGGTATCGTAGGCCATTAGCTTTCCTTCCTGAACGGGCCGTGCCGAGCCAGTTCGCCGATATGTTCGCTCACTGCTTCGCGCTCCTGGGCCAGGAACTGATCCACGGCCCGGCGCAGGCCCTTATGCGCGATATAATGCGCGCTGTAAGTCTCTTCCGGCATATAGCCGCGCAGCAATTTATGCTCGCCCTGGGCGCCGGCCTCGACCTTGGATAGACCGTGCGCAATGGCGAAGTCTATCGCCTGATAATAACAGGTCTCGAAATGCAGGAAGGGGACATAATCCACAGCCCCCCAGTTGCGGCCGTACAGGATTCCGTCTCCCATCAGGTTGAGCGCGCCGGCGATATAGGTGCGCTCCCGCCGCGCCAAGATCAGCAGGATCTGATCGGCCATGGTCGCGCCGATGCGGCTGAAGAAATCGCGGTTGAGATAGGGACGGCCCCATTTCCGGCTGCCCGTATCCATGTAGAACTCGAAGAATCGATCCCAATGCAATTCGCCGATGTCACGGCCGGTGAGCCAGTCGAAACTGATGCCTTCCTGCGCGATCGCGGCGCGTTCCTTGCGCAGGTTCTTCCGCTTGGCCGAGGATAGTTCACACAGGAATTGGTCGAAATCGCGATAGCCGCGATTGCGCCAATGGAATTGCCGGTCATTTCGCAACAGATAGCCTTCGCGGCCGGCCGCTTCCCACTCCTCTTTTTCCAGAAAGGTGATGTGCAGCGACGAGGCGCCGATCTGATCCGTCGCCGCTTTTCCGGCCTTGAGAAGCAGCGCACGATTGGCGGCATCGCGCGTCAGGATGCGCGGCCCGGTCACCGGCGTGAAAGGCACCGAGCATTGCAGCTTGGGGTAATAATCGCCGCCCGCCCGCTCCAGGGCGTCCGCCCAGGCATGGTCGAAGACATATTCGCCCTGGGAGTGGCTTTTCAGATAGGTGGGAAGGATGCCCGCGACCGAGCCCGCTTCTTCCAGCACCAGATGCGCCGGTTGCCAGCCCGTGCGCGCGCAAGCAGAGCCCGATGCTTCCAGCGCATCGAAAAATTCAAACCGGGTAAAAGGGTGGGGCGAGGCCATGCCTTGCGGATTGGCGCAGGCGTTCCAGGCCCTGGCACCAATTCCGGCAACGCCGTCCGCCAGGCGTACCGTCATGCGATCTCGAACACACCGTCCACTTCCACGGCCACGCCGCGTGGCAGCGAACCGGCGCCGGTGGCGGCGCGGGCATGTTTGCCGGCATCGCCCAGCACCGCCACGATCAGGTCGGAGGCACCATTGCCGACCTCGGGATGCTGGGTAAAATCGGGCATGGCGTTGACGAACACGCCCAGCTTGACGCAACGGCGCACGCGATCGAGGTCGCCGCCGCAGGCGGCTTTCAATTGTGCCAGAAGGTTGACGGCGCAGAGCCGGGCAGCAGCCTTGCCGTCATCCAGCGATATATCCGCGCCCAGCTTGCCGACATATTTGAGGCCGTCCGGTGCCAAGGTGACCTGGCCGGAAATGAAGACAAGATTGCCGCTCACCACATAGGGGACATAGTTGGCGACCGGCGCGTTCGGTTGCGGCAGCTGAATGCCGAGTTCTTTCAGGCGGGATTCGATTTTTGACATGGCTGGAAGGCTAGCCTCTCGGGTTGGACCCTATATGAACCCATGCCCGGCCATTTTTCCATGGCCGCGTGGGTCAAAGCAGCCAAGCCTATTTCGTCAGGCCCCGGCCTTTGCCGACGGCTTCGCCGCCGAATTTGGAGCGGATCTTGTCCATCGCCCGTTCCGCGGCGGCCCGCTTGTCGCTGACCGGATCGATCAGGTTGGCGGGATCGGCCTGGGCGGCGGCGGCGAGATTCGACAATCCCACGCCCAACAGGCGAAAGCGTTTTCCATCCGCCTCGCGCTTCAAGGCTGTTTGGGCCACCCGGAATATCTTGTCGGCCAGCTGGGTCGGCGCATCCAGCGATGCACTGCGGGTCAGAAGCCGGAAATTGGCGGTCTTGAGCTTCAGGACCACGGTGCGGCCGGAAAGATCGTAATTTTTCGCGCGGGCCGAAACCCGCTCGGCCTGGCGCCACAGCACGGCCTCCAGGTCCGCAAGCCGGAATAGATCCGTGTTGAACGTCGTTTCCGACGAAATGGTCTTCATCTCGCCGCCGGGATCTACGGCGCGGCCATCCTGCGCCTGGGCGATGCGCGCCAGCCAAAGGCCGGTCGCGCCGTACCGGTTGGCAAGATCGCGCGGATCGGCATCCTGCAGCCGCCCGATGGTGGCAAAGCCGTCACGCTCCAACCGCGCCGCCAGCACCTTGCCGGCGCCACGGATGATGCCGACCGGCTTGTCGCGCAGAAAGGATTTCGCCTCCGCCATGCCGATCACGGCGAACCCGCGGGGCTTGTCCAATTCACTGGCCAGCTTGGCGAGAAATTTGTTGCCGGACAGACCGATGGAAACGCTGATGCCGAGCCGCCGCTCGATCTCCATGGCCAGCTTCGCCATCGTCCGGGCGGGCGCCATTCCATGGATGCGGGTGGTGCCGGAGAGATCGAGATAGGCTTCGTCCAGCGAGAGCGGCTCGACCAGCGGCGTCAGGGCTCGCATCAAGCCGCGGATTTCGCGCGCCACTTCGACGTAAAGGCCCATGCGCGGCTTGATCACCACTGCGTCCGGGCACAGTTTGCGGGCCTGAAACATGGGCATGGCCGATCGCACGCCATAGCGCCGCGCAATATAGCAGGCGGTGGAAACCACGCCACGCGTACCGCCGCCCACGATCACCGGCAGCTCGGCCAGCCACGGGTCGTCGCGTTTCTCGATCGCGGCATAGAAGGCATCGCAATCCAGGTGGGCGATGGCAAGCGTCTCCAACTCGGGATGGGCGAGAATGCGTGTTCCACCGCAATTGGGGCAGGAGGCTTCCGGTGAGGCATCCGCCAGGCAATCGCGACAGAAAGCGGGCCACTCCGACAGGGTCATCTACGCCCTCATGTAGCGAAGCGATAGGGCATCATAAATCCCACAACCAGGCCGCGCCGCGCACGCCGCTGGAATCGCCATGCACGTTCTTGGCAATGCGCGGCGGGGCTTCGGGCGTGAAGGCGTGGCTTTCCACCAGAGATGGCAAATCGCGATAAAGACTGTGGATATTGGAGAGCCCGCCACCCAGAACGATCACATCGGGATCCAGAATATTGACCACGGAGGCGAGCGCGCGTCCCAGCCGCTCCATCCAGCGCATTATCGCTGCCCGCGCTTGCGGCGTTTCGGAACCGGCGATTTTTTCTGCGGTCCAGTCCTGAAGGAGTTGGCCTTCGTGCCGCCGGAAATTCTCCGCAAATGCCGGCCCGCTCAGCCATTGCTCGATGCAGCCACGTTGGCCGCAGTAGCAGATGGACGCTTCTTGCCATTCTTCGGGCGTCATGCCGGGCAGGGGATTATGGCCCCATTCCCCACCGATTCCGTGCGCGCCCTCCAGCACCTGACCGTTCACCACCACACCGCCGCCCGTGCCGGTGCCGAGGATAACGCCGAACACGACCGCTTCACCGGCCGCCGCGCCGTCGGTTGCTTCCGAAAGCGCGAAGCAGTTGGCATCGTTTGCGAGTCGCACGGGGCGCCCCAATGCCGTTTCCAGGTCGCGCGGGAAGGGCTTGCCGTTCAGCCAGACCGAATTGGCATTCTTGATCAGGCCGGTCTGGCGGCTGACATTGCCGGGAATTGCCAGCCCGACGCTGCCGCGCTGACCCAATTGGCTTTCGGTGTCCGCAACCAGGCGCGTGATGGCGGCCAGTGTTCCGGCATAGTCCCTCACGGTGGGAATGCGCCGCCTCAGAACTTCACGGCCGACAGGATCCAAAGCCGCGATTTCGGTCTTGGTACCGCCCAGATCCACCCCAAATCGCATTAGCGCACGGCCTCCATTTGAAGCTGGGCGGCGTGGACGATCCGCGACGAAATTGAAGTGTCCTGACAGAATTCGAGCAGAAGCGGCTCATTTGCCAAAAGAAATTCCAGTAACGACCCCAGCAGTTCCCGATCCCCGGCCGCGCGTCGCAAATCCGCCGCTTCAAGGCCCGAGACCATGAGAAAACGGGCGATGCCGTCGGGATGCCCTGCCAGCCAGGCAAGTGCCTCCAGGGCCAGGATTTCCGCCTTTTCTGGGGTGATCTGATCCTTCATCGTCAAGACAGCGTTAAGACCTTCTCCCTAATACTGCGCAAGCACAGAAATCTGTCACCCCCGCCAAGGCGGGCCGGAGAGACTCATGGACGCCAAGGCAAAAACCGTGCTGATCGTGGAGGATAATGAGCTCAACATGAAGCTCTTCCACGACCTTTTGGACGCCCATGGCTACAATATTCTGCAGACCAAGGACGGGATGGAAGCGCTGGATATCGCGCGCGAACATCATCCCGACCTGATCCTGATGGATATCCAGCTGCCGGAAGTCTCCGGCCTGGAGGTCACCAAATGGCTGAAGGAAGACGATTCGCTCAAGACCATCCCGGTGGTCGCCGTTACCGCTTTCGCCATGAAAGGCGATGAGGAAGTGATCCGTCAGGGCGGTTGCGAAGCCTATATTTCCAAGCCGATCTCGGTGACCAGTTTCCTGGAAACTGTCCGCCGCTTCATCGGATAGGGGCGCGGCCGCCCAAATTCCATGACAGCAAGAGTCCTCGTCGTCGATGACATCATGTCCAACGTCAAGCTTCTGGAAGCGAAGCTGACGGCGGAATATTTCGACGTCGTCACCGCATTCAACGGGCTGGAATGCCTGGCCCGGATGGCCGAGAGCGTGCCCGACATCGTCCTCCTCGACGTGATGATGCCCGGCATGGATGGCTTCGAAGTCTGCCGCCGCATCAAGTCCGACCCGAAAATCGCCCATGTCCCCGTGGTGATGGTGACCGCGTTGGACCAGCCCTCGGACCGCGTCGCGGGGCTGGAGGCGGGCGCCGATGATTTCCTCACCAAGCCGGTGGACGATGCCGCCCTGTTCGCACGGGTGCGCTCGCTGGTGCGCCTGAAGCTGATGACCGACGAATTGCGCATGCGCGAATCCACCGGCCAGAGCATGGGGCTGATGGATCCGGCCGAAAATCTGCTCGACGCCAATCCGGTCGGCCGCATCCTCATCATCGAAGACCGGCTGGAGACCGTGGCCTGGTTCACGCTCGGCCCTGACACCGCAGCATGAAGTGACCTCGGTGGACACGTTCGAGGAAGCCCTGGTACGGGTGCGCGGCGGCGATCCGGATCTGGTCGTGGTCAGCCTGGGGATGCGCGGCTTTGACGGCCTGCGCCTCTGCTCGCAACTGCGTTCGCTGCCGGAGGGCCGCAATGTCCCCATCCTGGTGGTGGTGTCGGATGGCGATCGGCGCAAACTGACCCAGGCCCTGGAAATGGGCGTCAACGATTATCTGACGCGGCCGGTGGACCGGAATGAATTGGTGGCGCGGGTACGCACCCAATTGCGCAAGAAACGTTACGCGGATCGCTTGCGCCACAATGTCCAGCTCAGCCTCGAAATGGCGATCACCGACCAGCTCACCGGCCTGCATAATCGCCGCTATATGAGCCGTCATCTCGACAATCTGATCGTCAGCGCCAAGAAAAACGGCAAGCCGCTGGCTTTCGTGATCATGGACATCGACTATTTCAAGTCGGTCAACGACAGCCACGGCCATGACATCGGCGACGAGGTGTTGAAGGAATTCGCCAATCGCATCGCCGCCAATGTGCGCGGCATCGATCTGGCCTGCCGGTATGGCGGCGAGGAATTCGTGGTGGTGATGCCCGACACGGATGTCGCCTTTGCTTATTCGGTGTCGGAGCGGCTGCGCCATTCCATCGAAACAACGCCTTTCCGCATCAGCCGGTCGCCCAATGCCCTGAATCTCACCATCTCCATCGGCATCGCCGCTCTGGAGGGAAATGACGACAATGCCGAGGCGTTGCTGCATCGCGCCGATCAGGCGCTCTACAGCGCCAAGAAAACAGGCCGCAACAGGGTCGTCGCCGACGCAGCTTAACTTTCAGGCTGTTGCGCCGCGATTTCCAGCGCTTTGTCGATCACCATCGCGAGTATGTCCGGCTCGCGCGCACCGGAGACGGCAACCTTATTGCCGAAGATCATGGCCGGTACGCCGGTGACGCCCATTTCCCTGGCCAGCTGGTCCTCGCGTTCCACCAGGTTTAGATCTTGATCGCTTTCCAGCATATCGGCGATTTGGGATCCGTCCATGCCGCAAACATCGGCAATGTCGGA
The DNA here is from genome assembly GCA_963769055.1 of uncultured Alphaproteobacteria bacterium. GTDB lineage: Bacteria > Pseudomonadota > Alphaproteobacteria > Micropepsales > Micropepsaceae > Rhizomicrobium. The sequence continues at coordinate 320,712 of CAVYKF010000011.1, forward strand.
AAGCACGCGAATGTCGCCGATATCCTCGCCGTTCTCGAAATAGGCCGCGAAGAGGCGCTCCACCACTTCATCCTGCGCTCCCGTCAGCGCCGCCCAACGGATCAGCCGATGCGAATCCAGGGTGTTGGGCGCGCGGCGGATGGCGGCAAAATCGAACTCGATACCGTCCTTGGCGCCTTCGGCGGCAATGACCCTTTGCGCCTCCTCGACACCGCCATTCTTGCCGAATTTGGAGGCGAGATAGGCCTGCCGCTCCACGCCGGCCTTGGGCACGGTCGGATCGAGGCGATAGGGGCGGTAACGCACGTCGAAAACGATATTGGGCCGCATCGCCATGGCGCGGGTCAGGCGGCGCTTGCCGATAAAACACCAGGGACAAACCGTGTCGGAAATGAAGTCTATCTGCATCAAGCCCTCATGCATGGTCCCAAGCGCTGGACCAGCCATCATAGGATGGCGCGCGTCAAAATCACTTGAGAATTTGGGTGGTGATTTCGTTGTCGGCGGATAGGGCGCGCACCGAAACCATGCCCTTGCGGGCTTTCAGCGCGATCGTGGCGGTCACGGGGAGCAAGCCGGGAATTACCGCTTCATTCGACGGCGGCGGTTGGGCCACGAATTCCAGCACAATGGTGTGAGCGTCGGCGGGCAGGCTCGGTTTTATTTGCTTGAGCGCCACGCGTTTCCAGCCGCCCCCCATCACCGCGCCGCGCGCCTGGATGTGTATTTGCCCGCCTTTCGCCGTGGCGATCAGGCTGTCGATCCGTGCGATCGGCTTGTCGGGCGTTACCGGTACGCCCGCGTGGGCCGCCGCCACCGACAACATCAAGCCCAGGAGAATTATGCCGCGCATCAAAGGTTCATGTCCCAACGCGTCAGCATAAAGGAAAATGCGGCCATTTGAGGGACGGGGATTTTGCGTTCAAACGTCATATGTCCAGTTCAGCCCCGCCGTAGCGCCAGCGTGCGGCGCGAACACGAAAATTGCGGTGCAAGCTTCATATGTCCAATTCAGCCCCGCCGCAGCGCCAGCGTGCGGCGCGAACACGAAATTTGCGGTTCACGCTTCATATATCCAGTTCGGCCCACACCGGCACATGATCGGACGGCTTGTCGCCTTCGCGCATATGCTTGTCGATGCCGCAGGCACCCAAGCGATCCAGTCCCTGCGGCGACAAAAGGATGTGATCGATGCGGATTCCCAAATTCTTGCGCCACGCGCCCGCCTGATAATCCCAGAATGTATATTGCCCGGTGGCCCGATTGCGGGCGCGGAAGGCATCGGTGTAGCCGAGATGCTCGATCGTCCGCAACGCGGCCCTGGATTGCGGCTGGAACAGCGCGTCATTTAGCCAGGCCTTGGGATCGTAGCAGTCCTTGTCCTCGGGAATGATGTTGTAATCGCCGATCAGCGCTATCGGCTCTTCGTTCAAAAGCAGGCCCCTGGCATGCGCGCGCAAACGCTCCAGCCATGACAATTTGTAGGTGAATTTATCCGTGCCGACCGGATTGCCGTTTGGCGCATAGATCGAAGCCAGCCGCAGCGTGCCCTTTTCGCCCGTCACCACCGCTTCCAGATAACGGGAGTGATCATCGCCATCGCCCCCCGGCAATCGGGGCGTGACATCCTCCATCGGCCGCTTGGAAAGAATGGCGACCCCGTTATAGGTTTTCTGTCCGTGTACGGCGCAATTATAGCCCAGCGCCTCGAACGGTTCGGCGGGGAAATTCTCGTCCAGGCATTTGATTTCCTGCAATGCCACCACATCGGGCTTGGCCTCCTTCAGCCAGCCGATCGCCGCGTCCAGGCGGACCTTGATAGAATTGACGTTCCAGGTCGCGATCTTCATTCAGACGGAGAAGCTCGTGCCGCAACCGCAGGACGCCGTGGCGTTGGGATTGTTGACTTTGAAGGCCTGGCCGATCAGTCCATCGGTGAAATCGATCTCCGCCCCTGCCAGAAAATCGAGGGACACCGGGTCGATGAGGATCTTCGCGCCCTGTTCCTCGATCAGGAGATCCTCGTCCATGCGGGTTTCATCCAGCGCGAAATTGTACTGAAAGCCGGAGCAGCCGCCGCCGGTCACGGCCAGCCGCAGCATCGCGCCAGTGCCTTCGCCAGCCAGGATCGCGGCGATGCGCTTGGCGGCGCGGGGGGAGACGGTAACGGGCATATTCATGATGGAACTCTAGGCAGGGAGAATGACAGGCCTTATGTAATCCTCACCATGGCATCCGCAAAGGGCCAGATCCAAAACGATCCGCCGCCGCCAGGCCATTTGCTGGGGCCGCTATTCGCCGTGCCCCTGGCCCAAGCCTCTTTTGCCACCCGCCCCGCGGGCAGCCGGGGACGATTTTACCCGGAAAGCGAGAGCCCGACCCGCACCTGCTACAGCCGCGACCGCGACCGCATCATCCATTCCTCGGCCTTCCGGCGCCTTAAGCATAAAACACAGGTTTTTGTGCAGCATGAGGGCGACTATTACCGGACCCGACTGACCCATTCGATCGAAGTCGCCCAACTCGCCCGCAGCCTGGCGCGGACATTGGCCGTGGACGAGGACCTGGCCGAAGCCGTGGCCCTGGCCCACGATCTGGGCCACACGCCCTTCGGTCATTCGGGCGAGGAGGCGCTGAACGCGGCGACCCAGGATATCGGCGGTTTCGACCACAATGCCCATGCGCTGCGTCTGGTCACCAAACTGGAACACCGCTATGCGGATTTCGATGGTCTCAATCTGACCTGGGAAACGCTCGAGGGCCTGGTCAAGCATAATGGCCCGATCGGCGGGACGGTTCCTGGTCCCATCGCGAGTTTCGATGCCCGCTGGCCGCTGGATCTTGCCCGCTGGCCGGGACTGGAAGCGCAGATCGCGGCGCTGGCGGACGATATCGCCTATATCAACCACGATATCGATGACGGCCTGCGTGCCGGGCTGTTCGGAATCAGCGATCTAGCCCAGGCGCCGCTGGTGGGTGACCATGTCCTTGCGGTGCAGGCGCGCTACGGTCAACTGGAATTGAGCCGGTTCATCGGCGAACTGATCCGTACGCTGATGAGTGCCCTGACCGACGACGTATTGTCGGAGACAAGCGCGCGTCTTGCCGCCGCCGCGCCGCGCGATGCCGCCGATATCCGCGCGGTTCCGCACGCGCTCGCCGGCTTTTCGGCAAACCATGCTGGGGCAGGTGCAGGCGTTGAAACACTTTCTCTTCGACCGGATGTATCGCCATCCGCGGGTCATCGGACCGATGGCGCGGGCCCAGGCCGCCGTGACCGAACTTTTCGAGGCCCTGGCGGCGGAGCCCGGATTGTTGCCTGCCGATTGGGCCGCCCAATGCGGGCTGGCGGGCGATTCGACGACCCGCCGGGTCGTGCGAGACTATATCGCGGGGATGACGGACAATTATGCCTTGGCCGAATATGAGCGGGTCATCCGGGCGAATGTCCCCCCGGGCTGACATGGCCGGTATTATTCGATGATTTTTCGATCTTAATTTTCTCGCTTTTAAGCGCTTCGGGAAAATCCAGGCAAAAGAGGCGTGAGTTGGGGTGAGAATTGGTGATTCGCCCCGACGCGGGTGCTAATCTATCCGGGAAGATTCGGATATCTTGCCAATGCCACAGCATGAGCACGGCCTCTACGAACCCGGCGAAGATGTGCGGGTGTTCGACGGCTCGGAGGAAGAGGAAGACGTAGAAGGCTCGCGCCTTCCGCTTCTGATCGTGCTGGCGCTTCTGGTGCTGGCGATGTTCGCGGGCTTCGTCTGGCTCGCCTACAGCGAGGGCGTGGCACGGGGACGAGGCGAAACCCCGGTGGTGACCGCGGAAGCCGGTCCGGCGCGCGTGGCGCCGCAGGACGCGGGCGGCGCGGCTGAACCCTATAAGGGGTTCAAGGTCTATGAGCAGCCGGCTCCGCCGGACGACGACACGGCTCAGAACTCCGCACCGGCGCAACATGCGGCACCCGAAGCGAAGCCCGCTCCCGCTGCACCAGCCGCGCCCGCAACAAAAGCCGAAGCGGCGTCTGCGCCGGCCAAGATTGCGGCCGCGGTTCCGGCGACCAAACCGTCCCTTGCCGCAAAGAGCGCGCCATTGCCAGCGCAGCCGTCTGCTCCGGTCGGCCCTGCTACGGCTCCGCCGAGACCGCTCGGCGCTGCGCCGCCGGCCACGCCTGCGCCGGCCAAACCCACAGCGGCTCCTGCGCCCGCCGCAGGCGCGCCGGAGGCAAGCGGCTCCTATGTCCTGCAGATCGGGGCCTATAAATCCCAGGCTGACGCCGACACGGCGTGGACCACCTACAAAACCAAGCATGCCTCGTTGCTGGCCGGTTATTCCCCCGACGTGCGGCAGGCGGATCTGGGCGAAAAAGGTATCTGGTATCGCCTGCGGATCACGGGATTTCCCAGCAAGGACGTCGCTTCGGCGCTGTGCGACCGCTTGAAGGCGGATGGCGGCGGCTGTTTTCTAGGCAAGTAATGCGTTCTCGGGTGATCTTTGGATGCGGCGGACCGATACTGTCCGCCGAGGAGCGCGCCTTTTTTCGCGATATTCGTCCATGGGGATTCATCCTGTTCGGACGCAACATCGTAACGCCCGACCAGGTGCGGACATTGGTGCGGGCCTTGCGCGAAACCGTGGGAGACGCCTCGGCGCCGGTCCTGATCGATCAGGAAGGGGGGCGGGTGGCACGATTGCGGCCGCCCTATTGGCGTGAGAGGCCGGCGGCCGCCCGGTTCGGTGCCCTGCATGCGCGCAATCCGGAAGCGGCGCGGGAAGCCACTTATCTGGGGGCCCGGCTGATCGCCCACGACCTGGCGGGGCTCGGTATCAATGTTGATTGCCTGCCGGTCCTGGACGTGCCGGTCGAGGGCGCCCACGACATCATCGGCGATCGCGCTTTCGCCCGCGATCCCGCCACGGTGATCGATCTGGGCCGGGCCCAGATCGAGGGCCTGATCGAGGGCGGGGTGCTGCCGGTCATGAAGCATATTCCCGGCCACGGCCGGGCCGGTTCGGACAGCCATCTGGCCTTGCCACATGTCGAGGCCGCGGCCGAGGAATTGTCCGCCAGCGATTTTGTTCCCTTTCGCAGTCTTGATCTTTGCCCGATGGCGATGACGGCCCATGTCGTCTACGATTCGATTGATCCACAGCGGCCTGCGACCACCAGCCCGAAAGTCATTCGGGATGTGATCCGCGGTGAGATAGGATTTGACGGGTTGCTGATGTCCGACGATCTGTCGATGCAGGCGCTGGACGGCCCCCTTGAAGTACGCGCGCGCGCCGCTTTGTTCGCGGGCTGTGACGTGGTGCTTCACTGCAACGGCGACATGGATGAGATGAAGCAAGTGGCGACGGAAACAAAGGTCCTGGACGGCATATCCCTGAAGCGGGCGAGTGCCGCGCGGGCGCATCTGGCGGAGCCGGATGCATCCGGCCGCGACACTTTCGATCCCGGCGCGGCGGAATTACGCCTGACGCAATTGCTGGCCCTGCCATGACCGACATGGCGGAGAATTTCGACGAGTTCGAATCGACCGTCCTTGCGGCGCGGGACGAGGCGTTGGTCGTGACGGTGGACGGTTTCGAGGGTCCGCTCGATCTTCTGCTCACGCTCGCCCGCAACCAGAAGGTCGATATCGCCAAGATCTCCGTCCTGAAGCTGGCCGATCAATATCTGGAATTCATCGAGGCGGCCAAGCGCATCAATCTGGAACTGGCCGCGGACTATCTGGTGATGGCGGCCTGGCTCGCTTATCTCAAATCCCGCCTGGTGCTGCCGCAGGAAAAGGGTCCCGATGGCGAACCCAGCGCCGACGAGATGGCGACGCGCCTGCGTTGGCGCCTGCAACGGCTGGACGCCATGCGCGCCGCCGCCACCCGGTTGATGGGCCGCGAGAGACTGGACCGCGACGTGTTCGGCCGCGGCGCGCCCGAACCGGTCAATGTCGTCAAGCTCCGCACCTACAAGGACACGCTCTACGACCTGCTGACGGCCTATGCCACCGACCGGGCCAGGCGGCTGGGCGGCAAGGCGTACCAGCCGGTGGTGGCGCCGGTCCTTCAGATCGAAGAGGCGCGGGAGCGGCTCGAACGCTTGTTGGGCCGTATTTCCGACTGGAGCGGCCTCAGCCGGCTTTTGCCCCCAGACTGGCAGGGCGGACGGCGGCGGCGCTCGGCCCTGGCCTCGACCCTGCTGGCGTGTCTGGAGCTGGCGCGCGACGGCAAGGTGGAGCTGAGCCAGGGAGCGCCTTTCGAGGAAATTTACGTGCGCGACCGGGCCGGGCAGCAGACGGCTTAGGACTGGCACCGGAGACGGGGGCGTGACATGAACCGCGTAGCAAAAATGATAGCGACGATCGAAACCGAAATGGACGCCGAGACCGAAGCCCCCGCGAGCGTAAATCTCGAACATCTGCGGATGATCGAGGCCCTGCTGTTCGCGGCCGGGGAGCCGTTGGACCAAAAGGCATTGTCAACATCCTTGCCGGAGGGCGCCGATGTGCCCGGATTGGTCACGGCACTTCAGGCAGACTATGAGAAACGTGGCGTAAACCTTTGTTGTGTCGCGGGAAAATATCAGTTCCGCACGGCCAGCGACCTGGCCTTCCTGTTGCGCAAGGAGCAGCCGGAACAGAAGCGTCTGTCCAAAGCGGCCATCGAGACCTTGGCCATCATCGCCTATCACCAGCCCGTCACCCGGGCCGAGATCGAGGACATTCGCGGCGTTGCCATGTCCAAGGGAACCATCGACACGCTGATGGAGGTGGGCTGGGTGAAGATCCGAGGCCGCAAGCGCACCCCGGGCCGGCCGGTCACCTATGGCACCAGCGAGGCCTTCCTGGTCCAGTTCGGGCTGGAAAGTGTCGGCCATTTGCCGGGGCTGGACGAACTCAAGGCCGCGGGCTTTCTGGAAGCGATTCCGCCTTCGGGCTTCGACGTCCCCAATCCCTCCGACAGCCTGGGTCCGGATGAGGACCCGTATGAAGAAGGGGGCGAGGCGGAGGAATTGGCGACTGGCAGCGTCAATCTCGACGAGATCTAAGTCCGCCCAAGAAACAGATCAGGGCGCTTCCGCCATCGCTTTCATCTTCGCCAGCGCCGCTGTGAAGCGATCGGTGCGCTGCTTGCGGCCGGCCGCTTTGGCCTCGTCGGTTCCGAGCGGCTCCTGGTCATAGAGAAAGGTATAGACGATCCGGCTGTGACCGGCGCCATCCGGCTCGACCTGCAGGGTGCCGTGATACAGATTTCCCGGGTTGAGCGGCTGCATGTAGGTGTAGGAGAAGGGCGTTTTCGCCACCATCATCTCGGTCACCGCGCCATTGTTGAGCAGGCGGATGGTGCCGACATCGCCGCTGCCAGTGCTGATGGAACAGCTGGTGCCGAGCCAGTCTTTGATGGCGCAATAGTCCCCGATGCGCGACCAGGCCTTTTCCGGCGTTACATTCGCAATCGTCGTGAGCGAAAAACTCACATAGTCGGCGGCCAGCCGCCGGCGACGCCGTCAGCGCCAGAAGTGCGATGCCCGTCAAAATCCGCTTCATGCCTCATCCTCCAATTCGACCACCACAGCTTGACCGTTTTCCAGGGCGATGGCGAGATTGCCGTGGCGCAGGGCTTTGGCGTCATTGCCGAACACTTCGGCCCGCCAGCCATGCAGCGCCGGCACGTCTTCGTCCTCATGAGCCGCCAGCTTTTCGATATCCTCGGCATTGGCGATCAGGCGCGGCGCCACATTGGCCGCCTCGGCGCGCAGCCGGAGCAGGGTCTTGAGCAGATCGATGGCGGCCGGCGAAGGCTCGCGCTTGCGCCGTGTCGATGTCTGCGCCGCGCCTTCGGGTGGCGGCAGGTGCCGGCCGGCTTCGAGGGCTTCCAACAAACCCTTGCCCAAGCGGGAATTGGCAAAGCCCTTGGGCACGGCGCGGATGCGCTCAAGCGCTTCGCCGCTCTCGGGAGGGTGGGCGGCGATCTCCGTCAGGGCTTCGTCCTTGAGAACCCGGCCGCGAGGAACGTCCCGCGCCTGGGCCTCGCGTTCGCGCCAGGCGGCCAGTGCCGCCAGCATGGACAGAAACCGCTTGTTGCTGGTGCGCGGCTTGAGCCGCTTCCAGGCGAACTCCGGATCGATGCGGTAAAGCTTGGGATCCTTCAGCGCCGCGATTTCCTCTTCCACCCAGCCGGCGCGGCCGCTGCGGGCCAGTTGCGCCGACAGCTTCTCATAGATCACGCACAAATGGGTGACGTCGGCCAAGGCATACTCGAGCTGGCGCTTGGACAGCGGGCGATGGCTCCAGTCGGTAAACCGCGCCGATTTGTCGATCTCCACATGGGCCAGCTTGCGCGCAAGTGTTTCGTAGGAGGCGGCATCGCCGAAGCCGCACACCATGGCCGCCACCTGGGTATCGAACAGAGGATCGGGCAAGACGCCGCCCTGGAGATAAAAAATCTCGATGTCCTGGCGCGCCGCATGCAACACCTTGACGATGTCCGGCCGCTTCAGAAGCTCGTAGAAAGGCGTGAGATCCAGACCAGGGGCGAGGGGATCGATAATGCCTTCCATGCCGGGCGCGGCCACCTGGATCAGGCAGAGTTTCGGGTAATAGGTCTGGTCGCGCAGGAATTCGGTGTCCAGCGCCAGATAGGGCGCGGCCGCGAGGTCGGTCAGAAAAGCCGCCAGCGCCTGGTTGGTTTCGACGATCAGCATCCGGCCGTGATAACGGATTCGGCCCGGAAAGTGTGGGTTATTGTTCTTTCAGGCCCACAGTTTTGCCGTCGAAGCCGGCGGCGTCGAAATAGGGGGTGGTGCCAACCGTCTCACGGCTCAGAATTGTCCGCACGCCTTCGGGTCCGGGGGCGGACCGGATCGTCTCCCGCCGGATTGCAACTTGGGCCCCTCCCGCCAAGGCCTCGGAGATCACACGGCCTTTCAGGGACCCCTTTGCCGCCAGATCCAGTCCCATGACGTGCGCCAGGGTCGGGGCGATATCGGCGTTCGAGATCGGGGCCGGATCGGCATAACCGGCCTTGAAATCGGGCCCGGTGGCGGCCATGAAATTCCGCGTTTCGGCCCGGCTGAAGCTGCCGTGATTGCCCTGGCCCGTGGCGAGCGGCGTGTCCGCAATTTCCACCGTGCATTGCAGCTCATTGTCGCAACCGGTCGAGAAGGAGCGGAAATTGACATAGATGGCCGGTTGCGGCGTCCGCGCCGCGCCCATCAATCCAATGTCACTCATCGACAGCGCGCCGGGAAATTTGCCGAGCCTGTCATTGACGAAAACCCCACTGACATAATCCTGGGCCTCGAGGAATTTGACGATGGCGTCCGCCATCTCTCTGGCTGGCGCCGGATCCTTGGCGGTCATGGCCGGAAGATAGATCAGGTCGGAGCCGCCATTGGCCGCCACCACCACGTCGGGATGGAGCGGATCGCCGCCCAGCATGCCGGAACCGCCTGGAAGCTTGCCGCCATTGCTGAAATCCACCGGCGCGCCGGTATCGCCCGGCGGACGGAGCGGCAGGCCCAGACTGGTTGCCAAGTCCATCGCCAGAAAACCCGGCGGCAGATCGACCAGCGGCGCCGAAGGATCGAAGTGGGCCGATGGGCTGGTTGCGCTGGCATGGCTGACGGTGGTGAAGCCGTGATCGGCCGTGACGAATAGGTCGGTGGTTTTGTCCAGGCCCGTCTGCTTCAAATAGGCCAGCAATTCGCCCAGCATGACGTCGGCATTGCGGGTGCCCGCCTGTCCGCTCGGTCCATTGATGCCGGGCACCATCTCGCCCACGCTGTCTTTGGTATTGTGCTGGCTCATGTCGGGATCGCGCGACCAGAACAGCAGCGCGAAAGGTTTGCCGGTATCGCGGAAATGGGGCAGCACGATGCGGGTCGTGGCCTTCATCAGCCAGACTTCCTGTTCGATATCGGGAACGTTGGATTTCGGCGCGACGGCGCCGACAAAGGCCTGATGCATATTGGCCGAGAACCAGTTGGGAAGCCCAAGGCCGCCTTCGCCGCCGGTGGCATCGTCCAGAATCAATGTCTCGTTGCCATCCGGCGTGGCGGTCGAATCCTGGATGCGGGCAGGACCTTCCTTGCCGATGATGGCGGTCTGCCAGCCCTTGGCGCGGGCGGCGGCGATCAGCGTGGTCTCGCCCAGATAATTGCCGCCGAATTTCTGATTCATTTCGCTCAAGACCGTGTCGTCCTCCAGGAAGCCCATGGTCGAGCCTTTCAAGCTGACCATGGGGGTGGCGACATAGAGCGTGTTGCCGAAATCGCCGGTGTCGCCGATGTAATGGCCGGTGGCGATCGCCGAGGCATTGACCGTGGTGACGGTGGGATAGAGCGAATGGCTGTTGGTGAAATCCACGCCCTGCGCTTTCAGCCGCGCCATGTTGGGCATGTTGCCGGGCTCGACGCTGCCATAGCGCAATCCGTCGGCCACGAAGATGATGACATTATGCGGCTTTGGCGCCTCAGCCATGGCGGCGGGCACCGAAAGGCCCAGCAACAAGGCTGCGGCGAACATGGCTTTCATGGATGATTCCCCTTCGACCAGGCTCAACCTAGCCGGACGATATGACAAGAAAAACCCCGGCTTTCGGGGTGCCGCCGCCTCCCTTGACCCGTTCCCCATAAACCGCCAAAAACCGCCTTTCCTCAAGGGTTTGTCATGCACGCCTATCGCACCCATACTTGCGGCCAGCTTCGCAAATCCGATGTCGGGCAGACGGCACGTCTGTCGGGCTGGGTCCATCGCCGCCGCGATCATGGCGGGCTGATCTTCATCGATCTGCGCGACCATTACGGCATCACCCAATGCGTGATCGAGCCCGACAGCAAGGTCTTCGCCACGGTCGACACGGCCCGTTCGGAGTGGGTGCTGACCCTGACCGGGCAGGTGGTGGCGCGCACCGAGGACACCGTGAACAAGGATCTGGCCACCGGCGACATCGAACTTCGCATCGAGGATGTCGCGGTCCAGAGCCAGGCCCAGGAACTGCCCCTGCCGGTGTTCGGCGACATGGACTATCCCGAGGAAACCCGGCTGACCTACCGCTTCCTGGATTTGCGCCGCGAGCGGCTGCACAAGAACATCATGCTGCGCTCGAACATCATCCGCTCGTTGCGCAACCGCATGTACGCCCAGGGTTTCAACGAATTCCAGACCCCGATCCTGACCGCGTCCTCGCCGGAAGGCGCGCGCGACTTCCTGGTGCCATCGCGCCGTTATCCGGGCGAATTCTATGCGCTGCCGCAGGCGCCGCAGCAGTTCAAGCAGCTGATCCAGGTGGCGGGCTTCGACCGCTATTTCCAGATCGCGCCCTGCTTTCGCGACGAGGATGGGCGCGCGGATCGCAGCCCCGGCGAATTCTATCAGCTCGACATGGAGATGAGCTTCGTCACCCAGGACGATGTGTTTGCCGCCATCGAGCCGGTGCTGGCACGGCGTGTTCGAGGAGTTCGCCGCTGGCCGTGCGGTGGACAAGGCGCCTTATCCGCGCATTCCCTATGCCGAGGCGCTGCTCAAATTCGGCTCCGACAAGCCGGATTTGCGCAACCCGATCCGGATCTGCGACGTCAGCGCGGTATTCGCGCGCGCCGATGTGGCGTTCAAGGCCTTCAAGAACAAGACCGTGCGCGCCATCCCGGCCCCCGGCGCGGCCAGCCAGCCGCGCAGCTTCTTCGACAAGCTCAATGAATGGGCGCGGACCGAGGGCGCGCCGGGCTTGGGTTATATCGTGCTCGACGAGGAGAGCGGCACGCTCGCCGGCAAGGGGCCGATCGCCAAATTCATTCCTCCCGCGGCGATTGCCGAGATGGCGAGACTTGCCGGCGTCAAGGCGGGCGACGCGCTGTTCTTCGCCGCCGACAAGGAGGAGCGCGCCGCGACGCTTGCGGGTCTTGCCCGCACCCGCATCGGCCGCGAGCTGAATCTGATCGAGGAGGGCCGCTTCCGCTTCTGCTGGGTCGTCGATTATCCCGATGTATGAATGGAACGAGGAGGAGAAGAAGATCGACTTCTCCCACAATCCCTTCTCCATGCCGCAATATGACCGCGAGAAATTCCTGGCCTTCCGGTCCGGCGACAAGGACGAGATTCTGGGGCTCAAGGTTTTCCAGTACGATATCGTCTGCAACGGCTACGAGATGCTGTCGGGCGCGATCCGCAACCGCGATCCGGAGGTGATGTTGAAGGCGTTCGAGATCGCCGGCTATGCCCGCGAGGAGACCGAAGCCCGGTTCGGCGGCATGTTGAACGCGTTCCGCTACGGCGCCCCGCCGCATGGCGGTCTCGCCATCGGCCTGGAACGGGTGGTGATGCTGCTGGCGGGCGAGGAGAATATCCGCGAGGTCACCATGTTCCCGCTCACCCAGCAGGGCCAAGATCTTCTGATGCGCGCACCCAGCCCGGCCAGCGCCAAGCAGCTCAAGGAGCTGCATCTCAAGATTGTCCATCCGGAGAAAATCTGACCATGACGGAACAGCTTTGGAGCGCGGTAGATGACTATTACGCCACGCTGCTGGGCGCCTCCGATCCCGTCATGGAAAATGTCTTGGCGGCCTCGCAAGCCGCCGATCTTCCCGCCATTCAGGTGAGCGCCCTGCAAGGCCGGATGCTGATGCTGCTGGCACAGGCCATGGGCGCGCGCCGAATTCTCGAAATCGGCACCTTGGGCGGCTACAGCAGCATCTGGCTGGCGCGCGGCCTGCCGCGGGACGGCGTGCTGGTCACGTTGGAATCCGAACCACGCCATGCCGAAGTCGCCACCGCCAATATCGCAAAGGCCGGATTTTCGGCCGTGGCCGAGGTCGTGCTGGGACCCGCTTTGGACAGTCTGGCGGAATTGGTGAACAAGGGCGTGCGGCCTTTCGATTTGATCTTCATCGACGCCGACAAGCCCAGCTACCCGGCCTATCTCGAATGGTCGTTGAAGCTGGCATGGCCGGGAAGTCTGATCATCGCGGACAATATGGTGCGGGGCGGCGCGGTGATCGATGCCGACAGCACCGATGCGGCCGTGCAGGGGGCGCGGCAGTTCAACGACCTGCTGGCGAAGAGCGAACGTCTGTCGGCGACCGCGATCCAGACGGTGGGCGCGAAAGGCTATGACGGATTTGTCCTGGCGCGGGTGATCGCCTGAGCAAATTCAGTTCAGCTTTCCGCCGAGATCCTTGATCGATTCCGCGATCAGGCCGCTGGCGCGGCTTTCGTCCATCCGCGCCGCGATCAGCTTTTGTGCCGCCGCAATCGCCGCGTCCGCGGCAAGCGCGCGAATCTCGTTCATCGCCGCGGCCTCGGCCTGGGCGATCTTGTCCTGCGCCGCCTGGGCACGGCGGGAAATCTGGGCCTTGAGATCCGCCCGCGAGGTTTCCGCGAAGCGGGCGGCGTCGGCGCGCGCCTCGGTGATGATCGCCTGCGCCTCGCGCTCGGCACCGGCGGCCTTGGCTTTGTAATCGGCGAACAGGGCGGCGGCTTCTTCCCGCAGGCGGCGGGCTTCCGCCAATTCGGCGGATATCGAGGCAGCGCGCTGGTCGAGCATCGTCCCCACCATCTTGGGCACGCCCTTCCAGACCAGAATGGCAATGACCAGGACGAACCCAACCCCAACCCAGAATTCCGGATCGCGCAGCATTTCCATGGTCAGGACTCCTTGACCGCGAGGGCCGCGTCCGTGGCAGACACGGTCTCGCCGGTCAGGCGCGCGACGATGGCGATGGCGGCTTCCTCCGCCGCCTTGATCACATGCCCCTTGGCTTCCACCCGCGTGGCGGCGATGCGGGCATCCGCATCTGCCATCGCATGCGCGGCCTCGGCCTCGGCGGCCGCCTTGGCCTTGGCGATTTCGGCATTCAGGCTCTGGCGGTTTTCTTCCGCCAGGCTCTGGGCCCGGGCCCGCGCTCCGGCCAATGCCGTCTGATAGGCGACGGACGCGGATTCCGCATCGCCCCGTGCCTTGTTCGCCGCCTCGATATCGGCGTTGATGGCGCCGCGACGGCTGGTGATCACCCCGTTGATGCGCGGCCCGGCAATGCGCCACATCACCACGAACAGGAAGGCGAACGTGATCGCGAGCCAGAAGATCTGGCTCGGGAAGGTGTCCGTCTTGAAGGGCGGAAATCCGCCCGCCTGTTTCGGCGCTTCGGTGCTGGCTTGCACGGGCTCGGCCATTATTTCCTCAGGGATCGCTTACGTGAAGAGGATGATCAGCGCGATGACCAGACCGAACAGGCCGGTCGCTTCGCAGAGCGCGAAGCCCAGGAGCAGGTTGGTGGTCTGGGTCGCGGCAGCGCCGGGGTTGCGCAGCGCGCCCGACAGATAGGAGCCGAACACATTGCCGATGCCGATGCCGGCGCCGACCAGCGCGATACAGGCGATGCCCGCGCCAATCATCTTTGCAGCTGCAAGTTCCATTTTATAAGTCCCTTCGTTGGTTCAGTGGTGATCGTGGAGGTGAAGCGCTTCGTTGAGATAGATGCAGGTGAGGATGGCGAAGACATAGGCCTGCAGGAAGGCGACCAGCAGCTCGAGCAGCATGATCGCCACGATCAGCAGCATCGGCGCGATCGCCAGGCCCGCGAAGATGCCGCCCGCCGAACCCAGCGCCACGACAAAGCCCGCGAACACCGCCAGCATGGTGTGGCCGGCCAGCATGTTGGCGAAAAGACGGACGGAAAGGCTGATCGGCCGGGTGAGGAACGAGATCACTTCGATCGGCACCAGCAGGATCAGCAGATACCAGGGCGCGTGCGGCACGAACAGCTTCAGGAAGCCGATGCCGTGCTTCATGAAGCCCACCACGATCACCAGCAGGATGACCAGCGAGGCAAGCGCGAAGGTCACGGCGATCTGGCTGGTGACGGTAAAGCTGCCCGGCACCATGCCGAAGAAATTGCTGAACAGCACGAAGATGAAGAGGGTGAAGACGAAGGGGAAGAATTTGAGCCCGTCTTCGCCGGTCGCCGAATGGATCATGTTGGCGACGAATTCGTAGGAAGCTTCCGCCATGGACTGGCCGCGCGTCGGCACCAGCCGTCCCGGCTTCACCGTGAGCGTGAGGAAGAGCGAAGCGGCGATCACCACGATCACCATCAAGAGCGACTGGTTGGTGAAATAGATGGGATGACCGGCGATATGGAACAGAGGCTGCTCCATGCCGGACATGGGCTTGACCTCGAACTGCTCCATCGGGGTAAGCGTCATCGCCACGGGCTTTAAGTCTCCTGGTCCTTCGACGCCATCTTGGCGTTAATTTCATTCGCCGCGCGCATCACGTTGCGGATGCCCGCCGCTGCGCCCAGCACAAAAAACACAATCAGGAAGACCGGTTTGGTGTGAAATCCGAAATGGCCGCAAAGCCAATCCACGCCCCATCCCAGTCCGCCTCCCACGACCAGCGCCGCGACCAGCTCGGTCGCGAAACGGCCCGCGATGCCCAGCTGGTTCGGCGGAGGGCCTTTGGCGCCCGCCGCTTTCCGGCGTTGAACATCGTCCAGCCTCTGGCCCAGGTCACGCAGCCTGTCGGGGTCTTGAGACGTCATGATCGTCTCCCAAATGCCGAAAAACAGGGCGCAAACCGGCCTTTCGCAGCTGGCGAAGGCGCGCGGACCATAGGGACGCGCCTATAGGGTGTCAAGAAAGACAGAATTGTTGCAAGCCTTTGACAATGAAGGATGATTTTGCAGGCGCGGCGAAACGCCCGGTCGACCGTCCCCAGAATCACTCCGCCGCGACCTTCTCCGCCTCCGCCAGGGTCACCGAGACCAGCTGGCTGACGCCGCGCTCGGCCATGGTGACGCCGAACAGCCGGTCCATCCGGCTCATGGTCAGGGCGTGGTGGGTGATGACCAGGAAGCGGGTGCCCGACATCTCGCGTCATCTGCGTCAGCATCTTGCAGAAGCGCTCGACATTGGCGTCGTCCAGCGGCGCGTCCACTTCGTCCAGCACGCAGACCGGGGCCGGATTGACCAGGAACACCGCGAAGATCAGCGCCATCGCGGTCAGCGCCTGTTCGCCGCCGGAAAGCAGCGCCAGCGATTGCAGCCGCTTGCCGGGCGGGCGGGCGAAGATTTCCAGGCCGGCTTCCAGCGGATCCTCGGATTCGGTGAAGGTGAGCTTGGCTTCGCCGCCTTCGAACAGCTTGGTGAACAGAGTCCTGGAAGTTCGCGTTCACCTTCTCGAAGGACGCCAGCAGCCGTTCGCGGCCTTCGCGGTTCAGGCTCTGGATGCCGCGGCGCAGCCGTTCGATGGCGCCGACCAGGTCGTCGCGGTCGGCGATCAGGGTTGCCAGCCGCGGTTTCCTGCTCGTTGGCTTCTTCTTCGGCGCGCAGATTGACGCCGCCGAGCTGCTCGCGCTCCTGCTTGAGCTTCTCGACCTTCTTCTCGGCCTGTTCGAGCGGCGGCAGTTCTTCGCCGTCCTTGATCTCGGCGCGTTCCGCCAGTTCGTCCGGGCGCGCATTCCAGTTCGTCGCGGATGCGGGTCACGCAGTTCCTCGATGCGCGCGGCGGCGCTTTCCGAACAGCGCCTGCTGCGCGGGCACGTTCCTCGCGGGCGCCGGCAAGCGCCTGGTCGGCGGCCTTGGCGGCCTTGTCGGCTTCGGCCAGCACGGCTTCGGCCTCGACGCGGGCATCGGCGGCCTGAATGCCGCGCGGCTTCGGCATTGGCGATCGCGTCCAGAAGCGCGTTGCGCTTGCCCGCCGATCTCCTCGGGCACGCGTTCGGCCGCCGCGAGCTCGGTCTTCAATTCTTCGTGACGGCGGCTCAGTTCGGCGATCTGATTGGCGGCGGCCGCACGGCGCGCCTCCCAGCGCGAAGCGTCTTCCGCGATCGCCGCCAGACGCAGGCGGCGGCTTTCGCCTTCGCGCTTGAGGCTTTCGAGCGCGGCGCGCGCCTCGCCGCTGGCGGTGCGCGCATCGGCGGTTGCGGCGCGCGCCTCGGCGACGCCTTGGGTCAGCGCCACGCCGTCGCCCAGTGCTTCGAGCGCCGCCAGCGAGCCCGCCGCGACTCCTCGCGCCGCGTCCACCGATTGTTCGAGGCGGCGGATTTCCGCTTCCAGGCAGGCCAGCGCGCTGGCCCGCTCGGCGGCGGCGCGCGCGGCGCGGGTGCTTTCGTCTTGCGCGGCGATCAGCGCTTTGCTCGGTGCGGCGTTCGGCATCCTCGGCCTCGCGGACAGCATCGCGCGCGGCATTGGCGGCGTCTTTTGCCGTCGACCATTCTTGCGAAAAGGCCGGCACGCACCTCTTTGGCTTGCGCGGTCTCCTGCTCCAATTCGCGCAAGCGATTGCGCTGCGCCAGGCGCACGGCGGCGGGCGAGGGCGCATCGGCGGAGGCGGCATAGCCGTCCCAGCGCCACAGATCGCCGCGCGCCGTTACCAGGCGCTGGCCGGGCTTCAATTGCTTCTGAAGCGCCGCGCCCTGATCCGGGAAGATCAGTCCGGTCATGGACAGGCGCCGCGCCAATGCGGCAGGCGCCTTGACGAACTCGCTGAGCGGCCGGCGAACCCTGCGGCAAAGGCATGAACGGCGGCATCGAAGCTGCCCAGATCGCGCCAATGATGGGGCGCTCGATTCGTCCAGCGGCGCCTGCAGATCGTCGCCCAGGGCGGCGGCCAGCGCGGCTTCATAGCCGGCCTGAACCGTCACGGCGTCGACCAGCGGCGGGAACAGGCCCTCGCCTTCGGGATGCAGCAGGTCGCCCAGCGCTTTCACTTCGGCGGAAAGACGGTGAACTTCGCGTTCGGCGGCCTCCAGCGGCTCGCGCGCGGTTCCTTCGGCGGCCTCGGCTTGCGTCCGGCGCTCACGGGCCTGCGCCGCTTGCCCGCGCGCACCCTCGGAGGCGGCGCGTGCGGTCTCGGTCTGGCTGTCGGCGGCGGCAACATCAGGGGCGGCATGGGCGCTTTCCATGGCGCGGTCCAGCCGCGTCCGCGCGTCGGTGAGTTGCGAGGCGCTGGCTTCCGCCAAACCGGCGGCAAGATCGCGGCTGCGCGTATGACTGGCCTTGTTGGCGTTCCAGTCGGACAGTTCGGAGGTGAGCTTCTCCAGAAGCCGCTCGGCTTCCGCCAATTTCTCGTTCAGCTCCGCCGAGTGCGCCTCTGCGGCGGCGATATCGGACGCGGCGGTGGCGCCGGCCTTTTCCAGGGCCTCGCGTTCGCCGGAAAGCGCGCCCAAGGCCGCGACGGCGTCCTGGTCGAGTTCCTTCTCGCGGGCGATGTCGGCTTCGCCTTGCGCGATCAGCTGACGCAAACGCTGCGCCGCTTCGCGGGCACGGGCTTCCTCGGCGTCCAGCTGTTCGCGCGCCACCACCAGGCGGTGATGCGCCGCGGATTTTTCCGCTTCGTCCTGGCGCAGCGGCGGCAAGGTGGCGGCGGCGTTGCTCTGCACGGTCGAGGCCCGTGCCGCGGCATCGGTGGCCGTGGCCACGATGGCGGCGGCCTGCGCCAGCTCTTCCGCCGCGCTGGCGGCCCGCGCGGAAGCCTGGGCCCAGCGCAGGAAGTGCGCCAGCGCCTCGGCCTTGCGGATATGCCCGGAAAGATTGCGATAGCGCGATGCCTGGCGGGCCTGGCGCTTCAGGCTCGCGAGCTGGGTTTCCACTTCGCGGATGACGTCTTCCAGGCGCGAAAGGTTTGTCTCCGCCGCTTTCAGGCGCAATTCGGCTTCGTGCCGGCGCTGATGCAGGCCGCCGATGCCGGCGGCTTCTTCCAGGATGGCGCGGCGCGCCAGCGGCTTCTGGCTGATGAGGAGGCCGATCTGGCCCTGGCGCACGAACGCGGTCGAACCTGCGCCCGGACGAGGCGTCGGCGAAGAATATCTGCACGTCGCGCTGGCGGACGTCGCGGCCATTGATGCGATAGACGCTGCCCGCTTCGCGCTCGATCCGGCGCGATACCTCGATCGTCTCGTAACCGGCGTAAGGCCCGGCGGCCTTGTGCTCGCTGTTGTCGATGAGGAGCGTGACTTCCGCGACATTGCGCGCCGGCCGCCCGGAGGTGCCGGAAAAGATCACGTCATCCATCTCGCTGCCGCGGATGGAGGAGGGCCTGGTTTCGCCCATCACCCAGCGCATGGCATCGAACAGGTTCGACTTGCCGCAACCATTGGGCCCGATCACGGCGGTGAGGCCGGGCTCGATGAACAGCTCCGTCGGTTCGACGAAGGATTTGAAACCGGAAAGCCTGAGCCGGGTGAACTTCAAGAAAAATGCGCCGCCTTACGCCTGTTGTTATGCGCCGGCCGCCAATTATTTTTTCTTGGCGAGTTCGGCGTCGAGAGTTTTTGCCAGACTGGCATAGGGAAGAGCGCCGGATGGCTGCGGCGCTCCGTCCACGACGAAAGTGGGCGTACCAGTGAGATTATATTTCTGTTCGGCTTCCGCCGAGACCTTGTTGATGCGCTCATCCTCTGCCTTGTTGGCAATGCACTGTTCCGCCTGTTCGGCACTCATGCCCGCGATACGGGCCTGCTGGATCAGCTCGCCATGCGGATCCGTTATGCCGGGATATTCTGCGGCGTCCCATTTGGGTTGATTCCGCCACAGAAGGTCAATGAATGCAAAATACTTATCCTCAGGCAGGCAGCGCGCCATCTTTTCGACATCGCCGTCCATCGGGCGGAGCGGGAAAACGCGGAAGACATAAAAGACCTTGCCGGTGTCGATGTATTCCCGCTTGAGCTGGGGAAATTCATTCGCCGCGAAATAGGCGCAGATGTTGCAGGTCGGCGCTCCATATTCGATCAGGGTCACCGGCGCCTTGGGATTGCCCATGGTGCGATCGCGTCGCCACCAGCGTGAATCCGGGATTTTTGGCGCCGCCGGCAATGGCCGTATCCGCGCCCGGGTTCGAAAGCATGTAATAGCCGATCCCGAGAGCCGCCAGGACGACGACAAGGGCGGTTGCAATAAGGGCTTTGCGCGACAAGGGGCGATTCTCCGATGATCCTGATACTGTTTTGGCAGAGGCGGGGATTTTGCTCAACGCTCCTGGCGGGGCACGCGCCATCGGGCCAGGCTTTCCAGCGCGGTCTTGAGGCCGTCCGCCCCCTGATACTTATGCACAGGATCGTCGGATTTTGGGGCGGGCCCGGCTTTGGCGGCAAGGCGGTCGCCGGCGGCCGGGTTAGCGCGCCCTGCACGAATTTCACCCGCGCCACGGCGTTGCGGCCCAGATAGGCATTGATGCGCTGGGCAAGGGCGCGGGAATCGTGCCCCAGGAACAGGGCTGCGCCCGGCTCGGCCAGCAGGGTGAGGACACCGCCCGATGAGCCCTCGCTGAATTTGAGGGGACGGGCGATGCGGGCGATTTCCGGTCCGGCGATTTCCGCCCAGCGCAGCACCAGGCTGGGATCGGAAAAACCGGCGCGGGTGAAGGCCGCGCTTCCCGCCAGGCCCAGATCGCGCGCCACGGCTGCGGCCCGGCCGCGGCGGGGCGGCGGCTCCTCCGGCTTGTCCGATTGTTTTGGGGGCGGCGTTCGGGCCATGGTCCAGTATGCCGCGCGCCGATCGAACGAAAAAGCCCGAACCTGCGGGAGATTTGGCCACGCGCCTGCTCGATTGGTACGACCGCCACCGGCGCGTGCTGCCCTGGCGCGCGCCGCCCGGCAGGCGCGCCGATCCCTATCGGGTCTGGCTGTCGGAGATCATGCTGCAGCAGACCACGGTGCAGGCCGTGGCCGGCTATTACCGCAAATTTCTGGAGCGCTGGCCCGACGTGAAGGCGCTGGCAGCGGCAAAGGAACAAGACGTGCTGGCTGCCTGGGCGGGGCTTGGCTATTACGCCCGCGCCCGCAATCTGCATGCCGCCGCCAAAGCTGGTGGCGAAGGAGTATGGGCGGGATATTTCCTCCGACGGCGGAGGGCCTGCGCGCGCTTGCCAGGCATCGGCGGTTACACGGCCGGCGCGATCGCGGCGATCGCCTATGACGAACGCCAGGCGGCCATGGACGCCAATGCCGAGCGGGTGATCGCCCGGCTTTATGCCGTCGAAACCCCGATGCCGAAAGCGAAGAAGCAACTGCATGCCCATGGAACGGCATTGGTGCCGGAACGGGCAGGGGATTTCGCGCAAGCCCTGATGGATCTGGGTTCGGCGATCTGCACGCCCAAACGGCCGGCCTGCCCAAATTGTCCGTGGACAGAGGATTGCCGGGCCCGCCGGCGCGGCATCCAGGAAGCGCTGCCGGTGAAGGCTCCGAAAATGCTGCGTCCCCTGAAGCGGGGCGCCGCCTTCGTGGCCCGGGACAAGACAGGCGCGATATTGCTGGTCAAGCGCCCGGACAAGGGGTTGCTGGCCTCCATGCTGGAGCCGCCGCTGGGGCCCTGGACGGAGGATTTTCCGTCAAACGCGCGGGCGTTAAAGCAAGCACCGTTTCCCGCAAACTGGAAAAAGCGGCCCGGGCTGGTGCGGCACGGCTTCACCCATTTCGAACTGGAGATCGAGGTCTATCTCGCCGATGTCGCCAAACGCCCGAACCATCCGGGACGATGGGTTTCATCCGCGAAACTGCGCGAGGTGGCGTTGCCCACGGTGATGCGCAAGCTCATCGAGCACGGCCTTGGACATGGCGGGCCGCTGTTCGCGGCTCAGACCAGCTCCGCCCGCAAGCGCTGACGCAGCACGTCGATCGGCACCAGCGAACCGCTGGGGGTCTCGAACTGCCAGAAGGTCCAGCCATTGCAGGCGTCCAGCCCCTGCACATGCGCGCCCATGCGGTGGATCGAGCCGCTGGCGTTGGCGCAGACCAGGGTGCCGTCGGCGCGCACCTTGGCTTTCTGGTGCTTGCGGTTGCCGTGAAGCACGGTGCCCGGCGGCAGCAGCCCGCGCTCGACCACCCAGCCGAAGGGAATGCGCGGCTCGGCGCGCTTGGATCGGGTGACTTCCAGCGCCTCCTGGTCGGCCGGCACGATCTCGGCGATGCGGGCGCGCGCCACGTCCGCGTAGGTCTTCTCGCGCTCGATGCCGATGAAGTGCCGGCCCAGGCGCTTGGCCACCGCGCCGGTGGTGCCCGAACCGAAGAACGGATCGAGGATCACATCGCCCGGCTTGGTGGACGCCACGATGACGCGATGGAGCAGGGATTCCGGCTTCTGGGTGGAATGCGCCTTCTGCCCGTCGGCGTCCTTGATCCGCTCATGGCCGGCGCAGATCGGCAGGGTCCAGTCCGAGCGCATCTGCAGCTCGTCGTTCAGCGCTTTCATCGCTTCGTAGTTGAAGGTGTATTGCTGCTTCGGATTCTTGGTCGCCCAGATCAGGGTCTCGTGCGCGTTGGTGAAGCGCTTGCCGCGGAAATTCGGCATCGGGTTGGTCTTGCGCCAGATCACGTCGTTGAGAATCCAGAAGCCGAGATCCTGCAGGATCGCGCCGACGCGGAAGATGTTGTGATAGGAGCCGATCACCCAGATCGCGCCGGTGTCCTTCAGCACCCGCCGCGCCGCCGTCAGCCAGTCGCGGGTGAAGCGGTCATATTCGGCGAAGCTGCCGAACTGGTCCCAGTGATCGTCGACCGCATCGACCTTGGACTGGTCGGGGCGGCGCAGGTCGCCCTTGAGCTGCAGGTTGTAGGGCGGGTCGGCGAAGACGAGATCGGCGCAACCCTCCGGCAGCGCGTTCATCCGCGCCACGCAATCGCCTTCGATGACCTGATCCAGTTTCAGCATGAGCCCCGCCCGAAATACCAACAGCGGGATTCACAGTGATTCGGCGCGACTCATGCGTCAAGAGTCTTGATGAATCAATGCATTAACAATTGAGTCCCCGGATTCATCCCCATACCAGATGTTGTGGCCTGTGAGGAGATTATGGATCGGGGAGAAGCTGCGGCGGTGGTGCACGGTCACGCCATGGGCTTTGAGCCCATCATAATGCTCGGGCGTGCCATAGCCTTTGTTGCTGCGCCAATTATAGCCGGGATGCTCGTCATGCAGCGCCACCATCATGCGGTCGCGCGTCACCTTGGCGATGATGGAGGCCGCCGCGATCGAGACCGAGCGCCCATCGCCGCCCACCAGCGTGTCGCATCGGCATGGCAGCGCCGGCGGGTCATTGCCGTCCACCAGCGCGAATGCCGCCGGCACCGATAATGCGCGCACCGCCCGCGCCATCGCCAGATGCGTGGCCTGGCGGATATTGACCAGATCGATCTCGCCCACCGAGGCGTCGCCGACGCCCACCGCCACGGCCATTTCCATGATGCGGGGATAAAGTGCTTCGCGATCCTCTTCGCTGAGCTGTTTGGAGTCGTTCAGGCCCTTGGGTATGCGTTTGCGATCCAGAATGACCGCCGCCGCCACCACGGGCCCCGCCAGCGGACCGCGCCCGGCTTCATCCACGCCGCAGATCGGACCGGACATGGTCTTCAGCAGGCGCAACTCGTAGATGTAATGGGGCATTCCCCATCTTTAGAGCAGGGACAGCTGGTCGCCAATCCGGGGCGGACGCCGGAAGCTGTTGATGGCCATCGGTTTCGACGGCTGGTTGAGGCCCAGTTTCTTCACCGCCAGATGGAACCGGCGCGCCATCATCTCGGCATAGGGACCGGTGCCCTTCATGCGGGTATTCCACTGGCTGTCGTAATCCTTGCCGCCCCGCATCTGCCGGATCAGGGCCATGACATGCTTGGCCCGTCCGGGAACCTGGGCATCCAGCCATTCACGGAACAGATCCTTGATCTCCAGCGGCAGGCGCAGCAGCACATAACCGGCGCGAGCGCGCTCCGGCATCTGCGGCGGCTCCAAGCACCGCCTCCATTTCATGATCGTTGAGGGCGGGAATGGCGGGCGCGAACATCACGCCGGCCGGCACGCCAGCCTGCGCCAGTCCGGCAATCGCCTGCAGCCGCCGTGCCGGCGTTCCGGCGCGCGGCTCCATCACCCGCGCCAGCTTGCGGTCCAGAGTGGTGATCGACAGTGCCGTCTTGGCCAGCCCCATCGCCGCCATCTCCGACAGGATGTCGAGGTCGCGCAGGATCAGCGGCGACTTGGTGACGATGGCGACCGGATGCCGGAAATCGCGCAGCACTTCCAGAATGCTCCGGGTAATGCGCATCTTCTTTTCCAGCGGCTGATAGGGATCGGTGTTGGTGCCCATGGCGATGACCTTCGGCACATAGCCGGGCGCGCTCAGTTCTATCGCCAGCAGCTCTGCGGCGTTGGGTTTGGCGAAGAGCTCTGGATTCAAAATCGGCCCCCGGCGAGAGGCCCAGATAGGCGTGGGTGGGACGCGCAAAGCAATAGATGCAGCCATGCTCGCAGCCGCGATAGGGGTTGATCGACTGGTCGAAGGAAAGGTCCGGCGATTTGTTGCGGGCAATGATGCTGCGCGTCGCGTCATGGATGACTTCGGTGCGCAGAGGCGGTGGCGTTTCGTCCTCGGGCCTCCAGCCGTCGTCCCAACCATCGTCGACCAGCAGCCGGGTCTGTTTTTCATAGCGCCCGACGTGATTGGAGCGCGCACCGCGGCCCCGCAGCATCTCCGGTCGGATCGTGGAATTAAGGACTGTCGTCATAACAATAGGATTATAGGCTTAACAAAAAGAACAAAGCAAGTACGATTTGTCGGTTATGGGCGAGCTCCATGCGGCAAATCAGAGGCGATGCTTTCATTCCATGCGGCAAATTACACCTCCAATTAAGGCGTCATCGGCCATGGTTGGGGAGCGCATTCGGGCAACACAATTCATACCGCCATTAGAATTTCATGAGGCTTTCCACACACAATTCGCGTTTCGCCATGCTGGCCGATCTGGCCAAGGAAACCACCAGCGAGGGCCGCCGCGAGCTTTTGCGCAAAGTGACCGAAGCCCTCGACCCGTCCGTCGCGCTGGAAGCCGTCGAGATCGCCGAGTTCGACGAGATTCTGGCGCTCATCGCATCCGATTTTTCCGCCCAGATTCGCGCTCAGATCGCCCGGCTGGTCGCCAGCAGTCTCTCGCCATTCAGTCATACGGCGCACCGGTTCGCGCTCGACGACATCGAGGTGGCACGCCCGGTCCTGGAGAATTCCGAGGCGTTGAGCGAAGCCACCTTGCTCAAGGTGGTCGGGCAGAAATCCCAGGACCATATGATGGCGGTGACCAGGCGGCGGCGGATCAGCGAAGCCGTCTCCCAGGCGCTGGTCGAGCGCGGCAATGATGCGGTGGTGACCTCGCTTCTGACCAATCAGAAAGCCGAGATCGGGTCCCAGGCCTACGATTTGGTGGCGAAGCGCGCGGAGACCAGTCCCGCTCTGCAGGCGCCGCTGGTGCGCCGTTCCGGCGTACCGATCGAGTTGCTGAACGGCCTCTACACGAAAGTCGAAGCGGAGCTTCGCCGCGAGATCATCAGCAAATTCGCCTCGATTTCGCCGGAGGAGCTGGAGGCGGCGTTCCAGCGCACGCGCGCGCGCGTCTCCAGCAGCTATACCCAGCCCGAGGATTTCGAGCTTGCCAAGCGCCGCATAGACCGCATGGAGCGCAAGGGCGCATTGATACCTCCCGTGCTGGTCGCGCTTATGCGCGAAGGTCCGTCGGCGCGCACGTCATTCAAGATCGCCTTGGCGCAGCTGACCGATATCGATTACCCGGTGGTCGAACGCGTGGTCGAAGAAGGGGATCTGGACACATTGGCGTTGCTGTGTCGCGGCGCGCATTTCGACCGGGCGCTATTCGTCTCGCTGGCGGTGGGACTGGATCGCGGCGATCGCGCCCTGGCGGGCGCCGAGGAATTCGGCGACCTGTATGAAAGCGTGCCGATTCAGGCGGCGCAACGCGCCATCCGGTTCTGGAAAATCCGCGCCGCCTGAGGCCTGTTCGCCCCGCCGTCATTCTCGGCTAGAATGGCGCATGTCCGAACCTTCGCCCGACGATCAGGACGACGACAACGCCAAGACCTTGGCCGGAGCTCGCCGTCGCCATCGTGCTGGTGGTGGTCACGGTCTTCCTGCTGCTGAAGCTCAAACAGGGCACCGCCTTGCTGGATTGCATCGCGGCCGGGCACCACAATTGCGCGCCATCGACACCTCGAACATGTAGGGCGGACGACAGACCCCGCCGTTTCCGGCGGAGTCATTGTCGGACCAACGCGCCGAATGCAAGGTCAGCTTCTGCACGCGCCAGTTCAACAACTCGGCGGCGATGGATGGACGTGTTGAACTGCCCCGGTCCATCGGCGTGCAACCGGGCGGGCTATTTTTCCGTCAACCGTGGCATGATCTCGACGAAATTGCAGGGCCGGTGGCGGATGTCGAGCTGCCATTTGAGAATGCCGTCCCAGCCATCCTTCACCGCGCCGGGCGAACCGGGAAGGGCAAAGAGATAGGTACCGCCGGCGACGCCGGCGCAGGCGCGCGACTGCACCGTGGAGGTGCCGATCTTGGCATAGGAAATCTGATGGAAGAGCGCGGCAAAGCCGTCGATTTCCTTTTCGAAGACGCTCCTGAAGGCTTCCACCGTGACATCGCGGCCGGTGAGGCCGGTGCCTCCGGTTGAAATCACCACGTCACAGCGCGGATCCTCGATCCAGGTCTTGAGCTGGGCCGCGATCCGGGCCTGGTCGTCCGGCACGATGGTGCGGGCGCAAAGGATATGGCCGGCTTCCTGCAACCGCTTCACCAGCGTGTCGCCGGAAACGTCATCCTCCTTGGTGCGGGTGTCGGACACCGTGAGGACGGCGATATGCACCGGCGCGAAGGCAATGCTTTTGTCGATGCGGTCGGCGTCAGAAAGTGGTGGCATCGGCGGCCGGCTCGGTTGAGGCTTGGCTGGGTTGTGATGGCGGCGGCGGCACCGGCGACAGCGCCGGACGATAGATCGGCCATTCGCCGCGCGCGACTTGATCCAGGCTGCGGGCATCCTGACCGAAACGGCGGCGATACATCCATTGATATTCCATCAGACGGCGGACATAGGACCGGGTCTCGGCGATGGGAATGCTTTCCACGAACAGGAGCGGATCGTCCTTGCCGGCTTTGGTCTGAAGCCAGCGCGCGGCCGCACCGGGTCCCGCGTTATAAGCGCCGCCCAGTTCCAGCAGATTGCCGTTCAGATGATCGAGCAGTTCGGAGATATAGCGCTGCCCGAGGGACAAGGAATAGGACGGGTCGTCGAGTTGATCGCGACGGCGCCCGGGCCGGCCAGAAGCTTGGCGGTGGCGGGCATCAATTGCATGATGCCGTGGGCGCCCGCGACCGAAGTCGAACCGTTCTGAAACCGGCTTTCGATGCGCGCGAAGGCCAGCACCAGCGAATTGTCGATGTGATAGCCGCCCTCCGGCTGATAGGGCGGCACCGGAAACAAGCCGGTCAGCAGGAGTCCGCGCGCCACGCTGGCCTCGCTGGCGCGAAGCTCGATGTTGGTGATGCCGAGATCGCGGGCCAGCGCCGCCATCGCCGGGATCGAGCGCTTCGTTGTTGGTGACGAAGGCGCGGTTGAGTTCGGTGCCCACATTTTCGCTTTCGCCCGACCTGCCACAGCGCCACCGCGCGGCGGGCCGCGGGCACCGCCATCAGGGCGGTAAAGTCGGCTTGGCTCAGGACCGGATCGGAAAAGCCGGTATGGGTATCGACACCGAGCATGCGTTCCGCGACCAGGCCGTAGAAGGTCGGTTCTTCCTTGGCCGCGGCCGCAAGCAGGCTCAGCACGCGCTCGGGTTCGCCGGCCTGCATATGCGCGCGCGCCGCCCAGAAGGCAGCCTGGGCGCGCATGGTGCCCTTGCACGCCACCATTCTGGGCCAGCTTTTCCAGATGCGCCGCGGCATCGGCCCAGCGTCCCAGGCGATAGGCGGCAAAGCCCGCATCCCATTCCAGTTGCGGCGCCGCACTGGTGTTGGGTACGCCCGCGGCAAGTTGGAAAGCCTGAGCATCCATTCCTTCCGCCAGATAAGAGGCGGCGATGCGATGGGAGAGTATGGCGATATCATCCGGCGTGCCGGAGGCCTGAATTCCTTGGAGCAGGGCCAAGGCCGCATCGGGTTGCCCCGCCTTGATGTCGGCCAATATCCGGGAAAGCACGCCACGGCCGGCCTCGCCGCTGGGGATCGGTTCGGGTCGTTCCTGATCTTCAAAGCCGCCGGTTCGGCGCGGCACGGCAAGGGGGGCGGGAATGTTGGTCACCACCGCCACGATCGTGGTCTTGTGGTGCTTGCGGACCTTTTTGGTCGAGTGCGCGACGGCGAGACGATAGATTCGATCCGCGACCGCCAAATCGCGATGCTGGGCAAGCCAATCCGTCAGCTCGCCGATGGTCACATGCTTGGCGGACATCAGCCTTGCCGCTTCCGCATAATCTTCAAGTATTGGATCAGAAATCTTCGCCAATAGCTTTTTTGCCTTGGATATTTCTCCATTTCGTTCGGCGAGAAAAACCTGGCGGTAGAGCGCAACGTCACTCGGGCTCAGCGCCTGGGGTTTCACCGAGGTTTCCGGCGCCGGCGCCGTCACGGATTGCAGGGGATTGGCAGGCTGAACCGGTTCTATCGTGGGCGCGGTCGCGGCGGGCAGGGCGAGGCTGTTGTCCCCGGCGCTCTGTGCCAACGCGGCCTGCGCCACGAGCAGGGTGAATCCAAGTGTTAACGCGATCCGCATCCGCGCGCCCCTTCGACGGGAATCTTGTTAGCTCTCAACACCGGTTCCGGCAACCCGTGCCTCCCCCAGCCCCAGCTGCTCCATCCGGGCGGCTAGGGCCTGCAGATCGCGCCAGGCGAGCTTCTTGTGCGCCGGCTGGCGCAAAAGATAAGCGGGGTGCAGGGTCGGCATCACCGGCACCATCGTTTGCGCCCACGCGATATTCCAGCCAGCGGCCTCGTGTCTTCATGATCCCTTCGGTGATCCCCATGACATGGCGTGCCGCGACCGCGCCCAGAAGGACAATCAGTCCCGGATTCACCAGCTCGATATGGCGGCGGAGAAAAGGCAGGCAGATTGCGGCTTCCTCGGGCGAAGGATCGCGATTGTCCGGCGGCCGCCAGTTGATGACGTTGGTGATGTAGCAATTGCGGCTGCGGTCCAGGCTGGATGCTCGCCAGCATCTTGTCCAGCAATTGCCCGGCGCGGCCCACGAAAGGTTTGCCGATCCGGTCTTCGTCGCGGCCCGGCGCTTCGCCGATGAACAGCACGCCGCCAGCCGGCGTGCCATCCGCGAAGACGGTGTTGGTGGCGCCGCGTTTCAGGGCCGAGCCCTCGAAGGCCTCCATCGCCGCCTTGAGTTCGTCCAGGCTGTTGGCGGCAGCCGCGGCCGCCAAGGCATCGCCGATCGGATCGCCGCCCCGGGACGCCATGTTTTGCCGGGGCCGGACGCGGCGTTGCGGGCATCGGCGTCACCGGCGCGGGCGGCTTGGCAACCAGGCGGTTGACCGGGGTTTCGACGGTCGCCTCGTCGGCGCCCGCCTCGACCAGCCAAGCCAATGTTGCCAGTGCGTCCTCGTCCTGCATGCCCGTCATTGTAAAGGGACAATGGTCCCGGCGCGACAGGGCGCATCGGAGGGTGCTAAATAATCCGTGAAAAACCCGCCGATTCCCCGATGAGCGAACAGCGCGAAAGCATGAATTACGACGTCGTGATCGTGGGCGGCGGGCCGGCGGGCCTGGCGGCGGCGATCCGGCTGAAGCAACGGGCCCTGGCCCAAAATCGCGAGATCAGCGTCTGCGTGCTCGAAAAGGGTTCCGAGATCGGCGCGCATATCCTGTCGGGCGCCGTGCTCGATCCTTGCTGGCCTCAATGCACTGATCCCGGACTGGAAGGAAAAAAACGCGCCGGTCGAAACCGAAGTGAAGGAAGACCGCTTCTATTTCTTTACCCGCGGCGCGGCGATCCGCATCCCCAATTTCCTGTTCCCGCCGCTGATGAGCAATCACGGCAATTATATCGCCAGCCTGTCCAATCTCTGCCGCTGGCTGGGAAGCCAGGCCGAAGCATTGGGCGTGGAGATCTATCCCGGCTTTCCCGCCCATGACCTCATCGTCGAAGACGATATCGTCAAAGGCGTCGTCACCGGCGATCTGGGCGTGGCGAAAGACGGCCACCACAAGCCCGGCTATCAGCCCGGCATGGAGCTGCGCGGCAAATACACGCTGTTCGCGGAAGGCGCGCGCGGATCCCTGTCGAAGATCTCTGGGCCAGCGCTTTGGCCTGCATGAAGGCCGCGAGCCGCAGAAATTCGGCATCGGTCTGAAGGAGTTATGGGAGCTGCCGCCGGACAAGCATCGCAAGGGGCTGGTGGTGCACGGTTTCGGCTGGCCGCTGGCAGAACGACACCGGCGGCGGGCTCTTCATGTATCACTGGGGCGAGAATTACTGCTCCATCGGCTTTGTGGTGCATCTGAATTACTCCAATCCTTATCTGGAGCCCTTCGACGAATTCCAGCGCGCCAAGACCCATCCCGCCATCCGGCAATTTCTGGAAGGCGGCAAGCGTGTGGGCTATGGCGCGCGCGCGCTGACCGAGGGCGGCTTCCAATCGGTGCCCGAAGCTGGCATTTCCCGGCGGGGCGCTGATCGGCTGTGCGCGCCGGATTCATGAATGTGCCGCGGATCAAGGGCAGCCATAACGCCATCCACACCGGCATGATGGCGGCCGACGCCGCTTTTGCCGCAATCGGGGAGGGCCGGGCCAACGACACGCTCGAAGCTTACGAGCGCGCCTATGCCGCCAGCCCGGTGGCCAAGGATCTCAGGCAGGTGCGCAACGTCAAACCGCTCTGGTCCAAACTTGGAACTTTGCTGGCGCTGCCCTTTATCGGCCTGGATATGTGGACCAATCAGCTGCTGGGTTTTTCCTTCTTCGGAACCCTGGGCCATGGCAAGCCGGACTTCGCCACCCTGAAGACAGGCAAAGGATTCAAAGCCGATTTCCTATCCCAAGCCGGACGGAAAGCTTACTTTTGACCGTTTATCCAGCGTCTTTGTCTCAAATACCAACCATGAAGAGGATCAGCCGGTGCATCTGGTGCTGCGCGATCCTTCGATTCCGATTAGAGTGAATTTGCCGGAATATGCGGAGCCGGCGCAGCGTTATTGTCCCGCGGGCGTGTATGAGATTGTCGAAGAGGCTGCCGGACCGCAGGTTCCAGATCAACGCGCAGAATTGCGTTCACTGCAAAACCTGCGACATCAAGGATCCGGCACAGAACATCACCTGGGTCACGCCCGAAGGCGGCGGCGGTCCCAATTACTCGAATATGTGAGGCACAATTGAAGATCCGTCCGTTCCTCGTCGCGACCCTCCTGCTTTTGGCGGGCTGTGCCAATCTGCCGGCGATCAAACATCCGGCCGCTACGGAGTCGGATCGCCAGGTGAACGCCTTCTCGACCTATCTTTCCGCGCGCTTCGCCGCTGGCGAGCATGAAATGCCGCAGGCGGCACGTTATTACGCCCAGAAGTCTCAAGAACGATCCCGGCAACGCGAGCATTCTTTCGCTCGCATTCTTCTATGCGACGACCTCCGGGGATGTGGAAGGTTCGGGCAAATACGCCGCCCAGATCGTGACCCAGACCCCGGACGATCGCTCGGCGCGTCTGGCGCTGGCGGTGATCGCCTTCAAGCATCGCAATTATTCCGAGGCGCGGAAAAATCTGTCGCTGTCGGCCAAAGGGCCGTTCCAGGCCCTGGTGGTGTCGCTGTTCGATGGCTGGGCCGCCGCCGCCAGCGGCGATGCCGCCGGCGCGACCGCCGACATGAAAATATTGTCGACGCAAAGCGGCGCCGAAGGGCTTGCCGCGTTCCACACCGCCTTGATCGCCGATTTTCTCGGCCGGCCCGAGACGGAAGCCGACTACAGAAAGGCGCTGATCGCCAATCGCGCCAGTCCGCGCGTGATTCAGGCCTATGGCGTTTATCTGGAGCGTGCCGGCCGCGCCGCCGATGCGCGCGCGCTTTACGAGAAATTCCTCGATGAAGGCGGCGTGGCGCCGATCGCGAAAGACAGCCTGGCGCGCATCGCCGCCAACCGCAAGCCGGACGCTTTTGTGCGCAATGCCGAGGATGGCGTCGCCGAGGGCCTGTTCGGCATGGCGGCTTCGCTGAACGATCGGCAAAGCGCCGATGTCTCGATCCTCTATCTGCGCATGGCGCTCTATCTCAGACCCGATCTGGCGCTTGCCGATCTGCTGCTGGCCGATCGCTTCGAGAGCTTGGGCAAGTATGAGGATGCGGTGGCGATCTATCGCCGGATCGACAAGGCGTCACCCTATTATCGCATGGCGGCGACGCAGGCGGCGGTCAATGAATCCCGCCTCGGCAAGAAGGATGCGGCGATCGCCGACCTGCGCGCCCTCTCGCAGGCCTTCCCGGACGACAGCGAAAACTGGATCGCGTTGGGTGACGCCTATCGCGACCAGAACAATTACGAAGCCGCAATCGAGGCCTACGATCACGCCGAAAAAGCCATCGGCACGCCGGAAAAGCGCGACTGGCCGCTTTTCTATGCCCGCGCCATGGCGGAAGATTCCGCAAAGCATTGGGACAAGGCCGAGGCCGACATCAACATCGCGCTGAAACTGTCGCCCGATCAGCCGGAGCTGCTCAACTATCTGGGCTATTCCTGGGTGGATCGCAACCAGCGCATCCCGGAAGCTTTGGCGATGCTGGAAAAAGCGCGGCAGCTCAGGCCCTATGACGGCTATATCGTGGACAGCGTGGGCTGGGCCTATTACCGGCTGGGCCGTTACGACGAAGCGGCGCAAACCCTGGAGGCCGCGGTGCTGCTGGTCCCCGGCGATCCCACCGTCAACAACCATCTCGGCGACGCCTTGTGGAAAGCCGGCCGCAAGCTCGAGGCGCGGTTCCAATGGAATCACGCGCTGACCTTCAGCACCGAAGATAGCGATAAGGCCGCAATCGAACAGAAACTCAAGACCGGACTCGCCGGGTAATGGAGCCGTCCGGCGTAAGCGGCGCCTTCTCGGCACGCGCCAAGATCAATCTGTTCCTTCATGTCGGCGACAAGCGTTCCGACGGCTTTCATCCCTTGCAAAGCCTGGCGGTGTTCACCGATTTCGGCGACCGGCTGACGGCCCAAGCAGCGGACGATCTCTCTCTTGTTCTGGATGGCCCCTTCGCCGGAGCGCTGGACGGGCGAAGACAATCTGGTCTTGAAGGCGGCGCGGGCCTTGGCCGAACGCGCGGATCGCCCGGCGCAGGCAAAACTCACGCTCACCAAAAATCTACCGGTGGCCTCGGGGATTGGCGGCGGCAGCGCCGACGCGGCGGCGACGCTGCGGGCTCTGGCAAGTCTCTGGCGGTTGAGCCTGGAGGAGAATGTCCTGCGCGAGATCGCGGCCGAGTTGGGGTCCGACATACCGGTCTGCCTCGCGAGCAGGCCGGCCTTCATGGAAGGCCGGGGAGAAGTGCTCACGCCATTGGGGAAGCTGCCGTGTCTGCCGCTATTGCTGGTCAATCCGGGGGCGGCGGTTTCCACCAAGGATGTGTTTGCCTTGCTTGGCGAGCGTCGTGGCGTGGGCATGAAACTGCCGCAAGCCGGGTTCAGCGATCTTGCGGACCTGCTGCGGTTTTTGGAAACCACCGGCAACGACCTGGAAACGCCCGCGCGCGCGCTGCAGCCCGTGATCGACGAGGTCTTGAGAGACCTCAAGGGATTGCCGGGGGCTCTCTTCACGCGCATGTCGGGCTCGGGCGCGACCTGTTTCGCGCTCATGTCCGACGACGACGGCTGCGCGCGGGCGGCGTCGCTTCTGAAGGCACGCCGTCCCGGCTGGTGGGTGCAGCCGACCCGAGTGACCGCTATCGGTTCCACGCCTGAAGGGCGCGGACGCGATATCGGGCCCAGTGACGGCGGGCTTTAGTGCTGAAAATCAGTAGGCGCTTTCGACGCAGAAATCCGCCATGTCGGGCGGAGCATCGGCCAGCAAAAGTGGGAGGGTGCGAAGCGCCCGAACCGGTTTTGCGTCCGGCCGTGCGACCGACTTAAATCAATAAGCTCGTTCGACGCAGAAATCCGCGATGTCGGATAGTGCACTGCGGATCTCGCTTTCGGGCAGGCTTTCCAGGGCCGCCTTCGCCAAGTCGGCATAGGCGCGGGCCCGGCGCATGGTCTCCTGGATGCTGCCGGTCTGCTCGACCAGGGTGATGGCGTGATGCAGATCCGCTTCGGTCTGGTTGCCGGTCTCGATCACCCGTTGCCAGAAACCGCGCTGAACCTCATCGGCGCGAGCCACCGAGAGAATGATCGGCAAGGTCATCTTGGCTTCGCGGAAATCATCGCCCACGGATTTTCCCATCAAGGCCTGGCGGCCGGAATAATCCAGCGCGTCGTCGACAAGCTGAAAGGCGATGCCCAGATTCTCGCCATAGGTGCGCATCGCCGTCACAAAATCCGCGCCCTGCGCCGAAAGCACGGCGCCGCCTTCGGCGGCGGCCGAGAACAGCGCGGCGGTCTTGGCCGACACCACCTTCATGTAATGGGCCTCGCTGACGCCAAGATTGTTGGCCGAACCCAGCTGCATCACTTCGCCCTCGGCAATGACCGCGCTGGCGCCGGAAAGGATGTCCAGAACGGTGAGGTTGCCGGTCTCCACCATGAGCTGAAAGGCGCGCGAAAATAGATAGTCGCCGACCAGCACGCTGGGCTTGTTGCCCCAGACCAGATTGGCGGAAACCTTGCCGCGCCTCAGCGCGCTCTCATCCACCACATCGTCATGCAGCAGGGTTGCCGTATGGATGAACTCCACCGCCGCCGCAAGGCGGACATGGCCGTCTCCTTGATAGCCGCCAGCCTTGGCCGCCGCCAAAGTCAACAGGGGGCGCAGGCGTTTGCCGCCGGATTCGATCAGATGACGCGCCAGGGCTGGAATGAGTTCGACGCTGGACGCCATGCCCTTGCGGATCAGCCGGTCGGCCGCTTTCATGTCGGCGGCAACCAATGCGTTAAGCCGTTCCACGGGGGAAATCCCGACCTGGCCTGACGCCACCTGTTCTTTCGTCAGCATGCCAAACCCGCTTCGCCCCGAAGGCATTTCAGGGCGGACATTAAGAACGACCCGCAAGCGGGGTCAAGCTGCCGGCCCCGCTGTCGCGGCGGGACCGGATTTCGGTTTATACCTTGGCTTATGCGCGCCGTGCTGAAATCCAACAATCCCGTGGTCCTGAGCTATGCCACGCATGTACTGGAAGAATCCGGAATCACGGCGCTGATATTCGATACCCATGCCAGCATCATGGATGGCAGCATGGCGATGGTGCCGCGGCGGCTGATGGTAGCGGACGAGGATTTCAGCCGGGCCGAAAAATTGCTGCGCGAAGCCGTCCCGGACGCCATGCCGTGAAGGAAGAGAGATTTTTGAATGGACGCGTGATCGCGCGCCAGCCCGAGCGCGGCTTTCGCGCGGGGCTGGATGCGGTGATGCTGGCGGCGGCGGTACCGGATGGCGCCACCGCGCTCGAGCTTGGTGCCGGCGCCGGTACCGCCAGCCTGTGCCTGGCGTCGCGGCTTCCAGCAATCACCGTCACCGGCATCGAAATCGACCCCGAGCTGGTGCGCCTGGCCAATGACAACGCCGCCGCCAACGGCATGCAGAGCCGGGTGCGTTTCGCCGCCGCCAACACCTTCGCCCTGCCGCTGGAATTCAAGCGCGAATTTGACTGCGTGCTCATCAACCCGCCGTTTCACGGAGACGGGCAGGCCTCGCCGGATGCCGGCCGGGCCCGCGCGATGATGGACGGCGGCGCCTTGGGCGATTGGCTGGAGGCCGGTCTGAAGCGCACGGTATCCGGCGGTACCCTCACCGTCATTCTGCGGGCGGACCGCTTGAACGAGGCGCTGGCGGCATTGCCGCGGACCGGCGTCAGCGCCCTGCCGCTTTGGCCCAAAGCGGGCGAGCCGGCGCGGCGGGTTCTGGTCCAGGCGCGGAAAGGCTCCAATGCCGCTTTCTGCCTCCTGCCGGGGTTAACTTTGCACGACAATTCAGGGGCTTACACACCGCAAGCAGATGCGATATTGCGGGGGCAAGCCGCGCTTGCTCTGGGGGTACCCCGTCTGTAGGTTCCGGCCCATCCCGGAGATTGCCGACTCGTGTCCAGACCTTCCCAGGCCAAGACGTTCCAGGACCTGATCCTGACCTTGCAGAATTTCTGGGCGTCCAAGGGCTGCCTGATCCTGCAGCCCTATGACATTGAGATGGGCGCGGGCACCTTCCATCCCGCCACCACCTTGCGCGCGCTGGGGCCGCAGCCGTGGAAGGCCGCCTATGTGCAGCCCTCGCGCCGCCCCAAGGACGGCCGCTATGGCGAGAACCCGAACCGGCTGCAGCATTATTATCAGTATCAGGTGATCCTGAAGCCCGCGCCGGAGAATGTGCAGGAGCTTTATCTGGAGTCGCTCAAGGCGATCGGCCTGGATCCGATGCTGCACGACATCCGCTTCGTCGAGGACGATTGGGAAAGCCCGACGCTCGGCGCCTGGGGCCTGGGCTGGGAAGTCTGGTGCGACGGGATGGAAATCACCCAGTTCACCTATTTCCAGCAGGTCGGCGGCATCGACTGCGATCCGGTGAGCGCCGAGATCACCTACGGCCTCGAGCGGCTGGCGATGTATGTGCAGAATGTCGAGTTCGTCTACGATCTGGCCTTCAACGAGCAGTTCCGCTACGGCGAAGTCTTCCTCCAGAACGAGCAGGAATTCTCGGCCTATAATTTCGAGCGCGCCGATACGGACATCCTGTTCCGCCATTTCAACGACGCCGAGAAGCAATGCCAGGAACTGCTCTTGACAAGAAGCTGGCGCTGCCGGCCTACGACCAGTGCATCAAGGCCAGCCACGCCTTCAACCTGTTGGATGCGCGCGGCGTCATCAGCGTGACCGAGCGCGCCGCCTATATCGCGCGCGTGCGGGCGCTGGCCAAGGCCTGCTGCGAGGCCTGGCTGGAAACCCCGATGGGCCGCTACAGGCCCCGTAACGGCAAGGGGGCCGGCTGATGCCCGACCTGCTGCTGGAATTGTTCAGCGAGGAAATCCCGGCCCGCATGCAGGCGCAATGCGGCGCGCGACCTGGAACGTCTGGTGGTGGGCGCTCTGTCGGATCGCGGCCTGCTTGTTCGAAGGCATCAAGACCTTCGCCGGGCCGCGCCGCCTCACCTTGGTGATCAGCGGGCTTCCCGCCAAGCAGGCGGACGTGAAGGAAGAACGCAAAGGCCCCCGCGTCGGCGCGCCGGAAAAGGCCATCGAAGGCTTTCTGCGCGGGGCAGGCGTTACTTTGGCGCAATGCCTGAAGCAGAATGACGGCAAGGGCGAATTCTATGTCGCGGTGATCGAGCGTCAGGGCCGCGAGACCGCCGCCGTGCTGGCGGAGATATTGCCGGAGGCGATGGCGAAATTGCCCTGGCCGAAAAGCATGCGCTGGAAGCCGGGCGTGACCACGCGCTGGGTGCGGCCGCTGCATTCCATTCTCTGCACCTTCGATGGCGAGACGGTGCCGTTCAGCTTCGCCGGCGTCATCGAGCGGCCGCCATACGCAGGGCCATCGCTTCCTGTCGCCCGGCAAGATCGAGGTCCGGCGCTTCGACGATTACGCCGCAGGGCTGAAGAAAGCCCATGTCGTGCTGGACGCCGAGGAACGCGCCGCCATCATCTTCGAGGGCGTCAAGCAGGCGGCCTTCATCCATGGCCTGGAACTGATCCCGGACGAGGGGCTGTTGGAGGAAGTGGCGGGCCTGGTGGAATGGCCGGTGGTGCTGATCGGCACCATCGAGGACCAGTTCATGGACCTGCCGCCGGAAATCCTGCAGACCTCGATGCGGACGCATCAGAAATATTTCGCGCTCAGCGATCCCAAAACCGGGAAAATGGCCAACCGATTTGCGCTGGTCGCCAACATGGTGGCGGAAGACGGCGGCAAGGAAATCGTGGCGGGCAATGAGCGCGTGCTGCGGGCGCGCCTGTTCGACGCCAAATTCTTCTGGGACGAGGACCGCAAGCGCCGCCTCGACAGCCGCATCGACGATCTCAAGGGCATCGTCTTCCACGCCAAGCTGGGGACGCAATTTGAGCGCGTCGAACGGATCGCCAAATTGGCGTCGGAGATCGCCACGAAAATCGGCGCCGATCCGAAGAAGGCCGAACGCGCCGCGCGGCTTGCCAAGGCCGACCTGACATCCGGCATGGTGGGCGAATTCCCCGAACTGCAAGGCGTCATGGGCCGCTATTACGCGCTCCACGATAAAGAAGATGTCGAGGTCGCCGACGCCATCCGCGACCATTACAAGCCGGTCGGCCCGTCCGACGCGTTGCCGGCCGGCAAAATTTCGATCTCTGTAGCTCTGGCCGACAAGCTCGATGCGCTGATCGGTTTCTTCGCAGTTGGGGAAAAGCCCACCGGCTCAGGTGACCCTTTTGCATTGCGGCGCGCTGCGTTGGGAGTCATCCGCATCCTTATCGAACATAAGCTGCGCTTGCCGCTGAAAGTTTCCGACGATCTGCTTTCCTTCTTTGCTGATCGTCTCAAAGTCGCGCTGCGGGAAAAAGGCATCCGCTACGACCTGATCGACGCGGTGTTTGCGCTCGGTCATGAGGACGATCTGGTGCGGCTGGTGGCCCGGGTCGAGGCGCTGCAGGCGTTCCTCAAGACCGACGATGGCGTCAACCTGCTGGCGGGCTATAAGCGGGCCGCCAACATCCTCAAGGTCGAGGAGAAAAGGGACGGCAAGATTTTCAGCGGCGAGGTCGACGAAGGAAAATTAACCGAACCGGCGGAAAAAACTCTGTTTGCGGCGCTGAAAGAGACACAAGCCGCAATCGCGCCCGCGCTGGAAAAGGAGAAATTCGCCGACGCGATGCGCCAGTTGGCGGTTTTGCGCGTTCCGGTGGATGCGTTTTTTGAAAGTGTCAAAGTCAATGCCGAAGATGCCATGCTCCGCGAAAACCGGCTGCATCTTCTGGCCGCCTTGCGGGCGGCGGTTCATGTGATCGGTGATTTTTCCAAAATCGAAGGTGGTTCGGTATGACCAAGTGGGTTTACGCGTTCGGTGACGGCAAGGCGGAAGGCCAGGCGGGAATGAAAAACCTGCTGGGCGGCAAGGGCGCCAACCTGGCGGAGATGAGCAATCTCGGCCTGCCGGTGCCGCCGGGCTTCTCGATCACCACGGAAGTCTGCACCTATTACTATGCCAACAAGGAAAGTTATCCCGCCGAACTGAAGGAGCAGGTCGCCGAGGCCCTGCGCCAGGTGGGCTATCTCGCCCACGGCAATTTCGGCGATCCGGAGAAGCCGCTGCTGGTTTCGGTGCGCTCGGGCGCGCGCGTCTCCATGCCCGGCATGATGGATACCGTCCTCAATCTCGGCCTCAATGCCGGCGACCACCGACGGCCTGGCCAAGCTCACCGGCGACGCACGCTTCGCCTATGACAGCTATCGCCGCTTCATCCAGATGTATTCCGACGTGGTGCTGGGCGTCGAGCATGCCCTGTTCGAGGAAATCCTGGACGAAGAGAAGGACACCAAGGGGGTCGAGCTGGATACCGATCTCGACGCCGACGACCTCAAGCGCATCGCCGTCCGCTTCAAGCAGAGTGTCGAGAAGGAACTGGGCAAGCCCTTTCCCGAAGACGTGCAGGAGCAATTATGGGGCGCCATCGGGGCGGTGTTCGGCTCCTGGCACAGCCCGCGCGCCAACACCTATCGCAAGCTGCACAATATCCCGGAGGATTGGGGTACGGCGGTAACGGTGCAGGCGATGGTGTTCGGCAATCGCGGCGAGACCTCGGCCACCGGCGTCGCCTTCACCCGCGATCCGGCCACCGGCGAGAAGCTGCTTTACGGCGAATTCCTCATCAACGCCCAGGGCGAGGACGTGGTGGCGGGCATCCGCACGCCGCAGCCGATCTCCAAAGTGGTGCGCGAGCGCCAGGGCGGCCGCAAACCCTCGATGGAAGAGGCGATGCCCAAGGCCTATGCCGAATTGAAGGCGATCGGCGAGCGGCTGGAACAGCATTACCGCGACATGCAGGACGTGGAATTCACGGTGCAGGAAGGCAAGCTCTTCATGCTCCAGACCCGTTCGGGCAAGCGCACGGCGGAAGCCGCGCTGAAGGCGGCCGTCGACATGGTCCGCGAAAAGCTGATCGACCAGGATACGGCGGTCAGCCGCGTCGATCCCGCGGCGCTGGACCAGCTGCTGCATCCCACGCTCGATCCCGATGCGCCCAAGACGGAAATTGTTTCGGGCCTGGGCGCCTCGCCGGGCGCGGCCACCGGCGAAGTGGTGTTCACCGCCGACGAAGCCGAAAAGCTCGCCGCCGATCATCACGATGTGATCCTGGTGCGCACCGAGACCAGCCCGGAAGACATTCACGGCATGCATGCGGCCAAAGGCATTCTCACCGCGCGCGGCGGCATGACCAGCCACGCGGCGGTGGTGGCGCGCGGCATGGGACGGCCCTGCGTGTCCGGCGCGGGCGCGCTCAAGATCGATATCGCCAAGGGCGAGATGACGGCGGGCGGCATCACCATCAAGCGCGGCGAGATCATCACCATCGATGGCGCCGCCGGCAAGGTTTATAAAGGCGCGGTCAAGATGCGCCAGCCGGAACTGACCGGCGATTTCGGCACGCTGATGGGCTGGGCAGACGCGGTCCGCACCCTCAAAGTCCGGACCAATGCCGATACCCCCGTCGATGCCGCCACGGCGCGCAAGTTCGGTGCGGAAGGCATCGGCCTTTGCCGCACCGAGCACATGTTCTTCGAGTCCGACCGCATTATCGCGGTGCGCCAGATGATCCTGGCGGACACGGAAAAGGAGCGGGAAGTGGCCCTTGCCAAACTGCTGCCGATGCAGCGCGGGGATTTCGAGGCGATCTTCAAGACGATGGAAGGCTTGCCGGTCACCATCCGGCTGCTCGATCCGCCGCTGCATGAATTCCTGCCGCACAAGCCGGCGGAAATCGAGGAAGTCTCCAAGGCCAGCGGGGTGTCGGTGGAAAAGCTGCAGGCCCGCGCCGCGGCCTTGCATGAATCGAACCCGATGCTGGGCCATCGCGGCTGCCGGCTGGGCATCACCTATCCGGAAATCTATGAAATGCAGGCCCGCGCCATCCTGGAAGCGGCCGCCAATGTCATGGCTGGCGGCGGCAAGCCCGTACAGCTGGAAATCATGATCCCGCTGGTGGGTTTCAAGACGGAATTGGACCGCCTGGCGTCGCGCATCGCCCAGGTGGCGGCGGACATCAAAAAGACCAAGGGCACGGTACCGGACTACATGATCGGCACCATGATCGAATTGCCGCGCGCCGCCTTGCGGGCGGCGGAGATCGCCGAGACCGCCGAATTCTTTTCCTTCGGCACCAACGATCTCACCCAGACCACGCTTGGACTGTCGCGCGACGATGCCGGCATGTTCCTCAACGAGTATATCAACAAGGGCGTCATCACCCGCGATCCCTTCGTTTCGATCGACGTGGACGGTGTCGGCGAATTGATCCGCATCGCCGCCACGCGCGGACGCGAAACCCGCAACAGTCTCAAGCTCGGAATTTGCGGCGAGCATGGCGGCGATCCGGACTCCATTCGCTTCTGCCATGACACGGGAATGGACTATGTCTCCTGCTCGCCATTTCGCGTTCCTGTCGCGCGACTGGCGGCGGCGCAGGCGGCGCTCGCGCAACGCCACAAAAAGACCTGATTCGGTTTACCTTCGAACGCTGGAAATCATTGGGTTTTCCGGCATTGGTGACACTGTGTCAATTTCGAGAAAATTTTCATTTGACGATTCGGGTTTACTTGATGCAAACCGCCCTGCCGATCGGCGTGCCATGGGAACAATTCGGAACTTTTTGAGGACGTAGCGAAATCGAACCAGCCTAATCGAAATAGCAAACGCGATGCGATGCCGGAACGGCGGAGAAACGCGGGAAGCGAAATAGACCAAGCCAGATAGACGAAGCGAAACCAAAAGCCGAAAGAGCCTGATCCCGAAATGACGAAAAAAACCAATGACGCTTTATCGCGGTCGGACCGCGTGCTCATCGCCGCGTTGGCGATCATTCTTGCCACGGCCAGCGCGGCCGTCGGCGCGTCGCTGACCAATCACGCCGTCGCGGCCCAAATTGCGATGTCGAAGCCCGTCTCGATCAAAATCGCGCCGCCGGTGGAAGCCAAGCTGCCGGGTCCGGACGCCGCGATGACCCAGCTTCTGGCCGAGCATCGCTGCCTGTCCGAAGTGCTGTATTACGAGGCGCGCGGCGAAGGCGACAAGGGCCAGAAGGCGGTCGCCGAGGTCGTCTTCCACCGCATGAATACCGGCAATTACGGCCACTCGATCTGCGCGGTGGTGTACGAGGGTGCCGGCCATCCCGGCTGCCAATTCTCGTTCACCTGCAATGGCGATCTGGCGCGCCGGAAGGAAGACCAGGCCTGGAAAGAATCCGAGCGCCTGGCTGCCGAGATCCTGACGGACCAGGCCTGGCGCAAGGACTCCACGGGCGGCGCCACCAATTACCACGCCGTCTCGGTCAGTCCCGACTGGGCCCCGACCTTGGAGAAGACCGGCCAGATCGGCAATCACGTCTTCTATCGCGGCGGCGCCGCGCACTCGCGGGACAGTTAGAAATCCAATCCGATATCCAGGTTCACGGCGCTATGGGTGATCGCGCCGGAACTGATGTAATCGACGCCGGTCTCGGCGATGGCGCGCACGGTCGCAAGCGTGACATTGCCGGACGCTTCCAGCACCGCGCGGCCTTTGGCCAGCGCCACGGCGCGCTTGAGTTCGTCCGGCGTCATATTGTCCAACAGG
The DNA here is from genome assembly GCA_963769055.1 of uncultured Alphaproteobacteria bacterium. Classification (GTDB taxonomy): domain Bacteria; phylum Pseudomonadota; class Alphaproteobacteria; order Micropepsales; family Micropepsaceae; genus Rhizomicrobium. The sequence goes on from CAVYKF010000011.1 coordinate 363,418, forward strand.
ATCGTGTCGGCGCCGAGCGAAAGGGCTTCCTCGAGCTGCGCCAGCGTGTCCACCTCGACCTCGATCTTGACCATATGGCCGAGGCCCTCGCGCACGCGTCCCAGCGCCGGTCCGATGCCGCCGGCGGCGGCGATATGATTGTCCTTGATCAGGACCGCGTCATCCAGGCCGAAGCGATGATTGAAACCGCCGCCGCAACGCACGGCGTATTTCTGCAAAATCCGAAGATTGGGAACGGTCTTGCGGGTGCAGACGATGCGCGCCTTGGTGCCTTTGACGGCATCGACCAGGGCCGCCGTCGCTGTCGCCACGCCGGAAAGATGGCCGGCGAAATTCAAGGCCACGCGCTCGGCCGTCAGGATCGCGCGGGCGGGACCGCTGACTTCGGCCAGCAAGGCGCCCGCTTCCACCGCGCTGCCATCGGGCATGGCCGCGTCAAACGTCAAGGACGGATCGACCAGCCGGAAGGCGATGTCGGCGGCAAGCAGTCCCGCGACCCGACCTTGCTTGCGCGCCACCAATCCGGCGCGCGCTTTCTGATCGGCGGGAATGGTGAGTTCGGACGTGATGTCGCCGGCCCGGCCGAGATCTTCTTCCAGCGCGGCGCGGATCTGCGGCTCGATCAGAAAGCGGGCGGGCGGGCGGGTGAATTCCAGAGCTGTCGGCGTCATGGCCGTGCGCGGCGCAATGGAACGCCTTCGATGCGCGCGGCATCGGCCAAGGTCATGAAGGTGCGGGTGCCGTTCGCGCGCGTGAGCGGGAAATCGCTTCGCCAATGGCCGCCGCGCGATTCCTCGCGCGCCAGCGCGCCCGCCGCGACCAACCGTGCCGCGGCCAGCATGTTGAGAAGCGCGGGCTCACCGCCGCTGGCCTGTTCCAGCCGCGTGATAACGCGCAAGCGCCTCGCCCAGGCCCTCGGCGGTCCGTTCCAGGCCCACATGACGGTTCATGGCGGCACGTAAGACATGTGGTGCTGCCGCCAACGCGAGTGCGTTGGCGGGAGAGGGCGGCGCGGGAAGGGCTCGCACTGCAAGCTGGCTTTTCACGTCCTCGGCGACCCGAGCCCCGAAAACCAGGCCTTCCAACAGGGAGTTGGAAGCGAGCCGGTTGGCGCCATGAAGCCCGGTGGCGGCGCATTCGCCCGCCACCCACAGTCCGGGCAGGGAAGTGCGGCCTTGCGCGTCCGAGGCAATGCCGCCCATGTGATAATGGGCGGCCGGCGCCACGGGGATGGGCTGCACCGCCGGATCGATGCCGGCCGACAGGCATGCCGCATGGACCGTCGGAAAATGTGCCGCAAAATTCGCGCCGATGGCCTGGCGGCAATCCAAAAAGACGCGATGGCCGCCCGCGATCTGGCGATGCATGGCGCGCGCCACGACGTCGCGCGGCGCCAGTTCGGCGTCGGCATGCGTGGCGGGCATGAAACGCTCACCTTTATCGTTGACCAGGATGGCGCCTTCACCCCGCAAAGCCTCCGTCGCCAATGGCGCGGGATCGCGGCCGATGTCGATGGCGGTGGGATGGAACTGGACGAATTCGGGATCGGCGATCAAAGCGCCGGCCCGTGCCGCCATGCCCAAGCCTTCTCCGCGGGCTTCCAGCGGATTGGTGGTGACGGCATAGAGCGCGCCCAGCCCGCCGGTGGCGAAAATGACCGCCCGCGCCTTGAACAGCACCAGCCGCGCATCGGCGCCCGTGCCGTGACGGGCGAAAAGGCCGACGGCGCGGCCATCCTCCATTGCCAGTTCGACGCCATGGAAGCCCTCCAGGATCTTGATGGAGGGCGTCGCCAGCGCGCGCGCCGCCAAGGTGCGCGAGATTTCCGCGCCGGCCCGGTCGCCCGCGACATGGACGATGCGGGCGCGGGAATGGGCCGCTTCGCGCCCCAGCGCCAACGCGCCATCGGCATCGCGGTCGAAGGGAGCGCCCATCGCCACCAGATCGGCGATGCGGTCCGATGCCTCGCGTGCCACCAGATTCACAATCGCGGGATCGCAGAGGCCCGCGCCGGCCGCCATCGTATCGGCGGCATGACTGCGCCAGTCGTCGCCCTGGCCGACCGCGGCGGCGATGCCGCCTTGGGCCCAGGCGCTGGAGCCCGAAGACCCGGGGCGCGAGCCCGCCAGCACCAGGGCGGGGAAGGGCGCCAGCTTCAGCGCCGTGAACAAGCCGGCAATTCCGGCGCCCAATATCAACGCGCCGTCGGTCTCGATCACATTGTCGGTCTGCGCCATATCTTCAGGCCTTGATCGCCAGCATGCGTTCGATGGCCACGCGCGCCCGGGCCGATATGGCGGGGTCGACCACCACCTCCGTGGTCATGGTCTCAAGCGAATGCAGGATGCCTTCCAAGGTGATGCGCTTCATGTGCGGGCAGAGATTGCAGGGCCGCACGAATTCCACATCGGGATATTCCACCGCGACATTGTCGCTCATCGAGCATTCGGTGATCATCACCACGCGGGCGGGATGATGCCTGCCCACATAGCCGATCATGGCCGCGGTCGAACCGGCGAAATCCGCTTCCGCCACGACTTCCGGCGGGCATTCGGGATGCGCCAGCACCGTGACGCCCTGATGTTGGGCGCGGTAGGCGCGGATTTCCGCCGCCGTGAAACGCTCATGCACTTCGCAGGCGCCCGCCCAGGTGATCACCTTGATCCCGGTCTTGGCCGCGACATTGCGGGCGAGATACTGGTCGGGGATCATGATGACGGTGTCGGTGCCGAATTCGCGGGCGATATGTTCCACCACCTTCACCGCATTGCCGGACGTGCAGCAAATGTCGCTTTCCGCCTTCACCTCGGCGGACGTGTTCACATACGTCACCACCGGCAGGCCGGGATGCTTCTGGCGCAAGAGACGCACATCGGCGCCGGTGATGGAGGCGGCCAGCGAACAGCCGGCCTTTGCGTCGGGGATCAGCACCGTTTTTTCCGGCGAAAGAATTTTCGAGGTCTCGGCCATGAAGTGCACGCCCGCCTGCACGATGACGGCGGCATCCGTGCGGGCCGCCTCGCGCGCCAGGGCCAGGCTGTCGCCGGTGAAATCGCTGACGCAATGGAAGATCTCCGGGGTCATGTAATTGTGGCCCAGGATGACGGCGTTCTTTTCCCGCTTAAGGCGGTTGATCGCGGCGATCAGGGGGGCGTGGACCGGCCATTCGATCTCGGGAACGACCTTGGCGACCCGCGCATACAGGCCGCTGGTGGCCCGCGCGACGGCGTCGGTATAGGCAAGCTCGACTCCCATAGGCCTCTCCCAAATGTGTCTTTTGCTACCGCAGAATAATACTCACTTTGAGTATATATCTGGGGCAAAAAACCCGGCTTTCAAGGGCCGGTCAGGCTTTTAATGCTACACCTGAGCATAAGGAGGTCAAGGGCGCTGGCCTGGCCTTCCTGCATGGCTGTTCTTCAGGAAAAGCTCATTCCAGCCGGTTTCCCTGCAGGCAATAGCCGCCGCCGGGCCATTCCCAGGCGGCATCGAACCGCTTGCCATCCGGATGGAAATGGCCGCGCATCCGGTTGTCCGAGCCTCTGTGACGAAACCAGATGGTGAGTTCGGACCCCTCCATCTCATAGACGTAATCGAGAGTGAGGCCGTGATTGAAAAAATAGGCTCGCGACCAGATTTCCCGGGACGGATCGGCGCCCAGCGGCTGCAAGTGGCCGATCACTTCCAGCCCCACATGATGGCGGTCGCCTTTGCGAAGATCGAAATCCTGGAACAGGAAACGGCGTCCCTCCGCCCAGCGATAGGCGATTACGCCTTCCGCTTCGCCGGAGAGGGCCCAGCGTCCCACCAAAGGCTCCAGATTTGCGAGTCCCATGACGCTATTTTTCCAGAAGCCGCGTCAGCTTGTCGAAGCTCTGGCTCCAACCCTGATCCATGCCCTGCAACATGCCGACCGCCATGGGCACCAGCGCCTTGGCGCTGGTGGTCATTTCCATCAAGGTGCCGTCGGGGTGATCGGAGAAGGTGACGGTGGTGAGGCCGTCGATCAGCCTTTCGCCATTGGGGCCGACCGGTTCATTCTCGAACACCAGTTTCTTGCCTGGTACGATCTCGCGATAGCGCTTCACCATCGGCATATCCATGTCGAACGGCGTGCCCTTGGGACCATGCATGGTGATGTGCATGACGCCGCCCACCCGGACTTCGCCTTCGACAACCGGATTGGTGAATTGTTCCGGTCCCCACCATTGCTTCAGCATGGCGGTATCGGTCCAGGCCCGCCAGACCAGGTCGCGCGGCGCTTTCAGAATTCGGGTGAGGGTGATGCTCCGTTCGGCGTAGATTTTTTGGGTTTGATTCATGACATCCTCACATCGGATTTTCGATCATGGCAATGACGCCGCGATTGATGACGATCTGCTCTGCCATCTATCTGCCCTTCCTGTGTCGCGATTTGGCCTTCTTGCTCCGGCGCTGCAATTTCGCGAGATAGGCTTCCAGCCGGTCGAGCCGCGCCTCCCACAACCGGCGATATTCCTCGAGCCAGGCATCCACGTTTTTCAGGGCCTGCGGTTCGAGACGGCAGGGCCGGTATTGCGCCTCGCGGCTTCTGGAAATCAGACCGGCGCGTTCCAGAACTTTCAGATGCTTGGAGATGGCGGGCTGGCTCATGTCGAATGGCTCGGCCAATTCGCTCACGGAGGTTTCGCCCAAGGCAAGCCGGGCCAGGATCGCGCGGCGGGTGGGATCGGCCAGGGCCTGAAAAGTGCTGGAAAGCGCGTCCATAAAACCACTCGGTTAAATAACCATATGGTTATATACAAGACCTCCGCAGGGCGTCAACCGCTTCGGTCGGTTTTTAGCGCTGGACGGGGTTGGCGCCCGGGGGCGCCATGGCGGGGCCGTTCGTCTCCATGGCTGAACCCGCCGATGGCAAGGGCGCCATGGGATCGTAGCTCACCATGCCGATTGTGCGGGCTGGATTGGCGGCGACGTCATAGACACTGCCGGGACTGCCGGCATAGGCGTCCCCGTCGGGATTTCCCTCATTCGGCGAGGCGCATGCCGAAAGACCCAGACAAAACGCGCCAACAACAAGAACCGGTAATTTCATCACGACCTCCGCTGACATTCGGCAATAAAACACATGGCAATTGGGATTGTTTCATCTGCGAACTCCCAGACGCAGGCCGGGAGCAGGGCGCTCGCGCAACACCTCGCGGCGAAAGCGAAACAGTTCGGCCGGACGGCCGCGCGTGGAAGCGGCGAATTTGCCGGTGCCTTCGACCAGCCCCTGCTCGGCGACCAGCCGGCGGAAATTCTGCTTGTGCAGGCGCTGGCCCAACAGCGCCTCCACCGTGCGCTGCAATTCCAGCAAGGTGAAGGAGGCGGCCATCAATTCGAACACCACCGGGCGATACTTCATCTTGCCCCTGAGCCGCGCGATCGCCGTGGCCAGGATGCGCCGGTGATCGAACATCATTGCCGCGCCCAATGTTTCTTCCGCTTGCTCGCCCATGCTCCGCGGGCCCAGGCCGCTGTCGCGGGCAAATTCACGCACCAATCCGGCTTCGTAAAGAAGTTCATAACGCTCCAGAACCTTCTCCTCGTCCCAGGCGATGCCATCCACGCCGAAGCACAAGCGTACCCGGTCGCGGCGCAGTTCGGCGCCCTGGGAGCTGGCCGCATTCTTCACGAATGATTTCAACCGTGGCAGGATGACGCGCTCGATCATCTGGGGCTTGTCGTCGCGCCAGTCCTCCCAGGGGAAATAGTGATACCAGCCTTGCCAGCGCGTATCGCGGGCGGCGCCAGTACCGTCATCCTTGCTCTGCCGCGTCAGCGCCAGATAGCCCACCGAAACCACGCGCGTGCCGGACGCGCCGTCCGCTGTGGCGCTCGGCGAGTGACGGCCATGATCGCCGAAGGTGTAAAGCTGCTCGGTGTAGCCCAGATCAAAATGGGTCTGCTCGCCCACCCATTTTCGCAGGCCCTGTTCCAGGGTGCGTTGCGAGCCCGGATCGAAGGGGCCGAACGGCAGCGCATCTTCACCGCCTTCGTGGGTCACCACCAGCGCGCAAGGCCGCTCTCCCTCGACCGAAACGATCGCGGCCGACAAACCGATGCTGATCGCATTCGGACTCATAAATCGACCAGCGGAAATGCGGTGGTGACGCCTTCGGTCACCATCACCGGTTGCCCCATCGCGTCCAGCGCCGTCACCATGCGGCCGCCACGCGCCAGCGCGTCGTCCGCATGACGCACCAGAAGCGAGTTCGGACTGGCATAAGGCGCGCGCCGGCGCATCGCCAAGGCGATCTCGATTTCACGGCCACGGCCGAGGCGGTCGCATAAAATGACGAAAGCCGACGCCATCGAGCGGCTGACCCCGGCCCAGCAATGGATCAGAAGGGGCGCCTTGGCATTCCAGCCGCGGGCGAATGCGATCAGGCGGTCGATATGCTCGCGATCGGGAGGATGATCGCCGGCCTGCGGGTCACTGACGTCGTTGACGCCGAGGCGGAGATGGCGCTCGGGATCAAACCCCGGGGGCGTGGAAATCATGTGTTGGGGCGACAGCAAAGTCACCAGATGAGATGGGCGATGACTTTCGAGCGCGTCATCCAGACCGGATAGGGGGGCGACCAGAAGGTGAGGCATTACCCTTTTTAGCACCTAGCGACGGGGGGCGAGTTTATGAAATCGCTCCAGGAACTGGGCCTGAGCCTCGGCGGTCGGCAGCGGGACCAGCCGCGGAGCCTTCAGGCCGGCGGGAGGGCCGCCGAACAGTTTGCGGGCCACCGGCTCTTCGAAGCCGGCCAACTGGGTCGCTTCAAAATAGGCCGAGAGATGATCGGCTTTCTTGAATAGGGCCGCCACGGCCTTGGGGACAATTGCCGGCAAACCGAACCGTAAATGAATTGCCGCCTGAAGTCTCAGTTCCAAGGCTTTGTAATCAATACCGATTGCGGCTTTAAATGGGCTTATGAGGTCGCCGACAACATATTCGGGCGCATCATGCAGCAACGCCATCAGCCGCGCATCGCGATTTAGGCGGGGGTTAAGATCGGTCACAAGCCGCTCCACCAGCACGCAGTGCTGCGCGACCGAAAAGGCGTGCGAGCCCCTGGTCTGGCCGTTCCAGCGGGCCACCCGGGCCAGTCCGTGGGCAATGTCTTCGATTTCGATATCCAGCGGGCTGGGCTCCAGCAGGTCCAGCCGGCGGCCGCTCAACATGCGTTGCCAGGCGCGAGGGCGATCCGGCATATCAGACGGCCAGCAGCCGCAGGCCGCTCACCGTGAGCGTGCCAGCCAGGAGCAGCCGGAGCGCCAGATCGGGCAGGCGAGGCGCGAACAGGCTGGCCAGAATGACGCCCGGCAAGGATCCCACCAGAAGGGATACCAGCATGGTCACATCGATGCCGCCATTCATCAGGTGTCCTAACCCCGCCACCAGGGTCAAGGGTACGGCATGGGCTATATCGGACCCCGCGATCCTGACCACCGGCAGTTCAGGATAAAGCAGGATCAGGGCGGTCACGCCCAAAGCGCCCGCCCCCACCGAGGAGATGGTCACCAGGCTGCCCAGAAATACCCCGGTCAGCACCGTGAAACGAAAGGTTTGTTCTTCGCTCAAGACACCGACGCGGCGCGCGTAGGATGCAAGCAGACGGCGCCGGAACACCAGCGCCAATGCCGTGGCAAGCAACGCCACGCCCAAAACCCGTGTAATCAAGGCACTGGAGGCGGCCGGATCCACCCTCAGCAGGCGGAAGGCCAGCAATGTAAGCAGGGAGGCAGGGAGCGAGCCCAGCGCGAGTCTGGCAACAATGCGCCAGTCGATGGTGCGATTGAAAGCATGCACCAGGGACCCGCCCGTCTTGGTGATGCTGGCATAGAGGAGATCCGTGCCCACCGCCGTAAGAGGGTGGACGTGAAAAAGCAGGATAAGGAGGGGCGTCATGAGCGAGCCCCCGCCCACGCCGGTCATACCGACCAGGAAACCGACGGCGAAGCCCGACAGAATATAGAGCGGGTGAAGGGCGAACGGCATGACGCTTACCACAGGGCTCGTTGTGGGAAATTTTGGGATTTGGCCGGGCAATCTCTCATATTGCGGCATAGGCGACAATCGCACCCGGTCTGGTGTCTTTTCCGCGAAAATGTCCTACAGAGCGCGCCATGACGAAAACTCAGGCTCTGGTTCTGTTTTCCGGCGGGCAGGATTCCACCGTCTGTCTCGCCTGGGCCTTGTCGGGCTTCGATCACGTCGAGACCGTCGGGTTTGACTATGGCCAGCGCCATGCCGCGGAATTGGCGGCGCGTCCGGTTCTGCGCGCGGGATTGCAAACGCGGTTTCCACAATGGGCGGGCAAACTGGGCGACGATCACCTTATTCCTCTGAGCGCGCCCGGCGCGATCGGCGGCAGCGCCCTCACCGAAGCCATGGCGATCGAAATAGGCCGTGACGGCCTTCCCAATACCTTCGTGCCGGGACGCAATCTGATGTTCCTGACCGCGGCCGCGGCGCTGGGTTATCGCCGGGGTATCGCCGATCTGGTGGGCGGCATGTGCGAGACGGATTTCTCCGGTTATCCGGATTGCCGCGACGCGACCATCCAAGCCACCGCGAAAGCCCTGTCGCTGGGCCTGGCGCGCGAGGTTCGAATTCATACGCCGCTCATGTTCATCGACAAGGCCGCGACGTGGAAACTGGCGAGTGATCTGGGCGGTCAGGCGTTGATCGACTTGATCGTGGAAGAAAGCGTCACCTGTTATGAAGGCGACCGGTCGCACCGGCATGATTGGGGTTACGGCTGTGGCGTTTGTCCTGCCTGTGCACTGCGCGCCAACGGGTTTGAAAAATACCGGTCGGCAGAACGCGTCCTTGAAAAATGACCTATAGCGTCAAAGAGATTTATTACACGTTGCAGGGCGAGGGGGCGCAGACCGGACGCGCCGCGGTGTTCCTGCGCTTCGCCGGCTGCAATCTTTGGAGCGGCATGGAGAAGGATCGCACCCAGGCCGTCTGTCAATTCTGCGATACCGATTTCGTCGGCACGGACGGCCCCAATGGCGGAAAATTTGCCGACGCGGCCTCGCTGGCGCGTGCGGTTCGCGAACTATGGCCGGCGCACGCCGATGGCAAGCCCTATGTGGTCTGCACCGGCGGCGAGCCTCTGCTGCAACTCGACGACGCGGCTGTGGCGGCATTGAAGGCGCAAGGCTTCGAGATCGGCATCGAAACCAACGGCACCTTGATCCCGCCGTCCGGGATCGACTGGATCTGCGTCAGCCCCAAGGCCGAGGCGGAACAGAAACTCAAGCACGGCGATGAATTGAAGCTGGTCTATCCGCAGGACAAAGCACAGCCGGAGCGGTTCGCGGACCAGGCATTCGATCACTTCTTTTTGCAGCCGATGGACAATGAAAACCGCGCCGCCAATACCGAGGCCGCGACGGCCTATTGTCTGGCCCATCCGCAATGGCGGCTTTCGCTGCAGACCCACAAATTGCTGGGAATTCCTTAGTCCAAGCCATGCGCGGGCCGCATGGCGCACCTGATCCGCCGGCCCTTTGCGGGTTGGTCCCGCATACCCATGTCACACTGCCGTTCAAAAAGGTATTGAGATGGATTCCTGGTATGTCTCGCTGGTTCCCGCGTCCCTGGCGCTGGCGATAATCGGTTACAGCTTTTATCTGGCCTATGCGTGACGACGGAGCATCGGCCAGGAAAAGTGCGAAGCGGTTTTCCGTCAGGCCGTGCGACCATTAAAAGTGGAGCATCGGCCAGGAAGAGTGCGAAGCGGTTTTCCGTCAGGCCGTGCGACCGTTAAAAGTGGAGCATCGGCCAGGAAAAGTGCGAAGCGGTTTTCCGTCAGGCCAAGCGACCGTCAAAAATAGCTCACGATCTTGTCCATCTCCGGCCGGGGCCGCTCCTCCAGTTCCACGGCGGAGGTGCCGATATAGATGAACCCCGCGATACGCTCGCCGGGTGTCAATCCAATCTTCTCCTTCACCTTGGGATGATAAGCGTACCATTCGGTCAGCCAATTGCCGACAAAACCCATGGCATGGGTGGCGATCAAGATATTCTGGCACACAGCGCCGGCCGATAGTTCCTGTTCCCATACCGGTATCTTGATCTGCTCGCGCGCGGCAGAAACCACGCCGACCACGACGGGAGCGCGCAGGAAGCGACCACGTTCCTCCTCGATTTGCCTTTCCCGCTCGCCTTCGGCCTCCAGCACGTCCGCCAGGACATCGCCAAACCGCTCACGGCCATCGGCCTGGAAAACGATAAAGCGCCAGGGAAACAGTTTGCCGTGATCGGGCGCGCGGGCGCCCGCCTTCAAAATCTCCACCAGTTGCACCGGGGAAGGGCCGGGTTGAGTCATCGCCTTGGCCGAGCCGGAGCGGCGGGTCAGCAGAAGATCGAGCGCCCGGGGCGCAGGGAGATTCAAGGGGGCTTTATCGGTCATGACCGCTCATTGTGTTGGCAGGATGGGATACCCATCTTAGGCACGGACCGCCACAAAAACCTGCCGATCGGGCCGGGACGTTTTGAAAATGCCCAAATCCCTGTGCTAAAAGTCGACCCCATGGCGATCACACGCGAGAAGCTTGCGAGTTGCGATCCGGTCTGGGCGCAATTGCGCGTCGAGGCCGAGACCATGGCCCTGGAGGAGCCGGCCCTGGCGGGCTTCATCCATGCCACCATCCTCAAGCACGACCGGCTGGAAAATGCGCTCTCCTATCATTTGGCCCGCAAGCTGGGCGGCGGCGACCTCGATCCGTTGCTGGCGCGCGAGACTTTCGAGGAGGCGTTGGCGGGCGATACCGGGATCGGCGAGGCGATCCGCGCCGATCTCTCCGCCGTTTTCGAGCGCGACCCTGCCTGCCACTCCTTTGTCGAGGCCTTTCTTTATTATAAGGGTTTCCACGCCCTGGAGAGCTATCGCGTCGGCCATTGGCTCTGGCACCAGAACCGCCATGCGCTGGCTTTGTTCTTTCAGAGCCGCATCTCCGAATTGTTCGCGGTGGACATCCATCCCGCCGCCAAGCTTGGGCGCGGCATCATGATTGACCATGCCACCGGTGTCGTGATCGGCGAGACCGCGGTGGTGGAAGACGATGTCTCCATGTTGCATGGGGTCACCCTGGGGGGCACGGGCAAGGGGGCGGGTGATCGCCATCCCAAGATCCGCCGTGGCGTGCTGCTGTCCATGGGCGCAAAGATTCTCGGCAATATCGAAATCGGCGAATACAGCCGCGTCGGTGCCGGGTCGGTGGTGCTGAAATCCGTGCCCGCCGGCTGCACCGCGGTGGGAATTCCCGCCAAATTGGTCAATTGCGTCGGCTCGGAACGCCCTTCGCAGGAGATGAACCACCTCATCGAAGAACAGGATGAGACGGGATAGCGCGTCCAGCTTGACCGGCGTGGGCGGTCATGCGACGTCAAGGCCCGCATTTGCATGAGGATAGCATGACCCGCGGCGAGCTCTGGCGTCTGGAAAAATACCTGCGCAATCTGTTCCGCCTCGATACCATCACCGTGGTCGAGCGCCCCAAGCAGCAGGATTCCGTCGAAGTCCATATCAATGGCGAATTCGTCGGCGTCCTGTTCAAGGACGAAGAAGACGGTGAGGTTTCCTACGCCTTCAATATGGCAATCCTGGAGATGGATCTGCCGGAGCCGCCAGCCAGCCGGGCCGGTTGACCGAATTCCTCCTTATTCGCGGAAACCAGCAATCAGACGGTTGGCGCCTTCGCCGATGTCTCGCCAATGCGAGAGCTGAGCCCGCTTGAAGCGATATGAAAGATTGACCCCCGGCGCGACCGGCCGATCGATCGCCAGGCAATTGGGGCTGGGAATATCCTGCGCGGGGCGTTCACACAGCAACAGCGTCTCCCCGCCATTTGCGGCATAGAGATCGTCGCGGCCATAGCCGGAATCGGCGCGGAAGGTATAGCGCGTGAGCGCAAAGCTGCCGTCTTCGCCGTTGGAATCGGTGATGTAGGGCATATAGATGCGGGCGAGCCGGCTCTTCATATCGAGGCTGTTGGTGTCGGCACGAAGCAGAAGATGCACCACCGGCAAATCCGCGGCATTGCCAGCGAACAGAGCGGCTTCCGCGTCCGAGTAACCGCGCATGTCGGGCAAGGCCGCGAACAGCGGCACCACATCCTGGTCTCCTCCGCCGCGAGCGGCGCGTGATTCGATATAGCGGGCAGGAACTTTCAGCTTCAGCCCCCGTATGCTGATGCGCACCATGGTTCCGGCAGCGGTTGGCCGGTTGTCCCGGAACGGGCCGGGTACGGGGCGAAGATCGTAAAGCAGGAAGATGCCGCTCAAGGCCGCGATCACAGTGAACAGGCCCAGCGGGATCAACCAGCCAGAATGCCGGTGAAATTCACTTTCTCCGCTCACGCGCCCCGCCCGTTCTTCGCGCCCGAAGGCTTTTACCATCTCCGACCCGCCAGGCGCAGGCGGGTGCGCGCACTCTCGCCCAATTCTTGCGATGCGTGATGCGGAAACATCATTTCGCGTCAGTTTGGCACATGCAGCCCTTTTTGAGCCCGCTCCCACCCCCCGCCCCAAGGGTTCGGCGATAATGCAGTTTTTGGGGGACCATTTCGTGCGCGACCTGACGGTGATGCTCTTCGCCATGACCGGCGGACTGACATTGTCGGGCATCATCGCCAACATTTATCGCCTGATCGCCGATAAGCCCCAGGGCCGCGGCGCAACCCTTCTGTATTATTCCGTGATGGTATTCGCCGGCGCCAGCGTGCTGCTGGAGAACGCAACCCGGTCCTATCGCAAGAAGGACTGTTCGGCTCCCGCCTACGGCTTCGCCGTGGCGATCGTGGGCTATTGGTGCTTCATCCTTGGTCTCGGCGTCCTGACGGTCGCGGTTTACGTCTAGAGCACGGTCAACATCGACGCCACCAACGGGTGGCGCACGATATCGCCCTCGGCAAGCCGGACCACCGGCACCTCCGCGATCGGCTCCAGGCGCCGGGCGATGTCGCTGAGGCCTGACATGCCGGGAAGCAAGTCGGTCTGGTCGGGATCGCCGGTCAGGACCATGGTCGAACGCCAGCCCAGACGCGTCAGAAGCATCTTGATCTGGCCATACGTGCAGTTCTGCGCTTCGTCGATCACGACAAAGCATTCGCTCAGGGTACGCCCGCGCATATAGGCGACGGGGGCGATTTCGATCATGCCCTCGGCGAGCAAAGTCTTGAGACGCTTGGTGCCCAGCCGCTCGGTCAGCGCGTCATAGAGCGGACGCAGATAGGGCGCCAGTTTTTCGTTGAGATCGCCGGGCAGAAAGCCCAGCGATTCGCCGGCTTCCACTGCCGGACGCGACAGCACGATGCGCTGGACCTTGCCGGCTTCCAGCGCCTCCACCGCTTTGGCGATGGCGAGATAGGTCTTGCCGGTTCCCGCGGGACCAAGCGCCAGAACAACACTGTTGCTGTCGATCGCGTCCATCAGCTGCTGTTGCGCCGGGCTCAATGCCCGGACGTTCTTCACATAGCGGCGATCGCGGTTTTCCTGATCGCGATCGTGCGGGCTCCAGGGACGATTGGGGAAAAGCGGATGCACATTCTGGTCGGCAGAGAAATTTTCACGGGCCTTCGAACGCTGCGAGCGCTTTGCCATACTTGCTCCATGTGGGAATGTGTGCGGAAAAACGTGCGAGACGGGGAGGGGCGGCCAACTGGCCCCCGATTGCGGAAAAGAACCACAATGCGATGCTGCACTCCGACCCCTGATCGAATCACAACGCTTGGGTTCAGCGTATCTTTTTTTCAAAGCGCCTGGGGATAAATGCGCAGAGCCAGCAATAAGGTTTTGCGAATGCGGCGCTACGCGCTGCTTCGGGCCGGCGCTCCGTCGCGCTGCCACAACCGGCGCAGCTTGGCGTCGACTTCGGGGCCGAAATTGAACCACGCGGCCTTATCGCGTGCCGTGTCCACCACGAAAAGCGTGTCGAGCTTGCCGAGCTTTTGGATCAATTCGCTGCGAATGGTGCTGAGGGAGACCTCGCTGACCAGGATCCAGACTTGCGGCATGACCAGGCAAGCGGGACCGAAATTGAGAATTTCCTCCTCCAGCGCCGCGATCGAGCCGGATTTCATGTCCGCGGCAATGATGTATCGATTGCGCTCGCCCGCGCCGGCTGGGGTATCGCGCCCGAATTTCTGAGGCCCGGGCTTGATCTCGTCCTGCTGGGCCGGGGATTGCGGTTCAGCCGGCGCCGCCGAAAACAGGCGCGTCAACTCGGTGTCCTCGTCAGCATGCCGAAAATGTTGCTCGCCGGCGCGCGCCACCAGCGAGTGGGGCGCAAGCCGTCCTTCCGCCTGAAACGCCTTCAGCTGTTCCAGAGCATAGGGACCATAGGAACGGCCACCAACACTGATGGTCCAAGTCTCGGGCATTACGCGGCTTCTGTTGAATTCCGGATAAGGCTACGTCACAATGGTTACCCAAACATTGCCGTAAAAGAGCAAATACATTAGCAACTCATCCGCCGGGCCAGCGGATGGTTGGAAAAATTCAAAGGGCGATGGATTGCTCCATCGCCCTTCTCGGAATTCATCTTACTTCCTGGCGCCGTGGTACCGGCTCTCACATGAACTCCCATTCGCCGCCGCGACGGCGGCAGGCAGTACCGTCGCGGTCGAACTCGCGCCCGTTGCGATAGACCACCTGGGTGAAGTCCCGGCAGAGGCGCCGTCCGCGATAATATTCGCGGTTGGTGACGACATAGCCGCGATCCGGGCCACGCCTCCAATCATAGCGACGCCCCACCGGGCCATCAAAACTGTCGTGATAGGAGCGAGCGGCGTAGGGACGGTCGTCGCAATCCATGTCGCGGCTGATGGCGTTGCCGGCAAGTCCGCCCAAGAGGGCCCCGCCGACAATGCCAAGACCGTTGCCATGACTGGCAAAGCCGCCGATCAGACCGCCGCCGATGGCGCCCAGAACGGTGCCGCTGGTGTGATCGCGGCCGCTGCATTCGTCGGCGAAGGCGCTGGTACCGCCAAGTCCCAACGCAAACGCGGCGGCCGCAATCGTCATGGTGCTTTTCTTCAACATGCTTGTCTCCCTTCCGGACTATTAGGAACGTCGCTTCCGATCCGCGCCATTAATCGAAACGCCAATTGCCGTCGGTCTGGCGGCAGGCGGAGCCGGAACGGGTAAAGCTGCGGCCGTCGGGACGATAGGAAGTTTCGGTGAATTCACGGCACACCATGCCGCCGCGGCGATATTCCCGGACGGGCGTGAAATAGCCATAGGAATTGCCATGGCGCCAATCATAGCGGCGGCCGATATCGCCATTGAGACCGTCGGCATAGACGCGGAAGGCATAAGGCTGATCGTCGCAATCGATATCGCGCGCCACGGTGTTGCCCAGCAACCCGCCCAGGATGGCGCCGCCGACCACGGCGCCGCCATTGCCGTGGCTGGCCGCGCCGCCGATCAGGCCGCCCGCCAGCGCGCCGAAGATCGTGCCGGCCGCGGCGTTGCCGCGATGGCAATCCGCTTCATACCGGCCTTGTTCGTAATAAGCGCCACCCGGAGGAGGAGGGCCATAGGCCGGCGCCGGCGGAGGCGGCGGACCATTGTCAAAGTCGCGATGGCGGATTCGACGATACCGGCCGTCGCGATCGTAATAGCCGTTTTGGTCATACTGGCTGTAATAGCCGTAAGGATCGTTGCCGGGCGGCACCGGCTGCGCTTGCGCCACAATGGTGCCAATCGCCATAACCGCCGCCGCGGTCATCAAAATGCGTTTCATGGACATAATAGGATCTCCCTTGGTCATTCCGCTGCGCTCCACGATGGTTCCAATTCTTGCCGGTTTCGCTGAACCTTGTCTGAACGGATTAAGGCGGGAATACGGCACGCCCGCGATAATTGGGGAGCAGGTGCCAAGCCGATCTTGTTCCAATTCTGGCTCATTTGATGACATAGCCGATCACCGACCAGGCATTATCTTCCAAAACGAGAGTCACCGATTCCAAGGCCGCAGCCTTATGGGCAAAGGACGAGTCGTAACGCACAATTGCATATTGACCATCGCGCATGGCGGGCAGCGTCTTGGACAGTCTTACGTCTTTCAGGTTTCGCGATGACATCGCACCCAAAGGCGCGCGCACTCCGCTCACAGTTCTCAACCAGGTGTCGGCAGAGACTTTGTCCCGCGCAATGGCGCCCATCTGCTTATAGGCATCCGCATAATTTCCGTCGTCGATCAGGGTGAGCCATTGCTTCGCGCGGTCGTCGGGCGTGGGGGTCATGGAGGTTGACGGCCCCACGGCGGTCTCTCCCAGGCCGGGCGCCGCGAAGAGCAGGACGAAAGCGATGGCGAGCCCTTTCATGGAACGGTCCCGGTATCAATTCCCGGGAATCCAACGGCCTGCGGGAACAAAAGTTCCCTTTCCAGCCAAGCACGAGGTTCAATAAGTCCGCGCCTTCGGCGGAATATATTGGACATCCTGGGTCAGGGTGTAGGTGTGCACCGGGCGATAATCGATGCGCGTCTTGCCGGTGTCCGGATCCAACCAGGCCAGGGTGTGCTTCATCCAGTTCTGATCGTCGCGCTGCGAAAAATCCTCGCGCGCATGGGCGCCACGGCTTTCCTGGCGGTTGGCGGCCCCTTCGATCGTAACGACGGCCTGCTGGATGAGATTTTCGAACTCCAAGGTCTCGACCAGATCGGTATTCCAGACCATCGAACGATCCGTGACCCCGATGTCTCCGCGTTGGGCATAGATCTCTTGAATGCGCCTCTTGCCTTGTTCCAGGCTCTCGCCGGTGCGGAACACGGCGGCGTCTTCCTGCATCGCCTTCTGCATCGCTTTTCGCAGCACGGCGGTTGGCGTCTTGCCCTTGGCGTGGCGGAACCGGTCGAAGCGCGACAGCGCCGCGTCTCCGGCGCCCTTGGGCAGATCCTGATGCGGATGGTCGCCGCGCAATTCCTTCGCCGCCTGCAATCCCGCCGCTTTGCCGAACACCACCAGGTCGATCAACGAATTGGAGCCCAGCCGGTTGGCGCCGTGCACGGAGACGCAGGCTGCTTCGCCCACCGCCATCAAGCCATGCACCACCGTGTCGGGATTGCCATTCGCCAGAGTCAGCGCGTCGCCGGTATAGGCGCAGGGAATGCCGCCCATATTGTAATGCACGGTCGGCAGCACCGGGATCGGCTCCTTGGTGACATCGACGCCGGCAAAGATGCGGGCGGACTCCGCGATGCCGGGCAGGCGTTCGTGAATGATCTTGGGATCCAGATGCGACAGATGCAGATAGATATGATCCTTGTTGGGCCCGACGCCCCGGCCTTCGCGAATCTCGATGGTCATGGCGCGGCTGACCACGTCGCGTGAGGCAAGGTCCTTGGCGTTGGGAGCGTAGCGCTCCATGAAACGCTCGCCTTGCGAGTTGGTGAGATAGCCGCCTTCGCCCCGGACGCCTTCGGTGATCAGGACGCCGGCGCCGAAAATGCCGGTGGGGTGGAATTGCACGAATTCCATGTCCTGCAGGGGCAGGCCGGCGCGCAGCACCATGGCGTTGCCGTCGCCGGTCTGGGTGTGGGCGCCGGTGCAGGTCATATAGGCGCGGCCGTAACCGCCGGTCGCCAGGATCACGCGATGGGCACGAAAGCGGTGGATGGTGCCGTCATCCAGATTCCACGCCATCACGCCGCGAACCGCGCCATCCTCCATGATCAAGTCGAGCGCGAAATACTCGATGAAGAAATTGACCTCATGCTTGACGCACTGGCCATACAAAGTGTGCAGCATGGCATGGCCGGTGCGGTCGGCGGCGGCGCAGGTCCGCTGGGCGATGCCCTGGCCAAAATTGCTGGTCATGCCGCCAAAGGCGCGCTGATAGATTTTGCCGTCCTCGGTGCGGGAGAAAGGCAGGCCGAAATGCTCCAGCTCGTAGACCGCTTCCGGCGCATTGCGGCAGAGATATTCGATGGAATCCTGGTCGCCGAGCCAGTCCGATCCCTTCACGGTATCGTACATGTGCCAGCGCCAGTCATCCTCGCCCATATTGCCCAGCGCCGCCGCCACGCCGCCCTGCGCCGCCACCGTGTGACTGCGGGTGGGAAACACTTTGGTGATGCAGGCGGTCTTCAATCCTTGCGCCGCGCATTCGAGCGTCGCGCGCAGGCCCGCGCCGCCGGCGCCGACGACAACGACATCGAAAGTGTGATCGACAATTTCATAAGCGGGCATGGACGACTCGGGTTTGATGAGCTGCGACGAGAATTGTCAGGTGGAAGCGGCGATGCGGATCAGGGCAAAGATGCAGGTGACGGTCGTGGCGATCCAGAAGAAGCGGATCAACAGCAGCAGGAAGATCTTCATCCCCGGGCCGTGCACATAATCATCCACCACCTCCTGAAGGCCCAGCGACATGTGGTAGAGCAGGATGGCCGCGAAAGCCGCCATCAGAAGCGCATTCCAGGGCTGCGAGAGGAAGCTCAGTATGGCGACTTCGTTGGTGTCGATCAGGCCGAGAATCGCGAACGCGAACCACAGTCCGAGCGGCACCAGGGCGACCGCGGTGACGCGCTGGCGCCAGAAATGGCCGGTGCCGGAATGGGACGCGCCCAATCCCCGGACCTTGTGCAGCGGCGTTTCCAGCGAGCTCATTGCAGGTACCCCGCATGCCCTGTCCAGGCAAAGGCAAACGCACCGACCGCAAGCACCACCGACAGGACATAGACCAGCGAGCCGGTCTGGGTCGCGGTCACCTTGTCAAAGCCGTAACCCAGATCCCAGGCCAGATGGCGGATGCCGTTCAGCATGTGAAACGCAAGCGACCAGGTGAAACCGAAGAGCGCCACCAGGCCGACCGGCGAGGCGGCGATCGACATGAAGCTCTCATAGCCTTCCGGGCCATTGGAAATCGAGACCAGCCACCAGGCCAGAACCAGCGCGCCAACCGCCAATGCTATTCCCGTGATGCGATGCGTGATCGAGGCAAGCATGGTCACTTGCCAGCGCCAGATCGACAGGTGTGGGGAAAGAGGGCGCTCATGGCCCGGTTTTTGCGGAGTATCCGCCATCAAACCCTCGGAAAATGCTGCTTTGCGAACCGGGCGGAGTTTAGGGGCGAAGCCCCGTTAGTCAACCGCGCAAAATGCCGGTTTTCCCCTACTTTTTGCTGTCGCACGGCAAAGGCCTTTGCGGCATTGTCGAAGCCGTGGGGCATACCGGGATCCTGAGCAGGACATTGGCGCGCGACAGAATGCGCAGAACAGAGGCTATTCTGGGGCTCGTGCTCCTGACGGCCCTGTTTTTGGCCATCGCGATATGGAACGGATTCCCCCTGGTCTTCTACGACACCGGGGGCTATCTGGCGGAGGGCCTTCAGGGTGCGTTTCTGGCGGAACGATCACCGGTCTATTCGTTGCTCCTGTTAGTCACGGGCGCCACGCTCAGCCTTTGGCCCGTGGTGATACTGCAGGCGGCAATGACCGCCTGGCTAATTGGCGAAACGGCGCGCGCCGAAGTCGCGCGGCTCTCGCTGAGAAGCCTTGTCGCCATCGGCGCGGCGCTGATGCTTGCCACGGGCATCGGCTGGTACACCGGCCAGGTGGAACCCGACTGCATGACCGCGCTGGTGGTGCTGGGCGCTTATCTTCTTCTGTTTCACGGCGGATTCCTTGGGCCGGCGCGGTGCGCGCTCGTCATTGCCATGACCGGCCTGGCTGTCGCCTGCCATCCTTCGCATCTCGGCTTGATGGCGGGCCTTTTGGTGGTTGCCGTCGTCGCTCGACTGGCGTTAAGCGAGTTGAGTTTGAAGCTTCTTCCAGCATTTGGAGCGTTTGTTCTGGCCTTGGCGCTGATATTTGCCAGCAATTATGTCCTCACCCGCCAGCTCTTCCTCAGCCGCTCCGCGTCCGTGTTCGTCTTCGCGCGGCTCATGCAGGACGGCATCGTCAAGCGCCTGCTGGATGAGACATGTCCGCAATCGGGCTACCGGCTTTGCGCCTACAAGAACCGGCTCAAAACGCGCGCCGATGCCTGGCTTTGGGCACCAGACAGCCTGTTCCGCGCCGAAGGCGGCTTTCATGGCGACCACACCGAGGAAAACCGAATCATCGCCGATAGCCTACGCCGCTATCCTCTGCTGCAGATGGAGGCGGCGGTGCGCGATTCGGTTCGCCAATTCTTCACTTTCAAAACCGGCGACGGCATCGAGTCCCAGGAATGGGTGTTGAAACCCGAGATTTAAAAGATGATGCCCGCACAGCTCCCCGGCTACCTTGCCGCCCAACAGCAACGGGGCAAGCTGCGTTTCGCCACCCTCAACATGGTCCATGTCACGGTGGGGATGTTGTCTCTGCTGGGATTGGTGGTTCTTCTTCATCGGGCCGTGATTCGGCAGCGATGGGGAGAGGCCGCTTTGCCGGGCCTGGTGCTGAGCGCTCTGATTGGCAATGCCATCATCTGCGGAACCTTCTCCAATCCGCATGACCGCTATCAATCGCGCCTGATCTGGCTGCCAAGCCTGGTTTTGGCCCTGGCGCGCATGAAGAATCCGAATGTCTTGCAGCCACTGGAGGAATCCGGCACTTAAACTCCTTCAGAAAGGCAAGGCATGGCCAGCGGCATCAAGATTGCGCCTTCGATCCTGTCGGCGGATTTTTCGCGGCTGGGCGCCGAGATCGAGGCGATCGAGGAGGCCGGCGCCGACCTCATTCATGTCGATGTGATGGATGGCCATTTCGTGCCCAACATCACCATCGGCCCGGCGGTGGTGAAGGCGCTGCGCCCCCACGCCAAAAGGCCGTTCGACGTGCATCTGATGATTTCGCCGGTGGATCCTTATCTGGAGGCATTCGCCGAGGCCGGCGCGGACGGGCTCACGGTGCATCCCGAAGCCGGACCGCATGTCCACCGCACGCTTCAGCATATCCGCAAGCTGGGCAAGAAAGCCGGCGTGGTGCTCAATCCGGGCACGCCCATCGACGCGATCGACAATGTGCATGGATCTGGTGGATCTGGTCCTGATCATGACCGTCAATCCCGGTTTCGGCGGCCAGAGTTTCATCGACAGCCAGCTCAAGAAGATCGAAGCGGCGCGCAGCCGCATCAATGCCACCGGACGCCAGATCGCGTTGGAAGTGGATGGCGGCATTACGCCGGAGACCGCCAGGCGCGCCATTGCCGCCGGCGCCGACACGCTGGTGGCGGGCACATCGGTGTTCCAGGGCGGGCCGTCCCGCTACGCCGCCAATATCGCCGCATTGCGAGGCTGACGATGAGCGCGGCGGTTCCCCTGAACCTGCTGCCCGAGATGATGCAGAGCTGCGCATGGCGGGCTCTGGCGCCGATCCGGATATGGGGCCGGCGCAACTGGTTCTATCGCCGCCTGCTGCGCGGTCCGCTTGCCGATCACATCGTGTTTCATCCGCACGATGCCTGTCCGCGCCGCCTGGAAGACGCCGATATGCTGTTGCGCGGCCGTTTCCGCTTTCGCGGCGAAAGCCTCGACGTGAAGGAAGGCGTTTCGGTCTTCGACCTGCCGCCGCCTTCGCAAGGCTGGCAGGAAGACTTGCACGGCTTTTCCTGGCTGGCGTCGCTGTCGGCGGCGGGCGGCGAGGCGGCGCGCAACCTCGCCACCAATCTGATCTCGCAATGGATCAGGCGCAACGCGCGCTATTCCGAGCCGGCCTGGTCGCCGCATGTCATGGCGCGGCGGCTGATGCACATCTTCAGTCACGGCAAGCTGGTGATTGCAAATTCGGACATGTTGTGGCGTTCCAAGCTGTTCGTGACCTTGCGCGAGCAGGCCAGAATGCTGGAGCGCATTGCCGCCGAGGCTCCCGACGGGCTACCGAGACTGGAGGCGGCGGCGGCGCTTGACCCTGTCCGGCGCTTGCATGGACGACAGTCCGGGACGGCTGGAGTCCGGGCTGGGCCGGCTTGAAATCGAAATCGAACGCCAGATCCTGCCCGATGGCGGCCATGTCGACCGTTCGCCGGAAGATCTTCTGCAGGCCTATCATTATCTGACCATGGTGATGGACGCGCTTGACGGCGCTGGATCTCGAGCCGCCGCACGCGCTGCGCAACGCGCGCGACCGCATGGCGCCGATGTTGCGGTTTTTCCGTCATGGCGACGGCGCGCTGGCGCTGTTTCAAGGCGGGCAGGAAGGCGATGCGCGCATGATCGCCGCCCTTCTGGCGCGCGACGAGGTGCGCGGACAGCCCTTCGCGCACGCCCGCCATTCCGGCTATCAGCGGCTGGCGGCGGGACGAAGCCTGATCCAGCTCGATTGCGGCCGGGTCCCCGGCGGCGCCTTCGCACTGCACGCCCATGCCGGCTTCCTGGCCTTTGAAATGAGTTCAGGGCCACACCGCTTGGTGGTCAATTGCGGCGCCGGCGGCAAAAGCCAGCAAGGCTGGGATGCGGCCTTGCGGGTCACGGCGGCCCATTCCACCGTGACCCTGGCCGATCGCTCCAGCGCTCAAATCCTGCCGCCGGGCCTCGCGCGCGACTTTTTGGGGCCGCGGCTGACAGGCGGGTCCGCATCAGCCTTTCACCCGGCGAAGCGAAAGCGCGCAGGGCTGGATGGTGGAAGCCAGTCATGACGCCTACGTCCCGGAGCTCGGTGTGCGCCATGATCGCAAAATTACGCTGTCACCGCAGGGGCTGATGGTGACGGGCGCCGACCGGCTTGTGCCGGTGACCGGGCGAAGCGGCGCGTTGGGCTTCGCCCTGCGCTTCCACATCCACCCCGATGTCCGGACCTCGCGGCTGGAGGGCGGTGGCATCCTGCTCAAGCTGCCCAATGGCGAGGGTTGGCGCTTCCGCGCCGGAGGCGGGGAATTGACGGTCGAGGAAAGCATCTATCTGGGCGGCGAAACGGTGCGGCGGGCCGAACAGCTGGTGGTGACGGGACAGGTGCGCGAGGCGCCCGTGGAAGCGGCCTGGGTATTCGAGCAGATTGTGGCATAGGCAAGTAAATTCAAGGGTTGTTTGCCTTCGCGCGCGCGTGGCAAACTCAGCGCAAATCAGGTTCGGAGTGTTTCATGGTTCAGTTGACCTTGCCCAAGAATTCGACCGTCAAGAAGGGCAAGGTCTGGCCCGCCGAAACGGCGGCCAACGGCAAGAAGCCGAAGCGCTCCAAGGAATTCAAGGTCTATCGCTACGATCCGGACAGCGGCGGCAACCCCACCATCGACACCTATACGGTGGATCTGGACAGTTGCGGCCCGATGGTCCTGGACGCGCTGATCAAGATCAAGAACGAAATCGATCCCACGCTGGCCTTTCGCCGTTCCTGCCGCGAAGGCGTGTGCGGCTCCTGCTCCATGAACATCCAGGGCGGCAACACGCTGGCCTGCACCAAGGCCATCAGCGACTGTTCGGGCGCGGTTGCCGTCTATCCCCTGCCGCATATGCCGGTGGTGAAGGACCTGGTGCCCGACCTCACCAATTTCTATGCCCAATATTCCTCGATCGAGCCTTTCCTGCAGACCAAGACCGCCGCGCCGGAAAAGGAATGGAAACAGTCGCCGGAAGACCGCGCCAAGCTGGACGGACTTTACGAATGCATCCTTTGCGCCTGCTGCTCGGCAGCGTGTCCCAGCTATTGGTGGAATTCGGAGCGCTATCTGGGTCCGGCGGCGCTTGCTGCAATCCTATCGCTGGCTGATCGACAGCCGCGACGAACAGACCGGCGAGCGGCTTGACGACCTGGAAGACCCGTTCCGGCTCTATCGCTGCCACACCATCATGAATTGCGCCCAGACCTGTCCGAAGGGCCTGAACCCGGCCCAGGCGATCGGCGAAATCAAGCAGATGATGGTGAAACGCAAGACCTGATCGCTCGAGGTCCGTTCACGCCGCCGCGGCGGCCTTGCGCTGCATGACACGCCAGAGCAGGGCGCCGCCCCAGCTGGCGAGGGGGCCATGCGGATTGGCTCCCACCACCTTGGCCACCATCTGGACCAGCTTCTGGATATGCTGGCGGCGATAAATCGTCATCCCGGTCCTGGCCGCCAGCCGTGAATAAAGCGCGCGGTCATAAGGCTTGGCGGCTTCCGCTTCGGCCGGAACATTGGCGCAGTAATAGGCATAGGCGAGCTCGTCATCGTCGGATTCCCGCACCCGCCCCACGGCCACCCAGAGCTTTCGCCAGAAGGTCATGTCCGGTTCATCTTGTTGATGAAGCGTGTCGTAGAAGAGCTTGTAATGGCGATATTCATCGGCCGCGATGCGGCCGGCGATTTCCTTCAGGAGCGGCTCGTCGGTGGCGTCCCGGATGGCGGAATAATAGGACGAGGTCCCGCTTTCCACTACGCAACGGGCGATCATCTCACCCCGGCGCGAGCCGCGGACTGAACCTTCCGCTTCCGGATCGGCGAAATGCGCGGGCGTGTACCCTCTGCGGAACCGCGCGAACGCGTCCTCCAGCTTGAAGTTGGGATCGGCTGTCTCCGCCCACCGGCCGAGCGCGCGGCCATGCTGGCTTTCTTCCTGACCCCAGCGCTCGATGTTGGCGAGCGTCTCCGCCCCCGAGTCGTGGAATACGCGCTTCAAATAAGTGACATAATCGGGAGCATTATATTCGACCAAGGCGGCCGCCTTGATGGCCGCCAGCATGGTGGGATCGACGGCCTCCGGTTGGAACGCATCCCAGGAGACTTCATCCAGCTTCCAGCCTTGGTGATAGACGGTCTGCGCCGCCATGGCATCTCCATTCCCCAACGGGTGGAACGGCTTATAGCAGGTTTGGCTCCTGTGCCAGAAGCGGGCACGGATGTTTATAGTGTCACTACCGGCTGGTTTGGGGACTAAAACGCAGCCCGGACAAGCTTCAGATCGTCCACCAGCTGGGCGGCTCGGGCCCGTTCGGCGTCGGTCTTGGCGGCGATTTCGTCTTCCTGGGCGTCAAGGATGCGCTGGTCCAGGGTCGCGAGCTGCAGCTCGGTGAATGGGATCGCTTCCTCGGCCAGGACCGTAATCTTGGTGGGACTGATTTCGGCGAAGCCGCCGCGGATGAAGAAACGGGTGTCCTGGCCATCGTCCAGCATGTCGATCATGCCGGCGCGCAGAGTGGAAACGAGGGGCGCGTGGCCCGCGATTACACCCATATAGCCCTCGGTGCCGGGCACGGTCACCATGTCCACGGTCTTGGACAGGAGCAACCGTTCCGGCGAGACCAGGTCGAACGCGATCTTGTCAGCCATCTGCCTCAAGCCGCCTTGGAGGTTTCCGACGCCATCTTCTGGGCCTTGGCGACGACTTCCTCGATCGCGCCGACCATGTAGAAGGCCTGCTCCGGCAAATGGTCGTACTCGCCGTCCACGATCGCCTTGAAGCTGCGAATGGTGTCCGGCAGCTCGACGAACTTGCCGGGCGAGTTGGTGAATTGTTCGGCGACGAAGAAGGGCTGCGACAGGAAGCGCTGGATCTTGCGGGCGCGGGCCACCGTCAGCTTGTCGTCTTCGGAAAGCTCGTCCATGCCCAGGATGGCGATGATGTCCTTCAGCGCGCTGATATTGCTGCAGCACTTCCTGGACCCGGCGGGCGACGGTGTAATGCTCCTCGCCGATGACCTGGGGATCGAGAATACGCGAGGTGGAATCCAGCGGATCCACCGCCGGGAAGATCGCCTGGGCGGCGATGTCGCGCGACAGGACGGTGGTGGCGTCCAGATGCGCGAAGGAGGTGGCGGGCGCCGGATCGGTCAAGTCGTCGGCGGGCACATAGATCGCCTGCACCGAGGTGATCGAACCCTTGGTGGTGGAGGTGATGCGCTCCTGCAGGTTGCCCATCTCCGTCGCCAGGGTCGGCTGGTAGCCCACCGCGGAGGGAATACGGCCCAGAAGGGCCGAGACTTCCGAGCCGGCCTGGGTGAAGCGGAAGATGTTGTCGATGAAGAGCAGCACGTCCTTGCCTTCCTGGTCGCGGAAATATTCCGCCACCGAAAGGCCGGTCAGCGCCACGCGGGCGCGCGCGCCGGGCGGCTCGTTCATCTGGCCGTAGACCAGGGCGCATTTGCTGCCTTCGGTCGACGCCGTTCTTCTTCGGATCGACATTGACATTGGACTCGATCATCTCGTGATAGAGATCGTTGCCCTCGCGGGTGCGTTCGCCGACGCCGGCCAGCACCGAATAGCCGCCATAGGCCTTGGCGATGTTGTTGATCAGTTCCTGCATGGTCACGGTCTTGCCCACGCCCGCGCCGCCGAACAATCCGATCTTGCCGCCCTTGGTATAGGGGCAGAGCAGGTCGATCACCTTGATGCCGGTGACCAGGATTTCCGCGCTGCCCGCCTGCTCGGCGAAGGAAGGGGCTTCGCGATGGATGGATGCGGTGTGCTGCGTCGAGATCGGGCCGGCTTCGTCGATCGGCTCGCCGATCACATTCATGATGCGCCCCAGGGTGGCGGGGCCGACCGGCACGCGGATCGGGCCGCCGGTGTCGGTCACTTCCTGGCCGCGCGTCAGGCCTTCGGTGGAGTCCATGGCGATGGCGCGCACGGCATTCTCGCCCAGATGCTGCGCCACTTCGAACACCAGGCGGATCCTCTTGCCGGTCCTGGGATCGACATTGGTGGTTTCCAGCGCGTTCAGGATCGCGGGCAGGTCACCGTCGAACTCGACGTCGACGACGGCGCCGATGATCTGGATAAGACGACCTTTGGATTGGCTCATGACTTGTCTCTTTCTCTTAGACGGCGGCGGCGCCGGAGATGATTTCGATCAGCTCCTTGGTAATCTGCGCCTGACGGGTGCGGTTCATCTGAATGGTGAGGGCTTTGATCATGTCGCCGGCGTTGCGGGTGGCATTGTCCATCGCCGCCATCTGGGAGGCGAAGAATCCGGCCTGATTTTCCAGCAGTGCCGCCAGCAGCTGCACCGAGATATTCTGCGGCAGCAGAGCTTCCAGGATGGTGTCTTCATCCGGCTCATAGTCATAGAAAGCCACGCTGCCGCTCGCCTCCACCATCGCCGGGATCAGCTGGCGCACGGTGGGCGTTTGCGTGACGACCGATTTGAAGGACGAATAGACCAAGGTGACGACATCGAGTTCGCCGCCCCGGTACATGGCCAGCACTTTTTCGGCGATCGGCTTTACCAGCGCGAAGCCCGCCGGCTTGATCCCCACCTCAAAGGTTTCGACAAAACGGCTGCTGTACTGGCGCTTGAGCTGGTCGCGACCCTTGCGGCCGACGGTGATGATCTTGACGTCCTTGCCGGCCGCCAGCAGCGCCGCGATCTTCTCGCGCGCGGCGCGCACGATGCCGGAATTGAAGCCGCCGGCCAGGCCGCGATCCGAGGTGGCGACGATGACGAGGTGGCGTTGGTCCCGGCCGGTGCCCGCCAGCAGCAAGGGCGCGGAGGGGCCCGAAACAGCCGCCGCCAGATTGGCGATGACATTGGCCATGCTGCGGGCATAGGGACGCGCGCTCTCGGCCGCGGCCTGGGCGCGGCGCAGCTTGGCTGCCGCCACCATCTGCATCGCCTTGGTGATCTTCTGCGTGGACTTCACGCTTCCGATCCGTGTGCGCATTTCCTTGACGGAGGCCATGAGCGATCAGTCTTTCCTAGGCCGCGAAACTCTTGGAGACGTCATTCAACGCGGCCTTCAGCATGTCCTCGAGCGCGGGGGTAAGCGCCTTTTCCTTGCGGATGCCCTCGAGGAATTGCGGATAGCTGGTTTTCAGCCTGCCGATCAGGGCCTCCTGGAAGGCGCCGACCTTGGCGGTGGGGAAGGGATCGAGATAGCCGCGCGTGCCGGCATAGATCACCGCGACCTGTTCCTCGACCGCGAAGGGCTTGTATTGCGGCTGCTTCAGAAGCTCGGTCAGGCGTTCGCCGCGCGCCAGCATCTTCTGGGTCGAAGCGTCGAGGTCGGAGCCGAATTTGGCGAAAGCCGCCATCTCGCGATACTGCGCCAGTTCGCCCTTGATGGGGCCGGCGACCGTCTTCATCGCCTTGATCTGCGCCGACAGAGCCGACGCGGCTGACCGAGATGCCGACATTCACCGCCGGCCGGATGCCCTGGTAGAACAGATCGGTTTCCAAAAAGATCTGACCGTCGGTGATCGAGATCACATTGGTGGGAATGTAGGCCGAGACGTCGTTGGCCTGGGTCTCGATCACGGGCAGGGCGGTCAGCGAGCCCGCGCCATTGTCCTCATTCAGCTTGGCGGCGCGCTCGAGCAGGCGGGAATGCAGATAGAAGACGTCGCCCGGATAGGCTTCGCGGCCCGGCGGACGGCGCAGCAGAAGCGACATCTGGCGATAGGCCACCGCCTGCTTGGAAAGATCGTCATAGATGATGAGCGCGTGCATGCCGTTGTCGCGGAACCATTCGCCCATGGCGCAGCCGGAGAAGGGCGCCAGGAACTGCAGCGGCGCGGGCTCCGAGGCGGTGGCGGCCACGACGATGGTATAGTCCATCGCGCCCGCGTCGGTCAGGGTCTTGACGATCTGCGCCACGGTGGAGCGCTTCTGGCCGATGGCGACATAGATGCAATAGAGCTTGACCTTTTCGTCGGTGCCGGCATTGACGCTTTTCTGGTTGATGATGGCGTCGATGGCGACGGCGGTCTTGCCGGTCTGGCGGTCGCCGATGATCAGCTCGCGCTGACCGCGGCCGATCGGGATCAGCGTGTCGATGGCCTTGAGGCCCGTCTGCACCGGCTCATGCACCGATTTGCGGGGAATGATGCCCGGCGCCTTGACGTCGACGCGGCGCCGTTCGGCGATATTGGTCAACTCGCCCTTGCCGTCGATGGGATTGCCCAGGGGATCGACCACGCGGCCGAGCAGGCCCTTGCCGACCGGCACTTCCACGATGGAGCCGGTGCGCTTGACCGTGTCGCCTTCCTTGATGGTGGCGTCGGAGCCGAAGATCACCACGCCGACATTGTCGGTTTCCAGGTTGAGCGCCATGCCCTTGATGCCGCCGGGAAACTCGACCATCTCGCCGGCCTGGACATTGTCGAGGCCATAGACGCGGGCAATGCCGTCGCCGACCGACAAGACCTGGCCGACTTCGCTTACCTGCGTATCGGCGCCGAAATTCTGGATTTCGCGCTTCAGGATCGCGGAAATTTCAGCGGGTTGGATATCCATCTCTCAGTTTCCTCTCATGGCGGCGCGGATGCCGGCCAATTTTGTGCGAAGGGACGAGTTGATCATGCGCGAGCCCACCTTGACGACCAGGCCGCCGAGCAGGGTGGGATCGACGCGCGCCTCCAGGCGTGGCTCGCGGCCGAGCCTGGCCTTCAGAACGGATTTGAGTTCCGCCGCCTGGGCGGGGCTGAGCGCATGGGCGGAGGTCACTTCCGCCTGCACTTCGCCTTTCAACCGCGCCACCAGCCGGTCGTAGGCGGCGATGACCGCTTCCAGGGCGAAGAGACGGCGCTTGCCGGTCAAGGTCAGCAGGAATTTGGCGGTGAGCGGGTTGACGCCCATTCTGTCCAGCACCGGCTTGAGCGCGCGGGCCTGGTCTTCGTTGCTGAACAAAGGCGATTTCACCAGCCGGGAGAGATCGGAACTGGCACCGATCAAGGCCTTCAGGGCGGCCAAATCCGCCGCCACCGTGTCCACCAGCCCCTGTTCCTGGGCCAGCTCGAATACCGCATTGGCGTAGCGGCCCGCCAGTCCGGTTTCGTGAGCCTTTTCGGTCGCCACCTTCACCTCATACGGGCGGAGGCGCGGATGCTTCCATCTGCCGCTGATCGCCCGACTTAACCGTTTGATTATATTGACTAAAGTTAGCCACGCGCGAGTCACCCCCACAGCGCGCGTGCCAGTTAGCATGCGCCTTACGCGCACGCAATATTTGGCCAAAGGCCAGACTGTCGCGGCCCATCGGACGCCATAGCCGTCCTTGACCTGAAGCGGACGAGACGCGATATGCCGCCCATGATCGAGATCTCTCAGCGCTTCAGCTTCGACGCCGCCCATCATTTGGGCGCCGGCGCCGCCGAAAATCGCCGCCTGCATGGCCATTCCTTCTACGTTGAGGTGGTCCTGCGGGGAGAGGTAGATGCCAGGACTGGATTTCTACGTGATTTCGGGGAAGTGGACGCGGCGCTTAAACAGGTGCGTGAACTTCTCGACCATCGGCTGCTGAACGAGGTGGAAGGCCTCGACAATCCCACGCTCGAAAATATCGCCCGGTTTATCCATGCGCGGGCGAAAGCGGCACTACCCGAGATTGTCCGGGTCAGGGTCGAACGACCGTCTTATGGCCAATCCTGTACCTATGAGGAGGGCTGAAACCATGGCGAAAAAGCTCACCCAGCTGGGCCGCGCGGTAACCCAGCCCAGTTCGCCGGAAAAGGCAAAGCTGGAAAGCGTGCCCAACCCGCATCCCGACGCCGACTATGTCATACGCTTCACCGCGCCGGAATTCACCACCCTTTGCCCGATCACGGGCCAGCCCGACTTTGCCCATTTCGTGATCGATTACCTGCCGGGGCAGGCCATACTGGAATCCAAATCCCTGAAGCTCTACTTGAACAGCTTCCGCAACGCCTCGGGCTTTCACGAGGCGACGACCATCGCCATCGCCAAGCGCATCGTCGAGGCGATCAAACCCCGATTTCTGCGCATTGCGGGATATTGGTATCCGCGCGGCGGCATCCCGATCGACATTTTCTGGCAGACCGGCAAGGCCCCGGCGGGCGTGTGGTTACCCGACCCCGGCGTGTCTCCTTACAGGGGTCGCGGCTGAACGTGGGTCCCCGCCTTCGCGGGGACGCCAGCTTTTCTAATTCGCTTCGCTCACAAGAAAAGCCAGGCGGCTGCCGGATCCCGATGTCGCACCGCATCGCGGACGGGGTTGACCCCAAGGCCGGGGGACGCAGTCACTCCGATGCACGGAAAAAGGCTTGCCGCCCTCGAAATAAGAGCATATACGCTTATTTAAGGGCATATGCTCTTATTGGAGGAATGCGTGAAGAAACCGGCCTTGCGGGACTGTAATTGCGTGGCCTTGCGCAAGGCGGCGCGGCGCATCTCGAATTTCTATGACGCGCAATTGGCAACCAGCGGGCTTAGGGCCACCCAGTTCGCCATCCTGGCGCTTGTCCATGAGCTGGGAGAAGCATCCGTGAATGTCATCGCCGAGAAGTTGGCGCTCGACCGCACCACCGCGGGCAAGAATCTCCGCCCCCTGGAACAGACCGGGCTGGTAAAGGTCGCGCCTTCAAAGCACGACAGACGGCAACGCGCCATCAGCGTGACCAGGGCCGGTCAGGCCGCGCTGAAAATAGCCGTACCGCTGTGGCGGCAGGCACAAAATCGTTTTGAAGCTGCAAATGGGGCCGAGAACGCCGCCGCTCTGCGCGAAAGTCTGCGGGCCCTGAAATTCGCTCCCCATTGATCAATCAAGGAGACGGCCATGAGTCCGACCAATAGGATTTTTGCAGGCGCCCTGTTTGCCGCCGGCATTTTCGCCGCGCCGGCATGGGCGCAAAATGCGGCTCCGCCCGTGCCGACCACCAAAATCCTGGCGATCTCTCATCCCTTGGGCGCACCCATGACGCCGGAACAACGCGCCGCCATCATGCCGCATGAAGTTCATGACACGGTCAACGCCTACCTCAATGGCAAGATCGACCAATGGTATTATCAAACCAACGGGAAGGGTGTGGTCTTCATCGTCAACGCGTCCACACCGGAAGAGGCGAAGGCCATCCTGGAAAAATTTCCGTTGGGGCAGGCGGGATTGATGGGTTTTGATTATATCCCATTGGGACCGCTCATTCCCTTGCGCATCATCAACGACATGGTGCGTTGATCAGACTCGATACCGGGGTCGGCGGCGTGTGCCGATCCCGGTGATCGGCGCGGCACTTCCCATGTCGGTACGCCGCCTTGCATCATCCACATTCCTGCCGTCTTCCGGCCGCGTTGCCGCAATTTTGCCGGCCTTCCCGGTTCGGCGCGCAAACTTTTTTTTGCAGCTGCCATAATTTCGTGCGGACGAAGTCTTAGGATTTCCACGACATCGGCAATATCGGACGCCGACGATTGAGAGAATTTCAGAATCCCCTTGCTCCCGCCGACAGGAAAGGAGTTTGCCATGGGACATTATCGCTTCGATTTGATTGATGAGGGCGGGGAAATTTCGCAAAGCCGATATTATAACTGCATCGACGATCTGGATGCGTTGGACAAGGCCGAAACGCTCTGCGCCGCGAATGCCGTCGATGTCTGGGACGGTTCGCGCCGGGTTCTGCACCTGAAGCAGGAAAACGCCATGGCGACCCCCGCCGACGGCCTGCCAGGCTAATGTCCCGAGTGACGGCGATAGCCGCCCTCGGCCGCCCGATCACCATCCACCACGGGAATTGCCTGGCGCCTTCCGAAGCGCGCGCATTTCTCGACTGACAGCATACCGATTTGCTGGCATCCTGTCCCGCGGGGCCGTGTCCGAGTTCTGGATAGGGCGGCGGGGTGCGGCATCATGAATTCCATCGTCATTCGCGGCGTACTGGTTGGTGCGCTTGCTGGCCTGTTGTTCGGCTTCGATACGGCCGTGATCTCCGGCGTGACGGACCAACTCCGCACCGTCTACCAGCTCAGCCCAGGGAATTTGGGCGTCACGGTCTCGAGCGCGCTCTGGGGCACCCTGGCGGGAGCGCTAATGGCGGGTGTGCCGGGCGACCGCCTCGGCGCACGCCAGTGTCTGAAGGCAATTGCCCTGCTTTACATGGTGTCGGCGGCGGGATGCGCGCTGGCGTGGGACTGGCCCTCTTTGCTCGTCTTTCGCGCCATGACGGGCCTGGCGATCGGCGCCTCGACGGTGCTGGCGCCGGTCTATGTCACTGAGATTGCGCCGCCAACCTGGCGCGGCGCCATGGTTGGCATGTTTCAGTTCAACATCACTCTGGGAATTCTCGTCGCCTATCTGAGCAATTACCTGATCGGGACCTTGGGACTGGGGCTCGACGAATGGCGATGGAAATTCGCCATCGCCTTCCTGCCCGGACTTATCCTGTTCGGATTGCTCTTCGTCATCCCGCAAAGCCCGCGCTGGTTGGCGCAGCGGGGGCGGCGGACCGAGGCGCGCACGATCCTGCGCCGAATCGCGCCCCAGATCGGGCAGGACGAGGAAGACGCGATCCTATCGGAGCCGCCCACGCACAAGGGGCAGGGGCTCAGCTGGGCCAAATATCGCAAGCCCATTCTTTTGGTTATCGCCATCGCGGCGTTCAACCAGCTCGCGGGCATCAATGCGATTCTCTATTACCTCAACGACATCTTCGCCGCCGCCGGGTTCAGCAAAGTCTCCGCGGCGCAGCAGGCAATCGTGATCGGCGCCACCAATCTTCTTTGCACCATTCCCGCACTTTACCTGATCGACAGGATCGGACGGAAAAGCCTGCTCTTGATCGGCTCGGTCGGACTTTTCGTTACCCTGTCGGGAACGGCCGCCATCCTGGCCACCGGTCTTCATCAGAATCTGCTTCTTTGGATGCTGATCGGATTTGTCGCCTCTTTCGCGTTTTCGCAGGGCGCCGTCATCTGGGTCTATATCAGCGAAATTTTCCCCAGCGAAGTGCGTGCGCGGGGTCAGAGCATAGGCACGTCGACCCATTGGCTGCTCAATGCCGTCATTGCCGCCGAGTATCCGGTGGTAGTGGCGACCTATTCCAAGGCGGCGCCCTTCATCTTCTTCGCCGCCATGGTGGTGTTGCAGTTCGTAGTCGTGCTGATCTTTTTTCCGGAAACGAAGCGCGCCGCGCTGGAAGATATTTCATCGATAGTGTCCAAGGCCTAAGCTCGGATATCTTGAAACCCTGTCGGGTCAGCCGGAAATGAATTAGAACAAGTCCATCGGGGTGGGATTGATCGGTTACGGCTTCGCGGGAAAGACATTCCATGCGCCGCTGATCCGCGCTGTTGAGGGGCTCTCGCTTCGGGCCGTCGCGTCCAGCAACGCGGACAAGGTCAAAAAGGACCTTCCCGGCATGCCCGTCTTCTCCAACCCGATGGAGATGATCGCCCAAGACGGGATCGAGTTGATCGTCATCGCCACGCCCAATGACAGCCACGCGCCATTGGCGCGCGCGGCGCTGTCGGCGGGAAAGCATGTCGTGATCGACAAGCCTTTTGCGCTGGACATGGCCGAGGCACGCGAACTCGTCGCGCTGGCGGACCGTCAGGAGCGATTGCTGAGTGTCTTTCATAATCGCCGGTGGGACAGCGATTTTCTGGCCGCCAGATTCGGTGTCGAGAGCGGCGTGCTGGGACGGGTGACGCATTTTGAATCGCACATTGACCGGTTCCGGCCCGAGGTAAGAGACCGCTGGCGCGAGCGCGCGGTGCCGGGCGCGGGTATCTGGTTTGACCTTGGGCCTCATCTGATCGATCAGGCACTGCAGCTGTTTGGCCTGCCGGACGGCATAGGCGCCAATTTCATGTTGCAGCGGCCGGGGGCTCAGGCCGTCGATTGGGCGCATGTGGTGCTGAACTATCCCGGCCTCCGCGTCGTGCTGCATGCCAGCATGATCGCCGCCGGCGGCAGCCCGAGATTCCTTGTTCATGGCGACAAGGCAAGCCTGGTCAAACATGGGATCGACCAGCAGGAAGCCCAGTTGCTGGCCGGGATGCTGCCGGGCACGGCGGGCTGGGGGGTCGATCCGGACCGGATGCAAATCTGGAACGGGGCGGGCGAATGCCGGTCCATGCCCGCCCCCGCAGGCGATCACCGGCGCTATTATATGGCCATCCGTGATTTTCTGCGTGGTACCGCCCCCCATGCGGTGCCGCCGATACAGGCATTGGCTGTCATGGCTGTTCTCGAGGCCGCGATCGCATCGGCGGCTGGTGGCGTTGCGATGACCGTGCCATTGACGGAAGCAGAAAGCGCGGCCTTTACGGCAAGCCGAAACAGGAAGGGTTAGCGGCCGACTGACATGGGGCCGGTCTGGCGTCCGTTCCGGTGATCACCTGGGGCGGGAAACCCGCTTTTGCGGGCCGGGGCCGAGCATGGCTAGACTTGAAAAAGTGAGTGGCCATGCGCCACAGCCGATCTTGAGAAGACAGAGGATATATGCTGCGTTTTCTCCAGGCCCTGATGCCGCGCGAAGAGAAATTCTTCGCGCGCTTCGACCAGCACGCGGCGGTTCAAGGCCGATAACATTTTCCGGCATGTCCAGTTCGTTTCCGCCTCGGCCTATTCGCTGGGCCATGGCGGCAACGACGCGCAAAAGACCATGGGCATCATCGCCGCACTCCTGTTTGCGCATGGCCTGGAAGGCGGACAGTTTCACGTCCCCTTCTGGGTGGTGCTGGCGTGCCAGGCGGCGATGGCGCTGGGGACATTGTTCGGCGGATGGCGGATCGTGCGTACAATGGGGTCGCGAATCACGCACCTGACGCCTGCACAGGGCGTCTGCGCGGAAACGGCGGGATCGATGACGCTATTTCTTGCCACCTGGCTGGGTATTCCGGTATCGACCACACACACCATCGCCGGTGCGATTGTCGGCGTTGGCGCGGCGCGCCGGGTCAATGCCGTTCGCTGGAATGTCGCCAAGGACATTGTCGTCGCCTGGATGGTGACGATGCCCGCGACCGCGATCCTGGGCGCGGCTTTCTACTGATCGCAATCGCGGCGGGCATAAAGTGACCGAGCAGCATTTCGCGCTCCATCCCGGCCGCGGCAGCAGACTGCAAGTTGCCGCCTTGTGCTGGCGGCAATCCTCGACGCTGGAAATACTGCTGGTCACCACGCTGCGCAGCCGGCGGTGGATATTGCCCAAGGGCTGGCCGGAGGACGGCATCACGCTGGCCCAATCCGCCGCCAATGAAGCGCTGGAGGAAGCCGGCGTATTCGGCGAAGTCGCACCCGAGCCCGTCGGCCGCTATCATTATCTGAAGGAAAAAAGCGGCAGCGCGCTGCCCTGCGCGGTCGATATTTTTCCGCTGTTCGTGACCGGGCAGCATCATTCCTGGCCCGAAAAGGGTGACCGCGAGATCGCCTGGCTTCCGGCGGAGCGGGCGGCGGCCAGGGTTGTCGAGCCGGGCCTGCGGCGCATTCTTCTGGATTTCCGCAAGGCCAGAAACGCCGCTTGAGGCGCCTCCAATCCGGCGCCCGTGCTCAGTTGCGCGTGAGCAGATCCACCGCCGCGACCGCCATCACTTTTGCCGCATCGACCATATCCTGGATCCCCACCCACTCATCCGGCTGATGGGCCAGATCGAGCACGCCCGGACCATAGGCGATGCAGTCCTTGAGGCGTCCGATACGGTCGACATGTTTCTGGTCGTAGGTGCCAGGCGAGCAGACGATCTCCGCGTCCCGTCCCAGGATGCGGCGCACCGCCTTGGCCGTGGCGGACGCCACCGGACCATTGCGATCCGCCATGGTCGGCTGGACGCTGAAAAGCTCCCGCATTTTATAGCGGAAGCCGGCGCGCTCGCCAGCGAGATCGTCCAGCAGGGCCGTCACTTCTCCCCTGACCGCCGCCAGATCCTCCTCGATCAGGAAACGCCGGTCGATCACGATACGGCAGGAATCCGCCACGCAAGGCGAGGGCAGGCCCTCGAAATGTTCCGCTTCACCGCCATGAACGGAATTGATGTTAATCGTCGACTGGCGCGCGCCTTGCGGCACCACCGGCATATCGGAATGACGGGCGGCGAGGGCGGGATAGAGCTGGTGTTCGATCCTCTCGAGCACCGCGCTCATATGCCGGATGGCGCTGTCCCCCAAGAACGGCATCGAACCGTGCGCCTGCCGGCCCAGGGTCTCGATTTCCGCCCACCATACGCCGCGATGACCGATGCAGACCCGATCGACGTTCAAGGGCTCGGGAATGATCACATGATCGACCCGCGGCTTGGAGAACCAGCCGCGCTCGGCGAGGTAGGCGACGCCGCCATAGCCACCGGATTCCTCGTCGACCGTACCGGAGATTTCAATGGCGCCGGGTAGGTCGAGGCCGGAATCGATCAGCGCTTCCATCGCCACCACCGCCGCCGCGATACCGCCTTTCATGTCGCAGGCGCCGCGACCGTAAACCCTGCCGTCTCGCAGCAGGCCGGCGAACGGGTCGACGGTCCAGCCCGCGCCCGTCTGCACCACGTCGAGATGACCATTGAAGTGCACGCAAGGCCCGGGCCGGGCCCCTTCGTGCCGGGCCACCACATTGATGCGGGGATATTTGTCATTGTCGCCCGGCGCGCCTTCCGCGCGGACATATTCGACCTTCATGCCGCGACGGGCGAGGCGCTGGCCGAGAAATTCGGCGCAAGGCCGATAGGCTTCGCCCGGCGGATTGACGGTGGGGAATCGGATCAGGTCCTGCGTGAGAGCGACGATTTCCGGCTCGCGGGCCTCGATCTCGCGCAATACCAATTCCAGGCCAGCGGAACCGTTCACGGGACAACCCTTTCTTCAGATGCAGCGGCCACCGTCCACCTCCAGGGCGACACCGGTGATCATGGACGCTTCGTCGCAGCAAAGAAAGCAGGCGGCGGCGGCGATGTCCTGAGGTGTCGAAAAACGGCCGATGGGAATGGAGGCCAGGAATTTGGCGCGGATCTCCGGCGTGTCTTCTCCCATGAAGGTGCTGAGCAGCGGCGTTTCGCCGGCCACGGGGTTGATGGCGTTGACGCGGATTCCGAAGGGCGCCAGCTCCACGGCCATGGCGCGCGTCGCCGTGATCATCCAGCCCTTGGAGGCGTTGTACCAGGTCAGATTGGGCCTGGGGCTGACGCCGCCGGTCGAGGCGATGTTGAGGATCGCGCCCTGCTTGCGGGCCTTCATGCGCGGCACGATCTCGCGCGCGGTCAGGAATACCGATTTCGCATTGACCGCGAGAATACGATCGAAGACATCCTCGGACAGCGTCTCGAGGGTTTGCGGCCGGTGACCGATGCCGGCATTGTTCACCAGGATATCGATTTGGCCGAACTGCTCGATTGCGGCCTCGGCGAGGGTCTTCATGTCCGCCCCGCGGGATACATCCGCGCGGACCGCCAGGCCATCGACATCCTTCGGCAGAGCTTCCGCGCGGCTTCCTCGTTCAGGTCCGCGATGATAGACCGCGCGCCTTCCTGTGCGAAGCGGCGCACGATCCCCTCGCCGAAGCCGGACGCGCCACCGGTTATGACCGCAACCTTATCCTGCAAACGCATGCGCAATCCTATCCATGAAAGGCGGCGACGGTTTTCAGCCGGGTGAAAGCATAGAGCGCCTCGAACCCTTTCTCGCGTCCGTGACCCGAGCGGCCGACGCCCCCGAACGGCAATTCCACGCCGCCGGCCGCGCCGTAATTGTTGACGAAGACCTGACCCGCGCGGACCGCGCGCGTCAGACGCATGGCGCGGCTTGCGTCCTGCGTCCATACGCCCGCCACGAGGCCGTAAGCGGTGCCGTTGGCGATCCGGATTGCGTCTTCCTCCGGAGTCGAAGGGAATGACGACCTGGACAGGCCCGAAAATCTCGTCCTGCGCCAGCAGGTGATCCGGCGCCACGCCGGCGAACAGCGTGGGCGCGAGGAAATGTCCTCCGCGCGGCGCATTGGAGGCGATGGCGCCTTCGGCGGCGACGGAAAGGCCGTCCGCCCGCCCGCGGGCAATATACCGCTCGACGCGCGATTTCTGCGCGGCGGAAATCAGCGGTCCGACGTCCAGATCGTCCCTGGCCGCGCCGACCCGCAATGCACGATAGCGTTGGCCAAGCTGTTCGAGCAGCGGTTCGTAGATCGCTTCGCTCCACCAGAAGGCGCGAAGACGCCGAACAGGTCTGCCCGGCATTCTGGATTCCGGCGTTCACCAGGAACGGCAGGGCCCGCGTCCAGATCGGCGTCGGCAAATACGATTTGCGGGGATTTTCCGCCCAGCTCGAGCGTCACCGGCACGGCGTTGCGTCCCGCCGCGGCCTGCACCAGGGCGCCGACGGCGGTCGAGCCGGTGAAGGACACGTGATGGACCCCCGGATGGCCCGCAAGCGCCGCGCCCGCCACTTCGCCGGTGCCGGTCACCACGTTGAGCGCGCCCGGCGGCAAGCCGGATTCCTCGGCGATGCGCGCGAAGGCCAGCGCCGTCAGGCTGGCTTCTTCCGCCGGCTTCACCACCGTGGCATTGCCGGCGGCAAGCGCGCCGACCACCGAGCGGCCGATGATCTGCATCGGATAATTCCAGGGAATGATGTGGCCGGTGACGCCGTGCGGTTCGCGCAAGGTGAAGACGGTATAGCCGGCCAGATAGGGGATGGTCTCGCCGTGCAACTTGTCCGCCGCCCCGGCATAGAATTCGAGATAGCGCGCCAGCGCCAAGGCGTCGGCCCGCGCCTGCTTCAACGGCTTGCCGACGTCACGCGCCTCCAATTCCGCCAGCGCATCGGCGCGCGCTTCCACGGCCTTGCCTATACGCGCAAGCACGCGGCCGCGCTCCGCCGCGGTGAACGAACCCCAAGCGCCGGAACAGGCTGCCTCAGCGGCATTCACCGCCGCGTCGATATCCTCGGCGTTACCGGCCGCGAGCGCGCCGATTGTCTCGCCCGTGGAAGGGTCCTCGACCGGCAGGGTGGCACGTGTCGCGCGCCAGCGGCCGGCGATGAAGAGCTGTTCGTTGATCATCACGCAATCCTCGGTTCCAGGCGTAACATGCTCAAGTCGCGGCGCGAACGCCAGGGCGGGGCGTCATGGCGGCAATCGGAATCCGGTCCCGGCCGGGCGAGAAATGGAGTGCCGCGAAAACGATCCCGAAATTGGCGAGCAGCCCCAAGAATCCGGGATTGATGCCCCAAACCGGAATGGCAATCTCATAGATCGCAATGGCCACCGCGTCGCCGGCGACAATGCCGGCAATGATCGCCGAGGGACGCATCCGGCGCATGAACAATATCCCGAGCATGCCGGGCAGGAATTGAGTCATTCCGAAATAATAAAGGTTGTTGATCGTCACCATCAGTTGCGAGGAAGTCGCCGCTCCGGCAATCGAAAGCAGGAGATAGAGCGCCATGACGACCTGCGACCATTGACGCTGCTGGTCGTTGCTCAGTCCGGGAACCAGATTGCGCGAAACCAGGGACCCGATCGCAAGGCAGATGCCGGTCAGCACCACCAGTGCGGAAAGGGCCGCGCCCGCCATGACCAGCCCGACTAAGGGGGAAGGCAACAGCATGTTCGCCACCGCGGGGAACACGTCATTGGCCGACTGGAGATGCTCCACATGGCCAAGCGCGAAATAGGCCACGATCGTCAGGAAGGGGAACATCAGCATATAGAGCGGCATGGTCACCTGCGCGCGCCGCACCGACGAGGCCGAGCGCGCCGTGAAAATATAAGCACAGGTTTGCGGCACGATGCAGAACCCCACGCTCTGTAGAAGGATGGTGGTGACGGAGAATATATCGCCCTCCAAGCTCGGCTGCGGGACATGCCGCCAGGCGGAGCCGGCCCGGCCAGCGGCAGGGCCGTCGGTCCAATGCGCCAGCGCCGCGCTTGCCAGCAGCAGAATCGCGACGATCAGTAGAACATCCTTGAGCACGGCCACATAAGCCGAAGCCCGGATTCCGGAGATCGCAATGTAGGTGAAGGCAAGCGCTCCCGCCAAGCAGGCCAAGATAAGCGGAGAGATCCCCCAATCCAGCTCCTTCAGCACGATCTGCAATCCGAGAAACTGCTGCATCCCGAGCGGAATGAGAAACAGCAATCCGGCACAAGCCACCACGATCTCAAGCGGACGGCTCGCAAAATGACGGCGAAACAGATCCGGCAACGTCACCGCGCCGTGAACACGTCCCGCGCGCCAGATCAGCGGATTGAGGAAATAGCCGACCACGAAAGCAAGAAGGATATAGCCTAGAAACCAGGTGACGAAGCCGGTTCCGTTGGCATAGACGCCGCCCGGATAACCGAGAACCGTGGTGATGCTGTAAGTCTCGCCGACGGCCAGAAAGAAAAACAGGACCGTGCTGAACTGACCGGAGGCGACGAAAAAATCCTCCGCCTTTTGATGCAGATGGCCGCGCTTCGAAAGCGCGGCCAGCGCGAGGGATGCCAGGACGATACCGAGAAAAACGGCGGTCACGACGGCTCGCCCGTATCGTAATCGGCGTCGATATGTTCCTCCGGCCGAAAACGATCATGACCGAACCAGCAGATGGCGAGACAAAGGGAGGCGAGCGGAATGCAGGCGAACAGCCACAAGAGCCCCAGCGGCACGCCGAACAGCGTGATCGCAAGACGATTGAGCAGCGGCACCGTCGGAATGACGGAAAGAAACGGCACGGCGATGCCGATGGCGTAGCGGGCAATGGGCGGCACCTGGTTACTCCCGTCCTTCCGGCGCTATAGCGTGTGCCAGGTCTTGCCTTCCATGCCCGGCGGCAAGGTCGCTTCATAGGCGCCACGGGCCACCGCACGCGCCAGCACATCCGCGGCCAACGCCCCGATCCGTGCCACCGTGAAATCCGCCGAAGCACCTTTCATCTTCTGCCGCGCCGTGGAAAGCCCGAAAACGACATCGCCATCGAAGGGCGAATGGATCGGACGAATGGCGCGCGAAAGGCCGTCCTGCGCCATCATCGTCACCCGCTTCATCTGGTCGATATCCAATTCGACGTCGGTGGCGATGCAGGCGATGGTCGTATTGGTGCGCGCGCCGGGATTGACCTTGGCCTGGCCCCAATCCTCGCCGAAGACACGGGCGCTGCTGGCGCCGAGGCCGCCGAATTCCTTGCCGATTTCGAAGGCCCCGGCCCAGAACTGCTTTGTCCCGGGCACGACAGGCGAGCCCAGGCTGTTGACCGCAACGATGGCGCCCACGCTGATGCCGTCCTTGGTCACGAAGGACGCCGAGCCCACGCCGCCTTTCAGCCCGCCCGTTTCCGCGCCATAGCCAGCACCCGCGGTGCCGAGCTTGAAATCGCGCGAGGCCGTTTCGATCGCCCGGATACCGAGCGCGCGATAGGGCGGGTCGAGGCCCCACGCCTTGTCGCCATGATTGGCGAGGTCATAGAGGATCGCCGCCGGCACGATCGGCGACACCGGAACGCCCGGCGCGGTGCTGAGGCCATAGCCGCGATTATGGGCTCCCAGCCAGGCGGCCACGCCGTCGGCGGCGGCCAGGCCATAGACCGAGCCGCCGGACAGCACCACGGCGTCGATCGAATGGACCAGGTTCCAGGAATTCAACGCGTCGGTTTCGCGGGTGCCAGGACCGCCGCCGCGCACATCGACGGCACAGGTCGCGCGTGCGTCGGGCACGAT
This sequence comes from uncultured Alphaproteobacteria bacterium, assembly GCA_963769055.1. GTDB lineage: Bacteria > Pseudomonadota > Alphaproteobacteria > Micropepsales > Micropepsaceae > Rhizomicrobium. Next base: position 405,631 of record CAVYKF010000011.1, read on the forward strand.
CACGGTGACGCCGGTGCGTATCTTGGGGTCATCGGCCTGTCCGACCTGAAGCCCCGGCACGTCGGTGATCAGATTGCGCGGTCCAGGACCGCCCATAACCGCGCCCTGGGACCATGCGATGCGCGTGCTCGAGGCCAGCAGCGCCGCGCCGGTGGTCAGCGAAGCGAGCAGTGTGCGGCGGTCCATCAATTTTCCCCTCAATTCAAATTCCGGCAATCTCTGCTTGCTCGCCCCGCGTCAGTTTGCCCAAGCGTGCAATTCCTGGATGCGCTGCCTGTAGGCGCGCGACAGGCAGGCATTGTTGGAACAGGCATCGCGCTGACTGATCCAAAGGTCCTGTTCGGCATTGACCGCGTCCGGCTGGACGGCCTTGGCGCGTGCCCGGCGCAACAATTGATCTTCCCGCACGTCCAGCGCGGCCAGATCGGCATCGCCGCAGATCAGCAGTTTCGCCCTGGATTTTGCCTTGGCGCAATCGAAGCTGGGTTTTATCACGGGATCCTGTTTGGCAGGGCGCTGCGCCGCATCCGGGGACGGCGCCGCGGCGAGAGGCGTGCAGACGGACAAGAATGAAAGCGTGAGCGCGATCGAATATCGGCGAACCATATGCGGCACCTCCCCAGCTTGACCGCGCAGCACAGGCGATTGTTGGCACAGATGCGAGCCAAAACAAAAAGCCCCGGCGAAGGGCCGGGGCGGGTACATGGTATAAGTCCCTGAAAATAATGGCTCCCCGGGCCGGGATCGAACCAGCGACCAACCGGCGCTTCTCTCACGGGAGGGCTAATCGGCCTCTAAAAATGCCGTGGCCCGACGTATCTACGGTAGTACACAGCCAAAGAGCCATCGGGTTGACGTCCGACCTGCCATCCGTAATGGGATTGCAGGAAGGTGTTCACGCACCGGCCATATTGCGAACTGGAAGGGCCTTCGTCGTTAGCCGTGCAGACGGTCCTGGCTTCAGTGGCCTGCGTCACGCGGAGATGGTCGATTTGTTGCGACGTGGCGCAACCGGCAAGGGGAAGGGTTAGAAATATTGGAGCCAGCCTTTTCATGACCGCTCC
>CAVYKF010000012.1:0-228574 GCA_963769055.1 uncultured Alphaproteobacteria bacterium
CCCTGCGTGTTGCACTGAACCGGGTTGGCGTCTACTCTGAGAGAACAACTATGACCGACGAGAACACTGACGACCTCTGCAAGGACTGCGGTCCGACAATTACAGCCTTCCTGAAAGGGATGGCCGACCACAACAAAGAACAGATGGAACTGAACGCCAAGGTCACCTGCCCAACTTGCGGTAAGGTCCATGGATACTCGTTTCCGTATGCTCCGAAAGCGACTGTCCCGCCCGCCTCCGCTCCCTGATGAAAGCGGACCTTTGCAGAAAAAAGTCGCCGGACAAGACCTCTCTATGCCATAGCCGTCGAAACATCGTCCCTTACACTCACAACCCCGAGAGGGGCCGTAGTTGGTGTAAACGCCTGATTGCGACAGTTACCGCCGAATCGATAGAATCTTTGCATGCACCGAAGAGTTCTGAACGCTGGAGAAGCCGCCATTCTTGCGATGATTCAGCAAGGATACGGGCCGCAAAACACCGCCGATACAGTGTTTTTCACAAACGCTGACGAGGCCGTCATTTCGGTCAAAGCGTCCGACGGCACGTCTCCCTAATGGCGAATCTCTCCAACCTTGCGGCATGGCGTGCAGACGGAACGATTTCGAGCGATGACGAGTTGAAGAGCGACTGGCTAAGGCTGGCCAATTCTCAATGAGCGTAAACGCCTGTTAACAGCAACTATCGGTAAACACGACGCAACGTTCGGCACAAAGTAGAGAGGTCTGTGGGGCGACTGCCCTCAGTTTTTCGCAATTCAGCTAGCCACGCTCCGACAGATTTCTGATCGTCCGCAGCATCTTCCGCTCCATGACGAAGTGCATCGGCTCCCAGAACAGTCTGCCCGCCGCGTGTCGCGAGCGTGGGCGACTCGCCACCACGGAGACGCGCAATCAGGCGGGTCTGTCCACCCTCCACAGGCTCCAGCGTGAAGCTCCACAACCCCTCCTGGGCGCGGCCTCCCGACTGCAGCCTCTGCCAATCATTCGGCGTGACCATCACGAAGGTGCGCTGCGGCTCTACGATCGCGGCGATCATGCACACTTGCCCTCCAAAGCGCTTCGGGTTCGCGAACCAGACCGTTTCGCCGGGAACTCGTGGTTTCCATTCAGGCACGAGCCGCTCCACCTTCGGCATGTCAGCCCCAGCTATATTTTCGAGCAACGTGTAACTGTAGAACCCGCTGCGATCCTGTCCAATCTGCATCAGCCATGGCCAGACTTGCTGCGGGGATGCGTGAATCGTAATCGCATGCGTGGCCTCACCGGCGTACACGGGAAACAAGTCGTCTCCGGGTAGGGTGGCGTGCACCTCTGCATCGGTAGTGTCCCACCCCAGGCACCAGTGGCGCAGCCCAAAGTGATAAACCAATCCGCCTGTCACCAAAACGGCCAGAAGGACAACTGCAGCGCGCGACAACCACTTTTTCATTGCCCTTACCTCCGATAGCAAGCGTAGCCTGAACCCGCGCCGTTGCAATAAGCGCCTGTACTTCCGGGTTGTGCTTGAACGACTGTGGTGCCTTCTTGCGCTCTTCGCGACCCATGCCGCGCTTCCCCTTATTGAAGACAAAAAGGGGCACACCTGTGATTTAGAATGGGGCAGGGTCTTCATCGAACGGCCAAAAGTAGTCTGACCATCCGCTAGATTCCCAGCCTCACCTTCCCTCTACCAAATGCCTCTACCATGCAACAACCGTGCAACGGGGTATGGAATCATCATGTCATCACTAAAACGCACGGTCGTATGTGTCAAAGTTGCGCGTGCCGCCGATAGAACCAGAACTTAACGGCCTGTACCAGCAGCAGGTAGGTCACGGCGAGAAACGCGATCGCGGATAACAACGACACTGGTACCTTCGCGAGCGTGCCGGTCGAAGCCGTCATTATTTCTCAGCTTCTTTCGAACGACTGCTAGAACCGGATGGTGGGGCCGAACGTCACGCGGAGGTTGTTGCGTGCCCCGTTGTCGAAGTAGATGTCGTCACCGACCTCCAGCCGCAGTCCAAACGGTCCCACGAATCCTTCGACCCCGCCCCCTGGGTAGAGAGCAAATTTGGCGTTGCCGTTACCGACCGCCCCGAGGGCACTCTTGAATCCCTGCGAAGCGTTCTGGCTGTTGGTAGTAGAGCTGATGAGCCCAGCCTTGCCCGTGACGAAAAAGCGAAACGGTCCCGACCCTGTCTGGAACTTGGGACCGAACAGGCCGTGCAAAACGTGCGTCTTGGACGGGACGAGTTGCTGCGTGACTCCGTTGGTAAATAGGTTGGTGTAGCTGCGATCGAAGTCGTAGGCCATTTCAGCTTCGATCTGAGCACTGGGCCGCAGGTTGAAAGCAAGACGGCCCCCGAGACCCGCGTAGTTGATGCTTGGACTGGTGCGGTCGACGTGGAAATAGTCCGCGAATGCGCCCACTTCCACATGGTCACCTTTTGTTGCTTGGGCAAATATGAAATTCGGGGTGGCAAAACAGAGAACGAGAACTGCACATAAAACAAGATGCTTCATTCTTACCTCCGTCTCAATAGGTACCTCCACCTTGCTCGGGGAAGAGGTCTGCCTGAAAGAATGCAGGCAGAGTGCCAATGTCGAGCGTCGAGCGGCAATTTCCTTAATTGCATTGTGTTCAGCAAATTAAGAGGGGACAGGGCAGCTTGGACAAGCGGCGATTCGCGGGGCTCCGGTGGCCCGGTTCCACCAGGGCGGTGGTTTTCGGCCAGGGGCTGGCGATCATTAAGTCCACAAGTGAAGATTTGCCTGGTGCTTAATTGCCGACTTGAAAACGTTGTTGTTGATAAATCGCCATAGCGCTCATTGACCCCGTGGCCGCGGGTTTTGAGTGCTATGGGGATATTTTGCCAACTGTTCCCCACACCCTTCGGAATTGGACATCGCCCGAGAACTGCCCCTAGGTGATGACTAGAACCAGCGTGGCAGAGTTAACCCCGTTAGGACATCCCAAAGATCCCTGAGACCTTACTGAAATCTGCACATTGTTTCCCTTTGAGCCGCCAAAGAAGTCAAAGGTCTTCTGGGTAATCGTGGTCTCAAGGTGGCCTGAGTCCGTGAACGTGGTCTGCAACGCGTTTCCGTTCCACATGATCTGCGATTGGGGAACAAAGCCGCTCCCGTTCACTGTCAGTAGAACTGATTCCGCGTCGCCTGGAATGGTGCCCGGCGAGAGTGCTGTAATTTGCGGCTGCGGAACTGAGCCTTGGCAACCGTTGAAATCAATGATCGCACTGCAGGTGGTCCAACCAGATAACAGCAGGGTCAGGGTTGCAATGAAGGCAATGCGAACCGAGGGGAAAGGCTTACAAGGATTAACGAGGCAAGAACGCATATCAGCCTCCCTCTTACGAGTATTTCTTATTGTAACCCTGGGGGAGGGGAAAACAGCTGTTTGTGAAACCGCCATACGTCGCAAATCATTGATAATTAAAGCCCAATAGGCGTGGAGCACAACCAGAGAGCACCAAACGCTGGCTCCCACCTCCCCTACAGGCTTTACTGTCGGCTAGGGCTAGCTGGTTTGCTTTTCTTTGCTTTTCTTTGATTATTCCGGTTAGTTTTGCGGATAAGTCCAATGTTTTCAACGTCTGCCTTGCCTTTGAAAAGACCATCGAAAAACCAAACAAAGCAAAGCGCTGCAGTAATCTAAGGCAACAAGTTTCCAATCTCATGCTGCCTTAATCGCGAGCCTGGAGCATTTTCTCCCTCGGCTTCTCCGCGGAACTTGCTCCCACCAAGGCACGCGCCCGTTCCCCGTGGAAGAAGATCTGGTGGATGAAAAACATCAAAATCAGCACGCCGCCAAAGGTGCAAGCGATCGTCGCTCCGGTCGGCAGGTCGAGCAGCACCGAAAAATAGACTCCCAGCGCCGACACCAAAGTCACCATCGTCCAACCGATGGCTAACCGCCTGCCAATCTTGTCGGCAAACAGCATCGCCCCTACCGACGGAACAATCAGGTAGCAGAACACCAGCAACACTCCCGCAATTGCCACTGACGAAGTCACCACAAAGCCAAACGAGGCGTAGAACAGAAAGTCCCAGAACCGGATGCTCATTCCGCTGAGCTTCGGCCTGCACCGGATTGGTCGAGATCAACAAGAACTTCTTGCGGAAGAAGTAGTGAAACAAACCAATCGCGCCATACAGCAGCGCCGTCTTCGCTACTTCGGCTCTGGACACCGCAAGAATATTGCCGACCAGCATGTCTTTCAGGTGCTCGGTCTCCCCGGTCGCCTTGCTCATGGCCAGAATCGCTGTGGCCGATGCCACTGCATAAGCGATGCCGATAAAAGCTTCTTGTGGGATGTGCCCGCGTCGGGTTCGGGCCAGGGAAAAGATGCCCGCTCCCAGAAATGTGAATCCGAGACTCAGAAAGTAAGCTCCTCGCCCATGCGGATCCATTCCGATAAGGATTGCAATCGTTGCGCCCAGGGCGGCGATCTGCGCCAGCGCCAGGTCCACGAAGATCACGCCGCGTTCCACCACGTGCACGCCCAGATATGCGTGAATTCCGGTGAGGATCAGGCTGGCCACAAAGGGCCAGAATAAGAATGGGAGTATGTCCATTGCTCTCCTTCGAACTTCCCTTCGAACTATGGATTCGCCTGCAAGGCTTTGGTTAGCAAAGCGATATCGTAGTCGAACAGCTGAAAATATGTCGTGACCTCTTTTACCCCGCCCACCGAAGGCAGGTATTCGACGACCGTTCCGCCGCTTTCACGCGCGATCGAATCCGGCGTCTTGCGATCGAAATAGGGCTCAACCATGATCGCCTTAACGTGATCGCGCTTCATCATGTTGATGACTTCCAGGGTGTGGCTCGGCGTCGGCGGAATGCCCGGCCGTGGCTCTACAAAACCGACCACATTCAGCCCGAAATGCTTGGCGAAGTTCGGAGCTGAGTTGTGGTAAGTGACTACCTTGCGGCTGTGGAAAGGTTTCATGTCGGCCTGCCACTTCTTATCCGCCTCCGCGAGTCGACGCTCGAAATCCTGATCGCGCTGTTGGAAATACGCCGCATCTTCCGGGTCCATCTCTCCGAGTTTTCCGGCAATGCCTTTGGCAACGCGGCGTCCGTTGTCGGGATCGAGCCAGTAGTGGGGATTCCCCAGGGGATGCACATCTCCCATGGCGCGTGTGATCGAGCCTTGCGGGATCTCCAGGATCTCCGCAAACTGCGAAGCGTCCAGGTAGCCGTTGGCCCCAACCTGGATGCGGGAGTTGCCGCTCTGAGTGATCAATGGTGGCAGCCACCCGATCTCCAACTGCAAGCCCACGACCACCAGCAGATCCGCTCGTCTGCAGTTTGAGCAAGAAGCTGGGCTTGGCTTCCACGAAGTGCGGATCCTGGTAGCCCTTGGCCATCGATTCGACGTTGATCTTGTCGCCGCCGACTTCCTGCGCCAAAGCCGCCAGGTCGGTGGTCGCCGTGATGACGCTCAGCTTCTTGGACGCCGCAATCGTCGGGGAAAACAGACTGGCTGTCACCATTGCCGCGACGGCCAGCAAATATCCTGTGCTTGAAAAAACACGATTCATTCCAATCTCCTAGAAGGGATGCGCGCCGTGCGCTCCCAATGAAAACAGCAACTGTAACAACAGTTCGTTGGTCTTATGATCTCCCGCGTAATCCGTAAAACGATATTGTCCCCGAATCTGGCTGAATTCGCTCGGCCAGTACGTCAGGATCGCAGAACCGCCCTTATCCGTGAGGTTGGCTTCCCGCGGCCGATCCGACCAGTCATAGCGTCCGCCCACGAACCACCGCCGGTGAAACTGGTACTCTCCCGATGCGTACATACCGAAGGCACGCTGCTCTAACGGCGCCTGCTGGCGCTGGCTCCAGATGAACTCACTGCGTCCCACGAACGAGTGGTAGATGGCGCGCCGCAGCGGCTTCCAGCGCACCGTGGCATCCACACCATACAGGCTGGTGATGAAGTTCGTTCCCAGTTCGTTGTGGCCCCGCGCATAGGAAAGTCCAAGCTCGAAGTTGGTGGATTCGTTCAGGTCCTTGTAGCCGCGCAGATGGGCCACCGTGCTCACGTCGCTTTTCCGATGCGATTGGAACACTAACTCATCCCCTGAGCCCGAATCGCCACGAAACAGCTGCCCGGTCGCGGAAAGGAAAATGCCTTTCGGAAACGGGATGATCCGCTCCACCGAAACCCCCGCATCGTCGATCCCATCTTCACCTCCTGCCAGGTTCTGCGAGACCAGCGGACGGTCCACCCACGGGAGAACGTGGTTGTGCATGGTGTTCACTTTGCCGAACGCCGACCGCATCTTGCCGATTCGCGCCACGAAACTCCCCGGCAGCGCGGTGAACGTGATGTAACCTTCCTCAACACCGACTCCGGTTTCCCCGAAAGTCAGGAAGAAATCCCCGCGGGCGTAAGGGTCAATGATCGCCTGCACTCCCAATTCAGACTCGTGCATTTCGAGCGCCGGCGATGGCCGGATCGAATTGCCCCCGCAAACGCCACAAAGTCGCCGATCATGCTGATATCCGGATTCATCGCCTTGGCCGCCGAGCCACCGGCGCCACCCAGGCTCACCGGCGTGGAGGCCACTGCAACGCTTTCCGCAGCTGCGGGTGGCTGGCTCGCCGTCTCAATGGAAGTGGCTGCGGGCGCGGCAGCCGGCGCTTGACCAGCCTCAGCCTGTGCCTTCAGCACTCGTACCTGCCCTTCGAGAGCGACCAGGCGATCTTCCAGGTCACGGACTTTCTGTTCGAGCGCGGTCGAATCTTGACCGCCAGGGGCAGTGGTTTCCTGCTGAGCGCAGGCTAGTCCTGCGGTGAATAAAGTCACTACACAAACCAAAGTGAACGGCTTCATTTCAAGCTCCTGAGCGGCGAAAATTTGAAGAGGAAAGCACAGTCCGACCGCGGCTTGCAATCGGCAGGTCTTAGATTAAGAGACCAACGCCTGGCGATAGGCCAGTTGCACCGACCGGTAGCTGCGTTCGACATCCAGAAAATCTAAAAAACACTTGCAGCGTCATGCTTGTAAGCATACTCACTTCTATACGGAATTCATTCCCGAAACTGAGGCGCTTCTTCCCGGCGTGATCGCAGACCACGACGTTCTACACTCGTGACGATGCGACATTAAAGAGGCGATGCAGCAATTTGAGCGATCTCTCGAATATGCACCTAGTATGCACCTCGCGGGCGGACAGAGACCGCGGGTTATGTAGTCGAATCGAAAGATTGTACGAGGTAAACGTTTATGGATACGGGAGATAGAAAATCTGGCGGAGAGGGAGGGATTCGAATCCGCATGACAACGTAAATTCAACGAGATGCAGGGCCACGGATGGCACTTAAGGCCATGAAAAGCAGCGGTAAGCAAGCAAACGGATCGCGTAACGGATCGCAGGATTTTCCATCAAGCAGAAATGCGTTTTTGTGTGCTTAAAAAGATTGGTCGGGGAGAGGGGATTTGAGCCTCCGACCCCCTGGTCCCGAACCAGATTCCAGTCCTTATTGAAATTTATAGAATCCCGCTGTCCTCAATTGATTGATATTGAACCTGTTGCAGGTCGCTCGTTGAAGTCGGCTGAACCTTGATGAATTTGGATGCTTCCACAACCTCAATATCGCCTACAACCGGTTTGCATCATCGTTACGACCGGGCTGTTTGAGTTTTGAACCGAACCAATTCTTATGCAAGGCCTGAGAACGTCTGGGTGGAGTCTTCCAGACTTGGCGGTCTGCATCATCGTTACGACCTGGCCGCCTGAACCGGCGCTTCCGACATCTTTTTCACGAGAAGAGAAACGTCGGGGGAGGTGTGCCCACTGATCTGGCGCGGACTGTCCAGCACCATTGCTATCGCTCTTCGTCATCATCCGATGGCATCTCACCCGTCGAATTTACCCCTCGGAACTGGTTCCGAACTCGTTATGCAAGTCCGTTCTGCACCCGAATGGTATTTTGGCGATGCACACCCGACAATTGTCGACGGATTGGGGCCTGCGTCGAATCTTGACATCGAAATCGGGATGTGATCATATCATCCGCTAAAGCGTGTGGGTGGGTTATGTTGTTAGAGTCTCGAAAAGCCTTATAACAACTGCCGGTCTACCCGAGCGGGAGCGATTTCCCTTCTGGCGCGAGACTGCCTCCGATCTTTTCGGCATCGACATTCTGCCAGTTTCGGGCCGACCCTTCTTCGCGGAACTTGCGACAACTCGGGTCAAACAGTTCGGATTCTCGCACTTGCGCTGTCGGGGACACAATGCGTGCACGCATCGTTGGGGTCGACCCAGAAGAGAGGTGGTAATTGTCGCTGTTTCATTGCGCGGTAAGAGCCGGTCAATGCAGGATGGTCGAGACAGTAGAGCTTGAGCCGGGCGATTTCGGCTTCATTGACACTACTCGTCCGTATTTGGGGACGCTAGACGACGATTATGAGGCGACTCTTCCTTGAGGTGCCGCGTGAAATATGGGTCAGAAGAGTCGGACCGACAGAGCAGATTACAGCCCGAGCAGTACGCTGCCAATACATACGTCGGCGGACTGGTATTCAATTTTTTTCGCCAACTCATCCCCGGTATCGGCACGGTGGAACCAGCGACGGCTGACCGCCTGGCGGAAATATCACTGGATCTGCTAAACACACTTGCTGGCACTCTCTCGCAGGACGTATGTCGCAGTTCGGGACGGATCTCGCTTTTGTGCCGGGCAAAAACGCTGATCGAGGAGAATCTGTACGATCCCGAGCCTTAATCCGGAGAAGATCGCCCGAGCTCTTAGGATTTCCGAGCGCTATCTCCAAGATCTGTTCCAGGAAGATGGTACGACCGTGTGCAACTGGATGTGGGACAGACGGGTGGAGAAATGCCGTCAGAGGCTGTCCGATCCGCTCCTTGCGGGCCAGAGCGTAAGCGAGATCGCCTTCGGTTGCGGCTTCAGCGATTTCTCGCATTTTAGCCGTAGGTTCAAAGCGGCGTTTTCGATATCACCGTCCGAATTCCGCCGCGAACAGCTAGCGAGCAAACCGCAATAAGCACGTTTCCTCTTCCTTTTTTTAATACCCCGCTGCTTCCTCCAACCGAATAACTCAGATGAGTCAACTCAGCCTGGTTTAGCCCCCAAGGAAGGTTCTGGCAAACTCGAATCCGCGCTAGCGCCGCAAAAGACAAGAAACAGCGCCGCTGGAGTCAAGCACAAAATCGGGAACGCCTGTAAAGTAGCGGGCACCTGCGATTCGAGGCTCGACTCGGCCTACCTGTCCGCGAGCCGGACGCGGGGCGATCGACGAGCGACGCAAGGGTACATCTGTTTTGAACGGATCAGACGGCGTTGGCACGTCGGGGGTGCGAAGCACAATTCATACAGTTCAGAGAGTAAAGAACTGTGGCGGCAGCCTGAGGCACGAAGCGCATGGTGTGTCATGGCTGTCAGCGAAGATAAGCAGTACCATAATTGGGTGCTGTGCGAAGCGGGGAATTCACGCCGAACTCAGCTGCCTATTCCCGTAGAGGCGGAGAGATATTCATGCACAAACGACACATCAGTCCACTGTTATTTTTCAAACCGAGCATTGGAGTTCTGCTCGCAGTGCTGCTGGCGGTTTCCGCCGCCAGTGGCGAGTGCTTCGACTATAACGATATTGCGATCCACTGGGACAATACCATTAAGTACAGCATGGGACTGCGGCCGCGAATCCGGATCCGAAGAATATAGTCCAAGACTCAGCTTCGATGATGCCGCCAACAATTTCCCGCAGTGGCACATCTACTCTGACCGCGCCGACTTGCTGTCAGAGTTCGATATGAAGACGGAAAATTTCGCCTTCCGCATTAGCGGCGCCGGTTGGTACGATAGCCGTCTATGCCACCTCCAATAGCAACAGGTCAATGACCGACAACAATTTCGTCGGTTCCGGCAAACCAGTTTACGGTCCGCGACGAAGGACTACTCGGCGAGGCGGTTTGAACTGCTGGATGGTTTTGTTTACTTCAAGAAACCACTCGGAGGCAACAAGGACATGGAGTATACGTCTGGGCAGGCAGACCGTATTTGGGGCGAGACCCTGTTCCAGGTAACCAACGGGATCTCGTACGGTATGGCCCCCCTGGATCTCGCGAAGGCGGCCGCCGTTCCCAGACCCGGGCGAAGGAACTCTACATGCCCGTGGGCCAAGTCACTACGGCGTTCAAGCCCAGCGCCAACTTGGGTTTCGAGGCCTTCTATCACTTTGAGGACGGAAAACGAGGACGCCCCCGGAGGGAACTTACTTCGCTGCTTCCGACGTTACGGATATTGGTGGCGAGCGAATACTGGTCGGCACCTCCTCCGCTGGGCCGGCACTTTTCAGGGGGCACGACCTCCTTCCCGGCAACCGCGGCGGTTGCTGCAACTTTGGTATAGCGGCCCACTACAAACTGCCCAAGGTCTCTAATGTAGATACGGGGTACTACTTTTATGAGTACAACGATACTTTTCCCAACAACTGGTCGTTCGGCCGGGAATTATTGTGGGCCCGGAAGGTAGATCTACCCTGGTACCGTGCGTAGCCCTACGACGGTTACTAGTCCGGATGTTTTGCTGCTTCGCGGTTGTGCGGAGTGTCTGACGCAGGCGGCTGCCGGCAAATAGGAGATTTCCGCTTCCTGTATCCCGGAGCACGTCAAGCTGGCCGGGGTGAGCGCTAGCGGTGTTGTGGGGACCTCCCTCAACGTGGCGGGCGAATTGAGTTTCCGCTGGAACCAGGACCGGTGATAAGGCGTCCCATTGACAGACGTGCACGACGGATTCTCTTGGCCCCGGGCTGTCCTGTACGACCGCCGGACAACAACCGCAATCCGCCGTATGCTGTGGGCAACATGGCGTACGTGAACATTTCCGCGATCTATGTGCTGGGGAGAAGCAAGATTTCGGGCTTCTCTCTGGGGGAGGCTGCCCTGATGGGTGAAATTGGGTATAACCACCTGATGACAATCACCAAAAATCCCCAGACTTTCGACCACGCCAACCGAAGCCACGATGCGTACGCCATTGCCGGATACTTTGGTCCCAGTTATTTCCAGGTTTTCCCGCACACGGATGTCACCCGTGGTCGGTTTGGCTACACTCCAAGGGGAAAATCGGCATCAGATTCAACCTTCGGTGGTGGCTGCGACCGGTGTGGCAATATCAGCCCCTCGATACAGTTTACCTACATGAACGTCTGGATTGCGAAGGTTGCTTTCAACCACTATTGGGGGAGAGATACCGGTATCTTTTCTCCCGGTCCTAACGCTGGTTTGCAGCTATCCAGAGGTCGTAGACTTTATGGCATTAAGCTTGCAACGAACATTTTAGTTGGGAGATATGTCAATGAACAACATAACTAGAATCGTCGCTCTTGTCCTGTTCCTTTCCCTCGTGGCACTGCCGTGTTCTTTGGCTGGCCACGGCGGCGATGGCTTGGTCCAGCGCGGCGTCAGCCCGATTGAAGACCAAGACGATCTCTCCGGCTTCCCGGCTTTCTACGCGGGCTTCAAGGCCCTTGCCGAAGGCCAGCACATCCCCCGCCCGCAGGCGGCGAGCGGGTTGTGCAAAGGCCCGGAAGCGGTCAGGCGCTTCCCGCTGGTGCAGAGTGACCTCCGCCAGCACGGCCGGACCGCCGGGCGTCCGGGGAGGACGTCGGGCGGTCAACCGCGCTGGAATAACCTTGGTATCATTAAATGACAGAACGTCATCTTTCTGAAGGAACTCGGGCAAATCGCGAAAATAGCTATGCGTAATTTCGCCATTTTCCTGGACGACAAGAAGACGAGCCGAGTCGCGCGGTTCAACGGGACGAAGGGCAATTAGGTCAGCCGGCAGGCCGAAATCGAACAATTTCGTTAGCATTTCATTATAACCTAACCGATGTAGCGGTGCATAAAGCCCAACATTCAGAACCCGAAGCGGGCTCGGATAGGCAGTTGGGATCTATATACAAAATGTTGACTTTGATTGGATCGCGGCGACGGATACGTCTTTATCGCATGGTTAAAGTCCAGTCCGCCGAAATAGAATAGAAACCGGCATGGTGACGACCACAACTTGGACAACCGATCTGCTGGACGAATCGCGCAAGGTCGTCCGCGCCCGTCATTTTCGCCATTGGTTGAGCATCCTGGGATTGGCGCTGGCCGACGGGCTATGTTTTCTTCTCGCCGATCTTTTGTTTCGCGCCGGCTCTAGCGTGCCGACCATCGTGCTGTTTGTCGGCCGCCTGCCTCACGCCCCCACCACGCCCCTGAACGTCTTTGCGCTGCTAGGTGTAGCCTTTGTCGGTATTCGCTACATCTCGGGCGATTACGGCCGCCGCCAACTCTTCTTCGACGGCGCCAAGGGCACAACTGTCGCTCTTCTGATCACCGCGATCCCCGATTTTCTGATGTATGCGCTCGGCCGCGGTCTTTATTCGCTGGGCCCCATCATATTCAGCTGGATGTTCCTGATTGTCTTCATTCCTGTTCTGCGCCAGGGCGCACGGATGTTGTTGTCGCGGATTGACGTTTGGCAAATTCCTACCGCGATAATCGGCCTCAGTCCCAGGACGGCGGAAATCTGCACGGCTCTAAATCAGTCGCTTTCACTGGGCTTCGATGTGCGCTGGCTGGTGATTGAGAATCCCGACACAACGGTCCCCACAAGCGTGGCCGCGCTTACGCCCATTCATTCCTCCGATCCTGCGCGTATCGCGCAAACCATCGGTAACGCAGGGTGCAAGGAGGCCATTGTCGCGGCGGAAGACATGCAGTCCGCGCATTTTGCCGAAGTCGTGCAGCGCCTGCTTGAAGTCAATATTCCGGTGGCCATCATCCCGTCGATCAACCGTCTGCCGCTTGCCGGCGTGACCACCAATTATTTCTTTGGCCGCGACATTCTCATGTTGCAGGTTCGCAGCAATGTGCAGCGCCTGCCTTCGCGCATCGTAAAACGTGTCTTCGACATCGTCTTTTCTTCACTGCTTCTCATCGTGCTGTCGCCCTTGTTTCTAATTATCGCAATCGCCATCAAGCGCGCCGATCCGGGCAGCGTAACTTACTCGCAGCGAGCGCATTGGCCGGCACGGTATTCCTTTTGCCTGCATCAAGTTCCGCACCATGGTGGCGGACGCGGAGGCGCGCCTGCTGCGTTGGCAAGAGGAAAATCCCGATCTCTACGAGGAATATTGTCGGACCTTCAAACTGCGCGAGGACCCGCGCATCACGACCATCGGTAGATGGCTGCGACGCACCAGCCTGGACGAACTGCCGCAACTCTGGAACGTGCTTTGTGGCCATATGAGCTTGGTTGGACCCCGTCCCGTGGTAGCGCAGGAGTTGGAAGATCACTATGGCCCCGCCGCCCAGCTCTATGTGCGCACGCGCCCCGGCATGACCGGGCTTTGGCAGGTCAGTGGCCGCAGCGACACCAGCTATGAACGCCGCGTCTTCCTCGACGAATGGTACATTCTGAATTGGTCGTTCTGGTATGACATCGTTATCCTGATCCAGACGGCCTGGATTGTGGCGACTGGCAAAGGCGCGTTCTAGCCCGCGCTGGCCAGCACAGCGGCAATCACGCGATCCTGATCAGCAATATTCAGATAGGGATGCATCGGCAGGCTGACCACTTTGCCGGAGAGCCTCTCGCTGACCGGCGTAGGCGCGCCGGGAAAATGGGCATAGGCCTTCTGTTGGGACAGCGGGATCGGGTAATAGACCGCGGTCGGCACGCCCACCGCTTTCAGATCGGCCTGGAATTTGGCGCGGTTCTCCACCTGCAACGTATATTGCGCCCATGTCGATACCGCGCCGTCTATCACCCGCGGGGTGATGACGCAATTCGACCCCGCGAAAGCGTCATTGTAACGCCTGGCGACGGCGTTTCGCTTTTCGATCTCATCTTCAAAGATTTTCAGCTTCTCGATCAGGATCGCCGCCTGGATGGTGTCGAGCCGCGAATTCAACCCGATCCGCACATGCTCGTAGCGGTCGCTGCCTTGCCCATGCATGCGGATCGAAAGCAGCAAATCCTTCAATTCGTCGTCATTGGTGAAGCAGGCGCCGCCATCGCCATAGCAGCCCAGCGGCTTGGCGGGGAAAAAGCTGGTCGCGGCCGCATCCCCGATGGCGCCGGCCCGCTTGCCATCCAGAAGCCCCCCGAACCCTGGGCGGTGTCGCAGAACAGCTTCAGGCCCTCGCGGGCGGCGATCGGCGCCAGCGCGCGATAATCGGCGGGCTGGCCGAACAGGTCCACCGGCATCACGACCCTGGGCTTGAGCCTGCCCTCGCGCTTCACCAGCGCGATAGCGGCCTCCAGGCTGGCCGGATCCATGTTGAAGGTATCGGGCAGGACGTCCACGAACACCGGCGTGGCCCCCGCCAGCACGACCACCTCGGCGCTGGCGGCAAAGGTGAAGGCGGGCACGAAGACCGCGTCGCCAGGCCCCACGCCCCAGGCCCGCAGCACCAGCAGCAGGGCGTCCGTGCCATTGGCGCAGGCGATGGCGTGCTTGACCCCCGCCCAAGCCGCCAGATCGCGCTCCAGTTGGCCCACCTGCGGCCCCAGGATCCATTGCCCGCCCTCCACGGCCGCCGCAATGGCGCGATTGAGCGGCTCCCCCAGGCGACGACGCTGGGCCTGCAGATCGATGAATGGGATGGCATCGGCCACGAAAAACTCCCGACGGAATTGCACGGCTTTTAGGGCGCCGGTGCCGGGGCACGCCATTCACCTAATATTGCAGTTTATGATGGGCCGCGCGCCAGCAAGCCATAGCGCGGCTTACCCTCGCCTCATTCCGCTGGCGGACCACTCGACAAGATCAAACCCGCTTCGGCTTTTGTCACAAAACCGCCGCGCCGTCCGCATCGGTCAACGCGATGCCGAGACATCGACATCGCCAGTCCGGTCCACGCATGCCCCCAGGATTTTCCTTCCAGCCGGGACGTCGACCATCGAACTGAATCAAACCCTCGGACATCCAGGAACCTTGGCCTTATCGTCGCATTAACCATAAAAAATCCAATTCCTTTCTGCCTTAAAGAAGCCCTATATGGTCAAGACTATCGTATGATGTTTTTGGTTTGCGTTTGGGACTGGGCCGCAACCTTTGGCGTGTTGAGTCATTATCCTGCCCGTGAGAGACGTGTCGATCTTGTAGAAAAATCTGGTTGGCTGGGTTCAATGTTTTGCCGGAGTTCGGAATGTCAGACTTGACTCAGCAGATCGACTGGGACCGCAACAGGTCAGTCGATGAACCGGAGGGCGTGAATATTTCAACAGTGCCCGCCGCCGCCTTCTATGATGGCGCCATCCGCATTCGCCAATCCAAATCCAAAAGGGCCCTCGATCTTCTGGGGGCGACATTGGGATTTCTGTTTCTTCTGCCATTTCTGTCATTGATCGCGCTGGCGATCGTGATGGAAACCAGAGGTCCCATCTTGTTTCGCCAGCGCCGGTCGGGCCGGGACGGCAAGACGTTCGTGATTTACAAGTTCCGCACCATGCATGTGCTGGAAGACGGCGCCAACGTCACGCAGGCGACACGCAATGATTTCCGCACGACTTTCGTGGGCCGCTTTCTGCGCCGGTTCAGCATCGACGAGCTTCCGCAACTGCTCAATGTGATGAAAGGCGAGATGTCGTTGGTGGGTCCACGCCCGCACGCGGTCGCGCATGATCAATATTATTCGCAAACGGTGCCGAGTTACGTGCTGCGTTTTTACTGCAAGCCCGGCATCACCGGCCTGGCGCAGATTAACGGCTTTCGCGGCGAAGTGCGCGACATTCCCCACATGGAGGAACGAATCGCGCGCGATCTGGAATATATCGAAAACTGGTCCCTGGCCCTGGATGCCCGCATCTTATTCATTACCGCGGTCAGCACGCCGTTTCACCGCACCGCCTACTGAGCGGGCCGCAATTTACCGCCGCGTCAGCTTGCATCTGCCTCGATGCGCGCTTTCAGGATATTGTCCGGCTCTCCCGAGATGGCGCCATTGTTGTGCTCGCCGCCCTTCTTGATGGCGTCGACATGGTCCATGCCCTCCACCACCTCGCCCCACACCGAATATTGCCGATCGAGCCACGGCGCCTCGTCGAAGCAGATGAAGAACTGGCTGTTGGCGCTGTTGGGATTGGCGGTCCGCGCCGCCGAGACCGTGCCGCGCTTATGCTTCTCGCCTGAAAATTCCGCCTTGAGATCGGGCAGATCCGAGCCGCCCGCTCCCGTGCCGGTGGGATCGCCGGTCTGGGCCATGAAGCCGGGAATGACGCGGTGGAATACCACCCCGTCATAGAAGCCCTTGCGCGTCAGTTCCTTGACGCGCGCGACATGACCGGGCGCCAGATCCGGACGCAGCGCGATCACGACCGGTCCGCTCTTGAGGTCCAGGATGAGGGTATTTTCGGGATCGCGTGCCATCACTTCCGTTCCTTGCAACGTTTAACGAGTGCCTCTGCGACAGCAGGGGTGGTGAAGGGCGTGACATCGCCGCCCAGGATGGCGATTTCCTTGACCAGACGCGAGGCGATCGCCTGGTGGCGCGGATCGGCCATCAGGAAGACGGTCTCGATCTCGGGTTGAGACGCTGGTTCATCGCCACCATCTGGAATTCATATTCGAAGTCCGACACGGCGCGCAGGCCGCGCACGATCACGGCGGCACCGAGCTTGCGCGCAAAGTCGACCAGCAAGGTATTGCGTAGGATTGCACGTCGATTGTCGTGCCGTCCTTGGCGAGCACTGCCGCTTCATGGCGCCACATCTCCACCCGCTCCTCGAGCGAGAACAACGGAGCCTTGTCGGTGCCGGTGGCGACCCCGATCACCAGGTGATCCACCAGCTTCACCGCCCGCTTGACGATGTCGAGATGACCAAGCGTGACCGGATCGAACGTCCCGGGATAAAGGCCGGTACGCTGCTTAGCCGTCATTCGCCGCCGCCGACATCGGCGATGCGTTCGACCGATACGCAGCGTTCGCCTTCATCCAGCCGGAACACGGTCACGCCCTGGGCGGCGCGGCCCTGAATGGAAATGCCACCCACCGCCACGCGGATGGTCTGGCCCCGGTCCGAGATCAGCATCAGGTCGTCGCTTTCTTCCACCGGGAAGGCTCCGATGACGGCGGCGTTCTTCTTGCCCATGCCGATGGCCACGATGCCCGAACCGCCGCGGCCGGTGACCCGGTATTCGTAGGAGCTGCTGCGCTTGCCGAAGCCATTGGCCGAAACCGCAAGGATGAATTGCTCCCGCGCACCAAGCTGCGCATAACGCTCGGACGTCAAGGTCGCCTCTTCCACGCCTTCTTCCGCGTCCGGAGCCTCTTCCACCTGGGCGTCCTCTTCGCCGCCCGCGGCACGGCGCGCGGCATTGGCCTGTTTCAGATAGGCGCGGGCCTCGGCGCTGCTGGCATCGGAATGATAGAGCAAGGACAGGCTGACAATTTCGTCATCGCCGGTAAGCTTGATGCCCCGCACGCCGGTGGAATCGCGTCCCTTGAAGACGCGGACATCGGAAACCGGGAAGCGAATGCACTTGCCCGCCCGCGTGGTCAGCAGGAAATCATCCTGCTCGGTGCAGGTGGCGACGCCGACGATGCCGTCGCCGGGCTCCAGCTTCATGGCGATCTTGCCGGATTTGTTGACCTGCACGAAATCGGACAGGGCGTTGCGCCGCACGTCACCGGATTTGGTGGCGAAGACGACGTTCAGCTTGTCCCATTCGCCCTCATTCTCGGGCAACGCCAGGATGGCGGTGATGCGCTCGCCTTCGGACAGGGGCAGGAGATTGACCATCGCCTTGCCCTTGCCCGCGATGCGCGCCTCCGGCAGCCGCCAGACCTTGAGCTTGTAGACCATGCCGGTGGAGGAGAAGAACAGCATCGGCGCATGGGTGGAGGCGACGAACAGATTGGTGACGAAATCCTCGTCCCGCGTCGCCATGCCGGAGCGGCCTTTGCCGCCGCGGCCCTGGACGCGATATTCGGCCAAGGGCGTGCGCTTGATGTAGCCGGCATGGGTGACGGTGACCGCCACGTCCTCGCGCTCGATCAGCGCCTCGTCCTCGATCTCGACATCGGCGTCGATCAGCTCGGTCTTGCGCGGCGTGGCGAATTCGTCCCGGATTGCCTTGAGCTCGCCGGTGATGATCTGCATCACGCGCGCGCGCGAGGACAGAATGTCGAGATAATCCTTGATCGCCTCGCCCAGCTTGTCGACCTCGTCGGCGATTTCGTCGCGGCCGAGCGCGGTCAGGCGTTGCAGGCGCAGATCGAGGATCGCCTTGGCCTGTTCTTCCGTCAGGTGAATGGTGCCGTCGGCCGCCACCTTGTGGCGCGGATCGGCGATGAGCGCCACCAGCGGCCCGACATCCTTGGCGGGCCAGGGTCGCGTCATCAATTGCTCGCGCGCGGTGCCGGCATCGGGCGCGGCGCGGATCAGCCGGATCACTTCGTCGATATTGGCCACGGCCACCGCCAGACCGACCAGGATATGGCCGCGGTCGCGCGCCTTGGTGAGTTCGAAGCTTGCTGCGCCGGGTGACCACGTCCTCGCGGAAGGCGACAAAGGCCGCCAACAGCTCCTTCAGGTTCATTTGAACCGGACGGCCGTCATTCAAGCGCCAGCATGTTGACGCCGAAGCTGGTCTGCAGCTCGGAGTAGCGATAGAGCTGGTTCAGCACCACCTCGCGCCGAGGCGTCGCGCTTCAGTTCGATCACCACGCGCATGCCGTGGCGGTCGCTTTCGTCGCGGATGTCGGCAATGCCTTCGACCCGCTTGTCGCGCACCAGTTCGGCGATGCGCTCCTGCAGCAGCGCCTTGTTCACCTGATAGGGGATTTCGGTGACGATGATGGCTTCGCGGTCCTTGCGGATTTCCTCGACCGTGCAGCGCGCCCGCATCAGGATCGAGCCGCGGCCCCGCGCCAGCGCGCCGCGCGCCGCCTGCTTGCCGATGATCAGGCCGCCGGTGGGGAAATCCGGACCCGGCACGATCTCGGTCAGGGCTTCCAGATTGATGGACGGATCGTCGATATAGGCGAGGCAGGCGTCGATCACTTCGCCCAGATTGTGCGGCGGCATGTTGGTCGCCATGCCGACCGCGATGCCGGAGGCACCGTTGACCAGCAGATTGGGAAAGCGCGCCGGCAGCACCGATGGGCTCGCGCTCGCGAGCCGTCGTAATTGTCCTGGAATTCGACCGTGTCCTTGTCGATGTCCTCGGTCAGGGCATGGGCGACCTTGGCGCGGCGCGCCTCGGTGTAGCGCATCGCCGCCGGCGGATCGCCGTCCACCGAGCCGAAATTGCCCTGCCCATCGATCAGCGGCACGCGCATGGAAAAATCCTGCGCCATGCGCACCAGCGCGTCGTAGATCGATTGGTCGCCGTGGGGATGGTATTTACCCATCACGTCGCCGACGATCAGGGCGGATTTGCGATAGGGCTTGTTCCAGTCGCGGCCATTCTCGTGCATCGAATAGAGGATGCGGCGATGCACGGGCTTCAGACCGTCGCGCGCATCGGGCAGCGCGCGGCTCACGATCACGCTCATGGCGTAATCGAGATAGGATTTCTTCAGCTCATCCTCGATCGCGATCGGGGCGATCGGCATGCCGCTTTCAGGCGCGCCCGGCGGCGGCGCTTCGGTATCGGACGTGTCGCTCAAAATGAACCTCTAAAACGCGATCCGGAAATGCGTGGGAACCGATTTCCGAATGATCGCGCGTCAACCCAAAATCCACGCGTCCGCAAGGCGCGCGAAAGAGCGTGAATTCCTAGCAGTTTTGCGGCTGCGAGGCCAATGATTCCGTTCCCGAAAAGTACCTGATTTGCCTTGCTATTTTGTCGCTTTCGGCAGCGCGGAAAGCTCGGCATCGACCCGGCTCATGGGATAGGCGTAAATCAGCCGTTCCCGGCCCCGGTCCTTGTAGCCGAAAACAATGCCGACCAGCCGCCCGGACAGGTCCAAAACGGGGCCGCCGGAAAAGCCCGGCCCCGCATCGCCGGCAAAGGTGAAATAGGCCGGCACGGCGCAGCCGGAACAGCTTTGGATGGCCCGCACAACGCCATGGGCGAGGCGCAATCCGCCGTTCAGGCCCTGGCCATAGGCTGTGACCGGCGTCCCCGATCCGGGGCTCCGCGGTCGCCGTAGCGGTCCTGTGACTGTCGTGGAAAAACAGGAGATCGTAATCCCTCGCCTCCCCGATCACCGCGTCAGGCGCCAGCAGATTGCGGTTATGGCCGTTGGTAGCGGCTATTCCGGGCGCTATGGCAACCCCCGCCCCGTCGGCGTGGGACAGGAAATTTCCCCCGTGCAGCGGGACATAGGCCGCGGCGATTTCGGGCTCGACAATGCCGGTTGCCGGAACGCCGGAGGAGCCGGCGCATGCCGCCAGGAAGACCGGGAAGAGCAGGCTAGAAGGGAATCTCGTCATCCATCTCGTCGCGCTGGAAGGCCGCCGGCGCTTCGCTGGCGCCCACGCGCTCGCGCCCACCGCCGCCTTCGCCGCGGCCGTCCAGCATGACCAGGGTGCCGTTGAACCGCTGCAGCACCACTTCGGTGGAGTATTTCTCCACCCCATCCTTGTCGGTCCATTTGCGGGTCTGCAGCGAGCCCTCGAGATAGACCTTGGAGCCCTTGCGCAAATACTGCTCCGCCACCTTGGCCAAATTCTCGTTGAAGATCACCACCCGGTGCCATTCGGTGCGCTCTTTCTTCTCGCCGCTGGCCTTGTCGCGCCAGGTGTCCGAAGTGGCGACCGACAGGTTTACCACCGGCTCGCCGGAGGTCATGCGGCGCACTTCCGGATCCTTGCCCAGATTGCCCACCAGAATCACCTTGTTGACGCTTCCCGCCATGACGCTTGCCTCGCTGCGATTGAGGGGCGAACCTTAGGCTCCCCGGCCGAACTATGCATTGCGCATAGTGTGTTTGTTCCTATTATGTTCCCATTCGACTCAAGTCAATCCCCAACAATGTCCGATCTCCCGATCCCATCGCCGGCCGGTCCGACCCGTCCAGGTTCCCTGCCTGGCACTTTCGCATTTGCTTCCTATATGGGTGCTGGTGAAGTCCCCCCGCGCCCTCCCGCCGAGCCGGACGCGGCCCCTCCGACACACAATTTCGACCGCCTGAAAGCGAAAAGATCGACCTGATGCTGAAGAACATCTCCATCCGCGGCGCCCGCGAGCACAATCTCAAGAATGTCGATGTCGAGATTCCGCGCGACACGCTGACGGTGCTGACCGGCCTGTCGGGTTCGGGCAAATCCTCCCTCGCCTTCGACACGATCTATGCCGAGGGCCAGCGCCGCTATGTGGAATCGCTCTCGGCCTATGCGCGCCAGTTCCTGGAGCTGATGCAAAAGCCGGATGTGGATCACATCGAGGGCCTGTCGCCGGCCATTTCCATCGAGCAGAAAACCACTTCCAAGAATCCGCGCTCGACGGTGGGCACCGTCACCGAGATCTACGACTATCTGCGCCTGTTGTTCGCGCGGGTGGGCGTGCCCTATTCGCCCGCCACCGGCCTTCCCATCGAAAGCCAGACCGTCAGCCAGATGGCGGACCGCATCCTGGCGCTGCCCGAAGGCACCCGGCTTTACCTGCTGGCGCCGATCGTGCGCGGCCGCAAGGGCGAATACCGCAAGGAATTCGCCGAGCTGCAGAAGAAGGGCTTCCAGCGCGCCAAGGTGGACGGAAAATATTACGAACTCGGCGCGATACCCGGCCCTGGACAAGAAGCTCAAGCACGATATCGAGATCGTGGTCGACCGCATCGTGGTCAAGCCGGATATCGGCAACCGGCTGCCCGATTCCATCGAAACCGCGCTGGGTCTGGCCGACGGATTGCTGCTGGTCGAATTCGCCGACGAAAAGGAAAAGGACGGCAGCGCCCGGCAACTGATGCTGTCGTCGAAATTCGCCTGCCCGGTGTCCGGCTTCACCATTTCGGAGATCGAGCCGCGCCTGTTCAGCTTCAACAATCCCCATGGCGCCTGCCCGCAATGCGACGGGCTTGGCGTGCAGAATTATTTCGACGAGGCACTGGTGGTGCCGGACGAGAGCCTAAGCCTCAAGAAAGGCGCGATCGCGCCCTGGGCCAAGTCTTCCTCGCCTTACTATCTTCAGACCTTGGAGGCCCTGGCACGGCACTACAAAATCTCGATGAACGATCCCTGGGAGGACCTGCCCAAAAAGGCCCGCGACGCCATCCTGCACGGCTCGGGCGACGAAGTGATCCGCTTCGTCTATGACGACGGCGCGCGGCGCTACGAGACCAAGAAGGAATTCGAGGGCGTCATCCCCAACATGGAACGCCGCCACAGCGAAACAGACAGCTCCTGGGTGAAGGAGGATCTGGAACGCTTCCAGGCGGAAGCGCCTTGCGAAGTCTGCAACGGCTATCGCCTGAAGCCGGAAGCGCTGGCGGTCAAGATCGGCGGACTGCATGTCGGCCAGGTCTGCGAGCAATCGATCCGCGACGCCGACAGCTGGTTCCGCGACATCGACAAGAAACTGACCAAGCAGCAGCAGGAAATCGCCGCCGCATCCTCAAGGAAATCCGGGCGCGGCTGAAATTCCTCAACAATGTGGGGCTGGATTATCTCACCCTGGCGCGCGCCTCCGGCACCCTGTCCGGCGGCGAAAGCCAGCGCATCCGGCTGGCGTCGCAGATCGGCTCGGGACTGACCGGCGTTCTCTATGTCCTGGACGAGCCTTCCATCGGACTGCACCAGCGCGACAATGCCAAGCTGCTCGACAGCCTCAAGGGCCTGCGCGACATGGGCAACACCGTGCTGGTGGTGGAGCATGACGAGGAGGCCATCCGCACCGCCGATCATGTCATCGACATGGGTCCGGGCGCCGGCGTGCATGGCGGCCATATCATCGCCGAAGGCACCCCGGCCGACATCATGGCCAACAAGAAGAGCCTCACCGGAAAATATCTCAACGGCCTGGAGAACATTCCCATCCCCGCCACCCGCCGCAAGGCGATTCACAATCGCTGGCTGAAGGTGGTCGGCGCGCGCGGCAACAATCTGAAGAACGTCACGGCGGCGTTTCCGCTGGGCACGTTCACCTGCGTCACCGGCGTTTCGGGCGGCGGCAAATCGACCTTGACCATCGAGACCCTGTTCAAGGCCGCGTCCCGCAAACTCTCCCAGTCCCGCGAACATCCCGCGCCGCACGACCGGATCGAGGGCCTGGAATTCCTCGACAAGGTGATCGACATCGACCAGTCGCCCATCGGCCGCACGCCGCGCTCGAATCCGGCGACCTATACCGGCGCCTTCACGCCGATCCGCGACTGGTTCGCCGAGCTGCCGGAATCCAAGGCGCGCGGCTACGCGCCGGGACGCTTCAGCTTCAACGTCAAGGGCGGGCGCTGCGAGGCCTGCCAGGGCGACGGCGTCATCCAGATCGAGATGCACTTCCTGCCCGACGTCTATGTCCAGTGCGACGTCTGCAGCGGCAAGCGCTACAATCGCGAAACCCTGGAAGTGAAATTCCGCGATCATTCCATCGCCGATGTGCTGGACATGACGGTGGAGGCGGGCGCGGACCTGTTCAAGGCGGTGCCGTCGATCGCCGAAAAGCTGGAAACGCTGAAGCGCGTCGGCCTGGGCTACATCTCCATCGGCCAGCAGGCGACGACGCTTTCCGGCGGCGAGGCGCAGCGCGTCAAGCTCTCCAAGGAATTGTCGCGCCGCGCCACCGGCCGCACGCTCTACATCCTGGACGAGCCCACCACCGGCCTGCACTTCCATGACGTGAAGAAGCTTTTGGAAGTGCTGCATGAGCTGGTCGATGCCGGCAACACGGTGGTGGTGATCGAGCATAATCTGGAAGTCATCAAGACCGCCGACTGGATCATCGATCTCGGTCCGGAAGGCGGCGATGGCGGCGGCGAGATCGTGGCCTCGGGCACGCCGGAGGATGTGGCGAAGGTGGCGCGCTCCTATACCGGCCAGTATCTGAAGCCGCTTCTGAAAGCGCGCGAGCCGGCCAAGAGGCTGAAAGTGGGCTAGATCTCGTTCAATCCGGCGGCGTTAGACGGCCTCGCCTTTGAGGATGCGGAAGGCATGGGCGCTGGCGCCCAGGATCAAGCCCAGCAGCAAAGGCGCGACCAGAAACAAAATCCCCGCCGTGATCGGCATATTCTGGTTCGCGACATGAATTTGCGCCGCCACCATGGCGGTCGAGGTGAAGAGCTTGGGCGTCAGCATGGCGGGACCCGCCAGTGCCGCCTGCGCCACGATCATCGCCAGCCGCACCGGCAGGATCAGGGCGAGAAAGACACCCAGAATGCGCCAGAAATTTCCCGCCCCCAGCATCCAGCTGCGCGGCAATACCGGCCCCTCTTCCGCCACCGCCACCGCCGGCAGCAGAAACCCGAAACGCAGGCCGAAGAAAATCAGGCAGACGTAAAATATGACCAGCGAAATCAGGCTGGCATTGACCGTGCCGACGCCCAGCACCGCCGCCGAGGCCATGCTCACGATCAGCAGCAGGGCGAAAAGAAATCCGGCCACGCCCAACCCGGCGCGGAACAGCCGCCATTCCGCCGCGCCGAAGGCGAAATGCGCCAGCGCGCCCGATTTCCGGCTGCCCAATGCCAGTTCCATCACCGGCACCGACATCATCGCCAGCAGCAGAAGCCCGACAAATATGAAAGAAATCAGCCCCAGCATCGCCGGCCCCACCAGGGCAAAATTGTTCGAGGCGAAAGCATCGGCCAGCGCCGCGAAAAAACGCTGCAACACGAAAAAGCCGATCACGGTGGCCATGATCATGGGCAGCCAGATCAGGCCGATGATCGCGCCCAGATGGGTGAAGGTGAACCGATAGGCAGCGCGGATCGTGTCCAGGACAGGGATTTTCGTCATCTCAGCCCTTCGTGACGACGGCGGCGCCGACGCTCTTCAGAATTCGTCAAACGGGCGCATATCGTCGAACACAGGCGGGCCGGACTTGGTTGCCTCGTTCCACAACCCGACCGCCCAGGCCGTCATCGCCAGGGCCGCGGGCGATTTGAGCACCGACCGGAACGGCTCCGCCATCGCGACCCAGCGCCGGCGGGGAACGAATACCGCCAGACCGACGGCGGCCACGGCCAGAACGCCAGCGCCCACCGCCAGGCGAACATAATTGGATCCTTTATCGTCGTCAGCCATGTCGCTCTCTCGTTACGCCGCCATAATGGCGGGCTTCTCCGTTCCTGTCAGCAGGAGCAGGACAACAAAAACGGATTTTTGCGGGGACATATTCGCACCCCTGTCTTAATTCCCGGTATCATCGAAAAACCACGCGATGACCGCGGAATAGGGGCAATTCGGCACGCCGGCCGTCCCGCTCCCGGCCGCCTTTCCCTCGCAAGCCACGGCCTGCTAAAGCCTCCGCCCATGACCGGGTTTCACATCATTGGCGGCGGGCTGGCCGGGTCGGAGGCGGCCTGGGCGGCGGCGGAAGCCGGACTGGACGTGACGCTGCACGAAATGCGGCCGGTTCGCGGCACTTTCGCGCACCAGAGCGACGGGCTGGCGGAACTGGTCTGCTCCAATTCCTTCCGCTCCGACGACGCCATGAACAATGCCGTGGGCCTGCTGCATGAGGAAATGCGCCGCTCGGGCTCGCTGGTCATGCGCATGGCCGACCGCCACAAGCTGCCGGCGGGCGGCGCCCTGGCGGTGGACCGCGAAGGCTTCTCGCAAGGGGTGACTGCGGCACTGGCCGCGCATCCCCGGGTGCGCATCGTGCGGGAGGAAGTAACCGCTCTGCCGCCTGCCGATTGGGGACTTGTGATCGTGGCCACGGGCCCCCTCACCTCGGAAGGATTGAGCGCCTCGATCGCCGAAGCCGCCGGCCAGGAACATCTCGCCTTCTTCGACGCCATCGCCCCCATCGTCCATCACGATTCGCATCGATTTCGGAATCGCCTGGTTCCAGTCGCGCTATGACAAGAAGGGGCCCGGCGGCGGCGATGCCGATTACATCAACCTGCCGCTCAACCAAGAGCAGTATCGCGGCTTCGTGACGGCCTTGCTCGAGGGCGAAAAGACCGATTTCAAGGACTGGGAAAAATCCACGCCCTATTTCGAAGCCTGCCTGCCCATCGAGGTGATGGCGGCTCGCGGCGAAGACACGCTGCGCTTCGGCCCCATGAAGCCGGTGGGGCTGCGCGATCCGCGCACCGCCGCACAACCCTATGCCGTGGTGCAATTGCGCCAGGACAATGCTCTGGGCAGCCTGTGGAACATGGTGGGCTTCCAGACCAAGCTCAAACATGGCGAACAGGTGCGCATCTTCCGCACCATTCCGGGACTCGAGCGGGCCGAATTCGCCCGTCTGGGCGGCCTGCATCGCAACACCTTCATCAACGCGCCCCGCCTGCTGGATGGCGAATTGCGGCTGAAATCGCGGCCCCATATCCGCTTCGCCGGACAGGTCACCGGCGTGGAAGGCTATGTCGAAAGCGCCGCGATCGGTCTTCTGGCGGGCCGCTTCGCGGCGGCGGAAGCCAAGGGCGTCGCGGCCCCGCCGCCGCCGGTGACCACCGCTTTCGGCGCGCTGCTGTCGCACATCACCGGCGGTGCGGATGCCAAGACGTTCCAGCCCATGAATGTCAATTTCGGGCTGTTCCCGCCATTGCCGCCCGGCAACAAGATCAAGGGCAAGGACCGCAAACAGGCGATGAGCGAACGGGCCCTGGCCGACCTTTCGCAGTGGCTAAATAAAGGGAGTTGAAGGGAAAACCGGGTATGATCGCGGGCGTTCTGTAAGAGCAACCAATCGGAAACACCATGGATACCCCTCTCGAACTTTCCTTCCACAACATGGACTCGTCGGAGACGCTGAAAGCCGCCGTGCGTGAGCGCGTCGCCAAACTCGAACAGTTCCACGACCACATCATCGGCTGCCGGGTGGTGATCGAGATGCCGCACAAGAGCCATCGGGTGGGAAGCAACGCGCCGGACGTGCATGTCGTGCTGCGCGTGCCCGGACGCGAGATCGTGGTCAGCCGCGAACTGGCGCGCGGCGAAAATGCGCCGTCCGAGAAAGACGCCTATGCCGTTCTGGACGGCGCCTTCCGCGCCGCGCAGCAGCAGCTCAAGGACTATCGCCGCATCCTGCACGGCGAAGTGAAATCCAAGCGCGCGGACGCGTCATAGGCGCTGTTTCACCGCGGCAGCCAGCAAGGCCATTTGCCGCCGGTGGATCGGCACATCGCGGCCCAGCCGCTTCAGATAGACCGGCACCAGAGCCGCCGGCAGCATCGCCGCCAAGGCGGCGCGGGGACGCGGTCCCTTGCGCGCGGCCAGGAAGTGGTCGCGGGCGCGCAATGCCGTCTGGCGAATGGCCGCGCCGATGCGGGGATCGTTTTCCAGCACGAAGAACTCGTCCGGCGTCAGGGCCAAAGCCGCCAGAAGATCGAGGGGCAGATACAGCTTGTGCCGGCGATTGTGGAACGGCAGCGAGCGCAGCAGCCCGGTGAGGCCATAGGCCAGCGCCGCCTCGCCCATCAGGCGCGGATCTCCGCCCAGTATCAGCGCCGCCAGCCGCATCAAGGTGCCGCCGCCGGCATCGAGATAGGTTTCCAGGGCCGCGAAATCCGCGAAATGCTCGGCGCTGGAATCGAAGGC
This sequence comes from uncultured Alphaproteobacteria bacterium, assembly GCA_963769055.1. Classification (GTDB taxonomy): domain Bacteria; phylum Pseudomonadota; class Alphaproteobacteria; order Micropepsales; family Micropepsaceae; genus Rhizomicrobium. The sequence goes on from CAVYKF010000012.1 coordinate 27,637, forward strand.
CCGGGCCGCGATGATCGCTTCGAAGCCGGCCAAGGGCAGTTGGCGCTCGGCGAACAGCGCCGCCAGCCCGCGCGCCACGTCGTGATTGCGCGGCATTCCCTTGGCCGCGCCCTCGACCGTCTCGCGCCACCATTCCAGCCGGATGGCGCCCAGCATGGGCTCGCGCACGCTTTCGGCCACATGCGCCACTTCATGGTTGAAGGCATAGAGCGCGTAGAGATAGGGCCGGTGATGGGCCGGCGCGAACAGGGTCGCGAAATAGCGGTCTGGATCGGCGCCGCGCACCGTCTGGGCCAGTCGGGCGGCGAGCATGCTGTCCATCAAAAAAGAACCGCCCGCGTCGGCGGGCGGTTCCCCAAATCATCCGGGCCGCGCTTCAGTAAAGATGCCCTGCCGCCACCATGCTGAACAGCATGGGAATGGAAAGCAGCGTGTTGATGCGGCTGTACTGGCCGGCGGTCCTGGCGGCGGCGGCCTTGTCGGGTGCCGCCAGATCGGAATATTTGCCGCCGATGTTGAGGGCCTTCTGCTGATTGGGCCAGATCACGAACCAGACATTGAACCACATGATCGTGCCCAGCCACATGCCGATGCCGATGGCGAGATATTTCGGCACCACCGGATAGCCGGCCATGCCCTGGCTGAGATCCAGCGTATAGGCTTCGATCAGGTAATTGTTGCGCAACGCCAGCACGATGCCGAAAAAGATCGTGCCCATGGCGCCCCAGCGGAACCACCACAGCGCGGCCGGCGTGATGTAGCGGCCCAGGGCCGGCTTCAGCTCGTCCGGGATTTTCGGCATGGTCGGGGTGGCGACGAAATTGAAATACCAGAGCAGCCCGATCCACATCACGCCGCAGACGATGTGCAGCCAGCGCAGGGTGAACAGCTCGAAGGTCGGGCCATCGAAGCCCTGAAGATAGGCATAAAGCCCGACCAGCAGCAGCGCGAGCACGAAGCTGGCGATCGTCACATTGCGAAGATTTCCCAAAAAAGCGGCCATGGCCTCTCCCCGAATTGAGTCCTGCCGGGGATGTTAGGCGTTTCGGCGCGGAGTTTCGAGCGGCGAATAACCCTAAAATTAGATCGCCAGCTTCCTTGGCCGGGCCATGTTGAGCCAGGCGATCACGATCAGCCGCGTCACCATCACCGCCGTGAAGAAGGAGGTGATGATGCCCACCCCCAGGGTGACGGCGAAGCCCTTCACCGGGCCGGAGCCCAGCTGGAACAGGATCAGCGAGGCGATCAGATGGGTCATGTTGGCGTCGATGATGGTCGCCATGGCGCGGCGGAAGCCGGTGTCGATGGAGGCCAGCATGGAGCGGCCGTTGCGCTGCTCTTCCCGGATGCGTTCATAGATCAGGACGTTGGCGTCCACCGCCATGCCCATGGTGAGCACGATGCCGGCGATGCCGGGCAAGGTCAGCGTGGCGCCGAAGGCCGTGAGCGCCGCCAGCAGCAGCACGACATTCAAGGTGAGCGCGATGTCGGCGAAGACGCCGAACAGGCCGTAGCGCAGGATCATGAAGGCCGCGACCATCACCAGGCCCGCCATCGCCGAGTAGCGGCCGGCCTTGACGGAATCCGCGCCCAACTCGGCGCCGACAGTGCGTTCCTCGAGAATCTTGAGCGGCGCCGGAAGCGCGCCTGCCCGCAGCAGGATGGCGAGATTGTTGGCGGTCTCGAATGTGTAATTGCCGGTGATCTGGCCCGAGCCGCCCAGGATGGGCTCCTGGATCACCGGCGCGGAGATCACCTGCTTGTCCAGCACGATGGCGAAGCGGTGACCGACATTCTCCTTGGTGACATCACCGAACTCGCGCGCGCCGACACTATCGAAACGGAACGCAACGACGGGCTGGTTGGTCCGCGAATCGACGCTCTGGCTGGCGCCCGTGAGACGATCGCCCGATACCATCACCCGGCGCTGCACCACGATCGGGGGCAGATGCAGATTGGGATTGTCGCTCATCTGCGGCAGGATGTCGTCGCCGATGGGCGCGGTGCGCGCCGTCGGATCGGCGGCCTCGTCCACCAGCTGGAAGCTCATCTTGGCGGTCTTGCCCAGGATGGTCTTCAGACGGTCGGGATCCTGCAGGCCCGGCACCTGCACCAGGATGCGGTCTTCGCCCTGGCGCTCGATGGTGGGCTCGCGGGTGCCCATTTCGTCGATGCGCCGGCGCACCACTTCGATGGATTGTTCGAGGATCTGCTGCTGGGTCTGGGTCTTGTAGGCGTCCGTCATGTGCAAGGTCACGACGCCGTTGCCGGGTTCGGCCATGTCATATTGCTTGGCGCCCACCGAGAGAACCGAGCTGCTCATGTTGGGATTGAGGTCGCCGACCAGCTTCTTGGCCTGGTCGTACTGTGCCGCCTCACTGACCTTCACCGTGACGGTGTCGCCTTTGGCGCCCAGATCGGTATAGCCGATATGGGCCTTGCGGAAAGCGGCGCGGATATCGCCGATCATCGCCTCGGCCTTGTCCTTCTGCACCTGATCGAGCTGGACTTCGAGCAGCAGATAGGAGCCGCCTTGCAGGTCCAGGCCCAGGCTCACGCTGCTGCTGGGCAGCCAGGAAGGAAACCGGTTGCAGGATTTTTTCGGGCAGCGCGTTGGGCAGCGCCAGGAGCATGCCTCCCAGCACGATGAGAAGCGTGACGATGCGCGTCCAGGGAGAAACTTGCAGCACGTCAGTTCTTCTCTTCCGCGCTTTGCGCCTTTGGCCGCACGTCGCTGATCGCCGCCTTCAGCATCTTGACCTGCACATTGTCGGCGATCTCGACCAGGATTTCGGGATCCTCTGCGTTCGAGGCCTTGACCACCCGGCCCAGGATGCCCGCCGTCACCACCGTGTCGCCGCGGCGCAGGCCATCGATCTGCTGGCGCAATTGCTTGGCGCGCTGCTGTTGCGGGCGCCAGAGAAGGAAGTAAAAGATCAACGCCATCGGCACGATCAGCGTCAAAGTCTGGAACGTCGGATCGGACATGTTCATGGGTGGAAGATCTTTCAAATAAGGCGCGGGCGCGCGCGGACTATAGCGGCGGCGTCCCTGTTTGCAACTGTGGAAAAACAAGGGCTTAGAGGATGAAAAAGCGCGCAAAGCCGTCGGCTCCGGCGGACCCTGGCCCGGCCGGCCGCATCGCCGCCGCCCTGGAACGGCTGGCGCCCGCGCCCGTTCCGGCCCGGCTTGCCGAACGCGGCACCGCCTTTGTGTGGGAGCCCCATTTGGGGATGCTGACGCCCGTCCCCCATGTCGCCAGCATCGAGATTTCGCTGCTCAAGGCAATCGAAAGCCAGCGCGAGACGCTCACCGCCAACACCCGCCGTTTCGCCGACGGCCTGCCCGCCAACAATGCGCTGCTGTGGGGCGCGCGCGGCATGGGCAAAAGCTCGCTGGTCAAGGCGGTGCATGCCAAGGTCAATGAAGGCCGCAAAGGGGCCCTCGTCCTCATCGAAGTCCATCGCGAGGACATCGCCACCCTGCCGCAATTGTTGCGCCTGTTGCGCGCCGACAAGCGCCGATTTCTTCTGTTCTGCGATGATCTTTCCTTCGACAAGGACGACACCAGCTACAAATCGCTGAAGGCGGCCTTGGAAGGCGGCATCGAGGGCCGGCCGGGCAATGTCCTGTTCTACGCCACCTCGAACCGCCGCCATCTGATGCCGCGCGATCTGGTGGACAATGAGCGCGCCACCGCCATCAATCCCGGCGAAGCGGTGGAAGAGAAAGTCTCGCTGTCGGACCGCTTCGGCCTATGGCTGGGTTTTCACAATTGCAGCCAGGACGATTATCTGGGGATGGTGGAAGCCTATGCCGGCCATTATCGCCTCAAGATCAAGCCGGACGCGCTGCGCGCCAAGGCGCTCGCCTGGGCGATGGGCCGCGGCGCGCGTTCCGGCCGCGTGGCCTGGCAATTTATTCAGGATCTCGCGGGTGAACTGGGCGCGCGAATTTAGGAGTGGGCATCGACCAGGAAAAGTGTGAAGCGAAGCGGAACGGTTTTCGATCCGGCCGTGCGACCAAGATAAATGGCAAGTGTGGAGATCAGGAGTTGCGCGCCATCAGCAGGGAGCATCGGCCAGGAAAAGTGCGAAGCGGTTTTCCGTCCGGCCGTGCGACCAAGATAAATGGCAAGTGAGATCGTGGAGATCAGGAGTTGCGCGCCATCAAGCAACGGCCTGCGGGTTGACCGGCTGCGTGTCGTGGCGGATTTCGAAGTGCAGCTGCGGTGAGTTGACGTCGCCGGTGGCGCCGGAATAGCCGATCACTTGGCCCTTGGTCACATAGTCTCCGCGATTGACCAGCAGCCGGTCGGCATGGGCGTAAGCGGTGACGTAGCCGTCCTCATGCTTGATGAGGACGAGATTGCCATAGTCCTTCAACTCATTGCCGGAATAGGTGACGGTGCCGCCGGCGGCGGCATGGATGGGCGTACCCATCGGGGTCGCGATATTGATGCCGTCATTGCGCTCGCCATTGCTGGCGGCGCCGAAATTCGAGATCACGTTGCCGGAGACCGGCCAGACGAAGGCCGGCGCATTGCCGGTGTCGGCGCGCGGCGCCTGGTAGACCGGATCGGCCGCGCGCGCCTGATAATTGGGCCGGGGCTTGGGCGCGGGCACGGCATATTCGCCGCCCTGATAGACGCGCGGCAATTCGCTTCGCGTCACCTCGTTGCGCGCCAGGTGATGGGCGGGAAGCCGATCGTTGACGCCCCAGTCGAACGTGGTTTCGGGGCTTTCGGTGCAGGCCGCCAGCAGGGGCGCGCAAAAAAGCGCGGCCAGTGCGATTTTCTTCAGGGCCATTCTCATGCCTTCTGCATGATGTCTCGAAACGGATCATCGGCGTTAAGAATGAAAAAGGATTTAACCCTGTGGCGGACGCCGAAGTTCCCCCTTAACGGGGCGTTTATTTTTGCCCCAGCTTTTCCCGGAGTTTTTTCAGAAGCACCGTCTCGGTGAGGTTCATGTGCAACGGCGTTACCGAAATCTTGCCGCCATAGACCGCGCCCAGATCGCTGTTTTCGGGCGGAGAGGCGCGGCGGCGGCGCAGTCCGATCCAGTAATAGGCGCGGTTGCGGGCATCGCGGCGCTCCTCGATCTCGGTGGATTGCAGGTCGTAGCGGCCCTGCGGCACCAGGGCCCAGCCTTTCACCTCCGCCGCCGGTCCGGGCGGAAAATTGATGTTCATCAGGGTGCCGTCCGGCCAGCCCGCCGCGAGCAACTGCCGCAGCAAATCCGGGCCATGCACTTCGCCGGGCGACCAGTCGATATTTTCCCGCGTCTCCTCGTCGCCCGCCTGCGACAGGGCCACGGAGGGAATGCCCAGCGCGCAGCCTTCCATCGCGCCGGCGATGGTGCCGGAATAGGTGACGTCGTCGGCGAGATTGGAGCCCCAATTGACGCCGGAGAGGATCAGTTGCGGCGGCTTCTCTTTCAGGAGATGCAGGCAGGACATCATCACGCAATCGGTGGGCGTGCCGGTGACGGCAAAGCGGCGTTCGCCGATGGTGCGCAGGCGCAGCGGCATGGTGAGGGTCAGCGAATGGGAGGCGCCCGATTGCTCGGTCTCCGGCGCGACCACCCAGACATCGTCGGAGAGCGCGCGGGCGATCTTTTCCGCGACGGCAAGACCCGGCGCGTGGATGCCGTCGTCATTGGTGACAAGGATGCGCATCAGGGCTTCGCGATAACGGTCTTGCCGCCCATGTAAGCCTGCAACGCCGACGGAATTGCGACGCTGCCGTCCGGCTGCTGGTAATTTTCCAGAATGGCGACCAGGGTGCGCCCCACCGCCAGGCCCGAGCCGTTCAGGGTGTGAACCGGAGCCTTTCACTTTGCCGTCCGAGCCGCGATAGCGCGTGTTCATGCGCCGCGCCTGGAAGGCGCCGCAATTGGAGCAGGAGGAAATCTCGCGATAGGCGTTCTGGCCGGGCAGCCAGACTTCGATGTCATAGGTCTTCTGCGGCGGAAAACCCCATGTCGCCGGTGCAGAGCGTCACCACCCGATGGGCGAGATCGAGCTTCTTGAGGATTTCCTGGGCCGCATCGGTCATGCGTTCATGTTCGGACGCCGATTGTTCCGGCGTGGTGATCGAGACCAGCTCGACCTTGGAGAATTGATGCATGCGGATCATGCCGCGGGTGTCCTTGCCCGCCGCGCCCGCCTCGGCGCGGAAACAGGGCGTGAAGGCGGTCATGCGCAACGGCAGTTCCGCTTCGTTCAGAATTTCCTCTCGACATAATTCGTCAGCGGAACTTCGGCGGTGGGGATGAGCCAAAATCGATCCGATTGGATCCGTTCCAAGTCTCGCAGACGTCGTTCGCTCTTCCGAATATCGCTGCATTCAAATCGCGTTCATCAGCGATCTCAATCGCTCTGAGATCGGATTCCGTGATACGCCGAAAACAGATCATCCTCAAACTTCGGCAACTGTCCCGTTCCGAACATCGCCTTGTCGCGCACCAACACCGGCGGGCTGACTTCGGTGTAGCCGAATCTCTGCGTGTGCGTATCCAGCATGAAGCTGGCGATCGCCCGCTCCAGCCGCGCCAGATCGGATTTGAGATAGACGAACCGCGCGCCCGAGACCTTGGCGGCGCGCTCGAAATCCATCTGGCCCAACGCTTCGCCGATCTCGAAATGCTGCTTGGGGTTGTTGATGGCGGGCAGCTTTCCAAAGGCGCGGGCCGCGACCGGCGCATTGGCGGTTTCGTCCGCGCCGTCGGGCACATCGGCGGCGGGAAGATTGGGGATCACCGCCAGCGCGTCGCGCAGGCCCGTTTCCAGTTCGCGCTGCTCGGCTTCGCCTTTCTGGATCGTCTCCTTCAGGCCCGCCACTTCCTCGAGCAGTGCTGCCGCCTCAGCCTCGTCCTTCTTGGCCTTGGCCTGGCCGATGAGCTTGGAGGCCTCGTTGCGCCGGGCCTGATTATTCTGCAGGCGCGTCAGGAGTTCCCTAAGCGCCTTGTCCCGGGCCAGCAGCTCCGCGGCCAGTGCGGCGCCATCCAGTCCGCGCCGCCGCAATCCGGCGGCGAAGACGTCGGGATTGTCCCGGATGGTCCGGATATCGTGCATGGGCTGGCAACCTTCGAAAACCTGGGCGACGCTCATGCCATGCGCCTTTCCCCCCGTCAAAGGCGGGCGGAAACCCCGGAATTTCGCGATTCGGGAGCGTTTCCTTACCAATTGCCTAATTTCGCACGGCGCTTTGCAATTATCGCCGCAACGCGCCCGAAACCGCTTCCGGCCCATAGTGATGCGGGTTTCAAGGGGGAGCACGCCGGGGACAGGCCCGCGTGCACGGCATGGCGTGAAATATCACGGTCCGAAAATTCTTTGGATGCGGTTCGAGCGCCGGCTTGGCGCCATGAGCGCGGCCGGCAGCACGATCGTGCTGTCGGCGATCGCGGTGCTGATGGCGAGTTTCGCCCATCTCCTGCTTTATTTCGACGGCGCCAAGCTGACGCCGCTGGCCTTCTCCAACATCGTGGTCGAGACCCTGGTGGTGGCGGTTCCGCTGATCCTCTATTCGCGCCGGGTCATCACCCAGCTGGAGAAGAGCCGCAGCCAGATGGCGCACATGTCGCGCCGGCTCGCGTTCGCGGTGAACGAGGCGGAACTGGCGAACCGCGCGAAATCCTCCTTCCTCGCCAATATGAGCCACGAATTGCGCACCCCCCTGAACGCGATCCTGGGCTTTTCGGAAGTGATGAAGGACCAGCATCTGGGGCCGGTGCACAATCCGCGCTATCTCTCCTACGCGGCCGACATCCACAATAGCGGCCGCCATTTGCTCGCCATCATCAATGACGTGCTCGATCTCGCCAAGATCGAGGCCGGCAAGATGTCCCTGGACAACGCGACCCAGTTCGAGCTGGTGCCCGTGGTGATCTCCTCGGTCGACATGCTGAAGGGCCTGGGCGAGAAATTCGGCGTCACGGTCAAGAACGAGATCATCGATGAAGGACTGCGGGTGACGGCGGTGGAGCGCATGATCCGCCAGATCGTCATCAACCTGGTCGGCAACGCCATCAAGTTCACGCCGCCCGGCGGCACGGTGCATCTGTCGGGCCGGGTGCGCAACGATGGCGGTTTCGAGATCGCCGTTCGCGATACCGGCGTGGGCATGAGCGAGGCCGAACTGGCGATCGCCCTGACCCCGTTCGGCCAGAACGAGAACCGCCTCACCGGCAAGCATGACGGCACCGGCCTGGGCCTGCCGCTGGCAAAAGCGATGCTGGAACTGCATGACGGTGCGCTGACGATGGCCAGCGCGCCGAATATGGGCACCACCGTGACCTTGATTCTTCCCGCCGAACGCGTCGAAATGCGGGACCGGGCAGCCGCTTAAGGAACAATCGCCGTGCCCCTGCGGGCGGCTTCCTCGCGTGCCTTGCCGCGTTCGATCATCATCACGCTGATAATCGAAACTTCGTACAGCGCCACCAGCGGGAAGGCGAGGCTGAGCATCGAGATCGCATCCGGCGGCGTGAACACCGCGGCCACGCCGAACAGTCCGACATAGGCGTAGCGGCGCATGTCGCGCAGCGCCTTGGCCGTGACGATGCCGACCTTGCCCAGCAGCGACAGCAGCACCGGCAGCTGGAAGGTGAGGCCGAAAGCGAAGATCAAGGTCATCACGAAATCGAGATAGTCGCTGACCTTGGCCTGGAGCTGGATGCCGATGGTGTCGGCGGTGGTGGGGATCTGGTAGCCGCTGAAGAATTTGATCGCGAAAGGCAGCATCACATAATAGACGAAGGCCCCGCCCATGATGAACAGCACCGGCGTCCAGGCGAGGAACGGCAGGAAGGCGCGCCGCTCATGCTTGTAGAGGCCCGGCGCGACGAAGATCCAGAGCTGCGCCGCGATGGCGGGAAAGCCAAGGCAGATCCCGCCGAACATGGCGATCTTCACCTGGGTGAAGAACACTTCGTAGAGCGCGGTATAGATCAGGTGGTCGTTGCTCGCGCCCTTCAGCGCCAGATGCAGAGGCACGGTGAGGAACTGGAATATCCGGCTGGACAAAGCGAAGCAGATGACAAAGCAGATGCCGAACGAGACCATCGCCCAGATCAGCCGCTTGCGCAGCTCGATCAGGTGCTCCATCAGCGGCGCGCGCGTGGCGTCCAGCGCCGCTTCGTCTTCGTGCGTGGGCGCGCTCACGGCTGGGCGGTTTCCGTATCGGCGGCGGGGGTTTCGGAAATCTGATACTCGCCGCTGCGGGGCGCGGGCGCTTCGGGCGTCTCCGACCTGGCTTCCGCCGCCGCGGTGTCGACCGGGTTGAGCGTCCGCTCGATGTCATTGCCCAGGTCGGCGATGGGATCGCTGGCGCGCAGCTTCTCGACCTCGGCGCGCAACTCGTCCAGCTCGCTTTGCCGCGCCATGTCGTCGAAGCTTTTCTTGAACTCGTTGGCCATGTTGCGCGCCTTGCCGGCCCAGCGTCCGGCGATGTTCATCAGGCGCGGCAAATCCTTCGGCCCCACCACGACCAGCGCCACGGTGAGCAGGATAAGGATGTGGCTCCAGCTGAAAAGGTCGAACATCGAGAACCCCTAGAGCGCGATCCGGAAAAGGGTGAGGCGGTTTTCCGCGAAATCGCGCGACATGCTAGCGGGCGGCAGGGTCCTTGTTGACGTTCGCCGCGGTCTCGCGAGTCTCGGCATTGATGACGCGCGGATCTTCCTTGTCGGGATCGCTGAGGCCCTTCTTGAAGCTGTTGATGCCGCGACCGAAATCGCCCATCAGGTCGGAAACCTTGCCGCGGCCGCCGAACAGCACCAGGGCGATGAGGCCCAAAATCACGATATGCCAGATGCTGAGCGCACCCATGACGTCTCTCCTTAACCCCCAGAAGCGCTTGAATTATCAAGCAATTACACGGCCGGCCCCTAATTCCCGGCTGAACCTGCCTCAGTTAAAGCTTGCCCCCGGGTCGGACGCAAGGGCCGGTTCCAAAGAGGCTTACCATAGCACACTTCGCAGCCATGCGAGGGAGGAGCGGTCCCCCAAAAGGTTAACCGACGAGGATCTCGCCCCGCCGGTCCATGACCTCGGCCAAGGCCCCCAGGCGCTTCTGGACCGGTTCGCTGGCGATGGCCTCGCGCTTGGCCGGCACTTCCAGCACCACTTTGGCTGGCGTCAGGCGAAGGCGGTAGTGACCCAGTTCCCCGGCCGCGGAGGCTGAGAGCGAGAAGGCGAATCGCCACGCCATCCCCAGACGCAGGGCGCGGCGCTCGTCATCCTTGTCCAGCAGTTCGGCCAGCGCCAGGTCGCGGGGAAAATCCTCGTCCCCGGAATAGCGATGGAAGATCGACGTGGCGATCAGGGCGCGGGCGCGGTGATCGGCGCCCGAGAAGGGCGCGGTCAGCACCTGGCTGAAGGCTCCGACGGCGCGGTTGTCGGGATGCCGCCGCCAGCCGATGTCGGAAAAATAGGCCGAAGCCTCGCGAATTCGCCGAAGCTCGAGGCTCTCGCCTTCGAACAAGGGCTGGGTCCAGTCGAACATCTCGCCGGCATGTTTCGGCACGCGCGACAGCCGGTCGTTCGAGCCGCGGGCGAACTCGATCAACGGATCCTTGGCGCGTTCCTCCGGCGACAGCAGCGCATAGAAGAGCCCCTCGCGCAGGCCATAGGCCGAAATCACCACATCCTTGATGTCGCCCGCGAGCAGAAGCCGTTCCAGCACCACCGCGCCATAAGGCAGCGACTCGGCGCGGCGCTTGGAGACGACCTTGATCTTGCGCACCAATTCCTTGGAAAGCCCGGCCAGCACCTTGCACAGCCTGAGCGCCCGGCCGCGCGGGATGGTGTATTGCTGCAGCACATGGAGGGGGTAGTGATGTTCCTCCATGTCCACCCGCGCGAAGCTGCGCCAGATGCCACCCACCGCGTAGAGCGACGGCGACGCCAGGCCGGAGATATTCTTCAATCCCTTGTCCACGAGATCGCGCGCCTTGTCGGGATCGCCCTTGGCCTGATCCATCAGCCTGAGCGGTCCGAACGGCAGGGTCCAGGCCTCTCCGGTCTTGCCCCCTTTCACCGTCACCATGTCGAGGCTGCCGCCGCCCAGATCGGCGGCCAGGCCCGAGGCTTCGGGGATTCCCGCCACCACGCCTTCGGCGGCGATGCGCGCTTCGTCCTCGCCCGCCAGCACGCGGACGGCGGCACCCCAGGCGCGTTCGGCGCGCGCGATGAACTCCGCGCCATTGCTGGCGTCGCGCGCCGCCGCCGTCGCCACCGCCTCGCGCAACTCGACCTTGAGACCGTCCGCAATCATGCGGAACCGGGCCAGCGCCTCCAGCGCGGCGGCGCAGCCCTCGGCATGCAGCCGTCCGGTCGTGACCATGTCGCGGCCGATGCCGCAGATCGATTTTTCGTTCTGCAAGGTGGCGGCGTTGCGGTTCTGGTTCTCATAGACGACCAGACGCACGGAATTGGAACCGATATCGACAATCGCGACGGGACCGCGCGCCTCTGCCGTGCGCGGGCTCAGAGCGGCGCGAAGTTCGCTGGCGGCGGACAAGGTCAGGTCCGGCGCTTGCGGGCGCCGGGCCCTTGAATCTTCAACGCCCGGCCGCGGCCGGAAAGCGAGGGATTGGTCATGAAATACGTATGCGCGGAGAAGGCATCGGCATCCTCGGAATGGGAATCGCGGCTATAGGTTCCGTCCGCCCTCATATACCAGCTTTGTGCCTGATCTTTCAGCAAGGCCACCATGATCTGGTCGAGCACCTGTTGATGAACGGTGGGATTTTCGATGGGAACCAGCGTCTCGACCCGGCGGTCCAGGTTGCGCGGCATCCAGTCCGCCGAGGAAATATAAACCTTGGCATGGGGCGAAGGCAGGCCATGCCCCGCGCCGAACGCCACGATGCGGCCATGTTCCAGGAAGCGGCCCACGATGGAGCGCACCCGGATATTTTCCGACAGGCCCGGCACGCCGGGACGCAGGCAGCAGATGCCGCGCACCACCAGCTCGATTTTCACCCCCGCCTGGCTGGCGCGATAGAGCCCGTCGATCATCGACGGATCGACCAGCGAGTTCAGCTTCACCCAGATGGCGGCCGGCTTGCCGGCGCGGGCATGCATGATTTCCTGCTGGATGGCTTCCACCAGCCGGCCCCTGAGCGAGAAAGGCGACACCGCCAGCTTCTCCAGCGCATTGGGCTCGGCATAGCCGGTGATGAAGTTGAACACCTGCGCCGCATCGCGCCCCAGCGCCGGATCGGCGCTGAACAGCGAGAGGTCGGTGTAAACCTTGGCCGTCTGGGGATGATAATTGCCGGTGCCGAAATGGACATAGGTGTGGAGCTGTCCGCCCTCGCGCCGCACCACCAGGCTGATCTTGGCGTGGGTCTTGAGCGCGATGAAGCCATAGACCACCTGCACGCCGGCGCGCTCCAGGTCGCGCGCCCATTTGATGTTGGCGGCCTCGTCGAAGCGCGCCTTCAGCTCGACCAGCGCGGTCACCGACTTGCCGGCTTCCGCCGCCTCGATCAGCGCGCTGACGATGGGGCTGTCATGACTGGTGCGATAGAGCGTCTGCTTGATCGCCACCACCTCGGGATCGGCGGCGGCCTGGCGCAGGAACTGCACCACCATGTCGAAGCTCTCGAAGGGGTGATGGACGATCAGATCCTTCTCGCGGATGGCGGCGAAACAGTCGCCGCCATGGTCGCGGATGCGCTCGGGGAAGCGGGCATTATAGGGCTTGAACTGCAGATCGGCGCGCTCGGGAAGGATGAGCTTGGTCAGGTCGGACAGGCCCATCAGATTTTCCACGATCACGATCTCGGATTCCTCCAGATCGAGATGGGAGGCGATGAATTGGCGCAGGGCCGCCGGCATGGACTTGTTGCATTTCATATGGATGACGCTGCCGCGGCGGCGGCGCTTGAGCAGCGACTCGAACAGCAGCACCAGGTCTTCGGCTTCTTCCTCGACCTCGACATCGCTGTCGCGCAGGATGCGGAACAAGCCCCAGCCCGACATGTCGTGGCCGGGAAACAGCTTGTCGAAATAAAGCGCGATGACATGCTCGAGCGGAATGAACCGCACCGCCTTGCGGTCGGTGTCGGGCAGCCGCACGAAACGCTTGAGCTGCGGCGGCACCGGGATCAGGGCCTGGAAGTCCTTGTTGTCGCGACGGTTGGTCAGCGACAAGGCGATGGTGAAACCCAGATTGGGGATGAAGGGAAAGGGATGCGCCGGGTCGATGGCGAGCGGCGTCAGCACCGGAAAAATCTGCTCGTTGAACTGGGCATCCAGGAAGACGCGATCGCGTTCCAGGATCTCCCTGCCCGTGATCACGCTGACCCCCTCCTTGCGCAATTCGCCGTCGAGGGTGGCCCAGATGCATTGCTGGTCGGCGATCAGCTGGCGCGCGGTCTCATCCACCTTGGCCAATTGCTCCGCGGGAGACAGACCGTCGGCGGAGGGCGTGGTGACGCCGGCCCGCACCATGCCCATCAGGCCGGCGACGCGCACCATGTAGAATTCGTCGAGGTTCGAGGCGGAAATGGAAAGAAACCGGAGCCGCTCGAACAGGGGATGGCGGCGGTTTTGCGCTTCCTCGATCACCCGGCGATTGAAGGCCAGCCAGGACAATTCGCGGTTGACGAAACGCTGCGGCGAAGCGGGATCGAGCGCGACATTGCTGCCCTGGTGCGCCAACGCCATGACATCGTCGGTGGACAGGGGGTTTTCCAGCGCCGCATCGCGGGGCGCGTCGTTGGCGGCCTCGATTTTCGGGGAAAGGGTGGACATGGCGAGACGATAGGAGAAATAGGTGAATCTGTCATGACAAAATCCCTTAATCCGCCATAAGCTCCCGTATTAATTGAAGATTTATCGGTTTCTGGCGGCTCAGCGCCTCCTGGTCGGCCCGCGCGATGAAATCGCGGATCGCGGCGGGGGAACGTTCCAGTCCCTGCACCAGCCGGGTCACCACCGCCTCCGGCACCAGGACCTGGCGATCGGCGAAGAGCTTGACCGCCAGCGCCATCAGCAGCGCCTCATCGGGACGGCCCAGCTCGAAGGCGACCAGCGCGCGGAACCGCGAAGCGAGATCGGGCAGCGAAACCGGCCATTCCGCCGGCGCGGCACGGCCGGTCAGAAGCAACGGCGCGCCCCGTTCCAGCATGGCGAACAGAGCAGCTTCGTGATCGGCATCCCCGGTGCTGTCGCAGTTTTCCACCACGACGGGACCCGCGATGGGCTCGCGCAAGGTGCGCGCATCGGCCTGCGCGGCGCCGGCGCGCTCGGCCCAGATGCGGGCCAGATGCGTCTTGCCCGAAGCGCTGGGGCCAAACAGCGAAGCGGCAGGCACGGACCAGTCCGGCCAGGCATCGAGAAAAGCCAGCGCCTGCGCATTGCCCGGCGCCAGGATGAAATCGGCGCGCGTCATCGCGTTACGCGGCTCAAGCGGCAAGACCAGTTGCGAGGACATCAGCTTGCCCTGTTCCAGCCCATCGGCATCAAGCCGTGCGCCGCCGGGACAGAAACGCCCGCAGGAAAAGCTGGACGTAAACCGCGCCCGACAAGACCACAAATACGGCCACAGTATAGGTGCCCGCGGCGACAAGGCGGGGCGCTTCCGCGTCGAAGGCGAGCAGCAGGAGCCGTATCGCCACATAGGCCAACTGCACCGCAGTCGCGGCCTTGCCGATCACCTGAGCCTCGATGCGGAGCGGCAGGTTCAGGACTTTCGCCAGCAGCGCGCCTCCGGCGATCACCGCGTCGCGCGCGATCACCAGCATCACCAGCCAGAATGGCGCCGCGCCGATCGCCAGCAGCGCCACGAAGCAGAGCAGCATGAGAAGCTTGTCGGCGATGGGGTCGAGCCAGGCGCCGAACCGCGAAGCGAATCCCCAGCGCCGCGCGATGAATCCGTCGGCAAAATCGCTGAGGCCGGCGCCCGCGAAGATCACCAGCGCGGCGGTATCATGGTCCGCCAGGATCGCCCAAGCCGCCAGCGGCGCCGCCAGCAGGCGGAAGCCGGAAAGCAGGTTGGGCAGATGGCGCAACATTACCGGCCGCCGTCGGAATTCAATCGCGCGCCGGTGGTGATCATCCATTGCCCGGCGCGGCCGGTAAGCGCCAGTCCCTGTTCGCTCATGGCGTCGCGCAGCTGCTCGGCGCTGCCCTGATAGGCGATCGAGAGCCGCGCATAGCCCAGATCCATCGCCACCACTTGCACATTGGTGACATTGTCCACGCCGGACAGCGCCGTCTGGATCGCGCCCCACTGGTTGAGGGAATTCACTTTCAGGTCGGCCGTCAGCGTGCCGCGCGCATTGGGATTGACCGCCGAGCGCGCCTTCCACATGTCTTCCATCGCCGCGACCGCGGCTTGCGCGGCGGCGGGATAGGTGGTGCTGACGGTCTGAAGCAAGGGCACCTCGACGCTGGTCTTGGATGGCGCCTCGCCCAGGCCCAGACGGCGGATATTCACCGTCACCTTGCCATTGGCATAGACGGCCTGCACCAGCGCGGCCTCGCTCGCCTTGATCCGGGCCGCCGCGGGAGCGACATCGTTCCAGCTCGCGGCGTCGAAATTCAGTTGTCCTAGATCGGCCGCATCGGCAGCCGTGGGCAGCGAGAAAGGCACCATGGCATCGTGCAGATTCGGCGCCGAGAAAGCCTGCGTCCAGGGACCATTGGTGAAATTCGGCGACATGGGCACCAGCAGGATGCGCCGCGCCACGGTCTGGGTGAAGGCGATATTGGCGTCGCGCAAGGTCCGCGCCACCGCATCGGGATTGAATATATAAGTGACGTCGGCGACGTAACGGGTGGTGGAACGCCGCTCGTTGGCGGGCGTATAGCCTCGCGACAGCCGGACCAGCGTGGGCGCGTCCAAGGCCGGCTGGCGGGTCCAGTCCTGCTGACGGGTGAGGCGGCGATAGAGGATCTGCCAAGCCTTGGGCCGGCCCTGTGCGATCGCGAGATTGAGCGCCTCGGCCGAGGAGGCCGCCGAGGCATCCACATGCACGCCGGTGACGGTATAGAGATCTTCCGCATGGACCGGGGTCGCCAAAATCAGCGCGAGCGCCAGGGCGGGGATGAAATTGAGGAAACGCGACAGCATGCGGAGATCCAATGAACAGCAATCCAAGTATAGGGGATCACGCTGCAACCGCGAAATGGGGAAATATTTCCGTGCAGGCCTTAAGTTCGAATCAACCCCTTGATCGGCGCCGCAGAGGCGCTATCGGGAAATATCGTCGATTCCAATGACCGCCCGGAATATCCATGTGTTCCGCCAGAACGCCCTTGAACAAGGCGCGTAGATCGGTGCGGGCGGGCTGGTCGCGGCCATCCTTGAGGGCACCGGAACTCAATCCCACCCATTCCGCCTTCACCGCGCCGCCCGCCACCGCGCCGCCGAACAGAAATGCCGCGCCGCCGGTGCCGTGATCGGTGCCGCCCGAACCATTGGGATGGACCGTGCGTCCGAACTCGGTGGCCATCACCACCGCCGTCTTGTTCCAGACATCGGGACCCATGGCGGTGCGCATGGCGTCGATCGCCGCATCGAGAGCTGCCAGGCGGCGCGCCAGTTGGCCGTCAGCGGCGCCTTCGGCGACATGGGTGTCCCAGCCCGAGGCTTCCAAGGTGGCGACGCGTGGACCGTTCGGCGCCGCCAGCAATCTGCCCGCACCCTGGAACAAGGGCGTGAGATCGCCATAGGGGCCGCCTCTTCCCGGCTGCATGTTTTTGGAAGCGGGATCGTCCATGGCGTTTTCGGCAGAGGCCTGCAAGGCCAGCGCGCTGGACAGCGACGCCTTCAAGACTGGATCGCTGGCGTAAAGCGCGCGCACCTGATTGAGGAACAATTCATCCGGCGCAGGCATTACCGGCGGCATCCAGCTTGCCGTCTGCACCTTGCCCGACAGCATCAAGGGCGGCGTCTGGGCGATGGCGAGCGCGCCTTCTCCGCCTGTCAGTCCCATGGGCGTGAGCGCGCGATTGAGCCAGCCATCCTGCAGCAGATGCGGCGCGGTGCCGCCCGCCTCCAGCACATTCTGGCCGTCGAAATGCGAGCGATCGCGATAGGGCGAGCAGATATTGTGGAAGACGATGAGCTGCCTGGTGTCGTAAAGGCCCTTCAGATTTGTAAGGGACGGATGCAGGCCGAAGAACCCGTCCAGGTCGTGCAGCGCGCCCGTACCAGAGATCTGCAGCGCCAGGTCTCCCCGTATTCCGGCATAATCCTTGTCGCCATAAGGTGGCACCGCCGCCAATCCATCCAGGGCGCCGCGCAGGATCACCACCACCAGCCGCCGGTCGCCGGGCGTGGCGGCAAAGGCGAAACGGGATCTCGCACCGAGCGCGGTAAAAGCACCGGCGGCAGCGAAGGATTGCAGAAGCGTGCGGCGGTCAAGATTCATAGGTCACCTGCGCTGGAATTCTGGACTTGCGATCAGAAGCGCCAAAGCGTCGCCCTGGGTTTCGGCGCGCGCCATCGCGCTGCGCGTGGCCGACGACAGCAGCGGCCCCATGCCGGCATCGGCCACGGCCGCGGCATTGAAGTTGGGCGGCATGCGCGCGCCCACTTGTTTGGCCCACTCGATCCGGTTCAGCACCGCATCCGGTCCCGTCCAGGCGTCGGACGTCAGCGGCCAGCCGTTGGGCGACGACGCCGTCATGGGGAATTCGCCCATGGCGCGGGCGCTGCCCATGGCGGCGCGGATCTGCTGACCGGCATTGTCGCCACGCGGCAAACCCAGCAGCCGATAGCCCGCCGTCACATATTCCACCGGCGAGCGCATCTTGGCGGGAGCCGGCGTCCAGGCGGCCGGGTCTTCCACCGCGGCCGCCGCCAGCGCATGCAAATCGCCGCCGGTCTTGTTGAACACCGTCTCCAGCCGCGTCACCGATTGCGGCGAAGGCCGGTCGGCGACGAAGTAGGTGGCGAATTTGGTGGCGATATGACGGGCGGTGTGCGGATCACGGGCAAGATCGCGCACGGCCTGAATGCCGCTCTTCAAGTCCGGCGCGTAGCTTCTGCCGCGAAGATGTTGCGTTCCGGGCTCATGCCGGTTCGGAAAGAAGCCGAAGCCGGACGGCGCATTGGGATCCAGTCCCCAGCCGGTGAGGATGTTGGCAAGCGCGATCACGTCCGCCTGGCTATAGCCGCCATCGACGCCCAGGGAATAAAGCTCCATCAGCTCGCGGCCGAGATTTTCATTGCGGCCGCGCCCCGATCGCATGCCCGCCGGCGAATCCGGACCGATCGACGCGACATTGTTGAGATAGACCAGCATGGCGGGATGGCTCGCCACCGCCAGGAGCATGTTCTCGAATTTGTCGGCGATATAGGGACGGATCGCCTCGCGCTCGAAGGCGCCGGCGAAATTCAAGGTCCGCCCCGCCGTGGTCGAGACCGTGAAATGATTGGTCCAGAACCAGACCAGATGTTCGGCGAAGGGCCGTTGCGTGGTGAAGCCCAGCTGGAAGCGCCCCGCCATCTCGTCGGTGAAGATCTTGAGACGGCCACCCGCCTCCTTCTTTTGCGCCTCGGTATCACCTGCCTTGATGGCGCGGCGCGCCGCGATCATCGCCTGTTCCTGACGCACCAAGACGCCGCCGCCGGGAAAAGCGCCGCCATCGGGCGCCGCCGGCTGCTCGGCCGCCGTCCCGATCTGGGCCATCAGCCACCCTTTGGGGTCGGAGCTGGCTTCCTCGATTTCGCCGGGGCGGCCGCCCAAGCCGAATCGATGAACCGCGATGGCGCCTTCCAGGGACATGCCGGAATCCTAAGCTGTTTCAGGGCCGCTTGCGTGGCCGCTTTGCCCTGATTAAACGGGGCGGAGCTTCAGCTTCCGTCGCGGACCTTTCGGACCATGCCCGGCAAAGACAGTATCACTTATAAAGACGCCGGCGTGGACATCGACGCGGGCGAGGAACTGGTCGCGCGCATCGCGCCCGCGGCGCGCGCCACGCGGCGGCCCGGCGCCGACGCCGATCTGGGCGGCTTCGGCGGCTTGTTCGATCTCAAGGCCGCGGGTTTCAAGGATCCGGTGCTGGTGGCCGCCACCGACGGCGTCGGCACCAAGCTCAAGATCGCCATCGAGACCGGACGCTTTGACGGCATCGGCCAGGATCTGGTGGCGATGTGCGTCAACGACATTGTCGTGCAAGGGGCCGAGCCGCTTTTCTTTCTGGATTATTACGCCAGCGCGAAACTGGAAGTGGATGCGGCGGCGCGGGTCATCGAAGGCATCGCGCGCGCCTGCAAGGAGTCCGGCTGCGCCCTGATCGGCGGCGAGACGGCGGAGATGCCCGGCCTGTACGCCAAGGGCGATTTCGATCTCGCCGGATTTTCCGTGGGCGCGGTGGAACGCGGCCATGTCCTGCCCCGCACCGCCGACATGGCGGCGGGCGACGTGCTGATCGGCGTGGCGTCGTCGGGCGTGCATTCCAACGGCTATTCGCTGGTCCGCAAGCTGGTGGAGAAAAGCGGCCTGGGCTGGGACGCCGATGCGCCCTTCGCGCCGGGTGCGAAGTTGGGCGAAGCCCTGCTGACGCCGACCCGGCTCTATGTGAAGAGCGCGCTGGAAGCCCTGCGCGTCGGCGGCGTCAAAGGCTTTGCCCACATCACCGGCGGCGGCATCACGGAGAATCTGCCCCGCGCCCTGCCCGATGGTCTGGATGCCGAAGTCGATCTGGATTGCTGGACGCCGCCTGCGGTATTCGGCTGGCTGGCGAAACAAGGCGCCATTGCGCCGGAAGAAATGCTGCGCACCTTCAATTGCGGCATTGGCATGGTCGCGGTGGTGGCGGAGAAATTCTCCGGCCATGTCATCGAAGCTTTCCAGGAATCCGGCGACAAGGCGATGCGGCTCGGCCATGTCGTTGCCGGCAGCGGCGAGGCCAAGGTGGTCTATCGCGGGACGCTGAAGCTTTGAAGAAAGTCGGTGTCCTGATCTCGGGCCGAGGCAGCAATCTCGGGGCGCTGATTTCCGCGCAAGCGAATGCGCCGTACCGGATCGTGATGGTGATCTCCAATAATGAGGGCGCGGGCGGTTTGCAGCGCGCCGCCGATGCGGGCATCCCCACCAAGGTCATTTCCCACAAAGGCAAGCGCCGCGAGGATTTCGATGCCGAACTGGACGCGGCTCTGCGCGCCACGGAGGTGGAGATCGTCTGCCTGGCGGGCTTCATGCGCATCCTGTCCGACGGCTTCGCGCGGGCCTGGGAAGGGCGGCTGATCAACATTCATCCTTCGCTGCTGCCCGCCTATAAAGGCACGCGCGTTCATGAGCGAGTGCTCGAGGCTGGTGAGGTGATGTCGGGGGCATCGGTGCATTTCGTGGTGCCGGAGTTGGACGCGGGCCCCGTGATCGCCCAGGCGAGCGTGCCGGTGCATCCCGACGACTCGCCCGACACGCTCGCCGCACGCGTCCAGGACGTCGAGCACAAGCTTTATCCGGCCGCGCTCAGACTTCTGGCGGAAGACAAAGTGAAATTGGAAAAAGGCCTGGCGGTATTTTCCTAACCCGCGCCCGAAATTTCGGCCGAGACATCCCATAATTTCCGGGCGTCCCGGTCATCGCGCGCTTCGGCGCTCGGCATATCGATCTTGCATTCATAAAAATATTCGCCGGTGACGGTCGCGACATTCGGCGACGCCGCCAGATAGAGGATGGTCTTGGCGCCCTTCTCCGGCGAGATCGCGCCGAAAGGCTTGGCGATCCTCACCGCAGCCGACACCAATCCGCCCGACTGGTCGCCGAAGCGGGTGGCGACAAAGCCGGGATGCAGGCAATTGGCGGTCACGCCGGTCCCCGCGATACGCCGCGCCAGTTCCCGGGTGAACAGGATGTTGCAGAGCTTGGACTTCGAATAAACCGCGAACCCGCTATAGCCGTGGCGGCTTTGCAGATCGTCGAAGTCCAGCTTCGCGCGCCTGTGCGCTCCTGACGAGGTAGAGACGATCCGCGCGCCGGGCTTCAGTTTCGGCAGAAGCAAGGCGGTGACCACGAAATAGGACATGTGATTGAGGGCGAATGTCCGTTCCAGCCCATCGCGCGTTTCCTGGCGGGCGTTGAACAACGCCCCGGCATTGTTGATCAGGACATCGATTTGCGGTTCCCGCCCGATCTCCTCCGCCACCCGTTTCATGTCCGCCAGGAGCGACAGATCGCCCAGATGCGGGACGTGCTCGACCGCGCCATTGACCCGGCGCAGTTTTTCCATGGTGATGTCGGCACGGACCCGGTCGCGGGCGGTGAAGACGATGCGCGCACCCTGCTCGGCCAGGCGTATCGCGGCAACCTCCCCTATGCCGGAGGTGGCACCGGTGATGACGATGGTTTTGCCGCGCATAGGAAAAAGCTCCCGTCCATTCCTGAACGGGAGCCTTATACGCTATTCGCGAAACCCTGCTTAGCTGTGAATGTCGAGATCGCTGAAGAAGAATTTGATCTCGTTGGCGGCGGTCTCCGCCGCATCGGACCCATGCACCGAATTGGCTTCGATGCTTTCGGCGAATTCCTTGCGGATGGTGCCGGGCGCGGCATTGGCCGGATTGGTCGCGCCCATCACTTCGCGGTTCTTGGCGATGGCGTTCTCGCCTTCCAGCACCTGCACCACCACCGGGCCGGAGGTCATGAACTCGACCAGGCTCCGGAAAAAAGGCCGCTCGCGATGCACGCCGTAGAAAGCCTCGGCCTGGGCGGTGGACAGGCGCATCCTGCGGCTGGCGACCACCCTGAGGCCCGCATCCTCGAATTTGGCGATGATCTTGCCCGTCAGGTTCCGGCGCGTCGCGTCCGGCTTGATGATCGAAAGGGTGCGCTCGACGGCCATTAATTGTCTCCCAACGGAGCATTTCCAGGTGAACCGCCGGCCTTGGGCCGTGCGGTTCGCCGTCCGGAAATGCGACCAACAAAAAGTTAAAAGCGCCGCCTTATGCAACGGGCTTGAGGAAAGGGCAAGGCCAAGGAAGGCCGAGCCGCGGCCGTGCCAGCGGGCCTTGCCGCGCGGCCGTGACAAGTTATAAGGCCCGGCAAATGCTGGCGATCGACAACATCGTGGTGCGCATCGCGGGACGGGAAATCCTGTCCGGCGCCACCGCCAATCTTCCCGCAGGCCGGCGCATCGGCCTGGTCGGCCGCAATGGCGCGGGCAAATCCACCTTGTTCAAGGTGATCCTGGGCGAGTTGCATCCGGACGATGGCCAGGTGAGTTGGCCCAACGCCTGGCGCGTGGGCGCTGTGGCGCAGGAAGCCCCTGGCACCGATGTCAGCCTGATCGACACGGTGCTGGAGGCCGACGTCGAACGCACGCGTCTCTTGGCGGAGGCCGAGCATGAGACGGACGGCCACAGGCTGGGCGACATCTATGCGCGGCTGGACGCGATCGACGCCTATACCGCACCGGCGCGCGCGGCGGAGATTCTGGCGGGACTGGGCTTTTCCGCCTCCGATCAGCTGCGGCCCTGCCGGGAATTCTCCGGCGGCTGGCGCATGCGCGTGGCGCTGGCGGCGATCCTGTTCTCCGCGCCCGATCTTCTGTTGCTGGACGAGCCGACCAACTATCTCGACCTGGAAGGCGTGCTGTGGCTGGAGAATTTTCTCCAGAAATACCGCGGCACCGTGGTCATCGTGTCCCATGACCGCGATCTCCTGAACACCGCCGCCGAATTCATCCTGCATCTGGAACGCGGCAAGCTCACCCTCTACACCGGCAATTACGACACCTTCGTGGAGACCCGCGCCGCCAAGCGGGCGCTGGATGTCGCCTTCGCCAAGAAGCAGGAAGCCGCCCGCGCCCACATGCAGGCCTTCGTCGACCGCTTCCGGGCCAAGGCCTCCAAGGCGCGCCAGGCGCAAAGCCGCATGAAAATGCTGGCCAAGCTGGCGGTGGTGGAGGTTCCGGTGGACGAGCATGTCGCGCCCATCCGCATTCCCGAAGCGACGCCGGCCAGCCCGCCCTTGATCACCATGGACCGCGCCAGCGTCGGCTATGAACCGGGCAAGCCCATCCTGACCGGCCTGTCCTTCCGCTTCGATCCGGAAGACCGCATCGCGCTTTTGGGCAAGAACGGCAACGGCAAATCCACCCTGGCGAAATTGCTGGCGGGAAAACTCGAAGTGATGGGCGGCGAATTCGTGCGGGCCCGCAAGCTGGTGGTGGGTTATTTCGCCCAGCATCAGCAGGAAGAACTCGACACCACCATCACGCCGGTGGAAACGCTTTCGCGCCTGCGGCCCAAACTGACGATGGAACAGGTGCGCGGGCAGCTGGGCGGCTTCGGCTTTTCCGCCGACAAGGCGCTGACCAAAGTGGGACAATTGTCGGGCGGCGAGCGAGCCCGGTTGATGCTGGCGCTGGCGACCTTGGACAAACCCAATCTTCTGATCCTGGACGAGCCCACCAACCACCTCGACATCGATGCGCGCAACGAACTGCTCACCGCGCTCAACGATTTCGACGGCGCGGTGGTGCTGATCAGCCATGACCGACGCCTGATCGAGGCCACCGCCGACCGGCTGCTGCTGGTGGCGGACGGCAAGGTGGCGCCGTTCGAAGGCGATCTCGACGATTACCGCCGTTTCCTTCTGTCGGGCGACAATGTTCCGACCCGGCGCGTCGAGCCGGAGGCCAAGCCGACAAAGGAAATCGCGCGGCGCGGCGCGGCCGAGCGGCGCAGGGAACTGAAGCCGCTGAAAGACCGAATCGAGTTCGGCGGAATCCCAGATCGCCACATTGCAGGCGGAATTGACCAAGCTGGATCGCGCCCTGGCCGATCCCCTGCTTTTCACCCGCGATCCCGCCAAAGGCAGCGCCGTCTCCAAAAAAAGAGCCGAGGCGGCGCGCAAACTGGCGGCGGCGGAAAGCCTGTGGGTGGCGGCGCAGGAAGAATATGAAGGAGCAATGGCCGAAAATTGAGATTGAGGCGCAGATCCTCAAACGCGGCGGAATCTGGTTAATGGCCACAATTGTGTTGGGTCTTTTCAATTATGTGCTAGCGTTGCTTTCAGAGACACTGTGTTGGGGCACGCATGTCGGATAGCCGCTTCTTCCTTGCGGAAGGGCCGTTTTCGCTGGGTCATATTGCCGAGATTGTGGGCGCCGAGCTTGCCCATCCCGAACGCGTGAATGAAATGATTTACGACGTGGCCGAGCTGGCCGATGCGGTCTCCGGCGAACTTGCCGTGTTCTGCGATCCGCGGCACGCCCCCGCCTTCGCCACCTGTCATGCCAGCGTCGTGGTGACCAGCCGCAAGCTCAGCAGCTATCCGCACAATGGCAGCGCGCTGCTTTTGGCCGACGATCCCCGCCTCGCCTTCGCGCGCATCGGAAAGCTTTTCTATCCCCGCGCGCAACCCAAGGCCTTCGTCCATTCGCGCGCCTTCGTCGCCGCCAGCGCCCGCGTCGGCGATGACACCGAGATCGGATGCGGCGCGGTGGTGGGCGAGAATGTGCGGATCGGCATGCGCTGCCGCATCGGCCCCAATGCCGTGATCGGTGACGGTGTGATCATTGGCGATGACAGCACCATCGGCGCCAATAGCAGTATCGGCCACGCCCTGATCGGCAACAAAGTCAATATTGCGGAGAATGTTTCGGTCGGCGGCGAAGGGTTTGGTTTCGTGCCCGGGACCCAAGGGTCCGCTGCGTATCTTCCAGGTCGGGCGCGTCATCATCGAAGATCAGGTGGAAATCGGCGGCAATTGCGCGATCGATCGCGGTTCGCTGGGCGACACGGTGATCGGGACGATGAGCGCGCTCGATAACCTCGTGCAGATCGGCCACAATGTGAAGCTCGGCAGAGGCTGCATCGTCGCGGGCCAGGCCGGCATCGCAGGTTCCACCACCCTGGGCGATTTCGTGATGGTGGGCGGGGCGGTCTCGATCAGCGACCATCTCACGATCGGCAACGGCGCCAAGATCGCGGGCAAGAGCGGGGTGATGCGCGACGTGGCGGCGGGCGAAACCGTGGCGGGCTATCCCGCCGTGCCCGTGCGGCAATGGCACCGCCAGACTGCCGCGCTGGCGAAACTTGTCGCGCGCGTCTGCGGCAAGGACTGACGCTCCTCTATTTCTTGAGATTCTGGCGTGCGATGCGGAACCATTCCGCCTGACGGCGGCGATAATAGCCCGGCGCGCCTTTGACCGAATCCAGGATCTCGCGGAACAATTGCCTGTGCCCGTTGCTCCTGGCCCAGCTGCAACAACAGCAGGGCGAAGCGGCAGCGCGCCTCCTCGCCCGGATAGCGCGGCACCACATTCTCATATTGCCGCACCGCCGCCTCGGTCTTGCCCTGCAATGCCAGGGCGCGGGCGTAATCCAATTCCGCGTCGGCATCCGACGCATTGGGATCGACCTTCTTCAATTCCAGAAACAGGGCTTCCGCCGCCGCGCCGTCGCCGGACAGCATCTTGGCGCGCGCCAGGCCTTTCAGCAGCGTCGGATCGCTCGCCCCCAGCGGCCCGGCCATGGCGCTCTCGTACAAATCGACCGCATCGGAAAAGCGGCCCATCTTGATGCATTCGTCCGCCAGGGCGCGCTTGGCATCGGCCGAACCGACCGTCGCCACCTGACGCTGCTTCTCGCGGAAGGCGCGGCCGGGATCGGCGACATTCACGACATTGTCGGCAAAGCGCCGCGCCGGCGCGCTGGACCACATGTCCGGCAGGACGGCGAAGACGCCATAGGCGGCCCAGCTGATATAGGGCAGGAAACCAAATCCCAATATCCAAAGAAAGGAGCGGCCCGTGCGGATGACATGATAAGCCAGCGCCAGGTCGATGATCAGGGTGGGAAGGCCGATGCCGTATAACATCAGCCTTGCTTCTCGAATTTTCCGGAAGCGGTTTCCTTCCAATAGGTCACGTCATGGCCTGCTTCCTTGGCTTTTTTCCATGCGGCCCGCGCCCGGTCCAGCATGGACACATCGCGGCCGTCGAATACCATCACCACGCGCGTCAGCGACGAAAGGCCCGCCGACTGCCAATCGGAGGGCCCAGCGCCGCCCACGCAGAACAGGATTTGCGCGGCATTCGGATTCTCGTCTTCCACCGTGATCAGCACCGGCTGTCGCGCCGCCTCGCCATCGCCCGACTGGGCATGCGCCAGAAAGGACTGGTCGTCATAGGTCCAGAGCAGATTGTCGAGCGCGTCGGAGCGTTCGGAACTGTCGGTCTTGACCACCGCCCGCCAGCCGCGCGCCAAGGATTTCTCCACCAGACCCGGCAGAACCTCCTCCAGGCCGCGGCGTTCGAGATGATAGAAGAGCGTCTCGGTCACGATTCGTAATGCTCGCGCACCAGCCGGTCGAGCAGCTTGACGCCCCAGCCGGTGCCCCAGCTCGGGATCAGCGGCTTCTGCTCGCCGTCCTGCCAGGCGACGCCCGCGATGTCGAGATGCGCCCACGCCGTTCCGTCCTCGATGAAGCGCTTGAGAAATTGCGCCGCGGTGATCGAACCGGAATTGGCGCCGCCGATATTCTTCACATCGGCGATCTTGGAGCGGATCATCTTGTCATAGGCCGGGTCCAGCGGCAGCCGCCACACCCGCTCGCCCGTCAGACGCGCCCGCTTCGCTCAGGCGATCCGCCAGTTTGTCGTCGTTGGCGAAGACGCCGGCATGTTCGGAGCCCAAGGTCTGCACGATGGCGCCGGTCAAGGTCGCCAGGTCGATGACGAATTTCGGCTTGAAGCGGCGCTGGGTGTACGTGAGCGCGTCGGCCAGCACCAGGCGGCCTTCGGCGTCGGTGTTCAGCACTTCGATGGTCTGACCCGACAGCGATGTCAGCACATCGTCGGGACGGATGGCGTCGCCGTCCGGCATGTTCTCGACCAGGCCGATCACGCCCACCGCGTTGACGCGCGCCTTGCGTGTCGCCAGCGCCATCATCGCGCCGGTGACCGCGGCGGCGCCGCCCATGTCGCCCTTCATGCCCATCATCCCGGCGCTGGGCTTGATCGACAGGCCGCCGGAATCGAAGCACACGCCCTTGCCGACAAAGGCGATCGGCGCGCCCTTTTTTCGCGCGCCATTCCATTGCATGACGACGAGCTGGCTTTCGCGCTCGCTGCCCTGGCCCACGCCGAGCAGCGCGCCGAAACCCTGCTTCTTCATTTCGGCCTCGCCCAGCACCTCGACCTTCAGGCCCAGCTTGGCCAGCGCCTTGGCGCGGCGCGCGAATTCGGCCGGGTGCAGAACATTGGGCGGCTCGTTGACCAGGTCGCGCGCCAGCGTGATTCCGTTCGCCACCGCCTCCAAGCCCTGATACGCGCGCCGCGCCGCGGCAGAATCCGCGGTCGCGAGTTTGAGCGTGCCCAGATGTTTTGTCAGTTCGTCCAGATTGCGGGTGCGGTATTTCTCGAAACTGTAGCCGCGCAGACGCGCGCCGAAGGCCAGATGCGCCGCCGCCTCGCCGCTTTTGATCTTGGCGCCTTTGGGAACCTCGATCTCAAAGGTGGCCGAGGTTTCGCCCGCGCTTTCCAGCCGCGCCACGATCTGGGCGCCGATCACTTCCAGACCTTTCTCGTCCAGCGCGTCCGGCTTGCCCAACCCAACCAGAAGGAGACGCGAGGCGCCAAGGCCGCCCGGCGCCAATACTTCCAGCAATTCCCCCGATTTGCCGGTGAAGCGCGAGAATTTGAGGGCGCGGGTGAGCGCGCCGCCGCTGGCCTTGTCGGCCTTGACCGCGGCCTGGCTGAGCGCCCTGCCCTGCGATGCCGCCACGACCCAACTTCCCGCCTGAACCTTGGAAGGGGAAGCGGCGAAGGAAATCTGCATGAATATCTCCGGAATTTGCGGGTTGGCGAAAGGCCAAAAAGCAGTGCTAGTTTAGGTCGAATCGTGAGAGGGGCGAAAGTCCATGTGTCACCGCCCGCTCCCGGGGTAACATGACAGAAGCGTGAACATAGCGGCCCCGCGCACGAACGGCCACGCCGCGGCACGGTGAAACTGCCCCAACTGTCCTGGTATGTGCTGGGCCAGATTCTGGGGCCGGTGGCGCTGCTGACCCTGCTGATGACCTGCGTCATTCTGCTCACCCAGTCGCTCCGTCTCCTGGATCTGGTGATCAATCGCGGCCAGTCGGCGCCCACCTTCGTCTATCTGACGCTTCTGATCCTGCCCGGCCTGCTGGTCATCATCCTGCCCATCGCATATTTCTTCGGCACCATTTTCACGCTCTCGCGGCTGAACGGCGACAGCGAATTGGTGGTGATGGCATCGGCCGGCTATAGCCAGCGTCAGCTTGCCCTGCCCGTCTTCGCCGCCGCAGTGCTGGTGATGCTGATCACCTGGGCGAACGCGTTCTGGCTGATGCCGGCAGGGCAGCGTGCGCTCAATGCCAAGGTGCTGGACATTCGCGCCGATATCGGCGCGGCCCTGCTCAACGAAGGCGAATTCAACCCACCCGCGCCAGGGCCTCACTGTCTTCATCCGCCAGCTCAGCAATGACGGCCAGATCCGCGGCATCCTGGTGCATGACAGCCGCGACGCCAAGCGGCCGGTGACCTATCTGGCGGAACGTGGCGTGCTGGCGCAGACGCCGCAGGGCGCGCGCCTGATCATGATCGACGGCACGGTGGAGCAGAGCGCAAAGGGCGGAAGCCAGCTGTCGGTTTTGAAGTTTCAGCGCGACGTCATCGATCTGGACCAGTTCGCGGGACCGGCAAGGGCCAATCAGCGCCAGACGAGCGAGCGTTATCTCGGCGAACTCCTCAATCCCACGGACCCGTCTTTGACCCAGCGAACCCGCAATGCCTATCTGGCGGAGGCCCATAACCGGATCTCGCAACCGCTCTATTGTCTTGCTTTCGCCATGATCGCGCTGGCCACGATTCTGCGAGGCCGGCGGCAGCGCGGCGCGCTCGCGCTGCGGCTTACCATCGCGTCATTGGCGGCCATTGCGGTGCGCATCGCCGGCTATGGCCTAACGGGACCCGCTTCCAATCACCCCGCCCTGGTGATCCTGTTCTACCTCATTCCGCTTCTGGGCGCGGGCCTCGCGCTGTTGGTCCTGATGGGCTACAGCCCCAGCGCGATACTGGCGCGCCGCCGCGCGACCGAGGCTTTGGCATGAGTTGGTCCTGGACGCTTTACCGTTATCTGGCGCTGCAATTCTTTCTGGGCGTCGTGGTGGTCTATGCCGCTTTCCTGACGCTCGCCTTCTCCATCGACATCGTCAATCTGCTCAACCGCACGGCGGGACATGGCGTCACCACCGCGGTGATTGTGGGCATGGCCGCGCTGCAACTGCCCGATCTGGGGCAGAAGATGCTGCCGTTTGCCATTCTCCTGGGCGGCGTCTTCACATTTGCGCGGCTGTCGCGCAGCCAGGAACTGGTGGCGACGCGGGCCGCCGGCGTTTCGGCCTGGGATTTCCTGCTGCCACCGCTGGCGGTGGCGGTCGCGGTCGGGATCTTCGCCGTCACCGTCTTCACGCCAGTGTCGGCCCGCATGTTCGCGGAATTCGCGGGCCTCGAGGCGCGCTTCGTCAAAGGCGAAGCCTCGCAGCTTTCGGTGTCGCAGAACGGCCTGTGGCTGCGTCAGGGCGACGAGACGCAGCAATCGGTGATCCATGCCTTGCGCGTCGCCAATCAGGGTCAGCATCTGGAGGACGTCATCGTCTTCCTCTACGGGGCCAATGACCGTTTTACCGGCCGCATCGACGCCAGATCGGGCCAATTGCAGGAGCATGCCTGGCTGCTGCAGGACGCCTGGGTATCGGGCGTGGACGGCAAGCCCGCGCATCACGACAAATATCTGCTGAGCACGACGCTGACGCCGGAGCAGATCCAGGAGAGCTTCGCCTCGCCCGACACCCTGTCCTTCTGGGATTTGCCGGGCTTCATCCGGGCCGCGCAGGCGGCGGGTTTCTCGGCCACGCGCTACCAGCTTTATCTTTACACGCTTTACGCCCTGCCGGCCTTGTTCGCGGCGATGGTCTTCATGGCGGCGAGCTTTTCGCTGCGCCTCGCGCGCGAGGGCGGCGTCGCCAAGGTCATCCTGTTCAGTGCCGCCTGCGGCTTCGCGGTTTATTTCTTCTCCGACCTTACCCGCGTTCTGGGCCAATCCGGCGCGGTGCCGGTGCTTTTGGCCGCGACCGCGCCGGCCATCGCCGCGATCCTGATCGGCATGACCCTCCTGTTCAATCAGGAGGACGGATGAGCCCGCGCCGTTCGGCGCTGCTCAGGCTGTTGTTGCTGGGCGCGGCCTTCATCCCCTGGTTGGCGCAGGCGGCCGCTCAAACTGCCGCTGCTCCGGCGAAAGCCGCCGCAAAGCCCGCACCCGACGGCCAGATCCTGCTGCAGGCGGACCAGGTGATCTATGACGGCGACGCGCAGACGGTGTCAGCCGTGGGTCATGTCGAGATCGTGGACCAAGGCCGCATCCTCGATGCCGATCGCGTCACCTACAACCAGAAAACCGACACGGTCACGGCGGACGGCCATATCATCGTCACCGATGCCGCCGGCAATGTCGCTTTTTCCGATCATGTCGTGCTGACCGACCATATGCGCGACGGCGCCCTGTCGGGCTTCGGCGCTCTGATCGGCAAGAACGGCCGGCTGGCGGCGGCCAGCGCCCAGCGCGTGGGCGGCACCATGGTGATCGCGAACCGCACCGTCTACAGCCCCTGCAAAATCTGCAACCAGCCCGGACAGCGCACGCCGGTGTGGCAGGTGAAATCGGAGCGCGTGGTCTATGACCAAGTCAAGCATCGCATCCATTTCACGGACGCGACGTTGGAACTGTTCGGCGTCCCGATCCTCTATACGCCCGCGCTGTCCGAACCCGATCCCACGGTGAAATACGCCAGCGGCCTGCTGGCGCCCGATCTCGGCAATTCCTCAAAGATCGGGTATTTCGTCCGGCTGCCCTATTATATCGCGCTTTCGCCCACCAACGACCTGACCGTGGCGCCGCAATTTTCCACTTTGGGCGGCGAGCTGGTGGAGACCGAATACCGCGCCCGCTGGAACAACAGCGGCATGTGGATTCAGAGTTCGCTCGCCTACAATCCCGACGGCGGGCTGGGCGGCGGCAGCCGGCCCGCAATTCTATGATCACCTGTTCGGTTCCGGCCGCTTCGCCATCAACGACAATTGGCGCAGCGGTTTCGACGCCGAATTGACCAACAACAGCGCCTATATGCGCTTCTACGACATCTCCTATCTCGACCGACTGGTGAATGACCTCTTCGTCGAGGATGATTTCGGGCGCAGCCGGTTCGCGCTCACCGGCTATTATTTCCAGGGCCTGCGCGCCTCGGACATGCAGAGCACGATTCCTTATGTATTGCCGCAGCTGGACTACACGTTCATCCCGACCTCTTCCGTCGCGGGCGGACGCTTCCGCTTCGACATCAACAGTGTCTCGCTTGCCAGAAGCAGCGGCCCCAACAGCCAACGCTTCACCAGCGAGCTGGATTGGCGCGCACCGTTCGTTTTCGGCGGCGGCCAGCTCTGGACCCTGATCGCGCATGCGCGCGGCGATCTCTACCATATCGACAACAACGATCCCGTCGATTTTCCCGGCGTACCGGACAAGAGCCGCTATGTGTCGCGCGGCATTCCCTATCTGGCGCTCGACTGGCGCTGGCCCTTCGTCTCCGACAGCCGCAGCGGCAAATCTTCCTATGTGCTGGAGCCGGTGGCGCAACTGATCGCGCAACCCTATGGCGGCAATCCCGCCGGACTACCCATCGAGGACGCGGACGCCTTCGAGTTCGACGACAACAATCTCTTCAGCGTCAACCAGCTTCCCGGCTACGATCTGGTGGAAAGCGGGCCCCGCGCCAATGTCGGCTTCATCGCCGACGCCCTGTTCAAGGGCGGCGAGATTCAAGGGCTGGTAGGCCAGACCTATCGCTTCAAGCCCGATCCCATCTTCGCGAATTTCGCCGGGGAGAACGGGACCGCGTCCGACGTGATCGGACGGGTCTCGCTCAAATTTCCGCATCTCGACTTTACGGACCGACTGGATCTCGACCGCAGCGACGGCACGCTCAGGCGGCACGAAATTTACGTCACCGGAACTTACGGCCGCTCCTCGATTCAGGTCGCCTATGTCCAGCTGCCCGCGCAAGCCTTGAGCCTGGGACTGCCCACCCGCGAGCAGATCAATGTCCAGGGCGACATCAATTTCTACCAGAACTGGCAGGCCTTCGCCGCCGTCGAACGCGACCTTCTGGCCGGCACGATGCTCGATACCGAATATGGACTGGGCTATGAGGACGAATGCCTGGCGATTTCGATCGCCTACCGCCGCAAATTCACATTCGACGCCATCCAGGGCGTGCCGCCCTCGACCTCGGTGATTCTGCGCTTTTCGCTCAAGACCGGCGACCAGCCGGTACAGCCTTTCAGCCTGTTCCCGCAGAATGTCTTCGCCACCAGCCACCCCTGACGGGTTTTTCGCGAAACCTTGATCGGGCGGGGAAATTGCTTATTCTGCCGCGTGGGTTAGGGGGCAACCGGCTAAATTGGGAGCGCGTCCGCGGTAGACCCCAGTGATCGAACCAGCGGCGAAGACCAGACCTTGACCATGCGTAACGTTCACATTGCGTTGTTCGGCATTGCCGCCTTGTGCGTCGGATCCGGCGCGTGGGCACAGCAGCAGAATCTGGCCGCCGTCGAGCCCCCGCCCAGCGCGGACGCCGCCCCGGCCGCCGACGCACTTCCGCCGGGCGCCCAGCCCGCGCCGGCCGCGGCGCCCACTGTCAGCGCACCGGCAACACCGGCCGCGACGCCCGCGCCTGCCGCCGCCAAATCGCCGGCGCCCGCCGCCGCCAAGCCGGCACAGAAAAGCGCCGCGCTCGCACCCAAACCCAAAGTCTACAAGCCGGCGCTGATCCCTTCCGAAGCCGACAATGCCGATAGCGACGGCATTGCCGCCACCGTCAACGACATTTCGGTCTCGGAATATGAAGTGCGCCAGCGCATGGCGCTGTTCCTCGCCACTTCGGGCACCCAACCCAATGACGAGGAGAAAAAGCGTATTCGCGGCCAGATCCTGGAGCAACTCGAAAACGAAAAGCTGGAACTGCAGGAAGCGATCAAGAAGCACATCACGGTTGCGCCCAACGAGGTCGACAGCCAGATCACGCACATGCTGAGCGACAATCACCTCAGCATCGCCCAGCTGCGCGACGTGCTGAACAATGCCGGATCCAGCGAGCAGGCGCTGCGCACCCAGCTCACCGCCCAGATCGCCTGGCAGAAGACGGTGGCGGCGGAATATCAGGATCGCATCAACATCACGCCCGCGGAGGTGGATGCCGAACTGGCACGCTATGCCCAGGGCGCGGACAAGCCGCATTACCTGGTGAGCGAAATTTTCTTCACGGTGGACAATCCCGACAAGGATGCCGAGGCGCTGAAGACGGCGCAGAGCGTCGAGGAGCAGCTCAAATCGGGCGGTAATTTCGCCCTGGTGGCACGCCAGTTCAGCCAGTCGCCGTCGGCGGCATCGGGCGGCGATATCGGCTGGGTCCATGAGGGCCAGCTCGCCTCGGAACTGAACGAGGCGCTCACCAAGATGACAGTCAACACGCTGTCGCCGCCCATCCGCTCGATCGGCGGCTATTATATTCTGGCTTTGCGCGCGCGGCAGGAGCCGTTGGGCACCAAGATCGACACGCCCGCCGAAGCCCCGACCACGCCGGACAGCACCCTGCCGCTGGCGCGGCTCTTGCTGCCGCTGGGCGCCTCGCCGACCAAGGAAGTTGCCGAATCGGCCATGAAGATCGCCAACAGTCTGCGTGCCGGCTATGGGGGCTGCGACATGCTGCAGAAGGTGCCGGAACAGCTTAAGGGCGCGGTCTACATGAATCTCGGCAATATGAAGGTGGGCGATCTCAGCCCCGAAATCCAAAAGGCACTGGCCACCACCCACTCCGGCGAAGCGGCCCTACCCTTTCTCTCCGAGGCGGGTGTCGAGCTGATCGGGCGCTGCGACAAGAAGATCGTGGTCCAAACCGCCTATGTGATGCCGACGCGGGAGGAAATCGAGAATCAGCTCTTCCAGCAGCAGATTTCCGCCATGGCGCGGCGCTACATGCGCGACCTGAGGCGCGGCGTCGATGTCGAAGTCCGGTAAGGCCGAAGGACCGTCGCCAATCCTCATTACGATGGGTGAACCGTCCGGCATTGGCCCGGAAATCGCGATGGCGGCGTTCGACCGGCTGGGCGGAAAAATCGGCAGCCATCCCCTCAAGCTGGTGGGCGACGCCGGTATTTTCGCGCGTCATGGCGCAGCCTTGATCGCCACCAAGGCAAAAGTGAATGCCACGCCCGGCAAGCCCGATGCGGCCAACGCCGCCGCCGTGATCGAAGCGATCGAAATCGCCGCGAAAGCGTGCCTCGCGGGTGAAGCGGCCGCCATGGTCACCGCGCCCATCCACAAGGCCGTCTTGATGCAGGCCGGTTTTCCCTATCCCGGCCATACCGAATTCCTGGGCCATCTGACGGGCGCGCGCCGCGCGGTGATGATGCTGGCGAGCGAGAAATTGCGCGTGGTCCCGCTCACCATCCACACGCCGCTGGCCAAGGTGCCGGGCGCGATCACCACCGATGCCGTCATCGAAACGGCGGAAATCATCCTGAAGGCACTGACGCGGGACTTCGGCATCGCCGCGCCGCGCCTGGCCGTTGCCGGTCTCAATCCTCACGCCGGCGAGGAAGGCGCGCTGGGTGGCGAAGAGAGCCAAGTGATCGCACCCGCCGTGGCCGCGCTCAAGGCGCGCGGCCATCGCGTGACCGGTCCGCACTCCGCCGACACGCTGTTTCACGACGAAGCGCGCAAGAGTTATGACGCGGTGCTCACCATGTATCACGACCAGGGACTGATCCCGATCAAGACCCTGTCCTTCTGGGACGGTGTGAATGTCACGCTGGGCTTGCCGATCATACGCACCTCGCCGGACCATGGCACGGCCTTCGACATCGCCGGCACGGGCAAGGCTGATATCCGCAGCATGATCGCCGCGATCCGGATGGCGGCGGCGATGGCAGATGCCCGAGCGCGATAACCTGCCTCCGCTGCGCGAGGTGATCGCCGCATACGATCTGGCGGCGAAAAAATCCCTGGGCCAGAATTTTCTTCTCGACCTCAACCTGACGGGCAAGATCGCGCGCGCCGCGGGCGCGGCCGAAGGCGGTGTCTTCTACGAAGTCGGTCCCGGGCCGGGCGGCCTCACCCGCGCGCTGTTGCGCGAAGGCGCCGACAAGGTGATCGCGGTCGAGCGGGACCCGCGCTGCCTGCCCGCCCTGGCCGACATCGCCGCCGCCTATCCGGGAAAGCTCGAGGTCATCAATGCCGACGCACTGGCACTGAACGAACGATCCATCCTTCCAGCCGGTGTCCGCGTCGCCGCCAACCTGCCTTACAATGTCGGAACGGCCCTGCTGATCAAATGGTTGACCTGCGACCGCTGGCCGCCCTTCTGGTCCAGCCTCACATTAATGTTCCAGCGCGAAGTCGCCGAGCGCATCACCGCCAAGCCCGGCGGCGAACAGTATGGCCGTCTGTCGGTGCTGGCGGCCTGGCGAACGCGGGCAAAGATCCTGTTCGATGTGAACCGCAGCGCCTTCGTGCCGCCGCCCTCCGTGACCTCGTCCATCGTTCGGCTGGAGCCGTTGCCCGCGCCCGTCGCGCCGGCGGACTTGAAAAAACTCGAGATCGTGACCGCCGCCGCATTCGGCCAGCGCCGCAAGATGCTGCGCCAGAGCCTCAAGGCACTGGGCGGCGAAGCGCTGCTGGAAAGAGCCGGCATCGATCCGACCGCGCGGCCGGAGCAACTTGGCGTCACGCAATTCGCGGCGCTGGCTAACGCATCAGACCGCTGACAAAGGCGGGAATGCCGGTCTGGCGACCGCGCTTCATCCGCTCGGCGGCCAGGATGGTCTGGATTTTCGCCAAGGCCGCGTCGAGATCGTCGTTGACCACGACATAGTCATATTCGGCCCAATGGCTGATCTCGTCATTGGCCCTGGCCATGCGGCTCGCCACGACATCCTCGGCGATCCTGGGCGCGGGCGTGCAGCCGCCGTTCCAGTTCCTCGTGGCTGGGCGGCAGCACGAAGATGCTGACCAGGTCTTCGCCGCGCCTGCTGGCGCAGCTGCTGGGTGCCCTGCCAGTCGATGTCGAACAGCACGTCCTGGCCCGTCGCCAGCGCCACCATCACCGGCTCCTTGGGCGTGCCGTAATGATGGCCGAACACCAGCGCATGTTCCAGGAACTCGCCGCCCTCGACCATGCCGGTGAACATGCTCGGCGAAACGAAGAAATAGTCCTTGCCTTCGACCTCGCCCTGGCGCTGGCGGCCGCGTGGTCGCCGACACGCTCATGGCGACGTCCGGATCGGATTCCAGCAGCCGCCGCGACAGCGTGGTCTTGCCCGCGCCCGACGGCGAAGACAGCACCAGCATCAGGCCGCGGCGCTTGCACTGCTCATTCGACATTTTGAGCCTGCTCGCGGAATTGATCGATCACCGCCTTGAGCGCCAGACCGACGCGGGTGAGCGCGATGTCGGCCGATTTCGAGCACAGCGTATTGGCTTCGCGGTTGAACTCCTGGGCCAGGAAATCGAGCTTGCGGCCGACGGCTTCGCGGCTCTTGAGCAGGGCGCGGGCTTCCTCGACATGCGCTTTCAGCCGGTCGAGTTCCTCGCGGATATCGGCGCGCGTCGCCAGCAGCGCCGCTTCCTGCGCCAGCCTGTCTTCGGACAGAGACGAACCGGTCAGCAATTCCTGCATCTGCATCGCCAGCCGCTGGCGCAGCGCCTCCGGCTGCGCCGCCGCCAGGCTTTCCGCCTCGCCCAGCAGCCGCGCGATCTCGTCCATCTGGGCGGATAGAAGTGCGCCAGCTTGGCGCCTTCCCCGATGCGCGCCTTGGCCAGGGCGTCGAAGGCCAAGGCCAGGCTTTCCAGAATCGCGGCGTCGCGATGGGCCCGCGCCACCGGATCGAGCGCGGCTGTCTCGTCCTGCACGATCACGCCCTTGAGCGCCAGGATCCCGTCGATGCGCGCCGGCGCGAGGCCGGTTTCGGCGGCGATCTCGCGCGCCATCTTGACGGCGCTGGCCAGCGCCACCGCGTCCACCTGCAGCCCGCGCGTGGCGCTCTCGGCTTCGACCATGAGGGCAATCTGGAAATTGCCGCGCCGGAAACGCTCCGCCGCCAGCATGCGGGCCGGCTGCTCCAGGGAATCGAAGCCGGGCGGGGTGCGCAGGCGCAGATCCAGGCCGCGGCCATTGACGCTCTTGGCCTCCCAGCGCCAGCGCAGCCCGTCATGGCTGCCCGCGCTTTCGGCAAAGCCGGTCATGCTGACGATAGCTCATGCCTGAAACTCCGAATTCACGGAAATTTAGACGGCACCCGCGCGCCTGTCACCTTGCATGGCGGCGGCGGCGGGCCGCGGACTTCGCCTTTGCAGGCGCCGGCTTGGCCGCCTCGAGCGGCGGCAACCCCTCCCTTGCCCGTTCCGTCGCGCGCCAGGCTTCCACATTGCGCTGATGCGCGCTGATGGTGGAGGCGAAGACATGGCCGCCCTTGCCGTTGGCGACGAAATAAAGATCGGCGCTCGCTTCCGGTTTCAGCACGGCGGCCAGCGAATCCTTGCCGGGATTGCAGATCGGCGTGGGCGGCAGGCCGGCGATGACATAGGTATTGTAGGGCGTATCGGCGGCGATCTCGCTTTCACGGATGCCGCGTCCCAAGGGATAGCCCTTGGTGATGCCATAGATGATGGTGGGATCGGATTGCAGTTTCATTCCCGCCTTGAGCCGGTTGACGAAGACGGCGGCGATGTGGCGGCGCTCTTCCGGCAGGGAGGTTTCCTTTTCCACGATCGAAGCCAGGATCACCGCCTGCTCCGGCGTCTGCAGGGGCAGGTCCGGCGGCGCGTCCGGCCCATTGCTGATCCAGATATTTCTTTTCCGCCTTCTCCATGCGGTCAATGATTTCGGCGCGGCTGGTGCCGCGGGTGAAGAGATAGGTTTCCGGCAACAGCGCGCCTTCGGCGGGCACCGGCCCGGCATCGCCCACCAGCACGGGATCGGCCGTCACCAGCTTGAGATCATGTCGGAGGTGAGGCCTTCGGCGGCGGTGAGTTTGTGCTGGATGGATTTTCCTTCCACCAGAATCCCCGCGATGTCGGCCATGCTGGCATAGGCGGGAAGCGCATATTCGCCCGCCTTCACTTTCGAGGCCGCGCCGTGCAGGCGCAGCTCGATTTCGAACAGAAGCGCGTTCGGCACCGCGCCGGCAGCCCGAATCTTCTCGCGCGACATCATGGGTGCGCGCTGTGCGGCGGAATCAGCACGACGGTTTCCTTGCGGGGCGGGGCCTGTCTCCGTCCAGGCCTCATTCGCCCATTCCGCCACGCCGACGCCGATCACCCCCAGCACGACCAGGAAGATCAGAAAGCGAAACATCATGCCTTGGTCAGGATCAAGGCGGCATTGGTGCCGCCGAAACCGAAGCTGTTGGACATGGCGACATTGACCTCATGCGTTCTGGGCCTTGAGCGGCACCAGATCCATGACGGTGGTCACGTCGGGATTTTCCAGATTGATGGTCGGCGGCACGATGCCGTCGCGCATCGCCAGAAGGCAGAAGATCGCTTCCACCGCACCGGCCGCGCCCAGCAGATGGCCGATGGAGGATTTGGTGGAGGACATGGGCTTGCCCGGCGCGGCATTGCCCAGCAAACGCTCCACCGCGCCGAGCTCGATGCCGTCGGCCATGGTCGAGGTGCCATGGGCATTGACGTAATCGATGTCGGACGGCGGCCAGGCCGGCGCGCTTCAGCGCCATCTGCATGGCGCGATAGCCGCCATCGCCGTCTTCCGACGGCGCGGTGATGTGATAGGCATCGCCCGACAGGCCGTAGCCCATCACTTCGCCATAGATCTTGGCGCCGCGCGCCTTGGCGTGCTCCAGTTCTTCCAGCATCACGACGCCGGCGCCTTCGCCCATCACGAAGCCGTCGCGGTCCTTGTCGTAGGGCCGCGATGCCCTGGTCGGGGCATCGTTGAACGCGGTGGACAGCGCGCGGCAGGCGTTGAAGCCGGCGATGCCGATGCGGCAGATCGCGGCTTCCGCGCCGCCCGCCAGCATCACATCGGCATCGTCCAGCGCGATCATCCGCGCCGCGTCGCCGATGGCATGCGCGCCGGTGGCGCAGGCCGTCACCACCGCATGGTTGGGGCCCTTGATAGCCATGCTCGATCGAGACATAGCCCGAGACCAGATTGATCAGCCGGCCCGGAATGAAGAAGGGCGAAAGCCGGCGCGGACCCTTTTCATGCACCAGGATCGAACCGTCCTCGATTCCCGCCAGCCCGCCGATGCCCGAGCCGATCAGCACCCCGGTGCGGCAGCGCTCTTCCTCGGTCTTGGGCTCCCAGCCGGAATCCACCACCGCCTGCTTGGCGGCGGCCAGGCCAAAGATGATGAAATCATCCATGCGCCTTGTTCCTTGGGATCGACCCAGTGGTCGGGATTGAAGGTCCCGGCCGCGCCATCGCCGCGCGGCACCTGGCAGGCGATCTTGGTCGCCAGGTCATCGGTCTTGAACTTGGTGATGCGACTTGCGCCGGACTTGCCGGCCAGAAGGGCGGCCCAGCTTTCCTCCACGCCGCAAGCCAGCGGCGTGACCAGGCCAAGTCCCGTTACGACAACCCGGCGCATGGGACGAAAATCAGGCGTTGGCTTTGTCGATATACTTGACCGCGTCGCCGACCGTCACGATGGATTCCGCCGCATCGTCTGGGATTTCGATGCCGAACTCTTCTTCAAACGCCATCACCAGCTCGACGGTGTCGAGGCTGTCGGCGCCAAGGTCTTCGATGAAGGACGCATTGTCGGTGACCTTGTCGGCATCGACATTCAGATGCTCGACCACGATCTTCTTCACGCGTTCCGCAGTATCGCTCATGGACTTTAAAGCCTCTCCTAGATTTGCAAACCCGATCCGTCAGGAAACGGCCGGGACCTCACTCGTTTCACCAATTTGGGGGTGCTTCGTGGGTGGCCGGTTCAGTAACATAATCGCTCCGGCCCCGCCACTTCACAGTTAAGCCTTTGATTTGACTATTATAACATTGCCATGCCGCCATTGACCTGGATGGTTTCGCCCGTGACATAGGCAGCTTCTTCGGAGGCCAGATAGACTACAGCGGCGGCGATGTCCTCCGGGCTGCCCATCCGTCCCGCCGGAATGCGGGTGGCGATGGCTTGCTTTTGCTGATCGGTCAGCACATCGGTCATGGCGGTCTGGATGAAGCCCGGCGCCACCGCATTGGCCGTGATATTGCGGGAGGCGACTTCGGCGGCCAGCGATTTGGTCATGCCCACCAACCCCGCCTTGGCGGCGGCGTAATTACCCTGGCCGGGATTGCCGGTCGCGCCCACCACCGAAGTGATCTGGATAATGCGGCCCCAGCGCTTCTTCATCATGCCGCGCAGTACCGCGCGCGACAGGCGGAAGGCGGCGGTGAGATTGACCGCGATCACCTGATCCCACTCCTCGTCCTTCATGCGCATGAAAAGATTGTCGCGGGTGATGCCGGCATTGTTGACCAGGATGTCGATGCCGGCGCCGGCGGCTTCTTCGGCCTTTTTGGGGAGCGCCTCGACGGAGGCAATGTCGGAAAGATTGGCTGCGGCGATGAAAGCGCGGGAACCGAGTTCGGCTCTCACCGCTTCCAGCGCCTCGGCGCGGGTGCCGGAAAGAACCACCGTCGCGCCCTGGCCGTGCAGCGCCTTGGCGATGGCGCCGCCTATGCCGCCGGAAGCGCCGGTAATAAGAGCGGTCTTTCCTGTCAGGTCAAACATGGGCGCTTCCCACTATTGTTGGTCGCACGGCCGGACGCAAAACCGCTTCGCACTTTTGCTGGCCGACGCTCCCGGCGCCGGTAACGAGAGCGGTCTTGCCTGTCAGATCGAACATCACTTTTCTTCCTTGTCGCATCGCCGGACGGAAAACCGCGTCGCTCTTTTCCTGGCGATGCTCCTAGAGTGCCTTTGCGAAGGTTTCGATTTCGTCGGGCGTGTCGAGAGTGAGGGTTTGAAGATCCTTGTCAATGCGCTTGACCATGCCGGTCAGAACCTTGTTGCCGCCCATTTCCACGGTTGTGTCGACGCCATGCCCCTTCAGCGCCAGCATGCTTTCGCGCCAGCGCACCCGTCCGGTGATCTGTTCCACCAGAAGGCGGCGCACCATCTCCGGTTCGGCGGTTTCGGTTGCCGTGACATTGGCCAGAACCGGCACGGCCAGCGGGCGGATCGTGATTTTGGCCAGCGCCTCGCCCATGGCGTCGGCGGCAGGCTGCATCAGGGGGCAATGAAAGGGCGCGGAAACGGAAAGCGGGATGGCGCGCTTGACGCCCTTGGCCTTGGCAATCTCGGCGACGCGACCCATCGCGTCCTTCGATCCCGACAGTACCACTTGACCGGGCGCATTGTCGTTGGCGACGACGCAGACGCCGCCTTCAGCCGCCGCATCCTTCGCCACCGCCTCGGCGGTTTCGATATCGGCGCCGATCAGCGCGGTCATGGCGCCCTCGCCCACCGCCACGGCGGACTGCATCGCTTGCCCGCGAATTTTGAGAAGCCGCGCCGTGTCCGCCAAGCTGAACGCGCCCGATGCACAGAGCGCGGAATATTCGCCCAGCGAATGACCGGCGACCAGGCGCGCATGCCGCGCCAGATCGAGACCGCCATCCTTCTCAAGCACGCGGATGATGGCGATACTGGCGGCCATGATGGCGGGCTGGGCGTTCTCCGTCAGCGTCAGTTCGCTTTCCGGCCCTTCCCACATCAGCCGCGACAATTTCTGCGACAGCGCATCATCGACTTCCTGGAAGGCTTCGCGCGCGGGCGCGAAGGCTTCGGCGAGCGCCTTGCCCATGCCGACGGCCTGGCTGCCTTGTCCGGGAAAAAGGAACGCGCGAGTCATGATGACGGCAGACAAATCAACTGCGCGAGATCGAGTCAAGTTGGGGCGGAAAGAAGGCGCGGCCGATCCAAAGCGTGCTGATACCGGCCAGCGCCAGCATTGCCGCCAGCAGCGACATCCCCAATGTGTAACTGCCGGTGTTCTGCTTCAGCCAGCCCATCAGATAGGGCCCGAAGAAGCCGCCAAGATTGGAAAAGGAATTGAGCAGCGCCAATCCGCCGGCCGCCGCCATCCCCCGCAGCATCGCGGTGGGCAAGGTCCAGAACACCGCCAGCGCGCCATAGATGCCGGCGGCGGCGAGGCAGAAACTTGCCATCACCAGCACCGCGCCGTGCAGCAATACGGCACCCAATAATCCCGACGCCGCCGCGAAGGCCGCGCCCGCCACATGCCAGATCCGTTCGCCTCTGCGGTCGCTGGAAAGACCCAGGAGCACCATGGCGACCATGCTGACGAAATAGGGCAGCGCCACCAGGAACCCGGTCTCGAGATTGGAAAATCCCAGCCCCTTGATCATCTGCGGCATCCACAGGCCCATGCCGTAAAGCCCGATCACGATCGAGAAATCCGGAATGATGAAAATCCAGATGCGCTTGTCGGCCAGCATCTCCCAGAAGCCCGACAGCGCCCCAAGTTTTGCGTCATCAAGCCGGTCGGCCGCCAGGCGCGCCTCCAGAATGGCCTTGTCGGGGCCGCTCAGCCACGCCGCGTTCGCGGGCCGATCGGGCAACAACCACAATATCGCCACGCCCAGCAGCAGCGAGGGCACGCCTTCCAGCAGCAGCATCCATTGCCAGCCATGCAGTATGCCATCGAAGCCCAGCAGCCAGCCGGAGATCGGCGCGCCGATCACGCTGGCCGCCGGCACCGCCGCCAGGAACAGCGCAATGAAACGCGCCCTTGTCGCCTGGGGAAACCAGTAGGTCATGTAAAGGATCATGCCGGGATAAAGTCCCGCTTCCGCCAGGCCGAGCAGAAAGCGCAGGACATAAAAAGCAGTATCGGTTTTGACAAAGGCGGTCGCCATGGAGACCAGGCCCCAGCTCACCATGATGCGGCACATCCAGGCGCGCGCGCCCAGCTTTTCCAGCAACAGGTTCGACGGGATCTCGAAAAGGAAATAACCGAGGAAAAAGATCCCGGCGCCGAAGCCGAATACCTCCGGGGAAAAACCCAGATCGCGATTCATGGTCAGCGCCGCGAAACCGATATTCACCCGGTCGAGAAAGCTCGCCACATACATCAGCGCCATGACGGGAATCAGCCGGCGCGCCGCGCGCGCCAAAATGGCGTCGGCCCGCGGGTCATCCAGCTTTGTGTCGGACATGCGCCCCCGCCCCCTCAAGGAATGGCCCTCGAAAAGAGCCCTCCATTCTTTGCACTCGCCACTGTCTGTGGGGGCTTGGGGTTTTCCCGGCCGCCGCCAAGCCCGCCCTCTTACCATTGTTTTTGTTGTATTTTACAGAATTTTAAGCCGGAACAGGCGGTTTTCCTTGCCCGATCAAGGGCTTTGGCCTATACGCGCGGCCTTCAGACGGCTGCGGTCGCCGGGCACCTCTTCAGGAGGCAGCGTGATGTCACGCGGGTCCGGCGAGCCGAAGCGGTGCAAGGGCTGTCCGCCCCTCGCCGTTCCGCAGTCCAGGAAAAGGACCGGACATGGCTCTTTACGAGCATCTCCTGATCGCGCGCCAGGACATCAGCGCGCAGGCGGTGGACGCACTCGCCACCCATCTCAAAACCATCGTCGAAGGCGAAGGCGGCAAGGTCGAGAAGCAGGAATATTGGGGCCTGCGCGGACTTGCCTATCGCATCAAGAAGAATCGCAAGGGGCATTACGTGCTCCTCAACATCAACGCGCCGTCGGCCGCGGTGATCGAGCTGGAGCGCCAGCTCAAGATCAACGAAGACGTGCTGCGCTACATCACCGTCAAGGTGGATCAGTTCGACGTCTCGTCGAACAAGAACCGCCGCGACGATCGCGCCGACAAGCCGGAAGGCGAAATAATCGCGGAAGAGGTTGCACTATGAGCTTTGGCGGAAATCGTGAAGGCCGTGGCGATCGCGAAGGCGGACGCGGCGGCGATCGTGAAGGCGGACGTGGCGGCGACCGTGACGGCGCGCGCCGTCCCTTCTTCCGGCGCAAGAAGACCGATCCCTTCTCCGGCGCCAACGCGCCCAAGATCGACTACAAGGA
This sequence comes from uncultured Alphaproteobacteria bacterium, assembly GCA_963769055.1. Lineage (GTDB taxonomy): Bacteria > Pseudomonadota > Alphaproteobacteria > Micropepsales > Micropepsaceae > Rhizomicrobium. The sequence goes on from CAVYKF010000012.1 coordinate 71,775, forward strand.
CGTCAAGCTGCTGCAGCGCTACATCTCCGAGCGCGGCAAGATCGTGCCGTCGCGCATCACCGCGGTTTCGACCAAGAACCAGCGCACCCTGGCGAACGCGATCAAGCGCGCCCGCTTCATGGCGCTGCTTCCTTACGTCGTGAAGTGAGGGCCTGACCATGCAAGTCATTCTGCTCGAACGGGTCGAGAAGCTGGGCCAGATGGGCGACGAAGTCCGCGTCAAGGACGGCTTCGCCCGCAACTTCCTGCTGCCCAAGAAAAAGGCGTTGCGCGCCACCAAGGCCAACCGCGAATATTTCCAGACCCAGAAGACGCAGCTGGAAGCCCATAATCTGGAGCGCAAGAAGGACGCCGAGGCCATCGCCAAGAAGTTGGACGGCAAGTCCTTCATCCTGATCCGCCAGGCCGGCGACCGCGGCCAGCTTTACGGTTCGGTCTCGCCCCGCGATGTGGCCGAGCGTGGTCGAGGCGGGCGGCTTCAAGATCGACCGCAACCAGGTGCAGATCAGCCAGGCGATCAAGGCCATCGGTCTCTTCACCATTCCGGTGGTGCTGCATCCCGAAGTCCGGGTGAACATCACCGTCAATGTCGCGCGCAGCGAGGACGAAGCCGAACGCCAGGCGCGCGGCGAGAATGTTCTGGCCGAGCGCACCGAACAGGAAGAGGCGAAAGTCGCGGCCGAAGAAATCTTCGAGGAAGGCGCCGCCCCGAAAGAGGAAGGCGACGCCGGTGAGGAAGAACCCGCCGAAGCCTGATTGTTTCGGCCCATCCCATGAAAAACCCGGCCAGCGATGGCCGGGTTTTTGTTTTCGAGGACCCTGGCTCAGTCGGCCAGCGACTTGCCCAGCGCATCCATCAGGAAATTGGTGCCGTGCTCCCGCGACCCGGCATCATCATAGCCGTCGAGATAGTCGCCATATTCCGTCAGCACCAATTTGGTGCCGCCGCCTTCGGGCTTGAGCTCGATGCAGGCCTGGGAGACGGAAATCTTCCTGCCGTCCAGATGCATCACATAGGAATAGACGATCCGCCCCGGCTCATTGGTGGATGGCGGCACGATATCGCGATAGATGCAGTCGAAGCTGCTGACCGTGCCATTCCCGTGCCGGCCGCTGAGCGTCTCGCGGCCGCCTTCACGGAAGTCGAAGCTTTTCTCATGCTGCTGCCAGCCCGGCGGCCCGGCGAACCATCTGGCCTTGGCGTCCTCCTTGGCGAAGGCTTCGAACACCCGCGCCGGCGAGGCCTTCCACTGGCGGGTGATGGTGAAGCTGCCATGCGTGACGGAACGGCTCATTCGTCTTCTCCTTGCGGTTTTGTTTCTTCGAGATAGGCGCCCAGCCGGTCCAGATGGCGTTCCCACATCTGGCGGCGTTCGGTGATCCAGCCTTCGGCCAGGGACAGCATCGCGGGCTCGATGCGGCAGGTCCGCACTCGTCCCGCTTTCTGGCTTGTCACCAGCCCGCTTTCTTCCAGGACTTTCAGATGCAGCATCACCGCCGGCAGCGACATGGTGAGCGGCTTGGCCAATTCGCTGACGCTGGCGGGGCCCAAAATCAGCCGGTCCACGATCAGCCGGCGGGTGGGATCGGCCAGCGCCTGGAAAGCCAGATCGAGGGGGGCTTGATAGTTAAGCATATACTTAACTATCAAGCCCCGAACCTGTCCGTCAAGGCAATAATTGCAGGCGGGGCCAGCTGTCCGGAAACGCATTGCGCGGCCGCCCCGGAGCGGGCTAATTAGCGTGTGCCCTCAAAAGCTTCCCTGAAGAGGCCCGGCCAAGGCCAGCCGAAAGGAATTTCCGTTGAGTGATATCTTCCGCGAAGTCGAAGAAGACGTTCGCCGCGAAAAACTGGAAAAATTCTGGAAGGCTTACGGCGATTACGTCATCGCCCTGGCCGCGGTGATCGTGATCGGCATCGCCGGTTTCGAGCTGTGGCAACGCTATGAAGCGACCCAGCGCGACAAGGCGTCGGTCGCCTTCACCGCCGCCCAGCGCATCAGCAATCCCAAGGCCGCGGCGGAAGCCTTCGCGGAAATCGTCAAGACGGCGCCCAAAGGCTATCGCCTGCTGGCACAACTGGAACAGGCCAGCAGCATGCTGGCTTCGGGCCAGCGGGACCGTGCCATCGCCCTCTACAATGAAGTCGCGGAAGAGGACCATGGCCCCACCGGCGCGGTGGCCCGTCTGCGGGAGGGATGGGCGAGAGCCGACACGGCCTCCCGCGCCGATCTTGAAACGTTATTGGCCCCCCTGCGGGACCCGTCCAGTGCCTGGAAGCAGCTGGCCGATGAGATTCTCGCCTACAGCGATTACCACAACAATCAGATTCCCAAGGCGGCGGACGAGTTCAACGCCCTGGCAAATGACGCCAATTCTCCCCCCCAGCTGCGCACGCGGGCCCACGCCATGGCGGCATTCCTGAAGCAGGGAGGCGCGAAGGATTTCGGCACCGTGCCGCCGCCCGTGGCCGTGCCGGCGCCGGGTGCCGTCGCCGCGCCGCCCGCCGGCGCCCCGGCTGCCGGAGCACCGGCCACGCCATGATCCGCGTTTCGCAGCGCCTGCGTCTTGGCTGTGCGCTCGCGGCCGCCTTGCTGCTTGCCGGATGCAGCGTCTGGCAAGACATGGGCGACACGGTGAGCGACTGGTTCGCGCCCAGCAACAAAAGCAAACTGCGCGGCGAGCGCATCCCCCTGACCGCATTGGACGATGCGCTGAAACCCGATGCGGCCCTGCAAGCGACGCCGGTGCTGCTGCCTCCGCCTTACCGGAACCCGGAATGGGCGCAGCCGGGCGGCTTCGCATCCAATGCCGCCTATCATCTCGAAGCCAACGGGCATCTGCGCGAGGTCTGGGATGCCGATGCGGGGAAAGGCTCCGATATCACCTCACGCCTTACCGCTTCGCCCGTGGTGGGTGGCGGACGGATTTTCGTGCTGGATTCCGAGGCGCATGTCTATGCCTTCGACGCCAAGAACGGGCAGTCCGCCTGGGACAAAAGGCTGGCGCCCAAGAACGGCACCGACATGCCGACCTTGTGGGGCCTGCTGGGCAAACCCAACACGATCGAACCGGTGTCCGGCATGGGCGGCGGCATCGCCTATGACGCCGGCAAGATATTCGTCACTTCCGGCTTCGGCGTGCTGATCGCGATGGACGCCGCCACCGGTCGCGAAGTCTGGCGTCACGATCTTTCCGTGCCCATCGTCAACGCCCCGGTGGTCAATGGCGGACGGATATTCTTTTCCACCCACGACAACCACTTTTATGCCCTCGCCGAAGCCGATGGCCGCACCTTGTGGGACCAGCAGGGCGTGGCGGAATCCGCCGGCATCCTGTCGTCGACCAGCGCGGCGGTGTCGGGCCAGTTCGTGATCGCGCCCTATACCTCCGGCGAACTTTTCGCGCTTCGGGTTCAGAACGGCCAGCAGGCCTGGAACGACGTGCTGTCGCATTCGGGCCAGGTCACCGCTCTTTCCGAGCTTGACGATATCGCCGCCCGCCCCGTCATCGACCGCGACATGGTGTTCGCCATCAGCCATTCCGGCGTGATGGCGGCGATCGCGCTGGCCTCGGGCGATCGCGCCTGGACCCGCGACATCGGCGGCACCCAGACCCCCTGGGTTGCGGGCGATTATGTCTATGTGGTGACCGGCGACGGGCAGTTGATGTGCCTGACGCGCAAGGAGGGCCGGGTGCGCTGGATTCACCAGCTGCCGCAATTCACCGATCCCGACCGGAAAAAGCATGCCATCGATTGGGCCGGGCCGGTGCTGGTTTCCAACAAGCTCATCCTGCTGTCCTCGGACGGCTATGCCGAGGCCATTTCGCCCTATACCGGCGGCTTGATGGGCCGGATCGAAATTCCCGGCGGTACCAGCATTGCGCCGGTGGTGGCGGACGACACGCTCTATATCCTGACCAACGACGCCGAACTGGTGGCGCTGAAATAAAGGCGCTCCCATGTCTTTCACATTAGCCATTGTCGGCAGGCCCAATGTCGGCAAATCGAGCCTGTTCAACCGCATCGCCGGGCGGCGCATCGCCATCGTGCACGACACGCCGGGCGTGACCCGCGACCGCCGCGTCGCGGATGCGGTGTTCGCGGGGCTCGAATTGCGGCTGATCGACACCGCCGGATTCGAGGACGCCGCGCCGGAATCCATAAGCGCGCGCATGACCGGCCAGACCTTGGCCGCGATCGAGGAAGCCGACGCGATATCTGTTCGTGATCGATGCCCGGGCCGGCGTCACCACCGGCGACGAGATCATCGCCGCCGCCCTGCACCGCGCCGGCAAGCCGGTCATCCTGGCCGCCAACAAATGCGAAGGCCGCATCGAGCCCGCGGCGCTGGCCGATGTCTTCGCGCTGGGTTTTGGCGAGCCGCTGAAAATCTCCGCGGAACATGCCTTGGGGATGGACGAACTGGCGGCGGCGCTGGAGCCGCTTGTGCCCCGTTCGGCGGCCGAAGAAGGTGACGAAGAAATCCCCGATGCGGACGAAGAGACGGAAGAACCGGATTTCGACTATCGCCTGAAGCCGCTGCGTCTGGCGCTGGTGGGCCGGCCCAATGTGGGCAAATCCAGCCTGTTCAATCAATTGCTGGGCGAAGCCCGCTCCATCACCGGCCCGGAAGCCGGGCTCACCCGCGACGCCATCTCCGCGCCCTGGAAGATCGAGGATCGCGAGGTCCTGCTTCATGATACCGCGGGCCTGCGCAAGAAGGCGCGCATGGCGGGCGAGACGCTGGAAGAAATGTCCGTGGCCTCGACCCTGGACGCCATCCGCTTCGCCGATTGCGTGATCGTGATCATCGACGCCACCCAGCCGTTCGAGAAGCAGGATTTGACCATCGCCGACCTGATCGCGCGCGAGGGCCGCGCCATCGTCTTCGCCGTCAACAAATGGGATCTGAAGGAAAACAAGAACGGCGCGATTTCGGAATTGCGCGAGAAGCTGGACCGGCTGCTGCCGCAGGTCGCGGGCGCGGCCCTGGTGGCGATCTCGGCGCGCACCGGCGAAGGTCTCAACCGGCTGCCGGACGCCATCCTGGCGGCGGACCGCGCCTGGAACAGCCGCGCGCCCACCTCCGCCCTCAACCGTTTCCTGGAGACGGCGCTCGCCCGTCACGCCCCGCCCGCGATCCGGGGCCGCCGCGTGCGCATCCGCTACATGACCCAGACGAAGAGCGCGGCCGCCCACCTTCGCGCTGTTCGGCAATCAGCTCGACGCCCTGCCCGAGGACTATCAGCGCTATCTGGTGAACGGACTGCGCGAGAATTTCGATCTCAAGGGCACGCCGCTGCGCCTGATCATGCGCAACACCAAAAATCCGTACGATCCGAAGAAGTAGGAACTCCTCACCCTGAGCTCGTCGAAGGGTGAGACTGTCCCATGCTTCGACAGTCGCTAGCGGCAGCGTAGCGCGACCAGCATGAGGATCGTTATTTGCGGAATTTGATCAGCTCGCCATTTTTCTCGTTCGAGGGCGAAAGCGCTTCCAGGATCATCGGCGTCAATTCTTCGGGACGCGGCAGGGTCGCCGGATCCTCGCCCGGCATCGCCTTGGCCCGCATCAAGGTGCGCACCGGCCCCGGATCCAGCACGTTTGCCTTGACATTGGTTCCGCTCAATTCCGCGGCATAGGTAAAGGCAAGCATTTCAAGCGCCGCCTTGGTCGTGGCATAGCCACCCCAATATGGCAGGTGCTTGCGCGCCACGCTGGAGCTGACGAACAAGGCGCGCCCGGCATCGGACTGGCGCAACAGGGGATCCAGCGAACGGATCAGCCGCCAGTTGGCGGTGACGTTGATGTCCAGCAGCTCCTGGAACACTTTGGGATCGAGGTGGGTGAGCGGCGTCAGCACGCCCAAGGTTCCGGCATTGCCGAAGAGCGCATCGAGCCTTTTCCAGCGCTCGAAGATGGAGGCGCCCAGCCGGTCTATGGCGGCGAAATCCTTCAGATTCAGCGGCACCAAAGTGGCCGTGCCGCCCGCTTTCTGGATGGCGTCGTCGGTTTCCTCCAGCCCGCCGACCGTGCGCGCCACGCAGATGACATGCGCGCCTTCCCGTCCCAGCGCGATGGCCGCGGCACGGCCGATGCCGCGCGAAGCGCCCGTCACAAGCGCGATTTTTCCGGAGAATGCTTTGGCCATGACGTCCCCGACGGCTTATGCGACGTCGGCGAGCAGGGATAGCTGACGATCGCGGGCGCCGCCCGAGATATCGGTGAGCTCGATCGGATATTCGCCGGAGAAACAGGCGTCGCAGAATCCGGGGGCGCGTGGATCGCGTGCCGGCCGTTCCATCGCCCGGTAAAGTCCGTTCATGGTGATGAAGGCCAGGCTGTCGGCGCCGATGAAGCGGCGCATCCCTTCCACGTCCATGCGATGGGCCAGGAGGTCGTCGGTGTTGGGCGTGTCCACGCCGTAGAAGCAGGAATGGGTGGTGGGCGGGCTGGCGACGCGGAAATGCACTTCGGTGGCGCCGGCATCGCGCACCATCTCCACGATCTTCTTGGAGGTGGTGCCGCGCACGATGGAATCATCCACCAGGATCACGCGCTTGCCTTTGAGCGCCATGCGGTTGGGATTGTGCTTCAGCCGCACGCCCAGATGGCGGATACGGTCCGACGGCTCGATGAAGGTACGGCCGACATAGTGATTGCGGATGATGCCCAACTCGAAGGGAATGCCGGCCTCGTTGGCGAAGCCCAACGCCGCCGGCACGCCGGAATCCGGAACCGGGATCACCATGTCCGCCGCGACGGGAGCTTCCTCGGCCAGCACGCTGCCGATGCGCTTGCGCGCTTCATAGACGTTGCGGCCTTCCAGGGTGGAATCCGGCCGCGCGAAATAGATGTATTCGAAGACGCAGAAACGATGCTGCTGCGGCTTGAAGGGGAAGTGGCTTTCGATGCCCTCACTGGTGATCACCACCATCTCGCCCGGCTTGATGTCGCGCACGAATTCCGCGCCGATGATGTCAAGGGCGCAGCTTTCGGACGCCAAAATGGGCGCGCCTTCCAGCATGCCCAGCACCAGGGGCCGCACGCCGAAGGGATCGCGCACGCCGATCAATTTCTTGGAGGTCAGCGCCACCAGCGAATAGGCGCCTTCCACCTGGCGCAGCGCGTCGATCAGCTTGTCGACGATGCGCACGCAGGCGCTGCGCGCCGCCAGATGCACGATGGTTTCGGTGTCGGAGGTGGATTGGAAGATCGCGCCCTGGCCCACCAATTCGGTGCGCAAGGTGTGGGCGTTGGTGAGATTGCCGTTATGGGCCACCGCGATGCCGCCGCCGGTCAGATCGGCGAAAATGGGCTGGATGTTGCGGGCGTTGGAGCCGCCGGCGGTGGAGTAGCGCACATGGCCCACCGCATATTGGCCCTTCAGATTCTTGGCGGCATCGGTTTTTCGTCCGAAAGCGTCGCCGACCAGGCCGATATGACGCTCGGCGATGAACTGGCCATTGTCATAGGTGACGATGCCCGCCGCCTCCTGCCCGCGATGCTGGAGCGCATGCAGGCCCAGCACGCTGAGCGCGCCGGCATCGGCATGGCCGAAAATTCCGAAAACGCCGCACTCTTCATGCAGCGTATCGGCGTCAAGCAGAGGGTCGTCCCGATGTTGGCCTTGGCCGGTCATGGCTTGCCGTTTCCGCCGTTCCCTGTCGCCTCGAAGAGGGTGTCTAGCGCGCGGCGATCCTTGGCGCCATAGCCTTTCTTGGCAGGCGCGGCCGATATGCTTTTATGTTGCACATGGCCCCCGGTTTCGCCGGCATCGGCCGCCTTGTTCGCCTCGCCGTTGCGCCGGATCAGATCGCCCAATTCGTCATGGTGCCCCGCGGGCTGCGTGGCGAAATCGGCGTAATCCCTGCTGGGTGCCAGGGATAACAGCACCTCGGCGGTGGACTGCATGATCGGCAGGGTGCGCGCTTCGGTCAGCACGGCAGGCTGCTGGCGGATGGGCACGAAATAGGTAAACGCCATGTAAGCCAGTCCGACGATCACCAGGCCCCGGACCACGCCGAAAGCAAAGCCGAGCGCGCGGTCGAGCGGCCCGATGGGGGAATGTTTCACGGTTTCGGAAAAACGGTGGCTGATGAAGGACAGCGGAATGAGCACCACCAGAAAGATGCCGGCATAGGCCGCCAGCGACGCCATCCAGGGCGTGGCGATGACGCCGCGCATCAGCGGGATCAACCAGGGCCCGAAATAGAGCGTGGCAAAAGCCGCCGCCGCCCAGGCGAAGATGGAAAGGGTCTCGGACAGAAATCCGCGCCAGGCGGCATAGGCGGCCGAAACCAGCAGACACCAGCACCACCAGGACGTCGACGAAAGTGATGGGCAAAACCATGATTCGATTCTAGCAGTTTTATGGATTCTCGCGCAGCTTTCTGGAAATGCCTTAATTCGCGGACGGCACTTTTCCGGACTGCGCCCGGGATGGCCGGGGGGCGAAGGCCAGCAAATCCGCCACGCTGGCCATTTCGACCAGCTTGAGACCTGCGCCGTCCACCTTGGTTCCCTTGGGAATGAAGGCCTGCTTGAAGCCGAGCTTGGCGGCCTCTTTCAGCCGCGCCTCGGCCTGGGGCACGGGACGGATATCGCCCGACAGCGAAATCTCGCCGAAAAACACGGTGTCCCGGGGCAAGGGCTCTCCGCCCACGGACGAAACCAGGGCGGCGGCGGCGGCCAGATCGCAGGCCGGTTCGGAGATTTTCAGGCCCCCGGCGATGTTGAGATAGACATCCGAGCCGCCAATCCCCACGCCGGCGCGCGCATCCAGCACGGCAAGGATCATGGCCAGCCGTCCGGTGTCCCACCCCACCACCGCGCGGCGCGGCGTGCCGTATCCGGTCGGGCGCCACCAGCGCCTGGATCTCGCACGAGCAAGGGCCGCGTGCCCTCCAGGCCCGCGAATACCGCCGTGCCCGGGGCATGCGACTCGCGGTCGCCCAGGAACAGCGCCGAGGGATTGGCGACTTCCGCCAGGCCCTTGCCGGTCATCTCGAACACGCCGATCTCGTCGGTGGGGCCGAAGCGGTTCTTCACCGCCCGAAGCACGCGGAAATGATGGCCGCGCTCGCCTTCGAAATAGAGCACCGCGTCCACCAGATGCTCGACCGCCTTGGGGCCGGCGATCTGGCCGTCCTTGGTGACATGGCCGACCAGGATGAGCGCCGCGCCGGAGGTCTTGGCATAGCGCACCAGATCGAAGCTGGCGGTGCGCACCTGGGCGATGGTGCCCGGGGCCGCATCCAGCGCGCCGGTCCACAAGGTCTGGATGGAATCGATGGCGACGATGCCGGGCGGCTTGCCGCTTTCAAGCGTGGCCAGAATATCCTCGACATTGGTGGCCGCGCCCAGACGCAGGGGCACATCGGAAAGATCCATGCGGGCGCCGCGCATCCGGACCTGCGCCATCGCCTCTTCGCCGGAGATGTAAACCGCGTGCCCGCCCTTGCGGGCATATTCGCCCAAGGCCTGCAGGATCAAGGTCGATTTGCCGATGCCCGGATCGCCGCCCACCAGCAAGCGCGGAACCCGGCACCAGCCCGCCGCCGCAGACCCGGTCGAATTCGGCGATGCCGGTGACGCGGCGGGGCGGCGGGGCGTCCTCGGTCTTCAGATCCTCGAGCGCGAATTTGCGGCCTTTGACCCGGCGGGTGGCGCTGCCGCCGATGGGCGGGGCGGCGCCCTCCTCCGTGATGGTGTTCCAGCCGCCGCAGGCCTCGCATTTGCCCGACCATTTGGGCGCGGTCGCGCCGCAGCTTTGACAGACGAAGGAGGAAGAGGATTTGGCCATGATTCTAGTCTAGCACGCCCGTCAAGGACACAAACCGGGCGACGCGGAATTAGGCCTTCACCGCCATCTTGATCGGGTCCAGCCGCTCGCTCAAGCTCGCGGCGTTCGTCGCTCCAATCGGTCGTCGCGCTACGCTGTCGCTGGCGACGGACCGATAGGCCCGGCTGCGCCGGTCGCGCCTCACCCTTCGGCGCGCCGCACTCAGGCTTTCACAGCCATCTTGATCGGCCCTTCGGCGCGGCCATGGATGAACTGGTCGACATAGGGATTGCCGCTATGGTCGATCTCGCGCGGTCGGGCCCTGCCAGATGATCTTGCCCTCATAGAGCATGGCGATGCGGTCGGCGATCTTGCGCGCGCTGACCATGTCGTGGGTGATCGACAGCGTGGTGGCGCCGACATCCTTCACGCGTCGAGACGATGAGGTCGTTGATGACGTCGGCCATGATCGGATCGAGGCCCGTGGTCGGCTCGTCGAAGAAGATGATCTCGGGATCGGCGGCGATGGCGCGGGCCAGGCCGACGCGCTTCTGCATGCCGCCGGACAGTTCCGCCGGGCTGAGATAGGCGACATCGCTGGCGAGGCCGACCTTGGCCAGCTTCTCGATGGCGATGTCCTTGGCCTTGGCCGCGCCACGCCACGGCCCTGGATCAGCCCGAAGGCGACATTCTCCCAGACCGGCAGGCTGTCGAACAGCGCGCCGCCCTGGAACAGCATGCCGAATTTCTTCATCAGGGGATCGCGGGCCGCGCCGCGCAGGCGCGTCACGTCCTCGCCGTCGACCAGGATCGTGCCCTCGTCCGGCGTGAGGATGCCGAGGATGCATTTGATCATCACCGACTTGCCGGTGCCCGAGCCGCCGATGACCACGATGGAGGATTGCTTGTCGGATCGTCGAGATCGACGCCGTCCAGCACGACCTTGGGCCCGAAGCGCTTCTTGACGCCGCTCATCTCGATCTTCTTGGCGGCATACGATCATGTCGAGAACAACAGCGAGGTGAGAAGATAGTTGGCGGCCAGGATCAGGATCGAGGACGAGACCACGGCATTGGTGGTGGCGTCGCCCACGCCCTGCGCGCCGCCCTTGGAGTGGAAGCCGTTGTAGCAGCCCATCAGCGCGATGATGAAGCCGAACACCGCCGCCTTGATCAGGCCCGAGGTGACGTCCTGGCGGGTGGCGAAATCCACCGTGTTCTTGAGATAGATGGAGCCGGTGAAGCCCAGGCTCTGCGTCGCCACCACATAGCCGCCGAACACGCCGATGGAATCGGCGATGCCGACCAGGATCGGCATCGAGACCACCGCGGCGACCAGGCGCGGCACCACGAGATATTTGATCGGGTTGGTGGCCAGCGTGGTCAGCGCGTCGATCTGTTCGGTGACGCGCATGGTGCCGAGCTCGGCGGCGATGGCGGCGGCGACGCGGCCGGCCACCATCAGGCCCGCGATCACCGGCCCCAGCTCGCGCGTGATGCCCAGCACGACGATCTGCGGCACGATGGCTTCGGCGCCGTAGCGGTTGCCGCCCAGATAGATCTGCAGCGCCAGCGCGCCGCCGGTGAAGAAGGCGGTCAGGCCCACCACCGGCAGCGAGAAATAGCCGATGCGCATCATCTGGCCCATGATCAGCCGGCCATAGATCGGCGGGCTGACGCAGGACGCGAGCGTGCGTCCCGTGAAGGAAGACAGCCGGCCGATCTGCGCCAGCAGGGTCAGCACGGCGCGGCCGATGGCGGCGAAGAAATTCATGAGGCCTCTTCGATATAATGGCGCGGCACGCGCAGCCCGGTGAGGATTTCATAGGCGTTGGTGCCGGCCAATGCCGCCACCTCTTCCAGCATCACATGGTCGCCCAGAAATTCCACTTCGTCTCCCACCTTCAGCGCCGCCATGTCGCTCACATCCACCGTGGTCATGTCCATCGAGACGCGGCCCACGAAAGTCGCGCGTTTTCCCGCCGCAAAGACGGCGCCCTTGTTGGACAGGCTGCGCGGGATGCCACCGGCATAACCCAGCGCCACGGTGGCGAGCATGGTGGGCCTTTGGGCGCGGAACGTGGCTGCGTAGCCAACGCTTTCCCCCTTGTCAATTCGGCGCAACTGCAGCACCCGCGCGGTCAGGACTGCCGCGGTTTTGAAGGGTTTTCCGCCTTCCTGCGAGGCGCCGCCATAGATTCCGATGCCCGGCCTGACCAGATCGAAGCGGTAGGACTTGCCCAGAAAAGCGCCACCCGACGCCGCCAGGCTGGCCGGCGCGGGCGGCAGCATGGCGAGCGCGGTGCGGAAACGCGAAAGCTGCTGGTCGTTCATTTTGTTGTCGATCTCGTCGCCGCAGGCCAGATGGCTCATCCATAAAACCAGGTTGAGATTCTTCAGCCGCGTCTTCCACTCGGCGGCAAGGCGCGCCAGTTCCTCGCCCGGCAGGCCCAGCCGGTTCAGCCCGGTATCGATATGGATCGCCGCATCCAGGCTGCGGCGCGATGCGGCCGCCGCGGCGTTCCAGCCCGCGATCTCGGCCAGCGAGTTCAAGACCGGCGTCAATTGATGCGCGATCAGGGCGGGCACGGCATCGGAGGGCGCGCCGTCCAGCACGAAGACTTCGGTGACCTTCGCGCAGCGTCCGGCGCAGCGCCACCGCTTCTTCGAGCCGCGCCACAAAGAAGGTATCGCAGCCGGCCGCCGCCAGCGCAGGCGCCACCAATTCGGCGCCCAGCCCATAGGCGTCGGCCTTGACCATGCCCGCCACCGCGGCGGGGCCCGCCAGGCGCTGGAAGGCCTTATAGTTCTCGCCAATCGCCCCCAGCCGCACGGTCAGGCGGCAGGCCTCGAAATCGCGCTCCCTCATGATCGGACAATGCCCGCGCCGCGCACGTCCGTCCAGCGCCGGCGTCTAGTTGGTGGGAATGCCCACCGTGGCCATCGGCGTGTTCTGAAGGCAGGGGACGTTCAACATGATCGGGCAAGGCGGCGCGGTCTGCATCTGGTGGCGCATGGCGTCGGCGCCGGACAGCTTGGGCACGGGCGGTGGCGCGAAGGGCGACGAGTTTGCCGCTTCCAGCACGATCGTGCCGTTGGGCAATTTGCGCGCGATCCAGGGCTCGCGCTTGCAGCGGGTGCGTTCGGCCTGGGTGAGATTCTCGAAATTCTCCGCGCCGCAGGAGAGCGCTTCGCCGATAGCCTTCAGGATGTCGGCGGGTGTTTGCGGCATGGCCTGGTCCGGATTGGGTGGCGGCACGACAATCACCGGCGCGGTGGTGATCACCGGCGGCGCGGCGCGCGGCACCTCGGGCTGGATCATCTGGATGGGCGGTGCCTGTCCCGCCGGCAGTTTGGTCAGGTCCAGGATGGTTTCGACCGGCGGCTTCAAGGTGAAATGGCTCATCCTGTATTGATCCAGGATAAACACCGATAGAAGAATGACATGGATAAGCGCTACCAGCGCCCAAGACACGGCGCGCCGGATCAGCAGCCGCCGCTCTTCCTCATCTGGCAGGCGCCGGTTACCGTAAAATGCCAAAGCGTGATCGGTCACAAATATTCTTTCGTGGCGGCGAAGCTATTCAGTCTACACCATATCGCTTTGGGCCGCGCCGCACCAACCGGGATGGGATTTCACAAAAGACCCCGCACGTTGCATAAACCTGTATGGACATTTACCTCATCAATCTGGCGCGGCGCCCCGACCGCCTGGCCGCGATGGATATGCAAGCCCGGCGGCTGGGCCTCACCCTGACGCGGCTGGACGCCGTGGATGCCCGCAATGCCCCCGCCCCGGCCGTGGATCGGTGGTTCCAGCCGGGAGGGCCTCTGGGCGAGATTCCGCGCGGCGACAAATGCTGTTCCCTCTCCCACCGCGCCGCCTGGGAACGGCTGGCGGCAAGCGGCGCGGATTGTGCGGCGGTGCTGGAAGACGATGTGGTGCTGCGGGATAACGCCGCATTCGCGCTCGGCAATGCGAACTGGATTCCCAAGGGCACGGACCTCATCAAGCTGGAACATTATGGCCCGCCCGGCCAGAGCGTACTGCTGTCGGACTTCACGGAACTGGGACAGGGCTTCCGCCTTGCCCGCCTGCGCTCGCGCCATACCGGCGCCGCAGCCTATATCTCTCGCGCCGGGCGGCCGGGATGCTGCTTGAGATCCCCCGCTTCGATCTGCCGGTGGATCATCTTCTCTTCAATCCCAACAATTCGAAACTTTTTGGACGGCTGAAGCCCTGGCAATTGCTTCCGACAATCGCGCGGCAGCAGACGGGCGAGGCCTCCGACATCGAAGGCTGGCGGGTGGGTTTGCGGAAATTCGATCTCACCTATGCGAGACGCGAATTGATCCGCTTCGGCTATGACCTGAAATTGCTGCCGGAACAGATCGCGCTCCTGGCGAGCGGCCGCGCCAGGTTTGTGCGGGTCGGCGGCTAGGTGTCCGTCACCAGATTGCTGAATCGCGTGAAACGGTCGTCGAAATACAGATCGATTTTGTTGGTGGCGCCGTGACGGTGTTTTTCCACCAGCACTTCGGCGCGGCGATGCGCCCGCTCGCATTTTTCCAGCCATTTGGCGTGATCGGCGGATGAGGGATCGGGTTCGCGGGATTTCAGGTAATATTCCTCGCGATAGACGAACATCACCACGTCCGCGTCCTGCTCGATGGAACCGGATTCGCGCAGATCCGACAGCACCGGCCGCTTGTCGTCGCGGCTGTCCACGCCGCGCGACAGCTGCGACAGCGCCAAGACCGGAACGTTCAGTTCCTTGGCGAGGGTCTTGAGGCCCTTGGTCACCTCGGTGATTTCCTGCACCCGGTTTTCCTGGCGGCGCGACGGCTCGACCAGCTGCAGATAGTCGATGATGATCAGGCCGATCTGCTTTTCCCGTTTCAAGCGCCGGGCGCGAGCCGCGATCTGGGCGATGGATATGCCGCCGGTATCGTCGATGTAGAGCGGCAGGGTTGAAAGCCTCTGCATGGTGAGAACGAAGGTTTCCCACTCGCTTTCGGCGAAGCGGCCGTTCCTGATCTTCCACATCTCGATTTCGGTCTGCTCGGCCAGGATACGGGCGGACAATTGCTGGGCCGCCATTTCGAGGGAGAAGAACAGCACCGGCGCACCGCGCGGAACTTCCGCGCCTGCCTCCAGATCGCGCATATAGGTCTCCGCGGCGTGGAAGGCCATGTTGGTGCCGAGCGCGGTTTTGCCCATGCCCGGCCGGCCCGCCAGGATCAGAAGGTCCGATGGCTGCAAGCCGCCCAGAAGCTGGTCGATGTCGCTGAAGCCGGAGGTGACGCCAGATATGCGCCCGCCCCTGGCCTGCGCCTTTTCCGCACTTTCCACCGCCCGCCGGAGCGCTTCGTGGAATTCCAGCGGCCCTTCGCCATATTTGCTGGTCTCGCTCACGGCATAGAGCGCCTTTTCGGCCTCCGCGATCTGGGCCTGGGGGCCTTTTTCGGTAGGCGCCTCATAGGCCGTATTGACGATATCCTCGCCGATGCGAATCAGGCTGCGGCGCACCGCCAGGTCGTGGAGGATGCGGGCATAATCGCGCACATTGGGCATGGCCGGCGCGGCTTGGGCCAGTCCCGCCAGATAAGCGGTGCCGCCCACTTCGATCAAACCGGGATCGGCCTTCATGGCGGCGTGCAAGGTGAGCGGGGTGAGCACAAAACTGCCGCGCTCCACCGCCACGCTCATGGTCTCGAAAATCCGCGCATGCAGGGGATCGTAGAAATGCTCGGGCTTGAGCAGGGCCGCGACGCGTTCCAGCGCCTGATTGTCCACCAGAATGGCGCCGAGCAAAGCCTGCTCGACTTCGATATCATAGGGGACGTGGCGGTAGGCTTCCTGTTCCATCAGCACTCAAGCTCGAAAGATTTGCAATCAACCGGGCACGGGCAAGGCGAGCAAGGGTGATCTCAATGCGTTCACAGCTTCAAAAGCATAAGCATCACGCCCATCTAAACCTAGTAGCCTGGATAAGGGAAATCACAATCTGGACAGGCGTATTCGCCGGAAATCAGGGCCTGCCGCGGCGCCTTCGGACTTTCCGCCTTGAGGCGGGCGAGGCCTATTCGGCGGCGATTCCGGCAATGCGCGAGAGATTAAGCCTCTCTCGCGCATTTCGCCGGCGAAGCATCTCCACCAGCTCAAAATCGCGGGCATAGATTTTCTCGATCCGACGTTTCTGTTGCCCCGAAAGCAAGAGCGGAATTCGCGCCGAATGATTCAACCAGGGTAATCTCGCCACCCCATGCGCTTCCAGATAACCCGCCAGCGCGACGTCGTCCCGGCCGTAAAGAAACAGCCGCTTCACCAGCGGTGCGCCGGTCTCCAGATCGCAGACGAACCAGCTTTGCGACCGCATGACGAAGTCCAGCGATAGGGCGTCGCGTTCTTCGATGAAGGAGAGATAATCGTCGACGCCGCGCAGTCCGGCGGTCTGGCGCACAAACACGTCGCTGAGACGGCAACTTTCGGTTCCCCCGCTGCGCACAAAGGCATAAGCCGAGGCGAAACGGTCGAAGGGATCGCGCAGGACCGCGAAGGAATCGGCTGCGGCCCAGAAATCCGGCGCGACCGTCTTGTAATAACGGATGCTGTAATGTCGCGTGCAGCGCTGGCCGTAAAGCATTTGCGCGATGGACGTGCCCGCGACCCGGGGCACATGCACGAAGATCAGGTTGCGACGGCGCACCGCCTCATCCAGCCGCCACCGGAACAGGCGCATCGGGCGCGGCATCAATCCGCAAAATTTGTCGAAAATGTCTTCTTCGTAGAAGACCCCGAACAGGGCGCGATGGATCGTCTTGGAATCCGGAAATCCCCTCCGGATATCGCATGGTATAGCTGCCATCGCCTCCGCTCTGAAAATCCGCCTTGTTAGGGTTAGGGGTGGCGATACGCTGCTTCTTCGCCAAAAATTACAAAATTGTCGTAAAAGGTACCGAGTAAGCGAAAACGCCAGACCTCGACAACGGTTCCGGCCTTTTTAATGTCGGCAGCGGCAACAAATCCGCAATGTTGGCAACGGCCGTTTACGTCGACTTCTTTTCCTGATGCGTCGCAAGTCGATGCGCCGCTCTCAGTTCCGCGACGAAATCCACAAACGCTCGGCGTTTCGCCGCATCGTCGGGTATGCGCAACAGATAAGAGGGATGCACGGTGATGAAGCCGCTGCGCCCCTGAAAATCGACGGGCCCTCGATTTTTCGCGATCGGCAGGGCCTTGCCAGCGAGCGCCAGCACGGCGGTGGCGCCCAACGCGACGACCAGGCGCGGTTTGACCAGGTCGAGTTCCTTTTCCAGCCACCAGCGATAGCGCTTGACCTCGCCCGCATTCGGCTTGGCATGAAGCCGGCGCTTGCCACGCTGCTCGAATTTGAAATGCTTGACCACGTTGGTGACATAGACATCGGCGCGATCGATCCCCGCCTGGGCAAGCGCGCGATCGAGCATCTTTCCGGCTGGCCCCACAAAAGGTCGGCCCTCCCTGTCTTCCACGTCGCCGGGTTGCTCGCCGACCAGGGCCAGGTCGGGATGGAGCGGTCCCTCGCCCAGAACCGCGCGCGTGCCGCCCTTCACCATCGGCGCCGCGTCGGCGATCATCCGGTTGAGCGCCGCCAGGGATTTTGGCTCCTCCGCCGTCGGGATGGGGTCGGCTGTCCGGGACATATGCGCACCTATTTCTTCCTGCAACGCACGAACGGGCGGGACGGAGCATGCTTG
The DNA here is from genome assembly GCA_963769055.1 of uncultured Alphaproteobacteria bacterium. Lineage (GTDB taxonomy): Bacteria > Pseudomonadota > Alphaproteobacteria > Micropepsales > Micropepsaceae > Rhizomicrobium. The sequence goes on from CAVYKF010000012.1 coordinate 89,302, forward strand.
TTTTGCCACGCAGCCTACCCCAGATAAGGGCGGCCAAGGGGGCCGAATGGAAAATTCGCATCCGCTGGACCGCCCGGTATGGAGCGCTCTGGCCACTCGTCAAGCGCATCTGGCCTTGGGCGATCCCGGGATCGCGCTGCGATTTCCGCCGGAGATAGAGCCGTTCGGCGCCACCGCCGCCAACACGCCCGAGCAATTGTCGGCGCTTGGCGCGTTGACGCCGAAGGACGCAGGCCTGGCCCTTGTCGAAAGATACGCGATCGCGCCGCCGCCGGGTCTCATCGCCATGTTCGAAGAACCGGTCCATCAGATGACCGCGGCGCGGATTGCGGATCCCGACCATGATCTCGACATTATCCCGCTGGGCGACGGCGACGCGGCCGAGATGCGGGCGCTGGCCGAACTCACCCAGCCGGGCCCCTTTCATGCGCGCACCCATGAGCTGGGCGACTTTGTCGGCGTCCGCGAAAACGGCAAGCTGATCGCAATGGCGGGCGAACGCTTGCGGGTTCCCGGCTTTACCGAGATCAGCGCGGTCTGCACCCATCCCGATGCGCGCGGGCGGGGCCTTGCGGCAATTCTGATGCGCGTCGTCGCGGCCAAGATCGTGGCGCGGGGCGAGCAGCTTTTCCTGCATGTCTATCCGCGCAACAAAAGCGCGATCTCGGTCTATGAGAAGCTCGGTTTCCGGCATCGCGCCGATGTCCGGCTGACCGTGCTCCGCCATCGTCAGCCTGGCGAGGCCTAGAAAGACAGTTCCGCAAAAGCCGGCAGCTTCTCGGCACGGGCGGAATGCGCGGCCAGACGCGGAAAGTTCGCCGCCCTCACGATCTCCGGCACCGCATGCTGCGTGAAGCGCCAGCCCACCGCTGCGGTGACATCCGGCTGTATCAGCCGGCTGCCGCCAAACCAGCCGGACCGCCCGGCATTTCCTTTTCCAACTCCCCAAAAGCCGCCAGCAATTGGCCCTGAACGCGGTCGAGCCAGGGCTGATGCTGCTTTTCGGGCGGACGCAGATTGCGCTCATAGACGATTTGCACGGCCTTCTCACAAGCCGCCAGCGCCAGGCCGATTGCCCTGAGCGCCCTGGCCTGGTCCGGCAGGTCGTCCGGCATCAGGCTATGCGAAGGTCCGACTAAGCGTTCCGCATGCTCCAGGATCAGGCCCGAATCCATCAGCACGACGCCATCATCGGTCACCAAGGTCGGCGCCTTGACCACGGGATTGATGGACTTGAATTCGTCAAAGCCGCGAAATACCGAGACCTGACTCAATTCGAATGGCAATCCCATCAGCTTGAGTGAAATCGCCACCCGCCGCACATAGGGCGAATCCAGCATTCCCACCAGGCGCATCATCCCCTCCGTCAAAGCCGCGCGATCCTCGGCGAGGCACGGGGCTTTGACAAGCGCAGGCCTGTCATGCGCTTGGGTCGAGATTACAGCGCGGCGATCAGGGCCTCGAGCCGCCGCCGGGTTCTTCGCCTTGGCGCCGGAGATGACGAACAGAAAGACATCGCGTGGTTTCTTCACGGCCGGCTTGTCCAGCAGCGGCAGATCCTTGGGCGCGCCGCCTTGCGACCATTCCCTGGCACGGTTCGCCCATTTGGCGATCGCGGCTTTGGAATAGCCCAGCTTTTCCGTCTCGCTGGTACCCATGATGCGGACATAGACGAAGTCGGCGGTGACATCGGCGATCAATGGAAATTCGCTGTCGCCGGAGGTGATGATCGCCACCTTGTGCTTGCGGCACAGCGCCACGAATTCGGCGCAGGCGAAACTGGGATGCCGCACCTCGACGGCATGGCGCAATGCGATGCCATCCTGTTTCTCCGGCAGAAGCGAAAGAAAGGCGGCGAAATCCTCCGCGTCGAATTTCTTGGTCGCCATGAATTGCCAGTTGATCGGCCCCAGCTTTGCTTTCAAGCGGGTGATGCCGCTTTCGACAAACCTCCCGATCGAGTCCCCGGCTTCCGCCAGCACCCGCCGGTTGGTGGCGAAGCGAGGTCCTTTCAGGGTGAAGACGAAATCGTCCGGCGTCTCGTCATGCCAGCGCGCAAAACTCTCCGGCTTCTGCGATCCGTAATAGGTGCCGTTGACCTCGATGGCGGTGAGATGACGGCTGGCATAGTCCAGCTCGCGCTTCTGGCTGAGGCCCTTGGGATAGAAATTATCCCGCCATTCCTCGAAGACCCAGCCGCCAACCCCAATGCGTATATGAGCCATTCTTGTTGTGTCCCTGCCGCCTATCCGGAGCGTTTTCAGCGCCCCGAAACATCCGTCGGCTTGGGCTCGTCCGGGCTCAGCCAGCGATAGACGAAACCTGCCAGGATCGCCCCCAGGATCGGCGCCACCCAGAAGAGCCAGAGCTGATCCAGCGCCCACCCGCCCGCGAACAGAGCGGGCGCGGTCGAACGGGCCGGATTGACGGACGTGTTGGTGACGGGAATCGAGATCAAATGGATCAAGGTGAGGCAAAGCCCGATGGCGATGGGCGCGAAGCCCGCCGGGGCCCGGCCATGGGTCGAGCCCAGGATCACGAACAGGAAGGCGAACGTCATCACCACTTCGCATACCAGCGCGGCGGTCATGCCATAACCGCCCGGGGAATGTTCGCCATAGCCATTGCTGGCGAAGCCGGCATGAACGTCGAAGCCGGCATGGCCGCTGGCGATAAGATAGAGGATGCCGGCGCCGGCAATGCCGCCCGCGACCTGGGCGATGATGTAGCCCGGCAGATCGCCGGCGGGGAAACGGCCGCCGGCCCACAGGCCCACGGAAACTGCCGGATTGAGATGACAACCCGAAACATGGCCGATGGCGAAGGCCATGGTCAGCACGGTCAGGCCGAAGGCGAGGGCCACGCCGACAAATCCGATACCCAATTGCGGGAATGCCGCGGCCAGCACCGCCGCGCCGCAGCCGCCCAACACAAGCCATGCCGTGCCGATGAACTCGGCTGCCAGTTTGCGCATCATGATTTGGTCCCCACCTTCGTGCGCGCAAAGTCTAGGCCCGCCTCCCCGTGGGAATCTAGCGTCCCAGCAACTTTTCATACTGCTCGGGACGGAAGCCGGCGGTGATCTTGCCGCCTTTTTCCAAGACCGGCCGCTTGATCATCGAGGGCTGCGCCAGCATCAGCGCGATGGCCTTCTTTTCCGTGAGCCCCGACCTGTCGGCTTCCGGCAATTTGCGGAAGGTCGTGCCGGCCCGGTTGAGCAGCGCTTCCCAGCCCAGTTGCGATACCCAATGTTCGAGCCTGGACTTTTCAACGCCATCGGCTTTGTAATCGTGAAATCGGTGAACGACCTTATGACCATCCAGCCATGCACGGGCCTTTTTCATCGTGTCGCAATTCTTGATGCCGTATATGACGATCACGCTGCACTCCTTATGGATAAATCCCTGAAAAGCTGCGCCACGATGCCGGGGAAACCAATGGATAGCACCGGGGGCGCATGCGCGCCATGCAATACCGGTCCTCGCTACCCGGCACACTTCGATCTGCGTATGCTCTTCATCGGTCATTGTTCGACCGGAGGCGTCATGGAAATCGGTTTCATCGGTCTCGGCGTCATGGGGCAACCCATGGCGCTCAATCTGGCCAGAGCGGGAACGCCGCTGATCGTCTGGAACCGCACCGCCGACCGCAGCGAAGCCTTGCGCGCGGCCGGCGCGAATATCGCGGCCAGCCCGGCCGAAATTTTCCGGGGCGCGCGCATCGTGATCCTGATGCTGTACGACGGGGCCGCAATCGATTCCGTCCTGGGTCGCGGCACGCCGGACTTCGCCACAAATGTCGCCGGTCACATCATCGTGCACATGGGAACGACCTCGCCGGGCTATTCGCGCGGGCTGGAAGCCGACATTCGCGCGCAGGACGGCGCCTATGTCGAGGCGCCCGTTTCCGGTTCGATCAAGCCCGCCGAGGCCGGTCAGCTCGTCGGAATGCTGGCCGGTGAGCCCGAAATCGTGGACGAGATCCGCCCGCTGCTGGGACCCATGTGTGGGCAGACCATGCTATGCGGCGCGGTTCCAAATGCGCTGCTGATGAAGCTTGCGGTCAACCAGTTTCTCATCCCGATGGTCACCGGCCTGGCGGAATCCATTCATTTCGCCGAGCGGCATGGATTGGATACGACGCAGCTGCTGGCCGTGCTGGACGCGGGTCCCATGGCCAGCAGCGTGTCCCGGGTAAAGGCGGCCAAGCTGGTTGCCGGCGATTTCTCGGTTCAGGCCGCGATCACCGACGTCCTGAAGAATAGCCGGCTGACAACCGAGGCGGCGCGAGAGGCCGGCATCGCCTCGCCCCTGCTGGACGTTTGCGAGGCCTTATACAGCGAGGCCGTGGCGCAAGGACATGGCCAGTCCGACATGGCGGCGGTGATCCGCGCGATCGAAGCCCGCACAGATGCCGACACGCGATAAGCCTATTGCCTGCCGGTCCGCCCTCTAGTGACCGGTTCGCCTGGCCGACAGCGCGGCGAGATCCTGCCGGGTCTTGCGGGCAAAGACGCCGCAGGCGGCAGGCCGAAGGGAAGGTTTGCTCACCGCGCCTTGCGAGGCGAAGTCCATATAGGCGCCTTCGGCCCCGCTCTTGGGCCAATCGGGAAGACCCGGCGCGTTCGGATTTCCGGCGCGCGCAAACGCGGTCAGATATTGCTGCATCTGATCCCTCAGGCGCGTGTCGCCGGGACGGTCCGCCGGAGGCTGCAGCCAGCCGAAGACATAGAGCATGTCCCACAGATGCACGGCGCCCAGGGGCTCGTAGCCATGGGAGAATTCGTAACGCCAGGTCGGCGCGACGCGCGCATGCCAGCCAGCAATCATGTTCGCGCCGCAGCGGAAATAGATGTCCGTGTCGAAGGCGGTGAGCACATCGCCGTCGGCGGGGGCGGTTGCGCTCGCATCGCCATAGACTTTCGCTGCCTGCCGCGCCAGATCGCCGTAATGCGCATAATAGGTCTGGATCATTTTGGCGCCTTCGGGTGCCAATGGGGAAACCCGATGCGTATCGGCGAGCGGCCGCGTTCGGTCGGCAAGCGTCGCCGCGGCCTTGGGCGTCCCGGCTACCCCCATGCTATCCAAATCACCGTCGCGCGCCGTGTTGCCGACCACATATGGGATCGCAGCCTCGCGCCCGGCCTGAAATACCAGTGCGGGCTGCTCGGGGAATACATAACCGTCCACCACCGGCCCCCGCGGCTCGGAATCATGCAGCGGCCGGTCGGCCAGCATCAGCCTGAAAAGGTCCTGCGCAGATTTGCCGCGCAGCGCGGCGATGCTTCCCGTCGCCGGCACGCCCAGCCCGCGCGCGAATTTGGCGCCCGCCGCTTCGGCGTCCTTCAGCTCGGGTTGGCCCACCCTTTGGTCCAGGACCGTGCCGCTCATGGAAATGGCCTTGGCGAAAAGTCCCTTGGCCAGAGGCGAGGTCATCAGAAAGCCCACGCTGAAGGATCCCGCGGATTGACCGAAAGCCGTGACATTGTTCGGATCGCCGCCGAGCCGGCCGATATTGGCCTTGACCCAGTTCAGCGCCGCGATGTTGTCCATCAAGGCATAGTTGCCGGAGGCATGGTGCGGCGACTCCGCCGTCAGTTCGGGATGCGCCAGGAATCCGAACAGACCCAAACGATAATTCGCCGTCACCACGATGACGCCGCGTTGCGCCAGCTTCGCGCCGTCATAGGAGGGCTCGATCGCGCTCAACCCGCGCGCCGAACCGCCGTGGTAGGCGCCGCCGGGAAAGAAAACCATAACCGGGAGCGCCGCGCCGTTATGCCGAACAGGCGCCCAGACGTTGAGGGTGAGGCAGTCCTCCCGGCTTTGGGCGGCGACGGCGTTGTTCCAGTCGAGTGCGGCTTGCGCGCATGGCGGCCCGAACGCCAGCGCGTTGCGCACGCCCGCCCAGGGCCGAACGGGCGCCGGCTCGCGCCAGCGGAGCGCACCAACCGGCGGCGCGGCGAAGGGCACGCCCTTGAAGCTAACGACGTCTCCGAGAATTTGGCCCCGTAACGATCCTTCGGCCGTTGTCATGATCGAAGCGGCCGGTTGAGGCGATGGCGCCGCCGCCCACGCATGCGTCAGGAGCTTGCTGCCCCCTCCCAGCGCCGCGGAGATCGCTGCGCAGGCAATTAGAATTTTCTTTCGCATTTCCCACCCCGAAAGACATAGCCTAGGATTTTATGCAGTTGAGACTAGGAACAATTTGGTGGCGACCACCAGAGAATCTTATGCCATGAGCGACAAGGGAAAATATTACACGGGCGGCTGCCTTTGCGGCGCGTTGCGTTATGAAGCCGAAGGTGAGCCGCTCTATACTGGTCACTGTTACTGCACCGATTGCCAGAAAGCGTCCGGTTCCGGGTTCATCCCGTTCATGGGATTTGCCAGCGGCGCCGTACGCTTTCATGGTCAGTCGCGCCAATTCGTCTCAAAGGCCGCCAATGGCGGGGACGCGACGCGGAATTTCTGTTCGGTCTGCGGCAGCCTGGTGTTCGGCGGTGTCGTCGGCGAGTCCAATTCGTTCACGATCTATGTGGGGTCGCTGGACGACAAATCGCTCTTTCATCCGAAAATCGCGATCTTCGCGCGCAGTCGTCCTGACTGGGCGGTCATCCCGCCAGGACTGACGGTGTTCGAGGAAATGCCACCGAATGGGTGAGGAGCGGTCAGCGCATGTTGCGCCGATGATTTGGTCTTGCAGACCAAATCATCGGCGAGCGGCAATGCCGCCCGCCAAATCAGGCTCATTCCCACTCTATGGTTCCCGGCGGCTTGCTCGTCACGTCATAGACGACGCGGTTGATGCCCTTGACCTCGTTGACGATGCGGGTCGCGGTGCGGGCCAGGAAACTGTGCTCGAAGGGATAATAGTCCGCCGTCATGCCGTCGGAGGAGGTCACGGCACGGAGCGCGCAGACATGATCGTAAGTGCGCCCGTCGCCCATCACGCCCACGGTGCGCACCGGCAGCAGCACCGCGAAGGCCTGCCAGATCTGGTCGTACAGCCCGGCCTTGCGGATCTCGTCCAGATAGACGACATCGGCCTTGCGCAATATGTCGAGCTTTTCATGGGTGATCTCGCCCGGAATGCGAATCGCAAGCCCCGGCCCCGGAAAAGGATGGCGGCCGACAAAGGCGGGCGGCAGACCCAGCTCGCGGCCGAGCGCGCGAACCTCGTCCTTGAACAGTTCGCGCAGCGGCTCGACCAGCTTCATTTTCATATAGTCCGGCAGACCGCCGACATTGTGATGCGACTTGATGGTGACCGACGGCCCGCCGGTGGCCGAGACGCTTTCGATCACGTCGGGATAGAGCGTGCCCTGCGCCAGGAACTCCGCGCCGCCGACCTTGTGGCTTTCCTTGTCGAACACGTCGATGAAGGCGGCACCGATGATCTTGCGCTTCTGTTCCGGATCGCTGACGCCCTTGAGACGTCCCAGGAACAGGTCCGCCGCTTCGGCATGGATCAAGGGGATGTTGTAATGATCGCGGAACAGGCCCACCACCTCGTCCGCTTCGCCGGCGCGCATCAGGCCGGTGTCGACGAAGATGCAAGTGAGCTGGTCGCCGATTGCTTCGTGGATCAGGACCGCGGCGACGGAGGAATCTACTCCGCCCGACAGGCCGCAAATGACTTTCGCCCGGCCGACCTGCTTGCGGATACGATCCACGGCGGCGGCGCGGAAGGCGTGCATGTTCCATTCCGGTTCGATGCCGGCAATGTTGCGCACGAAATTGGCGAGGATGGTCGCCCCGCGCGGGGTGTGCGCCACTTCGGGGTGGAACTGCACGCCATAAAAGCGGCGCGCCTCATCGGCGATCACCGCGTAGGGCGAGCTTTCGGACGTCGCCACCACCGAGAAACCTGTCGGGATCGCCACGATCTTGTCGCCATGGCTCATCCATACCGGCTCGCTGCCGGCCTCGGCCAACCCTTCGAGCAGCGGCGAGGCCCGTTGCACATGGATATCGGCGCGTCCGAACTCGCGGTGATGACCGCCTTCCACGCGCCCGCCGAGCTGGGCCGCCATGGTCATTTCGCCATAGCAGATGCCCAGCACCGGCACGCCCATCTCGAACACGCCTTGCGGCGCGCGGGGGGTATCGGATTCGGTGACGCTGGCGGGACCGCCCGACAGGATGATGGCGCGCGGTTTCTTCGCCAGCGCCTCATCCGCCTTGTTGTAGGGCACGATCTCGCAATAGACGCCCGCCTCGCGCACCCGCCGTGCGATGAGTTGGGTCACTTGGCTGCCGAAATCGAGAACCAGAACCGTCATTTGCCGGGCGTATCTGCCTTCGCGGCGCGCTGGGTGTCCCCACGTTCCAGAGCCGCCATCGCCTTGGTCGCGCCGCCATCGGCCGGATCGATCGCCAGTGCCTCGCCATAATAGAAGCGCGCGTAATCCGCATCGCCATTGGCGGCATAAAGATCGCCCAGCGTATCGTAGCTGGCAGGCCGGGCCGGATCCGCGACTATGGCGGCCTGGGCCAGGCGGATCGCCAAGTCCCTGTCGCCATTCGCCTGTGCCGCCTGCGCCTGGCTGATCAGGTCGCCGGCCGGATCGGCGGAAACCGGGGCAGCCAGTGGGGGCTTGGGCTTGGCCGGCGTGCGGGGCGCGGCCGCAAAGGCAGGTCCCGCCAACAGGACAAGCGCCAGGACTACGGAATCGCGCGGCAAATTCATGGGGCGACCTTAGTCAAAACCGGGGCCGCCAGCCATGCGTCCAATAAACATCAGGTGCCTGCCAGGACGGCCGTATAAAAGCCGTCTGTCCCGGTGGAGGCGGGAGAGGCGTGGAAATCCGGCCGGGCTCGGGCAAAAACGGGGTTCGCGGCCAGGAACGCTCCGACCCGGTCCTGATTTTCGCAGGGCAGGATCGAGCAGGTGGCATAGACCAGCCTGGCTCCTGCCCTGGCAGCCTCGGCCAGCAGCTCGTCCTGCGTTGCCATCAGTTGCGCCAGCCGCTCGGGGGTAAGACGCCATTTCAGCTCCGGTTGCCGCCGCCAGGTTCCCGAACCGCTGCAAGGCGCGTCCAACAACACCAGATCGAACGGGCCGGGCGGCAGGGTTCCCAACAGGCAGGTGCGGATGATGGCGGCGCCGGCACGGGCGGCACGGCGCTCCAGCTCGGCCAGCGCGGGTCCGCGAATATCGCAGGCCACGATCTCGCCTCGGTTCTGCATGGCCGCCGCCAGCGCCAGCGACTTGCCCCCCGCCCCTGCCGCCAGATCCAGCACCCGCATGCCGGGCCTCACCTCGCAGAACGCCACCGCTTTCTGCGCCGCGGCGTCCTGGATCTCAAAGGCACCGGATTCATAGAGTGCATGGCTGGTCAGTGCTGCACCGGATGCGCAACGGATCGCATCGGGAAGTTCGGGCAGTGCCTGGCACGCGAACCCGTCGGCTCGCAGGGCAGCCAGTACTTCGTCCCGTTTCGCTTTCAGCGTGTTGACCCGCAGATCGACCGGCGCGCGGTCCTGAAAGGCTTGCATTTCCTCCGGCAGCCGGCGGCCGAAGGCGCGCGTCAGTTCCGTCTCCAGCCATTGCGGATATTCGCCCTCCACCCAAGGCGGCGCGGGCGGCGGGACGGCGGCGATGGCGGCGCGCTCGGCATCGGTCAGCTGCGAAGGGCCATAGCCGCCGACGAAATAGGCTTGCGGATCTTCGCCTTCGGCCAGAAGCGATGCGATCGCAAGCGCGCGCGGCCCGGCGCCTGCCATGCGATGCGCAAAATGGGCATGCTGACGGAAGATGGCATAGACGCGTTCGGTAATGGCGCGGCGGTCCTTCGAGCCCGCGAAGCGGTGGTCGCGAAACCAGGTCTTGAGCTGGCGGTCCAGGGACCGGGCGGAGCCCATGTCCAGGATCTCGACCACGGCCTGGAGGCGGGCGGCAGGTGTCATGTTTGTCTTGGCTTCTCAAAGGCTTGACGCGCATACGCGTTGTTGAGACTTCTTTTATAGCGTGTGCCCGCCATGCGCGAGCCGATCCGTCTATCCTCTTTTGCCATTGCCGCCTTCACGGCGGGCTTTGCCGTCGCCGCCTTCGCCCCACAGATTTTCCATGATGGCGATACCTGGTGGCATCTGGCGGCGGGAAACTGGATGCTGGCCCACCGCGCCGTTCCCAGCCGTGACGTTTTTACATTCACCTTCGCGGGCCGGCCCTGGGATGCGCAGGAATGGTTGTCGGAAGTCCTGATGATCCTGGCGTTTCGCGCGGCAAGCTGGAGCGGACTGCATATCCTGTTCGGGCTGGCATTCGGCGCCACCGCGGCAATCCTCCTGGGCGCGCTGCGGCAACGCATGGACTCCATGGCCGCGCTGCTCGTATCCGTGCTGGGACTGAGCTGCGCGGCCACAAGCCTGCTGGCCCGGCCGCATCTTCTCGCCCTGCCCTTGCTGGCGCTTTGGACCGCAAGGCTGGTTCAGGCCCGGACGGCAAACCGCGCGCCCTCATTGTGGCTGGCCGTCGTCATGCTGTTGTGGGCCAATCTGCATGGCAGCTTCGCGTTCGGACTGGCGCTGGCGGCGGCGTTGGGCATCGAAGCCATGATCGAAAGCCCGGATCGCCCGGCGGCGGCAAGGCAATGGAGCGTGTTCCTGGGCGCCAGCCTCATCGCCGCGCTGCTGACGCCGCGAGGCTTTGAGGGCCTGCTGTTTCCGCTCCGGCTGCTGGCGATGCCGGGAATCGCAGCGATCGGCGAATGGGCGCCGAGCGACGTCGGGCATCTTTCTCCCCTCTTGCTCGCGCTGCTGGCTACAATCCTTGTGCTGGCCATGGGCAAGGTGCGGCTGCCGAGAATCCGGGCCCTTCTGATCACGGCGCTCATCTATCTGGCGCTGGCGCATGCGCGCCACCAGATGCTTTTCGGCGTCGCCGCGCCGCTGCTGGCGGCGCCGGCGCTTGGCCGGGCGTGGCCTACACGCGCCTCCGCGGCCAATCCCTGGCTGGCGCGCGGCGCCGCGATCCTCCTGGCGCTGCTGTTGATCGCCCGCCTCGTCTGGCCGGCGATGCGCGGCGAGGACCGGGTTTCGCCCGTCGCGGCGCTGGCGCATGTGCCGCAGGATCTGCGAGGCCAACCCGTGCTCAATGCCTATGATTATGGCGGCTATCTGATTTTCCAGGGCGTGAAGGTGTTCATCGATGGCCGCACCGACATGTATTCCACCGAGTTTCTCAAGAATTACGACCGGCTGGGGGCGGGCGACGACGCAGCCCTGACGGCGACCTTGTCGCGCTATCATATCGCCTGGACGATCTTCCCCACCGGCTCACCCGCCGCTGCCGCGCTGGACCGCCTGCCCGGCTGGCACCGCCTGTATGGCGACGCCAATGCGGTGGTGCATCTCAAGAATTAGCTACTGGCCGCCCGGATAGTTCGGCGCCTCGCGCGTGACGGTGATGTCATGCACGTGACTTTCGCGCAGGCCCGCGCCGGTGATGCGCACGAATTTGGCCTTGGCGTGGAATTCCTCGATGGTCTTGCAGCCGGTATAGCCCATCGCGGCGCGCAAGCCGCCGATGATCTGGTGCACCACGCCGCCCACGGGGCCCTTATAGGCGACCTGGCCTTCGACGCCTTCCGGCACCAGCTTCAGCGCATCGCGCACTTCGGCCTGGAAATAGCGGTCGGCGCTGCCGCGCGCCATCGCGCCCACGCTGCCCATGCCGCGATAGCCTTTGTAGGAGCGGCCCTGGTAGAGAAACACTTCGCCGGGACTTTCCTCGGTGCCCGCCAGGAGCGAACCCACCATCGCCACGCTGGCGCCGGCGGCCAGCGCCTTCGCCAGATCGCCGGAATATTTGATGCCGCCATCGGCGATCACCGGCGTGCCCGACGCTTTCGCCGCTTCCACCGCGTCCATGATGGCGGTCAGTTGCGGCACGCCCACGCCCGCCACGATGCGCGTGGTGCAGATCGAACCCGGACCGATGCCGACCTTGATCGCATCGGCGCCCGCATCGATCAGCGCCTTGGCGCCGTCGCCGGTGGCGACATTGCCGCCCGCCACCTGCGTGTAATTCGACGCCTTCTTGATGCGGGCGACGGTGTCGAGCACGCCCTTGGAATGGCCGTGCGCGGTATCGACCATGATCACGTCGCATTCCGCTTCGATCAGCGCCATGGCGCGGGCATAGCCGTCTTCGCCCACGCCGGTGGCGGCCGCGACGCGCAGGCGGCCGCGCTCGTCCTTGCAGGAATTGGGATATTTCTGCGCCTTCTCGATATCCTTCACGGTGATGAGACCGACGCAGCGATAGGAATCATCCACCACCAGAATCTTCTCGATGCGATGCTGGTGCAGAAGCCGCTTGGCCTCGTCCGGTTTGACACCCTCGCGCACGGTGACGAGCTTGTCCTTGGTCATCAGCTCGGCGACCTTCTGGCGCGGATCGGCGGCGAAGCGCACGTCGCGATTGGTGAGGATGCCCACCAGCTTGCCGGTACCTATGCCGTTGGGCGATTCCACCACCGGCACGCCGGAGATGCGGTGCCGCTCCATCAGCTTGAGCGCATCGGCCAGCGTGGCCTCCGGCCCGATGGTGACCGGATTGACCACCATGCCGCTTTCGAAGCGCTTCACCCGGCGCACCTGCTCGGCCTGTTCCTCGATGCCCAGATTCTTGTGGATCACGCCCATGCCGCCGGCCTGCGCCATGGCGATGGCGAGCCCGGCTTCGGTCACCGTGTCCATCGCGGCCGAGATCAGCGGAATGCCGAGTTCGACCGTCTTGGTCAGGCGGGTGCGGGTATCGACATGGGCGGGAAGAATTTCGGAGGCGCCGGGCACCAGCAACACATCGTCGAAGGTCAGGGCTTCGCGGATGGTTTGGCTGCTCGGCATGTTGCCAGACATGGGGCGGCTCCGTCTTGGAGCGCCGAGCCTGTACCAGCGGTTCCCTGATTCCGCAAGAGGGCGGCAAAATGGGGGCATTTTTGGTCTGTTTGACCGGTAGCTGCCTGGATTGCCGCAGGAGCCGGTACGGAACGGAACCTTCGTGAGGACGTTCTTGAGGGACGGGCTGGCGATTACGTATGGCCCCCTGATTTGTCTTCCAAGGAGTTCGATATGCAGAAGAAATTTCGTTTGCTGACAGGTGCGGCTTTGGCCGTGGTCGGCCTCGCGATAGCGGGCGCCGCCGAAGCAGCGCCACACGGCGTCAAGGTGGGTGAACTCACCTGCAATGTGGCCAGCGGCTGGGGCTTCGTCTTCGGCTCGTCCAAGGATCTGCATTGCACCTTCCGCGGCAATAACCGTCATGCCGACCACTATATCGGCACCATTTCCAAATTCGGCGTCGATATCGGTTATACCGAAGGTGGCGTGCTGATCTGGGGCGTCGTCGCGCCCTCCTCCGATATCGCGGGCCGGCGCGCTGGAAGGCGACTATGCCGGCGCCAGCGCCAGCGCCACTGTCGGCGTCGGTGTCGGCGCCAATGTGTTGATCGGCGGCTTGGACAAATCCATCGCCCTGCAGCCTCTCAGCGTCGAAGGCAACAAGGGCCTGAACGTGGCGGCGGGCATCGGTTCGATCAGCCTCAAAGCCGCGCCGTAATCGGCTCAAGCTTCTTCCATCGCTTGCGAAGGCCCTTGCCGTCAGCGGCAGGGCCTTTTGCATTGCGGTCGGCGCGCTAGCGAATGAGAGAATACTTCCCTAAAACGGCGCCGACGCAATAGCGCAAAGGAAACCAGATGGAGTCCCGCCCGCCGCTACCGCCCTTCACCCTGGAAACCGCTATTCAAAAAGCACGCTTGGCCGAGGATGCCTGGAACAGCCGCGATCCCGAACGCGTGGCGCTGGCTTATTCGCCGGACAGCCGCTGGCGCAACCGGGTGGAATTTCTCTCCGGCCGCGATGAGATCGTCGCCTTCCTGGCCCGCAAATGGGCGCGCGAACTGGATTATCGTCTAATCAAGGAAGTATGGGGCTTTCGCGAGAACCGCATGGCGGTGCGCTTTGCCTATGAGTGGCACGACGATAGAAACCAGTGGTTCCGCAGCTATGGCAACGAGCTGTGGGAATTCGACCCGCACGGCCTGATGCGGCGGCGCATTGCCAGCATCAATGACCTTCCGATCTCCGAGAGCGAACGCAAATATCACTGGCAGCTGGGCCGCCGGCCCGACGGGCATCCCGGCCTCAGCGACCTGGACCTTTGAACCCCAGCGCCACGAGATAAAGCTCCACCGAATCCGCGCGCGAGGACGGCGGCTTCACATGCTTCACCTCGCGGAAGGATTTCTTGATCCGCGCCAGCAGCGCGTTGGCGGCACCGCCCTGGAACACTTTGCCCACGAAGGCGCCGCCGGGCCGCAACGTGTCCTCCGCCACCTCCAGCGCGGTCTCCACCAGGGCGGTGGTGCGCAAATGATCGGTGGCGCGATGGCCGGTGGTGGGCGCGGCCATGTCGGTCAAGACCAGATCGGCGGGCCCGCCCAGCGCCTCCTTCAGCATCCGCGGCACATCGGCGTCGGTGAGATCGGCCTGAAAGAAGGTGACGCCGGAAATCGGCTCCATCTCCAGCACGTCCGCGGCGACCACGGCCGCGCCCTTGGCGGCCGCCACCTGGCTCCAGCCGCCGGGGGCCGCGCCCAGATCGAGCACGCGAGCGCCCTTTTTCAGGAAATGAAACCTGGCGTCCAGCTCCAGAAGCTTGAAAGCCGCCCGGCTGCGATAGCCCTTTGCCTTCGCCGCATGGACGTAGGGATCGTTGAGCTGCCGCGCCAGCCATTCGCGCGACGAGGCCTTGAGACCGTGTTTTTTCTTCACTTTGACGCGCACTTCGCCGCGTCCCGATCCCGAAGGCGCTTTCATGCGAGGGACTTTCTGGGTTGCGCCAGAAGTTCGTCGCGCATCTGGCGCAACATGCCTTCGCGCAATCCCCGGTCCGCCACCCGCAGCATGGGGCTCGGCCAAAGCGAACAGATGGCGGCGAAAATGGCCGAGCCGGCCAGCATCAGGTCGGCGCGTTCGGGCCCGATGGTGCCGATCGCCGCGAGCGCGGGCACGTCCAGGTGCGAGACCCGCTCCACCACCGACAAGAGCCTGGTTGTCTCATGCCAGCTCGCATCCACCTTGGCGCGATCATAGCGCGGCAGTTTGAGCGCGATGGCCGCCAAGGTCGTGACCGTGCCGGAGGTGCCCAGCAGATGCTCGCGCGCCGGGTCGAAACCTCGCGTCTGTTCCGCGAAAGGCGAAAAGCGCGTCCGCATGGCCTCGCGCATGGTCTCGAACCCGGCGCGGCGGCGGGAGGCGGCTTCATGGGCTTCGGCCAGATTCACCACGCCCACCGGCAGCGAGGCGGAGAATCGCTTCTGTAACCCGCCTTCGTTTTTGTGCTGCCAGACAATCTCGGTCGAGCCGCCGCCGATATCGAAGATCAGGGCGCCGCGGTATTTCCGCCCGATCAACGGCGCGCAACCCAGCGAGGCCAGATCCGCCTCCTGCTCCGGCGAGATCACATCGAGGACGATGCCGGCTTCGTCGCGGGCGCGGGCGATAAGGATTTCGGTATTGGCAGCCTGGCGCGCCGCCTGCGTGGCGATGGCGCGCACATGGCGGACGCGATGATGGGCGATGCGCTGGGCGCAGATCTTCAGCGCCGCGATGGTGCGTTCGATGGCGGCGTCGGAGAGATGCCCGGTCTCGCCCACGCCTTCGCCCAGCCGCACGATGCGCGAGAAGGAATCCACCACCCGGAAACCGTCCGGCGGCGCCGGACGGGCGATCAGCAGGCGGCAATTGTTGGTGCCGAGATCGAGCACGGCCAGAAGCGGCCCGCCAGCCCGGTCCGGCCGGGACGATTCGCTCTTCCTCACAGTCGAATGCGCCCGGTTTTCCTGCAATTTCGCCTCGCGCGGGACCCGCCCGCAGGCCGACGCTAGCATGAGGCAAGCGGCCAGGGGCAAGGTGATTGGCGGGCGCGGGGTCCGCCCGATATCGCTCGGCCTAGCCAGCGAACTGAACCGCCGTTCCCGCCACGATGTACCAGGTCACGAACAAGCCGCAGATGAAGGCGCCCGGCAGATAGCTGTTGGTCCGACGCCAGGTGAAGACGGCGATCACCGCCAGGATCGCCGTCAGCGGCAGGAACTGGATGGAAATGATCGCATTCAACGCCTCGGATGGGACCAAAAGCTCGTCATAGGCGAATAGCGGCGCGTATTCGGCGATCAGGAACAACAGAAAGCCGCCGGCCAGTGCGCCAAGCGCGGTGGCGTATTGGCGGGCGGCACCGTCGCCCTTCACCGCTAGATTGGCGTGCAGCGCGCTCATGACCACAACGTAAAAGAGGCTGAACGGGACGAGATAGACCAGAAACCAGCCGAACTGGTGCGGACTGAGCAGCTTCAGGGCCACGACCCAGAAGCGGAAGTCGGTCTTGAACAGGAAATCGGACACGAGCAGCGCCAGATAGCCGGTCGCGACCGTCAAAATCGCGATTCCGGCCGCCGCACCCCAGCGCAGATTGAACCGGGGCTTGGGGCCTTGCAGCAGCAGACTGGCGACGAGCGTGATCGCGCCGTTCAGAAGCGCCCAGACCATCAGCTGATTGGTGATCGATTGGGGAAAGATCCGGGAGGGCGGAAGTGCCCAGGCGCCGGCGTGCAGGAAGGGATAGAAGGTCGCGACTGGGATCAGGGCGGTGGCGGCCAGAAGGGCCCACCATTTGGCGCCGCGGCTCTCGCGCACCGGGTCCGGCGCCTGGGTCAGCTCCGAAAAGACGGGAAGACCGAGATAGAGATCGAAGGCGCCCAGCATCAGCAAGACGAACCCGCCGAACGCGATCAAGGTGCCCAATTCCTTCCACAACCAGCTTCCGTCATACGCCGCGTGCGTGCCGCCCTGGAGCGTCTTGCCGAACCAGTCGACGGCGTCGCCGACGGCTTGCGGCGAAATATGGTCGCCGGGATGGGTGGTTGCCGGCGTGTAGAGCTGGCGTGCATTGCCCGCCGCGATCGAGCCATAGAGCCTGCCGGGCAAGACCGGTCCCCCGGCGCCGAACAGGGCAATCAGCTTATCGCTGCGGCCGATATCCTCCGCATGCGGAATTTCCCACATCAAGGGCGCGAATTCGTCATAGCGGCTATAAACGACGCCCAAATTCCTGGGAAATTCCGGCGTGCCCGGCGCCGAAGCCGGCGTGACGGAGCGCGCGCCCACCCCCGTGGCCGAGCCTTCCAAAACCATGGCCTTGTAGCCGGCGGGTTCAGCCTTGGCCGCGCTCAGCACCGCCCAGCCGCCCATCGAGTGGCCCTCAAGCCCGATATTGTCGGGATCGACCATATCGAGGCTGCGCAGATATTTGAGGCCGTCCGGCCCGCCATAGCCGTTGGCTCGCACGCTCCCACCGCTATAGCCGTGACCGGTCTGGTCGAGCGCCAGCACGACATAGCCCGCTCTGGCGAATGCGATGGCGAACCCATCCTGGGTCTCGCGGGAATTTATGTAGCCGTGCACGGCCAGGATGCCCGGTGCCGGGCTCTGCCGCGTGGCGTTGGGCGGCAGATAAAGAAGGCCGCTCATCGGCGTGCCGTTTGTGCCGGTGAAACGGACATCCTCGATGCGAATGCCGCCGGCCGTCTGGATCCTGTCCGCCAGAAAGCCGCCGCCGAATACCAGCGCCCAACCCAGCACGAATAACGTCCAACCCCGCCCCATGCTGCCCCCCAAAGGCCGTCAGCCGGCCGAATCCGGCCTTAAATGTGCCGACCCATTATTGGATGATACGCGGTCGGCTCGTGCGCGAAAACCCGCTCCGCGCGGCGGTTCACACCTCGCGGCGGCAATGCCGCCTATTTCGGCCGCGACAGCGCCCTTACCGCGCGCAGAGTCCCCGCGACATGCTGGTCGGGGTTGAGGCTGCTATAGACGAACGCGATCTTGCCATCGGCTGACACGACATAGGACGTGCGGTCGGCATAGGGCGTCAGAAATCCCAGCGCCGCATCATAACTTTTCATGATGCGCCGGTCCCGGTCGGCGGCGACGGGAAATTTGCTCTGGCACTCGCTCACGGAGAATTTGTCCAGGGTCGCGATATCGTCATGGCTCACCCCGATCACGCTCGCGCCCGCGGCCCGGTAATCCGGCATGGCGGCGGCAAAATCATGTGCCTCGATGGTGCAGCCCTTGGTGAAAGCGGCCGGATAGAAATAGACCACGACCGGTCCTTTCTTCCGCGCGTCCTTCAAGTTGAAGGTGAACTCCTTGCCGCCGAGCGTGGCCCTGGCGGTAAAATCGGGCGCGGCGTCGCCGACCTTGAGCGCGGCGAAGGCGGGACTTGCGATCCCCGCGACGAGAATGGCTGCAAGCAAAGTTTTCATGGCGCCCCTTCTTCTGCTGATCATCGGATCATATCCCATTATACGGCAGCCCGCGCCTCTCCCGTCCGGCTATTTGTAGCGCTGGAGCATCGGCAATGCCTGCTCGACGCAGGCGCGGCCTTCGGCGATCGCGTCCCTGGCCCGGTGATATTCCATCAATCCGAAATCCTTGAGGCGCGGCATCAGCACGATGTGAGGCGGTTCGCCGGCGAGGCGCGAGCGGGTAATCTGATCCTGCATGATGTTGATGCAGTTGGCGAGCACATCGAAATATCCCGGCGCCGAGGGACCTTTCGACAGGAGACGAGGCGCGATCTCCGCCACATGGTCGCGCACCGCCACCGGCAATTGACTCAACATCCGGCGGAGGAGCTCGCTCGCGTCATGTGCGGTGACGTTCGCGGCCGCGTCCGGCCCGTCCTCGAAGCGGCGGCCCAGAAGATCGCCGTTGAGATTGACGGCGATGATTACATCGGCGCCCAGCGCGCGGCAGACCGAGACGGGGACGGGATTGGTGAGACCGCCGTCGACCAGCCATTTGCCGTCGATCGCCGCCGGACTGAAGATCCCCGGCAGCGAAATGGAAGCACGCACGGCCTCGGCAATGGGGCCGGATCGCAGCCAGATTTCCCGGCCCGCCTGCAGATCCGTGGCGACGGCGGCAAAAGGCTTGGCATAGGTTTCGATCGAACCTGTGATTCCAAGACGGCCAAGCAATTCCACCACCAGCTTGCCGTCGATTAGCCCGCCGCCCGACAACCGGACATCCAGCAGGCCGACGATCTCCCGCCACGTCGCCGCCTCGGCCCATTGCCGAAGCCCATCCATTCGCCCGGCGACATAGGCCGCCCCGACCAGCGCGCCGATCGAAGTGCCGCACACGATGTCGGGCACGATGCCTGCCTCGGCCAATCCGTCTAGGATTCCGATATGCGCCCATCCGCGCGCGGAGCCGCTGCCAAGCGCGAGCCCGATCCGGGGGCGGGTCATTCGGTTGCCTTCCGATCATCCGCCAGGACGGCACCCCGCCGCCCTCGCCGCTGGTGGACGTCAAAGCGTCTTGCCCGATATCGCCGGCCGTTCATTTCGCATCCGTCACGCAACGGAAACCGACGGTGCCCGAGCGATCATAGCTCGGCGCCATGAGCAGAAGCTTGCCGTGCTCGTCGTTGCGGTAGGCTTGCGGGAAATACCAGATCGAACCGTCGGGCTGGTAATGGTTGCCGCCGCGCAAAATCGCCGCACGGGTGTGATCGTCGACATATTCGTCGGTCCATTGCCACACATTGCCCACCAGATCCATGACGCCGAATGCGCTGGCGCCCTTGGGATGCGCATCCACGTCATCCGGCGCGGTCAAATTGCGCGCACGGTCGGGCACCGGCACGGCGGAAGGATCCCACGCATTGCCCCAAGGATAAAGCCGTCCATCCCTTCCCTGCGCCGCCAACTGCCATTCCCACTCCCTGGGCAGGCGCTTGCCCGCCCAGGCCGCGTAGGCGCGGGCATCTTCCTGCGACACCCAGGTCACCGGCTTGTTGCCCCAGCCTTTCGGATATTGGCCGTCGCTCCAGTCCTTCAGGAAGTTCAGCGAATCCGCGGGACGATAATGGGTCGCGTCGAGAAAGGCTTTGAACTGCGCATTGGTGACCGGATATTTGTCGATGAAGAAGGGCTTTATCTCCAGGCGATGTTCGTGGAAGCGCCGGGCATTGCTCTCCCAGGGATATTGCACGTCGACACCCGCATCATTGTGCCCTTCGATCTCGATACCTTCGACCTTGAAGATGAATTCGCCGCCGGGAATTTTCACCATGCCTTTCGGCGCGGAGGAGGCCAATTCCGTCGGCTTGATCTCGACCAGTTTTTGCGGCTCGTCCTTCCATTCATCGGTGTAACTGGACAGCGGCCGGGCCGTCATCGCCTGCATCTTGACCAGCAGATCGGCAAGCTTGGGGTCGGCGTCGCCGCGAAGAGCGAGCACGGCTCCAAAACCATGCGCTTCGGTGGCGAAAGTCAGCACATCGCTTGCTCCTTCGCGGGACGGATGAAGTTCGACCCCGTGATAGAGATCGAAATATCGCGTCCCCTCGACAAAGGGGACGGTCATCTGCCGGCCCTCGACGTCATAGGGATTTCTGTTGACGATGGTCCAGAGGGTTTGATCGTCCATCGGCCAGCGGCTTGCGAAAACGCCATAAGACCGCATGGCATAAAAGGGTTCCCACGCCTTGCTGGCAAGGAAGGGCGCCATCGCGCGCTCGATCGTGGCGATGCGGCGGGTGGCTTCGCCGTCACGCGGCGTGACGCCATTCCAGATGCCCCAGACATTCTCCCAACTCTCCCAGCCTTCGCCGTTGAAGAAAGCGAACTGAAGCGCGTCGGTCTTGTCGCGATCCCAACGTCCCTGGATGTGGACCTGATGGCGCGGCTCCAGCCAGCGATATTTGTCGACCGTCGGAACGAACTGATATTTGTACTGCCCCCAATGGAGCACGTCCCAGGCAAGAGCTTCGTCGCTCATGCTCAGTTCCGGCTCGAATGCCAAGGGATGGCCCGCCTTCTCGGCCGCAAGAGGAAAGGCCAGCGGCACGCCTTCCTGCGTATCGCCATTGACGCCGTCCGCGTCGATCTCCTTCATGAGCTCAGCGATGGCATCCGGCCACGGCTTGCCGGGATCGCGCGTTCCCTGATCCCACATCATCATGGGAAACAAGACGCGCACGCCGCGACGATGGAAATCGGCGACCATCTGCTTGACCCCTTCCACGCCCCCCGGCATGGAACGCACCAGATCGTGCTGGTTGCGGTCGTCGATGCCCATGTTGGGGTAGGTAGCCCAGACCAGGACGGAATCGATGCCGCCATAACGTTTCTCGAGATCGTCGAGATATCTGTCGACGGTGTATTTATGAAGTATGGGATCGTACAGATACCGATCCTGGACCATCATCTGCGGCTGAATGAAGCTTGACTGCGCCCATTTCAGCGCCGGCAATCTGTAGCGCGCATCGTCGAAGCCGATCCGGATGCGGCGTTCGTCTCGCCAGTGCCGGATGTCGTTCAACCATTCGGCGTGCGACTGCGGCGTGCAGCCGGGGGGCGCCAGCCCGGCCCGCAGATCCTCCCAGGCCTCCGTCATCGCGAAGCAAGCCGGCGGGGGAATTTGCTGATCCACGGGGCGATAATTCGTGTCCTGGGCCTCAGCCGGAAAAATAGAGCCCGGGCATGTCAGGACGGCGACCATAGTCAATATCCCAAAGCGTATCGGCAGCTTCATTCGTATCCCCGCTAAGACAGATCCGTTCTCGATTCCATGTGCGCCCATTCCAGCCCGAGGCCGTCGAAAGGCTGGACGATCAAAAGTTGGCTCGCCTCCCCACCGCCACGGAGGTGAGAAGCAGAAGAAGCCCCGCAACGACGATAACCGAGGCGGCAAGAAAAGCCATGGGCGGACCATAGGCCTGCCACAGATAGCCGCCACCCATGCCCGCGACCAGCGCGCCAAATCCGCTTGCCGCATTGAGCCAGCCCATGCCGCTTCCACGAAGGTCCTCCGACGTCAGCTGCGATGCAAACGCGCGCTGAACCCCGTCGGTGAGCGCGGGAAAAAGTCCCAAGACGAGGAAGCCGAAGATCAGCGGCCCGACGGACTGCGCAAGGCCGAGAAGAAAATAGCTCAGGACCAGAACCGCGTACCCGGCCAGGATGACGATGCGCGCGCCCGCGCGATCGCTCAGTTTGCCCGCCGTCATCGAGAAGCCCGCATAGGACAAATTATAGACCATGTAGAAAAGCGGAATGTCGGCAATCACCAGGCCGATCGACTTGGTCTTGAGCAGGATCACCGCCACCGGCAGAGAGCCCATCGAGAGCACGAAGATTGCCACGAGATAGAGCCGGAAGCCGGCCGAAAATCGCGTCAAGGACGCAAGAGAGATTGCCGATTTCGCCTTGAATGGAACAACCACATCCTTGACGAAGATCAAGGTCACGATCGCGATCGCGCCGACGCCGAAGGCAGTGAAGAAGACGATATTGAAACTGGACGGGAAGCGGCTGAGGATAAGGTAGGCGACCAGCGGTCCGATGATCGCGCCGATCGTATCCATCGCGCGGTGATAGCCGAAGGAGCGCCCCAACTCGTTCCTGGGTGCGGAGAGCGATATGATCGCATCCCGGGCGGCGTCCCGCAGGCCCTTGCCCACCCTGTCGAGAAACCGCAGCCCGAGTGCGCCCGGAACCGCGAAGACGAATGCATAAAATGGCCGCGTCAGGACGGAAAGCGTGTAGCCGGCTATCACCAGGGGCTTTCGCGCCTGAAGCTTGTCCGAGACACTTCCGGAATAGATCTTGAAGATGTTCGAGGCGGCTTCCGCGACTCCGTCAACGAGCCCGAGCGATGCGGCACCGGCGCCCAGCACGGCGGTAAAAAACGCGGGAAGATCGCATAGATCATTTCCGACGAGAAATCGTTGAACAGGCTGGTGAGCCCGAGCAGGAATATATTGCGCGGCAGACCGAAAATTCGTTCCCTCATCCCGACCCTGCGTTCGTCACCGCCTGGGGAGCGTATCATCTCACCGGCCGGCCCGGGACATTGCACGAGGGCGGCGCCGCCGGGAAGCCGGGCCGGGGGCGTCGAAAGGCGTCCTTGAAAGGCGCGGCGAGCTAGTCTAAACGGGCGGTCCCAAAGGGTTTTTGACCCGGCCTTGGGGGATCGTCTAACGGTAGGACTGCAGACTTTGACTTTGCCTGTCTAGGTTCGAATCCTAGTCCCCCAGCCACCCAGTCCGGACTTATGCTCCGCATGGGGCATTCTCCGGTGGCCAAGACTTCTCCCGATATTTCAAAGGCATGGACGGCGTAAAGCCCCGCGAGTGCCAGTAAATGAGCGTTGTTCGCTGATGTTGGGGGCGTTTTATCTGGTTCTGCTCCCGGGCCGAGTTTTGGACTGACGCTCGCGCAGCGAATGCATCGGCTTCCGCTACGACGTTAGGCCAAATTCTTCCGCCTTCGCGATCCAACGAGACGCAAAACTGCGGCGAGGACCTATTTGAAGCCGAGGACCAAACGCTGCTCTGTCCAGTCGATGGGAAGCGAGAGATTGATGAGCCGGTCGAGATTAAAACCGATCGGCTGGGTCCCTTCGAGAATCGCTTCGGTGATATCCGGTGCAAGCAGGGCAAACGGGATAACGCTGCTAACATAGGTTCGCGGAAGCTTTTCAGCATTGGCAATATCGGTGATCGACAGGGCCATACCGCTTTTTAGCATCCCGAACCATTGATGACCTCGGACGATCGCCTTCATCAGCACCGTATCTGGATTCGTCCTGGGCGCGTGCGCGGCCACGATCAACCGCTTTTCTTTCCCCAAGCGGCGCAACGCGGTAGGCATCTTCACTTGAAGCGGTTCATCGATATCTCGTGAGACCGTCTCGATTGAGAGCCCCAGCTTCTCGCTCAAGGACGATCGACGCAGCTCAACACATATCGAAGCATCGTCTATCCGCCGGCGCTGTCGGCATTGTGGATGCTAGCAGATCGTTCGCTTTGACTTTGGAAGTTTTTGACTTGGTCATGACGCCTCCTTGGGTTGCGGCAGCGAAGTCGCTGCCACCACCACAAGCCCCAAACGGCGCATCGCCATGGGGCTGGAGGCTCTCCGGCTAACTATCCGGAAGCACACCAACGCTCTGTTCGGGAAGGAAGTCGAGTTCGAAAAGAAAGAGCATGTCGCAGTGCAACAACCGGTAACAACTAAGATCCTGGCGATTGGCTGCGCTTTTCAAGGCGTCTTGATCGAGAGCCTTTTCAATTCCGTATTCAATGTCGCTAGGGGCAATCTGCCCGCGCCAGCCCTGCTGGAATCGGCCATCGGTTCCGACAAGGAAAGGCGCAGGCTTTTCGCTGGTTGCGAAAATCGATGCGGCCTCGCTTAAATGACGTTACTTTGCTGGACAGATAGTGGAGCTAACCTTGCGTGGCCGCGATCCGGCGCGAGCATTGGTATCATAACAAGGAGAACAAAGATGGGCATGCTGATCGCCGCGGCCATTGTGTTTCTGGCTATCCATTTTCTTGTCTCCGGAACACGTCTGCGCGATGCAATCACGGGTGCCATTGGCGAACGGCCTTATATGGGCTTGTTTGCGCTTGCGTCGCTCGCAGCCATCGTCTGGCTTTGTTGGGCTTACAATATCGCTCAGGCAAGCGGCAATGATCCTTTGCTCTACGATCTAGGTCATTTTCGGGATCTGGGCATTATGATCATACTCGTTGCGTTCTTGCTCGGTGTACCGGGGCTGATGCTGCCCAATCCAACCGCGGTAGGTGGTGATGCTTTAGCCAACATTTCCGTCAAAGGCGTGATTACCATAACCCGCCATCCTTTTCTGTGGGGCGTGACAATCTGGTCGGCATTTCATCTGGCGGCGAATGGCGACCAAGCCTCAATCGTCCTGTTCGGTACCTTCTTCTTACTTGCGCTGTTCGGCACCATATCCATCGACGCAAAGCGCAAACGCAAGATGGGCTCACAATGGGACGCGTTCGCCGCGCAGACATCGAACGTGCCCTTCGCAGCGGCCATCGCGAGGCGGACACGTATCGATTGGCGTGGAATATTCGACTGGCGGCTGGCACTGGCGCTCCTTCTATTCGCAGTCGTGCTGTTCGGCCACCTCTGGGCATTCACCGCCTCGCCCTTCCCCAATGGCTGGCGGCCATATTAACAGTTGCGCGATACGTCGTGCCCTGGTTGGCCATCCAGCACAGACTAAATCCGTTGACCAAATATGTGCGATGTTAGAGCGCTATTTTTGCCGCTTATGTTCAGCCGCCTCCCTGTTATTGACGATTTTTTGCCTGGTACTGGGAAACATAAACAAGCCTCAAATTCAGTCTTGATTGTTGAATATCTGGTGGGATTTTTTGTAATCGGCCGGGGAGAGCCCGAGTCGAGCCCATAGCGCACCAGTTGATTATCCGGAAGGTGAGTCGTCACATTCTCGCACCGCTCACGCGCCGGAGCCCGATCGATATTCGTTTGCCTAAGATTAGACCGCAAATACGCCGAACAACTCCAACCAGTCCGCTTCGTGATATAGTAATGGGCGCACGTTCTGGAACGTGTCATGACTGGTTACTCGGTAAATTCAACGGGGTTGATCGAGACGTGAAGGACATTCCCGGACCCCAGCCCACCGATGCCGCCGCGGCTTCAAGACCATTATTGGTCTATGATGGGGATTGCACCTTTTGCGCCTTTTGGGTGCGCTATTGGCAATGCCTGACCGGACCGGCCGTTGAATACCGCCCCTATCAAGAGGTGGCCACCCAATATCCCGGCATAGCACTGCCCGAGTTTCAGCGTGCCTCCCAATATATCACGCCGGATGGCCGTTACGCGGGAGCAGCGGAGGCGAGCTTTCGGGTCCTCAGTCATGCGCGCGGCAAGGAATTGTGGCTCACACTCTATCAGAAAATGCCCGGCTTCGCGGCGCTCTCAGAATTCGTCTACTCCGTCATCGCGTCGCATCGCTCCGCCGCCTATCATGTGACCCTGGCCCTGTGGGGCAAGGGTTACCGGCCGCCGCATTATGAACTTGTCGCAGCACTGTTCACGCGGCTATTCGGGCTGATCTATCTTTCGGCCTTTGTCTCCTTCGGCGTTCAGGCCCTTGGCCTGATCGGCAGCCACGGCATCCTGCCCCTCTCAGGCATGCTGGACACGATTTACAGCCGCATCGGTCCCGACGGCTTTTTCGAAATGCCGACGGTGTTCTGGGTGAACGCCAGCGATTTCATGATCCAAGCCGTCTGCTGGGCGGGCGCGGCATTCTCGCTGCTGGTATTTCTCGACCTTCTCCCGCGCCTGAGCCTGTTCTTTTGTTACGTGCTCTATCTTTCGCTTCTCAACGCCGGAAACGTCTTCATGTCCTACCAGTGGGACACATTCCTGCTGGAAGCCGGCTTCCTCACATTCCTGCTGAACTTCACCATCCAGCCCAGCCTTTGGCTGCTGCGCTGGCTTCTGTTCCGTTTCATGTTCATGTCTGGCGTGGTCAAGCTTTTGAGCGGCGATCCCAATTGGCGGAATCTGTCGGCGCTGAAATATCACTTTCTCACCCAGCCGCTACCCACTCCGCTGGCCTGGTATGCCGCGCATATGCCGGCGCAATTTCTGACCTTCGCCACCGGAGCCACCTTCGTGATCGAATTGGTTCTGCCATTCCTGATCTTCTTTCCCAGGCGGTTACGTTTTTTCGCCGGTTTTGGCATAGTTCTCCTGGAAAGCTTGATCCTGATCACCGGCAACTACAACTGGTTCAATCTCCAGACCATGTTGCTGTGCCTGCTACTGTTCGATGACGCGGCCTTGCAAAGGCTTTTGCCGCAGCGGCTGACCCGTCGGCTGAATGCACGCTGGACCCCTAGGGCATTAACGAAGCCGGGAAGAATCACTGTCGCGGCGCTGGCGTCGTTGATCGTGTTCTGCAGTCTGGTTGAGATGGATATACGTTTTGGTGGGGAGCCTCCCGAAATCGCGCAAGATATCAATAGCACGATCCAGCCATTGGGTCTCGTCAGCAACTATGGCTTATTTGCGGTGATGACGACCAGCAGAAATGAAATCATCATCCAGGGATCCGCCGACGGCACACATTGGCTGGACTACGATTTCAAATACAAACCGGGTGACGTGTCGCGCGCGCCACCCTGGAACATTCCCCATCAGCCGCGACTCGATTGGCAGATGTGGTTCGCCGCGCTTGACAACGCTAACAACTTGCCGTGGTTCTGGCGCTTTGTCCAGAAATTGCTTGAGAACGATCCCGCAGTCACTTCGCTTTTGCAGAAGAATCCCTTTGCGGATAAGGCACCGCTTTTCATCCGCGCGCAGCTCTACGAATACACATATTCCAACAGTGTGGAGAAGTCCGAAGGTATTTGGTGGCGCCGGCGATTGATTGGCCCTTTCTTCCCTGCTGCTCGCCTGACACTCCCCAATCCCTGAAGGGAACCAGCAGCATAACAGCGACCAATATCAACTTTCTCCTACCTGACGGGTTCCCGCGCGCTGGACGTTCTCACCGAAGATCCACGATCCGCTAACTGGCTCGCATTAAAGAACCACCCTCGCGCCGACAATTCACAAGGAATAGCGTCGCGCGCGATCGGCGGTTAGCCGTTGTCGGATCCGGGGCCGCAAAATCGTCCTGCGTGCAGGCGCCGTTCGTGAAAAGAGTTCGTCGCTGTTTTTTTGCGAGGCAACCCCTTAGATCGGCATGCCACGCCAGTGCCGGTCATCCTTCACCGTCCAACTGCGCGACGTTGGACCGCCAATTTTACGATCACTCCACTTACCCATCAGCGCGCAGGAGGGCCGCGACGACGGCTGAGGGCGGGATTGCCCCTTTTCAAGACCGTGTTAGCCTTGGATGGGACGCCGACGAAAAAGGGGCCTTCATGCGCGGTCTAGCGACTGTTTTCGTGCTTACTCTCGCCGCGGTGTCCGCGGACCGCGTCGCGGCAGCGACACCTCAATACGATATGGTGATCCGGGGTGGGACCGTCTACGACGGCGCGGGGGGCACACCCTACACGGCCGACATTGCGGTAAGGGGTGACAGGATTGCCGCGATTGCGCGCCATGTGGACGGGCGTGGCGCTACCGAGATCGACGCCGGCGGCAAGGCGGTGTCGCCGGGCTTCATCAACATGCTGTCTCATCCGGAGGCTAGCCTGATCGCCGATGGCCGCGGTCTGTCTGATCTCGCGCAAGGCGTCACGCTGGAGGTGATAGGCGAAGATTCCCCCGGGCCCCTGACGCCCGATATGAAGCACCTAGAGGAGCAGCGCCAGGGCGATATCAAATTCCCGATCACCTGGAGGACGCTCGGCGGTTATCTCGACATGCTGCAAAAGAAAGGTATCTCGCCGAACGTCGCCTCGTTTGTCGGCGCGGGCACCGTACGCACCAACCTGCTCGGCGAAGCGGATGTCCAGCCTACGCCGCAGCAGCTCGCGGCAATGCAAGGACTTGTCAAGCAGGCGATGGAGGAAGGGGCACTTGGCTTGACCGACGCGCTCATCTATTCGCCCAACACCTATGCCAAGACGCCCGAGCTTAACGCGCTGGCGACAATTTCGGCGCAATGCGGCGGCATCTACTCTGTCCATCCGCGCAGCGAGGACGACCACCTGAAAGAGGCGGTGCAGGAGACCATAGACGTCGCAGAGGCTTCGGGCGCGCCCGCCGAGATTTATCACTTCAAGCAGGCGGGGCGCTCCAATTGGGGCAAGCTCGACGAGGAAATCGCCATGGTCAATGCTGCGCGCGCTCGGGGCGTGCGCATTACGGCCGATATGTACACCTACACCTCCGGCGCGACGGGCCTCGATACGGCGATGCCATCCTGGGTGCAGGATGGCGGGCTCGAAAAATGGATCGCGCGGCTTAAGGACCCGGCCATCCGCGTCAAGGTGAAGGCCGAGATGCGCGACCCCCATCCCAAGACTTGGGACAACCTCTATGGGGGCGCAGGCCCCGAAGGCACGCTGCTTCTGGCGTTCAAGAATCCGGCATTAAAGCCGCTCACGGGCAAAACCCTGGCCGACGTGGCGAAAATGTGGGGCGAAAGCCCGGAGGATGCGGCCATCGATCTTGTGATCAAGGACGGCTCGCGGGTGGGCGTGGCCTATTTCATGATGAGCGAGGCCAATCTCCGCCGGGAGGTGGCGCTCCCCTGGATGAGCTTCGGTTCGGACCAGGCGGCTCCCGCGCCGGAGGGCGTGTTCCTGCTTTCCCACCCTCATCCGCGTGCCTACGGCAATTTTGCGCGGCTGCTGGGTAAATATGTGCGCGAGAATCACGATCTAACCTTGCAGGATGCCGTTCACAGGCTGACGGGCTTTCCAGCCGCAAATCTGTCGCTCAAGGATCGAGGGCTCTTGAAGGTTGGCTATTACGCCGACATCGTGGTGCTCAATCCGAACACGATCACCGACCGGTCGACCTATGCCGAGCCGCACCAGCTTGCGGTAGGCGTGGACGATGTTCTCGTCAACGGCGGCATCGCGCTCAGGAATGGCAAGGCCACCGGCGCGCATACTGGCCGCGTCGTCCGCGGCCGCGCCTGGACCGGCGCACCTGGCGGCGGATGCCGCACATCGCCCGCCGATTGGACTTGGTCCAAGTGAATGCGGATGCCTCGCTTAATGAGACGAGAAATTGCTTCAGAAGCCAATGTGCGATCTGGCTAATTTCGAGCGCAATAATGCGATTTCACACAAATGCACTACTTGCGCTGCAGATTTTCGGCAAAATTCAGGCAGATTCCAGCGTTTTACGCCCAATGTTATAGGCACAATTCCAGGTGGGAACGCGGCTCCCCAGGCTGCCTGCCTACCAGCGATCATCGGTGGCACGCCGAAATTCCAAGTAAGAATGAGCTTCCCAACTATAATCGCTGGAGGCTAATACGGGATTAGGCCCTGGCGGCAGACAGTTGGATTGTCAATTCTCCGGGGATCGTCCTTTTCTGTATCCTAATCAGAAGAATTGGATAATGCCGCCGGTCTGGGCGTGCGGGAGCTTAGATGACAGACGCAGAGGCGACAATTTTGTATATAATTGCAAAGCAGGCGAACGTTGAGCGCGCCGCGTTGCATCGCACGACCGAAATTGCGAGCGCTGGTACAAAAAAGCCAACCGCGCAATCTCCACCAATCAGCGGGTTGCGCGGCGCGACACCTATTGCTGCTTGGTCAGCGGCTCGCCTTTCGGTGTCAGGAAGGTAGCAATGGCGACCGCCGGAATGCTGCCCTTGTTAATGCCTTCATGAACATGCCCGGTCTCAACGAAAAACGACTCGCCGGGCTTATAAGTGATGTTCGGCTTGCCTTCATAATCCAAAGAGAATGCACCCGAGATCACATAGACCATCAGCGGACCTGGATGGGTGTGCTTACCCTCGCGGCCGCCGACCGGAATTGTCACTTTTACAAGGGACAGCGTCTGGCCTCCAGGCGCATCGTTTTGCATTAGCACTTTGCGCACGACACTGGGGGCATCAGCGCTCGCCGCGGGCAGCGTTAAAATTACCGATGTGGACACGAAAGCGATCACGGCGGCACCAATTGTAAATTTGCGCATTAATTCCTCCCAGCTGAAATTTCCCAGTGAACCCATGAACTAAATTTGGACGTGTTGGGCCACCTTAGTCAATAACGTCGACCGCTCCCAACTCAGATAAGTGGAACTGCCTCTAATGGACTGACCCTATCGGTTGAAGACCTGTGTTTCTAATCACGGCATAGCCCTCCCGGTTCGTCAATGCATTTACGAAGTCCTGGGCGACAATGGGATTAGTGCTCGCGGCGGGGATGGCAACGGCATAGTTCGTTGCGCTTTGAATTGCTTGGGGCAGAGACCCTATGATCCTAACGCCCTTATTGGGCATCATCTCGCTGACGAAGGTTAAGCCCAATTCAGCATCGCCTTTGGCGACAGCCGCCGCCACCTCCGAGCCTTGTTTTCCAAACACGGCTTTCTTCTTTATTTCGTCGGCAATGCCCATGTTCTTGAAGAGTCCATCAAGATAGATGCCTGATGTCCCGCCAGCCTTCGGATCAACATATGCAATGGAACGAGCGGCCAGCAGAGATTTCTTGAATGCATCCACTGTGGAGATATTCGGCGCCGCAGTTCCTGTTCGTACCGAAACGCCGATCAGCGCACGCGCAAGCTCGATACGTGTCCCCTCCGAAATGAGGTGTTCCTTCTGCAATTGATCCATCCCGGCAGAAGAAACGAGTATAACGTCCGCCTTATCTCCCGACCGGAGTGCCTTTTGCAGAGCGCCAGTTGTATCGATTCTATAGTCAAGCGTGTTTCCGGTCTTGTGAGAAAAATCATCGCCAACTGCTTTGAACGATTCCGACATGGCACCGCCCACCAAGAGCTTAAGTTGCACCGCTTGTACGGACGTATTCGCAAACATCAAGGCCACGGCTGTCGCAACAGTTAGGATCGGAGCTTTCCGCATGGAATGATATTTCCTGTAACTAGCCGAAATCGCCATGATCTAAATCGACACTCTCCCCATATGGCTGGTCGATCCGGCAACGGTGGCGGAAGAATAGAGCCGCCAGAGACAACTGGGAAGCGGTCCGTCGGTCAGCATATGCCGACAGCACCGAACGGTTTGGGAAGTATTGCTCGGGCGCACGTTGGAAATGGTGAAAATTCCTCGCAAGGTCAGGCCAGGGTCTGCCTAAATCTATCCCATCTTCCCCAAACCCCCTGCCACCTTCAAGCTGATGCGATCGCTACGCAACTGCATGGTCGATTGAGAACTTCAAATCTCATCGGCGATTTCGTAAATTGCGACAGCGAGCCACTCTTGATGCCCGGCGGCTAATGCCGGCTGTGAGCGGCGGCGGGTTGCTGGACGGAATGCATAGCATGGGCTTGTCGTACCCTTAACCGATCAATCCGCGAAAATAGACCTCATATTCCCCAATATCGAATACTGGAGCGTCACCTCGAAAAACGCACGATTGATGAGTTCGATACAGGCATCAAGCCTCACGCCGTCTCCTCGCAGTCACACATGGCGAGGCAACCGCCATGGCCGTGGCCTACAAGGCGCACATGACCGACCGTGGCCTCCAGGCCGCCACCATCAACTGGTGTCTCGCTGCCCTTCGCAGCCTTGTGAACTGGCTTACTAGAGAGCCACTCTCGCGCCCGCAATTCTCAAGGACTGGAATCGCGAGCGGCCGTTATTGCTTATGGAAAATATCAATCGCCAATTACTTGCCGCACACGACCCGCAGCATGGATATGTCCTCGGAATTAAGTTGCTGCGGTTCGCTTGCGGTATCGAGCGAAACCACGCCGGTTTCACGCGAAGCGGCCATCACTGAATTTGGATCATCGATATGGCCCAGCCCAAGGGCGTGACCGAATTCATGAGCGAGCAGCCTTATTAAGTCGGCGCGATCGGAAAACGCAAAAATATCGATTTGCGCCCTGCCATTATTCTGCGAGTACACGCCCGCCACGAAATCCTTCCCGACATCCCGGTTGATAATATTAATGGCCGTGTTGGCGCGGTTAACGAGCGCATTGTGCTGCGCAATTTGCGCATTTTCCCGCACGACCAAATCATTTATGGCAGTCTGTTCGTCCTTCAATTGGCCAAGCTGCTGATCCAGCAGCCGCCTGTTTTCGTCGAACGTTTTAACTTGTTCGTCAGTGCCGCCGCCACCGCCGTTCAGCCGCTCGACATCATCGTTATACGTTTGCTGCTTCGCCTTGAACGCGATTTCTTCCGAGCTGAACGAGGCGCGAGCTGCAGTCAGCTGTTGCCGCACGGCTGCGATTTCCTCGTCGATTTGTTTCATTTCGGTTGCCGCTTGCTTGATCGTTGCAGCATATGCCGCATGTTCCCGGGACATTCTTTCCCGGCTGTCGTAGACAAAATCCACAGGAATACCCGTATCGCCACCATATTCAATGATCGCTGTACCGGTCGCGGAATTCCAAATCGCCGTGGCATCGCGCATGGCCGCCAGCGCTTCTTGGCCCGACATGCCAAATCGCGGATCGATGGCGCCGACCTTGTACTTTATGGGCTGACCGCATGGTGCTGCGCGAAGTGTTGCGGCTAGATCGATGCTAGTGGCCGTGCGCGCCGTGCCACTGCCATTGCCGGTTAGCGCAAGCGCGGCCGCCGATCCCAAAAAACCGATCGGGACTACATAAGACAGCCATTGCTTGCTATCAAACACCATTTTAGCACGTCCCCGCGCCTCGCCCCGCTCGAGCCAATTATTCAGCCGCCAATGGTGTAGTTTCGGTAAAATGCACCATCCGCAGAACCGCGATGACCAAGCGTCCTCAAGGGAAATGCACTATCGCTACTCCGTACTACGAGCTGAACCGCGTCGGCCGCAGAGCCAAATTGGATTTTGGTGCCACCTGGCCTGTCGATTTTAACGTAGTAAGAGGGCTGTGGACGCCGCAGCAGCCCGACGTTCCCCATCAAGGCCATGTAGGCTGCAGTGCCAAATGCGCTTCCGCAGAGGACGGACATGGTACAACCTTTCGGTTGCCTGTCTCAGCGCCCCACCAGTTCCTGCAACGCCTTGGTATAGCGCGCACCCGAAAACGCAATGCCGGAAACCGGACGCTGGCTCGAATGAGATCTCCTACCAATTCATCAAGGTCTGTGCGTGCCGATATTGTGTCGGACCATTGGTCGAGATCAATGCCGTTCCTGCCGCCTCTAGATCAGGTCGTGCAGATGCAATAGTCTCTCTATCAGCTTGGTACAAAATATCCGTCGGCCCAAATTGGCAACACAAGAATTATGTTATCCGGCCATGACAAAGAGGACTAGCGCATCGGGCATCTGCCGCCGTCAATTTTGGCAGTATACTTTGCTTGGTACCATTACGGCCAGTTTATGCCTGAAGGCCGAACAGGCGCGCGCTCAGCAGTCTTTCAAGGTTAGCAAAATGCAAGCGGGTTATGTCACGCGTGATAAATACGCGGTGCAGACCTGCGCCCAATGCCTTTATTTCATTTCGCCAAACGATTGTGTGATTGTCCAGAGGCCAGTCCGCCCCAATGGCTGGTGCATTTATTATGGAGATTGATGACAGCCGGCGACTTGCCTGGCTGCCAGCGTGACCGACCCTACGAAGAGTTGTCCTTTCCGAAAACAATATCCGACAATATTGATGGTGAAGGCCATCGAGGAAGTCGCCGGCGACGATCCCGCCGCGGCGCTCTGCCGGTCGGCGATGCGGCCCACCTTTCCGTAGACCGGGATGGGTCCGCACTGCCTTATAATAGGCCTCAAAAACGCAATTGGCGCGCTTTTATACCGCCGAACGATGCGGTAAATTTTCCGCCGCGAGAAGCTCGACTAGGGTCGGGTAGATGGTAAGAAGAAGCCACTCCAACCAGTGAGGACTAGTACCCATGAAAATCCCAACCGCCGCGGGTTTTTTGATCGGCGCCACCGTTTTGATCGTCGTTCCGGCCCTGGCTGATACCTGCTCGACCGGCTGCAACATCCAGACCAAGAAGCCATCGGTCTCCAAAAAAGGCCAGTTCGACTACACGCTAAGCTGCATCCGCGACTCCAGCGGCGACGAATTGATCGCCAAGGTCACCGCCGCCACCGACGCGATTGCCAAGATCTTGGCCGCCAAGCAGTGCTGATCGCACTGCGCCAGATAATCCGGCATGGATGATGGGCTCGACTTTCAGCCCGGACCCGTTGTGGTATCGGGCCTAGCCCCTCAATTGGACTTTGTCGGTTCGGGAGGGGTAAGCGTCTCCAGCCATTTGATCACCGCACTGTGATCCACGCTGTAGCCCAGCCGTTCTTCCGCGCTAGCCAGCGCGTCCTTTGCCGCAGCGAGCAGCGGTGACGGCAGGCCCGCCGCGCCAGCCAAACGGCCGGTCAGTTCGACATTGGCGCGCATCAGCCCAAGCTGCTGCCCGGTCTTGAAACGGCGGGTGGCGACTTCGTTGCGCAGCGTCTTGTCCACGTCTGCCCCACCCAGGGCATCGCATACCTCAAGCAGATTGGCGGGTTCGAAGCCGAAATGGCTGCCCAGCCGGATCGCCTCGCTGGCGGCCAGAAGCCGTGCGGCGCGGAGATAATCGGCGATCGCGGCCGCAGCCTGGCCCGAACCGGTGCCCCCTGCCCGGATCACGCGCTGGCCAAGCTTTTCCAAAACCGGCTGGCAGCGTTCAACCGCGCTATCTTCCCCGCCCACCACCATCGTGAGGTTGCCTTCGCGCGCGTCGTCGGGTGTGCCGAAGGCCGGCGCGTCCACCAACTGAATGCCGCGCTCGCCAAGCTCTTTGGCCATGGCCACGGTTTCCAGCGGATCGGTGACGCCAATATCCATCACCAATCCGTCTTTTCTGGGCTCGGTGGCGAGGCCCTCCCAGCCGAAAAAAACCTCACGCATCTCCGCCGCCGAAGGCAGGGCGGTGATCACGATGTCGGAGAGTTGCGCCACCATGGCGGGCGAACCCAGCAGCAGTCCACCATGGGTGGCGGTGAAGATGCGGGGCGTCTGCTCATGCGTGTCATAGATATTCATATCATGGAATCCGGACCAGAGCAGGCGCATGGCTGCGCGCGACCCGAAAGCACCGACGCCGATAAATCCGATTTTCAACTGGGACATCGCGCCGCGCCCTACGACTTCAGACTCCGGTGATCTTGAGGGTCTCATCCAAAATGAAAAGGTCGGTGAGCAGCGCGCGAATATGAATGGAGGCGTTGAGATTGTCTACCGCCTGGGAAGAGATACCCGATTTGGACAGAACCAGGCCAATGGCGGCGGAGGCCTTCGCCGCGTCCTGGCGCACCACGTCGAGGAATTTCTTCGCTGCCTCACCTTCAAGTTTGGCTGCGCCGATCACGCTGAGCGCCTCGACCAAACGGGTGAGATCGGCGCGGATGCCGGTGTTCGAGGTGTCTTCATCATTGACGCGGCCCTGCGCGGCATAGGCCAACATGAACTCATAGGTCTTCTCGACCACATCAATGGCTTCAATCAGTTCCATGGGCGACACCCTTTGACGGGTCTCCTTAATAGATAGCAGAAGGCTTTGAGAGCCATGCAAGAGAGCGGCCGAAACGCCCGGAAATTAAGGGTCTTATGGTTCTTCCTTGGCTTTCCAGCGCTTGGGATCGAAATGATCCAGATATTCCTTGCGGCTGATCCAGCCGCGGAACATGGAGCGCGTCAGGTGCCATTCATCGGGTCGCAATGCGAAATAGATATGGATCATGATCATTGTCACCAGTGCCATGGCGACGAAGTCATGGATGGCATAGATGACACCCCAAGTCTGGTCGCCGAACCAGTAGGCATTGCGCTCCCAGAAGGGCGTATCAATCTTGCGCAGCATGAGAAGGCCAGTGGCGATGCCGCACAGGATCAAGATCGCGATGGCCAAGTGATAAAGCTTCTGCGCCAGATTGTATTTGCCGGGCCGGCCGCCAGCGGCGAGATTGGCGATGTCCTGCGTGTCCGCCACCATGGACATGGGATCCTGGAAAAACAGGGCACGGATGATGTGATAAATCACCGCCGCAGTTACGATCAGGCCGGTGATCCAGTGGATGGTGAGCCAGGCGAATTTCCAGCCTACGATGGGAAGGAGCGACGTCGCCAAGAGCGTGAGAATGCAAA
Organism: uncultured Alphaproteobacteria bacterium; assembly: GCA_963769055.1. Classification (GTDB taxonomy): domain Bacteria; phylum Pseudomonadota; class Alphaproteobacteria; order Micropepsales; family Micropepsaceae; genus Rhizomicrobium. The sequence goes on from CAVYKF010000012.1 coordinate 125,885, forward strand.
TGGCCATTATCCAATGATAGATGCGGTCCACCAGCTTGTGCCGCTGGATCCGGCCAACCACCTCGGCCGAGCTTGCAACGGAGGCAGGGCTAGTGGTTGCGTGCGAACTCATGGCGAGATTCCTTGTGGGCCGCCTTTAGGGCCCGGTATTGTGGGAGGACGGCACGATGAACTTGAAAATTGCATGGGCCAGGATCGCGGCGATCCCGGCCGCCACGAACCATTGCAGAAGATCGAACGACGCCCCGAGAAGAACCCGGCTGCCGTAAACCGACGTGGCGTAGCGGAAAAGCTCCACGATGATCCCCCTTCAGGCTGTGGCGTTGCGGACTGCGCGGGTGACCAGCTTGGCCATCAGCGGAATCTTGAAGCCGTTATAGTTCAGCGGCCGCGCGTTACGAGTGGACGACTGGCCAGCCAGGGTGGCAACGCTCTCATCCAGCGTCTTGCCCTGGATGATGCCCTCGACCTGGGTAAGGCGGTGCGGAACCGCGCTGACGCCGCCGACGACAATTCGGCTGTCCTTGATCGAGCCGCCCTCCATCGAAATGGCTGCCGCAACATTGACCAGCGGAAAGTCCCAGGTGTTCCGGTCTGTGATTTTTTCAAAGTAGAAATTCTTGCCGGCCCAGCTGTTCGGCAAGCGAATTGTTGTGAGGATTTCTTCGGGCTTGGTCGAGGTCAAGCGCGTAATGTCAATGCTCGGTCCGACAAAAAAATCCTCTGGCTTAACCACGCGCTCGCCGCCGGAACTCCGAATTACGAATTTGGCGTCCAAGGCTGTCAGCGCGGGCGCGCCGTCAGAGGAGGACACTGCCACACAGCGGTCCGCGCCGAATAGTGCATGCTCGCGATTGATGCCTTCGGGAGTGTCGGCAAAACAGGTCGTGCCGCCTGCGCGATAGCAAGGCAGGCCATAACGGAAATAGAGGCAACGTGCATTCTGCGAAACATTGCCGCCCAAGGTCCCATTGTTGCGGATCTGCGGACTTGCGACATGGGACACTGCATTCGCCAAGAGCCGGTATTTAGACTTGATGATGGGATTGTTCTCAATCTCAGTCAGCGTGGTAAGCGCCCCGATTTCGACACCATCCGCCGTTTCCTTGATCCCCTTCATCTCGGCGATACCGGTCAAGTCGACCACGGCCTTGGGCCGCACGACGCGGTCCTTGAACCAATCCATGCTGTCGTAGCCGCCGGCCATCTTCCAGGCATCGGTTCCGAAGCTTTCGAGAAGGGAAAATGCGTCCTTGAGCTGCACCGGCTGGTACAGGTCGAATGGGGCCATAATGTCTTTGACGATCATGACGTTTGCTCCCTCAGACCGTGTTGACCTGAAGCGGCTTGTGCGCTGGTGGGCGCCCCGACAGGTAATTGACAATCATATCCGTGGAAACCGGCGTGCGGTTGAACAGATGGCCGCCCAATGCATCGGCGATTGCCGAGGTGATGCACGAGGCGCCTGAACCCATCGCCGGCTCGCCCACACCCTTGATGCCCAGCGGATGTTGCGGATCGGGATTTTCGACCGCCTGCCAAGCCATATTCGGCGGAATGTCCAGGTAGGTCGGAACCTTGCCCTCGTGGAAACCCACCGCGGCAGGAATGCCCAGCTTGGGGTCATAGAGGTGGCGTTCGAGCATCGCCATGCCGATGCCATGGACCTGACCACTGGCAATCTGGTGTCCCAGACCAAGCGGGAATAGCACGGTGCCGACATCGACCACACTCATGCATTGCTTGACTTCCACCGCGCCGGTTTCGGTGTCTATTTCTACCTCGGCGACATTACAGGTCAGGCCTGGGGTGGTACCCACCCGCGGCAGCTTGTCTTTAGCTGCCGCGATCAGGCCCGAACCTGCGATCATGGCGACGGCGCCCTTGGTGATGGGATTGAGCTCGTCGGGCACATCCTTGCCGGAATATTTGCCGCCCAGCTCGATGGCCTTCTGCGCCGCCTGCTGGTAGGTGATGGACTTGCCGCCGCCCTTATGGACGACTTTCTCGTCGCCAAGCTCATATTCCTCGGGCTTGCCGCCCAGCATCTTGGCCGCAATGTCGGTGAGCTTCTCCTTCATGTCCATTGCCGCCGCATACATCGTGCGCGACTTTGTCGATGCCGTCAGGCTGCCTGCTTGGGGCGAATTGAACGGCAGGCCTCGGCGGGTGTCGCCGCGGTCAATGACCACATTCTCCCAGCTTACATTGAGCAGGTCGGGAGCAACACGGGCGGTCGAAGCCCAGGAGTGAGTCCCCAGATTGCCCACTCCGGTATGGACGTGGAGTTTGCCGTCCGGGGTGATGCGCACCAAGCCGTCAAAACCGTTTGTGCCCGCGGAATGATAACCCTGGCCGATGCCAATGCCAGTTACTTTGGTGCCGTTCTTCTGGCCGGACTTCTTCTTGAGCTCGTCCCAATTCACCATGGTGCGCAGCTTGGCCAGCGCTTCCTTCATGAACGCGCTGGTCACCGGGCCCTGGTCCGGGCCGAACTTGCTGCTCGAATCCGGAGCGTTAATTATGCGGATGTCGAACCGGTCCATGTTCAACTGACGCGCCGCCTTGTCAATCATCGGCTCGACAACGGAGACGAACTGATTTTCGCCCGGGCCGCGCTGGGCGCCGACTGGAACCGTGTTGGTCAGCACCGGCACACTGCGGAAGCGCATCGCCTCAGGCTGATAGACCAGCGACATGCATGCTCCGGCTGCGCGGAAATCACCCGCCGTCGGCATCGGGCCGCTTTCCTGTACTATGTAAAGGTCTGCGGCCGTAATCCTGCCGTTAGGCGCGAACCCCATCTTGATGTACCCTTGGAAGCCGGGACGGGCGCTGCCAATTCCATATTCCTCATGGCGGGAAATGCGGTGCATCACCGGCCGGTTTAGCTTCTTCGACATCAAAGCGGCGATCGCCATGTTAGGATAGCCGGGGATCTTGCTGCCGAAACCGCCACCACAATATTCAGCAATGAATACCAGCTGGTTCGGTTTGATGCCGATATAGCGGGAGATATTGGCGATGGCCGCGGTATGGCTCTGGTTGGAGCCATAAAGGAAGCATTTGCCGCCCTGCCAATAGGCAAAGGCGCTGCGGGTTTCCATGCAATTATGGGAATAGGTGGCGGATACGAAATTCTCCTCCACGATCACCTTGGCTTTCTTGAAGCCGGCATCCACATCGCCGTAGGTCCATTCTTCGGCAGCACGGCCTAGCGGCAGCTTAATCTCGCCGGCGGCCGCGAAATCGGCGCCGTCCCATTTGACCGTCTGTAGCTTGATCTGGCCGGCGGCGACATTGCCGGCTTCGCGTGCGTTGGGGCCGCCCGGGAATAGGCTTTCCAGCGGGTCCACCACATGCGGCAATTGCTGGAAATCGACCTTGACGGCTTCGATCGCCGCGACCGCATTCTCTTCGGTGTCGGCCGCGATCGCCAGGATCGGCTCGCCGACATAGAAGGTCTCGCCCTTGGCGAAAATGCCCGGGGCCGGCGGCGGGAACTGGGGCACGTCGTCGGCGGTGAGAATACCGAGCACACCCGGCATCTTCACCGCATCGGAAGTGTCGATGCTGCGGATTTTGGCGTGCGGAATTGGGCTGGTTAGGGTCTTGCAGAACACCATGCCGTCGGCGCGGAAGTCTTCGACATATTTTGCGCGGCCGGTGACTTTCGCCTCGACGTCGGGCACGACAAAATTCTTACCGATGAGCTTGTGCTGTTGGGAAAGTGAAGGTGCCATTGCTTAAGCCTCCTGCGACGCGCGCATGACCGCTTTGAGATAATGATCGTAGGCGCCGCACTTGCAAAGATTGCCGGACATGCCGCGCCGCACCTCATCCAACGTCGGTTTGGGATTATTGTTGAGCAGTGCCACTGCTGAAACGACTTGGCCCGGGGTGCAAAAGCCGCACTGGGGGCCCAACTCGTCGATCATGGCCTGCTGCACTTTGTGAAGTCCACCATTGGGACCGGAGATGCCTTCGATGGTGACAATCTTCCGGTTGCGCACGCTGTGGGTCAATGTCGAACAGGAATAGGTGGTGACCCCGTCCATCATCACGGTGCAGGCGCCACATTCGGCGCGGTCGCAGGAGAGCTTGGTTCCGGTTAGGCCAAGCTTGTATCGGATGGTCTGCGCCAGGGTTTCGTGCGGCGCAACATCAACCCGCCGGTCGCGGCCATTGACATTCAAGGTGATCAGCCGTTCCACCGCGCCCGCCGCCGACCTGCGAGCCGAGCGCTCATAGACAACATAGCCGACCGCCGAAACCGCCACGCCGGACGCGATAACGCCTTTAATGACGGAGCGTCGCGTGGCGCGGATCGAGGATTGTTCCGATTTTGTTGGTTTAGTTTTGTTTGAATCGGCGTCCGACATGGGGCCTCCTTAAAAGAGAACCGATGAAGCGGGGTTTTCTCACGCGAGTGGCTAATTTCGCGATCGATTCAGATCCTCAACTCCACCCATTTATGCGCTTATTAAATAGACCATAGAGGCCGATTGGAGACAAGTTCAAACGGCCGCGCGCCATGACGCGCCTGCGAAAGGGTCTTTGGAGATTGCACGGACGTGAGAATGTGTGAGGCAAAGGACGACGTTTGCTGCCGGATTTGCGCGCCGCGGCGACGCCTGGCTTTTGTCACTGGCGCAAGCGTTAGTTACCGATGGGAATAACGGAGGTCAGCGCTTTGGGCCGAATCGGTGGTGCAGATCGGTGCTTAGCTGGAACGCTCGCTTGAGGTCGCGGTCGGAACGTAGCGACTGGAGCGCCGCGCCGCGGCAATCCGCAGCATCTGCGCTGCCACCGTCCTGGGCCAGGTCGCACCAAGCATAGGCCAGAACATAGCTCTGACCCACGCCCTGGCCGTAGAAATACAAGGTGCCCAACATCATCTGGCCTTCCGGCTGTCCATGCTCGGCGGCCTTGCGCAGCCAAAAGAAGGCTTTCTGGTCGTCAACCTCCACACCCAAACCGCGATGATAGATAAATCCCACACCGGTTTGTGACGGCGCATCTTCATTTTGGGCAAGCGGCAGCCAGATCTCCAACGCTTTCAGGTAATTGCCGCTGTTGTAAGCAGATAGCCCGTTGCGGAATTCCAGATCCGCAGGCGCGGCGCTGAGAGGACCAATGGCGAGACAGGCGAGCAATCCCGCGGCCATAAAGCTCCCATGCATGAACCTGAACATGCCAGCGATTTCCCGGTTTATTAGCAGCAGCATCCTGTTCCTTGCGGGCGAAGTGTGCTGCCGTTCCAATTCGTCTTCAAGACAGGCGTCGTGCTGCATCTCTATTTGTCATAACGGTTTTGCTGGACGCCTGAAGCACCTTCCGCCATGCTTATCTATATGATGCGCCTTTTCGTCCGCATAGATTTTGAGGCGTCCGGTAGCGCCTTCGGTCCCGGCAAGGCGATGTTGCTGGAACGGATTTCGGAATATGGCACGCTTCGCCGCGCAGCTTCTTCCATAGGGATGAGTTATCGCACAGCTTGGCTGCTAGTGCAGGAGATACAGGCGACGTTCAATTTTGCCGTGGTGACGGCCGAGGTTGGAGGCACCGGTGGTGGTGGCATGAAACTCACCGAGCTGGGCACCAACCTGCTGAATAGCTATCGACGAATCGAAGCCGGCGCGACACAGGCAAGCCACCTCGAATTGCAGAGCCTGGAAGCCATGGTTCAGACGAATGCCGCACCCAGACGAATTGCAAAAAGAAAGAGGTCTCCGCCGGTGGGGTTAAAGAAGGGCCCTCTGCAAAAAAGGCGCTGGCAGTCGAGATCCCAGCCCCGCTGATCATAAAAAATGTCCTTCATGGCCGAAGAGACGGCGCAACTAACCCACATCTTCCCGCTATGGGTGTGCGACTGCTCGAAACACGGCATGGATTTCCACGGCGTGGCGGTAGGAAAATCCCTGGGCCCGGCGCCAAGTGAAGGCATGACCGGATTTACGGATTAGGCGCGTCTGACACGGAGTATGCATTGGGAGGTTTTGTGTTCTTTGTTTGTTGAGAATCAATCCCGGATGCCCCAGTCGATGCGACCTATGATAGCCACGAGTATCGGTAACGAGGGCCACCGCCCGAGCCCCAGTATTTTGCCCATTCCCGGCATTGGTGCGCCCCAATATTGCGCGCGAGCCGCACTACTCGGGTGCCGTGGCGGGGTCACCAGCCTTGTGCCGGCCCAGCTCCAACCAGCGGGAGAGGCCCGGCGTGGTTTCGGCGGCGAGACGCGTAGAATATGTTGCCAAATCCTCGTCAGTGAGTGTATCGCGCCAGCGATCATTGGTTCCGCTGTGAAGAAAGCTCCGATGGCCGTGCTCAAACGCGCGTTCCATGCCAGCCAGGACCACCTCGCCGTCGCGCTTCATCGTCTCGAAAGTGGCAGCGTCCACAATGGATGGCCACAGGGCCTCAGCCACGACAATGTCAAGGAAGGCGGCGATGCGGCGCATCTCGCCTTCAAGGTCAGCCTTCAGATCGTTGTAGTGGACCATGAGCAGATTGGGCCGTGCGCGTTCGGTCCAGTAGCTGCGCTCAATGTGGAAGAATGTATCGGACATCATCGGCGCGCCGGCTTGGACGCCGGCATCCAACCAATAGTGGAAGAATTCGCGCGGCGTCGTTGGCGGTCGAGGCACCGCTTTGCCGATTGTGGGGTCCGAAAGGCCGACAGCATCCAATCCGCCCCAGCCTGCAGCAGTGAAACTGTTGAAGTGGTTGAGGAAACTCATGCACGCGTCGCGCGGATCGCGGGCGACGTGAATGTATTGCACCTCTTGGTAAATCGGCAATGCGTCAAAGGGCAAATGGGCTTTCAGGAAGCGGCGGTGCTCCTGCGCTTCAATCATCGGCAGGGCGACATCAATGGGCATCTGGAAGCGACAGTCGATCCATGGCGAGATTGGTCCAAGGGGGCGCGGCTCGGCTGTCTGGAAGACCAGTAGACTGACGATCCTCTGCATCCACGTGGTGCCGACTTTAGGGGCCGTTGCTATGACGATGTCACTTGCTCGCGGTCGGTATCCATCCCAATGCCGGCTGTCACAAACGTGGTTTCGGAATGCACGTAGCGGGGCGCGCGCAAGCATGAAGATGTTCCTTCGTCAGTGACAGCGAAACGAGATAGGTGCGCCGTTTTTTGCGGATCGCCCTCAGGGAGTCATTGAGGCATAGGCGCTCACGGCTGGCAACCAGCCTCAAGCCCATCGTGGTCGTCCCTGCATTCGCGGATATCGATCCCTGCTATGCGCAAAAGATTCCCTGTTAGGCGCGATAATTTCCCTATTGGTTTCATAAGGAATTTTGGGCCAAGCGACCGAAATCGCTTAGCTATTTCCGGCCCGGTCCGGCCGGGAAGTCCAAAACTTCAAAAAATTCCCTGTTATTTCCCTGATAAACAGGGAAACGGCGCTGAGCACGGTTCGCTCAGGACTGCATCCACAGCCAGCACTTCAGCACGAGACAGAGCGACTAGGAAGATCGTCTCGACATTTCCAAGTCTTACGGCGCGGGTTCGTTCGGCAGAGACTCCTATCGTGAAGGTATTTCGCGATTTGGGCCCCGATCACCGGCGCAGTCTACAGACCAATGTCTGCCATTTCCGCGCCGCAACCGGAATCCATGCGGAGACGTGTGGTGGGCTGGTCGATGGAGCGCACACCTTCCAACGATTTTGCCCGAATCTCTCCTGTACGACGTTTAGCGGCAGCCGCCATGTTGGCGCCAGATGAAATGCCTCCAAAGATCCCCTCTTCAAACGCAGCAGCGCGTGCGGAAAGGCGATCGAGCCGAACAAGCGGAGTAGCGCGTATCGTTTCAATTACCAATCCGACAGGTGATGATTGCCAAGAACACGAGATCCGCTCGTCGGTCCGGCCGGCGCTCTAAGCCCGTCGCCCCGAGGAACACAAGGTGCGCGCGCCTTCGCTTATCATTTCGTCGAATGACCCGGCTATTTCGCGCGCGTCATCCTGCAGCACCGACAATTGAATCGCGGGGCTCTGCGGTGCGGAGGGTTGGATGGAAAAGGTCGTGTCCAAATTCTCCGGATCGGAAAATGTGACAAGAATTTCCCATTGGGAATTGACCTTACCGATCAATTTCAGATGGTTCAGGCCGTCCTTCAATATTCTGAGATAAAGCATGGAGCGGCAATAGAACCACACCATCGGCATCTTCCAGAGCGAACCGTCGGCTGCTGCATGCCCCTCACAAGACCAGCAAGGATCAAAAACCCTCAGTCGCTTCATCGCGAAAACAAGCGGAAGGATCCGAGGTTCTATCGGATAGCGTTCGGGATCCGCGGACAGCGCCTTATCGGCCTCTGGACAAAATGGCGAACACCGGCATTGACACGTCGTGCTGCCGCACTGTGAACATACGAAGGAACAAGTCTCTCCGCAGACGCGTCCCGCGTCGCGCTTGGCACTGTCCAGACAGGCAATCTCCGCATCGACTCTGCGGAGGCGGTTCCGTGAGAGACTATGACGCTGTATGCGCATGATCCTCGGTCAACCGGTCTTTCTGATTTTGCTCAATACATCGCCCGACGCGCCATAGGCCGCTTCCTTCATGATGTCCGCTAACGCGCCGTATGCCTCTATCCATGCATTGCGCAGCTCGGGGGTGAATTGTTCGCCCAACCCCTTCTTCAGGGTCCGAAGCAGCGCGTTTCCGACATAGGTGTAGTGGATCGGCTCGACACCATAGCCGACATGCTTTTTCGCCAAGGTTTCCACGGGACCGAGAATTTTCTGAGGCGCATGCAGCGACCGGACCACCAAGGCCAGAGCAGCCAGCAACTTTCTTGCGCTGCTCACCCATGTCGCCTTTGAACATTTTCTTGAGCGAAGGCTCGATCGCGAACAATTCGCCATAAAAAATCTCTGCGACTTTTTCGCCCAACGCCGCCACTTTCTCGAAGCTCTGCTGCACCAAGGTTATCGAACGAGTATCCATATGTGTCTCCATATTTTCCAACTCAAGACTACAAACCTATCCGGAAAAGAATGACAAACTCTTATAACTGCCTGAATGTGTGCGTTGTTCAGATGAACTGCAATCATCACGCAGGTATCGCCGCGGCAAAAGCCACAGATCGACTCCACGGTACCGGCGCCAGCACCGCTACACCTGAGAGACTTTATAATTGCCGGAAACTCCTTCGCCTCTTGGGATCAGGAATGGATTTCATTGATTGATCATCGATTGACCTTCTTGAGGTTGGATGGAAGTTACCGAACTCGCGTGGCGAGAATGCAGATTGCCTGAATTTTTCTCGCCGCCGCGAGACCGTGCATGGCTTTCCAGGTCTTGAGCTGCAGCGCGAAGGCAGAAGTTCGCTGAACTCTGTTGCTTGCATTGGGCGAGCGAAGATCTTCAAGCATTGCGAGGGATTGAAGCAACCCGCTTCGAACCGCCGCCAGGAAGTTTTCCGTCAAATCGCCCTTGTTTCCGATATCGAAGCCGACGGATTTGAGCGACGAAACATGCTCATCAATCGTACGCAAAGTCGATCCGCCATCCGGACCGGAGCCCGCATTCCTGGCCCCGGTTTCCATAAGGTCCGCCGCAAACAATTTGCCGCCCACCTTCAGTCCTGTCGCGCACTGCCCATATATGATTTCCAACGGACCGGATAAGGCGCTCATTTGCAACGCGATGAATGCTTGGTGTCGTTTCTTTTTGAACAACGCCGCGTCGGGCTTCCACTCGGTGGTCTTGATTGAGGACTTGTTCTTCGCGTATAGACGCGTAAGCGTCGGATCGGCTTCCGCGGCATCGACTGCAACGCTGGTATCATCGGCGTATTTTTGCAATCTGTGGCCCAGATGACTGCCTACGAAACCGAAGCCAGCCGTCGGAATCAGCTTCACGATCGCGGTGGCGCCAAACAACGCATCCAGAGGGGACAGGTTTCCCCGCGACCAGAGGCTTTGCGCAACGGCGAGCGAAGACTCCGATAGACTTTCATCATTTGATGGGTCGGCCGCATCCGCCGAACCGGGCCGCGCAACAGACGTTATCTTCGCAGAACTTGAATGCTTCGTGGTCTGCGGGGAAGATTTGCGGATATTGAACGCGAAGCCCATATCAGCCTCCCGACGCCCACGCGCGTGGCCGTCTCTCCGGCGATGGCGACATTGGGTCGCCAAAGGGTTCGACCGTCGGCTGCGATTTCAAGGCCGGCTCCATCACGCGGCGACGGATGTACGCGCCAATGCGCATTGCGACCATATTTCCGAGAGTGCGGAGACCAGACGCGTGATATCGGCATCCGAATGCAGCGGGGACGGCGTGATGCGGAGTCGTTCGCTGCCGCGGGGTACCGTTGGATAGTTGATGGGTTGCACATAGATCCCGTGATTCGCCAACAGCCAATCGCTGATCGATTTGCATTTCCTGGCGTCGCCCACCATCACCGGGATGATGTGGCTGGAATTGTCGAGCATCGGAATGCCGATGGCCTTGAGGCGACGGCGCACTTTCGTCACGCATTCCTGATGACGCGCTCGCTCGGTTTGACTTGTTCTAAGGTGTCGAACGCTTGCCAGCGCGCCTGCCGCAATCGCCGGAGGCAGCGCGGTTGTGAAAATAAACCCGGAAGCGGCGCTGCGTATGAAATCGCATAGATCGGCGCTGCCGGCGATATAGCCTCCGAGCACGCCAAACGCCTTGGCGAGCGTACCTTCGATGACCGTGAGACGGTTCGACAATCCTTCGCGCTCGGCGATGCCGGCACCGCTCGGACCATAGAGGCCGACGGCATGCACCTCGTCCAGATATGTCATCGCTCCATGGCGTTCCGCCACGTCGCAAATTTCCGCGATCGGCGCGATATCGCCATCCATGGAATAAACCGACTCGAATGCCACCAGCTTGGGCCGGGACGGGTCCGTGGCGGCCAGCAGGCGGTGCAGGTCCTCTGCATCGTTATGCTTGAATAGCCTGCACTCGGCGCGGCTGTGGCGAATGCCTTCGATCATCGACGCATGATTATGCATATCGGAAAACACCACGCAGTTTGGAAGCCTCGAGGCCAGCGTTCCAAGCGTTGCCCAATTGGAGACATAGCCGGACGTGAACAACAGCGCAGCCGGCTTGCCATGGAGATCGGCAAGTTCGCGTTCCAGGAGCACATGACTATGGTTCGTGCCGGCGATGTTACGCGTGCCACCGGCGCCGGCGCCGTTTTTGTCGAGCGCTTCATGCATCGCCGCGACGACATCGCGATGCTGGCTCATTCCAAGATAGTCGTTTGAACACCAAATCGTCACGGTGCTTTGCGCCTCTCCGGCATGGTGTGTAGCGGTAGGGCATTGGCCGGAATGTCGCTCCAGATCGGCGAAGACACGGTACCGCCCTTCCTGACGCAACTCGTCCAGGTGCCTGGCAAAGAATGATTCGTAATCCATGACGCCCTCCGTCGAGGTATTTGGTCCAACCCACGCTCTCGAAGCCCCGCCTTGCGCGCTGGACAACTTTCTGTGGTCTCTGCTTAATCATATTGGATTGCCTTTGCCGGGCAGGCCGCACATGCGGCTCGATTGCAAGGGTCCGGCTTATCGCGGAAGTGCGCGACGGTTTCCTTCAACTGACCCAGCAGCTTTCGCGCCTGATCCTCCGAGACCGGGGGCATGCCAGGGGCCGAAAGCCGCGCGACACTCACATGCACAAGTACAGGGTCGACGCAGCGCAATCCCTTATCCGACATCACAACCAGAAGATCGTACAGACTGGCCGCGGTCTCCTGCAGACAGCGAGTGACCAAGCGCTCCCGCGAGATTGTAAATCACCGTCGATAGGACAATTATTTCCCGCAGAGCGATTTCGGACAGATGCCCGGCATCCGCCCTCGCAAGGTCCTCCAGCTTGGAGATCTCGCGCGTCAACCCCAGCGTAAACTCTTGGCGCAAGCCGTCGATATTATGTTCCGCCCGCTTGATGGCGGCGCTGCGGTTGATCTTACGCGGCCCATCGAGAACCTTTCGTAGCGCATTATGGACGGCAACTGTCTTCTCCGATCGCATGTGCGCTAATCCAGCTTGATTTTGACGGGCTTGATGAACAAATTTATCTCGCTCTGCAAAAGATTGGGCTCGGAGGCATCACCGATCTCTGGCGGCAAATCCGTGCTCCTCCGACCTATACCGTCCGGCGGCCCCAACTGCTTGAACCGGCGATCCGGCCCGACATAGGACGGCGTATCAATAAACGCGCGGTCGGTCGCGGCCGACCAGGCGATCCGGTCAAACAAGGCGGTAGCGGCGACCGGCTTTTTAATGACAATATTGGCGCCACTGCTGCGGGCGCTTTCGACGTTTTTCGCTACCGTGTAGCCCGTGAGGATTATGACCGAGGCATATTTGACCGCATTTTCGCCATGCCGTCTGATCCACTTCACCAGATCGGCGCCGGACATATCCGGCAGCACCGCTTCAACAATGACCAAGTCAATTTTCGTTTGGTTCAGGATTTTCTTGGCCGCTTCGCCATTTTCCGCTGCCAACTGGTCTTTCAAGCCGAAACCGCGCATCAGTTGGTTCACCGTATTCAAGGCGTAGTGGTCAGGGTCAACGGCAAGCGCGGTCACCTTGGATAGGTCCAGGGCAACGTTATTCTGCGAGCGCGGTTGCATTACTCCCATTCCGAATTGCACTTCCAGTTAGAACCAGTCCAGACCCTCACTATTGTTCACATCCGCATCGAGCACGGCAATTTCGTGGCCTTGAAGTGCGGCCGCAAAGCGCTCTCGCTCGGCATGAAAAGGAACTGCCTCGATCAGGGCCTCGGCGCGCATTTTCCAGTCAGCCGTGTGGCTCGAAAGCAGGCGCTCAATACCGTGCAGCAGGCGCGCCATAGCCAGAGCGCGCTGACTGAGCGGATCGAAGGATTGCAGATCTTGCATTCGCTTCGATGCCGTCTCCGCGACGCGCCCGCTGGAAAGCGACTCTCCCAACCCGGCGATATCAAAAGCCAGGGAATGCGCCTCGGTGCAAACCGATCTCAAGACCGCGAGCAACGCATCCACTCTGTCGGACTGATCAAATGCTTTTTTGGGTTGCATGGCCGTCAAAATAACTCCACGTCGTCATTGGGTACGCCGCCGCGATTTGATTCCGCGCGCTCGCGTTCCAAAAGCTCCTGCCGATTGACCCGGACAGAGAGTTGGCGCGCGCGCCCCGAGACCGGCCAGAATTGTATGCGGCGCGGCATCGTTCCGCCAACATCGCCCCCCGTGATGGAAATCCCTTCATCGCTAAGAAACTGCTTGGCAAAGGCCGCATTCCGCGATCCGACATCGGACATCGCGTTGATGACGTTGGCTCCGCCGAACAGCTTTGCTTCCAGCCTCGAACGCTCGCCGCCACGTTTGAGAATGTCATTAATGAGAATTTCCATTGCGTTCACGCCGAAACGCCGGGCGTGGCGGTCTTCGCCATCGCCCTCCGGAAGCAGAAAATGATTCATTCCTCCAATGCCGAGGGACGGATCACGAATGCAGGCAGAAATGCACGAGCCTAATATGGTGGTGAGGACTTCCTGCGGCGTGCCGGTTACGTAGAAATCACCCTGCATAATTTGAATATACCAATTGCTGTCCTGAGGGTTGAGATATCGCCTCAACCCCTCGTCATGCTGCTCCGACGGCTTCGACTGAAGTTGATTTCTCAAACCAATTCCCCAAAGATTTGATCGAGCTTTTGCTTCAGCGTGGCGACCGTAAAGGGCTTCACCATGTAATTATTCGCGCCAAATTGCGCCGCCCTTTGCACAAGCTCCTTGTCGGCGCGGCCGGTCAGAAGAATGAAAGCCATCGCCTTCGTCGCTCCCTCGGCGCGTATGGCGCGCAGAAATTCCAGCCCGTCCATACCCGGCATGTTGAAATCGGAAAACACGACATGCGCGGGTCGCGCCTTTAGGTCTTGAAAGGCCTCGCCCGCCGATGGATATTCGCGAATATCCAGAACGCCGATCTGCTGAAGCGCGGTGCGAACGAGAATGCGCATCGTCGATTGATCGTCGACGACAACTGCTTTCACTTTAGCTGCTGCGGGCATGACTCAACACTCCCTCACTGCGTGCCGGGCAGAGACGCAATATCTCCGGTCCAATATTCTCCAACGGCAATTGCCTTTGAACGGCTCCAATTTCAAATGCTGCGCGCGGCATTCCATAAACGACGCTGGATTCCTCGTCTTGCCCAATGGTAGCAGCGCCGACGGCGCGCATCGCGAGCAGCCCAGCCGCGCCGTCCCGGCCCATTCCCGTCAGCAATACGCCGATGCCGCGATTTCGCGCGGTGCCGGCGATTGACTTGAAGAGCACGTCAACCGAGGGTCGATGACCGTTGACCAATTCAGCCGCCGTCAACTTGCATCGAAGGCTTTTCATTCCCGTGACTTCTAAATGCGCGGGACCTCCGGGCGCGACATAGACATGCCCCGGGATCAGCACATCTCCATCGCGCGCCTCGGTTACGTTGGGTCGGCAAAGCCTGGAAAGGCGGTCCGCGAATGTCGAGGTAAAGTGGGCGGGCATATGCTGGGTTATGACCGTCGGCGGACAATTGGTCGGAAAATTGGACAACACCTTGATCAATGCTTCCACGCCCCCAGTCGAGGAGCCGATAGCAACAATTTTGTCGCCGGGATCGAATGGCATTTCGGCCGAGGATCCGGGGCGGACGACCGGGGTCGATCGCGGGCGCACGCGGGCATGCGCCGCGGCCTTCACTTTTTCGATCAATTCTGCGGCGCCACCTTGAAAAAGAGCGGCGACATTCTCCGTGGGCTTGGCAAAATAATCCACCGCCCCTTGTTCGAGAGCCGCAAGGGTAATCTCCGCACCGCGCTGGGTGAGGGTGGACACCATGACGACCGGCATCGGCCGCAAGCGCATGATTTTTTCCAGAAACTCCAAACCATTCATGTTCGGCATCTCGACGTCCAGCGTGAGAACGTCCGGGTTCAATTCCTTGATCATTTGGCGCGCGACTGCCGGTTCGGGCGCGGAACCCACAACCTCGATTTCCGGATCGGTGGCGAGCACGGCCGCCAGGATGCGCCGGATTGTCGCCGAATCGTCGACAATAAGGACGTCGCACCGGTTTCATGATCTCACTCTCGACTTCTTGCGATACGTCGTCTGTCCGGCCAGATCGAAAGGATGCTGATCCGTCGGAACACGCTCCGAATGGCCAATGAACAATGTTCCGTCCGGTTCGAGATGGTCGCTAAAACGGTTCCAGATACGGTTCTGGGTTTCCTCGTCAAAATAGATCATCACATTCCGGCAGAAGATGATCCTGAATACGCCCCTCATCGGCCATGCGCCGAGAAGGTTGAGTTCATTGAACCGGACCAGCGAGCGAGCCGCCGGCGCCATGCGTATTCCGTCATTTCGCCCGCCGGAGATCGTCCATTTCGCGCGCAAATCCGGTGGGATGTTGGACGATTGGGACGAGCCGTACACGCCTTCACGGCCATGGGCGATCATGTTGGGGTCGATATCCGTTGCCAATATGAGAACGTCGTATTCGGCAATATCGGGCATCGCGTTGAGCAGGGTAAGCGCGATGGAATACGGCTCTTCGCCAGACGAGCAGCCGGCGGACCAGATCCGTATCCGCTCGCCGGCTCGCGCGTCGGCAATCAACGCCGGCAAGAGCTTTGCCTTGAGGTAATCGAAATGATGCGGCTCTCGGAAGAACCGCGTGACATTGGTCGTCATGGCCGCGATCATGGCTTGCCGCTCATCAATCCCGGCGTCGCTCTCGATTAGAGAGCAGTAATCGCGAAATGAATTCAATCCGATCGAACGCAAGCGCTTTGCCAGGCGCGAATAGACGAGATTGGCCTTCCCCTCATGTAAAACGATGCCGGATTCGCCATGCACAAGCGCCGCGATTTTCGAAAAGTCCGCCGCCGTGAATGCAAATTCACCCTCTGGCACGAGCGCTGTGCCCCGGTTGGTGCGGTTTTCGGGCATGGCCGGTTGCATCACGCGGCTTCGGCAGCAGGGAGACTTTCGCCGACCAGCGATGCCGTGAGCCTTTCCATGCTGAGCAAGGTCACCATGCGCTTATCGAGCACCGCGATACCGTCGACAAAAGAGCTGTGCAATTCGCGCGCGAGCTCGGGAGTCGGTTGAATATCGGACGCGGTCGCCGTGAGAATATCCGAGACGGCGTCCACAAGCAGGCCGACCGTGCGCTCGCCGGACTTGACGACGATGATGACATGCTTCGGATTTGCCTCGGTTATTCCTCGCCCCAGTCGAGCCTTGAGATCGACGACCGGCAGCACCACGCCACGGAGATTTATGACACCGCGGACATAATCCGGAGCATGCGGCAGCAGCGTGGTTTCCGTCCAACCGCGGATCTCTCGAATGGTCATGATATTGGCGCCGAATTCCTGCTCGCCGGAAACAAACGTTATGAATTGCCGACGCGTCTCCTGTGCGATATCGCTTTTCTCACTCATGGCTATGTCCCTGTCGCTTTCAATTCATCCGGCCCTGCATTGGCCAATTCAGTACGGCATCGCCCGATGATGCCGTCGACGTCCAGAATCAGCGCCACGCGCCCATCGCCCAGGATGGTCGCCGCCGCGATGCCTCGATGTGCCGATAATTGCCCTCGAAGCTCTTGATGACGACCTGCCGCTGGCCGAGGATTTTATCGACGGCGAGCGCGAGCCGGCCGCATCCTTCGCTTTCGACAAGGATGACGACGCCCTGTGCCGGATCGCTGCCCGCGCCACTGACATTCAGCAATTCGCCGACATTCACGAGCGGGACATAGGCTTCGCGCACTTTGAGCAGGCTGCGCTCTCTGCCGAACGGCCGAATATCGGCGATGCGCGGCTTTAGGCTTTCGACGATGTGGGAGAGCGGCAGGACGAAGGTCTGGTCTCCAACCGCGACCACCATGCCATCCAGGACGGCCAGGGTCAGCGGCAGGGTCAGGCTGAAGCGGCTGCCCTGCCCCGGACTGGAGCTGATGACAATTCGGCCGCCGAGATCGACGATGCTGCGACGCACGACATCCATGCCGACACCGCGACCGGAAATATTCGAGACCTGCGAGGCGGTCGAGAAGCCCGGCAGGAATATGAGATTGTCGATTTCTTCGTCGCCCAGCGTCACGTTGGCGGGGATCAGACCCTTTTCGAGCGCCTTTGCGCGAACCTTTTCGCGGTCGATGCCGCGGCCATTGTCGCTCACCTCAATGACGATACGCCCGCCGCGGTGCTCCGCCGACAGGGTGACTGTCCCCTCGGTCGGCTTTCCGGCAGCCGCCCGCTCTTCGGGCGTCTCCAGACCGTGATCGACGGCATTGCGGATCATGTGGGTGAGCGGCTCACCAAGCCGCTCGATCACCGTCTTGTCGACTTCGGTTCCCTCGCCCTTGACGACCAAATGAACCTGTTTATTGGTCTGAGCGGAAAGCTCGCGCACCAGTCGCGGCATGCGCTGGAACACGGATTTTACCGGCTGCGTGCGGATTGCCATCACGCCTTCCTGCAGATCGCGCAGGAGATGCTCGAGTTCCACGAGGCCGTTTCCAACCAGCGAGTTCCTGGATAGTTCGCATTCCGCGACGCGCTGGGACAGCATCGCCTGCGTTATCACCAATTCGCCGACGAGATTTACGAGCCGGTCAACCTTGTCGAGATCGACACGGATTGTCTGTTTCAGCGCCAACTCGCCGAGCTGGCGCGGCAGTTTCCTTCTTTGCTATTTCCGCGGGTGCCGCAACGGCATCTGAACCCGGCACATCGCTGTCCGCGACCTTTTCGGCTTGAAGCGGCGGGGCGGCTTCGTCACAATGGCAGGCTCGGGGAGCGCATCGATGGCGAGATCGCAGTCATCACAAACAAATTCGAACACTTCCTCGATTTTTTCCCGGGGAAGATCCGTACGCAGATCGATGCTCCACGCGAAATAGGCCTGTTCCGGCTCGAGTAAACCGAGCTCGGGCAACTTCGACTGGTCGATGGCAACGTCCATCTCTCCGAGTGTTGAGAGTTCACGAATAAGAAGGAAGGGATCGTTGGCCTTTGCATAAAGCGCGGGGTGGGGCGTAAAGTGAATTTTCCAACCAGCTTTTAGGGAGGAGCTGGGACTTGCATCTGCGGTCAGATCCGTGGGTTCATCCAGATCGAGATTTACGGGTGCGAAGCCCAGACTCGCGAAATCTTCCGGCTCTTCTTCATTATTTTCGTTTTGCACGCCCGACAGAGCCGTCAGATCGTCGACGACATCTGAATCCAGTGGAGCATCTCGGCCATCGCGGGCCGCGCCCACATGATCGGCAAGCGTATCTCCGGCACGCAATAATACCTTGATGATGTCGGCATCCGTGGCCAAGTCACCCGAACGGATGAGGTCGAGCACCGTTTCGAAGCAATGGGCAAATCCGACCAGCAGTTCGAATCCGAATGCGCCGCCGCCGCCCTTTATCGAGTGCACCGCCCGGAACACGGCATTGATTGTCTCGGAATCGGCCT
The DNA here is from genome assembly GCA_963769055.1 of uncultured Alphaproteobacteria bacterium. Lineage (GTDB taxonomy): Bacteria > Pseudomonadota > Alphaproteobacteria > Micropepsales > Micropepsaceae > Rhizomicrobium. The sequence goes on from CAVYKF010000012.1 coordinate 144,412, forward strand.
CACCGCTCTCCATGGCAATCAGGCCCTCTTCCATGGCGAGTAGAAGTTCCTCGCACTCCTGGAAGAAGCCCTGCTTTATCGATTCCATCGGATCCATGTTTTGATACCTACGGCGCGACGCGGCGAACGGCGGCGACAAGCTTGACCGGATCGAACGGCTTGACGATCCAGCCGGTTGCGCCGGCATCCTTCGCACGCTGCTTCTTGGCTCCTTCGCTTTCCGTCGTCAGCACCAGGATTGGCGTGGAGCGGTTGCGTGGATCCTGGCGAATGCAGTCGATAAATCCAAATCCGTCCATTCGCGGCATGTTGATGTCGGTGATTATGACATCGACTCCGCCGGATGGTTGAGTACCTCAACCCCGTGCACGCCATCTTCCGCTTGAATGACGGTATGCCCGGCTTCGGTCAGTGCCAGCTTGAGCATGTTGCGCATCGTGCGGGAGTCGTCGACGGTCAATACGATCTTGCTCATTGTCAGACCTCTCCCGTCCCGAGCGTTTCCGAAAGCCCAAGCATGCGGATCGTCTCCGACAGGACATGTGGAACGCTGTGCAGGCGCAGCCGGCAGCCGTCCGCCAGCGCGGTACTCTTTGCTGCGGCGGCCAATACCTGCAGACACGGCGTCGTTATCCGCTGAACGGCACTTGCATCGACGTTGATGCATCCGCCGGACGCGACCGCATTCAACAGCTCTTGTTTCAGCTCGCCCGCCGCCGCGATATCGAGCACGGGCGAAAGGGTCAAGCCCGCGCGGCTCGTCGCAGGTGCGATATCCTCTGGCATCTAGCTTCTCCCGTTCCTGCCGCGGGACCTAGAATTCCTGCCAGTCGGGTTCTTCGTTTTGAGCTCGCGGCTTGACCGCCAGCGCCACGGACCCGCGCCGTCCTCCAGTCGCAGCTGGCTTTTGTTGCAGCTCTGGGGACGACGCGTGCCGGGACCTTCGCAACCGGGGTGTGCGGCGCAAGGGTCGCCTTCTTCTGAGGGGCCGGGGTCCCCGCATTGAAGAAGGACACAAGCTCGGTGAGTTCATTGGTTTCGGAGGCAAGATTGCGCGCCGCGGCCGTACTCTGTTCCACCATCGCGGCGTTCTGCTGCGTCACCTGGTCCATCTGCGTGACGGCCGTATTCACTTCCTCGATGCCGGTCGATTGCTGCTGAGCGGCCTGTGACATCTCCGTGACCAGCGTGTTTATCTCGATCACCTGGTCCACAATCTTCTTGAGCGCCTGGCCGGATTCTCCGACCAGCTTCACGCCCGAACCGACATGCTCGCTCGACGCCTTGATCAGCGTCTTGATCTCGCGGGCTGCCTCGCTGGAACGTTGGGCAAGTGCGCGCACCTCGCTCGCCACGACGGCAAAGCCCTTGCCCGCGTCGCCGGCCCGAGCCGCCTCGACGCCGGCATTGAGCGCCAATAGATTGGTTTGAAAGGCGATCTCGTCGATGACACCGATGATGTCCGTGATCTGCTTGGACGATTGTTCGATCTGGCCCATCGCGGTGATGGCAGTTTCCACCACCCGTCCGCCTTCCTCGGCCGCGGATTTTGCCGTGGTGACGATTGAGCTGGCCTCTTTCGCATTTTGCGCGGTCTTTTTAACCGTGGCAGTGATCTCTTCCAGCGCCGCAGCCGTTTCCTCCAGGCTCGCCGCCTGCTGTTCCGTGCGCCTCGATAGATCATCCGCCGCCTGGCTGATCTCTCCGGCGCCGGTGGAAATTCCGCCGGTGCTGGTCAGAACCGTCTGCATCGTCTCCTGCAAACGCGCCATCGCGGCGTTGAAATCCGTGCGAAGCTGCTCATAGTCGCCGGCGAAAACTTCGGTGATGCGCGCCGTTAGATCGCCGTCGGACAGCGCCTTGAGATTTTCGGCCAGTTTTTGCACCACATGGGCCTGCTCTTCGGCCTTTGCCGCGCGTTCCTGCTCGTTTTTACGGCGCTCGTCCTCGATCGCCGTGATATCGGTGGCGAATTTGACGACCTTGAACGGCTTGCCATTGCCGTCGAGAATTGGGTTGTATGAGGCCTGAATCCAGACCTCCCTGCCGCCCTTGGCAACGCGCTTGAATTTGTCGGCAACGAACTCGCCGCGCCCAAGACGTTCCCAGAACGCGCGATATTCCGGGCTCTGGCTATAGGTGGGATCAACAAACATGCCGTGATGCTGGCCCTTGATCTCTTCCAGGGAGTAGCCGAGCGTATTCAGAAAATTCTTGTTGGCGTTGACGATGCGGCCATCAAGGCTGAATTCAATGATGGCCTGCGAGCGCTGCAGCGCCATGATCATGCCCGCGTTCACGCGGGTCTCGGTGACATTGTCCCATTCAAGAACATTGCCGACATAGTTGCGCTTGGCGTCGAACACGCCGCCGACACTGAGCGCGAACTTCAGATCGCCGACGGAAATGTCGGTGCGGTACGGCAAACGGGCCGGATCGGACAAGAGTTGACGTTGGTGCGCCGGGTTCTTGTGGAACGAGTTGATGCACATTCCGAGAATCTTGTCGGATCGAAGGTCGGCCAGATCGCGCGGAAGGCCGCCGCATTCTCTCTCAGGAGCTTTTTGGTCGAATCATTGACATAGGTGACCTTGAAGTCGCGGTCGATCATCATCATGGCGACCGATGAGCCCTCGAAAGCGGAGCTCTTGAAGAGCGCCGCCGTGGCCTGGTTTTCCGCCTCGGTGATGTCGGTGGCGAATTTGACGACCTTGAACGGCTTGCCGCTCTGATCCAGGATGGGGTTGTAGGATGCCTGGATCCATACTTCCCTTCCGCCTTTGGCGAAGCGCTTGTACTTGCCCGAATCGAACTCTCCGCGTCCGAGCTTGTCCCAAAACGCCCGATATTCCGGGCTCTGGCGATAGGCGGGATCAACGAACATCCCGTGATGCTGGCCCTTGATCTCATCGATCGTGTAGCCAAGCGTATCCAGGAAATTCTTGTTGGCGTTGAGAATGCGCCCGTCGAGCGCGAATTCAATAATCGCTTGTGAGCGCTGAAGCGCTCCGATCATGCCGGAATTTACACGCGCGTCGCCGACGTCGGCCCATTCGAGCACATTGCCTATGTAGTTGCGCTTGGAATTGAACACGCCGCTGACATTGAGCGCGAATTTCATGTCGCCGACGCTGATGTCCGTCCGATATGGCAGCCGGGACGGATCGGACAGGATCTGGCGCTGGTGAGCCGGGTTCTTGTGGAACATGTCGATGCAGGCGCCGATGATCTTTTCCGGATCAAAGTTCGGCCAGATCGCGCGGAATGCGTTCGCGTTATCGCGCAGCAGTTTCTGGGTCGCCTGATTGACGTAGGTAACAATCAAATCGCGATTGACCATCATCGTCGCGACCGACGACGAGTTGACGGCGGATGTCATATAGGTCGCGGCCAGTTCCTTTTTGGCCTGCGCCTCGGAGTTTAAGCGGCCTTCTTCCTTATTTCTGAACAAATTTATCATTGACATCTTCCCCTTTTGGCCTGAACCAAATAATTCTGATGGAAATGCGGACGACGGTTACGGATTGGCGGACGCACCCTTGCCTAGGCCGATACGGCGATAATCGCCGGCGGCGGTTGGATCACTCGGTATTCGATGCCGACGATGTGACCGTCCAATACGATCGCTCATCGGATTCCACGCGTTGTTCAATCGTCTGTTCGACGAGAAGCAGCTTGGGTCGAAGGCTTTAGATATTGGTAAACGCTGGATTTATTCTCATCCGCGCATATTTATAATCTAGTTTATAGCGTTATATTGACCGAAAGCGCCCGCAGAAGGCGTCGTTCATCAGCCTTCGCTCCGTTTCGTGCGGAAAACCTCGCATCAATTTGCATGTCGGGCGGTCAACTCTTCGCCGTTCAATTCATGGAGATCACGGATCAGACGAATGGCAGATCGTGACCGCTGACGCGACGCATCTCGACAATTTGAACCGTAATCGCAACCATGTCCGCTAGCGATTTGCGCGTCGCCGGATAGGCTGGCGGCATATGACGGCAATCACCGCAGCTTCGGTTCAGGTGGAAGCGATCGCCAGAACGGAACCGGCATTGCAGACAAGCGCTGCATCCAGATTTGGCTGCAGGTTCGGCATCGGATTCGCCCCGAGGACTCGTTCCCTGGGAAGATTGAAGGCAACACTTGTGCCTTCGCCAGGCGTGCTGCGCATGGTCATGGACCCTCCGTGCAGCTCGACCATCGCGTTTACCAGCGGCAGTCCCAGTCCGGTTCCCTTGTGCTTCCGGGCCTGAAAGCTATCGATCTGTCCAAACGGCTGCAGAGCGATCGTCTGCTCCTGCAATGTCATCCCAATTCCCGTATCGGCGACCTCAATGAGGGCGCCCACTTCTTGCAAGCTCATGCGCACAAGAACCTGACCATTTTCGAGGGTAAATTTGATCGCATTGGAGATCAGATTTAGCAGGATTTGCCTGAGCATGCGATCATCCGCCGAGACTTTGACGCGTTCCTTTGGCAACCTCGCCGATAAGGTGACTCGATTTTTCTCGGCCGTTACACTCATAAGCCCACAAACGTCTTCAATGACCGTGGTGAGATCGACTTCCGAATCTCTTCTGACGCTCCCGCGGCCGGATTCAATCTTTGACAGGTCCAGAACATCGTTTATTAAGCTGAGCAAGTGATAGCCGCTTTTGTTGATATCATTGGCGTAGTCGCAATAGCGGCGCACGCCGATTGGCCCAAAAGTCTCTTCTTTGATTATTTCGGAAAATCCGATTATCGCGTTGAGCGGCGTCCTCAATTCATGAGACATGCTGGCAAGAAAGCGCGACTTTTCGGCATTCTGCGGCCTGCGCTTCGTCTCTTGCCAGTATGAGTTGTTCCGATAAGCGCTGGGAGTTGAAGTAGGCCAAGCGCGCCCTGCGATACTGCAGCTGGCCAAATCCGACAATCGGGGCCCCCACAAGGATGCTTGAAATCATGATCGCGGCTGCGGTGATCGCTTCGCTCTCGATTCCATTCAGAAATCGAAGCAGGAAAATGGTGACCACCTGACTCACGGAGAAAAGGAAGACGATCGCAGCAACGGTTAACGCGTTGGGAAGGCGGTCGAGAAACTCGATAGAGATAGCATCGAACAACCACACGATTGTCGAAGACAATCTGATCAAATGTGATCGCGGGTGAATTGACGGGCGCGGTCTGGGGTCTGGCCATGGCATCGCTCACGGGCGACCGTTCTGCGTCAATGTTGCAATTCAGGTGCATAAATTCATCGCGCCGCTATGATTTGGGCGGGTCAATCTGCACGATAATGACTTACATTTTCTCTACGCGACCTGCCCCCGTCTTAATCTAGATTATGTTTTTGCGGCCGGGGTTTACGTTTGGACGTTGCGCGCTAGTCCGCAAATTTTGCCGCGAGGTTCCGTCGGCGGGTCGCTTGAGGCCGGCCGACCTCGATCCCAATGACAGGGCTACGGCGCGAGGCGCTGGGGATGTCTTACTTGCAGGGTGAAAACGCTATGCCGCGGCTCAGTCCTCGTCTGCGATGCTCTGGAGAGCCTCAAGATTTAGGATGCTCATCTTTTGCCGGTCAAATTCGACAATGCCGTCTTTTCGCAGATTTGTCAGGGTGCGATTTACATAGACAACGGTCAGACCCAAGGCATCGGCGATGTGTTCCTGCTTCAACGGAAAGGGAAATGACTCGCTGGAACCAAGATTTCGCCGCGCCAACCGGCTCATCAGTTCCAATATAAGCTGTGCCAATCGCCCCCTCGCCGTCCTGCGGCCGATATCGGTGGTTCTCCGGTATACATTCTCCATGTAGGTCGCCGCTTCCTCCGCAAGTTTGGCCACCTGCGCCGGCGTTTTGCCAAGAATGGCTTTAAATGCGGTCCGTTCAAACGTGCATAGTCGAACGGGAGTCAAACTCCTTACGGAGAAGGGAAGCGACGGCGCGTCCCACAACAGTAACTCCAGGGAAATAATATCGCCCGGAATGATGAAGGAGAGAATTTGCCGCCGCCGATCGGACAGCATTCGGAATTGAAACGCCCAACCGGATTCAAGCGTATGCAGGAACTGGATATTTTCGCCGAGGCGCGCGATGGTCTTATCTGCCGCCAGATGCCGAATCTCTTTTCGAAGATTTGTGATTTGCGTGGGGTCGGCACAGATAGTTGGGCCATAGACCGTGACCGGCGCCAAGGCGCAAGTGCCGCATGCCAACGGACATTCCGTGTCTAAAACGCGGCCCCCCGGGGTCTGCGTAAGCATCTAGATCTTCTCTTCCGGACGCTTGGCAACTGATTCGCATTTTAGACACAATTTTATAAAAGTTTCATTGCATACTAGAAGTTGTCTACCTCCAGCCTTTCCATCGCCTCGGATAATTGGCCAATGTTGAACGGCTTTTCGAGAAGCTGAATGTTCTGCAGATGCAGACGCTCGATATGCTTTTCCGGCGTGGCATAACCAGACATGCAAACCACGCCGAGCTTAGGCCGCAGCCGCAAGGCTTCCTTCATCACCTCAATTCCATCGATGCCGCCTCGCAAAATCACGTCCGTGAGAAGAAACGAAATTTCCGCGGGCGAAAGCAGGGCCTCCAATGCTTCATCGCCCGTCGTAGCGACGCGAACGTCATAGTTCAGCTTCTTCAATTGCGCCCTGACGATCTCAAGTACATCCAGATCGTCTTCCACCAGCAGAACGGTCCGCCTGTTCCTGGCGGCAATGGCGCCCGATTCCACCGCAACATTTTCAGTTTCGGGACAGGTCTCCGATCGCGGCAGATAAAGCGTAATTGTCGTGCCTTTGTCCAAATCGCTCTCGACATTAATATGACCGCCGGCCTGTTGCACAAATGACAATACCAAGCTGAGACCGATCCCGGTTCCCAAACCCACCGGCTTGGTCGTAAAGCCCGGTTCGAAGGCATGCAGACGAATATCCCGCGACATGCCGCAACCCGTATCGGCCACTTTTATGCAGACCATTTCGCCGCTCTGCGCGACGGCGCCGGTTGCCGACTGTTGATGGCCGGAGAGTTGAACCCAGGTCTCAATTGTCAATTGACCGCCCGACGGCATGGCATCGCGCGAATTAAGGGCCAAGTTGAGAATCGCGCTGGTAAATTGGCTGCGATCGATCAATGCCGTCGCGTCCCCGGCGGTCAGATTGGTCTTGATTTCGATCAATTCGCCCAGCGTCCGGTGCAGGATCGTGAGCAATTCCAGAATAAGGGGATCAATCGCGGCGCGGTCCAGTTTGATGGGCAATTGCCGCGCGAAATTCAAAAGCCGCTGCACAAGTTCCTTGCCGCGATGACAAGCATTGGACGCGGCGGTGATCAGTTTCTGATCAGGCAACGTGCCGGTGCGCATCCAATCGCCGACAAATTCCATGCCGCCCGATATCACGGCAAGCAGGTTATTGAAGTCATGGGCAATACCTGCGGATAGCTGCCCGACCAATTCCATCTTCTGAGAATTGTGAAGAAGCACAGTCTTGTTTAAGGCCTCAATCTCAAGATGCTTGCGTTCCGTAATATCCTGAAGAAACCCATGCCAGATTATACTGCCGTCGAGTGCCTTCTCCGGAATTGAGCGCCCCTCTATCCAGACTTCTCCCTTTTCCGGGTGATTAAACCGAAACTCCTCGTGGAAGGGTGAGAGCTCGTTCGCGGACTTAATACTGCTACTCGCGGACGCGGGAGGCATCATCGACTTGACAATTCGATCAAAGAATCGGTGTGGCGCTGGTTTGCAGGATTTCTGGATGAGATCCCCAATACATCTAAGTGTTGGCCTCGAAAGCTGCGGATATGAATGGTTTCCATCAGAATCCATTCTGAATGTACCAATTACGCCCGGAATGGAATTTGCGATTTTTTCCATCCATTCAAAAAGAGAAGCTCTATTGAAGCGTTCGACTTCGGCCTCTTTTTGACTCGTGATATTCTCGATGTAGACGACAACGCCGCCAATATCTCCCTGAGCGTTATTCCACGCGACGTAATATCCATTTCAGCCAAACCGATCAAGCCATATTTATAGGTCCATTGGCATTCGTCTATTTGAGAGGCGCCTTCAAAAGAGCCTTGTGAAATATTTGCTTGCCAGGTTTTCGGCAGTTGGTCCGTCAATTCCAGAAATGGCCGACCAACCAAATCGGTGCCTGGTGCAATTCAAATATTCGCGCCAGCGATTGCTGGCACTCAGATAGCGCATCTTGGTGTCGAACATCGCGATCGACACGGGCGCTTCGCTGATCGCGTGCTGGAGACCAAGTGATTGCTCAATGAGCCTTTTGGCTTCTAGAGCCTTCCTTTTCCACGGTGATGTCCGTCATGCAGCCAAGTAATCGAATTGCGACGTCATTGGCGTCATGCACGGCGGAAGCCCGACATCTCACCCAACGATATCTGCCGTCTTTATGGAGCCGTCTAATCTCCAATTGCGAGAGGGGTCCCATCTTCGAGGCAGACACGAATCGCTTCTCTGCGATTTCGACAAATCGTCAGGATGGATCAAGCTGAAATAGTCGGACTGATCCCCTAGCTGCTCATCGGGCGTGTAGCCCAAAATGGCCTTCCAGCGCGGCGAGACATAAATTGTTCCGTTGGTTAGATTCCAGTCCCAAATTCCATCGTTGACCGCACTTTCGACCATTTCGTACCGTTTTGCGCTTTCCGCGCTACATGCTTCGGCCTGAACGCGCCTGGTTACGTCCTGTACGGTATCCGAACAGACCGGTGACCGCCCCATCAGGGCCGAGCCGTCGGCCTAAAGCAGCTTTCGATACTGATTATTTGACCGTCGTCTCTAAAAAAACGCACCGTGATCGGCTCGGAGAATGCGTCCCGCCATGGTCTCGATTCCATGTTCTCTCTGTGCTTATTCGATCGTCTGGATGCATGAGGCTCAGGATATTGTCGAAAGTCGGTTCGAAGGCACCCGGGGTTTTGCCGAGAATCCGGTAGACGCCCTCGGACCATTGGAACGTTTCCTCGCCGGTCTTCAATTTGTAATGCCCGAATTGTGCCAGACGTTCGGCCTGCAGGAGGCTCTCCTGGCTCCGCTCCAAGGCGATCTTGCTTTCCATTTCCGCGGTTATGTCTTGAACCGTCCCAATCGTCCGGAGCGGCTTGCCGCCATCGTCATAAAATGTTTCCCCTTTTTCGCGAACAAACTTGATGCGCCCATCCGGCATCAATAGGCGATGCGAGATTTCGTATGGTGACTTGGTGCTCACCGAAGACGTGAACATATTATCGACCGCGCTACGGTCTTCAGGGTGGACGAATTTCAGAAAGGCCTCATATGAGGCATCGAAAGAATCTGGATCGATTTCGAAAATGCGAAAAATCTCATCCGACCAACTGAGCTCATTCGTCGCAAAATCGAGTTCCCATGAGCCAATCTTTGTCAGCCGCTGGATTTCGGACAGATGTTCAATCGCCGCTTCTAGAGTTGAGATCTTGGTTAGCATGCTGGTATTTTCCGACTTATCTTGGTTTGGCAGAATTGAGAGAAAATTACTGCATGGCGGGCATTGCAGAAAGAATTGGTCCAGCGGCCCAAATCCGCCTTGCGAACGGCAAAGGGCGAATTCTTCCGACTTCATGAGATGGCCGGATGCGCCATCAAATCTCTTAACGTGATCGAGGCATCGCGCCAGATCACCTCATGCGGGCATCTCATTCGAGCGTCCCCCTAATTTTCCGATTTTTCCAGGGCGTCCGCAAGACTTGGGGCCGGTCGGGTTCTCGACCTTTCACCCTTAAGGCGGCGATTGAGCGGCTGGATGGACGAAATACCGGTGGGCTATTCTGGCGGCGTCACTCCCCCGGCCAACCGGTTCGTACCGGCTCCCTGGTGAGCAGAGGGGCTGATTTATACAGCGGGCATTTGCGGTGGACCGGAAACTTGACGGAAGTTATTTTAAGCATAAAATTCCTCTTCCATGGCAATTCGCCCCTCCCTGCACCGCGATAAATTTGCCCGGGACAATTTGCCGCCCGAGGACGAGTGGCCGGTTTTCGAATTTTCCCTGCCGCAATTGCAGATTTCCGACCCGTTCAATTGCGGCCAATGGCTGCTGGACGACGCGCTGAGCGAAATCGCGCCGGAGAAACCCGCGATTTTCCATGAAGACGTCGTCTGGAGCTATGCCGAGCTGGCGGCCCAGACCAACCGGCTTTGCCATGTGCTGATGGAAGAACTGGGCGTGGTACCCGGCAACCGCGTCCTGCTGCGTGGCGCCCAATTCGCCTTTGATGTTCGCGGCATGGCTGGCGGTGATGAAGACCGGCGCCATCGCCGTCTCCACCATGCCGATGCTGCGCGCCCGCGAGCTTCGGCAGATCGTCGAGAAGGCCGACATCGCGCTTGCGATCTGCGCGGCCGATCTGACGGGCGAGTTGGAGGCCATCCGCGAGACCTCGCCGCTGCGCCGCATCGTATCCTATGGCGGGGCGACGCGGGAACTGGAAGCCGCGATGGCGGACAGGCCGGACAGGTTCCGGACGGTGCCGACCAGCCAGGACGATGTCTGCCTGATTGCCTTTACCTCCGGCACCACCGGCGAGCCCAAGGCCACCATGCATTTTCATCGCGACGTGCTGGCAATGTGCGAGACGTTCGCCAGGCACATGGTGCCCGCCGATCCGACGGCGATCTTCACCGGCACGCCGTCCATCGCCTTTACCTTCGGATTGGGCGGCCTGTCTGGTGTTTCCGCTTTATTTTCGCGCCGCCATCGCCCTGCCCGGCGGTTCGACTCCCGGCGCTCTGCTGGAGACGATCCTGCGTCACCGCGCGACGCATATTTTCACATCGCCAACCGCCTACAAGGCGATGACGGCCAAAATTGGCGAGTTCGACCTATCCAGCATGAAAGTCTGCGTTTCGGCCGGCGAAGTCTTGTCCAAGACGATCTCGGACGGCTGGTTCAAGGCCACGGGCCTCAGGCTGATCGACGGCATCGGCGGCACCGAAATGATTCATATCTTCATTTCGGCCACCGGCGCCGAGATCCGGCCCGGCGCCACCGGCAGGCCGGTGCCGGGCTATACCGCGCAATTGTTCGACCAGGATTTTCGGCCCGTGGAAGGGACGGGAATGGGCAGACTGGGCGTTCGCGGGCCGACAGGGTGCCGCTATCTGAGCGATCCGCGCCAGCGCGATTACGTGGTCGGCGGCTGGAACATGACCGGCGATGTCTATCGCCGCGACGAGGACGGATATTACTGGTTCGTCGCCCGCGCCGACGACATGATCGTCTCCAGCGGCTACAACATCGCCGGACCGGAGGTGGAGGCGGCGCTGGCGCTGCATCCCGATGTCGAGGAATGCGCCGTCATCGGCTGGCCCGATCCGGAGCGGGGCCAGATCGTCAAGGCGGTGGTGGTGCCAAAGCCGGGCGCCGTGCCCAGCCCCGAACTCGCCAAGGCCCTGCAGGAGCATATCAAGCAGACGCTGGCGCCCTATAAATATCCCCGCGCGGTGGAATTTCGCACCGCCCTGCCGAAAACGGCGACGGGAAAATTGCAGCGCAGCGCGCTGCGCGCAAAATTGACGTGATCTTCGGCTGACCTATTTGCCCGCGGCCTTGCCGCCCAGCGGCCGGGCGCGCTGGCGCAGATCCGCCAGATCCTGGCGTTCGCGGCGGGCGAGGGACAGCTGGGCGCGGTAGCCCAGCTCATACTGGGGCGCGACGGGCGTTTCGATGCCATACCAGGCCGCGGCGCGCAGGAAGAGGGATGGATCGACCAGATGGCCGCGCCCGATCGCCACCAGATCGGCGCGCCCGGCCGCCAGGATGGTGTTGACCTGGTCGGCCGATGAAATCGCGCCCACCGCCATGGTGGCGATGCCGGCCTCGTTGCGGATCTTGTCGGAAAAGGGGGTCTGAAACATGCGGCCGAACACTGGTTCGGCGTCATGCACGGTCTGGCCGGTGGAGACGTCGAGCAGATCGCAGCCGGCGGCGGAAAACAGGCGCGCAACCTCCACCGATTCCTCGCCCGTGAGGCCGCCCTCTTTCCAGTCGGTCGCGGAGATGCGAACCGACATGGGTTTGGCAGCGGGCCAGACGGCGCGGATCGCGGCAAACACTTCCAGCGGATAGCGCAACCGGTTTTCCAGACTGCCGCCATATTCGTCCTCGCGCCGATTGGTGAGCGGTGAAATGAAGGAAGCGAGCAGATAGCCATGGCCGCAATGCAGCTCCGCCATGTCGAATCCGGCACGATCGGCGCGCACCGCCGCGCGCACGAAATCATCACGGACCTGATCCATGTCGGCGCGCGTCATCGCCCGGGGCAGCTGGCTGTGCGGATAATAGGGCACCGCCGAGGCGGCGATCAGCGGCCAGGCCCCCTCGTCCAGCGGCTCATCCATGCCATCCCAGATCAGCTTGGTCGCGCCCTTGCGTCCGGCATGACCGAGCTGCATGCAGATCTTGGCCAGGCTATGGCCGTGCACGAATTCCACCACCCGCTTCCAGGCGGCTTCCTGCTGATCGGTATAGATCCCGGCGCAGCCATGGGTGATGCGTGCTTCCGCCGAAACATTGGTCATCTCGGTGAAGATGAGGCCGGCGCCGCCCAGCGCCCGCGCGCCCAGATGCACCAGGTGCCAGTCGTCTGGCATGCCTTCGTCCGCCGAATACATGCACATGGGCGAAAGCACGACGCGGTTAGCCAATTCCATGGCCCGCAAGCGGAACGGCTGGAACATCGGCGGCGCATCCTCGTCGCGGACCGGCAGCCCAAGCGCTTTCTGCTCGCGCGCGAAATGACGCGTCACCTCCCGCACGAACTCCGGCGCGCGCATCGCCAGATTGTCATAGGTGATGGACTTGGACCGCGTCATCAGACCGAAGGCGAACTTGATCGGGTCATAGTTCCAGAATCGGGCGAGATGCTCGAACCAGACCAGCGAGACATTGGCGGCATGCTGGGTCTTTTCCACATCCTCGCGCCGGTCGCGCTCGAACGCCGAGAGCGCGCCTTCACATCCTGGCCATGGCTGTTCAATGCCTCGAACAGCGCGATCGCGTCTTCCATGGCGAGCTTGGTGCCCGCGCCGATCGAAAAATGCGCCGTCGCCTTGGCGTCGCCCAGAAGGACGATATTGTCCTTCACCCAGCGCGCGTTGCGGATCATCGGGAAGTTGCGCCACAGCGACCGGTTGGTAATGAGCTTGTGACCCATCAGTTCCTCGGCGAAAACGCCTTCCAGGAAATGCGCCGAGTCGGCCTCGCTCATCCCCGCCAGGCCCGCGCGATCCCAGGTAGCCGGATCGGTCTCGATCACCCAGGTCGAATGCCCCTCCTCATACTGGTAACAATGCGCGATGAAGACGCCATAATCCGTCTCCCGGAAGAAGAAGGTGAAGGCGTCGAACGGACGCGTCGAACCCAGCCAGACGAATTTGTTGGGCCTCAAATCGACCACCGGCTTGAAATGGTCTTCGTAAAGCGCGCGCACCCGGCTGTTGATGCCGTCCGCGGCGACGATCAGATCGCTGCCGGCGAAAACATCGAGGTCGGTGATTTCCTGCTCGAAATGAAGCGCGACGCCGAGCCCGGCCGCCCGCTCCTGCAATAGCCTGAGCAGGGTCTGGCGCGAGCAACCGCAGAAGCCATTGCCGCCGACCCTGATGACCTCGTTCTTGAAATGGACCGCGATATCGTCCCAATAGGCGAAATTATCGAGGATCGCGGCATGGCTGACGGAATCGTAGCGTTTGAAAATGTCCAGGGTCTGGTCGGAAAAAACCACGCCAAAGCCGAACGTGTCGTCGGCCCGGTTGCGCTCATAGAGCGCGATTTCACAGTCCGGACGGCTTTTTTTCAGCAGGATCGAAAAGTACAGGCCAGCCGGCCCGCCGCCGAGAATTGAAACCTTCATTTTCTTATCAGATCCGCTGCCTTCCCGCGCTTTCAGGGATCGCCCGTCCGCATTTTCGCATATATTTTAATCTTGAAATATCTTCCCGGCCGAGTCAAGTTGGGACCGCGGCGCCGGAATGAGAAATAATGTCTGAGTTCGCGGGTCTGAGCGCCCTGGTGACGGGCGGAGGACGGGGCATTGGCGCCGCAATCGCCACGGCGCTGACGCGTGGCGGGGCGCACGTCACGATTCTCGGGCGCGGCGAGGCTCAACTGGCGGCGCGCGTTCGCGCCGGCGACGCTGCCGCCTATGTCAAGGCCGATGTCAGCGACCGGCCCGGCTTCGAGGCGATCATGGCGGGAATCGCGGCGGAGAAGGTGATCGATATTCTCGTCAACAATGCCGGCGCGGCGACATCCGCGCCTTTCCTGAAGACAAGCAACGCCGATTTCCAGCGGATGCTGGACGTGAATCTGCTGGGTCCGGTGGTCGCGACGCGGGCGGTCCTGCCGGGCATGATCGCACGCAAATTCGGCCGCATCGTCAATATCGCCTCGACCGCCGCGCTGAAGGGCTATCCTTATGTCAGTGCCTATGTCGCATCCAAACATGCGCTTCTCGGCCTGACCCGCGCGCTCGCCCTGGAAACGGCCAAGACCGGCGTCACGGTCAATGCGGTCTGCCCCGGCTTCACCGATACGGACATGGTTGCGGCAAGCGTGGAAAACATCGTTGCCAAGACGGGACGGACGGCGGAAACGGCACGCGCCGAACTGGCCAGGATCAATCCGATGGGGCGTCTGATCACTCCCGAAGAGGTTGCGGTTGCGGTATGTTCGCTTGCCCGGCCCGAGTTCAGCTGCCATTACCGGCACGGCGCTTGCGGTCGCGGGGGGAGAGATATGAATCCGAGATTGGCCCATTTGGACATTGAGACCAAAATCATGGAGTCCCCCCATGCGCATAAGGACGAACTGCGCCTCTGGCTGCGCCTCCTGACTTGCACCAATCTGATCGAGTCGGGGATCCGGAAAAGGCTGGCGGAACACTTCGACACGACCTTGCCGCGCTTCGATCTTCTGGCGCAACTGGATCGCGCGCCGCAGGGCATGACCTTGGGCGACCTTTCGCGGCGCATGATGGTGACCAATGGCAATATCACCGGCTTGGTGGAGCGGCTGGTGCAGTCCGGCCATCTCAAGCGCTTTTCGCTGCCGAACGACCGGCGGGTGCAGATCGTCAAGCTCACGCCGAAGGGCCAGGCGAACTTCAGCCGCATCGCCAGCGCGCATGAGGAATGGATCGCGGAGTTCTTCGCGCAACTTTCGCCCAAGGACATCGACGGCCTGATCCAGACCCTGGGAAAGCTCAAGGAATCCGTCAAAGCGATCGAAGAGGCACCCAAGCCTTGATTACGCCAACGCTTCCCTTGCGCGAATGGCGGCCCCGGCATTTCAAGCTCGAGGTCGAAAGCGGCGTGGCGCGGATCACGCTGGCACGTCCGGAGAAAAAGAATCCGCTGACATTCGAAAGCTATGCCGAGTTGGTGCTGCTGTTTCGCGCCGCCGCGAGCGATGATGCGGTGAAGGCGTTCGTGCTCGCCGGCGAGGGCGGCAATTTCTGTTCCGGCGGCGATGTGTTCGAGATCATCGGCCCGCTTCTGGAAAAAGACGCGAAAGGCCTGCTCCAATTCACGCAAATGACCGGCGACCTGGTCAAGGCGATGCGCGCCTGTCCGCAGCCGATCATCGCGGCCGTCGACGGCGTATGCGCGGGCGCGGGCGCGATCCTGGCCATGGCGTCGGATCTTCGCATCGCAACGCCCGGCGCCAAGGTCGCCTTCCTGTTCAACCGGGTGGGCCTGGCCGGCTGCGACATGGGTGCCTGCGCCATGCTGCCGCGCATCATCGGCCTCGGCCGCGCCTCGGAGCTTCTGTTTCTCGGCCGCAACATGAGCGGAGAGGAAGGTCTCGAGCTGGGGCTTTTTCAACCGGCTTGTCGCGCCCGATGCGTTGATGGCGTCGGCGAGGGCGCTGGCGCTTGAAATCGCCGCGGGACCGAGCTTCGCCCATGGCATGACCAAGAAGATGCTGGCGATGGAATGGGCGATGGCGCTGGACGCCGCCATCGATGCCGAAGCGGTGGCGCAGGCGCTGTGCATGAAGACCGAGGATTTCGCCCGCGCTTATCCGCGCCTTCGCGGCGCGCGAAAAACCGTCTTTCCAGGGAAATTGACCCGCATGGATTCCGCCAAGCCGCCGCTCCCCAAAGGCCGCGAACGCCCCGTCCCGCTTCATCCCAGATATCTGCCGGACGATGCCTGGTCGACAATCCGCATGGTCCGCTTCTCGGATTGCGATCCCGCCGGAATCGTCTATACGCCGCGCTTCATCGACATGGCCAATGGCGTCATTGAGGATTTTTTCCTCGGCCAGTTGCGCATCAATTATCACGCACTGATCCAGACCAACCGGGTCGGCCTGGGTTACAAGAGCGTCGACACCGATTTTTTCAAGCCGGCCTTCATGGGCGAGCGTTTGAGCTTTACCGTGCTGATCGAGCATATCGGCCGCACGTCCGTCGTCTTCTCGATCCATTGCGTTCGCGAGATCGAGGAAATCATGCGCTGCCGGCTGGTCATGGTGACGACGTCCTTGAACACCAACAGCGCCATCGACATTCCGGTGAATTTGAAGAACGCGCTTGTCGCGTACCGGGAAAGTTGCCGATGAATTCGCGGGAGACGAATTTGATGCCGCCCCTTGAGCATGAAATCCTGCTGCCGGAGGGCTGGCCGCGCCCCAAAGGCTATGTCAACGGCATCGTCGCCAAAGGCACGCTGATTTTTCTTGGCGGCCAGATCGGCTGGGACGAAAAGGGCGTCTTCCCGGATGGCTTTGTCGCGCAAGTGCGCCAAGCGCTGGAAAACATCGTCTGCCTGCTCAAGGAGGCGGGCGCCACGCCGCAGGCCGTGGTGCGCCTGGTCTGGTACGTCACCGACATGGCGGCCTATGCCGGCAATCTGAAGGAAATCGGCCAAGTCTATCGCGAGGCGTTCGGTTCCTTCTATCCCACCATGACCCTGGTCCAGGTGGTTCGCCTGGTCGAAGCCAAAGCCGCGGTCGAAATCGAAGCCACGGCCGTCATCCCGGAATAATCAATCCGGCGCCAGCAGCGTCCGGGCGATCACGATTTTCTGCACTTCGGAGGCCCCTTCATAGATGCGCATGGCGCGAATCTCGCGATAGAGATTCTCCACTACCGCGCCCGAGCGCAGGCCCGCCGCGCCCCAGATCTGCACCGCGTCGTCGATGATCTCCTGCGCCGCCTCGGTCGAAAACAGCTTGGCCATCGCCGCTTCGCGGGTGATGCGCCCGGCGCCGCCGCAATCCCGGACCCAGGCGGCGCGATAGACCAAGAGCGCCGCGGCATCCACCTTCAGCGCCATATCGGCCAGCTTGACCTGGGTGAGCTGGAGATCGGCGAGTTTGCCGCCGAACATGGGCCGCCCCTTGGCACGCGCGAGGGCCTCGTCCAGCGCCCGGCGGCCCAGACCCAGCGCCGCGGCGCCGACGCTGGGCCGAAAGACATCCAACGTTCCCAACGCCACCCGCATGCCCTGGCCGCGCGCCCCGATCACCGCATCCTGAGGCACGAAACAATCGTCGAATTTGAGGGTGGCCAGAGGGTGCGGCGCGACAATATCGATGCGCTCGACCACGCCGAGACCGGGTGCATCGGCCGCAACCGCAAAGGCTGTATATTTCTGGCCCGTCCTTGGCGAATACGACATATTGATCGGCGATTCCGCCATTGGAGATCCAGGTCTTGACGCCATCAAGGCGAAATCCACCCGGCACCTCGCGCACGGTCATGGTCATTGCGGCCACATCCGACCCCGCGTCCGGTTCGGACAATGCAAAGCCCGTCAGCTGCGTGCCGCCGCGCGGACCCGGCAGCCAGCGGGCGCGCTGCTCCGGCGTACCGAACAAAGTGATCGCGCCGCGTGCCCAGCCCCTGCATCGCGAAGGCGAAATCGGCCAGCGCTCCGTGGCGGGCCAATATCTCTCGCGCCAGACAGAGCGAGCGCAGGTCGAAGCCGACATTCTCCCGCGGTACGGCGAGATCGAGCCAGCCCGCATCGCCCAATGCCGCCACGAGCCTGCGACAGGTGGCGTCGAGATCGCGATGATCGCCGAGCAGCGCCGGCAACTTCGCCGCCGCCCATGCCTCCAGCCCGGCCGCGAGCTGGCGGTGACGGTCCTCGAACCACGGCCAAGCGAGATATTTAGTGTCGCTCAAATTGCGCCATCCGAAAAATAAGAGATTACAGCATATGCCCGAGACTTCCGGGTTTGTTTATCGCAGATTGCCGGTACGGTCTTGCCACCCGGAATCGCCGCCGGGATCTTGTTGGTCTTAAATTGCCCTGCCGCCATTCGCATATGCAAAAAAACCAATTGCAAAAGTGATATATTTTATATATCAAATATTCTTGCCTAACCCGATGGGCTGTCAAGCGCGAGCGGCATCAAAGTGACGACGGATTGCAGATTCCGCGCGCCATGACCGACGCGGCACCCCCAGGGAAAGGCGCATGCCAGGGCCTAAATTCGCGAAGACGTCATCCCGATATCGCTCAACCTTCGGAAGAACCAGATGAACAATCCCGCCACCGAGAACCCTGGAACACAGCGCCTGGAGGACACGCAGTTCGATTGGTCCGATCCCTTCCGGCTCGAAGACCTGCTGACGGCGGAGGAGCGCATGGCGCGGCAAGCCGCCCGCGGCTATTGCCGGGACAAGCTGGTGCCGCGCGTGCGCCAGGCCTTCCGCAATGAAGAGTTCGACCGCGCGATCATGCGCGAAATGGGCGAGATGGGTTTCCTGGGCATGACCCTGCCGGAGACCTATGGCGGCGCGAACATGAATTACGTCTGCTACGGCCTGGTGGCGCGCGAAGTGGAGCGTGTGGATTTGGGCTATCGCTCGGCGATGAGCGTGCAGAATTCCCTGGTGATGCATCCGATCCATGCCTATGGCAGCGAGGAGCAGCGCCGCAAATATCTTCCGAGGCCTGGCGCGCGGCGAACTGGTCGGCTGTTTCGGCCTGACCGAGCCCGATCATGGATCGGATCCCGGCGGCATGGTGACCCGCGCGGTCAAGGATGGCGCCGGCTACCGCCTCAACGGCGCCAAGATGTGGATCACCAATTCGCCGATCGCCGATCTGGCGGTGGTTTGGGCCAAGCTGGACGGCGTCATTCGCGGCTTCGTCGTGGAGCGCGACGTGTCCGGATTTTCAACGCCGAAAATAGAGGGAAAATTTTCCCTGCGCGCCTCCGTCACCGGCGAGATCGTGCTGGCGGACGCCTATGTCCCCGCGACGGCGCTGTTGCCCAATGTCGAAGGCCTGAGGGGGCCGTTCGGCTGCCTCAACCGCGCCCGCTACGGCATCGCCTGGGGCGCGATGGGCGCGGCGGAAGCCTGCTGGCAGGCGGCGCGGCAATACACCATGGATCGCAAGCAGTTCGGCAGGCCGCTGGCCGCCACCCAGCTTATCCAGAAAAAGCTGGCCGACATGCAGACCGAAATCGCGCTCGGGCTCAACGGCGCGCTTCGCCTCGGCCGCATGATGGACGATGGCAGCGCCGCGCCGCCGCTGATCTCGCTGATGAAACGCAACAATTGCGGCAAGGCGCTCGATATCGCCCGCGCCGCGCGCGACATGCATGGCGGCAACGGCGTTTCCGACGAATATCCGGTGATCCGTCACATGCTCAATCTGGAAGCCGTCAATACCTATGAAGGCACCCATGACGTGCACGCCCTCATCCTGGGCCGGGCCCAGACCGACCTTCAGGCGTTCCAGTAAGACGGGAAGGCAACACCGCGCCTGGCGCCCGAACCACGCTATTTATAGTTCGGATCGCGATAGACTTCCTCGCCGCCGACATAGGTCGCCAGGGCCTTCATGGCGGGAATCTTCTGGACCGGCACGGTGAGAAAATCGTCGGTCAGAACCGCGAAGTCCGCCAGCTTTCCCGGCTCGATCGAACCGCGCCGATCCTCCTCGCCGATCAGCTTGGCGTAGTTGATGGTGTCGAGCCTGAGCAGCAGCGCGCGCGAGGCGATCTTCTGGTCGGCGCCATAGACGCCGTCGGAGATCGTGTCGCGGCTGGCGAAGTGATAAAGCTCCCAGAAGGGATTGAACGGGATCACCGGCGAGTCCGTGCCGCCCGCCACCAGCAGCCCCGCATCGAGATACGGTCTTCACCGGCGTCACTTCGCTGGCCAGGTCCCAGCCCCAATATTTCTTCAGCGCCGGGGCGGCGAGATAAAGATGGTCCTGCGCGGAGACCATCAGCTTCAGATCCTGCATCCGCTTGACCAGGTCGGGCCGGGCGACGAAGGCATGCTCGACCGTCCAGCGCTTGCCGATCAGGGGCTTGTCCTTGTTGGCCAGCTCATAGGCCGTGAGCACCTGGTCCACGGCGGCGTCGCCCACCGCATGGGTGGCAACGCGCCAGCCCTGGCGATTGATTTCCAGCACGACGGAGTTATAGGCGGCCGGCGGCGAAACGGTCAGGCCGGTGTAGGTGCCGCCCTTGCCATAGGGTTCCAGATAGGGCCGCGAGAGATGGCCGCCTTCGAAGCCGCCATCGACGATCAGCTTGATGCCGCCGATGCGCACGAAGTCGTCGCCCTCGTCCTGCTTGACGCCCCATCTGGCGATGGCCTGGTCCACCTGCTGCGGCGTGCGGAATTCGAAGCCGGGCATGTAAACGGTGTAGCGCAAACTCAGGGTGTGATTGGCGTCCGCCTGTTTCCACAGCCTCAGCGCCTGCATCATGTCGCCCTTGTAGGAACCGGCGATGCGCACCGCCGTCATGCCATAGGGATTGAGCGCCTTCTGGGTGGCGACGATGTCTTCCATCGTCAGCGGCTTTTCGGGCGGCAGCGGCACCAGCGTCTTGGCGTTGTCGAACAATTCGCCGGTCAGTTCGCCGTCCGTGCCACGGCTGATCTGGCCGCCGGCGGGTACCGGCGTGTCCCTGGTGATGTTGTATTTCTTGAACGCGACATTGCTCAGGATGTAGGAATGGCCGCCGCGCACCAGCACCACGGGATTGTTGGGAGCGGCCTGGTCCAGCTCCTTGGCGGTCGGCAGCCGCTGTTCCTTGAGCTGGGCTTCATGCCAGTCGGAATTGGAAACCAGAAGCGCGCCGGGCGCGGCCTTTGCCGCGGCATTGGCCACGGTGGTGAGAAGCTCGGCCATGCTGCGGACATGGGAAAGATCGATGCCGCTGCCGCCGCCTTCATTGTGGAAATGATCGTCCGTCAGGCCGGGGCTGACGAAATGTCCCTTGAGGTCCACGACCCTGGTGCCCTTGCCGATGAATTTGCGGATTTCGGCATTGCTGCCCACCGCAAGAAAATGGTCGCCCGCGACGGCGAAGCCCTGCACCACATGGTCCTTGGCATCGGCCGTGAAGACCTTGCCGTTGACGTAGACGGCATCGGCAGCCCGCGGCGCGCCGACGGCCGCACCGGACAGGCCCGCCAGAATGAGTGCCGAAACGCCGGCCGCCCTGATGACATGTCCGTGGATCATCCCGCCTCTCCCCTGCAAATATTTTAGATATAAAGTTTCATGAGGTTACCAATTGGAGTCAAGACGGTCAGCGCCGAGACTGCCGGCCCAAACGAAAGAGCCCTCCCCTGACCGGGGAGGGCTCTCTTGTCAGGTTACCGGATTTCAGGCCGAGACGACTTTGTTGAAGGCGGTGAAGAAGCCTTCCATGTCTTCCTTGGATCCGATGGTGATGCGCGACACGGTCGGCCAGACCGGGAAGGTGCGGGCGATTTCAACGCCCTGGGCGCGGAACGCGGTCTGCATCTCCTTGGCCGTCTTGGTCTTCCAGTCAACCATCAACATGTTGGCGTGGCTTGGCCCGATCAGCCTGAGACCGCGTTTGCCGAGGAACTCTTCCGTCATGGTGCGGTTGGCGATCAGCTCGGCGCGGCGCTGGTCGATCAGGTTCTTCGCGGTCAGGCTGGCGGTGGCGCAGGCCGTGGAGGGAATGGGCAATTGGCCCGACAAGGCGCCATCGTCATGCAGCCGCAGCTTCTTGAGGAGATCCGGACGGCCCATGCAGTATCCCACCCGCATGCCCGCCATGCCGAAGATCTTGGAGAAGGTGCGCATGATCAGCACATCCTTGCCCGCCGCGGCCAGATGGGTGGCGGTGTTGTTGGGATAGCCCGAGGTCCAATGGATATAAGCCTCGTCGATCACCACGATCGCGCCCGCGGGCTTGTTATCCACCAGCCATTCGATATCGGCCATCGGCGTGATCGTACCGGTGGGATTGTTGGGCGAGCAGACATAATAGACGCCGGCATTGGGATTGGCCGCCAGCATCGCCTTGACGTCGTGACTGTAGTCGGCCTTCAGCGGTACCGCCTTGATCGGCGCGCCCAGATAATTGGCGGCACGTCCCGCCGTCTCGTAAGTCGGATCGGCCGTGACCAGACCCTTGGCCGGCGAGCAGAAGGCCACGACCGAGCGGGCCAGGGCTTCGTTCGAGCCGGGCCAGGTCATGACATGGTCTTCCGGGATGTTCTCGACCTGCGAGATCGTCCGCACCAGATCGCCGATCTCGTTGTTGGGCTGATAGCGGTTGCTTTGCGAAATCACCGCGGCGGCGGCGGCGGCGCCGGGCGCCATCGGGCCGGCCCAACACTCGTTCAGGCCGATGCGCACCTTGCCCCGCTGCATCGAATCGGCGGCGAGCGCCAGTTCGGGATTGAGGGCAAGCGCCGTCACCCCGCCGCCCAGCAGCATGGCGGCGCGCATCATCTGGCGCCGCGAATAGCCCCTGGCGAGCAGGTCGTCCTTGAATTCTTCGCGAATGCTCATTGTGGGTTCTCCCTGGGAATTGTTGTTCCGGATCACTTTATGGGATGAAGGGTGAGTTTCTGCACCCGCCAATTCACCAATTCAGCGGCGAAGACGGTGTTCTCGTTCGGACAATCGATGCCATGAATCCAGCCAAACTCCTTCAGCGCCTTGCCTTCGCCCCCCAGCCAGCCGATCACATGGCCGTCCAAAGTCATCTTGAAAACACGAAACGCGTCCGCGGCGAACAGATATTGCGGAGAACCCGCCTTGGGTGGGGTGATGCAGACCGCCCAGGGGGCGCCGGGGAAGAACAATGACAAGGGCGACTCGGGGCCCCGCAAATCCTTCCCATACATTATCAGGTGCTTGTTGTTCGCCGGAATATCGATGGTGATGATGCGCTTGACATGGCCCTCGCCGTCGAACACCTGGATGCGGCGATTGCTGCGGTCGGCGACATAGAGATTGCCATCCTTGTCGGCCGCGATCGAATGCACGGTTCTGAGCTGCCCCGGTCCGTTGCCGCGCTCCCCAAACGACATCAACCAGTTGCCGTCCTTGTCGAATTTCGCGACGCGCGAATTGATATAGCCGTCGCTGACATAGATGTTGCCTTCCGGATCCCAGGTCATGTCGGTGACCTGCCGGAACATGCCGTCGATCGGGGGCAATGGCGGATTGGGGTGAGCCCAGGAATGAGCGTTCTCATCCGAAGCTTCGGTTTTGCGGCCCAACACCAGGGTCACGCGGCCGGCCGGATTGAAGCGAACCACCATGTCCGAGCCCTTGTCGGCAACCCAGATATTGTCGTGCGGATCCACACGCACGGCATGAGCGAAGCCCCAAGCATAGAGATTATGTCCGATCTCGCGGACGAACTTGCCGGTGGCATCGAATTCCAGAAGCTGCGACGCCGTGGCGCCATAGGCCGGGCCGGTGGAGTTACCGCGGCTGAACACAAAGACATGGCCTTTGGAGTTGACGGCGACGCCCGCCGCTTCGCCCATATACAGATTGGCCGGAAGCTTGCCGAAATCGACTGTGTCGAACGGGATCTCCGGCGCGCTGGTCTGGGGCGGATTGGTGAGCGACGGGGGATTGACCGGCGGCGGTCCCACCTGGGCGAAAAGCGGCGCCGTTCCCAAAAGCAGCAAGGCGAATATGGCGGCAGTCTTGCGAACGTCCATGTCAGTCCCCCTTCGACGATTATTATTTTAGGTATAAAGATTCATGGATTTGCGGAATGGAGTCAAGGCAGTCTACCCCCGCCGGGCCATCCTGTCGGGCCAGGAGACCAGAAATGCCACGGGAGCGGAAGGTGCCTGCCGCAAGGCCGGATTTGGTGAATTTTGTCTCCACCTGAAGGGAGAAGGCGTCTAAGCTGAGCGCTTCAAACGCGCCGGGAGCCCCCTCAATGAAGGCCATATTCGTCCAGATCAAATGTGAATTGACCAAGGCATTCGACGTTGCCGCCTATCTGATCGACAATTTTCCGGAAACGGCGGAGGTCTATTCCACGTCCGGGACATACGACCTCTTGGCGAAATTCGAACTGGGTGACGAAAGAAGCTATGGCGAGTTCGTGACCAAGAAGCTCCAGCTCGTTCCCGGTATCCGGGATACCTACTCCATTGTCGCGTTCAAATTCCGCTGGAATCCCGAACCCCGGCCCGAATTCGAGCCCAGGCCGGAAGACATGACCAACCGGCCCAAATCTTCGTAAGTTGTGATCGAGGCCGCGCGAATCGTCTCAAAAGCTTCATTGTGAAGGCGAAATACAGCCGTTAATCTCGCCTCGGCGTCCGGACAGGGGTGGGGGCTCTTCAATGGCTGAAATCGGTCGTCGTCATTTCCTTGGCGCCGCCGCGGCGGCATCCGCGCTATCGACGATCGGAACAACCGCCGATCCGGCGCTGGCCCAGGGCACGAAACCGGCCAAGCTCAGCGACATCGATCACTTCATCATCCTGATGAAGGAGAACCGCTCCTTCGATCATTATTTCGGCGCGCTCGCCGGCGTGCGCGGCTTCGACGACCGCACCGCCCAGAGGGCGGACGGCAGTTCGGTTTTCCGGCAGCCCGATCCGCTTTCGCCCGCCGGCCATGTCCTTCCCTTCCGGCTCAACACGCTGAAGACCAATGCGCAACGCTACCACGCGCTGGATCATGGCTGGGGTCCGCTGCATGCGTCCTGGAATGGCGGGGCGATGGACAATTGGATTCCCGCGCATCGCGAATCCGACGGCGAGATCGGGCCCATGACCATGGGCTATCTCACGCGGGAGGATCTGCCGTTCTATTATGCGCTCGCCGATGCCTTCACGATCTGCGACGGCTATCACTGCTCGGTCTTCGGTCCGACCTATCCCAACCGCTACTATCTGATGACCGGAACGATCGATCCGGAAGGCCTGCGCGGCGGACCGGCGACCGACAATGACCGCCGCGGATTTTCCTGGGAGACCTATCCCGAGCGGCTCGACCGCGCGGGGATTTCCTGGCGCGTCTATCACGATTACGACGATTACGGCTGCAATGTCTGCCAGTATTTCACGCAATACGTAAAGGCGCCGCGCAATTCCTCGCTTTTCGAGAATGCCATGCGCGACCGGCCGTTCTACGAACTTCTTTCGGACATCCGGACCGGCAAAATTCCGCAAGTGACCTGGATCGTGCCGCCGGCGGATCTGTCCGAGCATCCCGACTATCTGCCCGCGGCGGGCGAGAACCATACCAATCAGATATTGCAGGCCTTGTGGTCCAATCCGAAACTCTGGGCAAAGACGGCCCTCATCCTCAACTACGACGAGAATGACGGATTGTTCGACCATGTCGCCCCGCCGGTGCCGCCGCCGGGGACGCCGGGCGAATTCATCGACGGCCTGCCGATCGGGCTTGGCTTCCGGGTGCCGTGCCTGGTGGTTTCGCCCTTCAGCCGTGGCGGCCATGTCTGCGGCACGACCTTCGACCACACTTCGACCTTGCGTTTGCTCGAGGCGCGCTTCGGCGTCGAGATTCCGAATTTGAGCAAATGGCGCCGCGACACTTGCGGCGATCTGACCACGGCTTTCGGCTTCGGCACCCCGCCCCGCCTCGACATTCCGAAACTGCCCGAAACCGAACATGCCTTGCGCATGGCGGAAGAGCGGGCGATGGCCTTTCGACCGCCGGTTATCCCCGCCGCTCAGGTCATGCCGCGGCAAGAGCCCGGCTCGCGGCCGCGCCGCGCCTGAAATCAGCGCCGCGCTTTCCTTTGTTGGGACGCCCGTTCCCACCTATTCCGCTTCGCGCTATGCTTCGCGCAGAAGCGGTTTGCATTCCTTGCAATATGCATCTTTGGCAGGGGCAGAGACCGCCGGCGCCAAAGCGAATGATACGATAATGAACAAGCGCCGGAGGGAAAGAACATGAATCGCCAGCGGGATATGGAGGGAACCGCGCCCGGCCAGGACATTCCTGATCTCAGGTTGTTTGTGTTCGCGCTATTCTTCATCTTCGGCGGCATCACCAGCTTGAATGACATCCTGATCCCCAAGCTGAAGCTGCTTTTCACCCTGTCGCATGCCGATGCGATGCTGGTTCAGTCGGCTTTTTTCGCCGCCTATCTGACAATTTCGATTCCGGCGGCCGCGATCGTCAAGCGGGTGGGCTATATGCGCGCCGCCGTGATCGGTCTTCTCACCATGATCGCGGGCTGTCTTTTGTTCATCCCGGCTTCGCTTTCCGCCCAGTTTTCCATGTTCCTGCTGGCGCTGTTCGTGCTGGCAGCGGGCATCACCATCATCCAGGTGGTGACCAACCCCCTGATCTCGATATTGGGCACGCCGGAAACCGCCCATAGCCGCCTCACCTTCGCGCAAGCCTTCAACTCACTGGGCACC
Source organism: uncultured Alphaproteobacteria bacterium (assembly GCA_963769055.1). Lineage (GTDB taxonomy): Bacteria > Pseudomonadota > Alphaproteobacteria > Micropepsales > Micropepsaceae > Rhizomicrobium. The sequence goes on from CAVYKF010000012.1 coordinate 171,069, forward strand.
ACGATCTTTCCCTATGTCGGTTCGATCCTGATCCTGGGTTCGCTGGCCAAGACCGATCCCGCAACCTTGATCGGGCGCGGCGCTCGATATGTTTCGCCGGCAGGAAACCCAGATGGTGATCCGCACCTATCTGGGGCTGGCGGCGGCACTGGCGGTGCTGGCGGCGCTGGTATGGTCCCGGCGCAAGCGTCTGGCGGAAACCACGTCGCAGCACGTGGACATTATGAAAGGCGTTCAATCTCCTGAAGCGTCCGCGCTTCGCCTTCGGCACGGCTTGCATCTTTCTCTATGTCGGCGCGGAAGTCGCGATCGGTTCGATCATCGTCAACTACCTGATGCAGACCAATGTGCTGGGATTGCCGGCGGAGACCGCGGGCAAGCTTGTGCCCTTCTATTGGGGCGGAGCGCTGGTGGGCCGCTTTATCGGCGCCTATGTGCTGCGGATTATTTCGCCGGGCAAAGTACTTGCCTTCAATGCGGGCGTGGTGATCGCGCTGCTGCTGATTTCGGCGAACACGATCGGCGCGGCTTCCGGCTGGTCGCTGCTGGCGATCGGCCTCTTCAACTCCATCATGTTTCCCACCATCTTCGCGCTTGCTTCCGAAGGCCTGGGACCGCGCACGGCCGACGGCTCCGGCGTCATCTGCGTGGCGATCGTTGGCGGGGCAGTGGTGCCCAGGATAACCGGCAGCGCGGCGGACGCCTTTGGCTTGAGTGGCGCGCTGGCGGTGCCCGCGCTCTGCTATCTGGGCATCTTGCTGTTCGGCCTCTATGCCAGGCACCGCGCCAGCCAGACCGTGCTTTCGCCCGTCATGCCGTGACCCTCAAGGCGGCGCGCTATCGGATTTTTCGGCCCGCCCCAGCGTAAAATAAAGCTCGCGGAACTTCGGATAAAGATCCTCGTAGATCCGAACGGCATGCGCATCCGGCTCGATCACCCGATAGCCGGGGGAAAGCGCCGACTGGGCCTCTTCGATCGATCCGAACGTTCCCGCCGCCAGGAAGGCAAAAATCGCCGAACCCAGGCCGGTGACGTCCTTGTCGGGAACCAGGATGGGTTTGTTCAACGCATTGGCATAGACGCGGTTGAGGGTTTCGTTGCGCTGGGGAATTCCACCGCCATGGATCACCCGTTCGATCGGCGTGCCATATTCCTGCAACCGATCCAGAATGATGCGGGTGTGGAACGCCGTTCCCTCGATGGCGGCGAACAGCTCGTCGGCGGCGGTGTGATTGAGCCGCCACCCCATCGTGATGCCGCGCAGGCGGGGATCGGCCAGCACCGAGCGGTCGCCATCGTCCCAGGCAAAGCGCAACAGCCCGGTCTGCCCCGCGGCGTGATCCTTGATCGCCTCGGTGAGATCGCCGATCGAGACGTTGGCGCGATGCGCGATGGCGTCGAACAGGCTTCCGACCGCCGATAGGCCCGCTTCGATGCCGAGCTTGCCCGGATGGATCGAACCCCGGACGATGCCCGACACGCCGGGAATGAGCCGGGCTTCCTCGGAGAGCGCCATGATGCAGGTCGAGGTGCCGATGACATTGACGACATCTCCCAGCCGGCAGCCCGCCCCGATCGCATCCCAATGGGCATCGAGCGCACCTACGGGAATGGGAATGCCGGACCGCAGGCCAAGCCGGACCGCCCATTCGTCCGACAGCCCGCCGGCGACGGCATCGGACGTGCGGTAGCGGCCATCCAAATGTTGGCGCACGCCGGCCAGCAATGGATCGACCGAAGTCAGGAATTCCTCGGGCGGCAAGCCGCCGAGGCTTTCATTCCACATCCATTTATGGCCCATCGCGCAGATCGATCGCGGCAGTTCGGAAGGATTGGTGATGCCGCAAAGCGTGGCCGCCATCAGGTCGCAATGCTCGACGCCGGTGTGAAACCGGCTGCGCTGTACGGGGTTGGACCTGAGCCAGTGCAGGAGCTTGGCGAAACCCCATTCCGAGGAATAGGCGCCGCCGCACCATTCCAGCGCCGCCAGACCCTGCTCCTTCGCTTTGGCGGTGATTTCAGCCGCTTCGCGCCAGGCGCGGTGGTCGCACCACAGATAATAATCGTCCAAGGGTTTCAGGTGCGCATCGACCGGCACCACGGTGGAGCCGGTCGTGTCGATCGCCAGCGCCTCGATCGCCAGCACATTGATGCCGGCATTGGCACGAGCCGCCTGAAAGGCGGCTTCCAACGCCCGACAATGATCCGCATGCCGCTGGGTGGCAAAATCCGCATCGTCACGCTTGCGAAGAACCGGATAGGACGCCGAGCCGAAGCCCAGCCGACCGCGCTCGCTGTCGATTATCGAAACCCGGACGCTCGCCGTCCCGAAATCAACGCCAGCGACGATGGACATGCGCGTGTTTCCAGTTCCGAGAATTGTCGGGGCAATGCGTCAGGCGGCATGCCCGATCGTCAGGCATGATCATCCCAATTGAGATCGGCCAGATAGACGCCGCCCTGCTCCCAGCCGCAGCTGGAAACATACCATCGCTCGTCCGAAACGCGGATGACTTCCGCGCCGTGAGCGGGAAAGGTCATGGCCACATTGGCCGGATCGAAGGAAAAGGCATTGTCGCTCATATAGGCCGCGCTGGTGTTGTAGGGCGCGTTGGTGCAGACGAAGAGGTAATATTTCCCGTTGCGATGCACGACGAAAGGCAACTCGGTGGGTCCGCCGAAGGTTCCCTTTTGCGGCGACCGGAAGACGATGCGCGGCGCCGACCAATGCGCCAGGTCCCGGCTGGTCACGGCTTTGACGACATGGTTGCCGCCCTTCGGCGTCTCGGTCGCGCAATAATAAAGAATCCACTGGTCGCCGTCCTGGAGCACCATGGGATCGCGGGCGTCATAGCCGTCGACGATCATCGGGTTGGCCGGGATGCCGGGTCCAGTTCACCATATCGGTGGACGTCGCCAGATGAATATGGAACTGCTCGTGGTTCTTGCCGCCGGCGCAATAGAACATCCAGTAGCGGCCGTCATGCGCCACTACATGCGGCGCCCAGACCACCGTCTCGTTGAAAGCCGGATCGATATGCATGACCGGGGCCTGCTTCTTCCAGGGCCCCTTCACATCCGGCGCGGTGGCATGAAGAAAGAAGCTTTCGTGATCGGGATCGGCGGGTTCGCGGTGGGTGATGCCGAACAAATGCCAGGTGCCGTCGCTGGCCCGGATGAAGGTGTGATCGTTGATGTACCAGGGTTCCTTTTCGCCTACCGACGGATCGAAGACCCTCTGGAATCCGATGCGGAAGGGCGGTCTCTCTTGCTTCAACAGATCGACCGTCAGGCCAGGCGTGTTGGTCTGGCCGGGCTTGGCCGGCTGGGCCTGCGCGCCCATCGGCCCCGCCGCGACCGCCGCTCCCGCCACGCCGGCCATGCGCACCGCATTTTGAATAAAGCTTCGGCGATTCCAGATGGATCCGTTCATGACGTTATCTCCAGATGTCACGCGGCGAGATCGCCACAGAAATTGATCGCAATTCCCATTTCGCTGAACATCGCGGCCTTGACCGCCAGGGCCTTGGCCGCGCCGGCCGCATCCGGCGCGTAGGCCACCTGGATGTGATTGGAGCAATGCTGCGCCATGAACTGGTCGCGGCTGATGCCGGGAAACACGGTGTGCATCATGGGCCATTGCGGCGTTGTGATCTGCCAGCGCCGCTCGGTTTCTTCCTGCGGCAGCGCCACGGATTGCGCCACGCCCATATCCGCCTTCAGGCTGCCCGCCTCGACATAGATGCGGCTCCACACCACCGATCCCGGCTTGCTGATACCCTTGATGGTGCCGCCGCCGAGGCGGAAATACATCGGCGGCTGCCGCTCGCTCACCGCCTCGGCATAGCCGCGCGCGAAATGTGCCGGCGGCACCGAACCCGAGATCTCCAGGGTCCAGACAAAGCGTCCGCCATAATCCTCGCCATAGCGGACATCATGAAGCGTCGTCTCCGGCGGCAGGCCGAGCGCGTTCCACACCCGGTTGGTGACCAGCGCGTCCAGGGCCACGCCCTCATCGACTTCGTTGAAATGCGGCAGAGGCGCATCCGGATAGAGAAGCTTTCCATCGCGGTCCTTGACCGGCGGACGATCGGTATTGTTCAGCAGACCTTCGGCCAGGTCGGAGGCGGCGGTGAGATCCTTCAGGCCCTGCTGGTATTGAATGCCCACCGCGTCGCAGCCGAACGCGTCGGAAATTCTCAGCGTGGCGATGTACATCTTGCACTGTTCCAGGACCTGCGCCTCGGTCAAATCGGTTTCCGGCACCGGCCCGAACTTGAATTTCATTCCCTTCTTGAGCAGCCAGTCGTAAACCGCGCGCGCCTCGGCTTCGGAGGTGTTCAGCATCTCGGCATAAAGGGCGGATTGGCTCAGGCGCTCCTTGAAGACCCCCATCGGCGCCAGCAACTCGTCGGGGATGATGGCGTTGTACATGCCCATGCAGCCCTCGTCGAAGACGCCGAGGATCGCCTTGTCGCGGCGCAACCGGTCGGCGAGGTCCTTGCCGAGCTTCTGCGCATCCACCGGCAGGGACGTTTTCGCCATGGCGCGCGCGTGCGAGCGGTCGTGCCGGATCGGCTCGCCTTTCAGCCAGGTCTTGAGGCCGCCGAGGAAAAAGCGGTCGGTAAAATCGACGCTCCACAGCGTATCGAAGGACTTCCCCGCCTTGCGCAAGGACGCATTGAGATTGAGCAGCCCGACCAGGCCCGGCCACTGACCGCTCCAATTGGCCACGGTGAGGATGGGCCCCTTGTGGTGCAGCAAGCCGGCCATCAGGTGCTGGCTGTACTGCCAGACCGCCTCCACCACCACCAGCGGCGCGTCGGTGGGAATGGTCCGGAAGACTTCGATGCCGCGTTTTTGGCTGTCGATGAAGCCATGCTGCTTCACCGGATCGAAGTCATGGCCGCGGCGCACTTCGTGCCCCTGGGCCCGGATCGCCGCCGTGATCGCGGCTTCGACCTCCGCCTGGACCGGCCAGCATTTCTGATTGGCCGAGAGCCTCAAGTCGCCATTGGCGACCATGTAGATGGTTTTCGTCATGATAGGATCTCCCGTCGCCGGATTGTTCAATCGGTTGCCACTGTGAGTTTCTGATAAAGCTGCGCCGCGTTTTCCGGCGTGACCATGGTGGAGTTCAAGGTGATCTCCTTGTCGGGGCGGTAGCTGGGATCCTTCAGAATCCGCTGCGCGACATCCACGGCTTCCTTGACGCCAAGCGGATAGACGAAAGTCGCCGCCAGGACGCCGTCCATCACTTTCTTGATGCCGCCCGACGGCCCGCCCAGGCCGTCGACGCCGATGAAGATCATCTCCTTCTCGCGGTTGAGTTCCTTGGCGGCGAGATAGGCGCCCACCGCCATCGGGTCGTTGTGGCCGTAAACCACATCGATCTTGGGCTGGACCCGCAGCACCTCGGTCATGCGGTCCTTGGCCTGGGCCTGGATCCAGTCCGCCACCGGATCGGCGACGATGTGGATATTCGGGTAGCGGCTCAGCACGTCCCGGGCGCCGCCGTCGCGGTTGATTTCCGCTTCCACGCCGAGAAGGCCGCGAATCATCACCACATTACCCTTGGGCTCGCCATATTTCTTGGTCAGCTGATCGACGATGAATTGCCCGACCGACCGGCCGATCGCCTTGTTGTCCATCCGGATATAGGTCGTGTAGTTGGGCTCGAGAATGTCGCGCTCCAGGCAGATCACGGGAATCCCCGCCTGCATGGCACGGCCCATCACCGCCGTCAGCGCCGCGCGCTCGTTCGGCGCCACGATCAGGACCGCCGGCTTCTGCCGGATGAACGTCTCGATCTGGGCGATCTGCTTGCTGTTGTCCTGTTGCGCGTCGGAGACGACCAGCTTGGCGTCGGGCGATTGGGCAAACAATTTCTCCATCAGCGCCTTTTGCGTCGCCCGGTAGGGTTCGGCGTTGTTGGCCTGGGAAAAGGCCACCAGTTTTTGCTGTGGCTTCTGCCCGCCGCAACCCGCCAGCAACAGCGCGGCCGCCACGCAGAAAATTCTCAAGGTCATGGACTTCATGATTTTCGACTCCGCTGCACGGCGACGGCCAGAACGATGATGACCGCCTTGACCATCATCTCCACGTTACTATCGATATCGTTCAGCCGCAGCATGTTGGTCAGCACGCCCATGATGAGCGTGCCGATGATGGTGCCGGAGATGGTGCCCTGGCCTCCTGAGAGACGCGTGCCGCCGATCACGACGGCGGCGATGGCGTCGAGCTCATAGGCGACGCCGGCATTGGGATTGCCCTGATTGTTCTCGGCCGCATAGAGCACGCCCGCAATTCCCGCCAGCAGCCCCGTCAAGGCATAGACCCAAAGCTGGGTGCGCACGATCGGAAGCCCGGCATAGACCGCCGCCGTTGGATTGTCGCCGATGGCGCGGACGTGACGGCCGAAAACGGTCTTCGACAGAAGCGCCCAGAACAGGGCGGCGGCGATCACATAGCTGCCGATGACGACGCTTTTCTCGCGAAAGATGCCGGCGAATTGCGCCGCCACGTCCTGGCCGAAGCCGATGTCGATGTTTTCGTTGCCGGTGAACCATTTGGCAAAGCCCCTGATCCCGATCATCGACGCCAGGGTGACGATGAAGGGCTGTACCTTCAGGCGTGCGACCGCCAGACCATTGAGCGCGCCCACGGCGCCGCAGGCGAGCACCGCCAATACGATGGCCGCCAGCATGTGGAGCGAACGCGATCCCGCCATCCAATTGCGGGCGAGCAGGGTCGCGACCAGCGCGGTGGAGAGGGCGAGCACGCTGCCGACGCTGAGATCGATTCCGCCGGTCAGGATCACGAAGGTCATGCCCAGCGAGATGATCCCGATCAGCGAGACCTGGCGGAGGATGTCGGTGAGATTGCCCAGCTGGAAGAAGATGCGCGAGCCGTCCTGCGCGGTGGGGCTCAGCACCGCCGCCAGAATGACCAGGGCGATCAAGGCCAACAGGCTCGGCGTCTGGAAAAGACGCAAAGCAGCGCTGCGCCCGACCGTCAGCCCAGACATTCTTCCTCCCTTACTTTATCGATATAGCATTTGCCTTCCGGGCCTGTCTTGTCAATCGCCCGTCAGCGTCCGGAAGGATGCCGCAGACTGGAAGCCCGGACAATCAGCCGGGGCGGCAGTATTACCTGCCGCAGCGCCAGGGGCTTTTCGGCCGCCATGCTGGCAAGCAGCAGCCGGGCGGCCGCTTCCCCCATCGCCGACGTTCCCTGATCGACCGTCGAAAGCGGAATCCGGAACATGTCGGCATAATGCATGTTGGCCGCGCCGATGATCGCGATGTCCTGCGGGATCGAGAGCCCCGCTTCCAGGATGGCGCGCATCGCCCCGATTGCCACCGGATCGTTGAAGCAGAAGACGCCGTCGGGCCGGCGCTTCAAGGTCAGGAGCCGCTTCATCGCCCGATATCCGCCGGCATCGTCATGGCCCGCCTGCTGGACCAGGTCCGACTGCGCCGCCAGACCGTGTTTTGCCAATGCCTGGCGATAACCGCGCAAACGGCCGGCGGCGGTGGAAAGCGCCGGCCCCCTCAGATGCGCGATCCGCCGGCAACCCTGCTCGATGAGATGCTGGGTCGCCAGAAATCCGATGTCTTCGTTCTTGGTGCCGACATAATTGGCTTCGAGGCCCGGGACCTGCCGGTCGATCAGCGCAAAGGGCGTCTTCAAGGCGGCAAACGCCTTGGCGTTGCGCTGGACCGAGGCAATCACCAGGCCATCGACTTTCCGGGCCACGAGCAGGTCGATATTGGCGGCTTCCTCGGCGGCATTCTCGTTGCTGTGGGAGATGAGCAGATGATACCCCGCCGGCGCCAAGGTCGCGGTCAGGGCGGTGGCGATTTCCGCGAAGAAGGATTGCATCAAGTCGGGCACCACCAGCCCCACCAGATAGGTCCGGCCCGTCACCATGCTGCGGGCGACCCAGTCCATGCGATAGTTGAGCTCGGCGGCGCGCTTGCGCACTCGTTCCTTGGTTTCCTCGCCAATGTCCTTGTGGTTGCGCAGCGCCTTGGAGACCGCCATCGACGAAATCCCCAAATCCCGCGCGATGTCCTTCATCCGCACGGGCATGTCAGAGTCCCCGCCGTCGTCATCGCAATCAAATTCATTGTGAGAGGATAATCCACCCGCGCCTCAACTCGCTTGCGCGAGCGGCGCGTGGGTGGCCGCGGCCATGATCGCTTCCTGCGTGACGCCGCGGGCCGGGAACATTCCGGCTACCCGGCCGGCATTGAGCACCATGATGCGATCCGAACACCGCATCAGCTCGGTCAACTCGGAGCTCGCCAGCAAGATGCTCTTGCCGCCGGCGGCCAGCTCATGGATGAGCTGATAGATGTCTTCCTTGGCCGCCACATCGATGCCGCGGGCGGGATCGTCCAGGAACAGGATATCGGGATCGGCGAAGAGCCAGCGGGCGAGCAGGGCTTTCTGCTGATTGCCGCCGCTCAGGCTGCTCACGGGCAACTCCGGCGACGCGCATTTCAGGCGCAGGCGGCTTGCCGTGGGATCGAACAGATCCCTTTCCCGCGATGCCCGCAGCAAACCCCACCGGCTCACGCGCGGCAGGACCGACAGGGTGCTGTTCTCGCGCACGCTCATCTGCAGCATCAGGCCCTGGGTCTTGCGATCCTCCGGCACCAATCCCACCCCATTCGCCTGCGCCTGGGCGGGGCTGCCGGGAATGAAGGGCTTGCCCTTCAGCGCCAGAGTGCCCTGTTGAATCCGGTCCAGGCCGAACAAGGCGGCGCCCAACTCGCTGCGCCCGGCGCCGACCAGGCCGGCGACGCCCAAGACTTCGCCACGATGCAATTCGAAGGAGACGTCGCGAAGCTTATCGGTGGTCAGATGGGCGGCCGACAACACTACCGGTCCCGACGAAGACCTGGTCGAATGCGACGAGGTGTCCACATTCCGGCCGACCATCATGCGAATGAGTTCCGCCCGGTCGGTGGCGGCGATGTCGCGCGTCCCGATGGTCTTACCGTCCCGCAGTACCGTCACCCGGTCGCACAGGCGGAATATCTCATCCATCTTGTGCGAGACATAGACGATCGACACGCCCCCGGATTTCAGCTGGGCGATCACCTCGAACAATCGCTCGGCGGCGTCTTCGGACAAGGCGCTGGTGGGCTCGTCCATCAAGAGGATGCGGCACTGCATGCTCAGCGCTCGCGCGATGACCAAAAGCTGCTGCTGCGCGATCGACAGGGACGCGACCCACGCTTGCGCATCGACGTCCAGCCCGACTTGCGCGAGATAGGGCCGGCTGAAATCTTCGATCGCCCCGCGATCGACCAGCATGTTTTCCGCAAAGCTGAGATTGCCGATCACCAGATTCTCGCCCACCGTCAGGTGCGGAAACAGATCCAGCTCCTGATAGATGATGCCGATGCCCAGCCGTTGCGCATCGAGCGGATCGGCGAGCGATATCGGCTGGCCGTCCAGCAGAATTCGTCCGCTGTCGGCGTGGATCGAGCCCGCGAAGATTCGCGCCAAGGTGCTTTTGCCTGCCCCATTCTCGCCCATCAGGGCGTGAACCTCACCCGCATTGAGATCGAACCCGGCGGCCGTGAGCGCGGCGACGCCGCCAAAATGCTTGTGAATATCTTGAGCCAGAAGAAGCGGTGCCATAACCGGACGCTACGATAGCGCCGCCGCAACCCGCAATAGCGCGAGCCATCAGGATTTTTCCGGTTTTGCGTTTTCCTGCTGCCGGTAGTGCCGCGGCGACAGTCCCACCAGTTTCTTGAAATCCCGGCTGAAATAGAATTGGTCGCCATAGCCCACCTGGGCGGCGATATCGCGAATCCGGTCCGCGCTTTCGCTGAGACGGCGCTTGGCCTGATTGATGCGCTCGCGGCGCAGCCAGTCCAGGGGCGATGATCCCGTTACCTGGCGGAAGCGGCGAAAGAAATGCGGCACGCTCAATCCCGACAGATGCGCCAGCTCCTCCACCCGCCAGGGACGCTGATAATTGCGGCGCAGGCTCGCAATCAGGGCGCGCATTTTGAGGTCGGGTTTGGCGGAACCGCGTTCGCCGGCGGGAGAATCCAGCAGCCGCGCCTCGAACAGCAGCGCGATCAGGCCGGCGACCGCGGCATGAAGCGCGGCATCGATGGCCAAGGACCGCTCGTTCAACAAGGTGAAAATATGCCGGAAGGCAATGACCGCAGCGGCGCTGTCCCTGAGCCGGAAGACCGGCATGTCCCCGACGGCCAGGGAATTGGCAAACAGACGGGTCTGCTTGCCGTCGATGCGTATCCAATAAAGCTCCCAGGGTTCGGCGGGCGCCGCCCAATGCGCATGCGGCCGATGGCAATCGATCCAGGCCAGCTGCCCGGCCGACACCGGAAACACGCGGTCGTTGCAACGCACAAATCCCGTCCCGGCAACACACAGAAGCAGGTCATGTCCCGGATAGGACTGCCGCTCCACGGCGTCATCGGGCGCCGATTGGACATGGCCGGCGCGCAGCACGGTATGGAACAGGCGCTGGCTGGCCGCGCCGGGCGTATGAAAATAGGAGGCCAGGACCCGCGGCGAAGACTTCGTCATCATGATAGTATAATCCATATTTATTTGGCGTGCAGTGCATGGATGCAGCGTGCGACTGCGAATAACCTTCAGGCGATATTCCGCCGAGAGGAGAGCGGAAGACATATAAGCCCAGGGGTCTCATGAGCCGGGTCACGATCGTCGGCAGCTACATCGTTGCTCTTGTCATGGACATGGACCGCCTTCCCGTCGAAGGCGAAACCGTGATCGGCCGCAATTTCCACATCACGCATGGCGGCAAGGGATCGAACATGGCCGTGGCCGCCGCGCGCCTCGGCGCCGAGGTCAATTTTGTCGGCAAGATCGGCCGCGACGCCCACGGCCAATCCTTCGTGGATCTGCTTTGCCGCGAAGGCGTGAACGCCCAAGGCGTCATGGTGTCGGATAAAAGTCCCACCGCCACGGGCATCATTCTGTTCTCATCACGCGGCACCAACGCGATCGTCATCGATCGCGGCGCCAACGGCGAACTGGTTCCCGAAGACCTGGTCCAGCAAAGACGACTCATCGGGGTCGGCGACATCGTGGTTTCGCCGCTGGAGATTTCCCTCGACACCGCGCGCGCCGCGGCGGAGCGGGCCCGGCAGCAGGGCGGCAAGGCCATCCTGAACCCGGCGCCGGCGCAGGATCTGCGCCGCGAGGATCTCAGCGCCTTCTTTGCGCTGACGCCCAACGAAACCGAAGCGCGCGTCTGCCTCGGACTGGCGCCGGATGACGCGATCGCGGACGAGATCGTGGCGGACCGCCTGCTCGATCTCGGCTCGCCCAATGTCATCGTCACCTTGGGGGCGCAAGGCGTGCTGTGGGCCAGCGCGGCGGGACAGCGCCGCATCCCCGCACTGAAAGTGGACGCGATCGACATGGTGGGCGCCGGCGATGCCTTCAACGCCGGTCTGGCGGTCGGGCTGGCGGACAACCGCCCCCTGATCGAGGCCATCTGCCTGGGCGTCACCGCCGCATCCTTGTCGACCGAGAAACGCGAAACGATCAACTCTTATCCGCGTCGCGCGGATGTGGATCTGCGTTTAAAGGAAGTGCTGGCGGCGGCCGAACGGGGGCGTTCCGCATGACCGTGTCGGTGCTGGTCGGATTTCTTTACGTCCTCGCGGCCGGGATCCTCCAGGGCGTCTTTCTGTTGCCGATGGATCGCGCGCGGCACTGGCAATGGGAGCACACCTGGCTGGCCTTCTCCTTCTTCGGCATGCTGGCGCTCAATTGGCTTTTCACCCTGGCCACCATTCCCAACATCTTCGAAATCTATCGGCTCGCGCCCGCGGCCGATCTGGGATTGCTGGCGGTATTCGGCCTGGGCTGGGGATTGGGCGCGGTGCTGTTCGGGCTCGGCATGGCGCGCCTCGGCCTTGCGCTGGGTTATCCGATCATCATGGGGCTGATCGCCAGCCTGGGCGCACTGGTGCCCCTGGCGGTGTTTTTTCCGCAGACCTTATTGTCGTTGAAGGGCATGCTCATCGCCTGTGGCACGCTGGTCGTGCTTGCGGGAATTATCCTTTGCTCGCGCGCGGCGGCGCGCAAGGCGGCAAGGGGATCCGCAGAACGCGCCGGCGTGGCGCCCGGCATTGTCATTGCCGTCGCGGCGGGCGCGCTCTCCAGCCTGCCGAACATCGGCATGGCCTTCGCCACTCGCCTGGTTGCCATCGCCGAGGCGCAAGGCGTGCCGGCGAGCATGGCCGCCAATGCGGTATGGGCCCTGTTTTTCACGGCCGGATTCGTCGTCAATGCCGCCTATTGCATGACCCTGATGGTTCGCCATCGAAGCGGCGGAATGCTGGCCGGTCCTCACACGATCGGAAATCTTTCCCTGGCCGCTTTCATGGGCCTTCTGTGGATCGGCAGTTTTTACGGCTACGGCATGGGGGCCGCGCGCCTGGGCCCGCTCGGCCCCGTGGTCGGCTGGCCGCTTTTCATCACCATTTCCATTTGCGTGGGAAATCTGGTCGGCCTCTGGCGCGGCGAATGGCGGGACGCCTCCAAGGCCGCGCGCAAATTGTTGACCGGCGGCTTGGCGGTTCTTCTTGCGGCCGTCGCGCTGATCGCGGTCGGCGGCGCGCTCCCATGACGCAAGCCTGCAATCTCAAGGACCTCGGACCATGACGACCATCCTGCCATCACCTGTTGCACCATCCTCGATCTCCGGGACCGGACTTGCCGCCTATCAGCGCGACGGGTACCTCGTCATTCCACGCCTGTTTGCCGCCGATGAGATCGCGGCCCTGCGGCGCACGACCGAGCGCGAATTGCCAGCTCTGGAGGTCCTGACCAAAGCGGACCAGGCCGGCAACAAGGTCAGCTTGAAAATGTGGAACGGCGCGGGCGACGATATCTACGGCATGTTCTCCCGCAACGAGCGCGTCGTGGTCATCGCCGAGCAACTGATCGGCGCGCGGGTCTATCTCTATCACGCCAAGATGATCCTGAAGAACGCCCATGACGGCGGCGCCTGGGAATGGCACCAGGATTACGGCTACTGGTATCACAATGGCTGCCTGGCGCCGGACATGGCGAGCTGCCTGATCGCCGTCGATCCCAATACGACCGAGAATGGATGCCTGCAGGTGCTGCGCGGTTCGCACCGGTTGGGGCGGCTGGATCATGTCCGCGAAAACGAGCAATATATGGCCGACAGCGAGCGGGTAAATGTCGCGGTGAAACGGTTCGACAATGTCTCGATCCCCCTGGAACCGGGAGATGCGATCTTCTTCCACTGCAATCTTCTGCATCGCTCGGACGCCAACAATTCGGACAAGCGGCGCTGGAATTTCATCTGCTCGTATAACGCGACCGGCAACCGTCCTTACAAGCGTGAGCGCGCCTATGGCCATGACGGCGACTTGAAGGTCGTGCCGTCCGGCGCTATTCGCGCGCTCGCCGCCGCAGCTCCGGGCTAAAGGGCTGGAATGCAGGGCGGGACTTTGACGGCCAATTCGGGGGAAGCGATGCCGCGCCTATCGACGCATGATGCCGGACTTGCCTGCACATTGCGGCGCGTCGGGTTGAAAGGCTGGAAATCCTGGGTCTGCGGCGCCGCCTTGCTGGCCAGCGCGCAAGCGATGCCGGCGATGGCCGACGAACTCCAGGATCGCGGCTATGTCGCGCGCGACAGCGCCCCGTCGCGCATGATCGACGGGCCGAAATGCCTGGCCACGCAGGACCTCACCGGCTTTTCCCAATGCGACCCCGATAGCCACGGCGATTTCATGGCGACGCTCAAGCACTGGCGGATGGAGCGGCGAATCTATGTCGGCTATGACGGCGCGCGTTACGACACCCCTGCCCTCAAATGGTCGGGGTCGAGTTTCATCCAACCGCTGATGATGGTGGAGGACCGCTATCTTTACGATCCGGTCAGCGGCAAATACACCGTCGACCGGTATCTGGACGATCTCGACAAGCGCTATGGCGGCATTGATGCGGTCATCGTCTGGCCCACCTATCCCAATCTCGGCATCGACAACCGCAATCAGCTGGACATGATCCTGGCCATGCCGGGCGGCATCGCCGGGGTCAAGCAGATGGTGGCTGACTTTCACCGGCGCGGCGTCAAGGTGCTGTTTCCCATCAACATGTGGGACCAGGGAACGCGCGATCCGGGCAAGCCGTGGCCGCAAGCGGTCGCCGAATTGATGGCGGCGGTCGATGCGGACGGGATTTTCGGCGATACCCAGGACGGCGTGCCGCTTTCCTTCCCGCAGGCCGCCGAACGCAGCGGGCATGTGCTGGCCTTTCAAACCGAACTGTCTCCCAACGACGAAGATGTGGCGTGGAACCTCATGTCCTGGTGGCAGGAGGATCCGGCGGTTTATGCGCAATTCGCACCCAAGATCGATCGCTACAAATGGCTCGAGCCCCGTCACATGGGAACCGTCACCGCGCGCTGGAGCCGCGACAAGACCGACATTCTCCAGGCGGGCTTCTTCAACGGCATCGGCATCGAATCCTGGGAGAATATCTTCGGCTTCTGGAACGGATTGACGCTCCGCGATGCGGAGGGACTGCGGCGCGTGGCAAGTTTGGAGCGGGGCCTGGCGCCGTTCCTCGTCAGCCCGGATTGGGAACCGTTCACCCCGATGCGCAATTTCGGCGTCTTCTCCAGCCGCTGGCCGCTGAAGGACAAAACCGCCTGGACGATCGTGAATCGGAATGAATATGCTGTGGACGGACGGCAGATGACGGTTCCCTTCCGCGAAGGCGAACGCTATTTCGATCTCTATCACGGCATGGAAATCCAGGGGCAGCGCGAAGGCGACAAGCTGGTTCTGTCTTTCCCGATCGAGGGCCATGGCTTTGGCGCCATTCTGGCCTCGTCCGGCCAACCCGATCCGTCCGTCATCGCCCTGATGGGCAAAATGAAAACTTTGACCGCCCAGCCGCTGACGCAACTCTCCGGCGCCTGGCAACCACTGCCGCAGCGGATGGTTGGCGTTGCGCAAAGCAAGCCCGTCAAAACCGCGCCCCGGGACATGGTCGAGATTCCCGCGGGCGATTTCGACTTCACGGTGCAGGGCATCGAAGTCGAAGGCGGCGATGCCGCCGGGGTCGATGTCGCCTATCCGTGGGAGGATACCGCCCGGCGCTTCCATCAGCACAAAATCGCGATCAACCGCTTCTATATCGACCGGCACAATGTCACCAACGCCGAATTCAAGACCTTCCTGGATGCGGCGCATTACCAGCCAAAGGATAGTTTGAATTTCCTGAAGGACTGGAAAAACGGGACCTTTCCCGAAGGCTGGGCCGACAAGCCGGTGACCTGGGTTTCGATCGAGGATGCGCGCGCCTATGCCGCCTGGGCGGGCAAGCGGTTGCCGCATGAATGGGAGTGGCAATATGCGGCGCAGGGTTCCGACGGCCGCGCCTATCCCTGGGGAAATACATGGAAATCCGACGCCGTCCCCGCGCCGGAAAAAGGCCGCGCCTTGCGGGGGCCGGACGACACGTCATCCCATCCGGCGGGCGCCAGTCCCTTCGGCGTCCTGGATCTGGTCGGCAATGTCTGGCAATGGACCGACGAGTATGCCGACGAGCATACCCGTTCGGCGATCCTGCGCGGCGGCAGCTATTACCAGCCGCAAGGCTCGCTATGGTATTTCCCGCAAGCCTATCGCAACGACCAGCACGGGAAATACCTGCTGATGGCGCCGGCCAAGGATCGCTCCGCAACAGTCGGGTTTCGCTGCGTGGTCGACGCCTCTCCCAATTGAGGCCTTGCTAAACGAGGCGCCTTCCCCGCGGCGCGATGGCCGCTAGGGCTTGGCCGCGCCCGCATTTCCCGGGCCGCCGACCGGCTGCACCTTTGGCAGTCTTTCTTCGACCGGCGGCAAGGGCGGATACGGCGCATGGCCTTCGGCCTGGTACCAGTAAGCGACGGAATAGAAATTGTCGGAGCGGTGATTGGCGTGTTCCGTGCTCGATCGTGGCCTTGAAGGATTTGCTGAAGGGAATTGGGGAATCGAGGTGGAAGCGATAGACGCTCGACCGGCTTCCCGCCACTTCCTCGCCCACGACCGGCGCGCCATAGAGCGCGTAGGAGAACGGCACGCCGCCGAAATCCCAGGCGCCGAGGAAATAATCCTCCGAGCCGGTGCCCGCGATCGACGGGGTCTTTTCGCCATCGATGAAGAACATGTCGTCGCCTTCGCCCCACCACTCGTCCTGATTCTGCAGAACCGACATGGTCACGCCGACGAACTGCCCATGTCCTTTCGCGTCCATCCAGACATAATTGTCGTCGCCGGTCAGGTTCGGTTTCTTGTCCACCAGCGGTTCCTGATTGCCGTTCCAATTGTTGGTCCAGCCATGGTTGGGCTGCGCCTGGCGGTATTGCGCATGAAAATAAAGCGTTCCGGCCGGGAGCGGATGCGCATAGGTCCGATAGTCGATATTGTAATAGAGATCGCCGATCGGCTGCTTGCCCTCATTGGTCACGGTGATGCGCGCGTGATGACCGAACGGCATGGGGAAAAAGCTGTTCAGGGATTTCTCGCTTCCGACCGAGAGCATCTGGGATTGCCAGCTGTGATATTCGCCCAGGCCCAGCCCGAAAAAATCGCCGATCGGCGCTTCGACGCTGGGTGACGCCTCGCCATCCCAATAGATGCGCAGGACGATGCGCTTGAGATGGTAATCTTCCTTGTCCGCGATGGTGAACCAGATATGCGAAATGGTCCCCGGCCCATCCGCGTCCAGGACGGTGAATGTCGCGCCCGGCGCGACCTGACGGGAATCGTCATTCGCGCCGGTCGGGTCGGCGCTGGATGCCCGATGCGGCGTATAGGTCTGCTGTTGCGTCAGGTCGGGTTGCCAATCAAGTCCCTGGGCATAGGCCGCCGAGCCAAAGCCCGTCGCCAAAAAAAGAACCGCCGCAAATCGCATCATGGTTTCCCCCCGTGAATTATCGTTCGTCAGTTCATGTCTCGATTCAATGATATACTGGGTGTCTCGGGGCATTAGAAGAAGACCGGCTGCGGCATGTGAAATTCGGCCATGTCCGGTCCAGGAAATTCGTCGCCGCAGCCCGCGGGAATTGGTTCGATTCCTTGCGACTAATCCGCTAGCGAGATCAACTGGTTAGCGGAATTCTGGGCCCAATCGCTTGTTCGGATCGTCATGCGCTTCGAAACGGCACGTTTCATCCTGTCGGTTGCGATAGGCGAGCTTGATAAGGATCAAGGTCGATCGATGCCGCATCTGCGAGATTTCATAAAGGTGTTTCGATGGATTTGTCGTGGACGGTCTCAATTCTGCTAGCAGCCTAGGCGATACAAAATGCGAGGCCAAGCAATGACGATTAACGTCGACAGTTTCCAGCGCGGCGCCAGCATTCCGGCAGCGCGGACCATCGTCGGCAAAACGGCCCGGCATGTCGCGGCGGGCGTCTTGATTGCCATTATCCTGCTTGGGGGAGCGGGAACCTATCTGTTGTGGCCGATATCCGTCGACGCGGTCCATCCGCGGATCGGCCCCGCCATCGTCGCGGTTTATGCCAGCGGCACCGTCGAAGCGACCATCATGCTGCCGGTGGCGCCGCGCGTCGGCGCCCGGCTGGTGCAGTTGGGCACAGACGAGCACGCCAACGTCATCAAGGGCAAGATGCTGGCCCGGCTCGAATCCGAGGACCTCATCAACAATATCGCGCAACTGAAGGCGCAGGCCGATTTCGCCAGGACCGACTTCGCCCGCTACGAAAGATTGATGCAGGAGAAGGCCATCGCGCCCCAGATTTATGACCGCGCCCGCGCAACCTGGCAGACCGCCGAGGCAGCGGTCGCCCAAGCCAGAGCCCAGGCCGGATTCATGACCTTGGTGGCGCCGGACAATTGCTATGTGATCCAGCGCGACGGCGAGATCGGCCAGTTCATCGCCGCCAACACGCCGCTTTTCTGGCTGTCCTGCCACTCGTCGTCGCGCATTTCCGCGCAAGTCGACGAAGAGGATATCCCGCTGGTCCGCCCCGGCCAGTCCGTCCTGATCCGCGCCGATGCATTTCCCGGGCGCATTTTCAAGGGCTCGGTGACGGAAGTGACACCCAAGGGCGATCCGATCGGACGCAGCTATCGCGTCCGCATCGGTCTGCCGGCGGACAGTCCGCTCCAGATCGGCATGACCACCGAAGCCAATATCGTGATCCGCCGCAACCAGAAGGCAGTGTTGCTGCCCACCACCGCCGTGGCGGATGGCGCGGTGCAGAAGATCGTGGCCGGCCAGGCCGTGCGCACGCCCGTGACCGAGGGCGTCAAGAGCGGCAATTGGATCGAGATCGTCAAAGGCGTGACGCGCGACGATTTGGTGGTCAGCGATGGGCACGCGCCGCCCGCGAAGCGCAAGCTGCGGGTGCATCTGGTTTCGCCATAATGCCGATCCTGACCGGCATTGCATTGCGCCATCTTGTGGCTCGCAAGCGGCAGACGCTTGTCTCGCTGCTGGGCATCGTGCTCGGCACCGCGTTCTTCCTCGGCATTTCCGCGATGATGCAGGGCTCGGAAACGGATTTCATTCATCGCCTGATCGACAATTCGCCGCATATCACCATCCAGGACCAGTTCCGCAATCCCCAGCTCCAGGCCATCGCGCAACTATATCCCGGTGCCGTGATCCAGATGCACCGGGTCAAGCCCGAGACGGAGACCCGCGGCATCCGCAATTACAAACAGGCGCTCGAATATCTTGACACCCTTCCCGGCCTGCGCGCCTCGCCCATGCTGCAGGGCCAGGGTTTGGTCAGCTTCTCCGGCAAGGACGAGGCTCTGTCGCTCAACGGTATGATCCCGAAAGACATCGACGAGGTCTCTACCATCGGCACTTATATGATCGACGGCACCATCAAGGATCTGGAGGCAAATCCGGACGGCATCATCATCGGCAGCGAATTGGCGCGGATTCTCTCGCTGGAACGAGGCGAGAGCATCACCGTTTCCGCCGCGACCGGCCAGACGCGCAGCTTCAAGATCGTCGGCATCTTCCGCACCGGCCGCTCCTCGTTCGACGAAGGCCAGGTGTTCCTCGCCCTCAAGCGGGTCCAGGCGCTGCTCGACCGCCCCAATCGCGCCAACCAGATCATTGTCAAGCTGGATGACCCCTATGCCGCGCGCAACCTGGCCAGCCGCATTGAAGCGCAACTCAAATACAAGGCGGTCTCCTGGCAGGAGGCGTCCGAAGACATCATGAGCACGCTCGCGCTGCGCAACATCATCATGTATAGCGTGGTCAGCGCCGTGCTGCTGGTCGCGGCATTCGGCATTTACAACGTGATCTCGACCGTGGTGATGGAGAAGCAGCGCGATATCGCAATTCTCAAATCCATGGGCTTTCACGCGCGCGATATTCAGGCCGTGTTCCTGACCGAAGGCCTGCTGTTGGGTGCGATGGGCTGCGTGCTGGGCCTGCCGCTCGGCGCGGGGATCATGTTCGCTCTTGGCCGCCTCACCTTCAAATTTCCGGGCTCCAGTCAGCTCAATCAAATGCCGATCGACTGGAGCTGGCAGCAATTCGCCATCGCCGGCGCCTTCGCTTTCATCGCCGCCATCGGTGCGGCACTGCTTCCGGCCCGAAAGGCCGCCAAGGTCAGGCCGGTGGACATTCTAAGGGGAGCCGGCGCGTGAGCGATGTCGTTCTAAAAGCGCAAGGCCTGACGCGCACCTTGCCGGGCGAGGTGCCCGTGACATTGGTTCGCGACATCGATCTGGAAATCAGCAGGGGAGAGTTCGTCGCCATAACCGGGCCATCGGGATCGGGCAAATCCTCCCTGCTCTATCTGCTGGGCCTGCTCGACCAACCGACCGGCGGCACCTTATGGTTGGAAGGCATGGATACGTCGCATTTTGACGAAAATGATCTCGCCGACACGCGCCTGGCGCGATTGGGCTTCGTGTTCCAGGCCAATTTTCTCCTGCCCGAATTCTCCGCGCTGGAAAATGTCTTGCTGCCGATCCGGCGGCAGGGCCGTCTGGCGCCGGCCGAGGCCAAGGCCCGCGCCAGCCGGCTGCTGGCCGATCTCGGCTTGGAGGCCCAGGCCGACAAGCTGCCGCATCAGATGTCGGGCGGACAAAATCAGCGCGTCGCCATCGCCCGCGCTCTTGCCAATGATCCATCGATTATCTTTGCCGACGAGCCGACGGGAAATCTCGACACCGCTTCCAGCGCCACGGTCCAGGAAATCCTGAAGAACCTGGCGCGCCAGAAAGGCCGCACCGTGATCGTGGTGACACATGATCCGGCTTTCGCGGCGCAAAGCGATCACACCATTCGGATCGTCGACGGAAAGAGGGTCTAGGGGGTTAACCTGATGCATCCCATCGCCACCTTGACGGTGAATCCTGCGGTCGACATTTCCGTCTCCACGCAAAGCGTGGTGCCGACCCGCAAGCTCAGATGCCACGACGCCAAACGCGATCCGGGCGGCGGCGGCATCAATGTGGCGCGCGCCGCCAAACGGCTGGGCGGCAATGTCGTATCCATCTATCCGGCAGGCAGCTCTTCCGGTGCGGTTCTGACAAGCCTGATCGGCAAGGAGGGACTGAACAGCCGCGTCATTCCGATCGCGGGCGAAACGCGCGAGGATTTCACCGTTCTGGACGAAGGCGCGCACGAGCAATACAGGTTCGTGCTTCCCGGCCCGGTTCTGCAGGAATCGGAATGGACGGAATGCCTGGCCGCCATCGAGAGCGCCAACGCGACGCCTGGATTCGTCTGCGCCAGCGGCAGCCTTGCCCCCGGTGTACCGGTCGACTTCTACGCCAGATTTGCGGCCGGGGCGGGCCGGACGGGACAGCGCGCCGTCCTCGACGCATCCGGCAAGGCGCTTGAGGAGGCCGTGAAGGCGCCCCTCTACCTCATCAAGCCCAACCTGCAGGAATTGAGCGAACTTGTCGGCGCCGAGCTCGGCACGCAATCCGCTCAATTGTCCGCATGCCGGGACCTTATCGGGCGCGGCACGGTCGAGCGGATTGCCTTGACGCTCGGCGCCGACGGCGCCCTTCTGGTGACAAGGGAGCGTGCCCTTCAGGCCAAGTGCGCCCCCCAGACCCCCGTCAGTGCGGTGGGGGCCGGCGACAGCTTCATGGGTGGCATGCTGTGGGCTCTGGCCTCGGACATGGAATTGAGCGAAGCG
The DNA here is from genome assembly GCA_963769055.1 of uncultured Alphaproteobacteria bacterium. GTDB lineage: Bacteria > Pseudomonadota > Alphaproteobacteria > Micropepsales > Micropepsaceae > Rhizomicrobium. The sequence continues at coordinate 192,275 of CAVYKF010000012.1, forward strand.
CTTCGTTACGGCGTGGCGGCGGGAACGGCCGCGGTTCTGGCCAAGGGGACCGAGCTATGCCGCGCGACGGACGTTCATCGTCTCCTGCAGCACATCGTGATTACGGACATTTCCCCGTAGCCACCTCGCTCACGAGGCGGCGGCCAACACGCCTGCCGCCGATTTTGCCTGACGCTCCGCTTCCGCCGCGACTTTGAAGGTTTTGACCAGGCTTGACGGATTGACGCTGATGGAATCGATGCCGAGCCGCGCCAACCGCTGGGCGATCTCCGGATAATTGGCGGGCGCCTCGCCGCAAATGCCGACATGGCGGTGGTTGCGGTGCGCCCCTTCGACCGCCAGGCGCAGCATCTCGGTCATGCCGGGATCGCGCTCGTCGAAATCGAAAGACACGATCTCCGAGTCCCGGTCCACCCCCAATGTAAGCTGGGTCAAATCGTTCGAACCGATGGAGAAGCCGTCAAACAGTTCGGCAAAGGCGTCGATGCGGATCACATTGTTGGGAATCTCGCACATCACATAGATTTCCAGACCACCCTCCCCCCGCTTGAGCCCGTGGCCGGCCATGGTCTCGATGACAAGAGCGGCTTCGCTCTCGCGGCGGCAGAAGGGCATCATGATCTTCAAATTCGTCAGGCCCATATCCTCGCGGACCCGCTTGAGAGCGAGGCATTCCAGCGCGAAGCCAGCCGCATAGGCGGGATGGGCATAGCGCGAAGCGCCCCGGAACCCCATCATCGGATTGGCCTCGACCGGTTCGAACTGCGCCCCGCCCAGGAGCTTGGCATATTCGTTGGTCTTGAAATCCGAAAGCCGGATGATCACGGGCTTGGGAAAGAAAGCGGCCGCGATCATGCCGACGCCTTCCGCCAGGCGCTCGATGAAGTAATCCCGGGGTTGCAGATAGGCCTTGGTCTGCTTGGCGATCCTGGCGCGGACTTTCGCATCCTTGACGGCGTTCAAATCGGCCAGCGCCATCGGATGAATGCCGATGAACTCATTGACGATGAATTCCATCCGCGCCAAGCCGACCCCGTCATTGGGCAGCATGGCGGTCTGGAACGCCAAATCCGGATCGCCCAGATTGACCATGATCTGGGTACGGGGCCGGGGAATGTCCTTCAGCTGCACGTCCGAGACGTCGAACGCAAGCGCGCCACTATAGACATGGCCGATATCGCCCTCCGCGCAGCAGACAGTTATGACATCTCCGGTTTTCAGCTTCGCGATCGCGTCCGTCGTGCCGACCACGGCGGGAATTCCCATCTCGCGGGCCACGATCGCGGCATGGCAGGTCCGGCCGCCACGATTGGTGACGATCCCGGCCGCCCGCTTCATCACCGGTTCCCAATCGGGCGTTGTGGTATCCGCGACCAGGATCTCGCCGGGCTCGAATTCTTGAAGATCCTTGTCGTCCGCGACGATACGGACATGACCGCTGGCGATCTTCTCGCCAATGGCCCGCCCCGAGATCAAGACCGTCCCCTTTTCCTTGAGGGCATAGGTCTGAAGGCTTCCTGCGACGCGCTGCGACGCCACCGTTTCCGGCCTGGCCTGGACGATATAGAGCTTGCCGTCGACGCCGTCCTTCGCCCATTCGATATCCATCGGCGTCGGCCGACCGTTGACTGCCGAATAATGTTCCTCGATCAGCACCGCATGCTCCGCCAGGGTCAGGACCTCCGCGTCGCTGATGCAATAGCGAATGCGTTCCGCGTGGGGAACCTTGCGATTTTTCGTATTGGCGCCGGATTTCTCGGACGCGAACGTCATCCGGACCTGCTTTTCGCCCAGCGTGTGCCGAAGTACCGCGCGATAACCGGCGCGAAGGCTGGGCTTGTGTACATAAAATTCATCCGGATCGACCCGTCCCTGCACGATATTTTCGCCCAGTCCGTAGCTGCCGGTGACCAGCACGACGTCGCGGAATCCCGTCTCGGTATCGAGCGTGAAGATGACGCCGCTGGCCGCGCGGTCGGAGCGCACCATTTTCATCACCGCGACGGAAAGCGCGATCTTCATGTGATCGAATCCATTTTCGTTGCGGTAGACGATGGCGCGATCGGTGAAGAGCGAGGCGAAGCAGCGGCGGCAGGCTTCGAATACCGCGATCTTGCCCCGCACATTGATGAAGCTGTCATGCTGGCCGGCGAAGCTCGCGTTCGGCAGGTCCTCCGCCGTCGCGGAGCTGCGCACCGCAACCGGCATGTTCCTGCCATATTGCCGCTCGAGCGCTCCATAGGCATCGAAGATCTGTCGCCGGATTTTCTCCGTGCCGGTCGCCCGGTACACCAGCTCGCGCGCCGCCGCCGCGCGCCGCGCGAGATCCTGCACGGAGCTTTTGTCCAGGCCCTCGACCAGCTGTTTCAGCTGCTCCCGGCATCCCGATTCTTCCAGCGCATCGCGATAGGCCGTGGCGGTAACCGCAAATCCATCCGGGACATTGATGCCCTTCGGCGTGAGGGCCGTATAAAGCTCTCCAAGGGAAGCGGTCTTGCCGCCAACCAGCGGCACATCCTTCAGCCCCAGTTCCCGGAACCCGCGGATATAATTGGCTTCTGCCATCATCCACCTCCAGATTAATACTAGGAGGACTGGGATATGCGCTCCTTGATTTCCCTCAAAGTGCCCGCGAAGGAAAACCGCGCTCCTTTGACCATGATCAAGGCCGCGATCGCCAGCACTCCTCAATATGCCCTGGTTTGAAAGGGAGCCGCCCATGAGCGATTTCAACCTGCAGCGGGATATATTGGAGGAGTTGGGTTTCGACCCTCGGGTCGATCCGGCCCATATTGGCGTGGTGGCCGATCAAGGCGTGGTGACCCTGACGGGTCACGTCTCGAGCTACGCCGAGAAGCTGGCGGCAGAGCAGGCGGTTCGCCGCGTCAAGGGCGTTCGCGCGATCGCCGAGGAGATCGAGGTTCGCGTCCCCAACCACAAGAAGACAGCCGATGACGAAATCGCCAAGCGCGTTCTCGATATTCTGAACTGGGATTCCGCCCTGCCCGAAAACGCCATCCGGATCACCGTGCAGGACGGCTGGGTGAATTTGGAGGGCGAGGTCGATTGGCAATTCCAGCGCGCCGCCGCGCAAAATCAGGTCAGCAAGCTTTCCGGTCTTGTCGGCATCATCAACAATATCACCCTGAAAGCCCGGCCGCAGTCGCCCGAGATACAGCATCACATCGAAGCCGCGCTTCGCCGCAACGCGAAGATCGATGCGGCCGCGATCCGGGTATCGGTGCTGGCCAACGGTCAGGTGGTATTGGCCGGTCGGGTTCACAGCTGGACGGAACGCAACGCGGCCGAAGATGCCGCTTGGTCGGTTCCAGGCGTCACCTTTGTGGAAAATCACCTGACGACTTCATGATCCTTCACGATCCGGAGCCCTTCATGATCGAAGAGAAAAAGAGATTTCCGAAGACCGAAAAGGGTTATTTTCATCTCACCGCGAACGGTTGGGTCCGGAAGGACGTCGCTCCATTCCCGCCTGACCGGTGCGAGACTTGGCGCTATGAGATGGAATGGCCTGCGGAAGACGCCAAGGAACAGATTACCTTGACCAAAGTATGGATCTCGCCGGCATCGTCCAAAAGCGAGAACAACGCGTTGCGGGCGCGATTTGAAAGCCCCATATCGCCGTCACCGGAACGCAATGTCACGCTGGAGTGTCGTGTTTGACGGGGGCACGCGGTTCCCGGACAATTCTAGAAGTCGTAAGATAACCTGACATAAGCACCGTCGGGAGACGCGGAGAAGTCCGTACTGATATTGTACCGCTTCTTGAAGGGTGTCGTTACGGCATAGCCATAGCCCGCCGCAATCGCGGAACTGGCCAGCGTGTCGTACCAGTGATGCTGTTTGGCTTGAACGCGGGAATAGGAAACAAATTGCGTGGCGAAGAAGGCCGGCAGGCCATATTGCCAGCCATAGCGCCCCCATAAATAGGACGAACCGGACGCCGACAAGGCCGTGGTGTCCGAGGGGAAGGATTGGAAATCCGAACCGTCGGGGCGCCTTTCCTTGACGATCTGCTTGAGTGCAAAGGTGGTTCCGACGGTCAGGATAGTCTCGGTACCCAGCTGCACCACACCGGTCCAGTCATGCTTATAGAGGGATATGCCGCCCGCGATCAGCGGCATGGCGATGGAGACGCCCGTACCCAAGGTTTCGATATTCTTCTTCGTGGAACTGAGCGGTGCCGGCGTCACCAGCGGCGTCGCCGCCTCGCCCGCCGAGGCGAAGCCAGCCCACAGCGCGAGCAACACAGACAGGAAAAGCCGGGTACGCATCATCAAATATCCACTAGGTCTTGCCGGCGTCAGCGCGAGGCAGGCAGCATGCGCTGCATGATCTGATCGCGACGGATGAAATAATGATACAGCGCGCCTGCCACATGCAGCACGATGAATCCCAGCAGCACATACACCAGGATGTTGTGGATGTCGCCCGCCTCATGCCCCCAGGGCGACCCATTCGGCGCCAGTGCGGGCAAGGTGATCAGGCCGAGCAGCTTGACGTCCCAACCCCGCGCATTGGCCGCGGCCCAGCCCAGCAGCGTCATCACCAGCACCAACAGATAGAGCATCCAATGCGTGAAGCGCGACAGATAGAGTTCCCAGGCCGTCAATGTGGTGGGAAGGGAAACCGGATTGAAAAGGCGCCAGACAAACCGCAACACGATGACTGCCAGGATCGCGGCGCCGATCGACAGGTGCCAGGCGACCCAACCCTCGTCAAGCGTCTTGCGTCCGATATGCGGCATGATGGAACCCACCGCATACTGCGCCGCCAGCAGCAGGAAAATCAGCCAGTGAAAAACCTTGGCGGTAGCGCCATAGGTCCCATTCGCCCCGCTCTGCTGCACCGATATTCTCCCTTGAATCAAGCCTCGCTGAAAATCCAGTCTGCAGTGAGATCGGCCGATCCGGAAGCCATTAATGCGCGGGCCGTCAAAGCATACGCGCCGGTCCATAATACAATTTGGTAATACTGAGAATGCGATTAAGCCGCAAAGCTATCGCTATCCGATTCAAACTATCTGATCCGTTGCTCTTGATAGCTTCTCATATGCAAACGGGCCGGAAGCTGTCTTTCCGGCCCGCCGCCTTTAGCAAGAAGGGGATGAGCTAGTTCTTCCCGTCATAGGAAATGCGCCAGAGACGGCCCTTCAGCGTATCCACCACATACAGCGAACCGTCGGATCCGGTCGCCAGACCGCTGGGACGATAGGCCGCCTTGCCGGTATTGCGATCCGCGGGATCAGGACCGGCAAAATTGTTGGCGAAGATTTGCGGCTCGCCGGGTTTGCCGGATTTGTCGAACGGCACGAAGGTCACGTTGTAACCATGGCGGCCATTGGGCACTTGCGGACCCGAGCCGCCCTGGAACGCGACAAAAGCGCCGCCGCGATATTCCTTCGGGAATTGCTTGCCCTCATAGAACATCAGATCCACCGGCGATTGATGCGCGGCGAACGGTACCACCGGCGTGGAATAATTGCCCTCCGCTGGCGTCTTGCCGTCGCCGCCATACTCCGGCGCCGTCACGCGCAGCTTCAGGTCGCGGTCATAATAGGTGTAAGGCCAGCCCAGATTTGCGCCCTTGTCGATGCGATGCATCTCCTCGGCGATCGCGTCGGCATCGGCCTCATTGGAAACCGCGTCGGCGAAGGTGCGCGAGGTGCCGTTGCGATCCTGCATCACGCCATAAAAGCCCTTCAACTCAGGCGACCAGTCCACCGCCATCATGTCGCGCACGCCGGTGCCGATCTGCTCGCCATCGGCGGGGAATTTCTGGTTGGTCTTCTCGGCATCGAAACGCCACACGCCCGCGCGCCCGGTCAATGACGGGCAAGGCTTGAGCCCCACCGGCCGCTGGCCCTTGGGCGTGTTGGGATCGGTGCAGATATTGCCCTCGCCCGCCACGGACATGTAAAGGCCGCCCTTGCCGTCGAAGGCGATGCCGATATTGGTATGGCCGGTGGGCGGCATGCCGTCCACGATCACCTCGGGCGCCGCGCTCGGCACCAGTTCGTCGCCCTTGAATTTGTAGCGATAAAGCGTGGTCTTGGATGCGACATACAGCGCGCCCTTGTAGAGGCGCATGCCGGTGCCGCCATCGACATCACCGAAATGCTGCGTCTCCACGATCTTGTGATTGCGGTCCAGCTTCAGCGCGATGACGCCGGCCGAGGCGCCGCCATCACGCTCACGCCTGGTGGAAATATAGACATCACCATTGCTGCGGACGGCGACATGGCGGGCGCCTCCCCCCAGTCCTTCGGCCACCACGGTGGCGTGAAAGCCTTTCGGCAAGGTCAATCCTGCGGATTCGTCCGCCAGTACCGGCGTGGCGGCAATCGTCAGAAGCAAAGCTGCGGCAAGTATTTTCATGAGATCCTTCCCCGTTTTCGGCGTTTCGGGCCGCCGGTGGCCACAGGATTAGCCATAACCGGCTGACCCGGCAATGACACTGATGTCGCTGTAAAAGATAAACCGGACGAATGGGAGCGAAACTGGATATCTTTTCGTGATTTCAGATACTTACAAGAATTCCAAACGGATAAATTTCCCGCCGGAAATATCCCGGCCGTCTCCGAAGGATCGGCGCAGAGCCGGCCTATTCATGGTGCTGCAGGCCGCGGTTGACCAGCTGGAAGAAGACCGGCACGAAAAAGATCGCCAGCACCGTCGCCGTCAGCATGCCGCCGATCACGCCGGTGCCGATATCGTTCTGGCTGTGCGCGCCCGCGCCAGTGGCCAGCGCCAGCGGCGAAACGCCGGCGATGAAGGCGATGGACGTCATCAGGATGGGACGAAGGCGCAGGCGCGCGGCCTCGACGGCCGCATCGCGCGCCTTCAAGCCTCGCTTTTCGCCGTCCACCGCGAATTCCACGATCAGGATTGCGTTCTTGGCCGACAGTCCGATGGTGGCGAGCAGACCGACCTGGAAATAGATGTCGTTGAACAGGCCGCGCAGACTGGCCGCCGCCACCGCGCCGATCACGCCCAAGGGGATGACGAGCATGACCGACAGCGGGATCGCCCAGCTTTCATAAAGCGCCGACAGGCAGAGATAGATGATGAGGATGGAAAGCCCATAAAGCGCGGGCGCTTGTGCGCCGGATTGCTGTTCCTGGAATGAGAGTCCCGTCAACTCATAACCGATGCCCTTGGGCAGCTGCTTGAAACAGCTTGTCCATCTCAGCCAGCGCCGTGCCGGAACTGACGCCGGGCGCGCCCTGCCCCTGGATTTCGATCGAAGGCAGGCCGTTATAGCGGGTGAGAGAGGCGGGGCCCAGGGTCCAGCTGGCGCGCGCGAAGGACGAGAAGGGCGCCATGGTGCCGGTATTGCTGCGCACATACCAGCGGTTCAAATCCTCCGGCGTCATGCGATAGGACGCATCGCCCTGCATATAGACGCGCTTGACGCGGTCGCGGTCGATGAAATTGTTGACGAAGGAGCCGCCCCAGGCCGCCGACAAAGTGGAATTGATGTCGGCGGTGGCAACGCCCAGCGCATTGGCCTTTTCCTGATTGACGTCGATATGAAGCTGCTGGGCATCGTCCAGGCTGGCCGGGCGCACCGACTGAAGCTTGGGATCGCGCGCCGCCAGGCGCAGAAGCATGTTGCGGGCCTGGATCAGGCCGGCATGGCCCAGATTGGCCCGGTCCTCCATCTCCAGGTCGAAACCGGTGGATACGCCAAGCTCGCGCACGGCGGGCGGCACCAGCGGGAAGACCTGGGCCTCGGTTATGGTGCGGCGGAACAGGAGCATGGCCCGTCGGGCCATCGCGGGCGAAGCATTCTGCTCGCCTGGACGATCGCTCCAGTCGCGCAGCTTGACGAAAGCGATACCGGTATTCTGGCCTACCCCCAGAAAACTGAACCCGGCGATGGCGAAGGCAAAATCGACATTCTTGGCTTCGTCCTTGATGTAATGCTGAGCGACCTTCTGCGCCACCGCCATGGTGCTCTGCTGCGTGGACCCCGAAGGCAAGTTCAGCAGATTGATAAGAACGCCTTGATCCTCGTCGGGCAGAAATCCGGTGGGCAGATAAGCAAACAGCCCTCCGAGAGCCGCCAGGATAAGGACATAGGCCAGCATGACGGATTTGGTGCGGTTCAGCACTTGTTCCAGGGTGCGGCGATAGGCTTCGCGGGTGCTTTCGAAGCTGAGATTGAACCAGTTGAAGAAGCGGCCCAAGAGGCCGCCGGCATGCTGGTGCTGACCGCCTTCGATCGGCTTCAGCAAGGTGGCGCAGAGCGCCGGCGTCAGGATCAGGGCGCACATGATCGACAGCAACATGGCCGAGACGATGGTGACCGAGAATTGGCGGTAGATCACGCCGGTCGAGCCGCCGAAAAAGGCCATCGGCAGGAATACCGCCGTCAGCACCAGGCCGATGCCGATCAACGCGCCGGTGATCTCCTTCATCGACCGCAAGGTCGCATCGCGCGGGCCCAAGCCTTCCTCGCGCATGATGCGCTCGACATTCTCCACCACCACGATGGCGTCGTCGACCAGAAGTCCAATGACCAAAACCAATGCGAACAAGGTCAGGGTGTTGATCGAATAGCCCACCATCGCCAGCACGCCGAAAGTGCCCAACAGCACCACCGGCACCGCCACCGCCGGCACCAGGGTGGTGCGCCAGTTCTGCAGGAAAACATACATGACCAGAATGACAAGCAGGATGGCCTCGGCCAGGGTCTCGGCCACATCGCGAATCGAAAGCCGGATGAAATCGGTATTGTCGACCGGGAAAACCAGTTTGAAGCCGGGCGGAAAAGTGGATTCCATCGCCAAGGCGCGGCCCTTCACCGCGTCGACCAGCTTGAGCGCATTGGCGCCCGGTGCCGGCGTGATGGCGATACCCGCGGCGGGATGGCCGTTCATCTGGGCGACAATGCCGTAATTGTCGGTGCCGAGTTCGACACGCGCCACATCCGACAGATGCACGACCGCGCCGTTTGGCGTGGTCTTCAGGATGATGTTGCGGAACTGCTCCGGCCTCTGCAGCTGCGACTGGGCGGTGACGGTGGCGTTCAAGGCCTGGCCCGGGACTGCAGGCTGGCCGCCGATCGAACCGGCGGAGACCTGAACATTCTGGGCCTGGACGGCGGCGCGGATATCCGAGGGCTGCAGCGCGTAATCGTGCAGCTTGTAGGGGTCCAGCCAGATGCGCATCGCATAGGGCGATCCGAACACGATGGCGGTACCGACGCCAGGCACGCGCAACAGGGAGTCCTGCAGCTTGGAGATAATGAAATCGGCGACGTCCCTGCTGGTGAACCGGTCGGAACTCGTCATACATGCCAACCAAGAGCAGGAAGTTCGCCTGGGCCTTGGCGACCGTCACACCCAATTGCTGCACCTGGGCGGGCAATTGCGCCACCGCCTGCTGCACCTTGTTCTGAACCTGCACCTGGGCGATGTCGGGGTCCGTTCCCGGCGCGAAAGTGGCGGTGATCGCCACGGTGCCGTCGGCGTTGGACGTGGAGGCGAAGTAAAGAAGATTGTCCAGGCCCGTGAGCTGCTGCTCGATCACCTGGGTCACGGAATTCTGTAAAGTGGCGGCGTCGGCACCGGGATAGATCGCATTCACCACCACGGCCGGCGGCGCAATGGTGGGATATTGCGCCACCGGCAGGCTGAAAGCCGAAATTGCTCCCGCCAACATGATGACGATGGCGATGACCCAGGCAAAGACCGGCCGGTCGATGAAGAAGCGCGACAGCAACATAAGCGGTCCTTATTGCATGCCGGGCTCGGCAGCAACCGGGTTGAATGAGGGGTTTTTCCCCGCCTTCGGAAATCCGCCCTCTCCAAAAAATCGCCTCCGGCGTCATCGATTCGCCGGAGGCGGAGTTCGCGGAGGTTCGGCGGATGAACCGACTGTATTCGCGAGCGGTTGCCGGCATCGAACTAATCCGGCGCCTCCCGAGATAAGGGTATATGCCCCTAATTGCGCCGCCGCAAGCTCATTGCCGGTATGCCATTTTTGCAAACGGGAATTTCGCGCCGGTCAGCGTCGGCCGGATTTTTGTAAAGAATATGTAAGCGCTGTTGTGCGCCAATCAATTTGGTGCATATGCTCCTATTGTTGCGGGCATATGCACGTATTTGCGGGAATCGCACGGTACCTGAATCGGATGCGCGCCGTCCGGTCCAAAGGGAGAATTATTCGTGACAAGCCAGATCGAAGGCCCCGTCAGCCGCCGTTCGCTGTTGAAGCTGATCGGTGCCGGCGCCGGGGGTGCGGCGATGTATCAGGCGATGGTGGAGATGGGCTATGCCGCCACGTCCGATTTCAACGGCCCGATCAGGCTTTCCGGAGCGCCGAAAGGCGCCTCGGTATTGATTCTGGGCGCGGGGCTGGCCGGCATGATCGCGGCTTACGAACTGCGCAAGGCCGGCTACAAGGTCCAGATCCTGGAATATAACGACCGGCCTGGCGGGCGGAATTGGTCGCTCTATGGCGGCGACACCTATACCGAAATGGGCGGCGTCACCCAGAAGGTGCGGTTCGACAAGGGGCTTTATTTCAATCCCGGTCCCTGGCGCATTCCCTATCATCACCAGGGCCTTCTTCATTACTGCCAGCTGCTCAATGTGGCGCTGGAGACCTTCGTGATGGTCAACAACAATGCCTATGTCCACTCGACCAGGGCCTTCGGCGGCGCGCCCAAGCGTTACCGCGAAGTCGTGGCCGACTATGACGGATATATCGCCGAACTCCTGGCCAAGGCCACCAGCCAGGACAAGCTCGACGATCTCATCGACAAGGACGAAAAGGACGGCCTGCTGCGCATGCTGCGGCGATGGGGCGTGCTCGACCAGAATTACGAATACAAAAAGAGCGACGCCGTCAGCAATGTGCGCGGCTATGACATCCCTCCCGGCGGCGGTCTGAACTCGGCACAGGTCGAATTCCGATCCCATGGCGCGCAAGGAGTTGTTCAACTCCTCGATGTGGCTGTCGCAATTCCTGGCCAAGATCATGGATTTCCAGGGTCAGCTTTTCCAACCGGTCGGCGGCATGGGCATGATCGGCAAGGCCTTCGGCAAGGTGCTGAACGGCGTGATCAAGTATGATTGCAAGGTCACCAGCATCCGCCAGGATGACAAGGGCGTCACCGCGACCTATGTCGATACCAAGAAAGGCGGCGCGCCCCAGACGGCGCATGCCGATTGGTGCGTCTGCACCATTCCCGCCTCGGTCCTGAGCCAGATTCCCATGAATGTGGGCGCGCCGATGCGCAACGCCATCAATTCGCTCTCCTATATTCCCGCCGCCAAGGTGGGGCTGCAGTTCAAGCGGCGCTTCTGGGAAGAGGACGAAGCCATTTATGGCGGCGTCACCAATACCGACCAGCAAATCTTCAACATCGGCTATCCTTCGAACGGCTTCTTCAGGAAGGGACCCGCGGTGCTGCTGGGCGCCTATGCCTTCCAGAGCATGGACACCTACAGTTTCGAAGCCATGTCGGCGCAGGACCAGATCAAGACCGCGCTCGAACAGGGCGCGACGGATTCATCCGCAATACACCAAGGAATTCCAGAACGGGGTGGCGGTATCCTGGCATCGCGTGCCCTGGACCTTGGGGTGCTCGGGCGGCTGGACGGATGAGAACCGCGCCAGGCACTACGACAATATGTGCGCCGTGGATAACCGGATCGTGCTGGCGGGCGAGCATTGCTCGCGCCTGCCGGCCTGGCAGGAAGGCGCGGTCCTGTCTTCGCTGGACGCGATCAAGCGGCTGCATCAGCGCATCCTCACGGCCTGATCGGGAGATGATTATGAAAAATACCGGCCTGATTGTCGGCTTCGTTCTTGCGGCGACTCTGCTGCTCTCGTCCGGCACCTATGCCCAGTTCGGCGGCCCGCCCGCGCGCTTGCCGCAACAGGGCGGCGAAGCGATCTTCAAGGGCGTCTGCCAGGACTGTCACATGCCCGACGCCGGAGGCGCGGCAGGTGCGGGGATGTATCCCGCGCTTGCCCGCAATCCCAAACTCGAAATTGCAGGCTATCCGGTCGCGGTGGTGATCCATGGCCAGAAGGCGATGCCGGCTTTCGGCGACGCCTTCAGCGATCGGCAGATCGCCGATGTCGTCAACTATGTGCGCACGCATTTCGGCAATGCCTATACCGACGCGGTCACGCCCGCGGACGTGAAGGGTGCGCGCTGAACCGCCTGGGGTCCATTCGCGGTTCTTCTTGCCGAAATGACGGACCCGTCCTATTCCTGAACAAAGCGACGGCGGCTGTTCGCTTTCGCGCCGCGACGGGAATGGTGGATGGACGTCAAATGCAATTGCCTGTCGCTCAGGCAGGCGACGCGGCGCGTGACCCAGCTTTACGATCATGCCATGGCGGAAATCGATCTGCGCGCCACGCAATTTCAGCTTCTGGCGATGTGCAAGAGGTACGGGCCCGTCACGCTGAACGTCCTGGCCGAACTGATGGTGATGGATCGCGCGACAATCGGGCATAATTTGCGCCCGCTGCAAGGCGCGCGGCCTCGTGCGGATTGCGGTCGGCAAGGACCGGCGCAGCCGGGAAGTCAGCGTCACCAGAAGCGGCCAGGCGCTGTTCGCCCGAGGCCTCACGATCTGGCGGAAGGTCCAGCACGCCTTCGAAAAGGAATTTGGCGAGAACGAAGCGTCGGCGCTGCGCAAGACCTTGCAGCGCATCTCGACGATGGAATTCAACCACCCCGGATAAAGCCGCGCGGCGCGCCTGCGTCAGACGATGCTCGACGAGCTTCCGGGTGGGCGTTGCAGCAGGTCCGCCAGGATTTCCAGCCCGTGGGTCAGTTCCATGCGGCTGCGCGGCGCGCCCAGGCCGATGCGGACCGCTTGCGGCGCACCGTCGACCGCGAACACATCCGCCGTCACCAGTCCCACCCCTTCCAGGCCGCGCGCGGCTGGCCAGCGCGCCGGCCGTCCAGCCTTTGGGGAGCTTGAGCCAGGCGTGAAAACATTCCGGATCGGTCGCCGCGTCGGGCAGGAGTTTTGCGGCGATCGCCTGACGCGCCGCGGTCTCGCCCCGGATGGCCGAAAGGATCGCGGCGGCGGTCCCCTCTTCCATCCAGCGCGTGACGATGGCGGCGCTCAGCGGCGACGCCATGCCGGCAAAGGCGCGAATGGCGTTGGCCGCCCGCGCGCGCGTGCGCGCATCCGGCAAGACCAGATAGGCGATGCGCAAGGCCGGCGAGAGACATTTGGAAAGACCGGCGATGTGATAGACGCAATCGGGCGCCAGCGCCGCAAGCGTCGCGACCGGCACGCGGGGCAACGCGCCATAGGCATCGTCCTCGATGATCGCGACATCATGGCGGCGGGCGATTTCGACAAGCCGCCGCCGGCGCGCCAGGGGAATGGTCGCGGTCGTGGGATTGTGGAAGGTCGGGGTGCAGTAAAGTGCCTTGGGACGATGCGTCTTGCACACGGCCTCGAAACTGTCCGGCAACAGCCCATCGTCATCCATCGCCACGGGCTGCACCTGAATGCCCAGATGCGCGGCCAGCGCCAGAAATCCGGGATAGGCCAGCGCCTCCGCGCATACCGTGTCGCCGCGCCCGGCCAGAAGATCGAGCGCCACCACCAGCGCTCCCTGCGTGCCGGGACAGATGGCGATGCGATCCGCGATGACGCCCGGCAGACGCGACTGAATCCATTCCGCGCCCGCGCTTCGATCCCATTCCGTGCCGCCCGGATCCTGGTAGGCGAGAAGCAGATCCAGTCCCTGGCTTGCGACTTCTTCTATCCCCGCTTGCATGCGTGCGTTCAGAGCCGCGTCCTCGAAACGGGGCGGAAGATTCATGCTGACGTCGATGGGACGCCCCGGCGCCGGCGGCGTCTGCTTCTGCCGCAGCCGGACATAGGTGCCGTGTCCAACTCTCCCCTCGACCAGTCCGCGCTTGCCCGCTTCGGCATAGGCGCGCGTCACGGTGGTGAAATCGATCCCCAGCGCGTCGGCCAGCGCGCGTTGCGGCGGCAGTCGCATGCCCGGCTGCAGGCTTCCGTCCGCGATATCGGCCGCGATGGCCTCGGCGATCGCCAGATAGACCGGCCCGCCGCCCCGGCGGAGCCGAGGCATCCAGAATGTCGCATGCGACGCTTTCGGCATTGTGCGAACCGCCGTTTCCATATATCAGTAGATTGTATGTTAATAATGTATGGAGGAAGGTATGGAAAGTGGAATCTTGGCGCTGCCGATGCCAGCTGAGATTCCCTTGGGCCTGGCGGTCCGGCGCGGGCTTCTCGGCCGCTGCCCCAGTTGCGGCAAGACCCGGCTTTTCATGAGCTATCTCAAGCAGGTGCAGTCCTGTGCCGTCTGCGGCGCCCAGTTCGGGCGCATCCGGGCCGACGACGCCGCGCCCTGGGCGACCATCATCGTGGTCGGCCATATTTTTCTTCCGCTGATCTTCTTCGTGAATTTGGAAACCATCATGCCCTTCTGGGCCGGCGTGTTCGCCTGGGCGGCACTTTATACCGGCCTGTCGCTGACGCTGCTGCCACGGGCCAAGGGCTTCTTCATCGCCCTTCTCTGGGTCACGCGGGCGCCAGGCGTCGATAACGGCTAGGACGTCTCACAAGCCGATGGATTGAGCCGGCGCCACTGCGGAGATCGCGGACAGTTCCAGCAGGATCGGGTGATGGTCGGAGGGGCCCTTTTCCAACACCTCCGCGCCAAGGCAGCGGACATCGCGCGTGATGCAGCGATCGAGCCGGAGCGAGACGATGTTGCTGGCCCTGTGGGTGCGCTTGCGCGGCCCGACATCGCGGAAACCCGGCACCCGAATGGGCCCCACCGCGTTGAAGTCTCCCATGATGACCGCCGGACCCTCCAGCGCATAGGCGATGTGAAGCAGTTGAAAACGGTTGAGGAATTGACCGTGCGAGAGATGGACATTGGCGAAGCTGATGCCCTGGAATTTCACGATCTGCGCGATCCGGGGCGGGACCCGTCCGGGCAGCACCGAGGCGGGAAGCCTGAGCGCCGAGGTCAGGGGAAATGGATGCGGGCTCCAGGCCGCCAGCCCGTAGATGCGCTTCTGCATGGGATGGCGGAAAAAATGTCCGCCCACCAGGGAGGGCAGCGCGGCGATCTCTTCCGTCGCCTCCTGCAGCAGCAGCAAGTCCGGGCGGCAGGCGTGGATCAATCTGGCGACGTCCTCCGCCTCCGCGCCGACGCGGCGCAGCAGATTCCAGCTTGCAACTCTGAAGCTGCCGCCCAATTCCCGTGGGGCGACCCGAGATTTAGGTCCCATCATGACCGCCATGATACAAGGAAATCCCTTTCTTATTTGATGACGGATGCAAATTTTTCAAGGCAAACTCCGACCGGGGAACGCGAACCTCCCTGGCATGAGAACGGACCGGGCATGATATGTTTCCCATTGCCATAGCCTGGCCATCGCCGGTGATCGAGGCGCTGGCGGCATGCGTCTATGTGCTCCTGGCGGGCCTGGTGACGGCCGATGTTCTGCTGAAGAAAAGCGACGTTCGCGGCGCGCTGGGATGGATCGCCGCCGCCTGGCTGTCGCCGATTTTCGGCTCCCTGCTCTATTACATGTTCGGGATCAACCGAGTGACGCGGCGCGCCCTGAAGCTGGGCAAACTCGACGATTCGCAGGCCAAACAGTCCACCCCGGGCGTCGAACCGATCTGCAGCGCCAATATCGCGACCCTGGCCAGGGTGGGGCGGCATGTCACCGAAAGCCCACTCGTCGCCGGCAACGGAATCTCGATATTCCAAGGCGGCGACGATGCCTACGCCGCCATGCTGAAGGCGATTGGCGGGGCCAAAAGCTGCATCGCCCTGACGTCCTATATCTACCGCGACGATACCGCCGGGCGGGATTTCACCGAGGCCCTGATCGCGGCGCGCAAGCGCGGCATCGAAATCCGCGTGCTGCTCGACAGCGTCGGCATCGGCTATATTTTTCCCAAAGCGCTTTACCGGCTCAAATCGGCCGGCATCTTCGCCGCGCGCTTCCTGCACACCTGGCTGCCGTGGCGCATGCCTTTCCTCAACATGCGCAACCACCGCAAGCTTTTGGTGGTGGATGGAGCCACCGCTTTCATGGGCGGCATGAATATCGGGGCGGAATATTCCCGCCGGCTGGCCGATCACGATTATGTCGATGACATTCATTTCCAGGTCGAGGGGCCGGTGGCGCGCTCGCTGATGGAGGCCTTCGCCCGGGACTGGACCTTCACCACCGAGGAGAGCTTGGAGCAGGATTTCTGGTGGCCGCCGCTGAGCGATCGCGGCGCAGTGCTGGCGCGCGGCCTGCGCTCCGGTCCCGACGCCGACATCTACAAGATCGAAATGCTCCTGGGCGCGGCGCTGACCCTGGCCAAGACCCGCATTCGCATCGTCACGCCCTATTTTCTTCCCGACCAGCGCCTGCAATTCGCCATCGGACAGGCCTGCATGCGCGGCGTGATCGTCGACATCGTCATCCCCGAGCATTGCGATTACGCCTTTCTGGACTGGGCGATGCGGGCGCATTTGCGCTTCTTCCGGCACATCGCGGCCAACATCTATATGAGCCCGCTGCCTTTCGATCATTCCAAGCTCGTGACCATGGACGGCGAATGGTCGCTGATCGGAAGTTCCAACTGGGATGCCCGCAGTTTCCGGCTCAATTTCGAATATGATCTGGAATGCTACGAGTCCGGACTGACCGCCGAACTGGATGCCATCATCGACGCCAAAATCGCCAAAGCCCGCAAGGTCAGCTATGGCGAATTGGCCGCCCGGCCCGTCCCGGTCCGCCTCAGGGACGCCGCCGCACGGTTATTGATGCCTTATCTCTAGCAATCGCGGGCGCGCCTTGCCGCTCCAACCGTCCAGATGCTGACACCGGCAACGCCAAGGGCGCAATTGGGCAATATTGCCGACTATCGCCCATCTGATTGACTGCTATCCACGGCGCGGGCTGGCTGATTGTCGGCCAAACCGCTATAGGGCTGGCGCGATACCCTTCCCGGACCCCCCATGTCGAATTCCAATACGGACCCACAGCCCAGAAGCTGGATCGCGCGCAATCGCCGCATGCTCCTGATCGGCGGGCCCGTGCTCGTCCTGGTGGTAGGCCTCTTCTTCTATCTGACGGGCGGGCGCTATGTTTCGACCGACGATGCCTATGTGCAGGCGGCGCGGGCGGATATCAGCACGGAAGTCTCGGGCCGCATCGCCGAGATCGATGTGCGCGACAACCAGCATGTCAAGAAAGGCGATGTGCTGTTTCGCCTGGACCCCGCCCGTTTCAACATCGCGGTCGCCGACGCCAGGGCGCAGCTGGCCGCCGCCATGATCAAGGTGCCGGCGCTCAAGGCGGACTACCGCCAACGGCTGGCCGATGAAGCGGCGGCGCGCAACACGCTCGCCTACCAGCAGCGCGAGTTCAATCGCCAGACCGAGCTGCAGACGCAAGGCATTTCCTCGCGCGCCCAGCTCGACCAGGCCAAGACCGGATTTCAATCCGCCCAGCAGCAACTGGCCGCGGCCCAGCAGCAGACGGCCAGCGCCCTGGCCGATCTGGGCGGCAATGCCGACGCGACGCCGGAAAGCCTGCCGATCGTGCGCCAGGCCCAGGCCGCGCTCGACCGCGCGCTTCTCGACCTTTCCTTCACCGTGGTGCATGCATCGATGGACGGCATCGTCGCCAAGGTCGACCAGATTCAGATCGGCGACCATATCAATGCCGCCACGCCCCTGTTCGCCCTGATGAGCGATCGCGATGTCTGGGTCGAAGCCAATTTCAAGGAAACCGACCTTACCCATATGCGGCCCGGTCAGCACGCCACCTTCACCGTGGACGCCTATCCGGGCAAGACCTTCAAGGCCACGGTGCTGTCGACCAGCCCCGGCACCGGATCAAGCTTCTCGCTGCTGCCGCCGGAAAATTCCTCCGGCAATTGGGTCAAGGTGGTGCAGCGCCTGCCGGTCCGCTTGTCGATCGACGACAGTGGCGGCCTGCCGCTGGCCGCGGGCATGAGCGTGAACGCGGAAGTCGATACCGAACATCATCGTTCCCTGGCCTTCTGGAACTGACGCGCATGCCCGACAAATCGGCAGAAGACACTTTGGATCGAACGGCGGAAGTGGCCGCGCCGCCCTCGCCCAAAGCCGCAGGCCGCGTCCGCTTTCATGGCCTGATCACTTTGTCCGTCATGGCGGCGACCATCATGCAGGCGCTGGACACCACCATCGCCAATGTCGCCCTTCCGCACATGCAAGGCACCCTGTCGGCCACCCAGGACGAGATGGGCTGGGTGCTCACCTCTTATATCGTCGCGGCCGCCATCACCATTCCGCTGACCGGCTGGCTGGCCGGACAGTTCGGGCGGCGCAGAGTGTTCCTGATCTCGATCTTCAGCTTCACGGTGGCTTCGGCCCTGTGCGGGCTGGCGGTATCGCTGCCGCAGATCGTGCTGTTCCGCTTCCTGCAGGGGGTGTGCGGCGCGGCGCTGGTGCCCCTGTCGCAGGCGGTGCTGTTCGACATCAACCCGCCCAAGGATTTCGGCCGCGCCATGGCGATCTGGGGCATCGGCGTCATCATGGGTCCGATCCTGGGACCGGCGCTGGGCGGCTGGCTGACCGAGAATTACACCTGGCGCTGGGTGTTCTACATCAACCTGCCGATCGGCATACTGGCCTTCATCGGCCTCTATTTCACCTTGCCGGAAAATCGCAACGCCCAAGGATCGCGTTTCGATTTCTTCGGTTTCATCAGCCTGAGTGTCTTCATCACTGCGCTGCAGCTGATGCTGGACCGGGGCCAGCTTCTGGATTGGTTCTCGTCGCGCGAGATCACGATCGAAGCGATTGTCGCCGGCGTCGCCCTTTATCTGTTCCTGGTTCACACCTTTTCCTACGCAAAACCCTTTCTCAATCCGCATCTGTTCCAGGACCGCAATTTCGTCGCCTCCAACATCTTCATCTTCGTGGTGGGCGTGGTCCTGTTCGCCACCCTGGCGCTGGTGCCGCCGCTCTTGCAGAACCAGATGCAATATCCGGTGGTGCTGACGGGATTGGTGACGGCGCCGCGCGGCGCGGGCACCATGATCGCCATGATCGTGGTGGGCCGGCTGGTGTCGCGCTTCGATGCGCGCTACATCATCGCCATCGGGCTGGCGCTGACCGCCTTTTCGCTGTGGCAGATGACGCAATTCTCCCTGCAGATGAACAGCTGGCCGATCATCATCTCCGGCATCCTGCAGGGCTTCGGCGTCGGCCTGGTCTGGGTGCCGCTATCGGCGGTCGCCTTCACCACCCTGCCGGCTCACCTGCGCAACGAAGGCACGTCGTTTTTCAACCTGCTGCGCAATGTCGGCAGCTCCATCGGCATTTCGGTCGTGTTTTTTCTTCTCACCCAGAACACGCAGAAGCTGCATGCCTCGCTCGCCGCGAATATCACGCCCTATAACGCCGCCGGCAATCAAGCCGCCGCCGCCGCGCACTTCAACCTGGACACGATGCAGGGGCTGTTAGGGCTGAACGGCACCATCTCCAACCAGGCGGCGATGATGGCCTATATCGACGATTTCCAGTTGATGATGATCCTGACCTTGGCGACCATTCCCTTCCTGTTCCTGATCAAGAAAGTGCGGCCGGCGGGCGGCAGCCATGCGGTGGTGGAATGAGACGCGCGAGCTTTCCTCTCCTATCCGCCCTGTTGCTGTCGGCCTGCACGGTCGGTCCCGATTTCAAGACGCCGGCGCCGCCGGCGGTTTCCACCTATGCCGCCGAAGGACGACGCCGCGCCGCCGGACGATCAGCGCCTGGCGCTGGGCCAGAAGATCGCGGGCGACTGGTGGGCGGGTTTCCAATCGCCGCCGCTGGACGGCGTGATCAGGCAAGCGCTTTCCGGCAACCAAGACGTCGAAGCCGCGCGCCAGCGCATGGCCCAGGCCGAGGAAGAGGTCAACGCGGCCGAAGGCGCGCTCCTGCCGCAGGTCTCCCTGGGGGGCACCGCCGGCTACCAGAAATACGGACGCTCGCTGTTCGGGCCGTTGAACTTCACGGTGCCGCCCTTCGCCTATTATTCGGTCGGGCCGACGGTAAGCTTTCCCCTGGACCTGTTCGGCGGCGACAAGCGCATGGTCGAGGAGCGCCAGGCGCTGCTCGAATATCAAGGCTTCGAACTCGACGCCGCCTATCAGTCGCTGAGCGCCCATGTCGCCGCCGAGGCGCTGGCGCTGGCCGCGGCTCGCGCCCAGCTTGAGGCGCTGACCGGCATCATCGCCGATGACGAACGCAATGTCGGCCTGGTGCAGTCGGCGATCACGGCGGGATCGGGCACCAAAGTTCAACTGGTCACCGCCCAGAGCCAGCTGGCTGAAGACCGGGCCCTTCTGCCGGACCTGCGCCAGCAGGAAGTGGTAGCGCGGCATGCGCTGGCGATCCTGGCCGGCAAGGCGCCGGCCGAATGGTCGCCGCCCGAATTCGCGCTTTCCGATTTCACCCTGCCGGGCGAACTCCCGGTCAGCCTGCCGTCGGAACTGGTGCACCGGCGCGCCGATATCCAAGCCGCCGAAGCCCAGCTTCATGCCGCCAGCGCCGCCATCGGCGTGGCCACCGCCAACCTCTATCCCAACCTCAACCTCACCGCGACGGTAACCCAGCAAGCGCTGACGCCGGGAGAATTGTTCAACAGCATCAGCAACGCCTATGCTCTCGCCGCCAATCTTACCCAGCCGATCTTCAATGGCGGACGGCTCAATGCCGAACGCCGCGCCGCGATCGACAATTACAAGGCCGCGTTGGCGGTGTATCGCCAGACCATCCTGACCGCGTTCGGCGACGTCGCCGACCGCCTGCAGGCGCTGTCCAATGACGCCGACCGCCTTCATGCCCAGGCCGCGGCGGCGGATACGGCATCGCAGTCGCTCGATCTGGCGCGCAAGAGTTACGAGGCGGGCAATTCCGGAATCCTGGACGTGATCGACGCCGAGCGCCGCAACGCGCAGGCGCGGCTGGGCCTGGCGCGCGCAACGGCGCAGCGCCTGATGGATACTGCGGAGCTTTATCTGGCGCTGGGTGGCTCGCCGGTCTCGGCGCCGGCCGGACGCGAATCCGCGACAGGCGAATAGCGCAGCCTAGGGCCGGGCCTTGACAGGCAAAGCCGCCGCTTCGGCGGGCGACAATTCCGTCATCGTTTTGACGATACACGGCTCCGGGATCTCATGGAGTCCGGGGCGCACTTTCAAGTCCCAGTCGAGCGCCGAGCAGACAAGGTTGGAGCCGCGAAAGACCGTGACCAGTTGCGCGCCGGGCAGGAGCGCCACGGAACATTCGCCACCCATGCCAAGGCGATAGAAATGGTTCCCGCGGACGCGGATATAGATCGTCTTGGCGTCGGCGGCCCGCCAATTCTCGAACTGGGCGGTGGAAAAACACTGGTTGCCGGGTGAGGCAGGCGCCGCCGGCTGGGCCGCGGCCGGCATGATCGCCAGTGTCAAGACAGATGGAACAATACAATGACGGGAAATCATCGCCGTCTCCTCTCGCGAGCCCCTGCACGATCATTTCATCACAAAGCGCCGAGGCGGCACCAGTGGATGCCCGCCATTCCAGTGCTTTTTTGCCGGCCTTCCCTGTGCCAGCCTGACCCATGCCCGCGTCCCGGCCGGTTTCGTGCCAAATTTGTCGGAGTTCCGCTGCAAAAACGGCAATCTGGTGATATTGTTGTGTGCGTCGTTCCCGGCGGGAGACTGCGGGGATAAGAGGCATCGATCAGGTACGGAGAAGCCATACGAAACAATCCGCCCCAAGCCGGGCGAACCTAGGAGGAAACGATGAGCGGTCTGGGAGAATTTCACCACACTGAAGAAGCGCCAAGCAAAGGTTCGAAAATCGTGGCATGGGTCGTGATCGCCCTACTTGTGGGCGGCGCCGCTCTTTACGTCGTCGAATCCGGAATGTTGAATTCCGCCCCGCCACAAGCCGGACAGAACTATCCGCGCGGCATGTAAGGACTGAGCGCCTGCCCAGGACCAGTCGGAGCGGTTCAGCGTGTCGAGACCGACGTCATGGGAAGCCCCTCCGGGTCGATATCCTGTTGACCGGCGGCCACCTGATTTTCCTCGAGCCTGCCGCGCTCGGCTTTGACGAGACCAGCAATATGCTGGCGACGGCGATGGGCCAGAAACAACTCACCCGGATGAGCGGACGGCCGCGAAGCTAGCTGCCGCTCCGCGCCAGCAAATTCAGATCCTTGCGCAAGCCGTCGGCCGGCCCCGTCTGCTGTTCCAGCAGCGCGTGATGCCGCTTCCAGATCGGAAGCGCCTTCGCCAGAAGCCCGCGGCCCTTCGCGGTCAGCCGCAGCAGGCGTCCGCGCCGGTCGTCGGGATCAATCGAGATGGCGATGAGCCCTCGCCGTTCCAGCGGTTTCAGCGCGGCGGTGAGCGTGGTGCGATCCATCGCCAGGAACTCCGCCAGGGGCGCGATGCTGGGCGGCTTGGGCCGGTTCAGCGACATCAACAACGAGAATTGCCCGTTGGTGAGATCGAGCGGCCGGAAGGCATCGTCGAAACGGCGCGCCAGCGCCCGCGCCGCGCGTTGCGCCGCCAGGCACAGGCAGGTGTCGCGCACCAGAAGCGTGGTCTCGAAGGGAACATCTGTCACAAAACAATTATGTTGACTTCAACATATCAAGTCAAGTTGAGTATCCGCCGCCGCCGGAAGTCGAACAAGGGAGATGAGGATGAAGCAAGGCCAATTCTTCTGGTACGACGTGATGACCACCGACACCAAGGCGGCGGCGAAGTTCTACAGCGCCGTGATCGGATGGGGCACCCAGGATGCCGGCGTCGGGGGCCAGGGCTACACCCTCTTCACCGTCAACGGCCAGGGCGTGGCCGGCCTGATGGCGATCCCAGAACAGGCCACGGGCATGCCGCCCTGCTGGATGGGCTATATCTGGGCCGACGATGTCGATGCCATGTGCGCCCAGCTTGAGAAGGAAGGCGGCAAGGTCCACCGCCCGCCCAGCGATGTGCCCGGCATCATCCGCTTGGCGGTGGTTTCCGATCCGCAGGGCGCGGGCTTCCTGCTGGCCAAGGGACTGAGCGCCGGAGCCTTCCCGCCGCTTCCCATGGGCGCGAGCGGCACCGTCGGTTGGCGCGAACTGATGGCCGTGGAATGGAAGGCCGCCTTCGCCTTCTACGAAAAACTGTTCGGCTGGACCAAGGCGACCGCGCACGACATGGGGCCGATGGGCACCTATCAGCTTTTCGCCACCGGGGCGGAACCGGTCGGCGGCATGATGACCAAGCCGGACGTCATCCCTGTGCCAAACTGGGGCTATTACTTCAATGTCGAGGCGATCGACGCCGCGGCCGAGCGGGTCAAGACGGCGGGCGGCAAGGTGATCATGGGACCGACCGAAGTGCCGGGCGGTCAATGGATCGTGCAATGCGTCGATCCGATGGGCGCCCATTTCGCGCTGGTCGCATTGAAACGCTGAGCCGGTAGCGGCATAACGCCACCAACCACGCCTGTACGGATGTCCAAGTGACTCGCCGCTTCCTGCGCATGGCGATCGTGCTCGGCCTTATTACCGCGGTCGGCCCTTTCGCAATCGACATGTACCTGCCCGCTTTGCCCTCGATGGGCAAAAGCCTTCAGGCCGGCCCGGGCGCCGTGCAGATGAGCCTGATGGTGTTCTTCATCGTCATCGGCGTCTGCCAGCTCTTCTACGGACCCTTGAGCGATATCGTCGGGCGCAAGCTGCCGATCTATGCGGGGCTCGCGATCTTCGCGGTGGGCAGCATCGGCTGCGCGCTCGCTCCCGGCATCAATATCCTGATCGCGTTCCGGGTGATCCAGGCTTTCGGCGCCTGCGCCGGCATGGTGATACCGCGTGCCATCGTGCGCGACCTGCACACCGGCCATGACGCCACGCGGCTGATGTCGCTGCTCATGCTGACGGTCAGCATCTCGCCCATCCTGGCGCCGCTCACCGGCAGTTTCGTGATCGCGGCTTTCGGCTGGCGCGGGGTATTCGCGGTCCTGACCATCGCGGCCGTCCTCGCTTTGCTCCTGGCCGCCACCCAGTTGAAGGAATCCCGCCCGCCCGAACATCGCGGCGAAAGCTCCTGGCTGAGCGCCTTCAGCGCCTATGGCCTTCTGCTTCGCGACAGGGAATTCACCGGTCTGGTCCTGGTGGGAGCGCTGGGCGTATCCTCATTCTTCGTCTATCTCGGCAGCGCGTCCTTTGTCCTGATCAATTATTACGGCCTCACGCCCAAGCTGTTCAGCCTCTGTTTCGCGCTGAACGCGGCATCTTTTTTCGGCTTCAGCCAGCTCACCGGCATGCTGACCCAGAAGTTCGGCCTGCCACGGGTGATCCGGGTGGCGGCAAGCGGCTTCGCCCTCGCCATGCTCACCTTGGCGGTGTTGTTTGCCACGGGCGCGAACAGCCTCATCGCCCTGATGGCGCCGCTCTTCATCGGCTACGGCTTTCTGGGCCTGGTGATCCCCACCAGCGCCGTTCTGGCACTGGAACATCATGGCGCCATCGCCGGCACGGCTTCGGCGCTGATGGGCTCGCTCCAGATGATCATCGGATCGGCGATCATGGCCCTGGCCGGACTCTTCGCCAACGGAACGCCCAAGCCGATGGCGTTCGGCATCGCCGCCTGCGCCGTCGCATCCTTCGTCGCCGCGGTGTCTTCCCTGCGGCGCGTGTCCGCGACGGTGTCGGTCATTCCCCAGCGCGGCTAGGCCCTTTATCGACTAAGCCTTTCATCAAATTGTCGGACACGCCTGCACCCCGGCCGTGATACAAGCCAACCCGTCAACCACGAGGATTTTCAGCATGCTCAAAGGCAAGGTCGCTCTCGTCACCGGCTCGACCAGCGGCATCGGGCTCGGCATCGCGCGCGCCTATGCCAGTAAGGGCGCCAACATCGTCCTCAACGGCTTTGGCGACACGGACGCAATTGAAACGGAGCGTTCCGGCATCGCGCGGGAATTCGGCGTTCGCGCGCTCTATTCCGGCGCCGACATGAGCAAGAGCGCGGAGGTCGCAGCCATGATCGCCGACGCCCAGGCGCGGCTGGGCGCCGTCGACATCCTGGTCAACAATGCCGGCATCCAGTTCGTCTCGCCGGTCGAGGATTTCCCGGTCGAGAAATGGGACCAGATCATCGCCATCAACCTGTCGAGCGCCTTCCATGCCATCCGCGCGGCGCTACCGGGCATGAAGGCGAAAAAATGGGGACGCATCGTCAACACCGCCTCGGCCCACGCCCTGGTCGCCTCGCCCTTCAAGGCGGCCTATGTCTCCGCCAAGCACGGCATCGCGGGTCTCACCAAGACGATCGCGCTGGAGACCGCGACCTTCGGCATCACGGTCAACGCGATCTGTCCCGGCTATGTCTGGACGCCGCTGGTGGAAAAGCAGATTCCCGACACGCATGGCGGCGCGGGGCTTGACCAGGGAGCAGGTGATCAACGACGTCCTGCTCCAGGCCCAGCCCACCAAGCAATTCGTCACGGTGGAGGAAGTGGCGGACCTGGCGGTCTATCTTGCTTCCGACAGCGCCCGCTCCATCACCGGCGCGATCATTCCCATCGATGGCGGCTGGACGGCGCAATAGTCCGGCCGCAATCAATCCTCACCAGGGATGAAACAGGGCCACGGCCGCGATCACCAGCTCCGCCAGGATCAGGATCACGATCAGGAGTTCCAGCCGCATCGAGCGGGCCGTGTCCATCATGTCGGTGAAGGCCTGGGCCGCGGTGGTGATCACGCTCATCTTGCCGCCCAGCAAAGTGCCGCGCTCCACGATCTCGTATTCGTCCTCCAGCCGGGCGTAGAACCGTTCCAGCTCCGGATGGTCCCACAGGATGTCGGGCTTTTCGGCGAAGGCGATGCGGCCCGACACGCGGTGCTGGGTCAGAAGCGCGGAGCCCACCAGTTTGAGCAGCGTCTTGCGTCCGCTGGGAATCGTCCCGCTCGACGCAAGCCTGCTGGCGGCGGGCTCGATGGTGTCGAAAACCGAGGCGATCTCGCGTTCGTAATAGGCGAGCGCCACGCTTTTGGCCAGGATGTCCGCCAGCACCAGGACATGGGCGACGGTGAGTTCCTTGATCTGCAGGACACCGCCGGCGGTCAACCCCTCTTCCTGGGCAGGCTCGAACACCAGGCCGATGCGCTCCTCCTCCCGCGTCCCGATGGCGGCCGCATTGCCGGCAAGGCCCGACAGGGCCTCCTCTTCTTCCTCCGGCGAAAGGCCGATCAGGACCGCCACGCCATAGCGGAACGCCACGACATAGCCCTCGCCCTTGCGAAAGCAGAAAGGGGCGGTCGAGACGATGCGGGATTGCGCGGTGCGGTCCAGGACCAACCGGTCGCCCAACAGGACGGCGCGTGCTCTTGATGTCATTGCGGCGGTTGTATCATGGCTGTCGCGTAAACGCAGTCCAGGCCGCGCCACACTTCCACCACGTCGCCCTCCTCGCTCAGGCTTTTGGCGCGCCGGATCGCGGCATGATCGTTCATCTGCGAGCAGGCATAGACCAGCGCCGACGGCTGCTGTTTCTTCACGATGCGGATTTCATAGGCGTCCAAAGGAAGTCTCCCTCGATCGGCCCCCGCCTGGTTCGATGACTCGATTCAAAAGCCCCGACGGGCTGCCTGTCCAATGAATTTGCGATAAACATTCGTGGCAGGATTTCGCGGCCGCAACATTGTGGGACAATGGGCTGGCAACGGATTAGCGCTTGGAAGCCCGGCCGGTGCTGCCTAGGATGGGACAAACAAGAATCTTGGGGAAAAGGGGCGGCAATGTCACCGATCATGAAAAGGATTTCCGTTGGCCTTGCCGTCATCGCCTTTGCCGGCCTGACGCAATTCGCATGGGCGCAAGCGCCGCGCAGCGAGCCGCCGCTGCAACCCGATCCCAGCACCCTGGACGAAGCCGCCGCGCCGGGCGCCAATTATGCCAAGGCGGAATTCCGCTTCTGGGCGCCGGACGGCATCGCCAAGCTGGACGGTATCCTGGTGCTGAATCCCGGCTCCAATGGCGAAGGACGGCAGATGGCGTCGGATCCGGTCTGGCGGCAATGGGCGGCGAGCCACAAGCTGGCCGTCATCGGCACCCACTTCACCGACAAGGTGCCGTCCATTGTCGAGGATTATGCCGATGTCAGCAAAGGCAGCGGCCCGGCCCTGTTCAAGGCGATCAATGACTTCGCCAAACGCTCCAAGCATCCGGAACTGGCCAAGGCGCCGCTGGTCCTGTGGGGCATGTCGGCGGGCGGCGAAGTGAATTACGAACTCGCCGCCTGGAAGCCGGAGCGGATCGCCGCCTTCGTCGTCAACAAGGGCAATTTCTACTACACCGGCATCGCCTCCAAGGCGACGCGCGCGGTGCCCGGCCCTGCTGTTCGTGGGCAACGACGATCTGGCAATACCGCGTCACGGCGGTGACCGGAATCTTCTCCATGAACCGCCGTCCCGGCGCGTTGTGGGCGCTGGTGCAGGAGCCGAACACGCCCATGCGGTGGGACGTTCCGACGAAATGTCGCGCATGTTCTTCGACGATGTGCTGCCGATGCGGATCGGCGCCATGACGAAGGGCAAGCTGGGCGCGCTCGATCCCGACAAGGGCTGGCAGGGCGATCTCGCCAAGAAGACCGTGGCGCCCGTGGTGGCAGGCGCCAAAATGCCCGACGAGCCGACGGTGTGGCTTCCCACCGAACGCATGGCCAAGGCCTGGGTGGCGGTGGAGAACGGCACGCCGTTCGAAAAATAGGCGGCGCCGATGCTCGATCTGGTCCTGGCGGTCGCGCATCATGTTCTGATCTTCGCCCTGTTCGGCGTCCTCGTCGCCGAATTCATCCTGGTCCGCCGGACCATGGACCGGGCGATGGTGGGCCGCGTCGCCGGAATCGATCTGTGGTACGGCATCCTGGCCGGAGCGATCATCGTGATCGGATTCTCGCGCGCGATCTTTGCCGCCAAGGGATGGGACTATTACGCGCACAACATCTTCTTCTGGGCCAAGATCGGCACCTTTGCGGTCATCGGCATTTTGTCGGTCATTCCCACCTTGAGGTATCTGCGCTGGCGGCGGGAAAAACGCGTCCCCGGCGAGGCGGAGATCGCCGCCACGCGCGGATATTTGTGGGCGCAGCTCGCGCTATTTCCCTTGCTGCTCGCCTTCGCCGCCCTGATGGCGCGCGGATTTGGGGAATGGGGCGGCTGAAGGCTCCAGGTGGATTAGCCCAGGACGACCAAGAGATCCTTGGCGTCGATCTGGGCGCCGGGCGTCACCAGCACTTCGGCGATGGTGCCGTCGCGCGGCGCATGCAGCGCGGTCTCCATCTTCATCGCCTCGATGGTGAGCAGCACGTCGCCCGCCTTCACCGCCTGGCCGTTCTTGACCGCGATGGTGGAGATCGACGCCCGGCATCGGCGCGGCGACATGGGCGTCGTTGCCCTCCTCCGCCTTGCGCCGCACCGCGACCGTGCGCCTTGGCGGAGCGGTTGGGCACCTTGACGATGCGCGGCTGGCCGTTCAGCTCGAAGAAGACGCGCACCTTGCCCTCCTCGTCGGTCTCGCCGATGGTCTGCAGCCGGAGCACCAGCGTCTTGCCGCGCTCGATCTCGATCGCGATCTCCTCGCCCAGCTTCATGCCGTAGAAGAAGACCGGCGTCGGCAGCACCGAGACCGGGCCGTAGTTGCCCTGCATGGCGGCGATAGTCGGTGAAGACCTTGGGATACATCAGGTAGGAGGCGAAGCTCGTCGTCGTCGAGCGGGCGGCCGATCTTGCTCTTCGGCCTCCTTCTGCGCCGCGCTCGAGGTCGGCGGCGGGCAGCAGCGCGCCGGGGCGCACGGTGATCGGCTTGCTCGCCCTTCAGCACCTTCTCCTGCAGCGCCTTCGGCCAGCCGCCCGGCGGCTGGCCGAGATCGCCGCGCAGCATCTCGACCACCGAAGCCGGGAAAGGCGATGTCGCGCTTGGGATCCGCGACGTCGGCGCGGGTCAGGTCCTGCGCCACCATCATCAGCGCCATGTCGCCGACCACCTTGGAGGACGGCGTGACCTTGACGATGTCGCCGAACATCAGGTTGACGTCGGCATAGGCCTGCGCCACTTCGTGCCAGCGCGTCTCCAGCCCCAGCGAGCGCGCCTGTTCCTTGAGGTTGGTGAACTGGCCGCCCGGCATTTCGTGCAGATAGACCTCCGAGGCGCCGGCGCTTGCAGGTCGCTCTCGAAGGCGGCGTACTGGCTGCGCACCGCTTCCCAGTAGAAGCGAGATCTGGCGGATCGCCTCGGGATCGAGGCCCGGTGTCGCGCGTCGGTGCCGGCGCAGCGCCTCGACGATCGAGCCGAGGCAGGGCTGCGAGGTGGTGCCCGACATCGCATCCATCGCCGCGTCGACCGCGTCGACGCCCGCATCCACCGCCGCCAGCACGGTGGCCGCCGGCGATGCCGCGAGGTGTCGTGGGTGTGGAAATGGATCGGCAGGCCGATCTCCTCGCTTCAGCGCCTTGATCAGCACGCGCGGCTGCGGCGGGCTTCAGCAGGCCCGCCATGTCCTTGATCGCCGAGGATATGCGCGCCGGCCTTCTCCAGCTCCTTCGCCAGGCCGACGTAGTAGTTCGAGGTCATACTTGGCGCGCGCCGGATCGAGGATGTCGCCGGTGTAGCAGATCGCCGCCTTCGCAGAGCTTGCCCGCCTCGACGCACCGCGTCCATGGCGACGCGCATGTTCTCGACCCAGTTGAGGCAGTCGAAGACGCGGAACAGGTCGATGCCGCGCTGCGGCGGCCTGCGGCGACGAAGTGCTTGCACCACATTGTCGGGATAGTTGGTGTAGCCGACGCCGTTGGCGCCGCGCAGCAGCATCTGGATCAGGAGGTTGGGCACCGCCTCGCGCAGGTCGCGCCAGCCGCTCCCACGGGTCTTCGCTGCAGGAAGCGCATGGCCACGTCGAAGGTCGCGCCGCCCCAGCATTCCAGCGACAGCAGCTGCGGCAGGCCGCGCGCATAGGCCGGCGCGACGCCGCGCGATGTCGTAGGTGCGCATGCGGGTCGCCAGCAGCGACTGATGCCCGTCGCGCATGGTGGTGTCGGTGACCAGGACGCTGCTTCTGCGTCCCGCATCCAGTCGGCGAAGCCTCCGGCCCCAGCTGGTCGAGACGCTGCTTGGTGCCGGAGCGCGGCGGCTCGCCGAAATCGCGGCGCTCCGGCGTCGCGCGCGTCGGCGGGCGGCTTCGGCGCGGCCGCGCGTCTCCGGATGGCCGTTCACCGTCACGTCGGCGATGTAGGTGAGCAGCTTGGTGGCGCGGTCGCGGCGCTTGCGGCAGATGAAACAGCTCCGGCGTCTCGTCGATGAAGCGGGTGGTGTAGTCGTTCGAGCGGAAGCTCGGGTGGCTGATGCACGTTTCCAGGAAGGCCAGGTTGGTCGCCACGCCGCGGATGCGGAACTCGCGCAAGCGCCCGGTCCATGCGGGCGATGGCCTCCTCCGGCGTCGGCGCCCAGGCCGTGACCTTCTCCAGCAGCGGATCGTAGAAGCGCGTGATCACCGCGCCGGAATAGGCGGTGCCGCCATCGAGGCGGATGCCGAAGCCGGTGGCGCCGCGATAGGCGGTGATGCGGCCATAGTCGGGGATGAAATTGTTCTCCGGATCTTCGGTGGTGATGCGGCACTGCAGGGCGTGGCCGTTGAGGCGGATCTCGGCCTGCGGCGGGACGCCGGCTCTGCCGCCGTCGCCGATGCGTCGCTGCCTTCGGCGATGCGGATCTGCGCCTTGACGATGTCGATGCCGGTCACCACCTCGGTGACGGTGTGCTCGACCTGGATGCGCGGATTGACCTCGATGAAGTAGAACTTGCCGGTGTCGGCATCCATCAGGAATTCGACGGTGCCGGCGCCGACATAATCGGTGCCGCCGGCGATCTTGCAGCGCCGCCGCGCACAGATCTCGGCGCGCTGCGCGTCGGTCGAGATAGGGCGCGGGCGCGCGCTCGACCACCTTCTGGTTGCGGCGCTGGATCGAGCAGTCGCGCTCGAAGAGATGGACCAGGTTGCCGTGGCTGTCGCCGAGGATCTGCACCTCGACATGGCGGGCGCGGCGCGACCAGCTTTTCGAGATAGACCTCGTCCTTGCCGAAGGCGGCCTTGGCCTCGCGCCGGGCCGTCGACGACGGCATCGCAGCAGGCTCGTCCTCGGTCTCGATGGCGCGCATGCCGCGTCCGCCGCCGCCCCAGGAGGCCTTCAGCATCAGCGGATAGCCGACCGCCGCGCGCCAGCGCTTGCACCTCGTCCAGATCGTCGGGCAGCGGCGTCGGTCGCCGGCATCACCGGCACGCCGCACCGAGACGGCGAGATTGCGCGCCGCCACCTTGTTGCCCAGGCGTGCGCATGGTCTCGGGCGTGCGGGCCGATGAAGGTGATGCCGGCCGCCGCGCAGGCTTCGGCGAATTCCGGGCTCTCCGACAGCAGGCCGTAGCCGGGATGGATGGCGTCGGCCCTCGCGTCCTTCGCCACCCGGATGATCTCGTCGATGGAGAGATAGGCCTCGACCGGGCCCTTGCCCTCGCCGATCTGATAGGCCTCGTCCGCCTTGAAGCGGTGGAGCGAGAGCTTGTCCTCCTCGGCATAGACCGCGACGGTCGAGATGCCGAGCTCGTTCGCGGCGCGCAACACGCGGATGGCGATCTCGGAGCGATTGGCGACCAGGAGGCGGCGAAAGGGCACGGACATTGAGGGGCCTGGGAAATTAGACGAAGCTTTATGTTGCAACTGCGTAAGCAACGCAACGCCCCGGGACTCCCGTCTAACTCCGATGATTTTTAGGGGTTTTGGAACCGGCTTCGGACCGCCGCGGGGGCGCCCAGGCTACTCCGCCGGCGCGGGGTGGGGACCGCCGGATGATTGAGCCGGCGTGCCGTGCGTCTTGCCGCTGAACGGCCGCCAGGCCGCGAACTTCTTGCCGGCAACGTCGAGATACACATAGATCACGGGCGTGATGTAGAGCGTCAACGCCTGGGAGAGGATCAGTCCGCCCACCACGGCGAGGCCGAGCGGCCGGCGCGCCTCCGAACCGGTGCCAAGTCCGATCGCCACCGGCAAGGTGCCCATCAGGGCCGCCATGGTGGTCATCATGATGGGGCGAAAACGGACCAATGCGGCTTCAAAGATGGCGTCGCGGGGCGAGGCCTTCTCCTCGCCGCGCTCGCGATGGAGCGCGAAGTCGATCATCATGATGGCGTTCTTCTTGACGATGCCGATCAGCATGATCATGCCGACAAAAGCGTAGAGGCTGAGCGGCACCCCGAACAGCCACAGCGTGATCAGCGCGCCCACCGCCGCCGAGGGCAGACCCGACAAGATGGTGATGGGATGGATGAAGCTTTCATAGAGAATGCCCAGGATGATGTAGACGGTGATGATGGCGATGGTGAGCAGCAGGCCCATATTGCCCATCGAGCTCTGGAAGGCCTGGGCCTGGCCTTGGAACTGGCCCAGTACCGTCGACGGCATGCCGATCTGGTCGCGCGCGTTGTTGATCGCGGTGACGGCGTCGGAGAGCGTGTAGCCGTTAAGCAGGTTGAAGGAGATCGTCACCGCCGGAAGCTGGCCCAGATGATTGACCGCCAGCGCCTGGGTTCCCGGCACCATGGTGGTGACGGCGCCTAGCGGTACCACGTTATTGACGCTGCCCGCCGAGCTCCCGGTCGCGCCGCTATTGCCGTTGGGCAGGATGGTCCCCGTACCGCCACCGGAGCCCATGCTGGACGAGATATAAAGCTGCTTCAGGTCGTTGATGTTGTTTTGATATTGCGGCAGAAGCTCCAGCATCACCCAATATTCGGCGTCGCTGGCGTAGATGGTGGAGATCTGTTCGCCGCCGAATGCCGCGCCCAGCGCCGTCTCAATGGAGGAAATCGAAACGCCGTGGCTGGCCGCCAGGTCTCGGTCGATCTTGACCTCGACCGAGGGGCTGGTGAAATCCATGTCGTTGGTGACGTCGGCGAAGCCCGGCGCGTGCTGCAGCACTTTCGTGAGCTTGGCCGCGTTCTGCTGCAACTCGTCCATGTTGGTGGATTGCAGCACATATTGATAGAGCGACTTGGACTGGGCGCCGCCTACCCGGATCACCGGCGGGTTCTGCATGAAGGCGTTGACGCCCAGGACCTTGGCCAATTTGGGCCTGAGTTCCTGGATCACTTCGTCGGCGGACAAGCTGCGCTCGCCCGCCGGCTTGAGCTTGAAGAACATGCCGCCGGTATTGGTGCCCGAGCGGGCGCCGCCGCCGCCCACGCTGGACATCACAGCCTGCACATTGGGATCATGCGCCGCGATGTCGGCCAGCTGCGCTTGGTATTTCTTCATCTGCGCGAAGGAGGTGCGGTCGGCCGCTTCCGTGTTGACGTTGATCTGGCCCTGATCCTCGGAAGGGATGAAATCGGTCTTGATCGTCATGAACAGGACCACCGTCGCCACCAGGCTGAGGCCGAACAGCGTCATGATGAAGCGGCTATGGTTCATGCTCCAGCGCAGCGAGCGTTCGTAGCCCGCCTGCACCCGGTCGAAAGCGTTCTCCGTCCATCGGTAGAATTTGCCGTGCTCACTGCCCTTGCCGGGCTTGATGAAACGCGAGCACAGCATGGGTGTCAGCGTCACCGAAATCAGGCCCGAGATCAGGATGGCGCAGACGATGGTGACGGCGAATTCGTGCAACAGGCGGCCGATGATGCCGCCCATGAAGACCACGGGAATGAACACCGCGGCCAGCGACACCGTCATGGAGAGAATGGTGAATGCGATCTCGGCGGAGCCCTTGAAGGCCGCTTGGCGGGGCGCTTCGCCTTCCTCCACATGGCGGACGATATTCTCCAGCATCACGATGGCGTCGTCCACGATGAAGCCCACCGAGAGCGTCAGCGCCATGAGCGAAAGATTGTCCAGGCTGTAGCCCAGAAGCGACATGGCGGCGAAGGTGCCGATCACGGCGATGGGCAAGGCCAGCGAGGGAATGATGGTGGCCGAGAGCGTGCGCAGGAACAGGAAGATCACCGCCACCACCAGGACCGCCGCGATCAAAAGCGTGGTCTGCACGTCGGCGACCGACGCGCGGATGGTCTGGCTGCGGTCATAGAACACGGTCAGATGCGCCGATTTCGGCATGGACTGGATGAAGCGCGGAATGACGCGATTGATTTCGTCAACGATCTGGATGGTGTTTGAGCCCGGCTGACGCTGGACGTTGAGGACGATGGCGCGCTTGCCGTTGAAATAGCTGGCGGCATAGAGGTACTGGTAGGAATCCACGGCGCGGCCGACATCCTGTATCCGCACCGGCGCGCCGTTGCGGAATGCGATGATCTGCTTGTTCCAATGGGCGGCGTCGGAGAGCTGGCCGTTGACGTGAATCAGCGTCGCCTGGGTGGGGCCGTTGAGCTGGCCGGTATTGGTGTCCACATTCGCCTGCTGCACGGCGCTCGCCACCTGGTCGATGCCGATATTGCGCGCGGCGAGCGCGGTGGGATCCATCTGCAGGCGCACGGCAAAGGCGGCGGCGCCGAAGACATTGACTTGCGCCACGCCGCTGAGTGTGGAGAGTTGGCGGGCGAGAAGATTTTCCGCGAATTTGTCCAGTTCATAAAGCGGCATGGAGTCGGATTGGATGGCCGCGAACAGGATGGGCGCGTCGGCGGGATTGACTTTGCGCAAGGTGGGCGGCGACGGCATGTTGACCGGCAACTGGCGGGCCGCCTGCTGGATCGCCGCCAGCACGTCTTCCGCGGCGCCGTCGATATCGCGATCGAGGTCGAACTGGATGGTGATCGAGGTCCGCCCCAACGAGCTGGTCGAAGTCATGGAGCTGACGCCGGGGATGGTGGAGAACTGGTTTTCCAGCGGCGTCGCCACCGCCGAAGCCATGGTCGAAGGATCGGCGCCCGGCAGGCTCGCGAACACGCTGATGGTGGGAAAATCCACCGCCGGCAACTCGCTGACCGGCAGGTTCGAATAGCCAAACAGGCCGAAGATCACCAGCGCCGCCATCAGGAGCGTGGTGAGGACCGGCCTTTCGATGAAGATTTTCGAGATGTTCATGACGGCATGTCGGACGCCGGCTTGGAGGCGTGGGCCGGCCCATTGTTGCGGATCGCCACCTTGGCACCCGGAATGATGCGCAGTTGACCTTCCACCACCACCAGATCGCCGGGCTTCACGTCGCCCTGAATGGCGTCCACCGTGCCGTCATCATCCAGCACTTTGACGGTCTTGGAAGCGACAACATTGTCCTTGTCCACGACATAGACGTAGCTGGAATCGGGGCCGGCATTGACGGCGTCGCGCGGTACCACCGTGGCGCCCGCGATCTGGCCGACAGTGATGCCGACATTGACATTCTGGCCCGGCACCAGCCGCTGGTCGCTGTTGGGAAAGGTGGCGCGCAGCTCGATGGTGCCGGTATTGGCGCCCACCATGTTGGAGACGAAGTCCACCTTGGCCTGCTCCTTGCCGCCTTCGGCCCCCGGCATCGGCACGATGGCCTGGAGCTTGCCGGCCGCCATCTGGTTCTGGATCTGGGTGAGTTCGGTCTGCGGCACGAAGATGGAAAGCTTGATGGGTTGAATCTGGGTGATGGTGATGAGCGGAGTCGAACCCGCCACGCTGATGAGGTTGCCCGGCTGGATCAGGCTGGGACCGGTCTTGCCGTCTATCGGCGAATTGATATGGGCGTAGCCCAGATTCTCGGCCGCGATATTCACGGCCGCCTTGTCGGCTTCCACGGTGGCGGCGTCGGCCCTGGCTGTCGCCACCGATTGGTCGCGTTGTTGCTGCGAAATCGCGTTCTGGGCGTAAAGCGCGGTATAGCGCCGCTCGTCGGCGAGGGCGCTCTCCGCCGTGGCGGTGTCCTTGGCGAGCTGGGCGCGCGCCTGGGCCAGCGCATTCTGGAATGGCGCGGGATCGATCAGGAAAAGCGGGTCTCCCTGATGGACGATCTGGCCTTCCTGGAAATAAGCCTGGAGCAATTTACCCTGCACTTGCGCGGTGACCTGCACGGTGGCGGGCGAGACGACGGTGGCGATGGTGTTTTGCACCACCGTCACGTCCCTCTTGATAGCGCGCGCGGTCCTCACCGGCGCCGGCGGCGGGGCGTGCGGCTTGGGCGGAAACAGGAGCCCGGCGCCAAACCACAGCAGCACCGCCAAGAGCACCGCGCCCAGCCCGAGCAGCAGCCAGCGGAAGCGCGAAGTATGCGCGGCCTTGGCTTTCGCCTCACGGGTTGCGGAAGGA
>CAVYKF010000013.1:0-63477 GCA_963769055.1 uncultured Alphaproteobacteria bacterium
ATATCCTGGGTGCGGCCGTAGGTGAGCGCATGCAGCGCGAAGCGGTCGCTATGCCAGGTCAAGGGACCCCGGGGACCTTCGGCGCGCACCAGGACATCGGTGAACACCGCATCCATGCGGAACGGAAAACCGGAAATGGTCTGGCTGGCCCAGGAGACGGTGATTCCCGGAATGACCTGGTGACCGTTCATCGCGGTGAGTTTCTTGTCGAGGTCCTTGGCCAGAATCCACCAATGGGCCATCGCCCAGATGGCGATGCCAAGAAACAGCGCCAGCGGCGCGTAAAGCCAGAAGCGGCTGGAGTAGCTCATGTCAGGAAATCAGCCGCACTTGGAATAGCCGCAGGACAGGCAGGAATCGCAGCCTTCGAGTTTGACAAAACTCGCCTCGCCGCAGCGCGGACAGAAATGGGCGGGCGCGCCTTCGCGGGGCACCGCCAGAGACGCGGGGACCGCCGTTGCGTGGGGCGCGCGCATTCCCAGAAAGCCGATCTCCACCATATGCCGCTCGATGACTTCGCCGATCGCCGCCAGGAGCGAGGGGATATAACGCCCGCTCGTCCATTGCCCGCCGCGCGGATCGAAGATCGCCTTGAGTTCATCCACCACGAAGGAGACGTCGCCGCCGCGCCGGAACACGGCCGAAATCATGCGGGTGAGCGCCAGCGCCCAGGCATAGGCCTCCATGTTCTTGGAATTGATGAAGACCTCGAAAGGCCGGCGCCGCCCGTCCTTCACCACGTCGTTGATGGTGATGTAGAAGGCGTGATCGCTTTCCAGCCATTTGATCTTGTAGGTGCGGCCGGGCAGGGCATCGGGCCGGTCGAGCGGCCGGGTCATGTAGACGACTTCGCCGCGCTCCTTGGGTTCGCGGCAGAGGCAGCGGCAATTCCGGCTCGTTGCCGCCCTGCGCGATCAGGGCCTCGGCCGGCAAGATTTCGGGGAATCCTCGACCGACAAGACCGAACCGGTCACGTCATTGGGCCGATAGGTGGTGCAGCCTTTGCAGCCGTCCTTATAGGCGGCAAGGTAGACATCCTTGAAGGCCTCGAAAGAGATCGAGGCCGGCACATTGATGGTCTTGGAAATGGCGCTGTCGATGAAGGGCTGCGCCGCCGCCTGGACCGCCAGATGATCCTGCGGCGCCAAGGTCTGGGCGGTGACGAAATAATCGGGCAGGGCGGCATCCTCGCCGAAACGGGCGCGGAAGGCGCGCACCGCGTAATCCTCCACAAGTTTCCTCGCGCTTGCTGCCATTCGGTTGCAAGACCTTGCGCGTGTAACTGAACGCGAAAACCGGTTCGATGCCGCTGGAGACATTGCCGGCCAAGAGCGAAATCGTGCCGGTGGGCGCGATGGAGGTGAGAAGGGCGTTGCGAATGCCGTGCTGCGCCAAGCGGGCGCGCAGAGTCGCCCGGCAGCGCGCGGATATGGGGGCGGGCGAGATATTCCGTCGCATCGAACAGGGGGAAGGCGCCCTTCTCGCGCGCCAGTTCGATCGAGGCGCGATAGGCGGCATGGCTGAGGGATGAAAGCCAGCTTCGAATCAGCGCGACGCTTTCGGGCGAACCGTAACGGGTGCGGCAGAAGATCAGCGCGTCGGCAAGGCCGGTGACGCCCAGGCCGATGCGCCGCTTGGCGAGGGCTTCCTGGCGCTGCGCCTCCAAAGGAAAGCGCGACACATCGATCGCATTGTCCAGCATGCGCATCGCGGTGGCGGTGAGATTGGCCAAGGCCTCCAGGTCCAGATGGGCATCGTCCTCGAAGGGATTGCGCACCAGCTTGGCCAGGTTGATCGAACCCAGCAGACAGGCGCCGTAAGGCGGCAAAGGCTGCTCGCCGCAAGGATTGGTGGCCGAAATCGTCTCGCAATAGGAAAGATTATTCTGTTCGTTGATGCGGTCGATGAAGATCACGCCCGGTTCGGCATAATCATAGGTCGAGCGCATGATGCGATCCCAAAGCGCGCGCGCCTTCAAGCGTTCGATACGCCTTGCCCCGGAACCGAAGCGTCCAGTCGGCATCGTCGGCCACCGCCTTCATGAAGGCGTCGCTGACCAGCACCGACAGGTTGAAATTGGAAAGCCGGCCGGACGTGCGCTTGGCTTCGATGAAGGCTTCGATGTCGGGATGGTCGCAGGCCAAGGTCGCCATCATGGCGCCGCGCCGTGAGCCGGCGCTCATGATGGTGCGGCACATCGCGTCCCACACCTCCATGAACGAAACCGGTCCCGACGCGTCCGCGCCCACACCGTTCACCGGCGCGCCCTTGGGCCGCAAAGTGGAGAAGTCGTAGCCGATGCCGCCGCCCTGCTGCAGGGTGAGCGCCGCCTCGCGCAAGGCGCTGAAGATGCCGTCCATCGAATCGGGGATGGTGCCCATGACGAAACAATTGAAGAGCGTGACGCTGCGCCCGGTGCCCGCGCCCGCCAGGATCCGTCCGGCGGGCAGGAATTTGTGATCCTTCAATGCCGAGGCAAAGGACTGCGCCGCGGCGATGCGCCGGCTGGGCGCTTCCGCCAGCGCCAGGCTGGCCGCGACGCGCGCCCAGCTATCCGCCACGTCGCGGTCGACGGGCGTGCCGTCGGCCGCCTTGAAGCGGTATTTCATGTCCCAGATCTGGTGGGAAATTTCACTCATCAAGGCCGTACCAATCATATCCGCATCGGTTCCGCCACCATCGGCTCGAACCCCGATCAATATAGGGGTTGCCAGGGTCTCATCCAAACCCGAATAAACTTTTAACCCATTCTAACTGTTACGTTATTTGGTAGCCAGACGCAATTTTTCCAGCTGCAGACGATAGAAATGCGGCAGCATCCGAAGAAGGCCCTTTCGGCCCTGCGCCGCCATCAGCAGGCGATAGAGGTGTATGAGCATCCGCCTTGCGCCGGAAATGTCTCCGGCCGCCGCAAATGGCTGCAGATATTCATTGAGCAGGGAGCGTGGCGTGGTCGCGGTCATGTAAACCCCCACGCCGCGCGACACGAGATCCACCACATATTCGGCGAAGCCCGGGCGGGTAACCGCCGCTTCGCCGCCGGTGACCAGCAGTTGCACGCCATGCCCCGCCGGCTGATACGCTTTGGGAAGGCTGGCTTGCGCCACCTGCAGGATCAGCACGCCGCTGCGGTCCGGCCGCCAGTGCTCGTCCAGCTCGGGAAAAAGCAGCCAGCCGCAAAGAAACTCCCGGCAGATCTTGAATCGCGTCTGATAGATGCCGCATCCGCCGCCGGCGAGATGCGGGCACGGCACCTGGCCCTCCTTGCGCAACTCCGGCGTGTCGATCTTCAGCTCGACGCAGCATGCCGTGCATTCGCCGCAACGCTTTTTCGGCTGAGCGCTCATGCCGTCTTGCGGTCCAGCAGCCGGCCGGTGGCGGATTCGATTTCCTTCTCCAACCGCGCCATGAAGTCGCGCCGCTTCAGGCCGGGCGGGATGAGCGCCAGAAACTCCAGGCTGATGATGCCGGGGTGCTTGGCGAAGCCCTGCCAGTAACGCCCGGAATCGAGCGCCACCGGCACGCAGGCCACATTCAAAAGACCGTAAAGCCCCGCCACGCCCGGCTTGTAGTCCGGTGGCGCGCCCGGTTTCTTGCGGGTGCCTTCGGGGAAAATCAGGATGGGGCGGCCGTCCGCCAGGACGCGCTTCGCCGCTTGGGTCATGCGCCTCAGCGCCTCGCGCACCGGCGCCACGATCGATGGGGATGGCGGCGGCTTTCCACAGATACCAGCCATAAAATGGAATGCGCAGCAATTCGCGCTTGATCACGATGCCCGGATCGTCCAGCGCCAGATAAAGCGCCAGCGTGTCCCACATGCTCATATGCTTGGAGGCGACCAGAACGCCGCCCCGCGGCGCCTCGCCGATCTGGCGCATGCCGATGCCCGAAAAGACCCGCAAACCCCACAAGGTCGCGCGCGCCCAGTGTCGCGCCATCCAGACCGTGGCTTTGCGCGGGGCCGCCAGAAGCGGCAGGAAGATGACCGCCATCACCAGCGTGAGAATCAGGAACCACGCCATGAACAGGGCCGAACGCAATTGTGTCATGCCCGCGCCATGTTGATGGTGACGAAGCTGGCCAGATATTTCACATATTCGCGGTGCAGCAGGAAGATCGTGCGCGGATGCCGCCACCAGCCGGCGAGATCGATCCGGCCCTGCTCCACCGGATAGGGAAGAAAGATCACATCCGGCATCGCGGCCGAGAATTCCCGCAAGGAGCGCGGCATGTGATAGCGCGCCGTGACCAGAATCAGGCGATGAAAATCATGCGCGCGCGCCCAGTCCGCGGTCTCTTGCGCGTTGCCGCGCGTATCTTCCGCCGCATAGCCCAGATCGGCGCAGCAATCGAAACGCCGTCCGCCATGGATGAGGCGCTTCAGGGTTTCCTTGCTGTTGGCCTGATCCACGCCGCTGATCAAAAGCCGCTTGCCCACGCCTTGCTCGAACAGCGCCTCGGCGCGATCCAATCGCGTGCCGCCGCCGGTGAGCACGACAATGCCATCCGCCTTGGGGATGGTGTCCGGCGTCACCGGCAGCAACGAAACGAACAGCACGAAGCCCAGAAAATAGGCCAGTGCCACCAGCATCATCGCCGTGAAGAAACCGCGTAACATGCGCCGGAATGTTAGTAGATGGCACGCACGACAGACAAGCACCGATATGCGCGCGGTGGCCCAGGCGATCAGCGCCGTGGCGACAGGCACCGCCAGGAGCCAGGGAATTTCCGCCCAGGCCAGGGACAAAGGCGGCAGGAATGGCACCGCATCGACGCCGAAACGCTCCAATCCCCCGGCCCCAAGGAAAAGCACGGCGGCGAACAAGGTGCCGAGCAGCGCCGCGACAAAGGCCGAGACGAAATAATGCCGCTCCACGGTGCGCGCGATGAAGCCCGCGCGCGCGCCCATCTGGTGCAGAAGCGCCACCATCTCGTGATGCGCGTCCAATCCCGCGCGGGTGGCGAAGGATACCGCCGCCGCCGTGGCGCCGGCGATCAGAAGAAGAATTCCGTATGCGGAATAACGCACGGTGTCGGCGATGGCGCTGAGCCGGGAAATCCAGCGGCTGTGATCGTCCAATGTCGCGTGCGGCGCGGCGCGCTTCAGTTGCCGGACAAGACCGGTCACATCCACATTGGCGCCCGGCACGATCGAGGCGTCGATCAGGCGCGGCAGGGGGATATCGCTGGTGAGGCCGTTCTGGCCGACCCAGGGCGCCACCAAAGCGTCGAGCTCGGCGTCCGACAGGGGCGCGGCATGGGCGATGCCGGGCGCGGCCCGCAACAAGGCGCAAGGCCGCGCCGGTTTCCCGGTCCAGCACCAGCCGGGCGTCACCGCTGTCCGGCGGCACGATCTGCACCGTGAGCTTGGCGGCGAGCCCGTGGCTCCAGCCTTCGGTGGCGCGATCGGCGATCAGCGAAGCGCCCAGCGCCAAAGCGGCGAGGAACGCCATCACCGCGATGACGAAATCGAGCGGCGCCGCGCCCTTGTCGCGGGGAAGGATGGCG
Organism: uncultured Alphaproteobacteria bacterium; assembly: GCA_963769055.1. Taxonomy (GTDB): domain Bacteria; phylum Pseudomonadota; class Alphaproteobacteria; order Micropepsales; family Micropepsaceae; genus Rhizomicrobium. The sequence continues at coordinate 5,509 of CAVYKF010000013.1, forward strand.
TTTGTTTCCTTCATGAGACGGCACTCACGGGGCTGCGCAATTCCACCAGCCTTCCATCCACCAGCCGCATCTCCCGCGCGCGGGTCGATTCGATCAGGTCGCGGTCATGGGTGGCGATGAGCACCGTGGTGCCGAGGCGGTTCAGTTCTCCGAACAGGCGGATCAGCCGCGCGCCCATCTCCGGATCGACATTGCCGGTGGGCTCGTCGGCGATCAGGAGGTCGGGCCGCGCCACCACCGCACGGGCAATGGCGACGCGCTGCTGTTCGCCGCCCGAGAGCGTGGGCGGACGCGCCTGCATGCGGTCGCCCAATCCCACCCAGGAAAGCAGTTCCTTCACGTCGTGGGTGTAATCGCCGTCGCGCCGGCCCGCGAGCCGCAGGGGCAGGGCGACATTGTCGTATGCGGAAAGGTGATCCAGCAGGCGGAAATCCTGGAACACCACGCCGATGCGCCGGCGAAGCGGCGGCAGGTCGCGGCGGCGCGCCGTCGCCAGCTCCTGTCCGAACAGGGTGACAAGGCCTCGCGAGGGCGGCTCGGCCAGATAGATCAGCTTCAGCAGCGAGGTCTTGCCCGCGCCGGAAAGCCCGGTCAGGAAGGTGAAAGAGCCACCCTCCAGCACAAAAGTGACGTCGCGCAACACTTCCGGCCCGGAACCGTAACGCATGCCGACATTTTCGAAGCGAACCATGCCGCGAACATAGCGTCGGGATGCCTTGCGGTCATCCGGCGCGACCCCTATTTTCGACCGCGAAGCGCTGACCAAGCCGCATGATTCTCACCTGTCCCGCCTGCGCAACCCGTTATCAGGCCGACGAGGCGAAATTTCCGCCTCAGGGTCGGCAGGTGCGGTGCGCCAAATGCGGCCATGTCTGGCACCAGCCCGGGCCCGTCATCGCGCCGGAGCCGGAAGCCCAACCCGAACCCGTCCGGGCGCCGGAGCCCGCCTTGTCCCGTACCCGGACCCTTGCTCCCGCCGCCGCCGTGGCACAGGAGCACGCACCGTTGGCGTCCGGCGCGCGGCTGGCGGTGACGGCGGGTTGGATCGGGTTGATCGCGGCTGGTCCTGGCGATCGGTTATTCGGCGGTGCAATTCCGCCAGGAGATTTCCGTGATCTGGCCGCAATCGGCCGGTGTCTATGACAGCCTGGGCCTGACGGTAAATCCGCACGGCATCGATTTCGCCCATGTCGATTATCACCGCGAAAACGAGGACGGTCAGGTGGTGCTGGCGGTCAGCGGCAATATCGTCAATGCCGGCACGCGCGAATTGCCGGTGCCGCAAAATGTGCTTGTGACGCTCAGCGACGCCAACAATCATGAACTTTATCATTGGTCCTTCACGCCCAATGTTCAAACATTGAAGCCGGGCCAGTCCTCGCCTTTCCTGACCCGGCTCTCCAGTCCGCCGGCTGCCGCGCGCCATCTGGAAGTGCGTTTCGCGCCCAATGGCTGAGGCAAATCCGGTCGCTCCGCGAATATTGTTCAGCGCCGAGGATATCGCGGCCCGCGTGCAAGGCCTGGCGCGTGAAATCGCGGCGGCGCCGCAAAAGCCGGACATCGCCATGCCCATCCTGGTGGGCGGTTTCGTCTTTGCCGCCGATCTGGTGCGCGCGCTGTCGAAGGAAGGCGTGAACCTGGAAGTCGAGATGTTGTGGTTGCGCTCCTATGGCGACAAGCGCGTGGCCAGCGCGATTTCGATGATCGCCGGACCATCCGAACAAATCGCAGGCCGCCATGTGCTGGTGATCGACGGCGTCCTGGATGCCGGGCGCACCATCCGGAAAGCCGTGTCCCTGATCGAAGCGGCGGGCGCGGCCAGCGTGCGCGTGGTCGTGGCGCTGGATAAGCAGCGCCCCGATGCCGTGGCCACCGCCGATCATGTCGGTTTCGCCATCGGCAATGATTTCGTGATCGGCTATGGCATGGACGATGCGGGCCGGTATCGCACTTTGCCGTACATTTCCCGCGCGGTCTGACTCGCTTCAGAATTCCTTGAGCAGCCGGTCGATATAATCCAATTCCTGAGGCGGACGGCCGCGCTCGCCCGCGCGGCGGCGCAGCTCCTGCAGGATATCGCGCGCCCGCGCCAGATCATTGGCATCCGGCAGCTTGACGCCCGGACCATTGCCGACCGGCCCGCGGCCCAGGGGATCTTCCTCGCCTTCCTGCTGGCCGTTGAGGTCGCTGCCCTGCATTTGCTTGGCGAGGGCGTCGGCGCCCGCGCGCATCTGGGCCAAAGCGTTTTCCTGCGCATTGCGGGCGTTGGCGAGATCCTTGCCGTTCAGGGACTTTCTCGCTTGATCCATCGCCTGGCCGGCCTTGCCCAATCCTTCGCCCATCTTGGGACCAAGCTTCTGCATCGATTTTTCGAGCTGTTGGCGCAACTCCTCTTGCTGGCGGGCGAGTCCTTCGGCCCCGCCGTCCTTGGGATCGCCCTTGCCCTGCTGCTGGCGCAAGGTCTTGTCCATCAGCGCGCGTTGCTGGCCCATCAGGTCGCCATATTGCTGGATCGCCTGGTTGAGTTCGGTGTTCTGTTGGCTGCCCTGGCCGTTGGCGGTCTTGGAGATGCGCAGATTCTCCAGGAGATTCTGCAGCGCCGCCAGCATCTGGGCCGCCTGTTCGCGATTGCCGCTGGCGGACAATTGCTGGATCGCCTGCATCAATTTCTGCAGATCGTTGAACCCCAAGGTCTTGGCGTTGGGATCGTTGGGCTGTGGCTGCGCCTGTTTGCCGGAATTCTCGGCCATCGCTTCCAGATAGCGCTGCATGGCCTGGTTGTAGCGCTGCAGCAACTGGTCGATGACCTCCTGGGGCGCATGCGCCGCCATCGCGGCGGTAATCAGGGCCTGCAGCTGGCGCAGATTGTTGGCGGCGGCAAGCAGGCCCTTCTGCTCGATCGCCATCGCCGTCTGCCACAAAAGGTCCTCGACATAGGCGAGGTCGCTGGAAGCCCGCGCGGTGCGCACGCCCCAATAGGCGCCACGGATCGCGGTATAAACGCCTTCCTGGTCGGCATAGAATTTGTCGGGCGCGATCGTGAGCGCGTTCAGGACATCGGCGACGGCGCGGCGGCCTTCGCGGCTGTCGCTGGTCGCCAGCGCCTGCCGTTGCTCGATCAGGGCGCGGGCCAAGGGATCGGTGAAAACCCTTTCTGGAAGACGGAAGGTGATCGTCCTGCTCACGCCGGTCTGGCCGGCGCCATCGCGCGCTTCCAGATGCGCGTCCACCATCAGGCCGGCATAGGGGTGGCCGGTGAGATCGGCGTAGCTGGCTTCCGCCACGATCTTGGCGGGCGCCAGGGCCAGGTCCAACACCAGCGGCGCGCCCGGTTTGCCATGCGGACGGATCACCACCTTGGCCGAGGTGACGGCATAATCGTCGCTGGCCTTGAAGGCGAATTTGACGGCATCGCGTTCGGTCACCGATGGCGGGGCGGTGAAGGCGATCACGGGTGCCCGGTCGGGAATGATCCGCAAATTCCAAAGGCCGATGCGATGGCCGCTGGCCTGCACCCGCACGCGGCCGCCATGCGTCAGTCTGGCGCTGGCGGCATATTCTCCCGCCGCCCCATTGAAGCGGGGGGGATAGGTGTCGCCGATCGTCACGCCGGGCGCATGGCTGGCGCCATGGGCACGCAAATTGAGGGTCGAGCCGATGGGCACCGCGATGACGCGCCGTTCGCCCGCGGCCAGATAGATGGGCGCCACGCCGGTGTATGGCGGCGGATCCACCCAGGCATCAAGGCTGATGCCGTTTGCGGCACCGCTCTCGAAGGCGCCGAACAGCCGCGCGCGCCAGTCGCCGCGCGCCACGATCAGGCTGGCAACCAACATCACCAGCAGCGCCAGATGCAGCCGTCGCGGGTCGCGGGCATCGAAATCGGGATCGGGCCATGCGACACGCAGATGTTCCGGAAGCGCGCGGGCACGATGGCGGGCCCATAATTCCCGCGCCACCGGATCGGTGCCGCCCGCCATCAACCGGTCATCGCCTTCGGAGATGGGACGATGGGCAAGCCGGTTGTCGCGCTCCAGGCGCCGTGCGGCATCCTGCCAGTCCGGCCAGCGAAAATTTCGAAACCCGTCTTCCAACGCCAAGCCCATCGCCGTGATGGCGGCGGCCAGCAGAAGCGATTGCGCGATCCAGGGAATGACGGTGAAAAGCCCAAACAGAGCCAGCGCGAAAAAAAGTCCGATGATGCCGATGGCGGGCCACAGGGCCGGCATCACGCGCTCGACCGCCAGCACAAACCGCGCCCATCCGATGTGGCGCTTCAACCGAGCATTGGTGCGGGTTCCGGCGTCAGTCGGCCAGCCAGCCGGGGATATGGTCTTGGGCGATGAGCTGCTCATGGGTCAGTCTGGAGCGAACAATGGCCCATTCCGCGCCTCTGACCAAGACCTCCGGCGCGGGCGGGCGGGCATTGTAGGACGAGGCCATGACCGCGCCATAGGCGCCCGCCGACTGGATTGCCACAAGATCGCCGGATTTCAGTTCCGGCAACGCCCGGTCGGCGGCGAAAAGATCGGAAGTTTCACAGACCGGTCCCACCACGTCATATTTGACGCGCTCGGTTCCCGGCGCCGGTTCCCGGATCGGCACAATCTCGTGGTGGGAATCGTAAAGCGCCGGCCGGATCAGGTCGTTCATGCCGGCATCGATGATCAGAAAGGTTTTGGCGTCGCCCCGTTTGACATAGATCACGCGCGCCACCAGCACGCCGGCATTGGCGGCGATCAGCCGGCCGGGCTCGAAGATCAAACGGCAATTCAGATCGCGCGTCACCCGCGTGACCATGGCGCCATAGGCCGCCGGATCGGGCGGCGGCTGATTGTCTTCGATGTAGGGCACGCCCAGGCCGCCGCCCAGATCCAGGCGCGTGATGGTGTGGCCATCGGCGCGCAAGGTCGTGACCAACTCGCCAACCCGGCGAAAGGCCGCTTCGAACGGTTCGAGATCGGTGATCTGGCTGCCGATGTGAACGTCGATGCCGACGATCGCGATGCCCTTGAGCCTGGCGGCCAGCGCATAGGCCTCCCGCGCATGCGCGAAGGGAATGCCGAACTTGGTTTCGGAGGTGCCGGTGGTGATCTTGGCGTGGGTTTTGGCATCGACATCGGGATTGATGCGCAAGGTGACCGGCGCGCGCTTCGACATCGACAGCGCCAGTGCATTCAGTGCTTCCAGCTCCGGCTCGCTTTCGACATTGAACTGACAGATGCCTTCGGCCAGGGCGAGGCGCATTTCGTCCGCCGTCTTGCCCACGCCGGAAAAGACGATCTTGTCGGCGGCAATACCGGCGGCCCGCGCCTTCTTGAGTTCACCGGCCGAGACGACATCGGCGCCCGCGCCGAGTTTCGCCAGGGTTTTGAGAACCGCCAGATTGCCGTTGGCCTTGACGGAAAAGGCGATCAGGGAATCCTTGGGCAGCGCGTGGGAGAAGACCTTGTAATGACGCTCCAAGGTGGCGCTGGAGTAGCAGTAAAATGGCGTGCCGATTTTTTCCGCAAGATGGTCGAGCGCGACCTCTTCGGCGCAAAGCATGCCGTTCTTGTAGGAGAAAAAATTCATCGCGTTTAACTCATGGGCCTAGCGGCCAATGGGATAGGGCGGGCGCGAGGGATCGGGCTGGTTGTGCGGTGTGGTCGTGCCGTCGGGCTTGGCCAGCTCGTTCTTGACGCCGCAAGACGCGGCCAGCAGCGACAACATGGCGATCAGCAGAAGCTTTTTCATTTCAGCCGCTCTTTCCAGGCGGAGCATCGGCCAGGAAAAGTGGAGGCCACTTTTCCGTCGGCCGTACGACCAGATAAACCTGCAATCCATTATTTCAGCTTCTCCCGCCATAGGCGCAATTGCTCTTTCACCCGCGCCGGCGCGGTGCCGCCCAGGCTCATGCGCGAGTTGACCGAAGCTTCCAAGGACAGAACCGCGAACACGTCATTGGTGATGGCGGGCTCGATTTTCTGCATCTCCGCCAGCGGCAGTTTGTCGAGGGTAACGCCTTTTTCCTCGGCGCGCTTGACGATGCTGCCCGCGATATGGTGCGCCTCGCGGAACGGTTTTTTCAGGACCCGCACCACCCAGTCGGCCAGATCGGTGGCGGTGGGAAAGCCGGGTTCGGCGGCGGCGCGCATCTTCGCGGTGTCCGCGGTCAAATCCGCGATCATCGCCGCCATCGCGGCGAGACAAATCTCGATCGTGTCGGCGGCGTCGAACACGCGCTCCTTGTCTTCCTGGAGGTCGGTGCCATAGGTCAGCACCAGGCCCTTGACCACGGCGGCGAGCGAGACGAAATCGCCCAGCACCCGGCCGGTCTTGCCCCGGATCAGTTCGGCGGCATCGGGATTGCGCTTCTGCGGCATGATCGAGGAGCCGGTGGTGAAAGCGTCCGACAATTTCACGAAGCCGAAAGCGGGCGTGGACCATTGCACCAGTTCGCCCGCCAGCCGCGACAGGTTGACGGCCGTGATCGTGCAGGCCGCCAGATATTCCAGCGCGAAGTCGCGCGCCGAAATCGCGTCCATGGAATTGCGCATCGGCCGGGCGAAGCCCAGATTCATCGCGGTCACGTCGCGGTCGATGGGAAAGGACGTGCCGGCCAGCGCCGCCGCACCCAGGGGCGATTCATTCATCCGCTTTTTGGCGTCTTCGAAACGGCCGCGGTCGCGGGCAAACATCTCGACATAGGCAAGAAGATGATGGCCGAAGGTGACAGGCTGGGCCGGCTGCATATGCGTGTAGCCCGGCATGATGCTGGCCGCATGCTTTTCCGCCTGCGCGAGCAGGGCGCGGCTCAGTTCCAGAAGTCCCTTGTCGGCGCGTTCGCAAGCCGCCCGCACCCAGAGCCTGAAATCCGTGACCACCTGGTCGTTGCGCGAACGGGCCGTGTGCAGGCGTCCGGCGGTCGGCCCCACGATCTCGGCCAGCCGGGCTTCGATGTTCAGGTGGATGTCTTCCAGTTCACGTTTGAAGACGAATTTTCCCTCGCCGATTTCCTGTTCGATCTGGCCAAGGCCTTGCAGGATCGCGCCCGCATCCTCCTTGGAGACGATGCCTTCGCGTCGCCAGCATGCGCACATGCGCTTTCGAGCCGGCCAGGTCTTCCGCCCATAGCCGCTTGTCGAAATCTATGGAGGGGGTAATCTCCCTCATGATCGCGGCGGGACCGGTTTCGAACCGTCCGCCCCACATTTTGTTCGCCGTCATCGCCGTTTCACGCCAGAGGCCTCATGCAGAACCGCAGCTTGCCGACAAATGCCGCCGCCGTCCTTGTGGCCTTAGGCGTTCTATATGGGATCGGGCAGGGACCTGTCCACGCAAAGCCCGCCATGCCTCCCCCGCTGGCCGCGGAAACCAAGGCGCCGGCGGTGCCCAAGAGCAGCTTTGTCGATGCCGGCGGCGGAAAGCACAGCATCGGCGACTTCAAAGGGCATTACGTCCTGGTGAATCTGTGGGCGACCTGGTGCGCGCCCTGCGTTTCCGAACTGCCTTCGCTGGTGAAATTGCAGGCGGCGGTGCCCGGCCTGAAGGTGCTGGCGGTGGATGTGGGTCACGACAAGACCGATAGCGCGGCCGCCTTCCTCAAGAGCCACAACGCCGCGGCGCTGGGCACCTATGTGGATACCGAGCTGGCGCTGCTGCACGCCTTCGGCGCCTATGGCCTGCCGACCACGGTCCTGATCGATCCCAGCGGCAAGGAAGTCGCCAAGGCGCAGGGCCCAGCGGATTGGGCTTCGCCGCAATCAGTGGCGTACTTCAAAAGTCTCACAAGCGGCTAGCTAGCCGCTCAACACGGCGGCCAAAAGACCCGCAGCCTTATCGCGTCGGTACGGGGTGTTCGCCGCGATAGTCGTAAAAGCCGCGGCCGGTCTTTCTGGCCCAGCCAGCCGGCTTCGACATATTTCACCAAGAGCGGGCAGGGCCGGTATTTGGAATCCGCCAGGCCTTCATAGAGCACCTGCATCACCGCCAGGCAGGTGTCGAGGCCGATAAAGTCCGCCAGCTGCAGCGGTCCCATGGGATGATTGGCGCCCAGCCGCATCGCGGTATCGATCGCGTCGACATTGCCGACGCCTTCGTACAGCGTATAGACCGCCTCGTTGATCATCGGCAGAAGAATGCGGTTGACGATGAAGGCGGGGAAGTCCTCGGCGTAAGCGGCGGTCTTGCCGACATGCTTGACGATGTCGAGCGCGGTCTGGAAGGTCACGTCGTCGGTGGCGATGCCGCGGATCACTTCCACCAGCTGCATCACCGGCACCGGATTCATGAAATGAATGCCGATGAAGCGCTCCGGCCGGTCGGTGGAGGCCGCCAGCCGCGTCACCGAAATGGAAGAGGTGTTGGTCGCGATCATCGCGGTCGGCGATAGCCGCGGGCAAAGTTCCTGGAACAGTTTTTTCTTGGTCGCCTCGTCCTCGGTGGCGGCTTCCATCACCATCTCGCGGTCCTTGAGATCGTCCATCGACTGGGTGGTGCGGATGCGCGCAAGCGCCGGCTTGATCGCGCTTTCGGCGATGACGCCCTTGGCGGCCTGGCGCTGCATGTTCTTCTCGATGCGCGCCAAGGCCTTGCCCAGCGCGTCCTTGTTGAGATCGTCCAGGACCACGTCATAACCCGCCAGTGCCAGGACATGGGCGATGCCGGTGCCCATCTGGCCGGCGCCGATCACGCCGATGCGTTGAATACTCATGATACTACCTTTGCGTTAGCGGCCGCGTTTGGCCAGTTCTTGATCCATCTCCGGCAGGGCCTGGAACAGGTCCGCGACCAGGCCGAAATCCGCCACCTGGAAGATGGGCGCCTCTTCGTCCTTGTTGATGGCGGCGATGATCTTGGAATCCTTCATACCCGCAAGATGCTGGATGGCGCCGGAAATCCCCACGGCAAGGTAAAGATCGGGCGCCACCACCTTGCCGGTCTGGCCCACCTGGTAGTCATTGGGAACATAGCCCGCATCCACCGCGGCGCGGCTCGCGCCCACCGCGGCATGCAGCCGGTCTGCGACTTTTTCGATCAGCTTGAAATTCTCCGCCGAACCGAGGCCGCGCCCGCCAGAGATTACGATCTTGGCGGAGGTAAGTTCCGGGCGCTCCGATTTGGAGAGGACTTCGCCCGCGAATTTCGCGGTGCCGGGATCCTGGGCCGCCGCGATCTTTTCGATCGCCGCGCTGCCGCCTTCGCCCGCGGCCTTGAACGCGGTGGCGCGAACCGTGATGATTTTCTTGCCCGCCGCGGCCCGCACTGTCTGGATGGCGTTGCCGGCATAGATCGGGCGTTCGAATGTGTCCGCGCTCACCACTTTGAGGATTTCGGAAATCTGCGGCACGTCCAGCTTGGCGGCGACCCTGGGAAGGATGTTTTTCCCGCTGGTTGTGGCAGGCGCGAGGATGGCGTCGTATTTGTCGGCGAGGGAGAGGATCAGCGTCTCCATCGTTTCCGCCACCATATGGGCATAGAGCGGATCGTCGGCCAGGAGCACTTTTTCAACGCCTGCGATCTTTGCCGCCGCCTCGGCCACCGCGCCGCAGCCCTCGCCCGCCACCAGCACATGCACGGGCGTGGAAACGGCGATGGCCGCCGTCACGGTTTTGGCGGTGGCGTCGCCGAGTGTTTTGTTGTTGTGTTCCGCAAGGACGAGCGCGGCCATCAGATCGCCCCCGCTTCTTGCAGTCTGTCCAGAAGTTCGGAAACGCTTTTGACTTTGACGCCGCCGCCGCGCTTGGCCGGCTCGGTCACTTTCAGCACCGTCAGGCGCGGCGTGACATCGACGCCATAGTCGGCCGGGGTTTTTTCCTCGATCGGCTTCTTCTTGGCCTTCATGATGTTGGGCAATGAGGCGTAGCGCGGCTCGTTGAGGCGCAGGTCGGTGGTCATCACGGCGGGCAGCTTCACGTCCACGGTCTGAAGACCGCCATCCACTTCGCGCTCGATCTTGGCCGAACCCTCGCCCAGTTCCAGCTTGTGCGCGAAAGTGCCCTGGCCCCAGCCCAGGAGCGCGGCCAGCATTTGACCGGTCTGATTGCTGTCGTCGTCGATCGCCTGCTTGCCGGTAATGACCAATTCGGGTTGTTCGGCCGCAACGATCGCTTTGAGGATCTTGGCCACGGCCAGCGGCTCAACCTCGGTATCGCTCCTCACCAGGATGCCGCGATCCGCGCCCATGGCCAGCGCGGTGCGGATGGTTTCGCTGGCCTGCTGCGGCCCTATCGAAACGACAATGATTTCGCTCGCCTTGCCTTTTTCCTTCAGGCGCACCGCTTCCTCGACGGCGATCTCGTCGAAGGGGTTCATGGACATTTTGACATTGGCGAGATCGACGCCGGTCTGATCCGTTTTGACGCGAACCTTGACGTTGTAGTCGATCACCCGCTTCACGGGCACCAGCACCTTCATGGCGTTATCGGATCCCCATTGGAGCGGCTTTTGATCCTTTTGCCGGGAGCAAGCCGCCTTACTCTTGTGCGGCGCAAAAACTAGGCGCGGGGGTCGGCATATGTCAATGAACCCGGCACGTTCGCCACGCACCGGGTTCCGGAAGTTTCTTACCTACACTGCACCGCAACAACGCAAGCCTGCGTCATCGCGCCACACCTGGGCTATTTCAAGGTGTCCAGATACGCGACGACATCGGCGATCTGGGATTTCTGGGCGATGCCGCCGAAGGCCATTTTGGTGCCCGGAATCATCTTGGCGGGACCCGCAACCCATTTGCTGAGATTGTCGTCCGTCCAGGTGATGTTCGCGGCCTTCATCGGGCCGGAATAGGCGAAGCCGTCAACGGTGGCTGACTTGCGGCCGACGATCCCGAACAGATTGGGTCCCACGCCATTGCCGCCATCCTTCTCGACATTGTGACAAACCGCACAGCGCGCAAAAACAGTCTTGCCCTTGGCGGCATCCCCGGCCGCGAAAGCCTGGCTCGACAGCATGCCAACCGCGATCAACGACGTGGCGGCGATTTTCCCATACGACATCGACATTTCCTCTTAAGTCGGCCCCTGTTGGTTTCAGATTTACATGTGCATTTATGGCTTTTCAACATGCCAATATTGTTCAAAACGCCGCATTTCCGCCGTTTTTTACACTGTGCGCGCATAGCCACCGAATGTGCGCTGGCATTTCTTTGTTTGCACACATATGAAGGAGCGGGGCCCGACATAAGAAAAAGCGCAGTCACTTGCGCAAACGAGGATCGATGCGCCCCCGTCTTCTGGCCTTGAAATCCGCTGTTCCGTCTTACGTCATCGCCCAATCCGAAGCCGCCCATTACGCCCGCAGCCTGTTCGCGCAAGTGCGCGATATCGCGCGGCTCATTCCCGTGTTCGAGAACACCGGCATTGCGCGGCGCTATTCCTGCGTGCCGATCGACTGGTATCTGGGCGATCATGGCTGGCTGGATCGGACCCAGCTCTATATCGACAATGCCGTGAACCTGCTGGAGACGGTGACGCGCCGTCTTCTGGAAGAAGCCCACCTCAAGCCCGAGGACCTGGACAGTATCGTGGTGGTTTCCACCACCGGCATCGCCACGCCCAGTCTGGACGCGCTGGTGGTGGAGCGCATGGGACTACGCCGCGACATCCAGCGCCTGCCGATCTTCGGGCTGGGCTGCGCCGGCGGGTTGATCGGGCTTTCGCGCGCCGCCGATATCGCCCGCGCCCGGCCCGGCAGCAAGGTCCTGTTCCTGGTGGTCGAGCTTTGCGCCTTGACCTTCCGCAAGAATGACACCTCCAAAAGCAATATCGTCGCCACCGCTCTCTTCGGCGACGGCGCGGCCGGCGACCATTCTCTCCACCGACGGCGAAGGGCCCATGCTGGGCGCGGCCGGTGAGCATACCTGGCCCAATTCGCTGGACGTGATGGGCTGGGACATGACCGAGGACGGGCTCAAGGCGCGTTTCGCCACCAGCATTCCCGGCCTGGTGGCCAGCGATTTTCGTCCCCTGTTGAACGATTTTCTGGCCCGCAACGGCATCACCTTTTCCGAGATCGACGCTTTCGCCTGCCATCCCGGCGGTGCAAAAGTTCTTGATGCCTTGGAAGATGCGCTGGAGTTGCCGCGCGGCCGCCTTGAAGACAGCCGTTCGGTTCTGCGCGACTATGGCAACATGTCGGCGGTGACGGTGTTGTTCGTGGCCGAGCGCATGGACGTGCGCAAGAAGACGCAACGCACCCTCCTGACCGCGCTGGGGCCGGGCTTCTCCGCCGCCTTCCTGATGCTGGACGGCCAAGGGAAGGAGAAAAAGTGATCTGGATCGCTTACGCCATCATCACCTTGGTCGTGCTGCAAAGAGCGGGCGAGCTGGTGCTGGCCAATCGCAATACCAGAAGGCTGAAGGCGCAGGGTGCGGTGGAGATCGGCGCCGAGCATTATCGCCTGATCGTGTTGCTGCACATGGCCTGGCTGCTGGCGGTGTTGTGGCTGTTGCCGGCGCCCTTGATCATTCATTGGCTTTGGCTCGCCGTCTTTGTCGTGCTGCAGGCCGCCCGCGTCTGGGTGATCGCAAGCCTGGGGCCTTATTGGACGACACGCATCATTTCCGTCCCGGGGGCACCGCTGGTCAAGAGCGGCCCTTATCGCTTCGTCCGCCATCCCAACTACCTTGTGGTGGCGGGAGAGATATTGGCGTTGCCGTTGGTTTTCGGTGAAATCGGCGTGGCGATTTTCTTTTCTCTTGCCAATGCGGCGATGCTCTTTTGGCGTGTCCGCCAGGAAGAGACCGGATTGGCGACCAGGCGGGGCTTGGACTGACGGCAAGGGGGCGAAGCGTTGGGCGCGACCGGCTTGAAACCCTTTTCACTCTGGCTGGGCTTTGCCGCCATGTGCCTGGGCATGTTCATGGCGGTGCTGGACATCCAGGTGGTGGCTTCCTCGCTCACCGCCATCCAGACCGCCCTGCATATTCCGCTTTCGCAGCTGGGTTGGATTCAGACCGCCTATCTGATGGCCGAAGTGGTGGCGATCCCGCTGACCGGCATCCTCACCCGCGCCTTGTCGCTGCGGTTCTTATTCGCCGCCGCCACCTTGGGGTTTGTCGCGGCGAGCTGGGCCTGTGCGCTCTCGACCGGCTTTTCCTTCCTGATCGCGGCGCGCGTGGTGCAGGGCTTTTTCGGCGGCATGCTGATCCCGTCCGTCTTCACCGCAGTTTTCATTCTGATTCCCAAGCGGCATCATATTCTCGCCACCACCATGGCGGGCGTGGCGGCACTCCTGGCGCCCACGCTGGGGCCATTGCTGGGCGGCTGGCTGACGCAAACCCAATCCTGGAATTGGATCTTTCTCATCAACATCCTGCCGGGCCTGATTGTGGCGCTGGTCGTCGTCTGCACCCTGGAAAAGGAGCGGATGCAAATCGCCGTTCTGAAACGGCTCGATTTTCGCACCCTCATCCTGTTCGCGGTGTTTCTCGCAGGCCTGCAATGGCTGCTGCACGAAGGCCCGGGCTATCACTGGCGGGGCGGATATATTTTCGGGCTGACAGGTCTCTGCATCCTGGCGTGCGGCTGGGGCGTCCATCGCGCCCTTTCGGTGGCGCATCCCTTCGTGCATCTGAAGCGATTTCGCAATCGCCGCTTCGCGCTGGGTTGCGTGCTGAGTTTTGTGCTGGGTTTTGGGCTTTACGGCTCGGTCTATCTCATGTCGCTGTTCCTGGGGCTGGTGCGCGGGCACATGCCGCTCGCGATCGGCGAAGTCCTGATGGTATTTGGCGCGGCGCAGTTGATGACCGCGCCGGTTGCCGCCTGGGCGGAAACCCGCGCCGATGCCCGGCTCTTAAGCGCGTTCGGTTTTGCGTTGTTCGGGCTTGGCCTGATCGCCAATGGCTTCACCACCCAGACCAGCGATTTCGACGCCCTGTTCTGGCCCCAGGTGATGCGCGGCCTGGCCGTGATGTTCTGTCTTTTGCCAGCGACGCGCTTGGCGCTGGAACATTGGCCGCCGCAAGAGGTCGCCGAGGCCAGCGGCCTCTTCAATCTCATGCGCAATCTGGGCGGCGCCATCGGTATCGCCGCCATCGACACGATCCTGACCGAACGCACCCCCGGCCATGTCGCCTCGCTGGTGGCGCGACTTGAGGCGGGCGACCCGGCCGCCGCACTGCTGGCGGGCCTGCCGGTTAGGCTGTTCCGCAATCACGCGATGGGCCCGGTGGATCCGATCACCCAGGCCCTGATCGAGCCGATGGTGCGGCGCGCCGCGCTTACCCAATCCTGCAACGAAGCCTGGTGGCTGCTGGGCGGACTGTTCCTCTCGGCGCTCTTGCTGCTGCCGGCGATACGGCGCAGCGACAGCCTAGGCGTTGACCAGCTCGACCTGCACGACATCGGTGCGCGCGACGTTGAACGCCGCCGCGCAGATGCCGAGATAGAATTCCCAGTTGCGCAGGAATTGCTGGTCATGCCCCAGGGCCATGATCTCGGTGCTTTTTTCCTGCATGCGGTTCGACCAGTCGCGCAGGGTGCGCGCATAATCCTTGCCGAAGGAAAAAGCTTCCACGAATTTCAGCCCCGCCCGTTCCGCTTCTTCGCGGAAGCGCGCCAGCGACGGCAGCATCCCGCCGGGGAAGACATAATGGCGGATGAAATCGCTCCTGGCGCGATAGCCTTCGAACAGTTCGTCGCGGATGGTGATGGTCTGGATGACGGCGCGGCCGCCCTGTTTCAGGCGCTCGGCGACCGTCGCGAAATATTGCGGCCAATAATGCTCGCCCACCGCCTCGAACATCTCGATCGAAACGATCTGGTCGAACAGTGCCTTTGGATTTCCTGTAATCCTCGAGACGGATGTCGGCCCGGCCATTCAGCCTCTGCGTGGCGAATTTATGCTGCGCCGGGGAAATGGTGAGGCCGGTGACGTGATGATCGGCGCCCACGGCGCGCTCGGCAAATCCGCCCCAGCCGCAGCCGATCTCCAGCACATTGGCGCGCACCTTGTCGAACTTGCTCAGGATGCGGTCATATTTGTTCTGCTGTGCATCGTAGAGCGCGTCGGCGTCCTTATAGAGCGCCGAGGAATAGGTCATGCTCTTGTCAAGCCACAGCGAATAGAAATCGTTGCCGACATCGTAATGCGCCTTGATGTTGCGCGCCGATCCCGCGATCGAATTGCGCCGCACCAGCGCATTGTGGATCACAAAGCCGAGCCGGTTGAGGAAATTGCCGTCGGAGAAATCCTCCAGATGGTCGATATTGAGCAGGAACAGGCTGACCAGTGCCTCGACATCGTCGGTCTCCCAGCTGCCCGCGATATATTCCTCGCCGAGCCCGATATCGCCGCGCGCCATGATCCGGCGCAGCACGTCCCAGTCATGGATCTGGAAATGGGCGCTGGGGCCGGGCCTTTTGCCGCCCGCGATCGTGACTTCGCCATTGGGCGAGACGAATTCGAGCCTTCCGGCTTCCAACCGCGAAAGCGCCTCGCGCCAGCTTTTCTCCACAAAGGAAGACGGAATCAGTCTCATCCTTTTCCCCCCGAAAACGGGAAGAGTATAACGGCCGCAGCGCCGGGCTGACAACGAGGCAGGCTTTCGCTGCGCCGCATCGTAAATGTCACATGATTCCAAAGCATCTGCGCCGCGCGGAATGTCGTGGGGCGCGGCAATCGCGTGCCTGTCCGGCGGGCGGGCCAGGGCGCCGGGGAGCATCCGAATTGGCATGCCTTGCGCCGTGGCGGGCGGCCCATGGGGGAACCTTCACCTCTGCCGGGGAGTTTTCTGGCTGGGATTGATTTTCGATGGCGGAAGGAATTTGCCCGATGCTTGGAACCATTTTGATCGTGGTACTGCTTTTGCTGCTTCTGGGCGCCTGGCCGGCTTGGCCCTACAGCAGCGGCTGGGGCTATTATCCTTCCGGCACGCTGGGTCTGGTGCTGGTCATCGTGCTGGTGCTGGCATTGCTGGGCCGGATTTGACGCCGTGGCTTTGAGCCCTTGAAGGTGCGAGGCCATGGCGAAAAAGAAATTGCTCGACGACATCAAAGCGCATCCCGGCCGCTTTTATCGCCTTCCCGGCGACGTCGCGCGCGACCGGCGGTTCGACGACGACGAACGGCTCGAGATATTGAAGGCGTGGGCCGGCCAAGCCGATGCCGCGCGACTGGAGCAGATCAGCGAGGCTATCGCCGATATCGGGCGCCGCCGGGCTCCCCGCGACCATGCGGCGGAATAGGAGGAAAGCTGTGCCCGCGACCGACGATCACAAGGAATTGAACACCGAAGCGGCGCGTCAAGGCGTGGAAACCGGCACGGTGCGATGGGTTTTGCGCATCAGCCTGGGGTTAGCGGTGCTCGCGGGCCTCATCCTTTATTTCAGCTTCTTCCGCCTTTGAGCGCGAGGCCTCGCGCCGCGGCCCTTGACTGCGCCGCGCCTGCCCGTCACCTAGACCGCTCCAGGTTGGGCCGGGACCATGCACAGCGCCGAACTTTCCATCGTCATTCCCACCTATAAGGAACGGGGCAATGTTGCCGAATTGGTGCGCCGGCTGGATGCGGCGCTGACCGGCATCGCCTGGGAAGCGATATTTGTCGACGACAATTCCCCGGACGGCACCGCCGAGGCGGTCAAGGACATCGCAAGCGCGCGACAGCCGCGTGCGCTGCCTGCGCCGGGTCGGACGGCGGGGACTGGCGGGCGCCTGCATCGAAGGCATGCTCTCCTCGGCCTCGCCCTTCGTGGCGGTGATGGACGCCGATCTGCAGCATGATGAAAAAGTCCTGCCCCAGATGCTGGCGCGGCTGCAGGGCGGCGGCGTCGATCTGGTCGCCGGCACGCGTTACGTCGAAGGCGGCAGCGCGGTGAGCTTCTCGGAGCGGCGCGGCGCCATGTCCCGCGTCGCGACCAGGTTGACGCATCGGCTGGTGGGCACGAATCTAAGCGATCCGATGAGCGGCTTCTTCATGATGCGCCGCGATCGCTTCGAGGAGATCGCGCCGCGCCTGTCGCCGGTGGGATTCAAGATCCTGCTCGACATCGCCGTCACGGCGGCGAGCGGCTGGCCATCGCCGAGCAGCCCTATGTGTTCGGAACCCGTTTCGATGGCGAAAGCAAGTTCAATGCCCAGATCGGCGTCGAATTTCTGGGACTGCTGCTGGCCAAGATGACCGGCGATCTGGTGGATCCGCGCTTTCTGTTCTTCGCCATCGTCGGCAGTCTGGGTTTGGTGGTGCATCTGATCGCGCTGCGACTGTCGCTGGTATTCTTGCCGGACGCCTTTCGCGCCGCGCAAATCATCGCCACCTTGGTGGCGATGACCAGCAATTTTCTTCTCAACAATGAACTGACGTATCGCGACCGGCGGCTGAAGGGCATCGCGATGCTCAGGGGCTTTGTCCTGTTCTGCCTGATCGGATCGGTGGGCGTGCTCGCCAATGTCGATCTCGCGTCCTGGCTTTATTACGAACGCCCGGTCTGGTGGGTGGCGGGTGCGGTGGGCGCCATCATGGGTGCCTTGTGGAATTACGCCATGTCCACCCTGTTCGTGTGGCGGGCGCGGTGATTTCGGCGCGCAATGCGGGCGCGGCCATCGCGGCATTGATCATCTTGCGCGCGGTGATGGCGGCCTGGCTGCCGCTCTCCGCCGACGAAGCCTATTACTGGCTTTGGTCCAAGCATCTGGCCGCGGGCTATTACGATCATCCGCCTGCGGTCGCTTTCGTCATTCGCCTTGGAACCTCGCTGTTCGGCGATCGGCGAATTCGGCGTTCGCTTCGGCGGCGTAATCCTGTCCGTGCTGGCGAGCTGGCTTGTCTGGCGGGCCGCCGCGGCGATCCTGCGGGATGAAACGCGCGCCGCGCTGGCGGCGCTTTTGTTCAATCTCACCTTGATGATCGGCGTGGAAATGCTGGCGGTGACGCCCGATACGCCGTCCATTGCCGCCACCGCCGCGTTTCTGTTTTGCCTGGCGAAGGTTCAAAGCACGCGAGACGGGCGCTGGTGGCTTTGGGCGGGCGCGGCGGCCGGGTTGGGTCTGCTGTCCAAATATTCCGGTTTCTTTGTCGGCGCGGGCGGATTGGCTTGGTTGTTGGCAAGCCCAAAGGCGCGCCCTTGGCTCAAGACGCCCTGGCCCTGGGCGGGCGGCGCCCTGGCGGTTCTGATTTTTCTGCCCAATCTGTGGTGGCAGTCGCAGCATCAATGGATGACCTTCGTCTTTCAGTTCGGCCGGGTGACGGGCGGCCATCTCACCGCGCGCTTCCTGGTCGAGTTTGTGGGCGCACAATTGGGACTTGCCACGCCGTTCATTTTTGTCCTGGCGGTTCTGGGTGCGTGGCGGGCGCGATGGCGCGACGACGACCGGTTCCTGCTCTTGGCCCTGCTTGCGCCGGCGCTGATCTATTTTGCGGTGCATGCCCTGCACGACCGGGTGCAGGGCAATTGGCCCTGCTTTCTTTATCCCATGCTCGCGATCCTGGCGGCGGATGCGTTCACGTTCGATCCCGGCCGCCGCCGCTGGTGTTCATGGCTCGCCATGCCGGTGGCCGCTGCCGTTCTGCTGCTTGGCTTACCTGCAGGCGGCGACAGGCTTGATCCCATTGAAGCAGGACCCTCTGGCGCGCCTGCTGGGCGTTGGTATGAGCGATGTCGCGAGCAAGCTGGCGGCGCTGAAACAACAGACCGGCGCGCGGGCCATTCTCACCAGCGATTATGAAACCACGGCCTGGCTGCGCTTCTATGGCCCCTCGCTTCGGCTTGTCGCGGTGGATCAGCCAAACCGCTATCTCGACGCTCCGCCCGTCTCCGTGGAAACCGGATCGCTCCTGTATTTCGCCGATCAGGTGCGTGGCCGGGATGAAGCTGTGATCGGGAATTTCGGCGGGCGGACGGAACTGATGCAGATTCCGCGCCAACGGCATGGACGCATCATCGCCCGATACGTCGTTTGGCGGCTGGACGCACCGAAGTCCGCCCTACAGGGCAGAATGCCTTGAACAGAGGCGCTTTTTCGAATTTTGGAGGAAGAGAGCGGACACCCGAGGCGGGCTGTCGAAGGGGCTGGGGGCGTTCCGAATCGGACGTCCGCTCGCATAAGGAACGAAAGGGCCCGGCCTTGGTTCCAGGCCGCGAGGCCCTTTTTTAGAGTTTTTGCGCCATGGCCGAGGCTTCCGGAGCCTTTGCCCCTGGCGGGAAGTCGACCGAACCGAACAGCAGCCCCAGGAGCAACAGGCTTGCGATGGCGGCTTCGACCGGATGTTCAATGATGCGGCGGGAAATGCGCATGGCGTGCCCTCCCTTTCGCCCCCCGGACAGGAGGCCTGCCCCGTAGCGCGCCGGAAAAGGCGCTGACGATCAAGAGGACGACAAAAACGATCAACAAGAGTTTGGCGACGGTCGCGGCCAGACCGGCGAGACCGAAAAAGCCCACAGAACTGGCCGCGAGAATGAGGAAGGTCGATGTCCAACCCAGCATTCCATAATCCTTGCCGGAACCTGTGGACAAAACGCTTGCCCAAGGTTCGAGGTTCCCATGGGAATTCCGCGGCAGATTATTTCTGAGATTTGTTGCGGTTGAGAAACAATTCGGCGACACCGGCCAGCCCCGCGCCGACCACTGCGATCCAAGGCGTTTCCTTGGCCAGCGCCGCGAAGATCGCCGCCATGATCTGGCGCGCGCCCGAATTCTCGGCCCGGCGGGGCGGTCGGGTGCTGACGATGGCGAGCGCCCAGATCAACGGCGGCAGCAGAAAGAGGCCGCCGGCAATCGCATCGCCCCAGGCGGCGCCCACCAGGGGCGTCAGGCTGGCGGCAATGCCCAACCCGATCAGGCCGACGCCGAAAAAAACCAGCGCCATGCCGGCCGCCAGCAAAATTACTCTTGCGCTCAGGCGCGCGAACATGAATCCCCCAAAAACCCGGTCAAAACCACGTGTTGCGGACCCAAGCTTACGCCAGCCGGGCTTACAGGAAAATTAGCGCCGAAGGAAATATCGCGCCCAGAAAGGCGCCGATGCCGCCGGCGATCAGGAGCGAGGTGAGCGGCTGTTCGCGCACCTGGGTCCGCAGATTCTCCGCATTTTCTTCCGCCCATTCCTCGGCATCGTCGCGGAATTCGCTGGCCATGACCTTGGCTTCGCGTGCCGCTTCCTCCGCCAGCCGCATGGCCCGGTCGGCGACGTCCTCGGCCGAACGCATGGCAAGCTGGGCGCGCTCCGACGCCACCACACCGACATCGCCCGCCAGCCCCTTGATGTCGTCCTGCAGCGCTTCGAAGTCGCGGCGCAGTTGGGTGAGGCGCGTGTCGATGCCAACGACGGTCTTTTTCTTGGCGGCCATCTCAAATTCTCCAGCTACTCGACAATTGATAAACGGTCTTCAGGCCGCCTGTTTCGCCACCGGATGGAAAAACAGCGCCTGACCCACAGTAGCCTGGACGGTCTCGGGCAGGAAAGGCTTGGCGATCAGATAAGTCGGTTCGGGCCGCTCGCCGGTCAAAAGCTTTTCCGGGTAAGCCGTAATGAAAATCACGGGGATATCGAAAGAAGACAGGATTTCATTGACGGCATCGATGCCGGAACCGCCTTCGCCCAGATTGATGTCGGCCAGCACCAGGCCGGGGCGCTCCGATTTGGCTTTTGCCACCGCCTCGTCGCGCGTGGCGGCAATGGCGACCACCCGATGACCCAGTTCGGTCACCAGATTTTCCAGATCCATGGCGATGATAGGTTCGTCCTCGATGATCAGGACTTTGCTGGCAAGCTGGCCATCGATGGTCTTCTGGGCGTCGAGAATGGCGGCTTCCACCCCCTCGGGGCTTTCGTCGATGATGAAAGCCGTCTCCTCGGGGCTGAAGGCCTCGACCGCGGTCAAGAGCAGGGCCGCCCGCTTGGGCGCAGAAAGCGCCTTCAGCCGGTTTTCCGGACCCTTCGTCCCGCCTTCCGCCTCGTCATAATGTTCCGCGCCCGACTGCCAGATGGCATGAAACAGCCGGTAGAGGCCGACCCGGGGGGGAACCCCCTCGGTCAGGCTTTCATCCCCTTCCAGAAGAGCCTGCAATGCCGCCCGGACATGGGCGTCCCCAGAGGCCTGCGAACCTGTCAGCGCCCGGGCGTAGCGGCGCAAATAAGGCAGGTGCGGCGCAAGGGTTTGCGTCATGCTCATGAAAAGGCTCCTTCGGCGTTAAGAAAAGCGCCAATTGGAAATCCCCGCCAGGCGAAAAAGTTCCCTCATCCTTCGGAACCTTTCCAAACAGGGGGCGTTCTGGACCCTATGGGGCGCGAAACGGGCGGGATTGTGACTGCCATTGGAGTGCTCATCCGAAGATGCAATGGGATAACACCGTGTCCAACGAGGAAAAGCCGAACGAGAAAGCCCGTGCCATCCGGGCGCGGCAGCGGGCGATCGGGCGCGAGCTCCGCCGTATGTATGATGATGTTGCCCAGGAGCCCGTTCCGGACGATTTTCTGGATTTGCTGCGCCGCATAGATGACGCCGAGGATGCCCGTTCGGGCAAGAAGGTGTCGTAATGGTTGCTTCTTACCCCCTGCGCCAGCATGCCGAAGCCGGTAAGGACAGCGGTGACGGCGATTTCAAGACCGAGCTTCTGGCCCTCGTTCCGTTTCTGCGCGCTTTCGCCCGCTCATTGACCGGCAATCAGGAAGGCGCCGACGATCTGGCGCAGGAGACGCTGGTCAAGGCCTGGCAGAGCCGCGCCACCTTCATCCCCGGCACCAATCTGAAAGCCTGGCTGTTCACGATCCTGCGCAATCAATTCTATTCCGATCGCCGCAGGGCTTGGCGGCAGGCGCCTTGGGACCAGGACGCGGCCGAGCGCATTCCCGGCGGCGGCGAGGACCAGATCTTTTCCGCGCAATTGTCCGACACGGCGCGCGCGCTGCGCTGTCTTTCCGACGAACAGCGCGAAGCGCTGATTCTGGTTGGCGCGGGCGGTTTTTCCTACGAGGACGCGGCGGCGATCTGCAAATGCGCGGTCGGGACGGTAAAAAGCCGCGTGGCGCGCGCGCGCAAAGCATTGATGGAAATCCTCGACGGCAATGATACGCTGGAAGGCGTAGCGCGGCCCGCCGAAGGAGACGCCGCACGTGAGATCATGGCGCAATTGGACCGGCTCGCCCCGCCCGAATCAGGGGAAACCGGTGGAAAACGCCGCCCCAAATAATTCTCACGCTCACGAATCCGTGCCTCAGTCGGTATCCGATCCCGGCTGGACGCTGCGCCGGCGCCTGCTCGTCACCATCACCATTGCGCTCTTGCCCGTGGTCGCGGTCAGCCTTTTTCAGGGCGTGGGACGGGTCAAGCGCGACACCGAAGATGTCCGCGCGCAGTTGATCCAGTCGGCGCGCACCACCGCCGCCGCCGAACAGGAAGTGCTGAACGCCGGCGAACAGATTCTGCGCGCCATGGGCTCGCTGCAGGATGTCCGCGACATGAGCGGCAATTGCGACGGCGTCCTGGCCGACGCGATGATCGGGGTGAGTTATTTCTCCAATCTCAGCCGCATCGATTCCAAGGGGACGCTGGTCTGTTCGGCGGTGCCGCTTTCCAAGGGCATCAGCCTCGCCAAGCTGCCGATCTTCGATGCCGTCAAGACCGCCATGGGCGTGGTGGTGGGCACAAGGAGCATAAGCCAGGCATCGGGCCGGCCGGTGGTCGGCACCCAGCTTCCCTTGCTCAAGCCCGATGGCAGTTTCGACGGCAGCATAGCGATCACCCTGGACGTGCAATGGTTCGACTATCTCCTGCACGCCCATCCATTGCCCAAGGGCGCGGTGGCGGTGATCTATGACCGCAACGGCGCCATCCTGGCCACCAACGACAAGACCGTGGCGCCGGCGATCGCGGACGCGGCCCGGAAAGCCAACTATCCCGACGGCGCCTCGCTCGACGCCTATGAGGCCGGGCACGGCTGGCGCTTCGGCAATGTCGCGCTTTTGGGCAACACGCTCTTTGTCGCTTTCGCAGAGCGCGAAGAGCGGCTGTTCGGCCAAACCTATGTCCATGTCGGCATCGATTTTCTTCTACCCATCGCCATGATCCTGTTCGCCTGGATCGCGATCTGGTTCGCCACCGATCGCCAGGTGACGCAATGGATCGCCTATCTGCGCCGCATCGCCATCGCCTATCGCAGCGGCCACTACACCATTCGTCCCGACCTGACCGACGCGCCCACCGAATTCAAGCAATTGGGCGAGGCGATGAGCGAGATGGCGGGCGGCATCCAGGACCGCGACCGCAGGCTTCGCGAGTCCGTCAATCTCAAGACCACCCTGATCCGGGAAATCCATCACCGGGTGAAGAACAACCTCCAGATCGTGATGAGCCTGCTTTCCATCCAGGCCAATCAAGTCAAGGACGTTCACGCCCGCGAAGCCTTGATGCAGGCCCAGACCCGCATCAACGCGCTGGCCCTGGTGCATCGGATTCTCAACGAGCTGGAAGACCAGTCCACCCTCGACCTGAAGCAGTTGCTCGACGAATTGTCGCGCCAGATCGCCGAAGGCATGGGCGACACCCAGCATGTGCGGGTCGAAGTGGATGTCCCGCACATGGTGGTGACGAGCGGCGCGGCGGTCGCAATCGCGCTGTTCACGGTCGAGGCGCTGACCAACATCTTCAAGCATGCCTTCCCGCTCCAGGCCGAAGGCGTGATCCGGGTCAGGTTGGCGCCGGATGGGGTGGGGCGGCTCAAGCTTTCCATCGCCGATGACGGGATCGGCTTCTCGATGGATGAAACGGGAAAAAGCGTGGGCTCGCGCCTGATCCGCACATTCGGGGCCCAGCTGGGCGGGGTCTCGTCGGTCCATTCGCAGGCGGGCAAGGGCACGGTGGTGGAACTGGTCTTCCCCGATCCGGCTTTGAAAGAGCAGGCGGGAGCCGGAACTGGTCCCGAAAGGGCCCCGGCCACCATGGGGGAATAGCGGATCTGATCCCGCAGAATGCCGGTTTTCGCGTGGCGCCGCCCCGGCTATGGTCCGGCCCGCAAATCAGGCGCGGTTCGAGGAATTTCCATCATGGCTGACAGTTTCGACGCAATCGTCATCGGCGGCGGCCCGGGCGGCTACAATGCCGCGATCCGGCTGGGCCAGCTCGGCCTCAAGGCCGCCTGTGTGGACAAGCGCGGCACGTTCGGCGGCACCTGCCTCAACATCGGCTGCATCCCGTCCAAGGCGCTGCTCCATGCCAGCGAGCGGTTCCACGAGGCCCATAGCGATTTCGCCAAGCTTGGCATCAAGGCGCAGGTCGAACTCGATCTGCCCGCCATGATGGTGCAGAAGGACAAGGTGGTGGGCGAACTCACCAAGGGCGTCGAATTTCTGCTGCGCAAGAACAAGGCCGAGGCGATTGTCGGCGAAGCCCGTCTCACCGCGCCGGGTCAAGTTGAAGTGAAGGGCAAGGATGGCGCGGTGCGCAGCCTGTCCGCCAAGCACATCATCATCGCCACCGGTTCGGACGTCGCGCCTTTGCCGGGCGTCACGATCGATGAGCAGCAAATCGTCTCTTCGACGGGCGCGATTGCGCTCAAGGAGGTGCCCAAGAAATTGCTGGTGGTGGGCGCGGGCGTGATCGGGCTGGAGCTGGGCTCGGTGTGGAAACGTCTGGGCAGCGAAGTGACGGTGATCGAATTTCTCGACCGCATCACGCCCGGCATGGATCTGGAAGTCTCAAAGGCGTTTCAGCGCATCCTCGCCAAGCAGGGCATCGCCTTCCAGCTTTCCACCAAGGTCACGGGCGTCGAGAAAAAGAAAGCCGGCCTTGCCGTCACGGTCGAGCCGGCCGCGGGCGGCGAGAAGAGCGTGATCGAAGCCGACGTCATGCTGGTGAGCATCGGACGGCGGCCTTACACCGACAATCTGGGCCTGGACAAGGTCGGCGTGGCGCTGGACAAGCGCGGCCGGGTCATCACCGACGCGCATTACAAGACCAATGTGCCGGGCATCTATGCCATCGGCGATTGCCGCGAAGGCGCCATGCTGGCGCACAAAGCCGAGGACGAAGCCGTCGCCGTGGCGGAACTGATCGCCGGCAAGGCGGGACACGTGAATTACGACGCGATTCCCTCGGTGGTCTATACCTTCCCGGAAGTGGCGACGGTCGGCAAGACGGAAGAAGAGCTGAAGGCCGCCGGCGTCGCCTACAAGGTCGGCAAATTCCCCTTCACCGCCAATGCGCGCGCCAAGACCATCATGGCCACCGACGGATTCGTGAAAATCCTGGCGGACGCCAAGAGCGACAGGGTGCTGGGATGTCACATCATCGGGCCCGAGGCGGGCAATTTGATCGCCGAAGTCGTGTTGGCGATCGAGTTCGGCGCCGCTTCGGAAGACATCGCGCGTACCTGCCATTCGCACCCGACGCTCACCGAAGCGGTCAGGCAGGCGGCGATGGCTGTCGAAGGCTGGACGATGCAAATGTGACCAGCGCGGTCCTTTTGGTCCCTGAGTTCGTCGCTGCGTCGCCCATGGGCTAGTTGCCCACATCGCTCGTTGCCTACACTGACGCTAGGCAACCCTGCTCAGAAACCAAAATTACTCGCGCTGGCGATGCGGCGAAGTGGTTTAACGCATCGGTTCTTCCAGCTCGGCTTCCCTGGCAATGCGCGCGGCCGCCTTGTCGGCGCGGCTGATCAGTCTGGTCTTTTTCCAGTCGCCGCGGCCATAGACCGCCAGAACGATCGCCGCGGCGACGACATTGCTGACCGGGAAGGCCCACCAGATGCCGCTGTCCTGCAAGGAGGTGTGCTTCGACAGGATATAGGCCAGCGGGAATTGGATCACCCATTGCGTGGTCACGGTCAGCATCATGGTCGTCATCATGTTGCCGGCGGCGCGCAGCACTCCCGACAACGCGATTTGAATGCCCATGAAGCCCCAGGCCAGCGCCATGATGCGCAGGAAATGCGACGCCGCCGCGATCACGCCGGGATCGCGCGGCACGAAAAAAGCGGCGAAGGCCGGCGCGAACAGGAACACGATCACACCGATGGCGGTCAGGATGCCGAAGGCAAGCTCGGCTCCCAGCCGACCGATGCGCGCGGCGCGCTCGATATTGCCGGCGCCGATATTCTGGCCCGCCAGCGTGGAGATCGCCATCGACAGCCCGAAGGCGGGGATGATCACCACCTGCAGGATGTTGGAGCCGACGCCATAGGCCGCCATGGTGCGGGTGCCGAACGAGGCGATCAGGAAGGTCAGCACCATCAGGCCCAAGGCACGCGCCGACTGTTCCACCGAGGCGGGCGCGCCGAGATAAAAGGCGCGCTTCATATAGGCGACATCCGGAATGAAATTGTGCGGCTTCAGATGAATGCCGTGGCGGCCCGCCCGCAGCGCCGCCATGCCCGCCACTGCCGCCAGCACCTGGGTGGCCAATGTCGCAAGCGCCGCTCCCATCACGCCAAAGCCGGGAACCGGACCCCAGCCGAAAATGAACAGCGGATCGAGCGCGAAGTTCAAAATCACCGTCACCAGGACGATATAGACCGGCAAGGTGGGACGCCCGACGCCGCGCATGATCGACTGGAAGACAAAGAAGGAGAAATTGAACAGCAGCGCGACAAAGGATACGCGCATGAAGCCCAGCGCGCCGGGATAGACGTCCGGGCCGACGCCCATCATGTGCAACAAGGCAGGCGCGGTGGCATAGCCCAGGATGCTCAAGACAATGGACAGGGCCGCCACCATGTTGAGGGTCTGCCCCGCGACATGCGCCACCATCTCGTCATTGCCGGCGCCGCGATATTGCGCCGTCAGGGTCGAACCGGCCATCGCCAGGCCCATGCCCAGCGCGATCATCAGGAACATGACGGGAAAACTGATGGAGACGGCGGCGATCGCCGCGCCGCCCAGCCGCCCGACCCAGAAGGCGTCGATGATCTGGTAGGCGGACTGCAGCACATTGGCTATGACGATCGGGATCGCCAAGGTGAGCAGCGATTTCAGGATCGGGCCTTCCAGCAATTTATCGGGCAAGCGGGAGCGTGGATTCATGGCTTTGCCAGCTTCACATGCTCGGGCCGCACGCCCACGCCGATGAAGCGGGCGGGGAATTGCCGCAGCCACGGCCAGGCGTTGAGGAGCTTTACAAACATCGGCGGCTTGAGCGTGGCGGTTGCCCGCAAGGTGGGCGCCAGCATCATAGTCTGGGCCGCCACCTGAAAAAACTGAATCACTTTGGTGGGAAATTCCCGGCGGGCCTGCACGGTCTTCAGCTCCGCGAAGTTGGGCACGCGCCGTTGCAGGATCGGTCCCAAAAGGTTCGCCGTCGCCACGGCATCCTGGATGGCGAGATTGATGCCGACGCCGCCGACAGGCGACATGGCGTGCGCGGCATCCCCGATGCAGACCAAGCCCGGCCGCGCCCAGTTTTTGAGCCGATCCACCGTCACGGTGAGAAGCTTGACCTGATCGAAATCCGCAATGGCCTCGTCCACCCTGTCCGCCGCGAAGCCCGCGATCTGTTTCAGCCGGTCGCGGAATTTGACAAGCCCGTCCGCCTTAATGGTGTCGAAGCCGCCTTTGGGGATCAGAAACGCGCATTGCCAATAATCGGTACGATAGATCATCACAAAGACCTGACCGGCCTTCACCCGGCCCACCAGATCGACGGGATCGCCGGGCCTGACGGGCAGGCGCAGCCACAGAACGTCGAATGGCGCACCCAGATCCTCGACCTGCAGACCGGAACGCTCGCGCAAGGTCGAGTGGCGTCCGTCCGCCGCCACGGTAAGCCCGGCCCTTATCTCCAGCGGCCCGCCATTAGCCGCTGCCGCCACCCCGGCGACAGTCCCATCGGCCATCAGGAGGTCTTTCGCTTCGGTCTCCATCAAAAGGTGAAAATTGGGGAAGCCTTTCGCTTCGCCAGCAAGGAAATCCAGGAAATCCCATTGCGGCATCAGGGCGATGAATTTGCAGATGGTCGGCAGTCGCGAGAAATCGCCGAACGTGAAATGCCGGTCCCCGATTTCCAGATTGGCGGTTCTGACCTTTGTATGCGGCAGCTTGAGGAATTTCTCCAGCAACCCCAATTCATGCATGATCTGAAGCGTGGAAGGATGCACCGTGTCGCCGCGAAAATCGCGCAGGAAATCGCGGTGCTTTTCCAGCACCGTCACCTCCACGCCGGCGCGGGCCAGGAGATAGCCCAGCATCATGCCGGCGGGACCGCCGCCCGCGATCACGCAGCTGCTTGAAAGTTTTTGCAATGCGTCCTCCGGCTCCAATGGTTTCATGACGCCGGGGGACTTATCAAGCGGCCCATCCCCGCCTATATTGCGCATTGCAACCATCAAGAAAAGGAGGTGATCCAGTGTCTCATTGTCATTCCGTACGGGGTGTCGCGAACTGGATTCTCGCTTCCTGCGGGGTCCGCGCGTAAGCGCACCTCAAGCGACGACAATGCGAAAGGCCGCGCCTCCAAAGGGCGCGGCCTTTCTTTGTTCTTTGGCTTTTTTCATTGGCTTCGTTCCTTGGCTTTGTTTGCTGGCTTTTTGACCGCCGACTCTTAAAATTGAAAAAAAGAGGACAGCATGAACGGCGCCGAAAGTCTGGTTGAAACGCTCGCTGCCGGCGGGATCGAAGTCTGCTTCGCCAATCCCGGCACCTCGGAAATGCATTTCGTGGTGGCGCTGGACAAGAGCCCGATCCGGCCGGTGCTGTGCCTGTTCGAGGGTGTAGCGACCGGCGCGGCCGATGGCTATGGGCGCATGGCGGGCAAGCCAGCCGCATCGCTTTTGCATCTGGGTCCGGGCTTCGCCAACGGCATCGCCAATCTGCACAATGCCCGGCGCGCGGCGACACCGATCGTCAATGTGGTGGGCGACCATGCCAGTTGGCATAACCGCTATGACGCGCCCCTGGCGTCGGACATTCTGGGCATCTGCCGTCCGGTGTCCCACTGGCTTCATTCCACTGCCAATGCCCGGACAGCAGCCTCCGATGCGGCGCGCGCGGTGGCGGCGGCGCGTGCTTTTCCGGGACAGATTGCGACTTTGATTCTGCCGGCGGACTCTGCGTGGGATGAGGCGGAAGGTCCGGCACCGGCACTTGCCTGGGCGGGGCCCGCGCCGGTGGCCGATGCCACGATCGATCGCGTGGCGCGCGCGCTTCTCAACGGCAAGAAGACGATGTTGCTGCTGCGGGGATCCGCCTTGTTGCGCGACGGTCTTAAGGCGGCGGGGCGCATCGCGGCAAAAAGCGGCGCGCGCATGGCGCATGATTATTTTGCCGCCCGGGTCATGCGCGGCGCGGGCCTGCCGCCGATCGAACGCATTCCCTACTTCGCCGAAGATATCCTCGAAAGCTTCAAGGGCCTGGAACAGTTGATCCTGGTGGGGGCATCGCCGCCTGTTACCTTTTTTGCGTATCCCGGCAAGCCAAGCTGGGTGACGCCGGAAGGTTGCGAGATCATCACCCTGTCCCATCCGCACGAGAATGGCGTCGCGGCTTTGAACGCGGTGGCGGAGGCGATCGGTGCGCCGAAGGAGAGCGCGGTGGCACGCCTGGATCGCCTGGATTTGCCGCAGGGCGAACTTACATCCATGACGATGGGCCAGATCATCGCGCGGTTCCTGCCGGACGACGCCATCATTTCCGAAGAGGCCGCAACCTGCGGCGGAGGGCTTACCAGATTCCTGCCTTCAAGCGCGCCGCATGACATCCTCTATATTACCGGCGGCGCCATCGGGCAGGCTCTGCCCGTGGCGGCAGGAGCCGCGATCGCCGCGCCGGGGCGGAAGGTCGTAACGGTCTCCGGCGACGGCGGTGCGATGTACACGCTGCAATCGCTTTGGACCCAGGCGCGCGAGAAATTGGATGTCGTCACCGTGATCTGCGCCAACCGTTCCTATGCGATCCTGAATATCGAGTTGGCGCGGGTGGGCGCGCGCAATGCCGGACCCAAAGCGTTGTCGATGCTCGATATCGGCCATCCCGATCTGGATTGGGTGGCGCTTGCGCGCGGCATGGGTGTTGAAGCGGAACGGGCGCAGGATTGCGCGCAGTTCGCGCGCGCATTTGAAGACGCGATGAAACACAAGGGCCCGCGCCTGATCGAAGCGGTTCTCTGAACGCCTTTTTTCATTTTCCGAAATTCCTGCCGCGAAACTGTCGATCCTCTCTTGCGCTCCTCGGTCTGGCAAGGTAGCTTGTACTACAAGATACCTTGTACTAGATGCTAGAATGAGTAAAGGAGGAACTAATATGTCCTTTATTTTCAGATACTTACTCGCAGTCTTGATGACGATCGCCATCTTCGGACTGGAAAGCGGGGCCGCACGAGCGGCGGATGGGGGCGCGGTTCTGGTCTATCCGGCTTCGAGTTTTGCCGGCGTCGAACTCAACACCGCCCATGACATGGTCACCCGGCTGCCGGGATTCGTGTTCATCGATACCGACACGACCAAGCGCGGATTCGAAAGTTCGGCCGGCAATGTTCTGGTCGATGGCGTGCGGCCCAGTTCCAAGACCGACAAGCTCAGCGCGGTGCTGGATCGGATCGCCATTTCGCGGGTGGACCGCATCGAAGTGATACGCGGCGGCGCGCCCGGCATCGACATGCAAGGCCAGACCGTGGTCGCCAATGTGATCCTGAAGCGCGCCGACGACAGCCAGGTGATCGCCACCCTGACGAATACGGTCTACGGCGATGGCCATCAGGGACCTGGCGGCAGCGTCGAGTTCAATCGCCGCGTGGGCGACAATAGTTATGACCTGACGTTGTCGCGCATCAACACCATTAACGACGACTCGGCGGGCAATGGCCTGCGATTTCTCGCACAGCCGGGCCAGGATACGGTGATCAGCGGCGCGCATCGTCGCGGAGCCGAGCAAGTAGGCTATGGCGTCAATGGCTCCCTGTCGCGGCCCATCTGGCAGGGCGCCTTCAGCGCCAACCTCACGCTCAAGCAGACCAGCTATAACAGCGCGGTGTTCTACGATGCCCCGGACGCGGCCGATTTTCCGTCCAGCCAGAAAGTGCGCAGCGCCGAATTGGGCGCCAATTGGGACAGGACATTCGGCGGCGTGGAGATCAATCTGGTGGCGCTGCAACGGCTGGAGCGGGACGAGAATTCCAACGCCTCGACGTCCAGCGGACTCAACCAGACATTTAATTCCGTCGGCGATACCAGCGAGAGCATTCTGCGCGCGACCGCGCGCTATGTGGCATCCCCGGCCTTGATGATCGAAGGCGCGTTGGAAGGTGCGTTCAACTCCCTGGATGGCCATTCCAGCTTCATATCCAACGGCACGCCGGTGTCATTGCCGGGTGCCAATCCCAAGGTCAACGAGAAGCGCGGCGAGGTGTTTGCCCAGGCGACGTGGCACTTCGCTCCGGACTGGGCGGTGGAAGCCGGCACGCGTTTCGAATTCTCCACCATCGGAGCGCAAGGTATTCCGGCGCGCAGCTTCAACTTTCTCAAGCCGCGCCTCTTGCTGAGCTGGTCATTGGCGCCAGGCAGCCAGATCCGCCTGCGCGCCGAGCGGGTGGTGGGCCAGCTCGATTTCAGCAACTTCATCGCGTCCAGCGATTTTTCCGGCAATGGCGTCAGCGGCGGCAATCTCGGGCTCAGGCCCGATCAGCGCTGGCAGTTCGAAGGCGATTACGAATATCATTTCTGGGACAAGGGCGCGCTGGTTCTCAGCTATACCCGCGAGAACATCACCGATCTGGTGGATTTCATCCCGATCGGCGGCGGGCTGGACGGGCCCGGCAATATTCCAAAGGCCGTCAACAATATCTACGATGTGGAGCTTTCGCTGCCGCTGGACCGGCTGGGCATCGACGGCGGCACCTTGAAGCCGTCGCTGGTCTGGAAAGACGGTGCGGTTGCGGATCCGGTGACGGGCGCCACGCGGCAGATTTCCGGCACCCAGAATCGCCTGCTGGTCTTCGATTTCCTGGAGGATATCCAGTCTTGGCATTCCAGCCTGGATCTCACCATCCAAACCGGGTTCGAGCGGCCCTATTTTCGCATCGCGCAGGTCACTTATGACAAGCTTCGGCCGCTTTATGTCGGGCTGAGCTGGGACTACAAGCCCAATCCGGATCTTGATCTGCAGATAAAATTGGAAAATGCCGTGCCATACCAATTCGATATCGTTCAGTACAATTACGCGGGGCCGCGCGATGTTTCGCCCCTGACATCGATCCAGGACGTGCACACCCATTCCGAACCGCGGATATTCCTGCAACTGCGCAAGACGTTTTGAATTGCGGAAGCAAGCGCTTTGCCAAGTGGCCCCGGCCAATCCGGGCGAGCGTAGCGAGGAGTGGTGGCCCCGGACCGAGTCGAACGGTCACGTCCCTTTCGGAACAACGGATTTTAAGTCCGGTGCGTCTACCAGTTCCGCCACGGGGCCGTGAGCCAATCAATTACTGAAGGCGGTCCCCTTCTGCAAATCCTGGGATATTCTTTTGGCGCCGGCCAAGAAAAAGGCCCCCGCAAAGGGGGCCTTTTCATCGTCCTAGTGCGGTGCGCCGCTCAGGCCGCCACGACCTTGTTGAAAGCGGCGAAGAAGCCTTCCATGTCGGCCTTCGAACCAATCGAGATGCGCGACACGGTCGGCCAGCTCGGGAAGACCCGGGCGATCTCAACGCCCTGGGCCAGGAAGGCGGCCTTCATCTCCTTGGCGGTCTTGGTCTTCCAGTCGACCATCAGCATGTTGGCGTGGCTGGGGCCGATCAGCTTGAGGCCGCGCTTCTTGAGGAATTCCTCGGTCATGGTGCGGGTCGCGATCAACTCGGCGCGACGCTGGTCGATCAAGGACTTGGCGGTCAGGCTGGCGTTGGCGCAGGCTATCGAGGGAATGGGCAGATCCACGGTCAGGCCGTCGTCATACATCATCACCTTCTTGATGATGTCCGGGCGCGCCATCAGATAGCCCACCCGCATGCCCGCCATCCCGAAGATCTTCGAGAAGGTGCGCGCCACAATCACATCCTTGCCCGCGACCGCCAGATGGCTGACGCTGTTGCCCGGATAATCCGTGGTCCAATGGATATAGGCCTCGTCGATCATGACCACCGAGCCGGCCGGCTTGTTGTTCACCAGCCATTCGATGTCGGCGGTCGGCGTCATGGTGCCGGTGGGGTTGTTGGGATTGCAGACATAATAGATGGCGGCATGGGGATCGGCCGCCAGCATCGCCTTCACGTCATGGCTGTAGTCGGCTTTGAGCGGCACGGGTTTGACCGGCGCGCCCAGGAACCGAGCGGCGTCGCCCACTGTCTCATAGGTGGGATCGGCGGTGACCACGCCCCTGGTGGGCGAGCAATAGGCGAGCACCGCCTTGGCCAGGGCGGCATTCGAGCCGGGCCAGACCATGATGTGGTCTTGCGGAATTTTCTCGACCTGCGAGATGGTCTTGATCAGCTGGCCGCGTTCGTCGTGGGGCGAATAGCGGTTGGACTGCGATGCGGCGGACGCGACCGCGGCCAGGCCCGGCGCCAAGGGACCCGTCCAGCATTCGTTGGCGCCGATTTGCACAAGGGATTTGCGCTGGTTGGGCTGCGCCAAGGCGATTTCCGGGCCGATCGCGAACGCGGTGGCCGCGCCACCGAACATCATGGCCGCTCGCATCATCTGCCGGCGCGAAAAGCCCCGGCCACGCAGATCGTCCCGGATTTCTTCGCGGATCATTTTTGTCATGATGGGCTTTCTCCTTCAGACAATGGGTTCTGGACGCGTCACGAACGCAATAGGGCAAGGCTACAGCGCCTACTCCCGGCGTTCAAGAATGGCACCCGCGGCCAAGTCCGCCCGGGTTGCCGGCCGGAGCTTTCCGGTGCACACAAAGTGGCCGAATTGGCGAGGAAACAGGCGTGGCTCAGAAGATCATCGGACTGATCGGCGGCATGAGCTGGGAAAGCTCGGCGGAATATTACCGCATCATCAACGAGAAGGTGCGCGACCGTCTCGGCGCCCTTCATTCCGCCCGTTGCCTGATGTGGTCGTTCGACTTCGCCGAGATCGAGGCATTGCAGCATGCCGGGCGCTGGGACAAGGCGACGGAATTGCTGGTCGAGGCGGCCAGGCGGCTGGAGCGCGGCGGCGCCGATTTCATGCTGATCTGCACCAACACCATGCACCGCATGGCCGACGATGTGCAGGCGGCGGTTTCGATTCCGTTGCTGCATATCGCCGACCCCACGGCGGAGCGGATCAAGGCCGCGGGCCTCAAGCGCATCGGCCTGCTGGGCACCGCCTTCACCATGGAGCAGGATTTCTACAAGGGCCGCCTGACGGCCAGGCATGGGCTCGATGTTCTTGTTCCCGACGCGGAAGACCGGCGCACGGTTCATCGCGTCATCTATGACGAGCTGGTGCAGGGAAAGGTGGATGCGAAATCCCGCGACGCCTATCGCCGGATCATCGCGCGGCTGGTGGAGCAGGGCGCCGAAGCCGTCATCCTGGGCTGCACCGAGATCATGCTGCTGGTCCGCCCCGAGGACAGCGCGGTGCCCTTGTTCGACACCACCGCCATCCATGCCGACGCGGCGGTCGAGCGGGCGCTGGCGATATCGTAATCGCCTATCCGGACAACAGGCGCTTGCGGCCTTGGGGTTCTTTAGGCGCCTAGTCCGTGGCCTTGTCGATCTCCTGCGCCGTTCGCTTCTCGGCGCACGCTTGGGCGGCTTGTTGGGTTGGATAAAGACGGCTGACGATGTAGGGCTTTTGGTCAGGGTCTGTCCTTTCGACAGCCCATCCCTCCTGCCCTACGTCCTTGGATTGGCTAAGGTGAACCACCCGGAAAGTCGCCATGGCGGCAGATTAAGCCTCCGGCTGGACCCTCGCAATCTCGGAAAAATCGAAACCGTAACAACGCCCCGAAAGAGGACTGTAACAGTTTGACCCGGAGGTGTGGGCGTTTGCCTAGAACCACATATCCGCGGCGCAGCGTCCGTCCTGGCCGAGACTGGTGAAGCTTTGCAGACCTTCCCAATGGACGATGGGTAGGTGGGCCACGACGTCCGGCTCGGCCATCCTGAGATTGACGGCGGTGCGGATGCGGCCTTCCGGGTCCGCCTTGAGGGCGCGGTAATGGGTCACGCAGCCGCAATCGGTGCAAAAGTGGAATGCGACGCCGGGTTCGCCCCAACTGCCAGCGGTTCGAACGTAGGAGCGCGTGGGACCGGAAAACCGGGTCCGATCCCCTTGCAGGTCATACGCCCATAACACGCCATAGCGGCGGCAGATGGTGCAGTTGCAGGTGGTGGCGCTCTCCGGCGAAAGATCGAAACTCCAACTCACCGCGCCGCAATGACATCTGCCCTCGATCATCGGTTTTCACCTTGCTCCGATTCTTCAGTCAGCTTGACGATATCCCCTATGTCCCAAAGCCGATCTGACAGGCCAATTGACCTTGTGGTCCTTCAGGCATGGTAGCCCCTGTCATTGGGTGGTATAGCGGAAGCTATAGGCCGATAGCGAGCAACGCCAAGACGATCAAATGCCCGATGGAAAAGTGGTGCATGGTAAGACCCCATCCCTCGTCCCAGTCTCTTCAATTCTGGCTTAATTTCAAACCGTAACAGTGCCGTAGGGCACTGGTCCAGTTTGACTTAGGGTTTTGGAAACTCACTTCTGAGGCGCTCCGGCTGGATTGTCTTTCGTGTAATCGCATTTGAGGTAGCCTTCATAACCGAGCAGCGTTGCCATCATTGTGTTGTCGTCAACAAGCCTGAATGCATTATAGATGGTCATGGGCTCATCTCGATCCGCAAGTACATATTTGACGCCGATGATGTTTTCACCCGTCGGTTGAAACCCATTTAAACCTAGCTGAAAGCCCGGGGGGCCCGCTACATCATGGACACTCGTTTTTACCGTTGCTGGCGAATCTTCCAAATTCCAAATCCGCGTGCGTGTCACTGACCATGTCTATTTCTAATACCTTTCGACACCAGTGTTCCGCTGGGTTGGAAAGCCAGACGCCAATAAAGCGCGGTTTCGTCGTGGCTTCCTGCGCCATTGCGATTGACGGCAATATAATGAATAGAATGGCGCACTTGACATACTTTATCATTCCGCCACCTCCCATTCCTCAATCAGCTTCACGATGTCCGCGATATCCCAAAGGCGCCGCTCAAGACCACACGTCATTGCTGGCGACGTGCGCACCGCCGAATTAATCGCGGGCGAAATTATACCAGCAAGCATTGAGCGCGACCATATGAACGTGGTTTTCCAGCTTCGTTAAGTGCGCCGCCGTCAAGCCGGCAGCGCTCTTCATCGCCGGGACGGCATTGCCGATTACATCGGCCTTGCGCTTCTGGCCTTGGGGTCCTTTAGGCATGGTAGCCCAAGAGGAACATATGGCCGTCTTGGGGTGCGCGTTGCACGCCGTGATGGCTTGGCGGTACGGTCTGGCGCGGGTGATAGGCATAGGTGAACATCGCCATCAGCGCCAAGGCGCAGACTGCCCAAAGGATAAGATTGCGGACTCCGAACCTCATGCTCGCACCCAACCCCTCGCGATCTCAGAATAATCGAAACTGTAGCGGTGCCCAAGGGTAGGCACTGTGCAGTTTGACCTGGGGTTGTGGTAGACTTGCCCAGTTACTGGGAGAGTCAAATGACGATCAGCGAGAAAAAGTACTTAGCTGCCGGCACGATTGTGGGCCTGGCGAGCGGCCTTATCATCGCGTTATTCATCGTGGTCAGGCTGTTCCACTAGTTAGGCGGCTTCTGCCTCCCCAATCAGCTTCACGATATCGCTGATATCCCACAGGCGCGTCTCCAAACCGGCGGCCATTGCGGGCGACATGCGAACCGCTGAATTGATCCGGGCGAAATTGTACCAAGTTGTATAGAGCGCGACCATATGAACGAGGTTTTCGAGCTTCGTTGAGTGCGCCGCTGTCAGCCAGTAGCGATCTTCTTCACCGGGACGGCGTTGCCGATCGCGTCAGCCTTGCGCTTCTGGCCTTGGGGTCTTAGGCATGGTGATGGAGAGCCAAGTT
Organism: uncultured Alphaproteobacteria bacterium; assembly: GCA_963769055.1. GTDB lineage: Bacteria > Pseudomonadota > Alphaproteobacteria > Micropepsales > Micropepsaceae > Rhizomicrobium. The sequence goes on from CAVYKF010000013.1 coordinate 42,420, forward strand.
GAAGAACGCCACCAGCACTACGGCGATGGCAATCCAAAGGGCAAGTCCGCGTGGACCGTGGGGCATGTAGGTACCCTAGGCCGCGCCCGAAACCCTATCAACCCTGGCCAGATTTCAAACTGCACCAGTGCCCCAGGGTGGATCGGACTCGGCTCAAGCCATTGATTTCGCTTATAGAGAGAAGCGATGCTCAATCGCAAGTTGTGGCGGTTTGACTTGGGAAGCTTGCTGCCTATAGTGCGCGGCCTTTCCAGACACCGAGCGACGAAAACCGAAAGAGACCGATGAGCAAGCGCCAAAATTCCAAGTACAAGATCGACCGCCGCATGGGCGAGAATATCTGGGCCCGTCCGAAGAGCCCGGTCAACAAGCGCTCCTATGGTCCGGGCCAGCACGGCCAGCGCCGCGCCAAGAAGCTGTCGGACTACGGCACCCAGCTGCAGGCCAAGCAGAAGCTGAAAGGCTATTACGGCAACATCACCGAGCGGCAATTCCGCAAATATTACACCGACGCCTCGCGCCGCCCCGGCGACACCGGCGAGCACATGATCGGCCTGCTCGAGACCCGTCTGGACACGGTGGTCTATCGTTCCAAATTCGTGCCCACGCCGTTTGCCGCCCGCCAGCTGGTCAGCCATGGCCATGTCCGCGTCAATGGCCGCCGCGTCACCATCGCCTCCTTCCAGGTCAAGGCCACCGACGTGCTGGAGCTTTCGCCCAAGGCCAAGGAAATGGCGCTGGTGCTGGAGGCTTCCAAGAGCGCGGAACGTGACACGCCCGATTATGTCGAAGTCGATCACGGCAAGATGACGGCCAAGCTGCTGCGCGTGCCCAAGCTGGCCGACGTGCCCTATGCGGTGCAGATGCATCCGCATCTGATCGTCGAATTTTATTCGCGCTAAATTATTCTGGTCGCATTGCCGGACGGAAAACCGGTATCCACTTTTCCTGGCAATGCTCCGTATTCCCAAAACGCAAAGCCCGCAGGCACGCCTGCGGGCTTTTTCTTTTGGCCTTTCGCGCTAGTGTGATCGCGGAGGGTGGGCAGGCATGAGCTACAGGCTTTACGGCGATCTGGGATCGGGCGCCTTTTCGGCCGAAGCCGCGCTGGCGGAAGCGGGCGCGCCTTATGAATTCGAGCTGATTTCGCTGGAACGCAACGAACAGAAGGAGCCGCGATTCCTCAGCCTCAATCCCAGCGGCAAGATCCCGGCGCTGCGCCTGCCGGAAGGCGAGATCGTCACCGAATCCGCGGCCATCCTGCTCACCCTGGCCGATCATTTTCCCCAAAGCGGACTATTGCCCGCGCAGGCGGCGCCCGCCCGCGCGGCGGCCTATCGCTGGCTCGCCTTCATGGCGAGCGAGATCTATCCCTTTGTCGAGATCGTGGATTATCCCGCGCGCTTTGCGCCGGAAGGGCCAGCCGCCGATGCCTTGCGGGAAGTCGCGCGGCAGCGCGTGCGCGAACGGTTGCTTCTGATCGAGCGCGTGATGGCGGGACCGTTCCTGCTGCCGGGCGGCTTTTCGCTGCTCGACATCTATGCCGCCATGTTCTCGCGCTGGAGCGTGGGCGGCGAATGGCGCCGGGCGAACCTGCCGCGCCTTACCGCGCTGGCCGCCGCCGTGTCGAAAGCGGCCGGCCATCGCGCCGGTTTGGGCGCGGCACTTTGAGAAGCCTTAAGCAGCCGGTTCCAGCGCGACGCCGCGTTCGGCCAGGAAGGCTTTGAGCTCGTCCGCCTCGAACATCTCGCGCAGGATGTCGGCGCCGCCCACGAATTCGCCCTTCACATAAAGCTGCGGGATGGTCGGCCAGTTCGAGAAATCCTTGATCCCCTGGCGGACCTCCGGGTCGGCCAGCACATCCACGGCTTTGAACTTCACGCCCAGATGGGAAAGGATCTGCACCGCCATGGAGGAGAAGCCGCATTGCGGAAACACCGGCGTGCCCTTCATGTAGAGCAGCACGTCATTGTTCTTCACGTCTTCGGCAATGCGCGTCTGAACATCGGACATGGGGACGTTGGACATAGGATGGGCCCTTTGGAAAGCCAGACTGATCTAAGCACCGCCCCGCCAGGGGTCAAGAAGGCGTCATGACGCCCTTAACGCTGACCGCCGCGATTGCCGCGTTGCTGGAGGGGGTTTCGCGCAAAGACCTTGAGCAGTGTGCGGGCAAATTATCGGCGGTTTACCGTGATGGTGGAACCTCGGCGGGCATTGCCACCCAGGCCGACGCGCTGGCCTATCTGGTGACGCGGTGTCCGGCGACCTATGCCGCGACCCGCGCGGTTTTCACCCGGGTGACCGAGACAGTCCCCGGTTTTTCGCCGGCAAGCCTGCTGGACGTGGGTGCGGGCCCTGGAACCGCGGCATGGGCGGCCCGCGATGCCTGGTCTTCGCTCAACGGGATCACGCTGATCGAGCCCAACCGGGTTTTCCGGGACTTGGCGGCGCGTCTGTTGCCGCAGGCCCACATAATCCCCGGCGATCTGGGGATGGCGAAATCGCCTGCCGATCTGGTGACCGCCGCTTATGTGCTGGCGGAACTTCCGGAGGCAGCCGCCGCTTCTGTCGCGCGCAACTTGTGGAGTTCCGCGAAGCAGATGCTGGTGCTGGTCGAACCCGGAACACCGGCAGGCTTTGCCCGCATCCGCGCCGCGCGCGCGGCCTTGATCGAGGCAGGCGGCCATGTCGCGGCGCCTTGCACGCACGACAAGGATTGTCCGATGCAAGGCGGCGACTGGTGCCATTTCTCCGAGCGCCTGGCCCGCTCGCGCGATCACATGATCGCCAAGGGCGCGCGGGTGCCGTTCGAGGACGAGCGCTACGCCTATGTTGCGGTCAGCAGGACGCCCGTGGCGCATCCGGCAGCGGCGCGCATCATCAAGCCGGTTGTCGAAAACAAGCCCGGCATCACCCTGCCACTGTGCGAGGCATCCGGACTGCGCGATCAGTTTATCGCGCGGCGAGACAAGGATGCATTCCGAAACGCGCGCAAAAAAGAGTGGGGCGACCTGTTTTAGTCCTTGGCGGCGGTCTGCAATTGCAGCGCGTGCAAGGTGCCGCCCATATGACCCTTGAGCGCGGCATAGACCATCTGATGCTGGGCGACGCGGCTCTTGCCCTTGAAGGCGGAGGAAGAAATCACGGCGGCAAAGTGATTGTCGTCGCCCGCCAGGTCGCGGATCTCGATATCGGCGTCGGGGAACGCCGCCTTGATATAGGATTCGATCTCGCTCGCCTTCATGCCCATGGCATTTTCCTCAATTGGCCTTTGTTTAATTTGTCAGGGGAATTTCTTCGCGGCCCATATAGCGCGGAAACCAGCCCTCATGCGCCTCGCGCAGTTTCGAGCAGCGCCATGCGGTGCTTGTCGTTCGACGATGCAGCGCGTCGCCGCCGGTCTTGCCCAGTTCGGTCACCGGAATAAAGACGTCGCGCGCCTCCTGGACGATCTTCTCCGCCTCGGCGAAGGGCGCGGCGATGAGATAGCGCGCCTGATCCTCCCCGAAGAAGAAGGGGATCGCATCGGCCAGGGACGCCTGGCCGATATCCGCGCCGATATCGCCCTTCAGCGCCATCTCGGCGACCGCGACCAGGAGGCCGCCGTCGGAGACGTCGTGCACCGTGTCCACCCGGCCCTGTTCGATCAGGCGGCGCACGAAATCGCCGTGCTTCTTTTCGGCGGCCAGATCGACCGGCGGCGCGCGCGCCTTCTTCGCGGCCTTCGATCTCGCGCAGATAGATCGACTGGCCGAGATGGCCGCGTGGTTTCGCCGATCAGGATGATGACATCGCCTTCGCCGCTTGAAGCGCGATGGTCGCCATGCGGTGCACGTCCTTCAGCAGGCCGACGCCGCCGATGGCGGGCGTCGGCAGGATGCCTTCGCCGTTGGTCTCGTTGTAGAGCGAGCAATTGCCGCCGATGACCGGGAAAGTCGAGCGCGCGGCAGGCTTCGCCGATGCCTTCGATGCCGGCCACGATCTCGCCCATGATTTCGGGCTTTTGCGGATTGCCGAAATTGAGATTGTCGGTGACGGCGAGCGGCGTGGCGCCGACCGCGGTGAGGTTGCGCCAGGCTTCCGCCACGGCCTGCTTGCCGCCTTCGTACGGATCGGCCCGGCAATAGCGCGGCGTGCACGTCGGTGGTGATGGCAAGCGCCTTTCTTGGTGCCGTGCACGCGCACCACGGCGGCGTCGCCGCCCGGCGGCTGCACCGTGTCGGCCATCACGGTGTAGTCGTACTGCTCCCAGATCCAGCGGCGCGAGGCACATGTCGGGCGCGGCCAGGATCGTTGACCAGCGAATCGCATCAGCGGCCGCGTGCGCGTCGAAGGCGGGCGTGCCGCTGACGGGCGCGCGCTTGACGAACGGCCGCTCATAGACCGGCGCCGCGTCGGACAGCGACGTCACCGGCATGTCGGCGACGATCTCGCCCTTGTGCTTGACGACGAGGCGATGCGTGTCGGTGGTGACGCCGATGACGGCGAAATCCAGTTCCCATTTCTTGAAGATGCGTCTCCGCTTCGGCTTCGCGGCCGGGCTTCAGCACCGCCAGCATGCGCTCCTGGCTTTCCGACAGCATCATCTCGTAGGCGGTCATGTTGGTCTTCGCGCTGCGGCACCTTGTCGAGATCGAGCTCGATGCCGCTGCCGCCCTTGTCCGCCATCTCGGCGGACGACGAGGTGAGGCCCGCCGCGCCCATGTCCTGGATGGCGATGATGGCGTCGGTCGCCATCAGTTCCAGGCAGGCTTCCAGCAGGAGCTTTTCGGTGAAGGGATCGCCGACCTGCACCGTCGGGCGCTTCTCCTCGCGAGTCCTCGTTGAACTCGGCCGAGGCCATGGTGGCGCCGTGGATGCCGTCGCGCCCGGTCTTGGAGCCGACATAGACCACGGGATTGCCCGCGCCCTTGGCGGCGGAAAGGAAAATCTTGTCGGTGCGCGCCAGGCCGACGCACATCGCGTTGACCAGGATGTTGCCGTTGTAGGAGCGGTGGAAATTCACTTCGCCGCCGACGGTCGGCACGCCCATGCAATTGCCGTAGCCGCCGATGCCCGCGACCACGCCCGACACCAGATGCCGGGTCTTGGGATGTTCGGGCTCGCCGAAGCGCAGCGCGTTCAGCATCGCGACCGGGCGCGCGCCCATGGTGAAGACGTCGCGCATGATGCCGCCGACGCCGGTCGCCGCGCCCTGGTAGGGCTCGATGAAGCGAGGGATGGTTGTGGCTCTCCATCTTGAAGACGCAGGCGTCGCCGTCGCCGATGTCGACCACGCCGGCGTTCTCGCCCGGGCCCTGGATCACCCAGGGCGCCTTGGTCGGCAGCTTCTTCAGATGGACGCGGGTGGATTTGTAGGAGCAGTGCTCGCTCCACATCACCGAGAAGACGCCCAGCTCGACCAGATTGGGCTCGCGGCCGAGCAGCGTCTTGATGCGGGCATATTCCTCGTCCGAGAGGCCGTGCTCGCGGATCAATTTGCGGCGTGATCTTGGTCATGACAGCGCTTCGATCAGGCTTTCGAACAGGGCGCGGCCGTCGGTGCCGCCGAGCAGCGGATCGCACGACGCGTTCGGGATGCGGCATCAGGCCCAGCACATTGCGCTTTTCGTTGAGGATGCCGGCGATGTCGCGCGCCGAGCCGTTGGGATTGTCGCCCGGCGCATAGCGGAACACGACGCGGCCTTCGCCTTCCAGCCGGTCGAGCGTCTCGTCGTCGGCGAAGTAGTTGCCTTCGCCGTGCGCCACCGGGAAAGACGCACGCGCTGGCCGTTGTCGTATTTGCGGGTGAAGACGGTCTGCGTCTCCTCGACCGTCAATGCCGACCGGCCGGCAGACGAATTTGAGGCCGGCATTGCGCATCAGCGCGCCGGGCAGCAGGTGCGGATTCGGTCAGCACCTGGAAGCCGTTGCAGATGCCGAGCACCGCGCCGCCCTTTTCGGCCTGCGCCTTCACCGCGCGCATCACGGCGGACTGGCTCGCCATGGCGCCGCAGCGCAGATAGTCGCCATAGGAAAAGCCGCCGGGCAGCACGATCAGATCGACGTCCGGCACTTCGCTGTCCTGATGCCAGACCATGTGCGGGCTTGCTGCCCGTCATCTGCTTCCAGCGCGATCGCCGCATCGCGGTCGCAGTTGGAAGCGGGAAAGACGATGACGGCGGACTTCATGGGGCCTTTCCTTTGCCGGCATTCAATTTGGCGCGCACTCTCTCCAGCACCCTGGGAGCAACCTGCTCGCTCCAGGCCGAGGCCAGATCGAGTTCCTGACGGTCCAGGGCCTCGCGCTCACGGAAATATTTGGCGCCGATGCCGCTGGAGTAGAAGGCGATCAGCTGGTCGAGTTCGTCATCCGTGAATCGGGCGGCATAAAGCTGGGCGGAGAGAAGCATGAAATCATCGGTTTCTGTCTGGATTTCGCCTCGCACCCTTTCGCGAAAGGCATTCCAGAACAGCGCATTCTGACCCGGATGCTCGTGCTGCTCGGACAGGGTCACGACATCGATAACGCTGTCGGCCTGCTTCAGGACGTCGGCGCGGGAATCGGAGACCTGGAGAAACTTCATCGCCTTGGCGATATGCGGGTCGTTCCTCAGCGCGGCCAGCTTTTCCGGCGGCTGGGCCAGCAATTCGGCGATCGAGGTCTGGGCGAAGGACGGGCGCAGTGCCGCCAACAGCAGGACCGGAACGATGAAGAGCCGAGCGGCCTTGAGCATGAAGGGCCGCCTATCGGATCTCGATTTCGTATTTCTCGATCACGGTGTTTGCCAGAAGCTTTTCACACATGTCCTTCAGCGACGCCTTGGCCTTGGCCGCGTCGGTTTCGGCGAGGTCGAGATCGATAACCTTGCCCTGCCGCACCTCACCGACCGACGAAAAGCCCAACCCGTTCAGGGCGTGGCCGATGGCCTTGCCTTGAGGATCCAGGACGCCATTTTTCAAAGTCACAAAGACGCGCGCTTTCATTTGACCAGAACGGGCCCTTTGTTTTCGCCCTGCACCGATTCCGGCATGATGCCCAGCCGCCGGGCGACTTCGCTATAGGCTTCGACCACCCCGCCCAGATCGCGGCGGAACCGGTCCTTGTCCAGCTTCTCGTTGGTCTGCAGGTCCCAGAGGCGGCAGCTGTCGGGGCTGATCTCGTCCGCCAGGACGATGCGCATATAGTCGTTCTCCCATAGCCGGCCGAATTCCAGCTTGAAGTCGATCAGCTTGATGCCCGCGCCGCAAAAAGAGGCCGGAGAGGAAATCGTTGATGCGGATGGTGAGATTGACGATGTCGTCCAGATCCTGCGGGCTTGCCCAGCCGAAGGCGGTGATGTGTTCCTCGCTCACCCAGGGATCGTGCAGGCTGTCGTTCTTGTAATAATATTCGATGATGGAGCGGGGCAGCGCCGTGCCTTCCTCGATGCCCAGCCGCTTGGACATCGAGCCGGCGGCGACATTGCGCACCACCACTTCGAGGGGAATGATCTCGACTTCCTTGATCAGCTGCTCGCGCATGTTGAGGCGGCGCACGAAATGGGTGGGTACGCCGATGCGCGCCAGCTGGGTCATCAGATATTCGCTGATGCGGTTGTTGAGGACGCCCTTGCCCTCGATCACCGCCTTCTTCTGGGCGTCGAAGGCGGTGGTGTCGTCCTTGAAATACTGGATGATGGTCCCGGGCTCGGTTCCTTCGTAAAGGATCTTGGCCTTGCCTTCGTAGATGACGCGGCGACGTTTCATGGGGAATGTCCTTGGACGCCATTAACAGAGAGGCGTGACTGGAATTTAGGGAGGAGGGCGCTCGCGGGCAATGATTCCCGGAGCCGCAGCCCCGCATAGCGGGTTCCCGTCCACAGGAGCTAGAAACTATATTCTAATTCAATGGCTTAGCTTCCGAACACGCGCGCGAAGATCGTGTCGACCTGCTTGAAGTGATAGCCCAGATCGAACATGGCTTCGAGTTTGGCCTCCGGGAGCGCCGTGACCTCCGGATCGGCCTTGAGCAGGTCGAGAAGCTTGCCTTCGCCGTTCCAGGCCCGCATCGCGTTGCGCTGCACCACGCGATAGCTGTCCTCGCGGGAGACGCCGGCCTGGGTCAGCGCCAGCAGCACGCGCTGGCTGTGGACCAGGCCACTGGGTGCGGTCGAGGTTCTCCTGCATGCGCTCCGGATAGACCACCAGCTTCTCGATCACGCCGGCCAGGCGGCGCCAGCGCGAAGTCCAGCGTGATGGTGGCGTCGGGGCCGATGTAACGCTCGACCGAGGAATGCGAGATGTCGCGCTCGTGCCACAGCGCCACGTTCTCCATCGCCGGCATCGCATAGGCAGCGCACCATGCGCGCCAGGCCCGGTCAGGTTTTCGGTCAGCACCGGATTGCGCTTGTGCGGCATGGCGGAGGAGCCCTTCTGGCCCGGCGAGAAATACTCCTCGGCTTCCAGCACTTCGGTGCGCTGCAGGTGGCGGATTTCGATCGCCAGCCGCTCGATCGACGACGCCACCACGCCCAGCGCCGCGAAATAGGCGGCGTGACGGTCGCGCGGGATCACCTGGGTCGAGACCGGCTCGACGGCGAGGCCCAGCTTCTCGGCGACATGTTCTTCCACCGCGGGATCGATATTGGCGAAGGTGCCGACCGCGCCGGAAATGGCGCAGGTGGCGATTTCGTCGCGCGCCGTCACCAGCCGCTGGCGCGGCGCGGGCGAATTCGGCATAGAAGCCGGCGAGCTTGACGCCGAAGGTGGTCGGCTCGGCATGGATGCCGTGGCTGCGGCCGATGGTGGGCGTCATCTTGTGCTCGAAGGCGCGCGTCTTCAGCGCCGCCAGCAGCGCGATCGACGTCGTCGATCAGCAGGTCGGCGGCGCGGGTCAGCTGCACGGCAAGGCAGGTGTCGAGCACGTCCGACGAGGTCATGCCCTGGTGCACGAAGCGCGCTTCCGGCCCGACGATCTCGGACAGATGGGTGAGGAAGGCGATGACGTCGTGCTTGACCTCGCGCTCGATCTCGTCGATGCGCGCGACGTCGAACTGGCGTCCGGCCCTTCTCCCAGACCTTGGCGGCCGCTTCCTTGGGGATCACGCCCAGCTCGGCCAGCGCGTCGGCGGCATGGGCCTCGATCTCGAACCAGATGCGGAAGTTGGTCTCGGGCGACCAGATCGCGGCCATCTCGTCGCGGGCATAGCGGGGGATCATGGGAACTTCCGTCTGTTGCGGGAGGCTTTTAGACCGTCAGGCCCGCCGCGTGAAGCCGTCGTCGCTCCAGGCCTCGCTGCCGACGCCGTGATGGACGGTGAACAGACCGTCGGGGTCGTATTTGGCTTTGACGCCGCCAGCCGGGCATAATTGGCGCCCAGAATTCTTGCCGCCAGTTGGCGTTGAAGAAATTGCTTTCCGACACGTAAGAGCCCGCCTCCGGCGCGATCGCCTTGAGGATCGCGGTGGCGCGATCAACCGCCTTTGCGTCACGTGCGGCTTTTGCCGCGTCATCCGGCGGCTTCAGGCCCGGATAACGCGGCGCGCCGCCGGTGGCGATGATGGCAAGGCAGAAGGCGTCCAGCACTTTGGGATTGGTAGCCGTCTCGCGCGAACGCGCGATCGCGTCCGGCTCACCACCTGCCAAGCCCTTGTTGAAATGCAGCCGGATCGCCATGTGGCGGCTGGCATCGAACAGTGCTTTGGCGAGCACGGGATGCGACGTCGGGGCCAGCAGTGATTGCGGCAGCCAGAGCGATCGATAGCCATAGAGGAAAGCGCCGACCTGCTCTTCATCGCCGGTCCACCAGGCATGGACCGGATTGGCGCCGGGACGATCGTCCAGCATGACCCGCGCGCGAACCCGATCGGCGCATCGCCCCCACGTCCCATTGGCTGTAGGCTGCATTGCGTGCTGATGAGGGGCGCGTTCATGGCGAAGGTCGCGCGGTGACGCCCGAACCCAGGACAGGAACGGCCGCCATACGGGCCGCGCCTCTTCGGTGCCAGCCCGGCCGAACACCATGGCGATATCCGAGCACATGGCTCGGGCGTGAGGGCGACTCTTTCGCCCCAATGCGGATTGAACAGGCTGTCGGCATGGAATTCGACGAAGCGTCGCCATCAGCCGGTGGAAGGTCTTCGTCGCTGGCGCCTTGATGGTGGCGATGACGCCAAAACCGAAGAACGCCGGCAGATCGTGGGTGCGCGAGCGTGACGCCTCGTCACGGCGGCCAGGGAAGCCCCCGCCCTCCGCCCTTCATGGCCCCAGAACAGCTCCGGTGGGTCCGGCATTGACGATGCGCCTTCACCGTCGGCGGTCACGATCTCGGCCTGCGATCAGACTCGACGCCGCCGTGCCATAGCGCTTCGAGAACGGCCCGAAGCCGCCGCTTGAACCAGGCCCACCACGCCGACGGTCATGCAGCCGCCACCTTGCACATAACGATGCGCTTGGTGGTCACGGCGTCATAGGCCTCCACCCACATCGCGCCGGCCTCGATAGTGACGGCGGGCACGGGCGCTGCGGTGCAGTCCCGCGGCACGAAATTGTCGTGCAAGGTGATGGCCTGCATGGGGCGCGTCCATACCAGCAGGGAATCGGGTGCATTGGATGTGCCTTGATAGGAATGGCCGCCGCCCTTTACCACCAAGCGGAGCCTGTGGGTGCGGGCGAACCGCCCGACGACCACATCTTCCGGTGTCCGTTTCTGCACACATATACCGTATCCGCAGAAGCAATAAGATCTATCGCTCCGGTCATTGCAATCACTGCACCGGTCTTCGCTGCCAAGGCCTTTACAAAAGCGGCTGTTTCCGAGAGATTTTCCTCCGTTACACAGTCGGCTTCGGCAGCGTCAACCCCTCTGCCCGTTTTATGTCCCTGTGCAATCGTTTTTATTTCCGACATATTCCCCCGGATCACCGTAAACTTGATTTTGTCGAGCAACCGGTATACGGTCTGCGTACGAAGTTCAGATGCGCCGGCACCGACGGGATCGAGTACAACGGGATGATGCAGTCCGGTTGCCGTTATTCCGGCTTTTATCATGGATTCAATCGTTCTGCTGTTCAGCGTACCGATATTGATTACGGTTGCCTGACTGACCGCTGTAATGTCGGCAACTTCTTCGATATCATCCGCCATAACCGGCGATGCACCGCATGCAAGAACGATATTTGCAACGTCGTTTACTGTCACATAATTTGTAATACAGTGCACCAGCGGTTTTTTGCTGCGTGTATTTTCCATCAGCTCTGCAAACAATTTATTATTCATGTGAACCTCCGTTCTTGTCTGATAACACAACTTTTCTGCCTTCCAGAATCATATTCGTCGTACGGATGGCGCACATACTGCCGCACATCGAGCAGGTATGACGGTCCGCAGGAGGTACGCTCGCAAAGTACGCTGCCGCCTTTTCCGGATCAATCGCATGACGGAACATTTCGTCCCAGTCAGTCCGGCGTCGTGCTTCGGCCATTGCGTCATCCTCTGTACGGGCATCAGGCAGATGTTTTGCAATATCCCCGGCGTGCGCAGCAATTCTCGCTGCAATAATTCCTTCTTTCACATCGTTCTCGTCGGGGATATTGCAAAACATCTGCCTGATGCCGTACAGAGGACGCAATGGCCGAAGCACGACGCCGGACTGACTGGGACGAAATGTTCGTCATGCGATTGATCCGGAAAAGGCGGCAGCGTATTTTGCGAGCGTACCTCCTGCGGACCGTCATACCTGCTCGATGTGCGGCAGTATGTGCGCCATGCAAGTTACGACGAATATGATTCTGGAAGGCAGAAAAGTTGTGTTATCAGACGAGAACGAGAGGGCTCACATGAATAATAAATTGTTTGCCGGCTGATGGAGTACTGTATTACAAATTATGTGACAGTAAACGACGTTGCAAATATCGTTCTTGCATGCGGTGCATCGCCGGTTATGGCGGTGTCGGAGAAGTTGCCGACATTACAGCGGTCAGTCAGGCAACCGTAATCAATATCGGTACGCTGAACAGCAGAACGATTGAATCCATGATAAAAGCCGGAATAACGGCAACCCGGATACATCAGATCCCGTTGTACTCGATCCCGTCGGTGCCGGCGCATCTGATTACGCAGACCGTATACCGGTTGCTCGACAAAATCAAGTTTACAGTAATGCAGGGAGATATGTCGGAAAATAAAAACGATTGCACAGGGACATAAAACGGGCAGAGTTGCCGAAGCCGACTGTGTAACGGAGGAAAATGTCTCGAAACAGCCGCTTTTTTTGTAAAGAAGTCGCAGCGAAGACCGGTGCAGTGATTGTGCAATGACCGGAGCAATGATCTTTTTATTGCTTCTGCGGAAGGTATATGTGTGCAGAAACGGACACCGGAAGATGTGGTCGCGGCGGGGACCCAGCACCCAGCAGGCTCCACTTGGTGGTAAAGGGCGGCGGCCATTCCTATGAGGCACATCCAATGCACCCAATTCCCTGCTGGTATGGACGCGCCCCATGCAGGCCATCACCTGCACGACAATTTCGTGCACCGGGACTGCACCGCAGCGCCCGTGCCCGCCGTCACTATCGAGGCCGGCGCGATGTGGTCGTTTATGACGCGGTGACCACCGAAGCGCATCGTTCAAGTCCAAGGTGGCGGCTGCATGACGGTCGGCGTGGCGGGGCTGGTTCGGCGCGGCGGGCTTCGGCTCCTTCTCCAAGCGCTATGGCACGGCGGCGTCCAGCCTCTTGCAAGCCGAAGTGGTAACGGCCGACGGTAAAGGGCACTGCGGAGCGCGACGGCGCGATCTGTTCTGGGGCCTGAAAGGCGGGGGCGGGGGTTCCCTGGCCGCCGTCACGAGCGTCACGCTCAGGACCCACGACCTGCCGGACTTTTTTGGGTTTGTGGGGCGGGAATTAGAGGCTGCCAGCAACGAGAAACTCCATCGCCTTGTGGCCCACTTCGTGGAATTCCATGCCGACAGCCTGTTCAATCCGCATTGCGGGCGAGAGCGTACCTCACGCCCGACAATGTGCTGGATATCTCCATGGCTTCGGCCGCAGAGCGCGGCGAGTGTCGGCGGCTAGCTTCCTGTCCTGGGTTTCGGCTCAGGGCGCGCCCTTTCATGAACGCGCCTCATCAGCAGCAATGCAGCCTACAGCCAATGGGACGTGGGGGCGATGCGCCGATCGGGTTCGCGCGCCGTCATGTTGGAGCGGTCGGTCCGCGCCGAATCCGGTCATGCCTGGTGGACCGGCGATGGACGGTCAGCACTTTGCCTCTTATGGCTATAATTCGCTCTGGCTGCCGCAATCACTGCTACCCCGACGTGCCGTCCCAGCCAAGCATCTTGGAATGCCAGCCGCCACATGGCGATGCCGCTGCGTTCAACAAGATGGCAGGTGGTGAGCCGGACGCGATCGCGCGTTCGCGCGAGACGGCTACCAATCCCAAAGTGCTGGCCTCCTGCCTTGCCGTGCCGTCACCGCCACCGGCGGCGCGCCGCGTTATCCGGGCCCTTGAAGCCGCCGGATGACGCGGCAAAAGCCGCACGTGACGCAAAGGCGTGGGGTCCCGCGCGCCCGCGATCCTCAAGGCGATCGCGCCGGAGGCGGGCTCTTACGTGTCGGAAAGCAATTTCTTCAACGCCAACTGGCGGCAGTTGTTCAGGGCGCCGAATTACGCCCGGCTGGCGGCGATCGAAGCCAAATACGACCCCGACACTCTGTCACCGTCCATCACGGCGTCGGCAGCGAAGCCTGGAGCAACGACGCAGCAGGGCCTGACGGTCTAAAAGCCTCCGCAACAAACGGAAACCCCATGATCCCCGCTATGCCCGCGAACAGATGCGTCTCGATCTGGTCGCCCGAGACCAAGTTCCGCATCTGGTTCGAGATCGAGGCCCATGCCACCGACGCCCTGGGCGGAACTGGGCATCATGCCGAGGAAGCGGCCGCCAACTCTGGGAGAAAGGCCGCGACGCGAAATTCGACGTGGCGCCGATCCGACGAGATCGAGCGCGAGGCCAAGCATAACGTCATCGCCTTCCTCACCTATCTGTCCGAAATCGTGGGGCCGGAAGCGCGCTTCGCTCCGTGCGGGCATGACCTGGTCCACGTGCTGGACACCTGCTTGAATGTAGCTAGATGCGCGCCGCCGATCTTCTGATCGAGGATACCGATGCCTTGCTCGCGGCGCTGAAGCGCGCTTTCGAATATAAGGCGACGCCCACCATCGGACGCAGCCATGGCATCCATGCCGAGCCCACCACCTTCGGCGTCAAGTTGGCGGGTTTTTATGTTGCCGAGACAGCGCGCCAGGCACAGCGGCAGAAATGGCCGCCTGCGCCATTTTTGGCGCGGTCGGCACCTTCGCCAATATCGATCCCAAAGTGAAGAACGTGTCCAAGGCGATGGGGCTTGCCGTCGAGCCGGTACCCGACCCAGGGTGATTCCGCGCGACCGTCACGCACCTCGCGGCGTTGGGCGTGGTGGCGTCGTCGCTGGAGCGGCTGGCGGTGGAAATCCGTCATCTGCAGCGTACCGAGGTGTGGAAGCGAAGAGATTTCTCGCCGGGCCAGAAGGGCTCCTCCGCCATGCCGCACAAGAGAAATCCGGTGCTGACGGAAAATGTGACGGGACTGGCGCGGATGGTGCGCGCCTATGCGATGCCGGCGATGGAGAATGTGGCGCTGTGGCCGAGCGGGACATCTCCCACTCCTCGGTCGAGCGTTACATCGGCCCCGACGCCACCATCACCTTGGACTTCGCGCTGGCCCGCATGACCCAAGTGGTCCAGAAGCTAATCCCACCGCATGCAGGAAAATCTCGATGGCCTGGTCCACAGCCAGCAGGTGATGCTGGCCCTGACCCAGGCCGGCGTTTCCCGCGAGGACAGCTACCGGATGGTGCAGCGGAACGCGAGATGCGGGCCTGGGAAGGCAATCTTCTGGACCTGTCCAAGGCCGATCCTAACGTGGCCAAGGCGTTACCGGCCGCGAAACTCGAGGCCATGTTCGATCTGGGCTATCACCTGAAACAGGTGGATACGATCTTCGCCCGTGTCTTGGGAAGTTGAGCCATTGAAATAGAAAGTATTTATTGGCTCCTGTGAACAGGAACCCGCTATGCCGACCTGCGGCCCGGAAATCATTGCCCCACGAGCACCTCCCCTAATTCCCGTGACACCTCTGTTAATGGCGTCGAAGGACATTCCCCATGAAACGTCGCCGCGTCATCTACGAAGGCAAAGCCAAGATCATTTACGAAGGAACCGAGCCGGATTTTTCAGTCATCCAATATTTCAAGAGCGACACCACCGCCTTCGACGCCCAGTGAGGTGATCGAGGGCAAGGGTGTCCTCGACGACCGCATCAGCGAATATCTGATGACCCAGCTGGCGGGCATCGGCGTACCCACCCATTTCGTGCGCCGCCTCAACATGCGCGAGCAGCTGATCAAGGAAGTCGAGATCGTCCTGGAAGTGGTGGTCAGCAATGTCGCCGCCGGCTCCATGTCCAAGCGGCTGGGAATCGAGGAAGGCACGGCGCTGCCCGCTCCATCATCGAATATTATTATAAGAATGACAGCCTGCACGACCCCTGGGTGAGCGAGGGACACCATCACCGCCTTCGGCTGGGCAAGCCCGCAGGATCTGGACGACATCGTCAATCTCACCATCCGCATCAACGATTTCCTCTCCGGCCTACTTTTGGGCGCGGCCGTCAAGTTGATCGACTTGCGAGCTGGAATTCGGGCGGCTATGGGAGAACGACTATATGCGCATCGTCCTAGCGGACGAGATCCGCCCCGACAGCTCCGCCTCTGGGACCTGCAGAGTTGAAAGCTGGACAAGGACCGGTTCCGCCGCGATCTGGGCGGGGTGGTCGAAGCCTATAGCGAAGTCGCCCGGCGTCTCGGCATCATGCCGGAAATGAGTGCAGGGCGAAAACAAAGGGCCCGTTCTGGTCAAATGAAAGCGCGCGTCTTTTGTGACTTTGAAATTCGGCGTCCTGGATCCTCAAGGCAAGGCCATGGCCACGCCTTGAACAGATTGTCGTCGGTCGGTGAGGTGCGGCAGGGCAAGGTTATCGATCTCGACCTCGCCGAAACCGACGCGGCCAAGGCCAAGAGCATCGCTGAAGGACATGTGTGGAAGCCGGCAAACACCGTGATCGAGAAATACGAAATGAGAATCCGAATAGGCAGCAGTGCATGCTCAAGGCCGCTCGGCTCTTCATCGTTCCGGTCCTGCTGCTGGCGACACTGCGCCCATTCGTCGGCCAACCCGATCGCGATTGTTCGGCCCAGCCGCCGGAAAAGCTGGGGCCACTGGCTGAGGAACGATCCCCATATCGCCAAGGCGATGAAGTTTCTCCAGGTCTCCAATTCCCGCGCCGACGTCCTGAAGCAGGCCGACAGCGTTATCGATGTCAGTGACCTGTCCGAGCAGCACGAGCATCCGGGTCAGAATGCGCTGTTCTGGAATGCCTTTCGGAAAAGTGCGAGGCGGAGGGGGTGGCCGGATGACCTACCGCCCCGATTCACGGACGACGGAGCTGATCGCTTTCTACTCCAGCGGCATCGCACATGTTTCCGTGAACGCGAGAGCGACCGCCAGGAACTCGACCTGGCCTCGGCCTGGAGCCGACAGGTTCCTCCCAGGGTGCTGGAGAGAGTGCGCGCCAAATTGAATTCCGGCAAAGGAAAGGCCCCATGAAGTCCACAGTCATCGTCTTCATGCAACCGCGATGCAGGGCGACCTGGAGGAGGTGGGACAGGGGCAAAAGCCCGCCATGGTCTGGCGTGTCGGACAGCCCCAGGAGGTCGATCTGGTGGTGTTGCCGGGTGGCTTCCTACGGCGATTATCTGCGCTGCGGCGCCATGGCCAACCAGTCCGCCGTGATGAAGGCGGTGAAAGTCACATGCCGAGAAAGGCGGCGCGGTCTTGGGAAATCTGCAACGGCTACTCCAGGTGCTGACAAAATGCGGCCTGCTGCCCGGCGCGCTGCGCAATGCCGGCCTCAAATTCGTCTGCAGGCCGGTGGCATTGTCGGTGGAGGAGACCCAGTCCGTCTTCACCCGCAAATACGACAAGGGCCAGAGCGTCGTATTTCCCGTCACCATGGCAAAGGCCACCATGCCGATGCAGATTTCGACCGGCTGAAGGTGATGTTCCGCTACCCGGGACAATCCCGACGGCTCGGCGCGTGACATCGCCGGCATCGTCAACGAAAAACGCAATGTGCTGGGCCTGATGCCCCATCCCGAACGGGTGGGCATGTTTGACCGGCGGCACCGACGGACGCGCCCTGTTCCAGAAGTCTGATGAGGAAGCGCTTTCATGACCAAGATGACGCCCGAATTGATCCGCGAGCATGGCTTTTCGGACGGAGGAATATGCCCGTCAAGAAGCTGCTGGGCCGCGATGCCAATCTGGTCGAGCTGGGCGTCTTCAGCGTGATGTGGAGCGAGCATTGCTCCTACAAATCCACCCGCGCCCATCTGAAGAAGCTCGACCAAGGCGGCTTGGGTGGCGATCCAGGTTCCGGGCATTGCCGGCGTGATCGATATCGGCGATGGCGATGCCTATCTTCAAGATGGAGAGCCACAACCATCCCTCCTTCATCGAGCCCTATCAGGGCGCGGCGACCGCCGTCGCGGCATCATGCGCGACGTCGGCGCCCCGTCGCGATGATGAACGCGCTGCGCTTCGGCGAGCCGGAGCATCCCAAGACCCGGCATCTGGTGTCGGGCGTGGTCTCGGGCATCGGCGGCTATGGCAATTGCATGGGCGCGGTGGGCGGCGAAGTCAATTTCCACCGCTCCTATAACGGCAACATCCTGGTCAACGCCATGTGCGCGGGCCTGGCGCGCACGGACAAGACTTTCCTTTCCGCCGCCAGGGGCGCGGGCAATCCCGTGGTCTTTATGTCGGCTCCAAGACGGGGCGCGACGGCATTCACGGCGCCACCATGGCCTCGGCCGAGTTCAACGAGGATGCGAGAAGAACGCGCACGGTGCAGGTGGGGATGCCCTTCACCGAAAAGCTCTTGCTGGAGGCCTGGAACTGATGGCGACGGACGCCATCATCGCCATCCAGGACATGGGCGCCGCGGGCCTAACCTCCTCTTCCGCCGAGATGGCGGACAAGGGCCGGCAGCGGCATCGAGCTCGATCTCGACAAGGTGCCCCAGCGCGAAGAAAACATGACCGCCTACGAAATGCTGCTGTCGGAAAGCCAGGACGTTGCTGGCGGTCCTCAAGCCCGGCCGCGAAGCGGAAGCGGAGAAGATTTTCCGCAAATGGGAGCTGGATTTCGCCGTCATAGGCGTGACCACCGACACGCATCGTTTTGTCGCCAGGCACAAGGGCGAGATCGTCGCCGACATTCCGGTAACATCGCTGCTGCGGCGCCGGTCTATGAGCGGCCGTTCGTCAGGCGCGCGCCTGTCAGCGGCACGCCCGCCTTCGACGCGCACAAGCCGCTGACCAATTCGCTGGTCAAGATCCTGGCCGCGCCCGACATGGCCTCGCGCCGCTGGATCTGGGAGCAGTGATTACAGCGTGATGAACGACACGGCGGTGACGCCGCCGGTGTGCGCGTGCACGGCACAAGCGCTCGCCGTCACCACCGACGTGTCGCCGCGCTATTGCCGGGCCGATCCGTTCGAAGGCGGAAAGCAGGCCGTGGCGGAAGCCTGGCGCAACTTGACCGCGGTGGGCGCCACGCCCTTGGCCGTCACCGACCTCAATTACGGCAATCCGCAAAAGCCCGAAATCATGTGGGAAATCGTGGCCGGCATCGAAGGCATCGGCGACCTGCCGCGCGCTCGACTTGTCATCGGCGGCAATTGCTCGCTCTATAACGAGACCAACGGCGAAGGCATCCTGCCCACGCCCGCGATCGGCGGCGTCGGCCTAGGACGTCTCCAAATGCGCCACCATCGGATTGGAGAGCGGCAAGGCGATGTGGTGATCCTGATCGGCGAAACGCGCGGCCATCTGGCCAGTCCATTATCTGCGCGATGACAGGGAAGAAGGCGGCGCGGCGCCCCGGCCAGTCCGCCGCGGAAAAGAAGCACCGCCCTTCAGTGCGCCGCCTGATCGAACGAGCTGGACGCGGTACACGACATTTCCGATGGCGGCCTCCTGGTCGCGGTCGCCGAGATGGCGCTGAAGGGCAATATGCCGGCGCTATCGGCCACATCTGGCCGATGCGATCCCTTCTTCTTCGGGGAAGATCAGGCACGCTCCTACGCCGCGCCTTTCGCCGAGGCGGAGAAGATCGTGCGACAGGCGCGCGACGCTCTTATTCCGGTAACCGAGCTGGGCAAGACCGGCGGCGACGCGCTCATCATCAATGACAAGCACCGCGTGGCGCTCTCGATACTGCGCGAGGCGCATGAGGGCTGGTTTCCGCGCTCGAAGAAATTCCCCTGACAAATTAAACAAAGGCCAATTGAGGACGATTTTTTATATGTACTACCGCTTCGCTACTTGAGGACAATACCAGCATGAAAGCCAGCGAGATGGTGGCCATTATCAAGGCGGCGTTCCCAACGCCCGATATCGAGATCCGCGACCTGGCGGGCGACAACAATCGCTTTCCGCCGTGACCTCTTCCTCCGCCTTCAAGCAACGACCGCATCGCCCACGTGGGATGAGGTTGCTTATGCCGCGCTGGATGTAGCACCTTTGCACGCCCTGCAATTGCAGACCGCCGCCAAGGATTAGAACAAATGCCATCGTTCTCGCCTTAAATCACCCTTCGACCGGCTCAGGGTGAGGAAGGAGAGATGCGGTCCGAGATTGATTTGGAAGCGCCGCGGCGCCTGATCTCCTCATCCTCAGCCCGTGCAAAGGATGAGGATTGCACCGAATGCGGCCCACTCTAAAACAAGTCGCCCCACTTTTTTGCGCGCGTTTCGGAACGCATGCTGTCGCGCCGCGCGATAAACCGATCGCGCAGTCCGGATGCCTGCCGCACAGCGGCAGGGTAATGGTGGAAGGCTCTGCTTTCGAAGGCGAGCGGCTTGATGATGCGCGCGAAGCCAGAGTGCCGTCAGGCGGGTGCGCGTGGGAGCCCGCGACATAGGCATTTGCAGCGCTGGTCTTCGAACGGCGCACCGCGCCTCGGCGATCATGTGATCGCGAGGACGGCAGGCGCTCGGAGAAATGGCACCAGTCATCTCCCGCCATCGGGCAGCGATTGTCATGCGTGCAGGGCGCGGAGCATGGCCGCCCGCCTCGATAGAGGCCGCCGCGCGGCGCGGATACAGGGCGAAGCCAGCCGGCGTTCGCCCACACCAGCATCTGCTTCGCGGCGCTCCACAAGTCGCGCGCGATGCGACACCGCGGCTGCTCCGTCCGCCAGCACATAGGCAGCAGTGGGATTCGGCGGACGGCTTCGCCACCGCCATCGCCGGGGATTATTTGGGCCTGCGGCAACAGACGCGCCGCCAGGTCCGGAATACCCGGTTGGGTTCGATGAGCGTGATCCGGTTTGAGCGAAGGCGAGGCGTCGCGGCCGCCCATGCCGCAGTTCCAGGCCCGCACCCACGTCCAGCAGCTTCGGCGAAAAACCGGGGACTGCCTCGATCACCCCGCCGTGAAAACCGCGCGGGTCGCGGCATAGGTCGCCGGACACCGCGTCACCAGATAGGCCAGCGCGTCCGCCCTGGTGGCGGACACGCCGAGGTTCCACCATCACGGTAAATGGCCGATAATTTGCCCGCACGCTGCTCAAGGTCTTTGCGCGAAACCCCCTCAGCAACGCGGCAATCGCGGCGCTCAGCGTTAGGGGCGGAGTCATGACGCCTTCTTGACCCTCGGCGGGGCGGTGCTTAGATCAGTCTGGCTTCCAAAGGGCCCATCCCATGTCCAACGTCATGTCCGATGTTCAGATGCGCATTGCCGAAGACGTGAAGAACAATGACGTGCTGCTACATGAAGGGCACGCCGGTGTTTCCGCAATGCGGCTTCAGATGAGAATTCTTTCCCATCTGGGCGTGAAGTTCAAAGCCGTGGATGTGCTGGCCGACCCGGAGGTCGCCGCAGGGGATCAAGGATTTCTCGAACTGGCCCACCGTCCGCAGCTTTATGTGAAG
>CAVYKF010000014.1:0-36162 GCA_963769055.1 uncultured Alphaproteobacteria bacterium
CACCTCCCTGGCCTCAGCAGCCTGCCGTAGTCTTAGCTGATCGGTCGGCTGCGAGGACGCGAAGGTTGGGAGAGGCGCGCCGGGCTGATTTTATTCGCCACCACTGCGGCGGGAGAGGTGTTCAATGAGGCTCGACCGGCGTGTTGGTGAATCATTTGACGCAAGTGCAGTCGTTGCAGGCAATAGCTGCGATAAGTCAGGTGACGGCATCACCAGCTTTCCCGTGAGCAACAGCCGGGACAAGAGGGGTGACGATGGCGCCGCGCTGGCGCTGGTTGTTGCGGCTTCATTGGTTTGAAGCGCCTGCCTCCCAACTGGATTTTCCGCGACCTGGTTTGTCGGCAAGGCGGCCAGGGCGGCTTCGGGCGCGGGAGGCAATGCTTCTTCATTGTCCCTTTGAGCGGTCCTGACCGGCGAGAGGATCTGTGCCGCCTTGGCCTGTATCTGCACCACAGGCACCGCCAGCAAGCCCAGCGCCATGGGCAGGGCGAGCGCGGCGGCGGCAGATGCGCTCAACACGAATTTGCGGGCGGTATTCAACTGCAGGATTAACTTGTTTTCCGTGATCGTCTCGATGCGCTTTTTCAGACCGCCGCCCGAAACGCCGGCGACGCAAGTGAGAGGCGACTGAAGATAGGCGCGGCATACCTTCAGGATGCCTTCGGCATACATCTTCGGATCGTTGCCGTCCGCCAGCACGCTTTCGTCGCAGGCGCGTTCGCGTTCGGCATTGAGACGCGCGCCCAGCCACCACACCAGGGGAAAGAACCAGAACAGCGCCTCCACCAGCATGTGGATGGCCGCCAGAAGATTGTCGCGGCGGCGCCAGTGGCAGAGTTCGTGCGCCAGCACGGCCTGCAGCTCCGCCGGCGAGAGCTGCTGTTCGATGCCCTTGGGCAGCAGGATAACCGGGTGCAGAATGCCGACCAGGCCGGGCTCCAGCCGCGACGCCGAGAGTTTCACGACGACAGGCGCATCGACTTGCACGTCCACGGCTTCACGCAACAGCGCGCGCACCCGCAACCAGCGGACGATCCAGCGAAGGACGAGTATCAGGAAACCTGTTGCCCAAAGCACCAGCAAGGCGGATTCCAGGTCGAGATGAAATGTGGGGAAGGCCGGCTGCGCAGAGCTTGCAGACAGCACAGCGTGTGCCGGCACCGCGGCGTGTGCCGGCAACGCAGCCTGCGCAAGCGGTGCGGGAGACGCGGAAGGTTCGGCCAAGCTTGCCGTGATCTGAACCATTGCCGGTGCGGAGAACGGCTTGGCGAGTGGTTCGACAAGCGTGACGGACGGAGCAGAAACCGCCGGAAGCATCGGCGTCAGAAAATAGGCGCCCAGCGCCGTCAGGGCGGCAAACGGCACAAGGAATTTGATCGACGCCGCGAACCACAGCCAAAAGCGGACATTGGCGCCATTTCGGCGCAGCGCCAGCGCGATCAGGCCGGCTCCGCCAACGCATAGCGAGGATTGCCACAAGTGATTCAGCAGCAGTGCAATCATGGTTTCCTGCCCTTTCTTGAAATTTCCCGCAGGTGTTTTTCGGCTTCCCGCACATCTTCCAGGGTGAATTTTCCCGCCTCGATCAGGTGGGTCATGATCGGTTGGGTTTCCCCGCCGAACACCGCCAGGAAATCGTCGATCAGGCGGCGGCGGGCGGCATCGCGGGGGATGGTTGCTTCGTAGATAAAGGCTGTGCCGATCTTCTTGACCTGCCGCAGCGCCTTCTTTGCCTCCAGCCGGTGCACCATGGTCAGCACCGTCGAATAGGCGGGCCGCTTCTTTGCAGGAAACGTTTCCTGGATTTCGCGGATGGAAAGCTCGCCGGCTGACCACAGCGCCTCCATGATCCGCATTTCCAGATTGCTCAGCCTGGGCAGTGTCATGAACGCCTCGGTTACGTTGTAGTGGATACTACTACAATGTAATAGATGAGTGCAAGACGCGATTTTGGGACGAAGGGTGTCGGATTATAGTGGTGGCACGGAGGCAACCCGGCCCCGCCTCGCGGTCCCACAGCGGCGGCGCGCCCAGGTAGCCGGGCTGCACAAGTTCCGCCCGCCCGCGCGCCCTGTGACTGCGGGTGCTAGACGGTCATGCTAGCGCGGCTTCGCGCTCCTAGAGCGGCGGGCCGCGAAGGCCGCCTGTGGATTTTGCGGCGGGACGCGCGGCAGAATCGCGCAGACAGGCGGGGTCTCTGTCCAAGACGCGAACCGGTTGGCGTGCTATTGCGCATCGCGCCGCGCCCAAGGCAGGGCGGCGGCGGTTACAGGCCCTGGATTTCGCGGATTCGCTTTATTATCGCCGAGGCCTTGGCCGCTTCCTCGCGCACATGCAGGGTCACGGCGGTGGTGGCCGGGGCGGTGACGCCTTCGCGGGCACGGTCATAGATTTCGCCAAGTTCCGCGAACAGGCGCGTGATCTCGGCGTTGCGATCCTGGCCGGCCTGTTGCTGGTTCATCATGGTCATTCTATGCGGCGCGGCCGCGATGCGCTTTGCGCGGCGTCAATTCCCGCCGCCCCGGAAATTTCGCGGCTACCGGACCTTCTTCAAGGTGCCGGTGGCGATGGGGCGGAAGTCGCCCTCGCCCGGCGGGATCATGCCGAAGGTGATCGCCAGCATCTCGGGCGACTGCAAAACATAAGTCAGGCGGAATGACGGCACCCTGTCCGGCGGCGCTCATGAAGGTGACGGACTTGCCCGCCACCACATCGGCCGAGGTGTAGTGGATGGCGTGCCCCTCGCCATCGACATAATCGGCATGGATCGCCCCGCCGTCGGGATAGATCATCATGGTCTGGTGAAAGCTCCCCGCGGGCTTGCCCGCCTTGTCGAAGGTCTCGGTATGATCGCGCCTCAAGATGACCGCGCCGTCGGATTCCACGCTCATCACCGAGCCGCCCTTGGAGGTGCCGCCGGTATCGGCGACCTTGCCGTCGCCGCTGTCCCAGCTGCCCAGCAGGAACGCCAGCGGCTCCAGCGCGGGCTTGAGCGCGGGCGCGGCGAAGGCGGGCGTCATCAAGCGATCGAGACGGCCGCGGCCGTAACCAGTGCGGTGTGTTTCATCGTCCGCCCCCTTTTTCGTTACCTTTGCGCCTTCACGTCCGCCGCGCTGACCTTGTCCTTGTATTTGTTGCCGAAGTTGCTGCGCACGTAATTGACCACATCGGCGATCTGCTGGTCGTTCAGAAGCGCGCCGAACGGCGGCATCGCCTTCTGGCCGTGCGTCACCACCGCCACGGGATAGCCCGCGGTCTCCAGCTTGTCGTCCTTGGCCAGCGCCGGATACATGCCCGCGCCCACCGCGCCCTTGGCGTCGGGCATGTGGCAGCCCTGGCAGACGCCGGTGAAGATCGCCTGCCCGCCCTGGAACGAGAAGGCCCCGCCCCGGTTCATCGCGCCCGCGCCCATGTCCTGCGCCGTGTCGGCGAACGCCGCCGGCGATACCGCCAATCCAAACACCGCGACGGCGACAGCCAAACCAGATCTCATTTCAAATTCCCCTTACTATTCTTTACCGACACAAACTGGCGCGCAGAATTTTGGCTGCTGAGCAGGAGCGTCGCGCGGAGCGTGCGGATAGCACGTGAGCACGTCCGACGAACCCAGCGGCCAAAAGACAAGCGCCCCTCCGCTACGCACTCATCACCCTGCATGGAGACGAGTGATCGCGTCGGTGGCCGACGTCACCGCCCCCTCCTGCCACGCCGGCAGCCGCGAGGCATGCTCGCCCGCCAGAACGATGCGCCCGTCCAGCGCGCAGAGATTGTCGTAATGCTGCGCGCGCGCCTCTTCCGTCCATTGGCCGGAGCAGCCCAGGGTCCAGGGCACGCGATGCCAGGCCACCGCCACGCCGCATTCGTAATTGGCCTTGTATTGGCCGGGATGGATCTTCTCGCCATATTCCAGCGCGTCCTTGATGCGGTCCTCCGGCGATTTGGCGGCGGCGAGGAAGGCGCCCGAGCCCATCACGTAGGCGCCCAGGATCACGCCCTTTCCTTTCGAGAAATAATCCCACATCGGATAGCCCAGCATGGCGTTGGGCTGGTTGGTGTAGGTGAGGCCGCCATAGATGCGGTCGTCCTGTTCCCAGAAGCGGCGCTTGAACTGCAGCCCGATCTTGAGCCCCGCGCCATAGGGAATGGCGTTGATCGCCGACTTCATCTTGCCCGACACGTTCATCGGGATCTGCGACAGGATCGAGGCCGGGATGGTGCAGACGCACCAGTCGGCGGTCGCCTTCTGCGGCGCCCCGCCCTTCTGCGAATCGACATAGGTGGCGGTGACGCCCTTGTCGTCCTGGTGGATGTCGATGACCTTGCAATTGTATTTGATCAGCGGAGCCCAGCTCGATGCCGAAGGCCTTGCCGATCTGGCCCATGCCGCCCTTGGGCTGGAAGATCGAGCTTTGATATTCGTAATCATGGCCCCAGCCGATGGTGCGCCACATGTAGGAATTCAAAACCTGGCTCAGCGTATCGGGTTCCGAATAGGTGGGCAGCGAATTGAGCCCGCCGCCGTCATCCACCAGCGGCCCGCGCCGGACCGAAGTCTGGCGGCCCTTCACATATTGGTAGTTGCCGTCGAGCGCGCCCCAGGCCCGAAGCGCCTGCAGCAGGATCTCCTGATCCTCCTTCGTCACCGCCTGGTCGAGCGCGTTCTGCTTGGTGGTCTTGGCCAGGAGCTCGGCGACATGGCCGTGGAAATCGGCCTGCACTTCGCGATAGCGCTTGGGCTTGCCGCCATAGGCGTTGGTGTTGTGGACATAGGCGTTGTAGTTGACCTGGGTGAAGGGCTCGAGCGCCACGCCCAGCCGGTTGGCGTAATGCAGGATGCCGTAATGATGATGCGGCAACCGCCAGGGACCGGGATTGATGTACTGGCCGGGATCGAACTGGACATGCTGGGTGGCGCCGCCGAGTTCGGTGTAAGTGTCGCCGCCATAGAGCGACCAGTTCCGCCCGCCGGAGCGGCCGTTATATTCCAGCACCTGCACTTTGTAGCCCGCATCGCGCAGCTCGATCGCCGCCGTCATGCCCGCGATGCCCGCGCCCAGGATGAGAACCGAGGTGCCGGGCTTTACCGCGCCCAGTTTCGGCGGACCGGCATAACCCGACTCCTGCGCGAAGCCCATTTCGGTCATCGCGCCGTACATGGCGGTCGATCCCGCCAATGTGCCGATCATGTGCAGCAATGAGCGCCGGCTCATCGGGCCGGTCTGGTTCTCGGTCATGTCTCTCCCCTGGCGGTTCTGTATTTTCTTTAAGTCTATACTGATTTCCGGCCCGGCGCGAACCGCGTCATCATCGCAAATTGTCGCGACAGCCATGCGGTTCCGCAAAGGCAACTGCGCCGCCATCTCTTTACGGCACAAATCGTGGCACCTTCATCGGAGTGTGCAACTGCGTAAAGGTTTGTAGCGCCGTAAAGTCATTCCCTTGTGTCATTCCCGGCCGAGCAATGGCGCGCGCAACGCGCCATCGCGAGGGGAAGGGAATCCAGGCCCTTTAGACCGTCAGCGTGTCTTCCACCTGGGTCCCCTTCCCTCGCGCGAATTTCATTCGCGCTCGCCGGGGATGACGAATTGGATTGCCTCGTCGATTATTACGCGCTCATGCACTCTCTGATGCAGCCGCGTGATCGCATCGGTGGCGGAGGTGACGGATCCCTCCTGCCATTCCGGCAGCCGCGAGGCATGCTCGCCCGCCAGCACGATGCGCCCGTCCAGCGCGCAGAGATCGTCGTAATGGGCCTTGCGGCCTTCCTCGGTCCAGCGGCCGCCGCAGCCCAAGGTCCAGGGCACGCGATGCCAGGCCACCGCCACGCCGCATTCGTAATTCTTCTTGTAATTGCCGGGATGGAGCTTCTCGCCATATTCCAAAGTGTCGGCGATGCGCTCCTCCGGCGACTTGGAGGCGTAATGATAGGCTTCCTTGTCGAAGGTGTAGGCGCCCAACAGCACGCCCTTGCCCTTGGAGAAATAATCCCATTGCGGATAGCCGATCTGGGCGTTGGGCTGGTCGGTATAGCTCATGCCGCCATAGATGCGGTCGTCCTGTTCCCAGAAGCGGCGCTTCATCTGCAGGCCCACCTTGATCGAGGCGCTGTAGGGCAGCTGGTTGATCGCGGTCCGCATCTTGCCCGACACGTTCATCGGGATCTGCGACAGGATCGAGGCGGGAATGGTGCAGACGCACCAGTCGGCGGATGCCTTTCGCGGCTGCCCGCCTTCCCGCGAATCCACGAAGGTGGCGGTGACGCCCTTGTCGTCCTGATGGATATCGACGACCTTGCAATTATACTGGATCAGGTTGCCCAGCTCCTTGCCGAACGCCTTTCCGATCATCCCCATGCCGCCCTTGGGCTGGAAGATCGGGGTCTGGGATTCGTAATTCTGGCCGTTGCCGACGCTGCGCCACAGGCCCGCGCGCAGCACCTGGCTCAAGGTGTCCGGTTCCGCATAGACCGGCTCGGAAGGAATGCCGCCGCCTTCGTCCAGGATCGCGCCGCGATTGCGCGCGGAGATGCGGCCCTTCACATACTGCATGTTCTCGTCGAGCGTGCCCCAGCGGCGCAGCGACTCCAGCAGCATCTCCCGGTCTTCCTTGCTCACGGTCTGGTCGAGCGCGCTTTGCCGGGTGCATTTGGCCAGAAGCTCGGCGACATGGCCCTGGTAATCGGCCATCACTTCGCGGAAGCGCTTGGGCTTGCCGCCATAGGCGGTGGTGGAATGCAGATAGGCGTTGTAGTTCACCTGGGTGAAGGGCTCGACCGCCACGTTCAGGCGGTTGACGTAATGCAGGATGCCGTAATGGTGATGCGGCAACCGCCAGGGGCCGGGATTGAAATACTGGCCGGGGTCGAACTTGATCTCCTGTTTGGCGCCGCCCAGCTCGGTGTAGGTGTCGCCGCCATAGAGCGACCAGTTCCGCCCGCCGGGACGGTTGTTGTACTCCAGCACCGTGACTTTATATCCGGCGTCGCGCAGCTCCAGCGCCGCCACCATGCCCGCGATGCCCGCGCCCAATATCAAGACCGAGGTGCCCGGCCGGGGATTGCCCAGTTTCGGCGGTCCCGCATAACCGGACTCCTGCGCGAAGCCCAATTCGGTCATCGCGCCATACATGGCGGTCGAACCCGCCACGGTGCCGATCATGCGTAAGAGGGAACGCCGGCTGACCGCGCCGGTTTGCTCGTCGCTCATGAAGTCTCCCCTGGAAGTTCTGTATTTTGTTTAAGTCTATACCAATCCCGGTCCCGCCGTGAACGGCGTAATCATCGCAAAGTGTCGCTGTTTCAGTCACGCGCGTGTAAATCCGCGCAATCGCATGTGCGCCAACGCAGACCAATCCTTCCTGTCATTCCCGGCGAGGCGCGACCAGCGCCGAGGGAAGGGAATCCAGGCGTTCGTTGTAAACACCTGGATCCCCTTCCCTCACATCGTCTGCAATGCAGCCGATGTTCGCCGGGGATGACACCCTTGAGGCCTAATACTCCGTCTTCTCTTCCACGTGCTTCACGACGTCCGCGCGCTTCACCCAGAGCGTGCGCAGCTTGCGTTGCGCGACGTAAGTAAGCTGGTCGTTGTTGTGCTTCGACCCCGGCTGGCTGGAGTCGCCGTAGCTCATCACCCCCATCGCCTTCACCGGCTTGGAGAACTCCACCATCGAGACCCAGGTCTCGCCCGCCAAGGGCGAACGCTGGCCGTCCTTCATCGGGCCCCAGGTTATGGTGCGGAAGATGCCGAGATTGCCCGCCCCGCCATTGGCCGGCAGGTTGACGTCGCCGATATGGAGACGGGAGACCTCGCCATAGGGCCGGTCCACCGCGCCGAACTGCTTGATGGTCTCGGCCACCGCCGCTTTCAAGGTCGTCATCGCCACCGCCGGGTCCTTGATCCCGCGCGGCGTGTTGATGGGATCCTTGGCGTCCCATTTCTGCGCGAAGTTCTTTTCGTTCGACATGTTCGCGCCCGCGAACTCCTTCACCCAGGTCTCGAACAACAGCGCGCCCTTGCTGTCGGCGTTATACTGATGGTCCCAGCCCTTCAGCACCGCAACCGCCTGCTGGATGTCGGGATCGCTGGAGGTCCCCACCGCCTCGATCAGGTCCGGCACCATGCGGTCGGCCAGAAGCGCGCGGGTGGTGTGCTTGAGGCGGATGAAATCCTCGTAGGAGATCTTGCCGGAATCGGCCATCAGGTGCAGCGACTGTTCGTTGCGCATCGAAAGCGGGCCTTCCACCGCGATATAGGGCGGATAGTCCGCGTAATGGATCGCTTGCGGCATGGTCGAGGTCCAGGGCGGATCGTTGGTGTTCTGCACGAAGCCCGACGGCGGATTGGCGACATGCGGGATTTCGTCGAACGTCATCACGTCGCTGTCCTGCCACAAGGTGTCGGAGGTGTCGCCCGGCACCATCCCCTTCCAATAGGCGAAGTCGCCGTGCTTCCGTTTCGGCTCGATGCCGTTGTCGACATAGAGGATGTTGCCCTCGCGGTCGCCATAGACGATGTTGAAGGTCGGCACCTGCACTTTCCGGAACGCGGCCAGCGCCTGGTCGTAGGTCTTGGCCATGCCGAGGTCCCAATATTCCTTCAGCGCCTCGGGACGCTCCAGCCCCGCCACGCGCAAGGCCACGGTGGCGCCGGCCTTGGTGGTGAAGACGGGCCCCTGCACCGTCGAGCGAATGGTTACGTCTTCCGTCTTCATCGAACCGTCGGGCTGGCGGATCTTGAAGCTGGCCTGCCTGGTGGTGAAGGCCATGGTCTTGCCGTCGAAGATGTAGCCGTTCTGGAAGCCGCCTTCGGCCGGGGTCAGCTTGTAGATCGTCGCGCCCAGGATGGTGTTGACCGTGTTGGTGAAGCCGTGGCGGTCGTCGAAATCGAAGCGCAGCACCGGCAGGCCGATTTGGGTGGCGCCATACATGTGGATGCCCGGCCCTTCCAGCCCCGCCTCATAATAAGTGAAGTAGCTCGGCGCCCAGGGCAGGTGCGGATTGGCGAGCAGCATGGTGTTGCCGCTCTTGGACTTGGCGGGCGCCACCGCCCAGGCGTTGGAGCCGCCGACATCATGCTCGTCCTTGATGTTCTCGACCTGCTGCAGCGAGGTGACATAGATGTAGTTGAACAATCGATGGGCGTGCGCGATCACGTCGACGCCGGTAATCGGCAGCGCGCGCAAAACCTCCGGATCGATATTGGCGGCGTTCTTGCGCGCCGACGCCGTCATCCCCGCCGCGAAGGCGTCGAGGTCCTTGCGGAATTGCGGGGTCTGCTGGGCGTACCATTGCTGGGCGCGGTCATGGACGCCGTTGGTGATCACCCAGCGGTCGCTGTCGGCGTAATCGGCGCCCCAATATTCCGCCGCGCGTCCCTGGGCCTGGCCATAGAGTCTCAGCACCAGATTGGCGTGGCTTTTCACCTGCGCCCAGCCGAAGCCGTAGAACACGCCGGCCTCGTTCTTCCCGAACACATGCGGCACGCCGAAGGTGTCCCACAATATTTCGCCATGGGGCGAAGCAGCCTTGGCGGGCGCCGCGGCATGGGCCGGCGCGCCCAGCGCGGCAAACGCGGCCACAGCCACGATCAGACTTTTCCAGCGCCAAGCCATGCGAAACCCCCTGCAATTCCCCTTATTCGCCCGGGAGTATGTCGCCAACGGCCCCCGCGCGCCACGGCCCCGGGAGTTCGGGCTGTGCGGCGAATCTTCTCCTTTCCGTAAATGTGTCGTAATTGTCGCAAAATGTCCCTGGCCCTGCTAAGGTTGGGTCACAATCGGTCCGGGGGGACGATGCAGCACGGCGAAGAGCAGGAACTGGCGCTTTCCATGATCCGCCTTTACGGACGGGACGCCGAAACCGTCGCCGCCGGCCATGCCGAGACCCATGCCGACATGGGCGAGCGGGCGTTGAGCGAGAAATGGTCCCGCGTCGCCGCGATGGTGAAGCGGATGCGCGTTGAGAAGCAGGCGGGCTGACGACACGCCAACGGAATCCTTGCGCGATTTCGACAGGCGGTCCAGTTAAGCCCGACCATTCCGCAGAGAAGAAGAATGTGCGGCAAGTTCACGGCGATGGCGTCCTGGTCCCAGGTGGTGGCGTTCTCCCAGCCCCTGACGGCCGCGCGTGCCCGACGACCGGGACGTGACCTTTCGGGTGATGAGCAACCTGCCGGTGATCGTCTGGAACAACGGCAAGCGCCAGGTCGTGCCGATGCGCTGGGGTTTTCCCCATCCCAAGGACTGGAAGCGGCCGCAGCCCATCCACGCCCGCGCCGAGACCATCGAAACCACCAAGGCGTTTGCCGACGCCTTCCGGAACGGCCAGCGCGGCATCGTGATCGTGAAGACGTTCAACGAAGCCCCCGAAAGCGGCCAGCAGCACACCATCGCGCCGGGCGAGGCGCTCGGCATCGCCTTTGTCTGGCGCCAGTTCGAGATCGCGCAACTCGCTTCGATCATGCCGGCCTGCGTGATGGTGACCGTGCCCGCCAACGCGCTGATCGCCACGCTTCCCACCGATCGCATGCCCGCGGTGCTTCAGCCGGAAGACTGGGCGGTCTGGCTGGGCGAGGAGCCGGCCAGTCACGACCGCATCAAGGCCTGCCTGAAAACCGTCGAGGATGTGCGCTGGACCATGACGCCGGAAGAGAAGAAGGCAAGGCCCCGCGCCAAGCCCACCCCGTCCGATCCCGGCGGCCTGTTCTGATCCCCGCTTATTTGCGCACCGTGAAACAGCGGCCGTCGCGGGCCAGGTCGATCGGGCCGCGATAATATCGCGCCATCGTCGCCTTCACCGCCGCGATATCGCTCGAGCGACCAGAGCGGCGCATTCGCCGATGCCGCGGGCGCCCGCATCAGATGGCTGAGCACCACATGCCTGGCGCCCGCCTCGCCGGCGCGCAGGCCCAGATCGCGCGGCAGGCCCACGCTCTGGGTCAGCACGTTGCCTTGCGCGCCATCCACCACCATCGCATGCATGAGGAGCAGATCGGCGCCCGCCGCGAAGCGCGAGAAGCCGGGATCGGCATAGGTCTGGTCGCCGCCGAAGACGATGGAGAAATTCGTCCCCGTCCAGCCGGTAGGCCAAGGCCGGCGCGGGACCGTGCCGGACGGAATAGGCGGTGATCTTGAGGCCCGCATCGTTGGCGATGGCGATGGCGCCCGGCTGGTCCACCGGCACGACCTGGACGGCGAGCGGAAAGGCGCTGCCGTCGAACAGGCCCTGCATGCGCGGATAAAGACCGCCCGCCGCGAACTGGCGTTCCAGGAAAGTCTTGATGTCGGGGAATCCCGCGCCGCCGCCCGCCGGTCCGGCCAGCATCAGCTTTCGGGTGCGCTGGGCGGTGATTTCGCCCCAGAGATAATCCGGCAGGCCGGAGACATGATCGGGATGCAGGTGGGAGATCAGCAAGGTGCCGACGCTGCCCGCCTCCACGCCGGCGGCCGCGAGCTTGGCCGCGGTGTCGCCGCCCATGTCGATCACCACGGCAGGCTTGTGGTTGAGCCACACCAGATAAGCCGAATTGCCGCGCCCGTCGCCGTGCATCGGCCCGCCCGAACCCAGCACCTCGACCGCCACCTCGGCGCGGGCGCAAAGCCTCTGCTCCGGCGCGGCCTCGGCCATGCCGGTGGCGAGCGACAATAGGATGGCGGCCGAAAGCAGAATTCTGGACGCGCGTGTCATCGAAACCTCCGGCGCAAACTACGCAAAACCCGCCGGACACGATATCATGAGGCATGCGCGCCTTCGAAATCATCGCCGCCCTGATCGCCGGCGTCGCGACCCTGTTCGCGCTGAAGCTGATCGGGCTGGTGATCAAGTTCGCCCTCATCATCGCGCTCCTGATCACCCTGGCGGCCTGGCTGGGCGCGCGCGCCATCAGCCGGAAATTCGCCGGACCGCGCTGACCGGTCCGGCCGCGCGTCAAACGCGGTTCGAGCCCGCCCCGCTGTGACGCGAGGCAGGCTCGATCCGGTCGGCGCTTCAAGACTTAGTTGCGATAATAGTCGTGATCGTTGGCGTCGTTCCAGCGGGAATGCTGCTGATACCAGGACTGGGGGTGATGATAGGTCTTCCAATCGGAAGGATAGGTGTAAGCCTGGCGATGATGGTCGCGGTCATAATAATGACCATTGCCGACCGTGAAGCCCAGGCCGACATCGCTGACATGGACACCCACGACATCCTTCGCGGCCGCCGGACTGGCCGCCGTCAAGCTCGCGCCGACCAAGGCAATCGCGACGATCGTGCCGTTCACTAATTTGTACATGATGATTCCTTGCCCATGGCGCCGCGAATTGCGCAGCAATACGGCTTGTGGGTGAGCGCGCCTTCGATGGAAGCGGCGGGACGCCGTTAGCCTTAGGCGCTCGGTAGGAAGCGCGCGGATCGGCGGATGGACCCAATTATTCCCGCCGCCGGTGAGCGATTTCCCCCGCCGGCCCACCTGGAGTCCTGAAGCGCGCGCCGATCATGACTGAAACAAGGCAGACTTGTTCATGCCGGGTTCAGGCGGCGCGTCCTAGCCTCAAGGCGAATTGATGACGAGGTCGTGCCATGCGTGACTTCTTCTTTCACCTGCAGACGCCGGCGGGTCTTCAGCCCGCCGAGATCGCGGTCTCCTGCGAAGGGCCGGAAGCGGCCTTCATGGAAGCCTGCCGCGTCATTCCCGGCATCGCGGCGGAAATGCTGCGCGAGGGCTACGACCCCATGGCCTGCCAGTTCGTCATCCGCAACCGCAAGGGCGAGGAGATGTTCACCGTGCCCTTTTCCGAGCTGATCCGCGAAACCCCCGCCCGCACCCGGCACTGAGGCGGGTCACCGGCTAATGCAAGGCGCCCGCGACTTCCTGCTCCGAGGGCACGCCGGCGCCGCCTTCGGCCTGCTGGCGGATCGTCTGCTGGTCCAACGCCTTTATCCTGGCGCTGCCCTCCTGCTTCAGGGCGGCCAGCTTCCGGTTCGCCTCGGCAAAGGTCGTCTGCTTTGCCGCCAGCGTGCTCAGGATCGCGCGCTCGGATTCCGCCAAGGCGCTGTAGACCGACAGATAGGGGGGCCGATAATAGGTTTGGGCAAAGCGCTGCAATAAACTCCAGCATTGCTGGCGCACGGTGATGAGATTACCCAGCGCCACGGCTTCGGCATCGTCGGGCACCACATTATAAGCTAGCATGGCCGGCGTTATCGGCGCCGCGTCAATGGGCGTCTTGCCGTCGAGAATGCCATTGCGGAATGGCGCCAACAGATCGAGGCATTTGCGGCCCACCTCGTTGAGCGCGGCCTTGGCGGGCGCTTCGCGCTGATCCTGCGCCTGCTGCGAAGCGACCTTGGGCCAACTCGCCTTGCGTCTGGCCGAGGCTGTGGCCGCGACATCGTAAAGCCGACGGTTTGCCAGGCCATAGGTGATCTTCCGGTTCATCAGATCGACGAAAACGGGCCTCTCATTCTGGGCGATGAAGTCGGCATTGGCCAGATCCCAGGGCGCGTATTTCCGGAGGAAGGCGTACTGAAGCGCTTCGCATTTGTCCAAGGCCTCGACATAGCCGCGTAGCACCACCGCCTCGGCGCCGGTGGGATAGCTGTCGTTGGCCAGCATCGCCTGGGTGATGTCTTCATCGTCAAGTGTGATCTTGCCGTTCAGCATCCCGCCGAGATAGGGCTCGGCCAGGTCATGGCATTTGGCCTTCACGTCGCGATAGGCGGCGGCGGCCTCCGGCGGCAGTTGGGGAAAGCGCGTTTGCGCCAGGGCCGGGCCGGCCAAGGTCACGCCCAAACCCACCAGCGCCGCCATGCCCAAGGAAAATTTCATGATCGTCCCCAACCCGTTCGCGCGCCGGGAAATTAGACCGGGTTGCGTTTTCGCAAAAGAATACAACCTGGAAATGGTGAACGCGGCCGCCGATGACCGCCCCGGGGCCGCTTGGCTGTTTGGCAAAGCCCGGTCACACTCGCCCCCGATACCAGGACCCGCGAGGCCCCGCATGCCGCCGATGACCTATGCGCGCTATCTCGCGCTCGACACGCTTGCTCGCCTGCCAGACGCCGCAATCGGCCGAGGACGACGAGATGCTGTTCATCATCATCCACCAGACCAAGGAATTGTGGCTGAAGCAGATCATCCGCGAACTCCATCTGGCCAAAGGCCAGATCGCGGCGGACGCGCTGGTGCCGGCCTACAAGGCGCTGGCGCGGGTGAGCCGCATCCAGGCGGTGATGACCCTGAGCTGGGATGTGCTCTCCACCATGACGCCCAGCGATTACACCCGCTTCCGCCATGTGCTGGGGCCGAGCTCGGGATTCCAGTCCGACCAGTTCCGCACGGTGGAATATCTGTTGGGCCTGAAGGATGGCGGCTTCCTCAAATATCAGGAGGATCGTCCCGAGGCGCAGGCCGCGATGCGCGCGGCACTCGAGGGCCCCAGCCTGTGGGACGACGCCATCGGAGCGCTTGCGCGCGCGGGCTTTTCCTTGCCGGACCAATTGCTTCACCGCGACTGGAGCAAGCCGCACCAACCCAGCGCCGAGGTCGAGGCCGCCTTCCTCGCCGTCTATCGCCAGCCGGACCGCTATTGGGCGCTTTATCAGCTGGCCGAAAAGCTGGTCGATCTGGACGACGCGATGGCGACCTGGCGGCACAAGCATGTGCTGACCGTCGAGCGCATCATCGGCGGCAAGCGCGGCACCGGCGGCACGGCGGGGGTTTCCTATCTGCAGTCCACCATCGCCAAGCGGGCCTTTCCCGAACTCTGGTCGCTGCGCACCGCGCTGTGAGGAGCAGGCGGTTTCGGAACCCGGCACTTCCTTGTTCGCGCGAAACGCGGGAAGATGATCGCGACCCGCGCCGGAGAAAGCCCCCATGCGCCCGATCCTGATCGCAAGTCTGGCAACATTGCTCGCCTTCGCGGCGGCGCCCGTTTTGGCCCAGCAGGTTGCCCCGATGCCGACGCAGAAGAACGCCCTGGTGGAATTTCCGCCGAAATACGGCGCCCATCTCACCGTCACCACGCCCTCCTGGCCGGACGGCGGCGACATTCCCCTCGCCAATACCCAGTACCGCACCAACACCTTCCCGGGATTGAGCTGGACGGCGGGGCCCGACGGCACCAAATCCTATGTCATCATCATGCAGGACACCGACGCTTCGCGGAACGGCCAGCCGATCCTGCACTGGACCTTGTATAATGTGCCCGACACGGTGACCCGGCTCGATCCCGGCATGTCGCCTGACGCCAAGCCGGCGGTATCTTTTTATGGCCCCAATGTCCGTGGCGAGGCGCAGCCCTATCTGGGCCCGCATCCCCCGCCCGGTCCCAAGCATCATTATCATCTGCAGGTCTTTGCGCTGGACACCACGCTCACCGCCGATCCCGCCATGAGTTATGACGGGCTGACCGGCCAGATGCGGGGTCACATCCTGGCCTCGGGCGAAGTGGTGGGGCTGGCCGAAGCCGATCCCGAAGCCGCCGCGCCGGCGCCCGCGCCGCCCGTGCCCACGGCCAGGCCGACCCGGCGCGTCCGGCGCGGGTAAATCCTCACACCGTCAGGGGCAGGATGGTCTTGCCGGTCTCCAACAGCGATTTGAGGTTGGAGACGATGCGCGGCCAGCCGCCGGACACCGCCTCGATGAATTTGGAATTCTCCTTTTCCATCGAATGGCTGATGGTGAGCTTGGCGGCCTCGCCCACCTGCTCGATCTCGATGACGCAGCGCGAATAGCCCTCGGCCTTCAGTTCCGGCATGAATTCGTTGCGCCATTTGAGCACCAGGCGCCGGGGCGGATCGCTTTCCACGATCTCGCCGGTATCGCCCACCCGCCCGTCGGGGAATATCATTTTCCAGGGCGAGCCTTTCTTCCAGTCGGTCTCGTGACGGATGCCGAACCAGTATTTCCGGGTGAATTCGGGCGCGGTCAGCGCATTCCACAATTCGCCCGGCGTGGTGCGGATGAAGGTGACGTAGACGAAGCTGCTCGCGGCCATGGCTCTTTCTCCCGTGTTGCGGCGAACTCATGTCCGCCGCTTTGCTTCCAGACTTTTCTTCAGCGCGGACAAGGCGGAGAGCTGCGGGCCCTCGAACTTGCCGATCCAGCGTTCCGCGATCTCGTTGATGGGAACCGGATTGATGAAATGCAGCTTCTCGCGGCCCGGCGCCGGCAGGCGACCAGGTTCGCCGCCTCCAGGATCGCCAGATGCTTGGTCACCGCCTGGCGCGTCATGTCCAACCCCCGGCAAAGCCCGCTCAAGGTCTGGCCGTTCTTCCGATGCAGCCGGTCGAGCAGCCGCCTGCGGCTGCCATCGGCCAGGGCCCGAAAAACCGCATCGTCATCCATCCCGCTAATATGCAACCATTTGGTTGCCTGTCAAGGCCCGACGGTACGGTGGGAGCCCTGTCCGGCCTTGTGCGTTGTGATATGGGTGGAACAGGGGGCCGGGCCAGGACATGCACGGAACTTTCCAGGATGTGGACGAAATGGTGAGCGCCGCGCTGCGCGTATTGGAAAGGCGCGACGACAGCCTGCTTGCCGCGCTCGACCAGCTTCCCGCGCCGATCTATGTCACCGACGCGCAAGGCTTCATCACCTACTTCAACCCGGCTTGCATCGGCTTTGCCGGACGCATGCCGACGATCGGCAAGGATCGCTGGTGCGTCACCTGGAAGCTGTTCACGGACGCGGGCGAGCCTCTTGCCCACGACCGATGCCCGATGGCGGATGCGATCCGCGACAAGCGCCGCATCCGCGGCGTGAGCGCGGTCGCCGAACGTCCCGACGGCACCCGCGTCCATTTCGTGCCCTTTCCGACCCCGCTCCTCGCCGAAGACGGCGCGCTTTTCGGCGCGGTCAACATCCTGATCGACGTGACCGAAGAGCGTCAGGCGGGCGAACTGCGCGCCCACGCGGTCAGATGCCGGCGGCTGGCGGCTTCGGTCGGCGACCAACAGGCCAGCACCGCGCTGGAATGCATGGCTGAGGAATATGACGCCAAGTCCAAGGCGCTGACCCGCGCCTAGCCGCTTCGCCGGCATCGCCGATCCGCGCAAATCGATTGATTGAGATCAATGCGCAGCTGGGACAGGGCGCTAGCCTGTCCATCGGCGGGAAACCGCCGAAGGGCCGTGCGTCGTTGCGTAGTCCGGCGGTCCTTCGAGTTTGAAGCGGATGCTCATCGCAGAATGACCGCAACATTTAACGGATCTTAACCAACGCTTGGCGCGACGTCCCGTTTTCCTTCGAAGGAACTGACTGCAATGGACCATTACGAATTGCCGCCTTCGCTTTCGATCCCGTGTGGCGATATCGACGCGGAGCATCAGTCGCTGATCGACATACTGAACACGGCCCTCAAGATGGTCCGGACCGTGGAGGATGCGCCGGCGAATTATTTTTATCCGTTCCTGGAGAATCTGCGCGAAACCCTGAAGCGGCATTTCCGGCACGAGGAGCGCGAAATGGCGCTGCTGCACTATCCCGACCTGGAGCCGCACAAGCGCAGTCACGCCCATTGCGTCCAGCGCCTGGACGATGTCTGCGACCTGGTGGCGGGAGGGCAGAGGAAGATCGACAAGGATCTCCTGGACGAATTGTTCGACATCATCATGGACGATGCCATCCGGGTCGATACCGGGTTCAAGTCCTTTCTCGAAGGCAAGGACATGCGGGCTCGCGCCTGATCTCGAGCCGGAGATAATTCGTTCCGGCGTGGGGCTTGCGCCGCGTCAAATGCGAGATACAACAGCCCCTCTATTCTGCCTCTCGCTTTGAAAAGGCCGGAGCATGCGCCTATCCCAATTTCCGTCCGCTTGCGCGCTTCTGTCCTTCGCGCTCCTTGCCGGCTGCATCGGCCATATGCCGCCCTTGCGCGCCGGCCAGGTGGGCACGATTTCCGGGCGCGAGACCGCGGGCCTCGTCCCCGACGCGGCCCGGAAGAAAGTGCTGGCCGAAGCGGCCCGACTGACCGTCGATCATGGCTATCGCTATTTCGTCATCCTGCCGGGCCCGCCGCAAAGGAATGCGGCCCCAGGCACGGTGGCGCGCCCCGGACCGGCGGACACCACCATTCGCCCGGGCATGGATGTGAGTTTCCGGGCCTTGCGCAAGGATCAGATCGGCCGCGGCACCGCCGGCGTCTTCGACGCCTACCGGCTCTTGGAATCGCGCCCGAAGGACGGGCCCGCCGGACGATAGCGCTATTCGTTCGCCAGCCAGGAGACCACGGCTTCGATCTCGCGGTCGGTCATGTCCTTGGTGTTGGCGTGCATGATGTCGTTGGTGCGCACCAGCGAACGGAAATCCTCCATCTGCTTCTTCAGATAGTCGGCATGCTGGCCGGCCAGCCGGGGAAACTCGCCATTGCCTTCGGCCTTGTCGCCATGACAGGCGGCGCAGGGTGGAACATGGTCCGCTTCCACGCCTTCCATGAAGATCTTCTTGCCTTCCGCGGCGAGCGTGCCGCCGGTCTGCGGCTCGGTCGGCTTCTGGGCGGCGAGATAGCTTGCGACGCCCGCGATGGCGTTGTCGTCGAGCTGGGCCGCCATGCCCCACATGTAAGCCATGGCGTGCGGATCGTCGCGGCTATGGTCGCGGAATTTCTTCAGCTGGGCCGTGAGGTAACCGGCCTGCTGGCCGTTGAGGCGCGGAAAGGTGCTCGAAGTGCTGTTGCCATCCGGCCCATGGCAATTCTGGCAGACCTTGGTCACCCGGTCCGCCGCCGCGGCCTGGTCGGCGGGGGCGGCCGCATTGGCCGTCATCGCGAACAGGCAAAGACCCAATGCCGCCGAGGTCGATAGTATTTTTCTCATCCTATCCGCTCCCTTGAATCCCGCGTTCAATACGCGAACCAAACATAGCCGAAGATCATGTTGTTGTCGGAGGCATTGCGCCCACTGCCGTCATAATTGTGCGAGACGCCGTCGAATTTCGCGTAAGCCGTATATTGCAGTCCCAGCTTGACGTTCAGCCAGGGCAGGTAATCCACCTCGACATTGCCCCAGGTGCTGGTCGGCTTGCCGTTCTGCGAGCCGAAATAGGTCGCGTCGGTCGAACCGTCGACGCCGAACAAGCCGATGGTGGCGCCCAGCTTGCGGCGCCAGAAATAACTCAAGGTCGCGTTCGCCGAGTCGATACGGTCGGTGGGATTGTCGGCAAAGCCCCCCGCAAAGCTGGCATCCAGGCGCTGGTTCTCGCGGATCGCCCGCGCCGTCGCCGTGATCTGATTGTCGTCGTCGATATACTGATACTGGGTATCGAACCCGATATCGGTGAAGCGGTCGGTGGGACCCATCTGCAGCGACTGGTTGATCGCGTTGCCGGCGACCGTGGAAGGATTGTGCAGCGAGGCCTGAAGCCCGAAGGTGCCCAACTCCACCGACTGCTGGCCCCAGTCATATTCATAGGCCAAGCGCCAATAGGGCGCCACGCCGGTGATGATGTCGTTGGTGGTGCTGGCGCCCGCAGCCACCGAGGCGCCCTGCAGCGCCGAGCGATAGACGCCGACCTCGCCATAGATCGACTGATCGACGAAGGCGTAAGCTGAAAGACCTGCCACCGCTCCCGCCATCGCGCCTTCGATGCGCGTGGCGGCGGCGGGGCCCGCCATCACGGGGGAACCGAGGAAGGGCTGGCCCCAGGCGGGCGTGGTGTTCCACAGGTCCTGCACGGTGGGATTGTTGTTCAGGCTGAGTCCGTAGATGACGCTGTGATCGTAGAGCGTCGCCACGTCGGCCATGCGGATGTCGGTATTGTCCATGCCGAAGGCGCCGCTCTGGTCGTCATAGGTCACCTGAACGAAGGCGCCGACATTGTCGGAGATCGCCCCCGCGTAGAAGAAGCTGAACTGCTGGGGAAAATCCGTCGAGGTCTTGGAGGAGTCCGTGTCGGCGGCCTTGTTGGCGGTGCTGTTGGAGACCACGCCCATGACCGAAATCGGCGGCACGTCGGAGAGCGTCATCAGGTAATGCTTCATGCGGTCCACGTCCTGCACCTTGCTGGTGTTGGAAAGTGTGTAACCGCTGGCCTTGAAGACGCGTCCGAAAGGCGTCAGCTGCGGAAAGACGGTGTGGCAGGCCTCGCAGGCCAGACCGGTCTGGCGGGCATAGCTGGGCACGGCCTCGGCCTGTCCCGCCATTGCCGCCATCGCCGCAAGCCCCAACAGGCTCGCGGACAATCTGCGGATCATGTTTCCATTTCCGGGAAATGCAATCATTACGGCCCCCAACTCTTTTTGAATCCGTCTGAAGATTACCCCGATTAGGGGCCGGCCATTTGATCGGGATCAAACCCATGCCGCATTTAAGTTGTATATTGATTGTAGTAGGTTAACTGGAGATTAGAAATGCCTGATGATGATCGCCACTCTTTCAATTCGGATGCCAATGTCACGCTTTCGCGCCGCGGCCTGTTTCGCCATGCCGCCGCGATGATCGGCGGCGTGGCGGCGATTCTTGCGACGGGTTCGCAGGCGATCGCCAAGATGGCGCAGAAGGCGGCGGGCTATCAGGCCACGCCCAAGGGCGATCAGAGCTGCGCCAACTGCGCCCTCTTCAAGGCGCCCGCTTCCTGCACCCTGGTCGACGGCGATATCGTCGCAACCGGATGGTGCCGCTTCTACGCCAAGAAAACGAGCTAGGCGGCCGGTTGAATTTTGCCACCGGCATGGCCGGGTTTCCCCGGTCCGGCCATCGCCCGAGCGAGGGCCCGGCATGCGTATTTTGCCGGGCTCTTTTCTTCACGAAATTGCATCCGCCGGCTCGCTTGCGTCCGCCGAAGGTCCGCATGGTCCGATTCGCCTGCCTGCTGATTGCCCTATTGGCCGCCGCGATCCCCGCCGCGGCGCAAAGCCCGACGCCGTCTGGTGTCTGGCTGCACGCGAACAAGCGCATTCAGATCGAGATCGCGCCCTGCGACGACCGCTTGTGCGGGAAGATCGTCTGGTTCCAATGGCCCAATGATGGGCAAGGCCTGCCGCTGGTCGATTTGAAGAACAGCGATCCCGCGCTCAGGGGCCGCCCGCTCTTGGGACTCCCTGTTCTCGAGGGCCTTCGCCGGACCGGCGAGAATGTCTGGACGGATGGCAGGATCTACAATCCCGATGATGGCGAGAATTACCTGGCGCGGATGTCGATCCAGGATGGCGGCAGCTTGCGCATACGCGCCTATGTGCTCCTGCCCCTGTTCGGCCACACGCTGATATGGACCCGCGTCAGCTAGGGCGCGCCCGTTCAAATCTTTCCGAGCACGACCAGGATCAGCACGATGACGAGGACGAGGCCAAGCCCGCCGCCGCCGTAATTGCCCATGCCGTAAAACCGGCCGCCGCCGATGCCGCTGAAGCCGCCAAGCAGGGCGATGATCAGGATGATGAGCAGGATGGTGCCGAGCGACATGGAATATCTCCGATTGAAATCGGGCGGACTGCCGCCGAACGAAACTATGAGTTGTTAACGCTTCCCGCCGAGGCCGGTTCCAATCAGCACCAGGCCCAGCACCAGCACGCCGCCGCTCAGGACTTGCGGAATGCGGTGAGAGGTGTCCTCGGTGCTCTGAAGCTTCAGATCGCCGACCTTGGCCACGGTCTCGGTCGACTGCGTGGTGAAGACCGGGATCGCAAATCCCAAAAGACCGGCGAAAACGAACATCGCTCCGATCGCCATCAACCCGTTCATGCGTTCCATGCCCATGCCCTCCTAGTTCGGCCCGCGGCCGCCGGAATCCTTCTTGTCGCCGGCCGCCTTCTGATCGCCGGCATTGTCGTTCTGTCGGTTGCCGCGCTGAGCGCCCCGGTCCTGGGCGGGCGGAGCATTGGCTTGAACGCGCGCCGGCGCCTGGGCGGCCGCGCCACGGTCGGGTTGCTGATTTCCGCGTCCGCTTCTGTCCCGTGCCGGGTTCACCGGCGGAGTGGGCTGGGCCGCCGGAGCCGCCGGCGCGACGCGTGGCGCTTGCGGCGCGGCCCGCTCGATCTGCTGATTTGCGCGCCCGCTTCTATCCTGTGGCGGATTTGCAGGCGTCGGTTGTGTCACCGGAGCCACCGGCGCGACGCGTGGTGCTTGCGGCGCGGCCCGCTCGATCTGCTGAGTGCCACGCCCGCTTCTGTCTTGTGGCGGATTTGCAGGCGCCGGTTGTGTCACCGGAGCCGATGGCGCGACGCGTGGCGCTTGCGGCGCGGCCCGCTCGATCTGCTGAGTGCCACGCCCGCCTCTGTCCTGTGGCGGATTCGCAGGCGTCGGTTGTGTCACCGGAGCCGATGGCGCGACACGCGGCGCTTGCGTGATGTTCGGCGTGGCGGTCCCGGGCGCCCTGCGCTCGGCTTGCGGCACCGGCTGGGCGGTACCCGCTGCCGCCGGGTTGCGGAGGTTGCCGCGCCCTTGGGGGCCTTGTGGGACCTGATTGGCGTTGGGCGCGACGGCTGTCGGAGCCACGGCACGCGGCGCCTGCGGGGCCGGCTGACCCGCGCCACGTCCGGGAACAGCCTGGGCGGCGGGAATCGGATGCTGCTGGCGCTCGCGCTGTTCGATCTGGCGTCCCGTCGTCGCCGGCGTCACCAGCGCGGCGTCGCGGATCACGCTGCGCGCGGGCACCGGCGTGAAACGCTGCCTGGTGGCCTGCTGCAGACGGTTCGCATCGACGCTGCGATTGACGACGTAATTGTTGACGGTGGTGTAGTTGGTCGAATCCCGGGTCTGCCCGATGAAGCGGCCATAATCGCGCTGAGGCACCGCATAGTTGCGGAAATTGCGGTCGCCGAAGTGACTTTCGCCGACGAAAGTCCAGAGCGCGAGGAACTGGACGTTGCCGAAACTCGGTCCGTACCAGTCGCGATAGCCATACTCGTCGTCGAAATTGCCGCGATAGGCGCCGTCGCCATAATAATCGTCGCCCGGCGGCATCGGAAACCAGCCGATATTGCCGCCGCCCGAACGCCAC
This sequence comes from uncultured Alphaproteobacteria bacterium, assembly GCA_963769055.1. Classification (GTDB taxonomy): domain Bacteria; phylum Pseudomonadota; class Alphaproteobacteria; order Micropepsales; family Micropepsaceae; genus Rhizomicrobium. The sequence continues at coordinate 22,917 of CAVYKF010000014.1, forward strand.
ACCACCCAGGACGGCCCCCAGACATAACCGGGAACCCAAAGCCAGCCTTCGTCCGGGTCATAGACCCAGCGGCCATAATGATAGGTGATGTCGCCCCAGCTTTCGTCGGAGACCCACATCCAGCCATATTCGCGCGTGTTCACCCAATGGCCATAGTAATAGGGGCGAAAATCGCGCGCGGCCCTGGGATGCCAGACCTGGCCCCAGCGCGGGTGATTGCTCCAGCTCCCATAGGGCGCGAGCCGGTTGTGGAAATTGTCGAAGCCGATGCCGATGCTGAGGCTGATCTGCGCCTGCGCGGGGATCGCGGCGGCGCCCGCCAGCAGCGCCGGCAGGGCGATGGCCGCGGCGAAAGCGCGAAACAGGTGCCGTGATTTTGCCATGGGCCAATTCCTTCTTGCGAAAATAAATCGTCGGAGAAATAGGCCGGGTCCTCCGGCCGAAGCCGGAGGAACGGCGGATGCGCTATCGGCTGTTGAGCATCAAGTCTAAAATCAGGCCGGTCGTGATCGCGGCCAGGAAGTAATTGTCGTTATCGTCCCGCACCCAGTGATAGCCGCGCGGCGGCCGTCTCAGATGGCGCTGCTGCCAGTCGTTCACTACATAACGGCGATCCCGGCGATATTGTTCCGGCAGCCGGTCGCCGCGCGAAAAACGCGGCGAACTCATGCGCACGCCCGGATCGTTGCGATACTGGTCGTAGCGATCCGGTCCGTTGCGGCCCTGGTCATTGCGGCCCTGAAAGTTGGGTTGGGCCATGGCGGCGGTGCCGCTCAACAGCGACAGCGCCAATGCGAGGGTGAATATCTGTTTCATTGCGCATCTCCTGTGCATGCGTTTCAGCCTCACGCGGACTGTCGGCGCGACCTAAGATGGCACAGGGATCGGCACGCGGGTTTGATTAGCCTCAATAATGTCGGATATCGGACATTGCGCGCCAACAAATATCCCAACCCGATGAATTGGCTTCACGATCGGGCCGCGCTTCCGTCCGGCAGATAGCGGAATCTTCGCGAATTACCCGGTATGAAACATCCGTCCGGCGCGCCGGCGCGCGGGGCCATTGGCCGCGAAGTCGATGCCGCGCATGAGGAGCCAGATCGGAAGGGCAACTGTCAGCTCCGCCATGCCCGACCACACCGCCAGGAGATGATTCAGCCTGCCAAAGCTCACCGTATCGGCGGCGAGAAGCACGGTCGCGCAGGCAAGAGCGGACAGGACGGCGATGACGATCACGGCCCCCAGACCGACCATGTCGGCCCAGACCAGATGGGGCCGCTTGAACCGGGTGCCTTCCCTGCGGTTCACGCGACCGGCATCGGGCCAGGTCCGTGCCGACGCCTCGGCATAGGTCACTTCAAAGACCGGATTCGTCAAAGGCGGATTCCCTCCCAGCATCACGCGCAATCAAACAACGCAATCGCGGGTATAAGGTTCAACGGAAAGACGCATTCTCTGACGACGCCGGGTGAATTGACCGCACAATCAAGCCGCGTGCCTCGCCCTGCCGCCCAGCAAACGATCGAATTCCCGCTTGGAAATCCCGTAACATTCGCAGGAGCGGCGCTCCAGGCCGCGGCGATTCTTGATCGTGACATGGCCGCGCGTATAGTCGATCAGGCCGTCACCTTGCAGCGCGCCCGCCGCCGCCGAAACGCCGGTGCGCTGCACCCCCAGCATCATGGCGAGAAATTCCTGGGTCAAGGTGAACGCATTCGAGTCCATGCGGTCGTGCGTCATCAGCAGCCAGCGCGCGCAGCGCTGCTCCAGCGAATGAAACTGATTGCAGGCGGCGGATTGCGCCACCTGGTTGAAGAAGGCATGGGCATAATGATGCATGACGGTGCGCATCGACGCGCTTCGCGCCAATTCCCGGCTGAACCGCGACGCCGCGATCCTGAGACCCGTGCCGGGGACCTGGACATAGACGGCGGTGGGCGCGCGTTCATCCTCCAGCACCAGCGGCAGGCCCACCATGCCTTCATTGCCGATAGTGCCGACCTCGGCCGCATCGCCATTGGCCATGGTGTTCACCAGCGAGCCGACGCCGGTCTCGATGAAATAGACGAATTTGATCGGCCGGTTCGCCAGATAGAGCGATTGGCGGTATGCGAGCGCGATGGGTTCGAGATGGGCGCGCAGCCGCGCGTAATCCTGGCGCGGCAGAAGGGCGAGCAGCCGGTTGGCGGGCGCACCGGCTTTGGCCGCCTTGCCGTTTTTCTTGCCGATTCCCGCACGCTTGCCTGACCGCCGTGCCAAAATATCAGCGATCAGTTGCAAATATGGATTTGAGCTTCTCGCGTTCCAGCACCAGCAGGCCCTCCAGCAATTTGCGCTGGCAGGTGTCGGTCTCGGATTTTATTTGCTGCTCGAATTTGGCGATGTTTTCTACCGTAACCCATTGATCGTAAATCTGCTGCCCCATGTTCGTCTCCATATCGATGATGGGACGGGAGCGCCCGACTCGTTTGGCGAGTTCGCGTGTCTCTCAGCCGGTCATGTGACCGATCAATTATGCTGGACCCGTCGCACCGGCAAGTCAAATAAGGCAGTCGTGCAATGGCGGCCAAACCGGTCCATAATGTCTGCTGCCGGACATAATTGATCTGCCTCAATGCCGTCCGGCGGCCTCTGCTTCATTTCTTGTTCCAGCGCGGAATCACGGCGCGCAAATGACAAGCACCGAATTTTTGTCCTTTACGATCTGAGCTGCGGCTTTTCGCCCGTGGCGCACGCCGGCCGAAGGGCTTGGAAAGGCGCACTGCCATGGGCACGCAACAATCATCGCGCGATTGGGTTCCGCATCTTCTGTTCCGGCGCCCCCGGCTGCCCGCGCCCGCTCGCAATCTCTGCGATCCGGAGGGCATGGATTGTCAGCTGGACGCGCTGCGCGATGCCCTAGCGCGGGAGGAAATCCTGCTCCGCGAAAAAGACGCCCTGATCCTGGAGCAGCAAACGCTGCGCCGGGAATCCGATCACCGGCTGCTCAATGGCCTGCAGATGGTCGTCAGCCTGCTTTCCCTGCAGAGCCGGGCCGCGCCGACAGCCGAGACCGCCGCGCAATTGTCCATCGCCGCCAACCGCGTGGCGACCATCGAACGCATTCATCGCCGCCTGCACAACAATGACGGCGCGGGGACGGTCGCGTTCCGGAATTATCTGGAAGAGTTCTGCCGCGATTTCTCCGGCATCATGAATTCGGAGGACCAGGCCATCCGGGTCGAAGGTGCGGAGGTCATGCTGCCCGCCGCCACCGCGATTCCGCTGGGCTTCATCGTCAACGAACTTGTCACCAATGCCGTCAAATACGGCAGGGGAAACATCCGGGTGAGGCTGGACGCCGATCCGGGCGGCGGCCATGCGCTATCGGTGTCCAATGCGGGCCCCGCCATGCCGGATGGATATGATCCGGCATCCAGCAAGGGACTGGGCATGAAGATCGTTCAGTCCTTCGCGCGGAAAATCGGCGGCAAATTGATTTTCACCCGGGACGATGGGGATCAGGGCGCGCGGATTTCGGTTCTGTTTTCCTAATCCGTCTTTGAAGCGCGGCCGCGAGGCCTGGCTGGGTCCCGGCATGCGTATCTTGCCGGGCTCATTTTTGCGCGGACGGGTGCGCGCAATTCACGGCTCCATTCGCCTGAGCTTCAGCTCCGCGGCGAGGCGGTATTTGCCGGCATCCGTCACAATCCAGCCGGCGAAGCGCTTGCGGATAAGGCCGAGGCCGCCCAGCCGCCCATACATGATATCGGAAATGGCGCCACCCTCCGACACGCGCTGAAGGCTCTGCATCTCGACCGGCGTCAGTTCGAGGGGATCGCGTGATGTTTCGCTCATTTTCCGGTGCCTGCCGAACCGCTTTCCCCCAAACCCCAAGACTAAAGCATGACCGGCAAGTTGGTTCCCACCGAATGCCGCCGGTCTGCTGAACAGTTTGCTAACATTTGATAGAGTGGCGCGGACACTGGAACAGCCCCCCATGCTTTACCTGGTTCTGAAAGCGCTTCTGTCCGGCGTCATCGTCATGGCGGTGTCGGAGATCGCGCGGCGCAGCCCCGCCTTCGGCGCCCTGGTGGTGTCGCTGCCCCTGGTTTCCCTGCTGGCGATCCTCTGGCTGTGGCGCGATACCGGCGACACCGCGCGCATCGCCAATCACGCCGAAGCCACCTTCTGGTACGTGCTTCCGTCCCTGCCGATGTTCTGGTCCTGCCTTACCTGCTCCGGCACGGGACCGGCTTCTGGTGGGCGATCGTCGCGGCCTGCGCTTTGACCGTGGCGCTCTATTTTCTCACCATCCTGGTCGCCGCGCGCTTCGGCGTCAGGCTCTGACGGCGGCGCGGACGATGCGGCCCTCGAGTTTCGTCGCCGCCGCCACCGTGTTCGAGATCGGTGCTTCCGATGGTGGAATCGCCGGGCCGGACAGGATTCGCGCGCCGGCCATGACCTTCGGCCTTCCGGCCGCAAGCGCTCACGCGCCGATGTCCTTCTTCTTCTGCAGATATTCGTCGCGCGGCATCTCGCCCTTGGCGTAGCGTTCCTCGAGCGTGTCGAGCGCCGGGGAGCGGGCGCGCGAATTTCTGCCCGAAAGGCCGCGCACGACGAGGAATACAATGCCGACGAGCAGCACCAGGCTCAGGAGCCCGCCAAACGGCATCGCGCCCCCACCGACCATCCAACCGCCATAATGTCCCATCATCGATCAAGTAAAGCGCATTACCGGGACCGGGCTTTGACCCAGATCAATTCCCGATGGCCGGATTTTACGCGCCCCGGCGGTGCGGCATTTCGCCGGGCTGCCCTTATCGGTTCCGGTTCCCGCCGGCATCGACCGGGCCGCCCTGGCGCTGCCGCTGGCGGCTTTCGCCGCGATCTTCCGTTTCAAGGCCGGCATGCCGCCGCTCCTGGCGGGCCCGACCCTTCTCGGCGCCCTGGCCTGCGTGCTTGGCCAGGCGCGCGTGACAAGCGCCGCAACGCGAGGCATAAGGCGCCTCTTGCGATGGGCTGGGTCTTGTCACGGGTTCCAAACACGGGAAGAAAACATGCGTAACGGAAAAATTGCGATGCTCGCCGCGGCCCTTCTTCTGCCGGCTGCCGGCGCGGTGTGGGCGCAAAGCGCGCCCTCGGTGCTGGATGGCGTCTATACCGAAGCCCAGGCGGCCAAGGGTCAGACCGAGTTCGCCCAGCAATGCGCCGCCTGTCACGGCTCGGGTCTCAGCGGCAATGGCGAAGCGCCCGCGCTGGTGGGCGCCGAATTCATCTCCGACTGGGCGGGGCTGACCTTGGGCGATCTGTTCGAGCGCATCCGCACCACCATGCCGCAGGACAATCCCGCCAAGCTCAGCCGCGATCAGTATGCCGTCATCCTGGCCTATGTCCTCAAAGCCAACGGCTATCCCGCGGGCCAGAAGGACATGGACAGCCGCACCGAATATCTCAAGGCAATCGCCTTCGTGCCGCCCGCGGCGCAGAAGTGATCGCGGGCTTTTGACGCCGGTGCGGTGGTTGGGAGTGTTCGATGAGGATATCAACGCTCGCCGCAATCCTGGCCGCCCTGACCGCGGCTCCCGCCGACGCGGCCGTCAAGGCGGAGCCCGGATTCGACAGCCGTCTCTTCACCCTGGTGGCGGATGTTCCGCTGGGACGCAAGGCAAACCGCATCGACTATCTGAGCCTCGATGCGGGCGCCGGCCGCCTCTACGTCTCGCTGATGGGCGCGGGCAAATTGCTGGTCTTCGATACGGCCGAGAACAAGCCGCTCGAGGAGCTGGACGGCTTTCCCAAGACCACCGGCGTTCTGGCGGTGCCGTCCTTGCATCGCGTCTTTTCCAGCGTGCCGGGCGGCGGGCTGGGGCCCTCGCTGGCGCAGGGCCTGGGCATGCTGGGACTGTCATCGGGTCACGGCGCGGTGGCGATCGTCGACACCGAAACGCTGCGGGTGATCGCGCGCCTGCCCGGCGGCGTCTTTCCCGACGGCATCGCCTATGATCCCAAGGACAATCGCGTCTTCGTTTCCGACGAGATGGGCTCGGCCGTCACCGTGATCGATCCGGCCCGGAACCGGGTGATCGCGCGCATCGCGGCGGGCGGCGAAGTGGGCAATGTGCAATATGATCCGGCGAGCGCGAAACTCTACGCGCCGATCCAGAGCAGGAATGAACTGGCGATCTTCGACGCCGCCAACGCCACGCGCAGCGGCGCCTATCCGCTTTCCGGTTGCCGGCATCCGCACGGGCTGGCGATTCCGCCGGGCACCGCCATCGGCTATGTCGCCTGCGACGAGAACGACGTGCTGGTGACGGTCGATCTTCGGACGGGAAAGGAATTGAGCCATCTTCCGCTCGGCCATGATCCCGATGTGCTGGCGATGGACGGGACGGCGAAGCGGCTCTATGTCGCCTCGGAGTCGGGCAATCTTTCGACGTTCGATATCGCCAGCCCCGCCGCGCCCGTCCCGCTGGGCGACAATTTTGTGGGCCGGAACGCCCATTCGGTTGCCGTCGATCCCGTAACCCACCGGCTTTACCTGCCGCTGGCGGATGCGGGCGGCAAGTCGGTGATGCGGATCATCGCACCCAAACCGTGATCCGCCTCAGCCGGCGCCCGGCGCGGATTTCCACAGCACGAACAACGCCACGAAGATGACGGCGACCGCGAAGCTCTTGGAAAGCAGGCCGCGCTTTTCCGACAGGCGGATGGACAGGCGCACGCCCAAGAACCCGCCCGCTATCCCGCCCAGGACGAAGATGGCGGCGATGCGCCAGTCCACCAGACCGGCCATCGCATAGGTCGCCGCCGTGGTGAGCCCGAAGGCGCCCACCGAGACCAGCGAGGAGCCCACCGCGTTGATGGTCGCCATGCCGCTGCCCAGCATGATCGCCGGCACGATCAGAAAGCCGCCGCCGATTCCGAAAAAGCCGGACAGAAATCCCACCACAAGACCCGTGACGACCAGACGAAGCGCGATCGCCGGATCGATCCGCACCAGGGGATCGCCGCCCGCGGCGCGGCGGCTGAACATGGCGGCGGCGACCGCCAGCATCACCAGCCCGAACAGGAACAGCAGATGCTGGCCGTTGACGTGCCGTCCCAGAAAGGCGCCCAGCGCCGCGCCCGCAATGCCGGCGAGCGCGAAGACCGCGGCGCAGGGCCATTTCACGGTTTTGGCGCGCGCGTGCGAGATCAGATTGGCGAAGGCATTGACCGACACGGCCAGCGCGCTGGTGCCGATGGCGACATGGGCATCCCTGATGCCCACGACATAGACCAGCAGCGGCACCGCCAGGATCGATCCGCCGCCGCCCAGAAGGCCGAGCGCGAAGCCGACCAGCGAACCCGAACCGAAGGACAGCAGGTCGCTCAAATTCATCCGGCGGGCCGCCCGGTATCACGTGACGGGCGCAAGGCAAGCGGGCGGGAAAAGCGCAATCCCGTCACCGCTTGCAATAGATGTCGTGCAGGGCGCCCAGAACCCGCGCGGCATGGGGATCGGCGATGCGGTAATAAATCGATTGTCCTTCGCGCCGGGTCGCCACCACTCCCTCGTCGCGCAGCTTGGCCAGATGCTGGGACAAGGCCGATTGGCTGAGGCCCGAGCGCTGCACCAGTTCGCCGGCGGTGCGCTCCGCGCCCACCAGGTCGCACAGGACCCGGAGCCGGGCCTGATGGGCGAGCGCCCGCATCATCGCGGCGGCTTCGCCGGCGTGCTTGCGCATCGCCTTGATATCCTTGGCCGAAAATGTGTCCATGGGCATCCATCCGCAACATTTGCTATATTAGTTATTTCTAATATATAATCAAGCGGAAGCGGAGGAAGACCATGAACCCTGAGATCATGACTCCCGAGATTCAGGCGTTCTTCGACGAACAGACCTTCACCGTCAGCTATCTGGTGAGCGATCCCGCATCGCGGCGCGCCGTGGTTATCGATCCGGTGCTGGATTTCGATGCCAAATCCGCGCGCACCGCGACGCGTTCCGCCGACCGCATGCTGGCCGCCGCCAAGGCCAAGGATCTTGCCATCGACTGGATCCTGGAGACGCACGCGCATGCCGATCATCTCTCCGCGGCGCCGTATCTCAAATCCGCCACCGGCGCCAGGATCGCGATCGGCGAACATATCACGCAGGTCCAGAAGGTCTTCGCGCCGATCTTCGGCGCCGACGATGTGACGACGGACGGCGCCTGCTTCGACCGGCTTCTGAAGGATGGCGAGACGCTCGCCGTGGGCGGCCTCACCGTCGAAGTGATGGCGACGCCCGGCCACACCCGAGAAAATAAATTAAGTTACATAATAAATCATGGATTCATTCCGGAAAAGGGGAGTGAATCCTTTTTTTATAGTAAGAATCATTCCTTTTAAAACAATAGTGAAGTACTTTTCGTTGTTAATAATATAACAGTAAATTTTACCTTAACCTGTTGTCATATCTACATTCCAAAAAAACAAGATGAAAAAGAATAGTATTTTCTGCCTTACTTTGCTTCTCTTTATTGCTACTGGATTATCCTCATGTAAGAAGGATCAGAATTCCATTACTCCAACAGGTATATCTGGTGATTACTCAGTTTTTGCCTGGAACGATCTTGGTATGCATTGTCTTAATCCAACGTATGATAAGCTGGTAATACTGCCTCCCTACAACAATTTGCACGTTCAGGTCGTTAAAAGAGGTAACCCTCCGACAATAGTAATATCAGGCATAACTGTTTCATACACACTTACTAACAATTCTACATCGTATAATAAAAGGGCTTATGGCGGATTCTGGGATAATTTCACTAAGCTTTTCGGTCCGGCAACACCTCCTGCTCATGATATAGGAATGAAGGGTTATGGTTTGTCAGGTGACATGACTCTCTCTGGCGATCAGTATCTGGCTGAGGGTATACCTGTAGTTCCTGTAAACGATGACGGATCATGGAATCCTTTTCAGGTTGCCGAAATAACTGTCAAAAACAGTACCGGAACCGTGCTCATGCTGACACAGGCAATGGTTCCCACTTCAGATGAAATAAATTGCGCAAAATGTCATGGTTCCGTGACCGTGGATGCATTTGATGACATTCTTTCAAAACACGATTCAAAACATGCCACTAACCTGTCTGCAGTTTCCAGTAAACCTGTTTTATGTGCTGGTTGCCATCCTAGTCCTGCATTGGGAATAACTACCGGCCCGCAAAATTATCTGTCCCAGGTTCTACATGGTTCTCATGCAACCAAAACAGGTATTGGCTGCTATGATTGTCATCCCGGAGCAACAACAAAATGCAACAGAAGCCTTGCACATACTACCACAGATGGGAATTGCACAACCTGCCATGGTGATATGGCCAACGTTGCATCAACAATCGCTTCAGGGCGCGTTCCATGGGCATCGGAGCCGGCATGTATAACATGTCATACCGGAGTAACAGGTGTAAGTACAGGATCTGCTCTATACAGAAACTCCAAAGGCCATGGGAACATTTATTGTACTGCCTGCCATGGCAGCCCTCATGCAATGTATCCTTCCCGTGAAGCAGCGGATAATTATCAGCCAAATCAATATCAGGGATCCAAAATAAAGACAATTGGCAGCTGCGGAATATGCCATTCAAATTCAAGGGGCGAATCAGGAAGTTCAAGCGAGTTTTTGGAAAAACATGGCGGGACAAATCCTGAAAAATCAATCGCATGCCGTGTTTGCCATACTTCTGTTCCGTCAAATACAGCCGAATGGCCCCATGCTTATACATGGAAAAATAGTAACTAGAATGCGAAAAATGTTATAGTGGCTGTTAATGATGAAGTGGCTGTTGATGCGTAAGGTCTCGATAGCTTTTATACCATCTACTGCATTTAAAACATTTTAATATTGGAATTCTCCTGTTTTCCGAATAAATTGTACCGGTTTATTAATTTCTCATAATATATCCTGTATTTATTCAACTGGGCTATGGAAAACGGTGCTGAAAACAATAACATCGGAATAGGAAAAGAGACACTCAAAAGTCTTAATACAACAAGGAAGTGGGCTATGTTCCTGGCAATTATTGGATTTATCTCGCTTGGTCTGGTGGCACTTATTGGTATCCTTGCAGGAACATTTCTGTCTGCATTTAACACAGGGGATAGTGGTACCCATTCTATCCCTGAAGGAGTAATTTTTCTGATTCTGCTCGTAATCGCAGCTCTCTATTTCTTCCCCCTCCATTTCCTTTTTCGATTTTCTAAACACACTGCAAAGGCGGTTGCAACTCACGATAATCTGGAATTACATAAAGCCTTTTTGAACCTGAAAGCCTATTTTGTATTTCTCGGAGTTTTTATAATAGCTATTCTGACATTATATGTTGCCGCTTTAATAATGGCTGGAGCATCAATGTCGTTCCTTAAAGGATTCTGATAATGCATAAACGAGATATCGTTATTGTTTTCGATTGCGGTGCTACAAATGTAAGGGTTATAGCAATAAACAGTACTGGTGAAATCCTGGCATCAGAATCATATCAGAACAACACCCGCCCCGATCCGTTTTGTCCTGCTTACAGAATCTGGGATATAAATGAGATCTGGGAAAAGATGTGCAAAGCATCAAGAAAAGTTATAAGTCAGATCAGTAAGGAGGAAATTGCCGGAGTTACTGTCACTACATTTGGTGTTGACGGGACACTTTTCGACAGATCAGGGAAGATGCTTTACCCAGTCATCTCATGGCAGTGCGAAAGGACAAATTCCATAATGGCTGGAATCGATAAATACATTCCGCTTGAAAAGCTGTACAACAGATATGCGGTGTTCTTCCTTTTACTTTCAACACAATAAATAAACTTATCTGGTTTGTGGAACAAAAAAAACGGAACTAGTCGAAAAATCTTACCGGTTTCTCTTCATGCCATCCATATTCTACATTCATGCTGACCGGAAATATGGTAAATGACACAACAATGTCAGGCACATCAATGCTTACAAGCCTGGCTACGAGAGGATTCTCCGAAAATATTATCAGCAAGATCAGATTCCCTCTCGAAAAATTGGTACTCCCGTTGAAGCTGGTTCCATTACAGGAATGGTAGATGCTAAAGCCTCTGCTGAAACCGGTATCCCTGCAGGTATGCCTGTGTCGCAACCGGTCACGACACACAATTTGCAATTTTCGGATCAGGGGCTGAAAAGAACCAGCCGGTACTCAGTTCCGGAACCTGGGAAATACTTATGGTGCGTGCTGAGAAGCTGCAGGTCGGGTAAGGGAGCAGGCTTGAAATGGGAATAACCACAGAACTGGACTACAGTTCCAGGACTGTACAATATAGGTAATCAATGGATTGCGTCAGGTGTTCTGGAATGGGCCCGACGAAATCTTATACAGCGATATTACCGATGATGTATATAACTTTATGATTTCAGGAGCAGAAAAAGTACCCGCAGGCTGTAACGGAGTATCTGTAATTCCAAAATTCTACGAAGAACTTACAGGGAAGCCCGGTGGCCAGATTCTGGGTCTTACACTTGAGTCTACCCGTGATGAAATTTTTCGTGCTATCCTTGAGGCACTTTCAAAGCGACTTGCCGAAGGCAAAAAAGCGCTTGAAAATGCGGGAGGATTTAAAACCGAGAGTATTCTGTGTGTGGGCGGCGGATCAAAAAACAGGCTCTGGAACCAGCTAAGAGCAAATTATACAGGTGTTCCTCTGAAAATCATAGATCAGAAAGAATCAACTGTGCTGGGTGCCTCATTATTTGTTCAGGCTGCATGTGGTAATGCATCATCACCTGAAGAAGCACGCTCTTTAATTGACTACAAAACAGAAATAATTGAACCTAATCAATTAAATGTTTCATATACAACTAATTACTTAATTCACATCTTTTTTTTACCCCCATCCCCCCAAAATGGAGGGCTGAGAAAGAAAAGATCGAAGTCCCCCTTGGGGGAGTTAGGGAGTAAAAAGAGAGGGAGTTACATGTTAAAAAGAAACAATGAATTATGGAAATAGTCTATTTTAACGGAAAATTTGTTCCAAAAGAAGAAGTTAGAATCAGTCCTGATGACAGTGGATTCCTGTTTGCAGATGGCATCTATGAAGTAGTGAGATTGGTACGAAGGCTTTTTCTACGATATGCCCGGTCACTTAACCAGATTAAAAGAAGTCTGCGAGAACTAGAATCAACTGGTCTGAGCCGGACACGTTCCCTTCTTTTGCCGAAGCACTTATTAACAGAATAAGCTGAGTGACAAGCCTGCAATGATATACCTGCAGGTTACAAGGGGGGAAGCTAAACGTTCCCATAATTTCCCTTCTCCGGAAGTATTGCCGACCGTTTATGCATACGTATGGGGCTTTACACCCGATATCACATCAAGAGAATCAGGTATAAAGGTTATGCTTAAAGAGGATATCAGATGGAGCAGATGCGATATCAAGTCAGTCGCTCTTCTTGCCAATACAATCAGCTTTCAGGAAGCATGTGAAAATGGATTGAAGGAATGTATTTTTGTCCGCAATGGACTGATAACTGAAGGATCGCATTCAAACATCTTCTTTGTAATAGACAAAACTCTATATACGCACCCTGAATCGAACCATATACTCTCGGGGATTACACGTAAAAATGTTCTGAGACTTGCGCAGGAAGCTGGTATTAACATAAGGGAAGAAGCAGTTCAGGAGAACCGTCTCCGGTTTGTACAGGAGGCATTTATAACAAATACATCAGCAGAAGTAACACCGGTTATCGAGTTAGGTGGAAATACTGTCGGGACAGGACTTCCGGGAGAAATTACACGCTTAATCGGAGAAAAATTCAATGCAGATCTCCTGAGGTTAAAAGGGTAAGAGACCTGTAGCGGAGGAACGCTAATTTTCCTATATTTGCACAAATTTTCAAATCAATATGAGCACAATGAATTTAAGTGAGCAGGAGCAGATAAGAAGGGAATCACTCGACGAATTAAGGAAGCTTGGAATTGATCCATACCCTGCTGCTGAATACAAAACAAATGCTTTTGCACAGGATATTCTTAATAATTACTCACCTGTAAAGAATAATTACCAGGAAGTTTGTCTGGGAGGCCGCATTATGGGAAGACGCATAATGGGAAATGCCTCTTTTGCAGAGATAATGGACTCTTCAGGAAGGATTCAGATATATGTCCGGCGCGATGATATTTGTCCGGGTGAAGACAAGACCATGTATAATACTGTATTTAAACGTCTACTGGACATCGGTGATATAATTGGAGTGAAAGGTCATGTTTTTACAACC
>CAVYKF010000015.1:0-61878 GCA_963769055.1 uncultured Alphaproteobacteria bacterium
CCGAAACCCAGCGCGTCAAGCGCTGGATGCCCTACGCGTAAGGAGACCCCACCATGTCACGTACTCCCCGCGCAGTACCCAGCCGCGCCCGCCGCAACAAAGTCCTGAAGCAAGCCAAGGGCTTCCGCGGCCGCCGCAAGAACAACATCACCACGGCCAATGCCGCGGTCGATAAGTCGCTGCAGCACAATTATATCGGCCGCAAGGAGCGCAAGCGCAACTTCCGCGCCTTGTGGATCCAGCGCATCAACGCGGCCTGCCGCGAGCATGGCGTGACCTATAGCCGATTTATCAGCGGGCTCGCCGGCGCCGGTATCGAGATCGACCGCAAGGTGCTGTCCGACCTCGCCGTCCACGAGCCCGCCGCCTTCAAGGCTCTGGTGGATCAGGCGGGCGCGGCGAAAGCCTGATATCAAACTCCATCAGGGCAAGCGGCCTGCTATGAAAGCGGGCCGCTGATTCCTTTCAGGGGTTTGGTTTCCATGAGCGACGTCGCCTCTCTCCAGTCCGATATCCTGGCGCAAATACTTGCCGCCGGCGACGAGGCGTCGCTGGAAGCGATCCGGGTCGCGGCACTGGGCAAAAAGGGCACGATCAGCGAATTGCTGAAAACGCTGGGCGCCATGTCCCCGGACGAGCGCAAGATTCAAGGTCCGTTGCTCAACGGCTTGCGCGATTCCGTCAGCGAAGCCATCGCCGCGCGCAAGACCCGATTGGCCGATGCGGCGCTGGAAGCGCGTCTGACGACGGAAGCGCTTGATGTAACCCTGCCGCCCCGGCCGGAACCGCAGGGCAGCGTTCATCCCATCGCCCAGGTGCTGGACGAGATCACCGCCATCTTCGCCGACATGGGCTTTGCCGTCGCCGAAGGTCCCGACGTCGAATATGACGATTACAATTTCACCAAGCTCAACATCCCGCCCGACCATCCCGCGCGCCAGATGCAGGACACGTTCTATGTCGCGCCGCAGTCGGATGGCACCAGCCATGTGCTGCGCACCCATACCTCGCCGGTGCAGGTGCGCACCATGCTGGCCCAGAAGCCGCCGATCCGCGTGATTTCGCCGGGCCGCACCTATCGCGTCGATTCCGACGCCACCCATTCGCCCATGTTCCATCAGGTCGAGGCGCTGGTGGTGGACGAAGGCATTCATCTCGGACACCTGAAATGGACGGTGGAGGAATTCTGCAAGGCCTTTTTCGAAATCGACGAGATCGAGCTTCGGGCGCGGCCCAGCTTTTTCCCTTTCACCGAGCCCAGCCTGGAATGGGACATGCGCTGCGACCGTTCGGTGCCGGGCAAGATCACTTTCGGGCATGGCAATGACTGGCTGGAACTGGGCGGTTCGGGCCTGGTGCATCCGCGCGTGCTGGCCAATTGCGGCATCGATCCCACACGGTACCAGGGCTTTGCCTTCGGTTTCGGCCTGGACCGCATGGCGATGCTGAAATATGGCATCCCCGACATCCGCAGCTTTTTCGAATCCGACCTGCGCTGGCTCAGGCATTACGGCTTCGCCGCTCTCGACATCCCGACTTTGGACGGAGGCCTCAGCAAATGACCTCCTCCCGACCGCATTCACAGGCCCGCCTCCCCCGTTGCGCGAAGCGCATGATGGGGGAGTTGGCCATAGCACCGATCAGGTGCGAAGGCCGGAGGGGGCATAAATGAAGTTCACGCTCTCATGGCTGAAAGAGCATCTCGATACCAATGCCGATGCCCAGACCATTGCCGACAAGCTCACCAGCATCGGGCTTGAGGTGGAAAGCATCGAGGATGCCGGCGCGCGGCTGAAGGATTTCACCGTCGCCGAGATCGTCAGCGCCGAAAAACATCCCAATGCCGACAAGCTGCGGCTCTGCATGGTCGATACCGGCGAAAAGGATCTGCTACAGATCGTCTGCGGTGCGCCGAACGCGCGGGCGGGCATCAAGGTGGTGCTGGCGCGCCCCGGCACTGTGATCCCCGCGTCCGGCGAGGCGCTCAAGATCGGCACGATTCGCGGTGTGGAATCGCGCGGCATGATGTGTTCGGCGCGTGAATTGCTGCTGGGCGAGGATCACGACGGCATCATCGAACTGGCGGCGGAAGCCGTTGTGGGCGCGCCCGCGGCACCGGCACTGGGCCTGACCGATCCGGTGACTCGATGTCGCCATCACCCCCAACCGGGGCGACGCGGCCAGCGTCTTTGGCATTGCGCGCGATCTGGCCGCGGCCGGCCTGGGTACGTTGCACACCAAGAAGATCGAGCCGGTTGCGGGCAAGTTTCCGAGCCCCAAGAAAATCACACTCGACTTCGCGCCCGAAAACAAGAACGCCTGTCCCATCTTCGCCGGGCGGCTGATCCGCAATGTGAAGAACGGGCCGTCGCCCAAATGGGTGCAGGATCGGCTGAAGTCGGTGGGCATGAAATCCATTTCGGCGCTGGTGGATGCCACCAACCTGATCGCCCAGGACCGCGGCCGGCCGCTGCATGTGTTCGACGCCGACAAGCTGTCCGGCAATCTGCATGCCCGCATGGCCAAGGACCAGGAGCAGGTGCTGGCGCTGGACGGCAAGACCTATGTGCTGGACAGCGAGACGGTCGTCATCGCCGACGATTCCTTCGCCCGCGGCATCGCCGGCGTCATGGGCGGCGAGGATACCGGCTGTTCGCTGGAAACCAGGAATGTCTTTATCGAATCCGCCTGGTTCGATCCGGCGCGCGTGGCGCGCGCGGGCCGCAAGCTGGGAATCATTTCCGACGCCCGCTACCGCTTCGAGCGCGGCGTCGATCCCCAATCGGTGCTGCCGGGGCTGGAGCTTTGCACCAAACTCATTCTCGACTGGTGCGGCGGCGAGCCGTCGGATGTGGTGGTTGCGGGCGAATTGCCGCCGCCGCACAAGCACATCGATTTCGATCCCGCCCTGGTGGAAAATTTGGGCGGCATGCAGATCGACAAGGATGAAAGCATTCGCATCCTTTCGCGTCTGGGCTTCACGGTGCTGGAGCATGGCGACATCCTGCATGTGACGCCGCCCAGCTTCCGCCGCGACATAGACGGTCCCGCCGACCTGGTGGAAGAGATTGTCCGCATCCACGGCCTCTTCGGCGTGCCATCGGTGGCTTTGGACCGCGATCGCGCCGTGGCCAAGCCGGTGCTCACATCGGCGCAGCGTCGCGCCCGGGTCGTGCGCCGCACGCTCGCGGCGCGCGGCTTCAACGAATGCGTGAGCTTTTCCTTTGTCGCGCGCGATCAGGCCAGGCTGTTCGGCGGCGGCGATGACGCGCGCCAGCTTTCCAATCCCATCGCCTCCGACCTGGACGCCCTTCGGCCCTCGCCCCTGCCCTCGCTGCTGGCGGCGGCGGCGCGCAACGCGGCGCGGGGGTTTTCCGATTTCAACCTGTTCGAGATCGGTCCGGCCTTCCAGAGCGGCATGCCGGAAGCGCAAACCACCAACGCAGCGGGCCTTATCGTGGGCGCCGGCATCCGCGACTGGAGCAAATCGGGTCATCCCGCCGATATTTTCGACGCCAAAGCGGCGCTGTTCGCGGGCCTGGAGGCGGCAATGGGCGGCCCCATGACCGCGCCGGTCACGCCCGGCGCGCCGTCCTGGTTTCATCCCGGCCGCAGCGGCACGGTGGCGCTGGGGCCCAAGCAGATCGGCTGGTTCGGGGAATTGCATCCCAAAATCCTGGCGGCGTTCGATCTGAAAGTCCCGGTGGCGGCGTTCGAGATCAATCTCGACGCCATCCCCGAACCCAAATCGCGCAAAAATCGCGCGGTATTCTCGCCTTCACCGTACCAGGCGATCGAGCGGGACTTCGCCTTCGTGGTCGCTGCCAAGGTGGCGGCGGGCGATATTGTCCGCGCCGCCAAGGGTGCGGACCGCAGCCTGATCGAAAGCGTTTCGGTGTTCGACGTCTTCGAAGGCAAGGTGCTCGGCGAAGGCAAGAAATCCATCGCCATCGCGGTGCGCGTCCAGCCCAGGGACCGGACCTTGACGGAAAGCGAGATCGAAGCTCTGGCGCAGAAACTGGTCGCCGCGGTGACCAAGGCCACGGGCGCGAGTCTGCGCAGCTGACCCCCTCCGGCTTCGCAGGCTCGAGAGCCTGCTGCGGCGCTCGGTTCGCTTGGCCGCGAACCTCGCCCCACCGCCAGCGCGCTGACGCGCGCGCAGGGGGGAAGGGCTCGACCAAGACGCGCTAGAATTCAGCCAACCGTTTCGGGACGGCGCCGATTTCTTTCGCCAGCTTGTCGAATTCGGCGCGGGCGCGCGGATTGGCGCGCTGATGCCGTTCGGCGAAAATAAATTCATTCTTCAACGAATGTTCCAGTCCGGTCAGTTCGGTGACCCGCACTTTGTAGCCATGCGCTTCCAGGTATAAGCCGCGCAGCACATTGGTGAGATGGGCGCCGAACTCGCGGCGCTGGATGGGATGGCGCCACAATTGATCGAGCGATCCATGCGCCTCCTCCAGCTCGCGGGCCAGCTCCGCCTGGCAGCAGGGCACCAGCGCGACATATTTCGCGTCATGCTTCAGCGCGAACAGGATCGCCTCATCCGTGGCGGTATCGCAGGCATGCAAGGCGGTGACGATGTCGACGGCACCCAACTTTGTACCCGCAATGCGGCTTTCGATGAATTCCATGCGATCGAAGCCGCTTTCGGCGGCGATTCTCTTTGCAGTCGCGATCAGCTCAGATCGCGTCTCAACCGCCACCACCTTGCCCCGGCCGGCCGGCCCGAAATACAGATCGTAGAGAATAAAACCCAGATAGGATTTGCCCGCGCCCAGATCCGCCAGCACGGGCTGGTCTTTCTCCTTCAATGCGGAATCGATCGCGGGCTTTATCAGCCGCGCCAGATGCTGGACCTGCTTCAGCTTGCGCCGGGAATCCGCGTTCAGCCCGCCATTATGGGTGAGGATATGGAGCGCTTTCAGCAACGACACCGATTGGCCGGGCCAGAGGTCTTTCAAGGCAGGCGCGTTCATTTGAACAGCTCCATCACATGCGTGACGCCGTGATAGTAATTGTAGGCGCGCACCGCCCAGTAATTCATTTGCGCCCATTCCCGGGGCGGGCTCAGATCGTTCCAATCGGGCGCCAGCGATTTGGCGATCTGGTTCGCCATATAGATTCGCCGGCGTCCCTGCCAGTAATGCAGGAAATTTTCATGAATTTCCGCAATCGGCGTCTGGCTCAGCCGCAGCACTTCCGACAGCGCGAATTGCTCGATGGCGGGAAATTTCTTGGCGCGCCCGATCAAGGCGTCGATCATCGCCAGCGTATCGTCCAGCAGCGGCAAATGCTCGGGCTTCATGCCGATCAAGCCACTGTTGAACATCCAGCTATGCACCACGTCATAGCGATAGGCACCCAGATGCGGCAGCCGGGTGCGAAAGCCCTTGAGCGGTGGAATGGGATTGTTTTTTTCGAACCGGTTCATCACCACCGAACCGGCCATCTTCTCTTCCACCTCGGCATGGAAGCCGGAGCGGATGATGGAATCGGAATCCAGGAACAGCACCGGTTCGGCGAACTGCTCCAAAGCTTCGCGCACCAGGGCGGGTTTGATGCGATGGTGGTAAAGCCCGCCGCCCGACCATTCCCGGATGCGGGGCGCGATATCCATCACCGTGACCGGCCAGGCGCGGTAGACCTGTGGCGCATCGCTGGCCACCACGATCCGGGCCTTTCCAGGGTCCAGTTCCGCCTTGAGCGAGATCAGGCTGTATTTCAGCTCGGCCCGGTAATTCGGCTTTCCGCCATAGTCGAGATAGAGGTAATTCAACATCCTAAGCCTATGATCGCACGGGCTTTGTGCTGCCGCAAAAGGCCTGTTGGACGGCGCCCCCCAAGATGCTAGACCCCCGGCCCTACGGCCTCATATAGCGCAGCGATAGGCCAAGGAACGCATGACCGACTTGGCTCAAATCCGCAACTTCTCCATCGTCGCCCATATCGACCACGGCAAATCGACCCTGGCCGACCGGCTGATCCAGGTCACCGGCGGGCTGACCGATCCGCGAGATGAAGGAGCAGGTGCTCGATTCCATGGACATCGAGCGCGAGCGCGGCATCACCATCAAGGCCCAGACCGTGCGGCTGGATTACAAGGCGGCCAGGACGGCAAGGACCTATGTCCTCAACCTGATGGACACGCCGGGCCATGTCGACTTCGCCTATGAGGTGAGCCGCTGCCTGGCCGCCTGCGAAGGCGCGCTGCTGGTGGTCGACGCCAGCCAGGGCGTCGAGGCCCAGACCCTGGCCAATGTCTATCAGGCGATCGATGCCGGGCTCGAGATCGTGCCGGTGCTCAACAAGATCGACCTGCCCGCCGCCGAGCCGGAACGCATCCGCCAGCAGATCGAGGATGTGATCGGCATCGACGCCTCCGAGGCCGTGCCGATTTCCGCCAAGACCGGCCTCAACATCGAGGCAGGTGCTGGAAGCGATCGTCACGCGCCTGCCGCCGCCCAAAGGCGAGTCGGACGCGCCGCTGAAGGCGCTGCTGATCGATTCCTGGTACGACGCCTATCTCGGCGTCGTCGTGCTGGTGCGCATCGTCGACGGCGAGCTGAAGAAGGGCCAGAAGATCCGCATGATGGCGACCGACGCCGTCTATCAGGTCGAGCGCGTCGGCGTCTTCACGCCCAAGCAGGTGCTGGTCGACAAACTCGGGCCCGGCGAGGTCGGCTTCATCACCGCCCAGATCAAGGAGGTGGCCGACACCCAGGTCGGCGACACCATCACCGACGAGCGCAAGGGCACGCCGGACGCCGCTGCCCGGCTTCAAGCCGGCGCAGCAGGTGGTGTTCTGCGGCCTCTTCCCGGTCGATGCGGCACAGTTCGAGGATCTGCGCGATGCGCTGGGCAAGCTGCATCTCAACGATGCCAGCTTCACCTATGAGACCGAAACCTCCGCCGCGCTGGGCTTCGGCTTCCGCTGCGGCTTTCTCGGCCTGTTGCATCTGGAGATCATCCGCGAGCGGCTGGAGCGCGAATTCAATCTCGATCTCATCACCACCGCGCCCAGCGTGATCTATCGCATCCACCTGACCGACGGCACGATGAAGGAGCTGCACAATCCGGCCGACATGCCGGAAGTGACCTACATCGACCACATCGAGGAGCCCTGGATCAAGGCGACCATCCTGGTGCCGGACGAATATCTGGGCTCGGTGCTCAAGCTGTGCGAGGACCGCCGCGGCCGCCAGGTCGAACTCACCTATGCCGGCAGCCGCGCCATGGTGATCTATCTGCTGCCGCTCAACGAAGTGGTGTTCGATTTCTACGACCGGCTGAAATCGGTGTCGCGCGGCTATGCCAGCTTCGACTATCACATCGAGGGCTACGAGGAAGGCGATCTGGTCAAGATGTCCATCCTGGTCAATGACGAGCCGGTGGACGCGCTCTCGATGATCGTCAACCGCCAGCGCGCCGAAGGCCGCGGCCGCGCCATGTGCGAGAAGCTGAAGGACCTGATCCCGCGCCACATGTTCAAGATTCCGATCCAGGCCGCCATCGGCGGCAAGGTCATCGCGCGCGAAACCATTTCGGCGCTGCGCAAGGACGTGACGGCGAAATGCTATGGCGGCGACATCAGCCGCAAGCGCAAGCTCCTCGACAAGCAGAAAGAGGGCAAGAAGAAGATGCGCCAGTTCGGCAAGGTGGACATCCCGCAGGAAGCCTTCATCGCCGCGCTGAAGATGGACGACAATTGACCATCCGGAAAGCCGTGATGCGCGCCGCTTTGATCGATTATGGTTCGGGCAATATCGCTTCGGCGGCGAAGGCCCTGGCGCGTGCCGCCAGGGATACCAGCGGCCACGAGATCGTCGTGACCGCCGATCCCGACATCGTGCGCAACTCCGAACGCATCGTGCTGCCCGGCGTCGGCGCCTTCGCCGATTGCATGCAAGGCCTCGGCGCCGTCCCCGGCATGGTCGAGGCTCTCTGCGAATGCGTGATCCGGAACGGCAAGCCGTTCCTGGGCATCTGCGTCGGCATGCAGTTGCTGGCGAGCGACGGCCGCGAATTCGGCGATCACAAGGGTCTGGACTGGATCGGCGGCGAAGTGGTGCGGCTGACGCCGTCCGATCCCGCTGCTCAAGATTCCGCATATGGGCTGGAACGAAATTCGTCCGGTCCAGAACCATCCGCTGTTCGCGGGCCTGGATGCCGGCGCCCATGCCTATTTCGTGCATAGCTTCGAGATGAAGCCGGCCGAGGAAAAGCATTTGCTGGCCACCACCGATTACGGCGGGCCGGTCACCGCCGCGATCGGCCGCGACAATATCGTGGGCACGCAATTTCATCCCGAGAAGAGCCAGGCCGTGGGCCTGACGATTCTCGGCAATTTCCTGGCCTGGAAACCATGATCATTTTTCCCGCCATCGACTTGAAGGACGGGCACTGCGTGCGGCTGAAGCGCGGCGACATGGAAGAGGCCACCGTCTTCAACGACGATCCGGCCGCCCAGGCGCGCGAGCTTCGCGGCGCAAGGTTTCCGCTGGCTGCATTGCGTCGATCTGAACGGCGCCTTTGAAGGACGCAGCGCCAACACGGATGCCATAAGAAAAATTCGTGCCGCGATCGATCTGCCGATTCAACTGGGCGGCGGCATCCGCGATCGCGCCGCGGTGGAGGCCTGGCTGGAGGCGGGCATCACCCGGGTCATCCTGGGCACCGCCGCGCTGACCGATCCCGCTTTTGTCAAAGAGGCGGCGCGCGCCCATCCCGGCCGCATCGTCGTCGGCGCCGACGCCAAGGGCGGGAAGATCGCCACCCAAGGGCTGGGCCGAAGTCAGCGAACTGACCCCGGCGGAATTGGGCAAGCGCTTCGAGGATGCCGGTGTCGCCGCGCTGCTTTTCACCGATATCGATCGCGACGGATTGCTGCAGGGGGTGAATGTGAAGGCCACCGCCGCGCTGGCCCGCGCCCTTTCCATTCCCGTGATCGCGTCGGGCGGCGTGGGATCGCTGGCGGATATCGAAGCCCTGGTGGCGGCGGGCGAAGCCAATATCGAAGGCGTGGTGGTCGGCCGGGCGCTTTACGACGGCAGGATCGACCCGGCGCGCGCCCTGGCCGCTCGCCAGGCGCGCGCTTAGCGGCGGCTCAAGCCGGCGGGTGATCTCGTCGAGCTGCTCCAGACTGGCATAGGAAATCCGAACTTCCCCACCTTTATCCCCTTTGTGGATGATTTGGACTTTCAGGCCTAACTGATTGGAAATGCTTGTTTCCAGGGCTGCGATGTTGGGGTCCTTGGCGGCTTTTCCACCGGGCTTGCGCTTTCTTGCCGAACGATGTTCGGCCTCGCGCACGTTCATCCCGCCCTTCAGGATTTCCCGTGCCGCGGCCTCGGGATCCGGCGCGCCTATCAAGGTTCGGGCATGGCCGGCCGTCAGCTTCCCGTCGCGCACCATCGCCTTGACCGCTTTCGGCAGGCTCAGCAGGCGGATGGTGTTGGCGACATGGCGACCGGCTCTTGCCGACATCGCTGGCCACCTTCTCCTGGGTGTAGGCCGAAGCGGTCCATCAACTCCTGATAGGCGGTCGCCTCTTCGATCGGCGTTGAGGTCGGCGCGCTGGACATTCTCGATGATGGCGAGTTCCAGCGCCTCGCCGTCGCCCAGCTCGCGCACCATCACCGGCACGTCGTGCAGCTTGGCCAGCTGGGCCGCGCGCCAGCGCCGTTCGCCGGCCACGATCTCGAAGGCTTGGGTCGCCGGCGATCGGCCGCACCAGGATCGGCTGCAGGATGCCCTTCTCCTTCACCGAGGCGCGAGGTCGTTCAGATCCTCTTCGGCGAAACGCTTGCGCGGCTGGAAGCGGTTGGGCCTGAGGAACGCGGTCGGCACGCTGCGCGGCGCGCGATCGCGCGCCTCGCCGCGCGTCGGCACCGCCTCTTCGCCGATCAGGGCCGACAGGCCGCGGCCCAAGTCCGCGCGGACGCAGTTCTTCTGCCAAGCTTTCGGCCTCCGCGCTCATGCGGCCGCCCGCATCCGTTCGCGCTGGATGAGTTCGCCCGCAAGCTTGATATAGGCCTGACTGCCCGGACAGCGCAGATCGTAGACCAGCGCCGGCAGGCCGTGGCTCGGCGCTTCGGAAATCCGCACGTTGCGCGGGATCATCGGTGTTGTAGACCTTGTCGCCCATGTTCTCGCGCACATCGGCGGCGACCTGGTCCGACAGCTTGTTGCGCTTGTCGAACATGGTCAGCACGATGCCCTGGATCTCCAGCGACGGATTGAGATTCGCGCGCACCAGCTCGATGGTCTTGAGCAGCTGGCTCAGACCTTCGAGCGCGAAGAATTCGCATTGCAGCGGCACCATCACCGCGTCGGCCGCCACCATCGCGTTGACGGTGAGCAGGCGTCAGCGACGGCGGGCAATCGATCAGCACATAGGAAAAGGGAGATGATCCGTGTACGGAATATTCCGCCAGCGCGTCCTTGAGGCGGAAATTGCGCCGCGGCCGACGTCGATCAGTTCCAGCTCGGCGCCGGAGAGATCGACGGTGGAAGGCACCAGCGACAATTGCGGGATGCGGGTGGCGACGATCGCCTCGTCGAGCGTCGCCTCGCCCATCAGCACGTCGTAGGTCGTGATGCTTGCGTCCGCTGCGCGGGATGCCGAGCCCGGTGGAGGCGTTGCCCTGCGGATCGATGTCGATCGACCAGGGTCGGCTCGCCGACCGCGGCCAGCGCCGTGCCCAGATTGATGGCCGTGGTGGTCTTGCCCACGCCGCCCTTCTGGTTGGCGACGACCAGAATGCGCGGTTTCTTTAACGGGGTTCGATCATGGGCGCAGCTCCCTCGGATCTCCAGAATGACCCCCGAACGGATGCGTCAGGCTGGGATCTGCCTGACTTTCATCCTCCAAGATTTACGGGCTTCGGTCAATTCGACCCCTACATTTTGACCCTTGAGAAACAGGCAGACGCTGTTCGGGCCGACGAAATGCTGTGCATAGCCAAGCAGCTCGGGCAAGGGCGCGCAGGCGCGCGCCGTCACCACGTCGAAAGGCTTCGGCGGGACTTCCTCGATCCGGATATTCTGGATGCGCGACCGGGAGGTCCATGCGCTCGGCGGCGGCCGCCAGAAACGCGCATTTCTTCGCGGTCGCCTCGAACAAGCGACACTTCCACCCGGTCGCGCAGCAAGACGGCCAGCACCAGGCCCGGAAACCCGGCCCCGCTGCCCAGATCGGCCAAGGTTCCCGGCATCGGCGGGATCAAGGGGCGCAAGTTGGGCGCAATCCCAGACATGCCGGTGCCAGACATCGTCCAGGGACCGGGCGGATACCAGATTGTGGCGGGAGTTCCAGTCCGGCAGCAGACCGACATAGCGCTTCAGCCGCCCCAGTGTTTCACGTGAAACACCGGTCGCGGCCGCGAATTCCTCCGGCCCAAACGAGTCTCAGGCACTTTTGGCTCTTTTGGCGCCCTTTACATGCGCCAGCACCAGGGTGAGCGCGGCTGGGGTGACACCCTCGATGCGGCCGGCCTGCCCGAGGGTGGCCGGCCGGATGGCTTCCAGCTTTTGCCGGACCTCATTGGAAAGGCCGAATCACGGCCGATAATCCAGATCGGCGGGCAGGGCGCGGCCTTCATCGCGGCGGAAGGCGAGGATATCGGCCTCCTGACGGTCCAGATAGCCGGCATATTGGGCGTCGATTTCGAGCTGCTCGACGATTTCGGGTTCAATGGCTGCCACGTTCCGGCCAGATCCGGGCCAAAACACGCGAAATCCACCTCCGGCAGGCTCAGAAGATCGAGGGCATTGCGCCGCGCTCCGTCCAGCCGAACGGCGATGCCGTGCTTTGGCGCCTCGTTGGGGGTAAGGGTGAGACCGCGCCATGGTTTCACGTGAAACAGCCAGCCTTTCCATCTTATCGGCAAAGGCCTGCCGCCGTTCACCTCCCACAAATCCGGCATCCTGGCCCAGGGGAGTCAGGCGCTGATCGGCATTGTCGGCCCTCAGCGTGAGGCGGTATTCGGCCCGGGACGTGAACATGCGGTAGGGCTCGCTGACCCCCTTGGTGACCAGATCGTCGATCATCACGCCGATATAGGCCCGGGCCCGGTCCAGAATGATGGGGTCGCCGCCGCCCGCGGCGCGCGCCGCATTCAGGCCGGCCATCAGGCCCTGGGCCGCCGCTTCCTCATAGCCGGTGGTGCCGTTGATCTGACCGGCCAGGTAAAGCCCCGGCACGGACTTCACCTCCAGCGCCGGCGTGAGCTCGCGCGGATCGACATAGTCGTACTCGATGGCATAGCCAGGGCGCCGCACAGCGGCTCTTTCCAGCCCCGGAATCGTCGCCAGCAGAGCCAGCTGGACGTCCTGGGGCAGGGAGGTCGAAATGCCGTTGGGATAGATCGTGTCGTCGTCCAGTCCTTCTGGCTCCAGGAAAATCTGGTGGCTCTCGCGATCCGCAAAGCGGACCACCTTGTCCTCGATGGACGGGCAATAGCGCGGCCCCGTCGAAGCGATCTGGCCGGTATACATCGGCGCGCGATGGAGGTTGTCGCGGATGATCGCGTGGGTCTGAAGCGTCGTGCGGGTGATGCCGCAGGCGATCTGCGGCGTGGTGATCGCCGGGTCAGGAACGAAAAGGGCTGGGGCGGATCATCGCCGGCCTGGGATCTCCAGGCTGGCCCAGTCGATGGTTCGGCCATCCAGGCGAGGGGGCGTCCCGGTCTTCAGCCGCCCCATCGGCAACCCGAAGCCATAGAGTGTCTTCGATAGTCCCAGTGACGGCGGTTCGACGCCATTTTTTTGGCCTACCGCTTCGCTACTTGAGGCCGATGCTTTCATCCGGCCTGCCGGAATTTTGGTTTCGCCGATATGGATCAGGCCATTCAGGAAGGTGCCGGTGGTCAGCACCACCGCAGCGCAGAAGAGTTCAGCGCCGTCCGCGGTCCGCACGCCGGCAACGCGTCCGTCCTTTAAGATCAGGTCTTCCGCCGCCGCCTCGCGGATTTCCAGATTGGCGATCTGGCGGAGCGCATCCTGCATCGCGGCGCGATAGAGCGCGCGATCGGCCTGGGCCCGGGGTCCCCGCACGGCAGGACCTTTGCGGCGATTGAGCATCCGGAATTGGATGCCCGCCGCATCCGCCACCCGGCCCATCAGCCCGTCCAGGGCATCGATCTCCCGGACGAGATGGCCCTTGCCCACCCCGCCGATGGCGGGATTGCAGGACATTTCGCCCAGGGTTTCGAGTTTGTGGGTGAGAAGCAGGGTGCGGGCCCCCGCGCGGGCCGAGGCCGCGGCCGCTTCGCAGCCGGCATGGCCGCCGCCGATCACGATGACGTCGTAACCCTTCATGCGGCGTCAAATACGCGCATCCGCTACGAGGGACAATGGCCCTTCGCTTACGCTCGGGCGTTGGCCTAGCTTTTCTTTGCGAGCGCGAGCGAGCTTAGAAAAGCTGGCCCCTCGTCGAGCGAAGCGAGCGAGGCGCAGCCCTTATGTGGCTCACTTGCCGATGCAGAAATCGCGAAACACCATATCGAGCAGTTCCTCGACATCGACGCGGCCGGTGATGCGGCCTGTCGCGCGCAAGGCCAGGCGCAGATCTTCCGCGAACAGTTCGGGATGATCATCGGGCGCGGTGAGGGCATGGCGCAGGGATTCCAGCGCCTGCTTGAGCGCCTGGCGATGGCGCGGCCGCGTCAGGGCGGGCGTTTCGCCCTTTGTTTCCAGCCGTTCCGCCACCATCGCAGTCAAGGCCGCGACGAGATCGGCCAGGCCCTCGCCGCTTTTGAGCGACAGGGAAAATCCATCCTGCTTGCGAAAGCCCGGCAGATCGCTCTTGTTCCACACGGTCAGATCGGGCGAGATCCCATGATAATCCGTATACGGAATAGTACCGTCGCGCAGCAGCAAGACCAGATCGCTGGCTTCTGCCTGGGCCAGTGCCCGGCGCACGCCTTCGGCCTCGACCGCGTCGTCGGTTTCGCGCAAGCCCGCCGTGTCGGCAACATGGACCAGATAGCCGCCCAGGTTGAGGCGCAGCTCGATCACGTCCCTGGTGGTGCCGGGCGTCTGCGAAACGATCGCGGCCTCGCGTTGCGCCAGTGCGTTGATCAGCGAGCTTTTGCCGGCATTGGGCGGTCCTACAATGGCCAACCGAAGGCCCTCGCGCAGCGCTTCGCCGCGCCGCCCATCATCCATATGCTTCTGCATGGCTTCGATGAGCCGCGCGGCCTGGGTCCGGGCCGCGGCGAATTCCGCCTCCCCCACACCATCATCGGAAAAATCGATGGCCGCCTCCGCGCGGCCAAGTGCCGTGATCAGCGCGGCCCGCCAATCTTCGTAAAGCGCGGCCAGGGCGCCGTCATATTGCCGTAGGGCCTGGCGCAATTGAGCGGGGGTTTCGGCATCCACCAGATCGGCGATGGCTTCGGCCTGGGTGAGGTCGAGGCGGCCATGCTCCACCGCGCGGCGAGAGAATTCCCCTGGTCCGGCCGGCTTCAGACCCAATGCCGCCAGCGCGGCGAACAGGCTTTCGCGCACGGCGCGACCGCCATGGAGCTGGAATTCGGCGACATCCTCGCCGGTAAAACTGTGGGGCGCGGGAAACCATAGCACCAGGGCACGGTCGATCTCGGCATTTCGATATCTCAGGGTGCGCAATGTCGCGGTCCGGGGCGGGGGCAGCGCACCCGCAAGCGCTACCAGGGCCGGCCCGGCGCCAGGGCCGGAAAGCCGCACCACGGCCACCCCGGCGCGGCCAGGCGCGCTCGCCAAGGCGAAGATCGTGTCGCTTTCCTTGACCGCCAAAGTCAGGGCTTGTCCTTTGCCTTGCCCCCCCGGGCGACCATGCCGGCGCTGTCCCAAAGGAATTTCTGAAACTGGGCGAAGGCCTCCGTGCCGCCAAGCGGGGTCCAGGCCCGCATCAGGCTCTCCATGTCGCCCGCTTCCATGGCGCGGGTCATGCGCGCTTTCATGTCCTCCAACATCTGCTTCTGCAGGGGTGCCACATCCGGCAGGCCCATCAGCCCCCGGGCCTCTTCGGGCGTCATGTCCAACTCGATATGCATTTTCATGGGCGATAACCCCTGTTTTTGGCTGCCCTTCCGGGGGCAGGCGGTTTCGGCTAAGAAGCGCGGCCCTTAAAACCTCCGGCGATTTTCCATCATCGCCGCGCCCAATGGAACCAGCGATGAGCGCCCTCGACACCGCCCCCAGCTATTTTCTTCAACTGCACAAGAACGACCTTGTGCAATGGCGGCTGTGGAGCCCCGATGTCTTGGCGGACGCCGAAGCGACCGGCAAGCCGATATTTCTGTCGATCGGCTATGCCGGCTGCCATCTCTGTCAAACCATGAGCCGGGAAAGTTTTTGCGATCCCGCGACTGCGGCCTTGCTGAACGAGAATTACATTCCCGTCCTGGTCGACCGGGAACTCCGCCCCGATATCGATCAGCTTTACCAGTCGGCCGCCAATTTGATGGGACATGGGGGAGGCTGGCCCCTCACCATGTTCCTTAACCGCAAAGGCCGGCCTTTCCTGGTCGGCAGTTACCTGCCCAATGAAGAGCGCCAGGGCCAGCCGGCTCTCTCTCGTGTGCTCAACGAGATGACCGAGCTCTATCGCGACAGGCCGGAGGACGCTGCCAAGAGCACGGAGCCCGTGTTCGAGAGGCTGGCGAATTTTCTCGACCGCGACATGCACGGGCCGGCGGAGGCGATGCAGCTCGATCTCGCATCCATGCGCTTTGGCCAGCGCTTCGATATCTTTCTTGGTGGCCAGGCAGGCGCCCTGAAGGCAGTCCAGCCCCTCAGTCTGGAAGTGCTGTGGCGGGCGTACCTGCGTTCGGGAGTTCCGCAATTCCAGCAGCTGGTCAACACGACATTGGACGCGGCTTTGCTGGGCGGCCTCTACGACCATATCGGCGGCGGCTTCTTTCGCTATACGGCCGACGAGCGCTGGCTTGTCCCGCATGTCGAGAAGATGCTGGCCGACAACGCCAGCACGATCGAATTTCTCACCGGCATGTGGCAATTCAATCGCAATGCGCTTTGCCGGGCGCGGGTGGAAGAATCCATCGGCTGGATGCTGCGCGAGTTGAAGATGGCGCAAGGTTTCGCCGCGGGTCTGGCGGCGGAATATGACGGAGAGGAAGGCAAATTCTATTTCTGGACCGAGGCGGAATTGGACGCGGCGCTATCCGGCACTTTCGTCCAGCGCTTCAAGCAGGCCTATGGCGTGACCCGCGACGGCAATCTGGGCGACGGCCGCAATCTTCCGCGCCGCCTCGGCCATCCCCAACCCATGTTGACCGAAGCAGACGACGCGCTGTTGGCCAAGCAGCGCGCAATACTCCTTGAGGTGCGCGACAAGCGCAAGCATCCCACGCGCGACGAGCTTCTGATGGCCGATTGGAATGGCGCGGCGATTTCCGCGCTCGCTCTGGCGGGTGCCGCTTTCGACCGGGCCGATTGGCTGCGGGCCGCGATCGCGGCCTTCGATGAAGTCGTTGCCGCCTTGGGCGACGGCGACCGGCTTTATCATTCCTCATATAAGGGGACCCGCGGCGCCAAGGGCTTTGCCGACGATTACGCCATGATGGCGCGCGCCGCCCTGCACCTCTGGGAAACAACCAGCGAAACGCGTTACCTCGAAGCGGCCAAGCGCTGGACCGCCACGCTCAACGATCATTTCTGGCACAGCGAAAGAGGCGGCTATTGCGTCACCGCCGACGACGCGGAAACCCTGATCGTGAGGGCGCGGGTTCTGTTCGACCAGGCGATCCCTTCCGCCAATGCCGCCATGCTGATCGTGCTGATGCGGCTGGGCATGATCACGGGTGAGGGTGCTTACGGCCAGCGTTACCTCGAACTTCTTGCGGCCTTCGCCGACGAGTTCAACCGGGCTTGGGCATCTTGTCCGTCCTATCTCAATAGCTTCGAATCCATCGCCACCGCGTCCCAGATCGTGATCGTCGGCCCGCGGGGCAATCCGCGCACCCAGGAATTGATCCGCACGGTCTGGGGCAAGGTCCTGCCCAACCGGCTGCTTTTTGTCGTGGAGTCCGGCGAGGCATTGCCCACCCATCATCCCGCCTTCGGCAAGGGGATGCTGAACGGCGCCCCAACCGCCTATCTCTGCCAGCGCGACATTTGCTCGCCGCCGATCACCAGCGCCGTCGCTCTCAGCCAGGCTTTGACTCTGCCGCCCAGGGTCGCGGGCAACGCTTGATATCGCCTCGATCCGTCTGAGGCGCTTGCCGGGTCCGGCATCGGCATGCCTGATCCCCACGGAAGGGGACTAGGATTCTGCGGCTGGCTGGCTAACCTTCGGCCGACAATAGGGGTGAGCATGAGCGGACAGACGATCACGATCAAAAGCGGCGACGGGGAATTCACCGGCTACCTCGCCAGTCCCGGCACGGGCCGGGGGCCTGGAATCGTCGTCATCCAGGAGATCTTCGGGGTCAATCCGGTGATGCGCGACATCGCCGACGGCATGGCATCGCGGGGGTATTTCGCCCTGGTGCCCGACCTGTTCTGGCGGCTGGAACCGAATGTCGAACTCACGGACAAGACGGACGCCGACTGGAAGAAGGCGCTGGACCTGATGGGCCGTTTCGACGTGGACAAGGGCGTCGCGGATATCCAGGCCAGCATCGATCATCTTCGCGCCATGCCGGGGTGCACCGGCAAGGTGGGTGCGCTGGGCTATTGCCTGGGTGGGCAGCTCGCTTATCTCACGGCCGCGCGCACCGACTGCAACGCCTCGGTCGGCTATTACGGCGTCAATATCCAGAACAAATTGGAAGAGGCCGGCAAGATCAAGCATCCGCTGATGCTGCACATTGCCGAGGCCGACGAATATGTCCCGCCGGAAGCACAGGCCAGGATCGAAGCGGGCCTCAAGAACAATCCGCACGTCACGCTTTATCGCTACCCCCTGATGCACCACGCCTTCGCGCGGGTGGGCGGGGCGCATTACGACAAGGCGATGGCGGATCATGCCAATATTCGCAGTGCCACCTTCTTCCGCCAGCATCTGAGCTAACCCCCGCGGCAAAGGGAAAAGACCGATGATCAAAGCCATCCGTTTCGAGAAGACCGGCGGCCCCGAAGTCCTGGAATACAAAGACTACGATCTGCCCGCGCCCGGGCCCGGCCAGGTGCGGATCAAGCACACCGCCATCGGGGTGAACTTCATCGACATCTATCATCGCGGCGGTCTTTACCCGCTGCCGATGCCGTCGGGCCTGGGCTCGGAAGCGGCGGGCGTGGTCGAGGCGCTGGGCGCCGGCGTCACCGGATTCAAGGTGGGCGAGCGCGTCGGCTATTGCAGCGGCGCCATCGGCTCCTACGCCGAGGCCAACAATGTCGCCGGCCGAAAAAGTGGTGAAGCTGCCCGACGGCGTCAGCGACGAGGTCGCCGCCGCCGCGATGCTGAAGGGCATGACGGCGCAATATCTGCTTCGCCGCACCTATCGCGTGAAGGCCGGCGAGACCATCGTCTTTCATTCCGCCGCCGGCGGCGTGGGCCAGATCGCCTGCCAATGGGCCAAGCATCTGGGCGCCACCGTGATCGGCAGCACCACCTCGCCGGACAAGGTCAAGCTCGCCAAAGAGAATGGCTGCGACTATGTGCTCGACACCCGCGAGGACGGTTGGGAGAAAAAGGTGCGCGAGATCACCGGCGGCAAGGGCGTGCCGGTGGTTTATGACTCCATCGGCAAGGACACATTCGAAGCCTCGCTCGATTGCCTGCAGACGCGCGGCCTGATGGTGAGCTTCGGCAATTCCTCGGGCCCGGTGACGCCGTTCCCGCTGGGAATCCTGGCGACCAAAGGCTCGCTTTTCCTGACGCGGCCGACCTGGCCCATTACACCCGCACGGCGCAGGAGATGCAGGAGACCGCCGACGATCTCTTCGCGGTGATCGAGTCCGGCGCCGTCAAGGTCGCGATCAACCAGCGCTGTGCCGCTGAAGGACGCCGCCAAGGCCCAGGAAGCACTGGCTGCCAAAAAGACCACCGGCGCGACAGTCTTGATTCCGTAAGCGATAGGGCGTCTTGGTCGTGACCCGCCTCCCCCGTGCGTGCGAAGCACGCTAATGGGGGAGGTGGCCGTAGCAACCTCTCGAGGTTGCGTAGGCCGGAGGGGGTCAACAAATAGAATCAGGTATTCATCCACTCGAAGAAATCCGCGTTGTTCTTGGCCGAGCGCAGCTTGTCGAGCAGGAACTCGATGGCGTCCACCGTGCCCATCGGCGCCAGGATGCGGCGCAGCACATAGGTCTTCGCCAAGGTGCCCTTCTCGACCAGGAGCTCGTCCTTGCGGGTGCCCGAGCGCATGATGTCGATGGCCGGGAAGACGCGCTTGTCGGCCACCTTGCGGTCCAGGATGATTTCGCTGTTACCCGTGCCCTTGAATTCTTCGAAGATCACTTCGTCCATGCGGCTGCCGGTATCGATCAGGGCGGTGGCGATGATGGTGAGCGAGCCGCCTTCCTCGATGTTGCGCGCCGCGCCGAAGAAGCGCTTGGGCCGCTGCAGGGCGTTGGCGTCGACGCCGCCGGTCAGCACCTTGCCCGAGGAGGGAACGACGGTGTTGTAGGCGCGGCCCAGGCGGGTGATCGAATCCAGCAGGATCACCACGTCGCGCTTGTGCTCGACCAGGCGCTTGGCCTTCTCGATCACCATTTCGGCAACCTGGACGTGACGGGTCGCCGGTTCGTCGAAGGTGGACGAGATGACCTCGCCCTTCACGGAGCGCTGCATGTCGGTGACTTCTTCCGGCCGCTCGTCGATCAGAAGCACGATCAGATAAACTTCGGGATGATTGGCCGAAATCGCCTTGGCGATATTCTGCAGGATGACGGTCTTGCCGGTGCGCGGCTGGCGCGGTGATCAGCGCGCGCTGGCCCATGCCCTGCGGCGAGACGATGTCGATGACGCGGCCGGTCTTGTCCTTGATGGTGGGATCGTCCAGCTCCATCTTGAGCCAGCGGGTCGGATAGAGCGGCGTCAGATTGTCGAAATGGACCTTGTGCTTGATCTGCTCGGGGTCTTCGAAATTGATGGTGGAGACCTTCAGGAGCGCGAAATAGCGCTCGCCGTCCTTGGGCGCGCGGATCGGGCCTTCCACCGTGTCGCCGGTGCGCAGGCCGAAGCGGCGGATCTGCGACGGGGAGACGTAGATATCGTCGGGTCCCGGCAGATAATTGGATTCCGGCGAGCGCAGGAAGCCGAAGCCGTCCTGCAGGGTCTCGACCACGCCCTGGCCGATGATTTCGACATTGCGCTCCGCGAGTTCCTTCAGGATCGCGAACATCATGTCCTGCTTGCGCATGGACGAGGCATTCTCGATCTCGAGCTCCTCGGCGAACGCCAGCAGATCGGCGGGTTTCTTGTTTTTGAGATCCTGCAGCTTCATCGCCTGCAGGCCTTCTTGAACGGTCATGAAAACACCTAGAGAGGAAATTGGTCCGATGAAGCGGGCAATTGGCCCTCGAAACGATTCATCGGGAAGTGGTTGGGACCCGCACCGGCCGTCTGGCCTTGAGCATTCAGCGAACGAATGCCGCGCGGGTCTGGAGAACGGAACGGTTATAGCGTGATTTGCACTCTTTGCAAATTCCACCCTCCGCCCTACGCTGGCCCGAGGGCCAGCTCCGGACACCTCCCCCGCCAGCGCGCTATGCGCGCGCAGGGGAGGATGGGCAGGACCAAGACGCACCAGTTTTATCGTGTAACCGGTGAGGTCCGAGCCTTTTATGAAAAAGGCTTAACCACGACGAGGATGACGATCAGCACCATCAGCACGGCCGGGATTTCATTGAGGATGCGGTAGAAGCGCTCCGACCGGGTATTGCGATCCGCCGCGAAGTCCCGCCAGCACCGCACCAGAAAACCGTGGATACCGCTCAGGAGGATCACGAGTACAAATTTGATTTGCAACCAGAGATCGAGATAGGCGCCCGTGAGCCAGGCGAGCACGGGTCCCAAAATCCAGACCGCGACCATTGAGGGATTGACGATGCCTCGCAGCAACTTCCGCTCCATCACCTTGAAGCGCTCCGAGCTCTCCGAGCCCGGTTTTGTCTGGGTGTGATAAACGAACAGCCGGGGCAGATAGAGCATGCCCGCCATCCAGGTGATCACCGCGATAATGTGGAAGGCGAGAATCCAGGGAATGTAATCGGCTAGCGCATTGCGGATGGAGTCTTCCATTTTCCCTCTCGATAACCGCAGCGCCCAAATTCCTGCGGACAGATGCGGCCCTCATCATCGTTGACACAGGCGCCGTCCCCGAGCGCCTTTTTGACCAGTCCCGACAACCCGTCAATGAATGCCGGATCGGCGCCGACCGTCGCGGCGCGGCGATAATCCGGCACGCCCGCCTCGCGCGCAAGCTTGCCATACTCGATATCCAACTCAACCAGTGTCTCGGAATGTTCGCTGACGAACGCGATGGGGGCGACGATCACCCCCTTGGCGTCCTGGCCGGCGCGGCGGATTTCTGTGTCGGTGGACGGTTCCAGCCATTTCAATGGCCCCACCCGGCTCTGGTAACAGACGCTCCAGTCCAGATTGGTTATCCCCAGCGCGTCCACAAGCGCCCGCGCGGTCTTCTCCACCTGCCATTGATAGGGATCTCCGTGCTCAATGATGCGCTTCGGCAGGCCGTGCGCGGAAAAAAGCAGACGGTAGGATACGCCGGGTAGAGGATTTGCCATTGCGGCCCGAACTCTTCCTGCCGCCGCCGCGATAAAGCCCATATTGGCTGGATAACAACAGATGCGTGTCGTGGGCGACGTCAGCCCGGCTCTGCCCGCGGCCCTGTCCCAATCCTTGAAGGACGAGGCGCTCGTGGTTGTGGAGTATTGCGGATAGAGGGGCAACAAGACGATATGTTCGGCTGCGAACCGCTTCAGCGCCCCGGCGGCCTCGTCACTGAAGGGATGCCAGCACCGCATCGCCACGACGGCCTTCACGTCCAGGCCCGGCCGGTTCAGCGCGGCTTCCAAGGCGCGCGCCTGAGCCTGCGTTTCTTCCAGGATCGGCGAGCGGCCGCCGATCTGCGCATAGATCTCCCGCGCCACCGGCGCCCGGCGGCGCGCAATGAAGCGCGCCAGAGGGATCCGCAGAATTCCGGGAAGCGAGATGATTGCCGGGTCCGAAAACAGATTGCGCAGAAACGGCTCGACCGCCTCGGGACCGTCAGGCCCGCCCAGATTGAACAGAACTATCCCTAACTTCACAGCGTAACCTTCAAAACAAGAAGTCTTACTAAGGATATGATGAAGATGATGTGAGGCCTGTGGACTGTGGAGGCTTCGGTTGGTATCCGCTTCGTCTAGTGCCTGGGCTCAACGGACTCAAGAGCTTGAGAGAATAAGGACCGGCCTGCTTTATCCAAGGGCGGCGACAGAAGCCGGGCGGTTGCGCACACACGTCCCCGGTTTGGCGTTGTCCACAGCGGTCTGAAGAGGGCATAAGGGATAATAGGGGAAGAAATTGGGACAGTTTGTGGAGCAAAAATTCCATATCCATCTGGTGTCGGATGCCACCGGCGAGACCCTCAACGCCATCGTCAATGCGGCGCTGGCCCAGTTCGAAGGCGTTGACGTCCAGGTCCATTCCTATGCCCTGGTCCGAAGCGAGCATCAGCTTCATCGTTCCATAGATCATGTCGCGATCAGCCCGGGACTGGTGTTCTTCACCCTCGTCAACCCGCGGCTGCGTGAAATGCTGCTCACCCGTTGCGGCTCGCTGAATATCGCCTGCATCGATGTGATGGAGCGTCCGGTGGCGGAGCTTTCCAAGTTTCTGGGCATTACCGAAACGCACCGTCCTGGCGGCCAGCATGAAGTGGACCAGCGTTACCTGGCTCGTATCGAAGCGCTCAATTTCACCATCCAGCATGACGACGGCCAGTCACTGGATACGATCCATGACGCGGAGGTCATTCTGGTCGGTGCCAGCCGCACCTCCAAGACCCCCACCTGTGTCTATCTCGCCATCCGCGGCATTCGAGCCGCCAATATTCCCCTGGTCCCCGGCATGGTGCTGCCTGCGATCCTCACCCAAGCCAATGGGCCCATGGTGGTAGGATTATGGGTCTCGCCCGACAGGCTGGTGCAGGTGCGGCGCAATCGTCTCGCCAGCATGGGCGAAGAGCGCAGCACCAATTATATCGACCTGGACAGCGTGCGGACCGAGATCGCGGTAACGCGCAAAATATTCGAGCATCATGACTGGCCGCAGATCGATGTTTCTCGCCGCTCGATCGAGGAAACAGCCGCCGCGGTGATGAATTTGCTGACGGAACGGCGGGAGAAAAATGCATGAGCCGCCTGGTGCTCGCATCCGCCAGCGCCGCCCGCCAGGCCGTGCTTCGTGCCGCCGGCGTGGAGTTCATTGCCGCGCCCGCCAGCATCAACGAATCCGCCCTGATGACAGACCTCCTCGCCAAGGGGCTCGAGGCAGGCGCGATCGCATTGGCGCTTGCCGAGCAAAAGGCGGTGACCGTGTCGCGGCGCAATCCCGGCGAAACCGTCCTGGGCGGAGATTCGGTCTTGGCGCTGGGCACCGAGCTGATCGGCAAAAGCCATAGCCTCGCGGCGCTTCGCGCGCTACTGCTCAAACTATCGGGCAGGACGCATCAGTTGATTTCGGCGGCGGCGCTGGCGCGCGATGGCCGGGTATTCTGGCATCACATCGCCCGCGCGCGCATGACGGTGCGGATCTTGCGTGACGAGTTTATCGACAGCTACTTGGCGCGGGAAGGCGAAGCGTTGCTGGGTTCGGTCGGCGGCTATCATTTCGAGGGCCGAGGCGTCCAGCTTTTCGAAAGCGTCGAAGGCGACTATTTTTCCATTCTGGGATTGCCGCTGCTGCCCGTGCTGGCGCAGTTGCGGGCGCAGGGATTGCTGGAGTCGTGATGCTGACCGGAGCAGGCAAGATTGCAGGCGTGATGGGCTGGCCCATCGCGCACTCCTTGTCGCCGCGGCTGCATGGCTATTGGCTGGACGAGTTGAAGATCGATGGCGCGCTGGTGCCGCTGGCGGTGCCCCGGGAAGAATTCGCCCATGTGGTCGAAGCCCTGCAGCGCGCCGGGTTTCGCGGCGTCAATGTCACGGTGCCCCACAAGGAAGCAGCCTTCGCCCTGGCGCATTATTGCGATGCCACGGCAATCGCGGCGGGCGCGGCCAACCTTCTGGTCTTCCATGATGATGGCCGCATCGAGGGCCGCAATACCGATGCGGTCGGCCTGACCAATTCCCTGGCCGAGTCCGTTGGCACATTGTCCGGCGGGAACGTCGCGCTTCTGGGCGCGGGTGGCGCGGCAAGGGGCGCGGTTCTGGCACTGAACGCGCAGGCCGCCGCCAAGGTGCATATTCTCAATCGCCATGCCGACAAGGCGGTAGCTTTGGCCCGGGCCCTGCAGCCCATGGTCCAGTGCGAGCTTATGCCTGGCGGGTTTGAGGACTGGAACACGGTCGCGCCCAATGCCAGCCTTTTGATCAACAGCACCAGCGCCGGCATGAAAAACAATCCGCCGCTGGCGCTGGATTTGGCCGCCCTGAACAAAGACGCGGCCGTGCTCGATATCGTCTATAATCCGCTCGAGACGGAGCTTCTGAAACAGGCGCGGGCGCGGGGACATGTTGCGATCGATGGCCTCGGCATGCTGATGCACCAGGCCGCTCCATCCTTCGAAGCGTTCTTCGGCGTCAAACCGAGGGTGTCGCCGGGATTGCGCGCCGTGCTCGAACAGGCGCTCCGTCATGCCTAAGCCGTATGTCATTGGGCTTACCGGCTCGATCGGCATGGGCAAAAGCGAGACTGCCAAATTGTTCGCCGCCGAAGGCGTGCCCGTGCATGACGCCGACGCCGCCATCGCCCGGCTCTATGCCAAGGGCGGCGCGGCGGTCGCGGCGATCGCCCGCGAATTTCCCGGCGCCGTGCGCGGATGGCGCGGTGGATCGCGCCCAATTGTCGGCCGTGGTGCTGAAAGACGCATCCGCGCTCCGGAAGCTTGAGACATTGGTACACCCCCTGGTGGCGGTGGAGCGGCGGAAATTCCGGGACGCGACGCGTGCGCCCATCATCCTGTTCGACATCCCGCTTCTGTTCGAAACCGGCGCCGAGGCGGAGATGGATGCGGTGGTGGTGGCAAGCGCGCCGGAAGCGGTCCAGCGCGCCCGGGTCCTGGCACGGCCGGGGATGACGCCGGAAAAATTCGAAGCCCTCAAGGCGCGCCAGATGGACGACGCGCAAAAGCGTCAACAGGCGCATTATGTGGTGATGACCGACAAGGGCTTGGATCACGCCCGCGAACAGGTGAAAATGATCCTGGCCGATATACGGAACAAGCTCGCGTCCCATGCGTGAAATCGTCTTCGATACGGAAATTACGGGTTTTGAGCCCGGCGAAGGCCACCGCATGCGGCGTTCGCGCGAGCGAGAGCCGCAAAGAACAAGAGATGCGGATGCGTGAAATCGTCTTCGATACGGAAACCACGGGTTTTGAGCCTGGCGAAGGCCACCGCATCGTTGAGATCGGATTGGTCGAGCTGGTGGATCATTTTCCGACCGGCCAATCCAAGCAATTCTACCTCAACCCGGAACGGGACGTGCCGATCGAATCCCAGCGCATTCATGGCCTTTCCACGGAATTTCTCAGCGACAAGCCGCTTTTCGCCCATGTGGTGGAGGAATTCCTGGAATTCGTCGGGGACGCGGTGCTGGTCATTCACAATGCCAGCTTCGACATGAAGTTCATCAATGCGGAACTTTCCCGCCTGGGCCGCACGCCGCTTTCCATGGCGCGCACGGTGGACACGATCGAAATCGCCAAGCGCAAGATTCCGGGCGCGCGCTATTCCCTGGATGAACTCTGCAGGCGCTTCAGCATCGACCTGGCGGCGCGTTCCAAGCATGGCGCGCTGCTGGACGCGGAGCTGACGGCACAGGTCTATCTGGAGTTGGTGGGCGGCCGGCAGCGCGGCTTGGCGCTGGCTCCCGTCGAGACGATGGCCGAGGCCCGGGACGATGAAAGCGGATGCGCCCGCCAACGACCGGCGCCGCTTGCCCCCCGCATCACGGCGGAGGAGGCCGCGCGCCACGCGGCCTTCGTCGCCGCCGAACTGGGCGAAGGCGCGGTCTGGAAACTCGCCTGAGTCAGGATCAGGCGGTGCCGGCTGGCGGCTGGGCCGCGGCCTGCCCCAACTTGGCCTGGTAAAGCGCCACGAAATCGATCGGCTCGATCATCAAGGGCGGCATGCCGCCATCGCGCACCACATCGGCGATGATGCGGCGGGCGAAGGGAAACAGCATGTGCGGCGCCTGGATCAGAAGGATCGGCTGCATCGCCTCTTCCGGGATATTCTGAAGCCGGAACAGGCCGGCATAGGCCAGTTCGAGCAGGAAAAGCTGGCGATCTTCGCCCTTGGCATGGACGCGCAGCTTCAGCTCGACCTCGAAATGCTGATCGTCGCCGCGCCGGGCCTGGACGTCGATGCCGAATTCGATCTGGGGCCGCTGGGTCAGCCCCGCGGGCGCGCCGGGATTCTCGAATGACAGATCCTTTATGTACTGACCGACCACCTGGAAATTGGGGGCAGAGGGTGCCCCATCGCCCTGGCCGGGCATTGCCGTTCCACCGCTGCTCATACTCGTCTTCCCGTTGATCGCGGCCCGCGCGCTACCATGATGGCGTGCCCCTGACAAGGAAAAGGCGTGAAATCCAGGCCCGCGCGTTATCCATGAAAGCCGCTTCTGGACCCGGCGGTTCGGCGGGGTTAGGGTCGGACTATGTTTGGGCCACTCGAGATGCCAGACGCGCAACTGATCGAAATCCTGATCGCGGCGATGGTCGCGGGTGTCGTTCTGTTCCGGCTTTACACCATTCTGGGCCGGCGCACCGGCCATGAACCCCAGCCGCAGGATCGCATTGCCGCCCCTGCCGCCAGTTCGGCCCTGCGCCCGGCGGCGGTGGATCGGCCCGTCGAGCCGCAGGCGCGCAGCCTGTTCGATATCCAGCTTGCCGATCCAAGTTTTGAAACCGGACATTTCCTCAGCGGCGCCCGCGTGGCCTATGAAATCATCCTCAAGGCTTTCGCCGAAGGCGACCGCGCCAGCCTGAAGCCGTTATTGTCCGACGATGTCTATAAGGCATTCGACGCCGAAATCACGGCGCGGGGCCCGGCGCCCGCGGCCGAAAAGCTGGCGGGCCTCACCGATGCGCGCATCGTCGAGGCCGCGCTGGCAGGCCAGACCGCCGAGATCACGGTTTCGTTCCGCGCCCAGTTCGCGCGCGGCGACGTCTCGTCCAGCGAGTATGTTCAGCGCGACGTCACCGATGTCTGGACCTTCTCCCGCCGGATCGGAGCACCCAGTCCCACCTGGACCTTGGTGGCAACCAGTGGCGCGCTGCCCTGAGCCGCAAAGCCGGTATCCTGCTGCTCGCGGCGGTCTTGTTGCTGGGGGCTTTGGCCTGGTGGTGGCTGAGCCGCCCGGCCGCGCTTCTGACCGCCACGCGATTTTCCGAGCTTCCCGGCTGGAGCGCAGCGGACCTGAAA
Source organism: uncultured Alphaproteobacteria bacterium (assembly GCA_963769055.1). Lineage (GTDB taxonomy): Bacteria > Pseudomonadota > Alphaproteobacteria > Micropepsales > Micropepsaceae > Rhizomicrobium. The sequence goes on from CAVYKF010000015.1 coordinate 27,550, forward strand.
CCCGCATTGGCCGCTTTTCGCCGCAGCTGCGGGGCCATCGCCGACAGGCCGCCTGCCGAGCCGATGGGCGATTATGCCGGAGTTGCCGGCGACTGGCAGAAGGTTTGCGGAAAATACTCCGATGACGCGCGCCCTTTTTTCGAAAGGAATTTCACGCCCTACAGGTTGAGGGGCCAAGGTCTCTTCACCGGCTATTACGAACCGGAGATTCATGGCAGCCGCACCCGCCACGGCGCCTATCAGACGCCTGTTTATGGCCTGCCCTCCGATCTGATCCGCGTCGATCTCGGGCAATTCTCGCCGCAATTCAAAGGCGAACATATTTCCGGACGGCTTCAGGCCCAGCGGCTGGTGCCGTACGCCACCCGCGCCGAGATCGACGCCAAGGGTCTGGCCGCGGCCGGGATTCTGTTCTGGTGCGACGATCCCGTGGCGCTGTTCTTCCTCCAGATCCAGGGATCGGGGCGCGCGCGCTTCGATGACGGCGCCACGGCGCGCATCGCCTATGCCGGCGAAAATGGCCGGCCTTATACCGCCATTGGCCGCATATTGCTGGCGGGGGGACAGCTGGCGCGCGACAAAATATCGCTGGCCAGCATTCGCGCCTGGCTCAAAGCCAATCCCAAGCTGGCCCAGGGCGTGATGGAGGCCGACCAGTCCTTTATCTTTTTCCAGGAAGCGCCCCTGGGCGATACCACTTTGGGCAGTCCCGGCGTCGAAGGCGTGGCATTGACGCCCTTGGGCAGCATGGCGGTCGATCTGCGCAAGAATGTGCTGGGCGCGCCGTATTATGTCGCCGCCGATCCCGTCCGGGCCTTGCTGATTGCCCAAGACACGGGCGGGGCCATTCGCGGAGAAGTGCGCGGCGATATTTTCTTCGGCTTCGGCGCCGACGCCGAAACGCGCGCGGGGGGAATGAAATCGCGGGGCCGCATGTATGTGCTCTTGCCCAATGACGTGGCGGCGCGATTGGGCAGACGCTTTTCGCCATGAAACGCAGAACCACGGATGAAGAGCGCGCGATCTTCAAAAAACATATCGATGAAGCGCGTCCCCTGAAAGCGGCAACCCCAAAGCCCAAGGCTCAATACAAGATCACCGGCAAATCCGGCGGATTGGACGGCAATACGGCGGAAAAGCTTCGCCGTGGTCAACTCGCCCCCGGCGCGCGCATCGATCTGCATGGCATGACCGAAGCCGCCGCGCATGGCGCATTATTGTCCTTTCTCGCCGGCGCGCAGGCCCGAGGCGTCCGGCTGGCCCTGGTGATCACCGGCATCGGCAATCCCAACCTCCCAGGACGGTGCGGCGTGGATGCGCGCGCCGCACGGGGTCCTGAAGGAAATGGTGCCGCGCTGGCTGAACGAAAGAGAGTTCGCGGCGTTGAGTGTGGGATCGGGTCCCGCCCATCGCCGGCATGGCGGCGATGGCGCGCTTTATGTCTATCTGCGGAAAAAGCAATGAAACAGGCCTTCCGCACCATCGAGATCCATACGCGCGGCGCGGGACTTTACGAATTCACCGACAGGGTGGCGGAATTCGCCAAGGCCGAAAATATCGGGGACGGACTTCTGACTTGTTATATTCGCCACACCTCGGCCTCGCTTCTGGTGCAGGAAAATGCCGATCCGGATGTGCGCAAGGACCTTCAGGATTTCTTCGCCCGATTGGCAAACAGGGACATGAACTACCGCCACACGGCGGAAGGCCCGGACGACATGCCGTCCCATATCCGCTCGGCCCTGACGGCAACCTCCGTCACGATTCCCGTAAGACACGGACAGCCCGCGCTGGGCACCTGGCAAGGGCTCTATGTCTTCGAGCACCGCGACGCCCAGCATCGCCGCGAGGTGCTGCTGCATTTCATCGGCGACTGAAAGCTGTCAGGCGATGCCGGCTTTTGCCGCCAGTTCCTTCAAGGATGTTTCCGGCCGCGCGCCATAATGCGAGATGATTTCCGCGGCGGCCAAGGCGCCCAGCCTGCCGCAGTCGGCCAAGCTCTTTTCACGGGTCAGACCGAAGAGAAAGCCCGCCGCGAACAAATCGCCCGCGCCGGTGGTATCCATCACTTTGTCGACAGGCATCGCGGGCACGGCGTGAATCTCCGCACCCTTGACGATCACGCAACCCTGCGCAGACCGCGTGATCGCGGCAAGTCCGCCCCAGGCTTTCATTCTTTCCGTCACCACCGCGAAGTCCTCGGTTTCGAACAGGGATTTGGCTTCATCCTCATTGGCGAAGAGAATGTCGAGCTCGTGATGCATCAGATCGAGAAATTCCTCGCGGAACCGGCCGACACAGAAACTGTCCGACAGGGACAGCGCCACCTGCCCTCCGCCGTTCTTCGCCGCCTGCATGGCCTTGCGTGAGGCCTGCTTGGCGTCGTGAGTGTCCCAGAGATAGCCTTCGATGTAGAGAATCTTGGCCGCCGCGACATGCTCGGCATCGACATCCTCGGGCGTCATCTCGCGGCAGGCGCCCAGATAGGTGTTCATGCTGCGCTGTCCGTCGGGCGTCACCGCGATCATGGACGAGGCGGTGGGCGATCCGGCGGAAGCGGGCGCCGTCGGATAATGTACGCCAAGCGATTTCAGGCTTTCGCCGAAGCGCGCGCCCAAAACGTCGTCGCACACTTTGCCGAGAAAGACCGCGCTGCCGCCCAGCGAGGCGATCCCCGCCATGGTGTTCGCGGCGCTGCCGCCCGCCGCTTGCACGCTGTGGGTGAGCGCCTTGTGCAGTTCCTGGGCGCGGAATTCGTCGATCAGGGTCATCGCCCCTTTGGCGATGCCGTGAGTAAGAAGAAACTGGTCGTCCACCGCCGCGATCACATCCATGATCGCATTGCCCAAGCCCGCGACATCGTATTTTTGCGTCATGCCTTCTCCGAACGGCGCTATAAGCAAAGCCCTTACGGGACGAATGCGATGTTCGCAAGCTTGGGCCGCGCCGCGCGGCTGATATTCGATCCCGCCCTTGCCGGGATCGCAGCCAAGGCGGTGCTGCTCACGCTGTTGCTGTTCGCCGTCGGTCTGGCGCTTGGGGAATATGCCCTGGCCTGGCTCCCCGTGCTGGGCAACGGGGCGGTGAACACGGCCCTGAAACTGCTGGCGCCGCTTTTGTTCCTGTTCGGGGGCGTGGTGCTGGGACCGCCGGTTGCGGCCCTGTTTGCCTCGCTGTTCCTCGACCAGGTCGCGGCCCGCATCGAGGCGCGGGACTATCCCGGCATGGCGGCGCGGCCCGCCTCCTTCGCCGTCACTTTGCGGGCGGGACTGATGCTTGCCGCGCTGGTGGCAGGGGTCAATCTGGTGCTGCTGCCCGTCGATCTTGGCCTGCCGGGCCTGGGCGAATTGTTGAGTATCGCGGCCAATGGCTGGCTGCTGGGACGGGAATATTTCGAGCTGGCGGCGCTGCGTCATCTCAGCCTGGAGCAAGCCGGCGCGCTGCGCCGTGGAAACAGCGGCGCCATATGGGCCGGCGGAACCCTGATCGCGCTGGCGAGCATGGTTCCGCTGCTCAATCTCGCGGCACCCTTGTTCGGTACCGCGCTGATGGTGCATCTGTTTCATCGCAGCCTGGCGCGGATTCCGGCATGAGGAAGTGCTTTGCGATTTTAATTTTGCTGACGCTGGCAGGTTGCGCCGCCCGGCCGCAGCCGCCCGTCGTATCCGCGCCCGCGGCGAGCGTGCCGCTTCCCCCGCCGCCTCCGAAAGGCGAACCCGATCTCTTCACCGGCGTTCAGGCGTCGCAACTGCGCGTGCTGGTCGGCGCACCCGCCTTCACCCGCAAGGATGGCGCCACCGAAATGTGGCGCTATGACACGGCCTCCTGCCACGCGTTCTTTTTCTTCACCGGCACGCCGGCCAAGGTTCAGCATGTCGAGACTTTGCCGCGCGGCAAGGATGCCGCGGCCGACCCGGCCTGCCTCAGCGCTTTGCGCGCTTCGGCGAAGACGTCTTAGATTTCACGGCCGGCAATTCCTTGGTCTTGCCCGCGAAATGGCACAGATCCCGCACCACGCAAGTCGGGCATAAGGGTTTGCGCGCCACGCAGGTATAGCGTCCGTGCAGGATCAGCCAGTGATGCGCGTGCAGCCGGTATTTTTCCGGCACCCGCTTTTCCAGGTTCAATTCCACCGCCAGCACATTCTTGCCCGGCGCCAAGCCCGTGCGGTTGGAAACCCGGAAGATATGCGTATCGACCGCGATGGTGGGCTCGCCGAAAGCCACGTTCAGCACGACATTGGCCGTCTTGCGGCCGACGCCCGGCAACGCTTCCAGGGCTTCGCGATCCCGCGGCACCTGGCCGTCATGCTTTTCGATCAGGAGTTTGGACAGGGCGATGACGTTCTTCGCCTTGCCGCGATAGAGCCCGATGGTCTTGATCGCGTCGGCCAGCTTGGCCTCGCCCAAGGCGATCATCTTTTCCGGCGAATCCACGGTCTTGAACAAAGGCTCCGTCGCCTTGTTGACGGATTTGTCGGTGGCCTGCGCCGACAGCGCCACCGCCACCAGCAGGGTGTAGGGATTTTTGTATTCCAGCTCGGTCTTGGGCTCGGGAATATGTTTCTTGAGGCGCGCGAAGAACTCTTCAATTTCCGAACGCGTCAGAAGCTTGACCATGGAATTCTTCCGCTTTTCCGGCACGAGAGATTTTGAGCGATGGGCAGGAGCGTCGCGCGGAGCGTGCGCATAGCACGTGGGCACGCGCGACGATCCCAGCGCTCAAAAGATCCGTGCCCCCTATAGCCCCAGTACGTCCGTCATGCCGTAAAGGCCGGGCTTTTGGCCTTGTCCCCAGCGCGCCGCCGCCAGGGCGCCGCGCGCGAAGATCGAGCGGTCTTCCGCCGAATGCGACAGCATGATGCGCTCGCCCGGACCGGCCAGGAACACCTGATGCTCGCCAACCACCGAGCCGCCGCGCAGCGAGGCGAAGCCGATGGCGCCGTCATCGCGCGCGCCGGTCTCGCCGTCGCGCGCGCGCACGGAATTTTTTTCCAGCGACACGGCGCGCCCCTTCGCCGCCGCCGCGCCCAGCAGAAGCGCGGTGCCGGACGGCGCATCCACCTTCATTCTGTGATGCATTTCCAGGATTTCGACGTCATAGCCGGGCAGCGCCTTGGCCGCGCGCTCCACCAGGGCGGCGAGCAGGGTCACGCCCAGACTCATGTTGCCGGATTTGACGATCACGGCATGACGCGCCGCCGCCTTGATGCGGGCCTCGTCGTCCGGCGAAAATCCGGTGGTGCCGATGACATGGACGATGCGCGCCTGTGCGGCCAGATCGGCCAGCATCAGCGACACCATCGGCCGGGTGAAATCGATCACCGCCTGCGCTTCGGCGATCAGGGGCAAGGGATCGGCGGTGAGCTTGACGCCATTGGGCGCCAGGCCGGCAAGCTGGCCGGCGTCGCGGCCCAGATCGGGATGTCCTTCGGCCTCCAGCGCGCCGGACAGTACCAAGCCCGGCGCCTGGGCAATCTCGCGCACGAGCGTGCGGCCCATGCGGCCCGAGGCGCCGGCGACGACGATGTTGAGATCCGCCATCGATCAGGCCTTGGTGTCGAGCGGGGCCGCCGTTTCGTCGCGGCGCGCCACCGTCACCATGGCGGGGCGCAGCAGCCGGTCGCCGATCATGTAGCCCGACTGCACCACATCCACGATGCTGCCGGCGGGCTTGCCATTGCCGGGTACTTCCGCGATCGCCTGATGCAGGTTGGGATCGAATTTTCCATCCGCGGTGGAGACGGGTTTGACCCCGTGCCGTTCCAGGGTCGCCAGCAACTGCCGGTCGGTGGCTTCGACGCCGTCGAGCACGGCCTTGACCTGCGGATCGGCGGCTTCGCGCAGCTCCGGCGGGCAGGCGGCCAGGGCACGCGAGAAATTATCGGCGATGGAAAGCATGTCGCGGGCGAATTTGGTGATGCCGTAGATCTCGCTTTCCTTCTTCTCGCGTTCGGCGCGGCGGCGGACATTTTCCGATTCCGCCAAGGCACGCAGCCGCTGGTCGCGCAAGGCTTCGATCTCGGCCTTCAGCACCGCGACGGGGTCCGGCGCGGATTCCGCGATCCGGGCCTCGGGCATTTCCTGTTCTGTCTCTTCGTTCATGATGCCGTTCCTTAAATGCTAACCCAGCAATCGTCCAATGACTTTAGCCGTATGGTCCACCATCGGGATGATCCGGCCATAATTGAGGCGGGTGGGCCCCAAGACACCGATCACGCCCACCACCTTGCCGGCCGCATTGGCATAGGGCGCGGCCACGATGGAAGAGCCGGACAGGGAGAAGAGCCGGTTCTCCGAACCGATGAAGATGCTGACCCCGTGCCCCTCCTTGGCGAGTTCCAGAAGGCGGATCAGGTCGGCCTTGCGCTCGATGTCGTCGAACAAGGTCCGGATACGCTCGATGTCGGCCTGGGCCTCGACGGAATCGAGCAGATGCGCGGTGCCCCGCACGATCAGGACCTTGTCGTCGGCGCCGCCGCCGGGCCGGGCCAAGGTGGCCAATCCTTCGGCCACGATCTTGGCGGTCAGGGAATCGAGCATGGCGCGCTCGCTCTCCAGCTCGGCCAGGATTTCGGCCCGTGCCGAGTTCGATGGTGCGGCCGGCCAGCCTTGCGTTGAGATAGTTCGAGGCTTCCGTCAGCGCCGAGATCGGCAGGCCGGCGGGCGTGTCGATGACGCGGTTTTCCACCTGGCCATCTTCGCTCACCATGATCACCAGCGCCTTGCCGGGACCGACCTGGACGAATTCGACATGCTTCAGCGCGGCGGCATCCTGCTTGGCGGTGACCACCAGTCCGGCGCAGCGCGACAGGCCGGAGAGCAGGCTTGTCGCCTGGGTGAGAACATCCTCCAGCCGCCGGCCGCTGCCGGTCATGCGCGCCTCGATGACGCCGCGTTCCTGGGGATCGAGGTCGCCAATTTCCAGAAGCCCGTCCACGAAAAGCCGCAAGCCCTTTTCCGTGGGCACCCGCCCGGCGCTGGTATGGGGCGCATAAAGCAGGCCCATTGCCTCCAGGTCCGCCATCACATTGCGGATGGAGGCCGGAGACAGGGTCAGGGGCAGGCGCTGGGACAGGGTCCGTGACCCCACCGGCTCGCCGGAGGCCAGAAAGGCCTCGACCAAATGGCGAAAGACTTCGCGCGGGCGCTCACCCAGCGGGGGATAGGTGAGGCGTGAGGTAAACGATTCCAAGTACAAGCCTTTGATAAATAAAGATTATTTTATCGAGCCACGGCCCTATTGGACGTGCTCCGGCAAAGCGGCTAGGTAACCGCCCCGGTCTCCCACTTCAAGATATACGGCCCCATGCGCCTCTCCAACCGCAGCCTTGATAGCCTCCGTTCCATAAGCCTGGAACCCGGCGCCGCGCGCCATGCCGAAGGCTCCTGCCTGGTCAAATTCGGCGATACCCATGTGCTGGTCACCGCCAGCCTGGAGGAAAAGGCGCCGCCCTTTCTCAAGGGTTCGGGCAAGGGCTGGGTGACGGCGGAATACGGCATGCTCCCCCGCTCCACCCATGAGCGGATGCGGCGCGAAGCGGCGGCGGGAAAACAGTCCGGCCGCACCCAGGAAATCCAGCGCCTGGTGGGACGTTCCCTGCGCGCGATCTGCGATCTCGGCGCGCTGGGCGAACGCCAGATCGTGATCGATTGCGATGTGCTGCAGGCCGATGGCGGCACGCGCACGGCCTCCGTCACCGGCGGTTATGTGGCGCTCGCCCAATGCGTCGGGTTCATGCAGAAGACCGGCCTGATCAAGACGCCGATCCTGAAGGATCATGTCGCGGCGGTGAGCTGCGGCATCGTCAAGGGCGAAGCCATGCTCGACCTGGATTACAGCGAAGATTCCACCGCCGAGACCGATGCCAATTTCGTGCTGACCGGCGCGGGCGGCCTGGTGGAAATCCAGGGCACCGCCGAAGGCGCGCCGTTCACCGAGGACCAGCTGGCGCAATTGCTGCGCCTGGCGCGCAAGGGCATCGGCGAACTGGTCGAACTGCAAAGGCAGGTTCTCAAATGAGGCTGCCGCGCGGCAGCCTTCTGATCGTCGCCAGCCACAATCCCGGCAAGGTGCGCGAGATCAGGGCGCTGCTCGGCCCGCACGGAATCGAACCGGTTGGCGCGGGCGATCTTCATCTACCGGAACCCGAAGAGACCGGCGCCACATTTGCCGCCAATGCCGAGCTCAAGGCGCGCGCCGCTGCCGATGCCGGCAATCATCCCGCCCTGGCCGATGATTCCGGACTGTGGGTCGATGCGCTGGGCGGAGATCCCGGCATCTATTCGGCGCGCTGGGCGGGACCGGCCAAGGATTTCAACCTGGCCATGGCGCGGGTCGAGCGCGAATTGTTGGAGAAGAAAGCGCAGGATTTCTCCGCCAAGTTCGTCTGCGCCCTGTCGCTGGCCATGCCGCATGGCGAAACAAAGACGTTCGAAGGCGAAGTGCGGGGCCACTTGGTCTTCCCGCCGCGCGGCACCCATGGCTTCGGCTATGATCCGATTTTCGTCGCCGAGGGCGAGACGCAAACTTTTGGCGAGATGGAACCGGCAGCGCAAGCATGCCATGAGCCACCGTGCCCGCGCTTTCGCGAAGCTCTTGCACAGCGGCATATTGGCTGAATCCTTTTGACGGCGATGTCCTTCGGAATCTATGTCCATTGGCCGTTCTGCGCCGCCAAATGCCCCTATTGCGATTTCAACAGCCATGTCCGCACCGCCATCGACGAGGAGGGATGGGTCGATGCGATCGAACGCGAGCTGGATTGGACCGCGCGCGCGCAAGGCGAAGAACGCCCCATTGTCGAGACCATCTTCTTCGGCGGCGGCACGCCGTCCCTGATGCGAGGCCGCTCGGCCGCGCGCATCCTGGAAAGGATTTCACGCCTCTGGCGGATGGCAAACCATGTCGAGATCACGCTCGAGGCCAATCCCGCCAGCGCGGAAGCGGCGCGATTTGCCGATTACCGCGCCGCCGGCGTCAATCGCCTGTCTTTGGGGATGCAGGCGCTGAACGATGCCGATTTGAAATTCCTGGGGCGGCTGCACAATGCCGAAGAAGCGAAAGCGGCGCTCGATCTGGCGATGCGGAATTTCGATCGCGTCTCGCTGGATCTGATCTATGCGCGGCCGGGTCAAAGCGACGCGCAATGGCGCGCCGAATTGAAACAGGCGCTCGCCTTCGGCACCGATCATCTCTCGCTCTATCAACTCACCATCGAGCCGGAGACGCCCTTCGCGCTGCTCCACAAGAACGGCCAGCTTCGCATTCCCGACGACGATCTGGCGGCGGGACTTTACGAAACCACGCAGGAGCTGAGCGAAGCGGCGGGAATGCCGGCTTATGAAATCTCCAATCACGCCAGGCCCGGATCGGAGAGCCGCCATAACCTGATCTATTGGCGTTATGGCGATTATGCGGGCGTTGGTCCCGGCGCGCATGGCCGCCTGATATTGGGCGACAAGCGGATCGCCACCGCCGCGATTCGCCTGCCGGAACGCTGGCGCGAAGCGGTGATGAAGGAGGGAAGCGCCTTCGCCGATTTTTCGCCCGTCGGCGATGCGGATGCCGCGCGCGAGCATCTGTTGATGAATCTGCGCCTGGCGGAAGGTATCGATCTTGCGGCCTATCGAGCGCGCTGGAATGTCCGCCCGGCGCCGGAAAAGATCGCGCCGCTGATCGATCAAGGCCTATTGCGCCAGGATGGCGATTTGCTCTCGGCCACGCCGCCGGGCCGCCTGGTGCTGAACGCGCGTCATCGCCGCCTTGTTGAATTAGAAGCTTCGCGGCTGGAAGGTCTTGGGCGCCGGGCTGACGACATGAAAGCCGTCGGGCTGAACTTCCAGAACCGCCAGCCCGCGTTCCGACGTGCCGTCGGCATTGAAGCGGAAGATGCCGTTGACGCCGGCAAAGCCGTTCGGGTCCATCAGGGCCGCCTTGGTGAAGCGGTGATAGGGCGTTCCCGTGGACAAGAGCGCCACCAGCGACACCGCATCGTAGGCCAAGGAAGCCAGTTGCGGCGGCGTGGCGCCATAGACCGCGCGATACTTGTCATTGAAAGCATCGTCGGCATTGGGCTCGGGCGCGGCGAACCAGCCGCCATTCAATGTCTGTTCCTTGACAAGGCCGGCATCGTCCCAAAGCCCGGTGCCCAGCAATTTCACCTTGGCGGGGTCGAGGCCATTGAAAGCCAGCGAGGGCGCGATGGCGCGCAACACGCTGCCGCCTTGCGCGATCATGATCGCGTCGGCGTTGCTCTTGGCGACGGCGGCGGCTGGCGCCATCACCGTGGCCGAATTGGGGGCGAAGTGTTCGATGTCCACCGATGTCGCGCCCGCGCTCTTCACCGCGTCGGTGAAAGCGCCCGAGATCACATCGCCATAAGGCGTCTGCGGCACCATCGCCGCCAGATTGTGATGACCCTGCGATACCGCATAGCTCACCACGCGCTTGACTTCGCTTTGCGGCAGGAAGGAGAGCAGATAAACGCCATTGCCCGCCACGCCGCGCTCGGTGGAAAAGGCGAGAACCGGTATGCCGCGATCGCGCGCGATGGGGGCGACCGCCGAAACCGAAGGTCCGAACAGGGGCCCGATGATGATTTCCGCGCCCTGGCCCAGAAGCGTCACCGCCGCCGCGCCCGCGGTGTCCGGCGAGGCGCCCTCGTCGGCGGTTATCAGCAGAATGTCGCGGTTGCCGCCATCGAACAGGGCCAGCTCCGCCGCCTTCAGCATCGATGCCGCCAGCGCGCGGGTGCCGGGAGTCGCGCTTGAGAAAGGCAAGATGATGCCCACCCGCACCGGCGTGGTGTCGGGGGGCGTATTGGGCAGGCGCAGATAGCCGGGCAGGTCGCGGTCCAGCGGGTTGCCCGCCACCGGCGGCGGGGGCGCCACCACCTTGGGCGGCGGCGGGGGCGGGGGCGTACAGGCGCTCAATCCCGCTATCGCGGCAGCGGCCGCGATGGCACAAAGGCGGGCCAAAGAGGCTTTCAGGCGGAATGAACCGACGTAAGTCATCAATGAGTTCCCAGAAAGGCCAGCAGGATCGCGGCGAGAGTAAAATGCGCGCCGCCGCCCGTAAACCGCAACATCTGGGCGATTTGAAGGACGGACTGGCGCCAGGTCTTTACGTCACCGCCACGCCCATCGGCAATGCCCGCGACATCACGCTCCGGGCGCTGGATGTGCTGCGGGGGGCCGACCTGATCGCCGCCGAGGACACCCGCGTCACCGCCAAGCTGCTTGCCATCCATGGCATCTCCAAACCGCTCACCGCCTATAACGATCACAATGCGGCCCGGGAGCGTCCGCGTCTGCTCGGCCGGTTGCGCGACGGCGCCCGCATCGCCCTGGTCAGCGACGCCGGCACGCCGTTGGTCTCCGACCCCGGCTTCAAGCTGGTGCGCGCGGCGATCGAGGAGGGTCTGCCCGTTCACGCCCTGCCGGGCGCTTCGGCGGCGTTGACCGGATTGGTATTGTCGGGCCTGCCGACGGACCGGTTTCTGTTCGCGGGGTTTCTGCCGGCCAAGTCGGGCGAGCGCCGGACCGTGCTGGAAGAACTGAAAAACATTCGTGCGACTTTGATCTTCTTCGAGTCGGGCCCGCGCCTGGCCGACAGCCTCAGCGGATATCGCGGCCATACTGGGAGCGCGCAGCGCCGCGGTGGCGCGCGAGATGACCAAGCTGCATGAGGAAATCCGCCGCGGCACCCTGATCGAGCTCGCCCAGTCTTATGAAAGGCAGCTCACGCCGAAGGGCGAAGTCACCCTGCTCATCTCGCCGCCGCCATGCCGCCGAAACCGATTTCGCCGCCGTGGATGCGGCACTGACCGCGGCGCTGGCCTTCATGCCGCTCAAGCCTGCCGCGGAGATGATCGCGGATTTGACCGGCGCCTCGCGCAAGGCGGTCTATGCCAGGGGCCTTGAGAAGAAAAATGGCTGACCGCAGACAAGCCGAAACGCGCGGCCATCGCGGCGAAGCCCTGGCGGCCTGGTGGCTGCGCCTGAAGGGCCACCGTATTCTGGGCCGCCGCATCAAGACCCATGCCGGCGAGATCGATCTGGTGACGCTATGTCCCTTCGGCCCGGTCTGTTTTGTCGAAGTCAAGACGCGCGGGACGGGCACGCGACGCGGTCGAAGCGGTCACGCCGGAGCAGCGGACTCGCATTGCCCGCGCCGCCTGCCTATATCTGGCCTCCCGCCCGGCCCTGGCCCGGCGGGGCGCGCGATTCGATATCGTTACGGTGTCGGGCATCCCGAGACATTTGCGGGACGCCTGGCGAATGGATGGGTAAGAGCATGAGTTTGACCGTCGCGATCCAGATGGACCCGATCGAGAAGATCGACATCGGCGGCGATTCGACCTTTGCCCTGGCGCTGGAAGCCCAGGCGCGCGGCCATGCGCTGCTCTATTACGGCCCGCGCGATCTCTCCTTCCGCGACGGCAAGGTGACGGCGCGGGTGCGCCCGCTCAAGGTCCGCGCGGTCAAGGGCGATCATTTCACGCTGGGCGAAGCCTTCGTCTACGACCTTTCCGCCGCCGATGTGGTGCTGATGCGCCAGGACCCGCCCTTCGACATGGCCTATATCACCACCACGCATCTCCTGGAGCGGATCCATCCCAAGACGCTGGTGGTCAACGATCCGCGCGAAGTGCGCAACGCGCCCGAAAAGCTGTTCGTCACCGAGTTCAAGGATTTGATGCCGCCCACCCTGATCACCACCGACCCGCGGGAAATCCGCGCCTTCCGCGACGAGCCACAAGGACATCATCCTCAAGCCGCTTTACGGCAATGGCGGGGCCGGCGTTTTCCGCCTCAGGCCGGACGACGAGAATTTCGGCGCGCTGCTCGAGATGTTCACCGCATTTTATCGCGAGCCGATCATGGTGCAGCGCTATCTGCCCGAGGTGCGCCAGGGCGACAAGCGCATCATCCTGGTCGACGGCGAATTCGCCGGCGCCATCAACCGCGTTCCGGCCGAGCGGCGAGGCCCGCTCCAACATGCATGTCGGCGGCCGGCCGGAGCAAACGCAGTTGACGCCCGCGCGCGATCTGGAGATCTGCGCCGCCATCGGCCCGGAATTGAAGCACCGCGGGCTGATCTTCGCCGGCATCGACGTGATCGGCGATTATCTCACCGAGATCAACGTCACCTCGCCCACCGGCATCCAGGAAGTCAAGCGCTTCGGCGGCGCCGATATCGCCAAACTGATCTGGGACGCGATCGAGGCGAAGGTGCGTGCATGATCACGACCCGCAAATCCGCCGAGCGCGGCACCACCAAGATCGACTGGCTGGATTCCCGGCACACTTTTTCGTTCGCCGACTATAACGATCCCGCGTTTGAGAGTTTTGGCGCGCTCCGCGTGATCAATGAGGATTGGATCGCGGGCGGCGCGGGCTTTCCTCCCCATCCCCACCGCGACATGGAAATCGTCACCTACATTCTGGAAGGCGCGCTGCAGCACAAGGATTCCAGCGGCGGCGGCGGCGTCATCCGGCCGGGCGAGATTCAGCGCATGAGCGCGGGTTCCGGCGTCGTCCACGCCGAATTCAATGCCAGCCGCGACCAGCCCTGCCATCTCCTGCAGATCTGGATCATGCCGTCACGCCGCGGCATCGCGCCGTCTTACGAACAGAAAGCGATGGACACCAAAGCCGTCGCGAACAAATTCGCCCGCATCGCCGGACCCGATCCCCAGCCCAATGAAGTCCGGCTGGTGCAGGATGCGGAAATCTGGGCGGCGAAACTGGATGCCGATGTCGAAGCGATCCATCTGATCGGCCCGGGGCGCCGCGCCTGGGTCCATGTGGCGAAGGGGGAAGTCAGTCTCGGCGATGAAAGATTGCAGGCCGGCGATGCCGCGGCCATCACCGACCAAGACCAGATCGCGGTGCGCTCGCGCACCGAAGCCGAAGTGCTGCTATTTGACTTAGCTTGATTGCCCCATCTGTCTGCCACGGCCGCAAGCGGCCTAGCAGACATCTTCCCCCGCCAATGGCTTCGCCATGCGGGGGAAGAAAGCCGGAGATTTCGTATTATTTTACAAGCCCGAACCGCGACTTGTACCGCGCGTCGATGCCGGACAAGGGGAAGTAGATGAAGACGTCGGTGGTGCCGAATTGGCGGTCGACCACCGCGCCATCGCCGATGCAGCAACCGGCCCGCACATAGCCCTTCAGCAGCGGCGGCAGGCTGCGCAGGCCCTCGCGCGCCTCGATCGCGTCCTTGGGCATGCGGTTCATTTCCACGAACAGCTCCGGCCGCGCCCGCACGCGCAGATGCGCCGGCATGCTGTGGAAATGATGCAGATAGGAAAGCGGCAGCGCCGAGGCATCGGGATCGGTGCCCGCCAGACTGGCGCAACCGAACATCAGGTCGATGTCGAAGCGCGCGACATAGGCCATCAGCCCCTTCCACAGAAGCTGCATGGTGCCGGGGCGCGCGCGATAGCTTTTCAGCACGCAGGAACGGCCCAGCTCCAGGAATTTGGTGGTCTCCGGCAGGCCGTTCAGCATGGGCGCGATGTCATATTCGCTGGCGGTATAGAAGCCGCCGGCCCGCGCCGCGTCCTTCTCGCGCGTCAAGCGATAGGTGGCGACCACAAGCGGCTGGCCATCCTCGCCATGCGCCTCGCGGTCCACCACCAGAAGATGGTCGCAGACATCGTCATACTTGTCGAAATCGCGGCCGGCCTCGCGCATCTGGGGCGAAGGGATCGCACTCATCTCTTCATAGAAGACGCTGTAACGAAGCCGTTGCGCTTGCTCGACCTCGTGGTCGGTCTCGGCCAGGCGCACTTCCAGCGCGCCCGCGACGGCCAGGACTGGCCATTGCTCGGCGCGGCCTTCAAACGGCCCGGCTTCGTAAATATTGACCACGCGATCCCCTTTTTGGACGCTCTCGAGAGAACGGCATAGGCCGCTTCTGCGACAGATTTATAATCTAGCCCAGAGGCTTGGGGCCGCGCAATGAATTGTGACAATGATCTTAACCGGCTTGTTGCTGCTGGCGCGCCAAGAACCAAAATAGGGCAAGCGAGGGAACCGCGATGACGCCGCAACCGGCAAAAAACAGGGCATAAGCGGGCATCAGCCCGAAATGAGACGCAAGCCCCTCGACCGTGACGCCCGAGAAACCTTTGAGGACCTTGCCCGCCCAGGCATAGGTTGAGGACAAAAGAGCATATTGGGTCGCGGTGTAGCCCAGGCTGGTGAGGCTGGACATATAAGCCACAAGAGTGACCCCCGCGACACTGATGGAAAAATCGTCAAACGCCATGACCGCCGTGAAAAGTCCGACATTGGGCCCGGTAACGGTCAGCAGCGCGAAGGCCGCTATGCCGATGGCCTGCAAGACACCGCCGAGAAGCAGGGCGCGCATATAGCCAAGGCGCAGGGAAAAATATCCGCCCGCCGCCACGCCCATGAATATCGAGGCAAGACCGACGGTGGCCCGCACCGTCCCGATCACGTCCTTGCTGAGGCCGATATCGTGATAGAATGGATTGAGCATGGGGCCGCGCACGAAATCGGGCAGCCGGTAGAAACTGATCGCCAGCAATATCGCCAGCGCCGCGGTTCCGTGAGTCTCTGAAAAAGACGATGAAGGGTCCAGCCACCGCGTCGAAAAAGCCGCCCGGCGTCCATAGCGGCTTTTCCATTTCCTTCTGGGCCAGTACATGCTCCGCGCGCACAGGCTCGCGCGCGACGATGCTGGCGGTCAGGCCCACCGCCATGGCCGCGCCGCAGATTGTATAGGATAGCGGCCAGCCCAGATGTTGCGCCGACACCAGGATCAGGGAATCGGTGCAGATCATCGCGACGCGATAACCCAGTTGATAGACGGAAGTCAGAAGACCTAGTTCATCGGCGTCGCTGGCGATCTCAATTCGCCAGGCGGAGATGGCGATGTCTTGGGTGGCGGACGCAAATGCCACCAGCAAGCGCGCAGGCGCCAAGCACCGCCAGGCCATGCTGCGTGCCCACGAACGCCATCGCCAGCAGCCCGGCCGCGATGATTATCTGCGACAGCAGCATCCAGCCGCGACGCTGTCCCAGCATCTTCAATGCCGGCACTCGGTCCAGCAGACGGCGCCCAGGCAAATTGCAGCGAATAGGTGAGACCGACCCAGGAGATGAATGCCGATCGCCTTCAGCGTGGTGCCTTCGTCGCGCAGCCAGTAAGCCGAATGTGTTGCCGACCAGGAGGAAGGGCAGGCCCGACGAGAAGCCGAGCGCCGTCATGGTGAGAACGCGCGGATTCAGATATTCGCGGAAGGAATAGCGGCGGCGAATCCTCATGCCGCCGCAGTATGCGGCAGTCCGTTCTCGGAGGGAAACAAGCCCGCGAACATTTCCTCAAGCTCGGCGGGATCGACCGGCTTGGTGAGGAAGCCATCCATGCCGGCCTCCTGGCAGGCCCGTTTGCCGGTCTCCAGCGCATCGGCGGTGAGTGCCACGATGGGGGTGCGTGGGCGGACGTTCCTTGCTTCCATCGCGCGGATGGCGCGGGTGGCCTCGATTCCATCCATGCCGGGCATGTGGATGTCGGTGAGCAGAAGATCGAAGCGCTCATTTTCCAGCGCGGCGACGGCCGCCGTTCCGGTAGCGACCTCCTTGACCTGATGACCGCGCCGACGCAGCAATTCCCGGATCAGCAGGGCATTGACGGGATTGTCCTCGGCCAGAAGAATTTTGAGGCCCTCTTGCGTCTTGGCTGGAGGCGGCAACTCCGAATCCTGCCGGGCCGGCGAAGGTTCGCAGGCCTGCTGGGATATTTGCGATCCCGGGGCGCTTGCGGGCGGGCCGGGCTTCTTCGTCTTGCCGACGCGCGCCATCGCCAGGCAGTCATTCAATTGCTCCGAAAGCGAGGTATCCCGCACCGGCTTTACCAGATAGCCGGCAAAGCCCATGGCACGCAGGTCCTCCAGCCGCGAGCGGGCCGCGGGCGTCACCATGACCAAGGTCGGGATGGCAAGATCCGGCGGCACCAAGGGATCGGGCGCGCTGTCGGTGCCCGAATCGATCAGGACCGCATCGATCGTTCCGCCCGGCGGCAGATGCGAGAAGTTGACGCCTTCACCGCCCTGGGTCTCGATTTGAAGGCAGAGGCCGTCGCGCAGCACCTTGTTGCGGCTGACAATGGCGATGCGCCTTCCCCGAAGCGGCGCGGCCTGGAGATCGCCGGCTTCCACCACGAGGGCCGGCAAGACGAACCAGAAGATCGAGCCATTTTCCGGGCCCGGGTCGATGCCGATGTCGCCGCCCATGGCTTCGACCAGGCGCTTGGAAATGGCCAGCCCCAGGCCTGAGCCGCCGAATTTGCGGGCATGGCTGGAATCGGCCTGGACGAATTCCTGGAAAATTTCCTGGCGCTTATGCAGCGGAACGCCGACGCCGGTATCGCGCACTTCCACCCGCAGGAAATCGCGGTCCCGGCCTTCGAACATCTTTACCAGAACGCAGATTCCACCCCTCTCGGTGAATTTGACGGCATTTCCCATCAGATTGGTGAGCACCTGACGGAAGCGGACTTCATCGATGCGGATGGTCTTGGGGACGCCGCGCGCCACCACCGTGGAAATCTCGATGTTCTTGGCATGGGCGCGCGGACCCAGAAGCTCGGCGACCCCCGCCACCAGCACGCGGACTTCGACTTCATCCTCGTCCAATGTCAGCGTGCCGGATTCGATCTTGGAAAAATCCAGAATATCGCCGATCAAGGAGAGCAGCGCCTCGCCCGATTGCGTGATGGCTTCCGCATAAGTGCGCTGCTCCGGCTTCAAGTCGGTTTCCAGCAACAGCCGGCCCATGCCCAACACGCCATTCATCGGCGTGCGGATCTCGTGGCTCATGGTGGCCAGGAATCCCGATTTGGCGCGGCTGGCGGCTTCGGCGTTGTCGCGCGCCTCGGTCAGCGCATCTTCCAGCGCCTTGCGCTCGGTGATATCGCGGCCGACGCTTTGCACTTCGATCAGACGGCCGCGTCCGTCGCGTACCGCATGGTCTTCCCAGGAAATCCAGCGCCAGCCCACCGTGGTGCGGATATGCTGGTCGTAATGCGCGCGTCCGCGCCCGGTTTCGAGGGTGGCGAAGGAGCCGAACAATGGCGCGCGGCTTTCCGGATGCAGATCGGGCGCAAAGGGGTAGCCAATCGCGTGCGCCGGATCCAGGCCGAACATCCTGAAGAATGCTTCGTTGGCGTAGGTGAGGCGGCTGGAGGCGTCGCGCCGGAAGATGGCGTCGCCTTGGGCGTCCACCAGGCCCTTGTAGCGAATCTCGCTTTGAAAGAGCCGCGCATTCATCGCCGCCGCGTTGCGCAGGGAGGTTTCCAGCCGCTGCGCCGCGCCGCGCAATTCGTCCGCCTGGCGGGCCAGTATGCGGTGGCGTTCGCGCGAGTTGAGAAGGTTGGAGATCAGGAAGGCCAGAGCCACGCTCAGCAGCGCGCCGAAGCTGGCCGGCGAGACGATGGTGAGATGGCCCGACAAGATGACGTCGGCCACGGCCATGACAAGCATCAGCCCCGCCACGGCGCCGAACACAGTTCTAATGAGCCGCGCAACCGTCACCTGGGCGAGCTTCTTTCGGTTTTCCTGGTTTGCCGCCGTATTTTGCCTTCCAACCGGTACAAAACTCCTAAAGTTGTTTGGTTAGCCCGGGTTAAGCTTTTGACCGGCCGGGCATCGGCGGAACGTTCGATTTTATCGTTCAATATCAGTGTATTATGCGGCAAACCGGGATCGCCAACGCCACCGTCACAAAAGCTTTGCATAACTGTGATGTTCGTGGCGTGAGAGCCGTGTGAATTGGCGCCTATCCCCTAAGCAGGCTCCACAATTTATGGCCGATATTGCCTTGACCGACGCAAACGCCACTGCCGACAAGGTCTCGAGAGCGGAGGTCACGCGACGCGCTGGGCGTGGCGATGCCCGCTTTCACTTTCTCACCTGGGCCGCCGCCGCCACCGTCCTGTTGATCTTTTCCGGGGTCATCGCTTCGCTGGTGATCGGTTCGATCCCCGCCTTCCGGGCATTCGGCTTCTCCTTCCTCACCTCCAGCGCCTGGGACCCGACCTCAAATAAGTTCGGCGGCCTGCCTTCCATCTACGGCACCCTGGTGACCTCCGCCCTTGCCATGCTCCTGGCCGTGCCCATCGGGATTGGCGTGGCGATCTTTCTCACGGAATTGTGTCCGCGCCCCTTGCGCCGCCCCATCGGCATCGCGATTGAATTGCTGGCGGGCATTCCCTCCATCATCTATGGCATCTGGGGTCTGTTCGTGTTCGCGCCCTGGTTCCAGGCGCATTTCCAGCAGCCGATCATCGATGCCACCGATGGCATTCCCCTGGTCGGCACCCTGTTCGGCGGCGCGCCGTATGGCATCGGCGTCTTCACCGCCGGGCTCATCCTGTCGATCATGATCCTGCCCTTCATCTCGGCGGTGACGCGCGATGTCTTCGAAACCGTGCCCGCCATGTTGAAGGAAGCGACCTATGGCCTGGGCTGCACCACCTGGGAAGTGATGTGGCGTGTCGTACTGCCCTATGCCCGCTCCGGCGTGGTGGGCGGCGCCATGCTGGCCCTGGGCCGCGCGTTGGGCGAAACCATGGCGGTCACATTCGTGATCGGCAACGCCCACAGCATAGACAGGTCGTTGTTCGCCCCAGGCACCACCATCTCCGCCACCATCGCCAATGAATTCACCGAAGCGACCACGTCGCTTTATACCTCTTCATTGATCTCGCTGGGCCTGATCCTGTTCTTCATCACCTTCGTTGTCCTGGCATCCGCCCAGCTGATGCTGCGCTCTTTGGAGCGGCAAGCGGGGACCAAATGACCTTTTCCCGATCCCTGTATCTGCGCCGGCGGATCACCAACAGCGTCTTCATCGCGCTTTCCTTCGCGGCTGCTTTTTTCGGCCTGGTCTGGCTGGGATTCATTCTGTCGGCGTTGCTGTCGCAAGGCTTTTCCGCGATTTCGCCCACCCTGTTTACCCATTCGACACCGCCTCCGGGCCAGCCGGGCGGATTGTTGAACGCCATCCTGGGCAGCGTGCTGATGAGCGTGGTCGCGGTTTTCATTGGCACGCCGATCGGCCTGTTCGCGGGCACCTATCTGGCGGAATATGGCAAGCATACCCGCTTCGCTTTTGTCGTCCGGTTCGTCAATGACATCCTGCTTTCCGCGCCATCCATCGTCACCGGACTATTCGTTTATGAAATCGTGGTCCTGCCGATGGGGCATTTCTCGGCCTGGGCGGGCGCCCTGTCCTTGATGGTGATCGTGATCCCGGTCGTGGTGCGCACCACCGAGAATATGCTGATCCTGGTTCCCAGCGGTTTGCGGGAAGCCGCCAGCGCGCTGGGCGCCCCGATGAGCTTCGTCATCCGCAGCGTGACCTGGAAGGCCGCGCAAGCCGGCATCGTCACCGGGGTGCTGCTGGCGATCGCGCGGATTTCGGGCGAGACCGCGCCCCTGCTCTTCACCGCGCTCAACAACCAGTTTCTCACCACCAATTTCAATGCGCCGATGGCGTCGCTGCCGGCGGTCATCTACCAATACGCGCTGTCGCCCTATGACGACTGGCACAGGCTCGCCTGGGCGGGCGCACTCCTGGTCACCGGCACCGTATTGACGCTCTCCATCATAGCCCGCCTGCTCGAAACCAAACGGAATTGATCTTATGGAAGCCGCGACCACGGCACCCGTCAGCGGTGCCGCTCACAGTGAAAAAGCCAAGATCGATATCCGCGACCTGTCCTTTTTCTATGGGCCCAGCAAGGCGCTGAAGAACATCACGCTGCCGATCTACGATCGCAAGGTCACCGCCTTTATCGGCCCATCCGGTTGCGGCAAATCCACTTTGCTGCGCGTCATCAACCGCATCTATGACCTTTATCCCAACCAGCGCGCCGAAGGCTCCATCACCCTGGACGGCGAGGACATCCTCAAGGTCAAGGACCTCAATCTTCTGCGCGCCCGCATCGGCATGGTGTTTCAGAAGCCGACACCGTTTCCCATGTCGATCTACGACAATGTCGCATTCGGCATAAAACTCTATGAGCGCCTGCCACGCTCGGAGATGGAAGGCCGCATCGAGAACGCGCTGACGCGCGCGGCGCTGTGGACCGAGGTGAAAGACAAGCTTCATGCCTCCGGCCTGTCCCTGTCGGGCGGTCAGCAGCAGCGGCTTTGCATCGCCCGCAGCGTGGCGACGCGACCGGAAGTCATCCTGCTCGACGAACCCTGCTCGGCGCTGGATCCGATCTCGACCGCCAAGATCGAGGAATTGATCGACGAGCTCTCGGCCGATTACACCATCGTGATCGTCACCCACAATATGCAACAGGCCTCGCGCGCCTCCGACTATACGGCGTTCATGTATCTGGGCGAGCTGGTGGAATATGGCGCGACGGAAAAGATTTTCACCGCGCCCGACAACAAGCGCACGGAACAATATATCACCGGCCGCTTCGGCTAAGCGCGCGCCTTTTGACCTCTGGGGGCGTCGCTCGTCGCTCATGGGCTCTTCGCCCGTTCATAGCGGCAGCGTATGAACGCTCCTCGCTCCTGCCCAGCGGCCAAAATTCGCTGCGCTTAGTATCTAGACATAATCGGCCGCGGCGGTTTCGTCGGGGCGTGGGCCCGATGAAAGCGCGTTGAAAACCAGGCTCAGCACAATTCCGACGGCGAGATTGAGCGCCAAGGCGCTCAAGGCGGCATAGCAGGGCACCGCCACGCCGAAAACATGCAGCACATAGATCGAGCTTTTGAGTCCCAGGCTCCAGGCCATCGCCGTGCCGGCGCCGATGCCCGATGCCCAGCCGATCAGCAACGCCATGGGATGCATGGCGCGGGTAAACAACGCCACCAGCACGGCCGGAACCGTCTGGCAGATCCAGATGCCGCCCAGAAGCTGCAGCTCGATGGCGTAGGAGCTTTTCAGCGCCAGCACGAAGAACAAGGCTCCCAGCTTGGCGATGAAGGCCACGATCTTGGCCACGCGCGCCTCCGCCTCGGGCGTGCAATCCGGCGCGATGAAGTCGCGATAGATGTTGCGGGTAAAGAGATTGCCGCAGGCGATGGACATGATCGCGGCCGGCACCAGCGCGCCCACGCCGATGGCGGCGAAGGCCACGCCGGCGAACCAGTTGGGAAACATGGAGAGGAACAGCGCCGGCACGGCGAAATTGTTGCCGAACCGGTCGAAGCCGCCGGCAAATCCCGGCATTGACTTGACGCCGGCCGCCACCGCCATGAAGCCCAACAGCGCGATCAGCGCCAGGGCGAAGGAATAGATGGGCAGGATAATGGAATTGCGCTCGACCACGTCGCGGCTGGACGAAGACAGCATGCCGGTTGACGCGTGGGGATAGAGGAACAGCGCCAGAACCGAGCCCAGGGCCAGCGAGGAATAGGCAAAGCCCGCGCCCAGATTGTCCGCCGTGCCGTGCGACAAGAGCAGCAGCTTGGGATCGATGCTGGCGAAGATCTTGCCGTAACCGCCCAGCTCGATGGGAATTATCACGATGGCGGCCAGCACCGTGGCATAGACCAGGATATCCTTGACGACGGCGATCAGGGCCGTGCCGCCCAGGCCGCTGGAATAGGTGTAAAAGGCCAGGAACAGGAAGGCGATCAGGAGCGGCAGGTTGGGAATCGCCGCCAGGCCGGGCAGGGTTTGAATGCCCAAGGCCGCGATCACCACCTGCAGCCCGAACAATTGCAGCGCGATATAGGGAATGGTGGCGGCGATGCCGGTGAGCGCCACCGCCAGCGCCAGGCTGCGGGAGCCGAAGCGTCCGCGCACGAAATCGGCGGCGGTGACATAGCCATGCCGCCGCGCCACCGACCACAGCCGCGCAAACCCGACAAAGAGAAGCGGATAGGCGAGCATGCCGTAGGGAATGGCGAAAAAACCCGTCGCGCCGGCGCCGAACATCAACGCCGGCACGGCGATGAAAGTATAGGCGGTATAGAGATCGCCGCCGAGCAGGAACCAGGTGATGAGGGTGCCGAAGCGCCGCCCGCCCAGGCCCCATTCGGTCAATTGCGAAAGATCGCGCTTGCGCCAACGGGCGGCGAACAGCCCGATCCCGGCCACGCTTGCGAACAACAGCAGGAATACCGTCACGGTGACGGGATCGGCCTCAAGTCCGTGCGACATTCCCCCGGGATCCCTTTGCTTACTTCTTGGCTTGTGCCGGCGTGGTGGTCACCGGCCCCATTCCGACCAGCTCCAATACGGCTTCCGTATCCTTGGCGCCATCATAATGTACCGTGTTCGCCAGATCGGTGACGACGCTTCCCGCCGGCATGGGATGGGTATTGGCCAGGTCGTAGGTGTCGCTGGAACTCACCCACCAGGTGCCCGACACGACATAGGCATAACGGTCGCTATTGTGGAAATGCGGGCGGCTGAAATGTCCGGGCTTCCAGCGAATCAGAAGACCGTAGATGCCGGGCTTGCCGGGGTCGCCGAAAATCACCGCCTGGTCCGCGCCATCGCCGGACTTCCATTGGATATCCTTGGGCGGCGTGAAGACGATGTGGGACGGGTCGAGCTTATCCGCCTGGGCGAAGGCGGCTGAGACGCAGACGGCGCATGCCGCCATACCGAGCGCAATGCTGGAAAGACGCATGAAATGCCTCCCGTGTATTTTCGCTCCGGAAGCTAGGCGAAAAAAAGGGCAGGGCGCAATGCGTCCTTCGCGAACCGCGCATGCCGCCACGCCGGCATTGCCCCCGAGGTCCGGACCGTCACCTGGCCAGGAAGGTGAAGCCGTCCTTCTCGAACACCGCGCGCGCGGCGGGCGACGCCAGAAAGGCCAGGAAGGTGCGCGCTTCCGGCTTGGCGTCCTTGACCAGCGCGGCGGGATACAGGATCGGCTGATGGCTGCTCTCGGGAAACACGCCCACCACTTTCACATCCGCGTCGGCCTTGGCGTCGGTCTCATAGACGATGCCCAGCGGCGCCTCCCCGCGCGCGACATAGGCCAGCGCCGCGCGCACATTCTCCGCGTTCGCCACGTGATCGATCACGCCGTTCCACACACCCAGGGAGATCAGCGCGGCGCGGCCATATTTGCCCGCGGGCACCGAATCGGGGTCGGCCATGGCGAGCCTGCCGCCCTTGAGCGCGCCCAGAAGATCGAAACGCGGCGCGATGGCGATGTCGGTATCGGCATCCTTGCCCGCCACCAGCACCAGCCGGTTGCCCAGCAGGTTTTCGCGCGTGCCGTGCTGGATCAGGCCTTTCTTGTCGAGATAATCCATCCAGTCGAGATCGGCGGAGATGAAGATATCGGCACCGCCCGAGGCCTCGATCTGCCGCGCCAGGGCCGAGGAGGCGGCCAGCGACACCGCCACGGTCTTGCCGCTGCGTTTCTCATAATCGCCCGCGATCTCCTTCAAGGCGTCGGCGAGCGAGGCGGCGCCGAACACGGTGACATCGGCGGCATGGACGGGGTTCGCGGCGGCCAGCGCCAGCAACAGCGACGCGGCCAGAAGGCGCAGGAATCTCGGCATGGCTTCCCCGGTCTGTCGTGATGTTTTTTTGAATATCACGTTTTCCGGCTTGCGCAAAAGCCTTGCCCGGCCCCGGCACTCCGCGTCAGGATGGCGCGCATGGCTGGGCTATTCCTGCGACTTCCCATCGGCGATAGCGGCAATCTCGGGCCCGGCAAGGCGCGGCTGCTGGAGCTGATCGAGGAAACCGGCTCGATCCGCGCGGCCGCGGCGAAGATGAAACTCAGCTATCGCCGCGCCTGGCTCCTGCTGCAGGACATCGAGAAGATTTTCGGCAATGCGGTGCTGGAACGGCGCACCGGCGGCAAGTCGGGCGGCGGCGCCGCGCTCACCGCCAACGGACGCGACATCGTGAAGTATTTCCGCAATGCCGAGCGCCGGGCGGCCCGCGCCATCAAGGCCGATCTCGACGCGCTGAATAAGTTGAAAAGCTAGGAGCATCGGCCAGGAGTTCGATAGCGGCAGCGTATCGAACGGGAGCCCCGAAGGGCGCGCAGCGTTGGTACGCTGTTGCTACCAACCCGTCCGGCCGTGCGACCAAAATCAGACCTCGGATCCCTACGCCTGCAGCGCCAGCCGCCGGTAGGACAAGGCTTCGGCGATGTGCGGCCTTGCGATCTGCGGCGCGCCCGCCAGATCGGCGATGGTGCGCGCCACGCGCAGCACCCGGCTATAGCCGCGCGCGGAAAGCCGCATGCGCCCCGCCGCTTCGGTCAAGAGTTTCGTGCCCGCCGCTTCCGGCGTGGCGATGCGGTCCAGCAATTCGCCCTCGGCCTCGGCATTGGTGCGCACGCTTCCGCCTTCGAAGCGGGCGCGCTGGATGTCGCGGGCCTTGGCCACGCGGGCGGCGATCTCGGCGCTGCCTTCGCGGGGCGGCGGCAGGGAAAGGTCGCTGGCCAGCACGCCCGGCACCTCGACATGCAGGTCGATGCGGTCGAACAAGGGACCGGAGATGCGGGATTGGTAATCCGCGCCGCATTTGGGCGCGCGCGAACAGGCCTGCGCCGGATCGCTGAGATATCCCGGTATCTAAAGGCCGAATTGAAACGGGCGGACGTAACTTATGAGGGCTTGGCCGAACGATTGGCAAAGCATGGCCTAAAGGGGAGACCGTGGATTCCATCAAGGCCAAGCTAAAGCGGGGCACGTTCGCAGCTACATTCCTCTTGGCTTCGCTAGCAGCTTTAGAGGCTGAAGGTATAAGATTGGAGGATGTTTAGGGCTCGTGCCTGCAAAGACGCAGCGATATCAGCGACGTCGTTCCCAGAAAAACAATGCAGAAGGCATACATCCCGTACTGCAATTTTTCTTGATCGAGGTTGGTTTCGTGAAATGCCCCCAGTTCCGCAAATCGGCCTGGCCCGATCAGCAATACGATTACTAGACAAAGCGCAATCGTGATCAGCGCATTTAGAGCCTTCATGGATCGTATGAGCTTTATAATGGCTCCAAATTCTCGCGCCATGTCTCTAAAAAGGTGCTCCTCTCCGGCAGCCTTTCGCAAGAGAAAGACCGCTACAATGGCAACAAACACCCAATCATAACGAGCTAAAAAACTTAGGGCATAGCTATGCCAGTCAAAGCTTGCCGGACCTGCCTGCATTGTCTTTTTGTGAGCGCCTAAGCGCCTCCCCCATCACTAAAAACGATATAGCGGCGGCAGCGGCCAAAATGGCCGCAAAAGGGTGAATCGCTGCAAATCCAGTTAGATACGAAATAACTAATGAAAATAGCGATATTACCAGCACGAACAGGCTCACACTTCGGACCACAGCAGGCAACAGTACATACATGTGATCTGGATAGGCGAATTCCATAGCCGCTGAGTAAGAGGCCGAGGTTGGCCACCACCAGAACACCGAGAATGTAGATCAGCGCGCGCTTCATGCGGTGACTATCCCGCTATATTCCGGCTATCTGCCTCGGCATGCGTATAAGTGCGATAATAACCTTCTAGATCTTCAGGCGTCTGCCGAACGAACGCTCTGCGCGCGGCCCAAGACTCAGGCTGAAAAAGCGTGGGATTTGGAACAGACCAATACCTGTAGGCATTAGTTGCGAGATACGTGATCAACCCAAGCAGCGCCAGCTTTGTCAGCACGGAAATGAAGCGATCTAGGTTAAGATTACCCCTTAGGAGCCCATTCGCTTTATTTGTTGGATTACCTCTGGCCAGTGGGCTACCCCTAATACGACCAGTCCTGACAGGGCGAACACCGCTACCAAGGCCCAGCCGCATAGCTGGCCACGATTCCGGCACTCATATTGAGCGCCAGCGCAAATAACCAGCCGCCGATTGTAGAGCCGCTCCCGTCCCATTTGGCGATTGTAGCCGAAAGTTGGGCTATCTCGGAATCCATCCGGAATAGGCCGCCGAAAAGGACCAGGAAACAATTTTTGGAACATTGCTACCTAATACCGGGGAATTCGGGCAACTCGTCCAGGAACAGCACGCCCAGATGCGTCAGCGAGACCTCACGGCTTGCTAGCAGCCTGCGCGACCAGAGGCAGAGAAGAGACAGAGCAGAGGGAGAGGAGAGGCAGAGGGAGGAAAATTTGTCCGACAGGTCGGACGCCTTTTTGCATTTGTTTACGGCTAAAACTTTTTGAGCATCGGCGTCACCTACCGATTACTTCGGTTGAGTTTGTTGCCGCTGCCCTTCGCTTGCGCTCAGGGCCTTCGCCACTCGAAACGGTTCACTGAACCGTTTCGCCCCCTTGCGGGGTCGTGGCTCAGTCCTCGTCCTGAAATATTTCCCGTTCGCCGAGCGGCTCCGTCGATTCCGGCGAACTGCTGCCTTGGGACCAACTGGCGTTCTGGGCCATTACCGTGGGATCGAATATCGCGTCGGCCGTGCCGGTTGTTGGCAATAAAGTTCACTTCCTGATGTTGGGCGGCAACCAGGTAAATGCCAACGCGCTCCTGCGTTTCTACGTTCTGCACTGCGTGATTTTGCCCCTGGCCGCAATTCTCTTCATCGCTGTGCACTTCTGGCGGATTCGTAAGGATGGTGGCCTCTATGCGCACCCGAGCGAGCCTAAGACAGTGGCGGCGAAGCCGGCTCCGTTTACGGCGGAGGACTCGCAATGAGCGATCCCAAGGATTTTGTCGCCGGCATGGACTCCAATGCGCGCAAGTCGCCGGTACGCGTGGCTTTTGTCACCCGGCGCACCTCGGCTCAGGTAAAAGCCGCCGATGAAGAGAATATCCAGACTTATCCCGAAGTCTTGTTCCGCGCGGCGGTCGCCATCGAGGTCCTCGCGATTGCCCTGGTTATCATTTCACTCTTATTCAATGCGCCGCTTGAGGGTTTGGCTGATCCTTCCCACACCCCCAATCCCGCTAAGGCGCCCTGGTATTTCCTGGGACTGCAAGAAATGTTGCACTACTTCCCGCCGGTGGTTGCCGGCGTGTTGGCCCCGACGCTGGTGGTGATCGCATTAGTTGTCATCCCCTATTTCAATATCAACATCGAGGCGGAAGGCTTGTTTCGCAAGCATCGCAAGCTCCGGCTGCGGATCTTTTACGTGGTGGCGCTTGGACTCTCGCTGTTTTTATTGGTTTTTCACGTTTATGTAGCATTGGCGCCGACCCTGATGATTGCCGGATTCATGCTCGTGGCTGGGCAGAGTTCGCCGCAGTCTTCCTCGGCTTTCCAGCGTTATCTTGCGTCCAAGCCGCTTTCCTACTGGGTCATGACCTGGTTCCTGTTCGAACTGGTCGTCCTCACTGCGGTTGGCACGTTCTTTCGTGGCCCAGGTTGGTCCTGGGTCTGGCCCTGGGGGAGCTAAGTGGAACCATCGAAGAACCCACTTTCGGCCGTGTGGCGGACTTTGTTCGGCGACCCCGTCCGCGCCTTTGGTGTGGTCAGCCTGCTCTTGCTGATTTCGCTGGCCATTGCTCCAGCAAAGAACCACTTTAGCGAGTGGCGCCATTATCAAAATCAATACCTGAGTCTAATTCGGGGGCGCGGCGATGCGGTTACCCTGCAGCGCCATTTTCAGAGCGGAATTCAGCAAATTTGGCTTCCGGATCTCGGCGTGGTAGACCGCTGCACGACCTGTCACGTCGGACTGAAGGAAGCCAGCCTCTCGGATGTGAGTACGCAACCGTTCCGCCGGCATCCCGTGATTCCCCATAAGCTGGATGAGTTTGGCTGCGTGGTCTGTCATCGCGGGCAAGGCGCTGCCACAACCGTCGAGGAGGCTCATCGCAGCACGCTGGCGTGGGAGCAGCCGATTCTGCCGGCACGATATATCGAGTCTTCTTGTGGGCAGTGCCATCGCGCCCCGCTCGAAGGCACACCCCAATTGACTTTGGGCCGGACCCTTCTGGCTCGGTACGGTTGCGTCCACTGCCACACGGTCAAGCTGCCCGACGGCGGCACCATGAAAGCGACTGACGACCCACCTTCGCTTTCTCACATCGCGGACAAGACCACTCGAGAATGGATTTACGCTTGGCTGAAGGATCCCCAGACCTACGCCGTTTCTGCCACCATGCCGAATTTCAAGCTGAGTGATCCGGATGCCCGTGACATATCCGCTTTCTTGATCGCGAACAGCACGCCATTGCCGGGAGATACGGCGACGCTGCCGCCTTCGAAGGCTCCGTCTGATCCAACGGCCGCGGCGAGTTTGTACGGCGAGTCGTTCTGCGCCTCATGCCACGCGGTGCAGAATGCAGCTGGCAATGTTGTGGGCGGGGATATTGGCCCGGAATTGACCCGAGTGGGCAGCAAGGTTAAACCGGAATGGCTGCAGGCCTGGCTGCGTAACCCGCGGACCTATGATCCCAAAACGGCGATGCCGCACTATCGCCTCAACGATCCGCAGGTCTCCTTGCTCAGCAGTTATCTCGAAAACAAGACGGATTCCGATCTGCTGGCCAACGTGCACCTGGACGCGGCCACGCCCGAACAAATTTCGCACGGCAAGACTCTAGTCACGGAGTACGGCTGCGCCGCCTGCCACGAGGTCAGTGGAGTCAAGAAGCCAGAGAACTTCGCCCCCGAGCTGACCCGAATTGGCAGCAAGCCGATCACGCAGCTGGTATTCCTGCCGGGGATGCCGCACACTTTGCCGGATTACATCTCCGCGAAGATCCGCCAGCCCCGGTCGTTCGGGTTGGCGCTCAAGATGCCGCAGTTCGGTTTCGCGCCGGAGCAGGTCGACGCTCTGACTACGGCTCTGCTCTCGCTGACGGACCGAAGCCAAAGCCTGCCGCGCGCGCTGACTGTGCCGGCGCCGCAGCCATCGGACTACGAACCCGCCGGCAAAGCCGGAAAACTTATGGCCGATCTGGCCTGCTTCAGTTGCCACACCATCAACGGCCACGGCGGGGACATGGCCCCCGACCTCAGCTGGGAAGGCAGCGCGGTGCAGCGGCCATGGCTGCAGGCGTTCCTGAAGAATCCCAACACGCTGCGGCCGGCACTGATCCGCCGCATGCCCAGGTTCAATCTCTCGGACAGCGACATCAACGAGCTGACCGAGTACATCATGACCGTCTATCAAACCTCCGCCTTCGACCGCGATTCGATGCCGGCCAGCGGATATCCCGCGGCTCAAGTCGAACAGGGAAGACAGCTTTTCTATGCCAAGTATGCTTGCCAGTCTTGCCATATCGTGGATCCTAAGACCGACAAAGGGTACATTGGTCCGACGCTCACGCAAGTGGGATCGCGCTTGAACGCGGCCTGGATCTTCAACTGGTTGAAGAACCCGCAGGCCCTGCGGCCCGGAGCCATTGAGCCGAACTTCAATATGAGCGATGAAGATGCCCGCGCCTTGACCGCCTTTCTGATGATGCAGCGGAACTCCGGCAAGCAGGAGGCGAAGAAATGACCCGATCTTCGCTGACTCTCTTCGCGATTGCCGTCACCATCGGCAGCGCCGGGTGCGCCAAGCACATCGGCTTCTCCAACGGCCCTGCAACCAACCGCTTTCGGCGCGGCTCTCGTCGAATCAAGCGGCGGCATGCAAATCGGCACAACCGGCGCAGTCCTCAACCAGCCCGTGATCGTGCAAGTCAACGACGAGCAGGGGACCGCCGTTCCAGGAGCGCTGGTGAAATTCAACGGGCCTGCGGGAGTGAGTTTCGATCCTCCGGTGGGCCTCACCGACTCCAGCGGCCAGTTCAGCACCAACGTCGCGCTCGGATCCATAGCCGCGCGTTATCTGATTACGGCCAGTACGTCCACCAAGACGCAGAAAAGAATCGAGCTGAACTTCGCTGAAATCGCACTGGGTTACCAGCAACAGTTGGGACATACACTCGACCAAAAATACTGCGTCCGCTGTCACAACTCCGAATCTACGCCCGAGCGCGTTTCCAATTTCGACAATTTAGAGGTCAAGCCTCACGCTTTCACCGATGGAGACACACTCAACAAAATGAGCGATGCCGATCTGGCCGCCATCATCGGCCACGGCGGTAGGGCCTTGAACAAGTCCGCATTGATGCCACCTTATGGATATACTCTCAGCAAGACGGAAATCCAGGCTCTGATTGCCTACCTCCGCCTGATATCCGATCCGCCATATCAGGGTCCCGGAATGGTGTATGTCCAGAAATAAACTTGTCTGGCTCGTCCCACTCCTGCTGGCCTGCAGCACGTGTCCCGCCCAGGTTGTCAGTCCCTGGGAAATCAAAGATCCCGAACTCAGATCCCTGCAGCAGCAGTACATGGAAGACTTGCAAGCCGCTGGGCGCGACATTCTCGCCACTCACTTCGAGTATCCGTTCTACCTCAGCCGCAAACTCGACCTTGATCAGGCAGAACAACAGCACGCCGACCAGCACTCCATTCGTTTCGACAGTTACAACGGTCACACCGTACTGGCCATCACAGGAAATTACTACGCGGCGTACTCGACTCAAAAGATGAGCGACGAGCAGCGTGCCCGAGCCACATTTCTTGCCGTGGTCATGCCTGTTCTGGAGGGCGTGGTGCCGCGCTTTCAGTCGAACCACGAGATTCAAGGCTATGCCGTCGAAGTTTCCCACCACATCATGGGGAAAGTGATGGGCGTCGACATGGAGCGACCCGAGAACCTGATGGTCTTCCTGCCGCAGCAGGCCGCCATAAGACTTGTTGGCTCCAAGAACGAGACCGTGCAGCAGGCCGCGTTGCTGGAGGGAAAAAATTTCTTGAACGCCCAGCCCGTCACCATCTGGCTAAATGACGAAGCGCGGCGGTTGGTTGCCGACAGCTCGGCAAGCAATGCCTCGGAAGGGAAAGAGATTTCTTCCACAGAAGCCGGAACTGAGGTTCCTCAAGGAGATCGCGCGGGCGTGCAGTCTGGTGCATCTCAGCCCGCGCCCGCGGCAGCGCCAAAACAGAAAGAAACGCCTGCTCCACCTCCACCTCCGCGCGACACTTCACCGCAGGCGCTCGCTTCTCTGCAAACCTCCGGACAGGAAATCATCGGCCACATGACGAAGGAGATGGACGCACAAGCCCACTTCGTCGGCTACGCACCCCCCAGATTCGTCGCGTTTCGCCAAGCCATCTACTTGGAACTCTCCATCAACACTTCACTTGCAGAATCTGCCAGGGATTCGCGCTATAAATTGGCGGCACTCGCGTTTGATGAGCATATCGCCCACTTAGTGCGTCCCACGCTGGAATATTTCCAAGGTGACCAGAGCTTCGACGGCGTGGGTTTCAGCACGACGGTGCACCTGGCAGGCAAGACTGCGGCAAGCGCCCACTCCGAGGCCGTCGAGTTCTTCTTCCCATTTTCAGCATTGCGTTGCTATGCAAGCTACGACTGCACCGGCCAGCAGTTGGTTAACGAAGGGACCGTGCTGATTAACGGCGAACGCGTCTCTCTCGATTTGCAGATTGCCGAAGGCGGCGCCAGTCGCTGAATCCATTCCCTGTTCTCCGCATCATCTTTAGGTTTTGTGCTCCGCAAAAACTCCGTCTGGTTACGGAGATACGCTTAACTTCCTTTGGCCTCACTCGCGAAATTCTCTGCTAGAGGTCGTTGTCCATCAGGAAGCGCCCCTGATCGTTGGTTTCCAACCAGTGGTAGAGGTGAATTTGGTAGAGATACGAGGCTACCAGTTCCTCGCCCAGTTCGTGAGTTTCCGTGCATAGGAATGGAACCTGGAGTCCGGCAAGAACTGCAATCAGGGACTGGGCGATACGGTTCGGATTCGTGCCCCCGTGGGGATATGGGGACTTCACTTGGCTCCATGCGGCAGTGATGACCAACAGCCGATGGGGATAGCGGCTCATGAGTCGCAGACGGTTCACAAAGACGGAGCGCTCGGCATTTAGGGAGTGAATCAGGTCAGATAGGTCCTTGCGTTCCACTACGCAGACATCTTCCAACCCCGCGACTGAGTAATCCCCTAACTTCAGTGACTTCTTCTCAATCCCCGCAAACCATCCTTCAAAGCGGGAGAAATCGAAGGGATTCTGTTCGCGGGTGTCCACCAGCACGACGGGACGTGGCGTCTTGAGCTGTGTCCCCCCGCGCTCCGCCAGCACGGGAATAGCCGGGTGCGGCACTGGAGCTGTGGCCGTCTGCCATTCCAAAGGAGAACGGATCAAGGTGCGCCGGCTCTTCATTTATTACGCGTTCCTTTCACGCCGCGATATGTTCCAACTCGTATTCGTGATGCAAGCCGCCGAGGATTGCTCGGCTCCTGATTCCGGCATTCGCGGGCAACTCATGCCGGTAAGCTTTGAATCGGGGCAGCGGCTTTTCACGAGACTCGGGAATCCCCGGCCCTAGGCTCGAGTGTGGACGGCCTTGGTTGTAGTGCGTCACCCACTCCCGCAAAATTTTCCGCAGATGCTTCTCGCCGAGCGGAATCAGGTAGTTCAAACACTCGCGGAACTGCTGCAGAGTCCATTCCGCGTTTGGATGCGCAGTGACATTGTAATGCACGATGCGACGGCTCCCTCGCGCTGGCCGCAGAGTCCCGGAGTTCACCGACGAAACCTCACGCTAGCAGCAAAACGGATAAGGCAACAACCGGAGTTTACGCTGAGCGTGCCGAAGGACTCCGACATATGGGAAGAGGATTCATCTGCATGCTGCCGTCGTCATGCCGGATCATGTGCATCTTCTACTCGCGCCTCTGCGGGATGGGTCGACATTCTTCAATGCCTGAAGAGCGCGACGGCGCACCGCTTCAATAAACTCCGTCATGGCTCGGGGCCCATGTGGGAGGAAGAGTCGTTCGACCATGTGCTGCGATCAGCCGAGAGTCTCCGGGAAAAATGCGAATACATTCGGCAGAATCCGGTTAGGGCCGGGTTGGTTGTGAGACCGGAGGATTACCGGTGGTTGTGGGTGAATGTGGAGTTTGGATTGTAGATGCCTGTGTGGCGCGGGCGCCCCCGCCCGCGAACTGTCGGCGGCGGCTGGGAGCTGATTCCTTCGGAAGAAGCAGTGAAGAGCAAACGCCTAGTATCTTGCCCGAACTTGAAGCATTTTTCGCTCCCGGCACGCGGGCGGGGGCTGCCCGCGCCACATAAACCCCAACGGAAAAGGCCACGCTGCTTTCGCAACGTGGCCTTTATTTATGCCGGCAACGACCTACGCTCCCACACACTTTCGCGTGCAGTACCATCGGCCCTGCGGGGCTTAACTTCCGTGTTCGGGATGGGAACGGGTGGATCCCCCGCGGTAAGATCACCGACAACTTAATCGCGCATAGCGCGAAGCTTTTGGCATTTAGCCGTTAGCACTTAGCTAAACCCGCAAGTGCCAGATGCTAAGTGCTAAGTGCCAATTGCTAACTGCGATTTTTCAAAGATCGCGAGGACAATGCCTCA